>JAHBSO010000009.1 GCA_019639075.1 Actinomycetota bacterium | reverse complement strand
GTCGGCCATCTCTCCCTTGAGCTCTTGTCGGAGGTCGGCCATCTCTCCCTTGAGCTCTTGTCGGAGGTCGGCCATTTCCCCCTTCAGCTCGTCGCGGAGGTCGGCCATCTCGGACCGGAGCTCGGTGCGCTGGAGGGCCATCTCGGCCTCGAGCTCGGAACGTTGGAGGACGGCGAGGTGATCGAGGTCGTGGCGGGTGGCCACGTCGGCCCAGCCGACCGGGGGGAGGTGTTGCATCAAGGTGGTCGCCTCCTTCGGGCCGAGGATCTCGTCGAGACGGGTGTGGAGGTCGTGTCGGTGCTGCTCGGTGATGGTCATGGCCGGCTCCGGGGAGAGGGGAGGTGAGGGGCCGACCACGCCGAGGTGCCACCGATGGTTCGACGGACGAAGGGTCGGGGTCACTGTGCGCAGGAGCGCCGCCCACGAAACCTCTTTCGCGCCGGTAAGGGATCGCGGGGCCGGGGGTCAGGACCTCCAGACGGGTCGGAACCGCCGACCCTCCACCGAAGGAGATCCACCATGCACACCTCGACTCCCCGCCCCACCGTCCGTCGGATCCTCGTGGCCGGCGCCCTCGTCGTCGGCCTGGCCGGCGCGGGCATGGCCACGCCGGCGTCCGCCCTTCCCCCGGGACCTGACGATCTCGTCGCCCAGTGCGCCCTGCTCCCCGAGGGGTGCCCGCCCGCGCCGGATCCCGATCCCGATCCCGAGCCGCCGTTCGACGGACCGGGGGACCTGACGATCGACCCCTGCGACGTCCAGCCCGACCTCTGCCCGCCGGACGTCCCGGACCCCACCGGCGAGTCGGACGACGGCACCGATGCCGGGACCACCGATCCGGGCGCCCCCGGTGCGGACGTCGATCCGGCGATCCCCGGCCGGCCGACCTTCACCGGGTGATCGCCGTGTCCACCACACCCCTGACCTCCCCCTGCTCCTGCTCGATCCGTCGACCCGGTCGGAGGTGGGGCCGAGCGGTCGTCGTCGCCCTCGCGGTCGTCCTCGGCCCTGCCGTCGGCGCCGGGTGTTCGCCGGGTGGTCCGTCGCCGTCGACGGCCGGCCCGGGCACCGTCGAGCCGGTCCCGACGTCGATGGTCCCGAATCGAGCAGCACCGTCCGACCGGGTCGCCGCCCGTGGCTCGGTGGTCGTGCGCAGCGATGTGGACCTCGACGTGCACGATCGTCCCGATGGCGCGGTCGTCCGCACGTTGCCGGCCTCCAACGGGTTCGGGTCGCCGCTGGCACTGCTCGTCGTCGGCAGCGAGGAGGGCTGGGCCGAGGTCCTGCTCCCGGGCCGGCCGACGGGCGCCACCGGTTGGGTGCGGGCCGACGGCGTCGAGCTCCGAACGGTGGACCTGGAGGTGCGTGTCGACCTCGCGGAGCGCCGGCTCGTCCTCCTCGAGGAGGGCGAGGTCGTCCTCGAGACGGCCGTCGCGGTCGGCGCCCCGGACGCCCCGACCCCGACCGGCCGGTTCTCGCTCACCGACAAGATCGCGTCCGCCGACCCCGATGGCGCATACGGACCGTTCGCGCTGGGCCTGTCGGCCCGCTCCGAGGTGTTCAGCGAGTTCGGTGGGGGCGACGGCCAGATCGCCATCCACGGGACGGACGATCCCGGGAGCATCGGGCAGGCCGTGTCGCACGGGTGCGTGCGGGTGCCCGACGACGTGGTCCGGGTGCTGAACGAACGGCTGCCGTTGGGGACGCCCGTGGTGATCTCGTGAACCTGTCCGGGCCGGTTGATCGATCGAACACATGTTCGTATCGTTGGGTCGATGGACCTCGCTCTCGCCGCCGCGGTCGCGCCCACCACCATGGCGGCCGAGCGCACGGTCGCGGTCGCTCCACCACTGGCGTCCCTGCTCCCCGAGGGCGGGCTCGTGCGGGGCCGCACCCTCGCGTGCGAGGGCCTCGCCGCGCCGTCCCTCGCGCTGTCGCTGGTGGCCGAGGCCGGTCGGGCGGGGGCCTGGTTGGCGGTGCTCGACCTCCCGTGGCTCGGGGTGGAGGCCGCCGTCGAGCTCGGGGTCCCCGCCGAGCGGCTGGTGCGGGTGGACGCCGGCCGTCCCGACGGCAGCGCGGGGAACGACCAGCGCGGCGAGCTGTGGGGCGAGGTGCTGGGTGCGGTGCTCGACGGCTTCGACCTGGTGGTGACCCGCGTCCCGCCCCGGGTGCCGGCGACGTTGGGGCGCCGCCTCCAGACCCGGCTGCGGACCCGGGGAGCGGTCCTGGTGCTGATCGGCGATCCCGGCCCGCTGTCGCCCGACGTCACGGTCACCTCCGCCGAGGTGCGCTGGGAGGGGGTCGGCGGTGGTCACGGGCACCTGCGCTCGCGGCGGGTCGGCGTCGAGGCCGCCGGTCGCCGGGTCCCCCGTCCGCGCCGGGCCGAGCTGTGGTTGCCCGCGGTCGGGGGCGCGGTGGCCGCCGCGGTCCCCGAGCCGACCGTCCTGCACCCCCGGAGCACCGCCGATCCGGTGCTCGACACCGTGGGTTGACCGTGCGGGCCCCACCCTCGCGGCTGGCCACGATCTGGTGTCCCGACTGGCCCATGGTGGCCACCGGGGTCGAGCCCTCGGTGCCCGCCGCCGTCCTCCGGGCGAACCGGGTCGTGGCCCGGTCCGCGGCGGCGGCCGACGAGGGCGTGCACCTCGACCAGCGCCGGCGGGAGGCGCAGAAGCGGTGCCCGGAGCTGCGGATCGTCGAGCACGACCCCGACCGCGACGCGGTCGCCTTCGAACCGGTCGTGCGGGCCATCGCCCGGTTCACGCCCCGGGTCGAGGTCGTCGAACCGGGGTGGGCGTGCCTGCCGGTGCGGGGTCCGGCGCGGTACTTCGGGGGCGAGGAGGCCTTCGTCGAACTGCTCGTCGGGGCCACCGCGGTCGCGGCGCTCGACGCCGGGCCGTCCGCCCGGGTCCGGATCGGCGTGGCCGACGGCCGCTTCGCATCGGTCGTCGCCTCGCGTCGGGCCGGGGAGGCCGCGCTCCTGGTCGGGGCCGGTGGGTCGCCGGCCTTCCTCGCCGGGCTCCCGGTCGGCTGGCTGCACCGCACCGGTGAGGCGTCGGTCGAGCTGGTCGACCTGCTGGTCCGGTTGGGGATCCGGGACCTCGGCGCCCTGGCGGCGCTCGACCCGGCCGACGTGCTGGCCCGCTTCGGGCCCGAGGGCCACCACGCGCACCGGGTGGCGACCGGCCTCGACGAACGGGGGGCCCACGCCACCGCACCCCCGGAGGACCTGACCGTGGCGGCGTCCTTCGACGATCCGGTCACCGTCCTCGAACCGCTGGTGTTCACGGCCAAGTCGCTGGCCGACGAGCTTGCGGCCCGGCTGGCCGGCAACGGCCTGCGGTGCACCCGGCTGCTGGTCGCGGCGGCCACCGACCACGGCGAGCGCGACGAACGCACCTGGTACCGGGCCGACGGGTTGGGGGCCGCCGACCTGGTGGAGCGCGTCCGCTGGCAGCTGGCGAGCTGGATGGCCTCGGGGGAGATCACCGCGGGGGTGGTCCGCCTGCGGCTGGTGGCGATCGGGGTGCGGGGCGACGGCGGGGACCAGACGGCCCTGTGGGGCGGGTCCTCGGCCGCCGACGAACGGGCGGTGCGGGCGGTGGCCCGGCTCACGTCGCTGGTCGGGGACCAGGGGGTGCTGGTGCCGGCCTGGAAGGGAGGTCGGCTCCCCGCCGAGCGGTGCGGGTGGGTGCCGGCCGCGGCGCTCGACCTGACCGACGCCCGCGACGTCCGGCGCCGCCTCGGCCCCCTGGCCGCCGACCGTGACGGCAACGGTGGTGGTGGCGCGGACGAGGTGGTGCCGTGGCCCGGGTCGCTCCCGGCCCCGTCGCCCACGGTGGTGCTCCCCGAACCCGAGCCGGCGGTGCTGGCCGACGAGGACGGGCACCTGATCCGGGTCAGCGGTCGGGGTGAGCTGAGCGCGGCGCCGGTCACCCTGGCGGTCGGGGCGAGGGTGCCCCGGCTGGTCACCGGGTGGGCCGGGCCGTGGATCGTCGACGAGCGGTGGTGGGACGTCACCGGTCGGCGCCGGGTGGCCCGCCTCCAGGTCACCTGCGACGACGGCGCCGCCCACCTGGTGGTGGCCGAGCACCAGCGCTGGTGGCTCCTCGCCGCCTACCGCTGACGAAACCTCCCGGCCGGTCCGGCCCGCCGGCGACGCCGGTACCCTGAGCCGATGTTCTTCGTGGCCGTCCTGCTGCTGATCGTGGCGCCGCTCGTCGAGCTGTACGTGATCATCCAGGTCGCGCAGTCGATCGGCGGTTGGAACACGCTCGGGCTCCTCCTGCTCATGGGCCTCGTGGGCGGCTGGCTCCTGAAGCAGCAGGGGCTGTCGGTCCTGCGCCGCATCCAGACCTCGGTCCAGGCCGGCCGATCGCCCGACAAGGAGCTGGTCGACGGGCTGCTGATCCTCGTCGCCGGCGCGCTGATGCTGGCCCCCGGCTTCGTGGGCGACGTCATCGGCCTGTTCCTCCTCGCGCCGCCCACCCGTGCGATCGTGCGGGCGCCGCTCATGAAGCGGTTCCGCGAGGGTCGGGCCGGGGTCTTCGCCGGGCGGACCGCGACGGGTGGCCGGTTCGTGGGCACGTTCCGGGTGGGCGGGTCCGGTGCCGGGGTCTACGACGTCACCGGGCACGACTCGATCCGGGCCGACGACGACCGGCCGGAGCTCGATCCGTGACCCTCACCTTCCGGGTCGACGAGAGCGCGGACGTGCCGTTGCGGGATGCCGCGACCGTCGTCCTGGCGCGCGACGGGGTCGAGGGCCTCGAGGTGTTCATGCTCAAGCGGAACATGAACTCCGACTTCGTCGGTGGTGCCTACGTGTTCCCGGGCGGCGGGGTCGACGCGGAGGATCGCGGTGACGACCTCGAACCGCTGTGCGAGGGCCGGACCGACGCCGACGCGTCGGCCGCGATCGGGGTCGACGCCGGTGGCCTCGCGTTCTGGGTCGCCGCCATCCGCGAGTGCTTCGAGGAGGCCGGCGTGCTGCTGGCCTACGACCCGTCGGGCGCGATCGTCGAGCTCGACGGCGACGGAGACGGTGCGGCCGACGACCGTTGGGGCGAGCACCGCACCGCGGTCGACCGCGGCGACCGGCGGCTGGTCGAGGTGTGCGAGGCCGAGCACCTCCGCCTCGCCGTCGACGGCATGCACCACTTCGGCAACTGGGTCACGCCCGAGGGCTCCCCCCGCCGCTACGACACCCACTTCTTCGTCGCCGCCGCGCCGGCGGGGCAGACCCCGGTGCACGACGACCACGAGACGATCGACCACGAGTGGGTCCGGCCGGCCGACGGCATCGCCCGGGCCCTCGCCGGTGAGCTGAACCTGCTGCCGCCCACCATCGCCAGCCTCCGCGCGGTCGAGCCCTTCGACACGGTGGCCGACCTCCTCGACGCGGCCGCGGCCATCACCGAGGTGCCCCGCATCGTTCCCCGGATCCGCCTGGTCGACGAGCTGGTCTACCTGCTCCTGCCGGGCGACCCGGGCTTCGACGGCGGACCCATCGAGCCGGGGACCGACACGCGGGCCTGGCAGCACGCGGACAGCGACCGCACGACCGGCTTCGGCAGCGTGCCCACCCGATGAGCGACGGCGCGCCTCCGGTCGACGACCGGCCCGAGCTGATCCCCGACGTGCCGGTGAGCATCGGCAAGCTCGTGCGCCGCGTGCTGTGCGACAACCCCGGCGCGATGACCGGCCCCGGCACCAACACGTACCTGGTCGGGATCGACGAGGTGGCGGTCATCGACCCCGGGCCGGCCGACGATGCCCACCTCGACGCGATCGCGGCGGCGGGCGGCGATCGGATCCGGTGGATCCTCTGCACCCACACCCACGCCGACCACTCGCCCGGCGCCGCCGGCCTCAAGGAGCGCACCGGCGCCGAGGTGCTGGCCTTCGCCGACGTCGACGACCTCGTGTGCGACCGCCACCTCGTCGACGGCGACACCGTCGAGGGCACCGAGTTCACGCTGCGGGCGATCCACACCCCGGGTCACGCGTCCAACCACCTCTGCTTCCTGCTCGAGCGCGACCGCATGCTCTTCGCCGGCGATCACGTCATGGACGGCTCGACGGTCGTCATCAACCCGCCCGACGGCGACATGGCCCACTACCTGGCGTCGATCGAGCGGCTGCAGGCGTGGACGCCGTCGCTGCGCTCGATCGCTCCCGCGCACGGCCACGTCATCGCCGATCCGGCGGCCAAGCTCGACGAGTACCTCACCCACCGCCTCGCTCGCGAGCAGCAGGTCGTCGACGGGCTGGACGAGGCCGACGCCCCGATCGGTACGCAGGGTCTCGTCGAGGCGATCTACGTCGACGTACCGGAGTTCCTGCACCCCATGGCCCGTCGCAGCGTGTGGGCCCATCTGCGCAAGCTCCACCACGACGGCCGGGCCGCGTCGCCCGACCCCGACGATCCCGACGCCGACTGGGCCCTGGTCTGACCGTTCGGATCGAACGGTCTGCAACGCGTCCTCCCCGGCGGGCGTCTCAGGAGTCATGGCGATCGATGAGCATCGGGGGAACGGCGCTCTCGACGTGACCCCGCAGGGGATCGCCCCGCTGGCGCGGACGGTCCGCGATCCTCGGGGCATGGCGGATCCTCGGGATCACACGGGTCTCGACGCGTCGTTCGTCGAGCTGTACGAGGAGCGCTACGAACCGATGGTGCGGCTGGCCTTCCTCCTGATCGGCGAGCGAGCGGTCGCCGAGGAACTGGTGCAGGACGCGTTCGTGAAGGTGCACCGGCACTGGGCGAAGGGGATCGAGCACCCGAACGCCTACCTGCGGACCGCGGTGGTCAACACCTGCCGGTCGTGGGGCCGGAAGAGGTTCCGCGAGCGCGACCACCAGCGACGCCACCTCTCGGTCGTGGAGACGACCCCCTTCGTCGCCGACGAGCTCGGTGACGCGCTGGACCGACTGCCCGATCGACAGCGGGCGGCGATCGTGCTCCGGTTCTACGAGGACCTGCCGGAGACCGAGATCGCGAGCGCGCTCGGTTGCCGGCCGAGCACGGTGCGATCGCTCGTCCACCGCGGGCTCGCGGCACTGCGAAGGGAGATCCAGCCATGAGCGACGACGCACGGCCCTCGACCGGCGGTCGGCGGGAGGGATCCGACGACGGCGCTGCGATCCGCGAGCAACTCGGGCACCGGGCCTCGTCGATCTCCGCCGTACCGAGGACGGCCGACCTCGCCCGCCGGGTGGCCTCCGACGAGCACGACCGCCGTCGACGTCACCGGGTCGTCGCGGGCGCGGTCGCAGCGACCCTCCTCCTGGTCGGGGGCACCGCCGTGGCCGTGGTGGCCGCTCGGGACGAACCGTCGCGCACGATCACGACCGGTCCCGGCCCCGAGCCCTCGTCATCCACCTCCCCGACCACCACGACGACATCGACCACCTCGGTCATCGCGACGTCGTCGACCGTGATCCCCGCGACCACGACGACGAACGTGGCGACGACGGTCCAACAGCCGGCGGTCGAACCGATCACCGATGCGTCGCTCCTGGGGTTCGGGCGGGTCGGCCCGCTCGAGGTCGGCGCGGACCTCGAATCGGCGTCGCTGCGGATCGGGTACCAGTTGGTCACCGACGTCGTGGACGGGCCGAGGATGGGCCCGGTGGCACCGGCCGATGTCGCCGACCTTCCCGACGATGCGTGTGGCGTGGTCGGCGACGTGGGCGGTCAGCCCAGACTCGAGCTGATGACGTTGGGCGACCGGATCGTGGCCGTCACGATCTACGAGGGGAGCGGGATGCGCACCGACAGCGGGCTCGGCATCGGGAGCACCGAGGCCGAGGTGTCGGCTGCATATCCGGGTCGGGTGGAGGTGCTGCCCCATGCCTACGGACCCGAGGACGGGACCTGGCACTACCTGCGGGTGCTGGACCCGTCGAGGTCGGACGTCGCCATCGTGTTCGACACGGACGGTGAGAAGGTGATCTCGGTCAGGACCGGGTTCGTCGGTCCCGTCGATTGGGTCGAGGGCTGTCTCTGAACCGGGCGCCGGAAGCACCGCTCCACGGCCCGGGGTAGCGTCTTGACCGCTGGGTCAATGGGGCCCGGCGCCCAGCCACTCCAAGGGGACAGCGAGCCATGGCCGACTACCAGCTCTTCATCGACGGCGAGTACGTCGACGCCCAGTCGGGCGAGACCTTCACCACCACCGACCCGGCCACGGGCGACCCGATCGGCGAGATCGCCAAGGCCGGCCGCGAGGACTCGGTCCGGGCCATCGAGGCCGCCCGGAAGGCGTTCGACGAGGGGCCGTGGCCGCAGATGTCGGGGAAGGAGCGGGCCGCCAAGCTGAACGAGATCGCAGATGCGATCGAGGCGAAGTCCGAGGCCTTCGCGCAGATGGAGGCCCGCGACGGCGGCGGCACCATCAAGAAGGCGATGTTCGCCGACGTGCCCGGCGCGGTCGGGGCGTTCCGGTGGTTCGCCAAGCTCGCCGACGAGAAGGAGGCCGAGGTCGAGCTCCCCGGCACGCCGTTCCCGCCGTCGCAGAACTGGGTCCGCTACGAGCCCCACGGCGTGACCACCGGGATCATCCCGTGGAACTTCCCGTTCATCATGGCGGCCTGGAAGCTCGGGCCGTCGCTGGCCGCCGGCAACTGCGCGGTGCTCAAGCCGGCCTCGTTCACGTCGATCACGGCCCTGATGCTGGGCGAGGTCTTCCAGGAGGTCGACCTCCCGCCGGGCGTCGCGAACATCGTCGCCGGCCCCGGCGGCACCGCCGGTGAGGAGCTGGCAGTGAACCCGCTCGTCGACAAGACGGCGTTCACCGGATCGACCGAGGTCGGGCGGCGCATCATGCAGCTCGCCTCGGGCACCGTGAAGCCGGTGACGCTCGAGCTCGGCGGCAAGTCGGCCAACATCGTCCTCGACGACGCCGACCTCGACATCGCCGCCGCGGTCACCCTGTGGGGCACGTTCTTCCACAACGGCCAGGTGTGCGAGTCCGGCACCCGTGCCCTCGTGCACGAGTCGATCTACGACGACTTCCTCGCCCTGCTCGTCGACAAGGCCGGCAAGATCGTCATCGGCAACCAGATGGACTTCGAGACCGACCTCGGACCGCTGGTGAGCCGGAGCCAGGTCGAGACGGTCGAGCGCTACGTCGCCCTCGGGCGCGAGGAGGTCGGCGAGCCGATCTGCGGCGGGTCCGCCCCCGACGGCCTGGCCGACGGCCTCGACCCGAAGGCCTTCTACCGGCCGACGATCTTCGCCGGCGTCCCCAACTCGGCGAAGATCGCCCAGGAGGAGATCTTCGGCCCGGTGCTCAGCGTCATCCCGTTCAAGGACGATGACGAGGCCGTGGCCATCGCCAACGACTCGATCTACGGCCTGGCCGGCGGCGTGCAGTCGGCCAACCTCGACCGGGCCCGGGCGATCGCCGCCCGGATGCGCACCGGGACGGTGTGGATCAACGACTACCACCTGATCTCACCGGAGCGTCCCTTCGGTGGCTACAAGCAGTCCGGGATCGGCCGCGAGCTCGGCATCGAGGGCCTGCGGGCGTACCAGCAGATCAAGCACGTGCACGCCAACCCGGGCGGCAGCCGGGACAACTACATCCACCTCTCGGCGCTCAGCGGCAACATCTGACGGACCGTGCACGGTCGGGGTCCGACCCCGGCCGTGCACGACGCGTTCGGTTCAGGAGCCCTCGTCGAGCATCGCCGGCCCGGTCGTACCGGAGCATTCGGCGATGGCCTCGGTGAGCTTCTTGCCCTTCGCGGTCTTCGCGAGCGTCTCCTCGTCCCGGGTCTCGGACTCGGTGAAGTCGAGCTCCTTGACCGTCGGCGCGAGGCACTCGGCCTGGTCCTCGGGCCACCCGACCTTCACGAGCTCGTCGGCGATCTCGGACTCGGAGTGCTTGCCGGTGCTGTCCTCGCTGCACGCCACGACGGCCAGCGGAAGGGCGATGGCGAGCACCAGGGCGGCCAGTGGACGGAACCTCATCGGGGCCTCTCCTCGAACGAGCGGGTTGGTCGAAGGTAGTGGAACGGGCGGAGGGCCGGGCATCGCCGAGCGGTTCCGCCCGGTCCCCTTCGGCGCCACCGACGCTACCGTTGGGCGCATGCGCGTGACCGCGACGGATCGAGCAGCCGATGTGGTCGGCGAGATGACCCGGCGACGGGCCGGGGTGCTCACGGTCACGATCGGCACCGGGTGCTGCGAGTCGACCGCACCGTTCCTCTACGAGGACTTCTGGCCGGGCCCCGATCAGGAGCCGGTCGGCGAGGTGTCGGGCGTGACCGTGTACGCCCCCGAGTACCTGCGGTCGCAGTACCCGGGCGACGACGGCGTGACCCTCGACGTGGTCGACGAGCTGGCCGAGTCGCTCTCGGTCGAGACCGAGCTCGGCTGCCGGTTGATCCTCCGCGGCCGGGGCATCGACCCGGCGCGTGCCCCCGAGGTGTGCGAGGTTCCCGAAGGGGGCGCCGCCTCGAAGCGGGAGCCCGTGCTGCGGCCGGTGGTCGGCGAGCTGCCGGCCGCGCTGCGCGGCCTGCGCATGCGCTGAGTCCGACCGCTCGACCGCTCGACCGCCGGTCCGCTCGGGTGGTCAGGCGTCGGCGGCCGCGTCGAGGTCGTCGAACGCCGCCATCGCTGCGTCGAGCATCCGGGCCGAGCAGCCGGCCATCATCGGTGGGGGCACGGCCTCGGTGACGGTCCGCTCGGCGATCGCCCGGAAGGCGTCGGCCGCGGGACCGTCGCCCAGCACCACGGGCTCACCGGCGTCCCCGCCGGCGGAGACCGCGGCCTCGATCGGGACCTGCCCGAGGAGCGGGATGCCGGCGTCGTGGGCGAGGGTCTCGCCCCCGCCCGATCCGAACAGCGCGTACGTACCGCCGTGCTCGCAGTGGAACGCGGTCATGTTCTCGATCACCCCCGCGACGCGAAGGTAGGACTTGCGGGCCATGGACACGGCTCGGATCGCCACCTTCTGGGCCGCGACGGCCGGTGTGGTCACCACGACGACCTGGGCCCGGGGCACCATCTTCGCCACGCCCATCTGGACGTCGCCGGTGCCGGGAGGCATGTCCACGAGCAGGTAGTCGAGGTCGTCGCCCCAGACGACGTCCTGGAGGAAGTGCTGCACGCCGCGGTTGAGCATGAGGCCGCGCCACATGAGGGCGCTCTCCTCGTCCTCCACCAGGAACCCCATGGAGACGATGCGCAGCAGGCCGTCGCCGACCTGGCGTTCGAGCGGCACGATCCGCTTCCGCTCGCCCTCGGTCACGCCCGAGAGCCGCCCGCTGACGCCGAGCATGCGGGGGATCGAGAAGCCCCAGACGTCGGCGTCGAGGACCCCGACCTTGAGCCCGCGATCGGCGAGGGCGGCGGCGAGGTTGGCGGTGACCGACGACTTGCCGACGCCGCCCTTGCCCGAGGCCACGAGGACGACCTGCGTGGTCGGCCCGATGGAGGTCTCCTCCTCGCGCTGGGACACGTTGAACCGGGCCTTGGCCATGGCCGACGACTTCTCGGCCTGGGTCATCTCGTCCCACTCGAGCGCCACGGAGGTGACCCCCGGGGCCGAACCGACCCGGGTGCGGACGTCGCGCTGGATCTGGGCCCGCAGCGGGCAGCCGGACGTGGTGAGGGCGATGGTGACCGTGACGGCGCCGTCGTCGTCGATCTCGGCGCCGCGGACCATGCCGAGCTCGACGATGTCGCTCCCCAGCTCGGGATCGATCACGCCGCGGAGCAGCTGGCGGAGCGCTTCTGGGGTGGGCCGGTCGGCCGGCGACGTGGGCACGGTCCCGAGTGTACGAGCGTCGTCGGCCGGCGCCTCGGACGACCTGGCGGGCCCGCCGTCGACCGACCTGTGGATCTCGGCGTCCTCCGGGTACGATGACCCGACGGTCCGACCCGCAGGAGGAAGCCGTGATCGCGCTCACCGACAACGCCGCCACCAAGGTCCAGGAGCTCATCTCCGCCGAGGGCGAGGACGAGCTCGCGCTCCGGGTCGCCGTGCGCCCGGGCGGGTGCTCGGGTTTCAGCTACGAGATGTTCTTCGACACCGACGTCGCGGCCGACGACGTCACCGCCGACTACAACGGCGTGAAGGTGGTGGTCGATCCGACCAGCGCCCAGATGCTCACCGGCGCCACGCTCGACTACAAGGACGGCCTGAACCAGGCCGGTTTCTCCATCGACAACCCCAACGCGCAACGCACCTGCGGTTGCGGTTCGTCGTTCTCCTGATCGGCCGTTCGGGCCGAGGTGCGCCGGTGACGGCGCGGCACTAGGGTGCCGACAGCGCCGATCTCTCGAGAGGGTGCTTTCTGTCAGGAAGCCGGGTCCTCGGACCCGGCTTTCCTGCTGTCCGGGCCGGGTCAGGCCGGTTGCCAGGCGACCCCGGGCCGTCCCGGGGCGAGCTCGTCGCCGCCCGTCGTGAGGTCGACGAGCCGTCGATCGCGGAGGTCCACCTCGACGTCGCCGATCACGACGATCACCCCCGCGTCGCGCCCGAGACGGCCGAGGTCGGCGTGGAGGCGGTGGGCCTCGGTGGCATCGAGGCCGCGGTAGAGATCGACGAGGACGAGCGCCCGGCGCGGGGTCACCGCGGGTTCGGTCGACCCGGGGAGATCGCCCACGGCCAGGCGCCAGCCCCGCACCCAGGCCCGGCGACGATCGGCCACCGCCCGTTCCGCGGCGCGCACCGCGGGATGGTGCGCGGCGAGGAGGTTGACCGTCTCGCGCTGGGGGTCGTAGCGGCGCAGGACGCGGTCGAGCTCCTCGGGGTCGTCGTCGGGGCCGGCCACCGACTGCCAGCGACGGCGGGCCAGCTCGACATCGTTCTGGCGGGTCGGGACCTCCCGTCGGTGGACGCGCCGGAGGAGCGCCAGCGCAACGAGCGCGGCGAGGGCGAAGGACCCGGCGATCGCGATGCCCGCGCCGGCCCGGTCGCCGTCGAAGGCGAGGGTGAACCCGACGATCGCTCCGAGGGCGCCGAGCGAGGTCGCGGCGATGCGACCCCGGGCCGGTCCGGGCGGGTCACCCTGCTGGGCGCGGTGCAGGGCTCGTTCGGCAGCGAGGAGCTCGTCGGCCGCCTGGCGGATGGTGTCGGGGTGGATCGCCAACGACGTGTTGAGCGATCGGGCCAACCCGCTGCTGACCCGGGCCCGGGTCCGGGCCAGGACGGCCTCGGCGCGACGCATCGCGTCGCCGAGCCGGTCGAGGTCGATCGGGGTCGGGTCGGCGGCCAGGGCGAGGTGGCTGGCCCGCAGCCGGTGGTCCACCGCCGTCCGCACCGCCCCACCACCCACGGCCACGGTGCCACCGAGCTGCTGCGCGAGGGCGCGAGCCGACGGGACGGGGTCGGCGTGTCTGATGACGGTGAGGCCGTCGGACCGGGTGAGCGGCCGGACGGCCGGAGGTCGATCCGGCACGAGCGGGCTCCTGGACGGATGCCCCGGGGGATCCGAGGTGACACCCGTTTGTACACACTCCGTGCCGGGGCGACGCGGATGGTCACCGTCGGTGGCATCCTCGAACCGGCCTTCGGGGTGGCGGTCCTAGTCTCGGCCCGTGACCGACGTGCCGACCGATCCCACCGACGACGCCCCGACGATCGAGCTGGTCGTCGACGGCCGGACGGTCCGGGTGCCCGACGACGGGGCGTCCCTGCTGGAGGTGCTCCGCGACCGGGTCGGTGCGCACGGCCCGAAGGACGGGTGCAGCCCGCAGGGTCAGTGCGGCTGCTGCACGGTGCTGGTGGACGGCGCTCCGAGGGTGTCGTGCGTGACGCCGGTGCGTCGCGTGGCGGGCCGGACGGTCACCACCGTCGACGGGCTCGACCCCGGGGTGCGGGAGCGCTGGGCCGGCGCGCTGTGTGCCACGGGCGGGAGCCAGTGCGGCTTCTGCACCCCGGGGATCCTGACCCGCCTCGCCGCGCTCGCGGAGAAGGGGGGTGATCCGGCGGAACACGCGCCGGTCCACCGGGCGCTCCAGGCGCACCTGTGCCGCTGCACCGGTTGGCAGACCATCGTGGAGGCCTGGGACGAGGTGACGGGGGGCGTGGACGCGCCGTTCGGCGACGTCGATCGCGACCTCGACGCGGCCGCGCGGCGGGCCGGGATCGAGGGCGGTGCTCCGCAGCGGGTCGGCCCCGAGGTCGCGCTCGGTCGCGGTGGCTTCGCCGACGACACCGCGCCCGGCGACGCGCTGGTCGCGGTGTCCGACGGTGCCGGCGGCTGGTCGGTGGCCGAGACGTTGGTGGAGGCGCGTCGGTCGGCCGGCAAGGTGCAGGGGCGACGGACCACCGCGGCGGCCGCCCCACCGCTCGATCTCCCCGACGGCGATTGGGTCGCGACGTTGCGGACCTCGTGGGTCGACCCCGCGTACCTCGAGGTCGACGCCACCTGGTGCGAGCCGGGCGGCACGCCGGCGTCGTCGCTGGCCAACGGTGGAGCGTTCGGCGGGAAGGTCGACGGGGTGCTCGGCGGGGTGGCCCGGGAGCTGGCCGACCGCCACGGCCGGCCCGTGCGGGTGCTCTGGTCGCGGGAGGACGCGGTGCGCCTGGGGCCGAAGCGGCCGCCGATCGCCGCGGGCGTGCGGGCCGACGGCACCGGGATCGTCCGCGTCGTCCGCACCCCGGGCATCGCGGAGGCGATCCGGTCCCACGCGCCCGGGCTGGAGGTCGTGGAGGTCGACGTCGCCGGCCCGCCGACCTCGGTGCACCTGCGGGCCGCGGGTTGGGCGGAGGCCGCGATCCTGCTGGCCGCGGCCGCCGGTGCGGCCGGTGAGGTCGGTGAGGTCGCCGCCCCCGGTGGCGGTCGGGCGACGGCCACGGTCGAGGACGGCCGCATCCGCGTGGTGGTGACCGCCGGCGAGGTGCTCGACCCGGTCGTGCTGCGCTCCTACGTGATCGGCGCGGCCCACATGGCCTACGGCTGGGTCACGAGCGAGGCGCTGACCGTCGACGACGAGGGCGCGGTCCACGACCTCACGATCCGGTCGTTCGGCGTGCCGCGGGCGGTGGACACCCCACCGATCGATGTCGAGATCGTCGACGCCGCCGGCCCGCCGGTCAACGGGTCCGATGCCGCGTTCGCCGCGGTGGCGGCCGCGGTCTGGTTGCACCAAGGTGGTCCGACCGATTGGCCCACCCGAGGAGCGCTGTGATGTCGAACCCGAACGGTCTGCCCTACACCCCGGCGGTCGCCGTCGACGGCTGGGTGGTGGTCTCCGGCCAGCTCGGCGTGCGCGACGGCGCGCTCGTGGAGGGCTTCGAGGCGGAGGTCGACCAGGCGCTCGCCAACCTCGCCGACCGCCTCGCCGAGCACGGGCTCGGGCTCGACCATGTGGTGAAGACCACGTGCTTCCTCGCCGACCTCGATCGCTTCGGGGCGTTCAACGAACGCTACGCGGCCGCGTTCGGTGAGCCGCGGCCCGCCCGGTCCGCCTTCGAGGTCGCCCGTCTTCCGTTCGACGCGAACGTCGAGATCGAGGCGTGGGCCCACCGCGACCGGGCCTGATCGCCCGGCGTTCGGGGAGGGACCTATGGCGGGTCAGATGACCCGGACGGACTGCGCCTGCTCGCCCTTGTCGGTGGTGGTGAGCTCGAACTCGACCTGCTGCCCCTCCTCGAGGTTGCGGAAGCCGGTCATGTCGATCGCCGTATGGTGCACGAAGACGTCGCTCCCACCCTCTCGGGCGATGAAGCCGAAGCCCTTCTCAGCGCTGAACCACTTGACGGTACCGGTCGCCATCTCGTCCCCATCCTTCCTGCGGGACTCCGCGTAGGCCGACCCCGCAACGCGTCAGACGGGGCGCAACGTAGCCCAATCCCCACCGAACCGCTCGGGATCGTGGGCGAGGGGCGGGGAAGGGTCAGCGGTTGGTGTCGAGGAGCTCGCTGCCCTCGTGGCTGCGGTCGACGTCGTCGTTGACCGCGTAGCCGAGCAGGCCGGCGGCGACCCCGCCGCTCATGAGCACACCCACCGGGATGGCGACGACGAGGACGACGAGGATGATGGCCACACCGATCATGGGCCCATCATCGCGCATTCGAGCGATCAGGCGGTCCAGCGGGACTGGCCGAAGCGGTAGCCGACCGAGCGGACCGTCGAGATCAGGTTGGCGTGCTCCTCGCCGAGCTTGGCCCGGAGCCGCCGGATGTGGACGTCGACGGTGCGGGCGCCGCCGTAGTACTCGTAGCCCCACACCCGGCTGAGCAGCGTCTCCCGGGTGAACACCTTGCCGGGGTGCTGGGCGAGGAACTTGAGGAGCTCGTACTCCATGTAGGTGAGGTCGATCGGCGCGCCGTCGATGGCCGCCTGGTAGGTCTCGAGGTTGAGGACCAGGCCGCCGTACTCCACGAGGTCCGGTGTCGCGCCGGTGCCGCCCCGCCAGAACACGTGGCGCAGCCGGGCCTCCAGCTCGCGGGGGTGGAACGGGTCGAGGCAGAAGTCGTCGTAGAGCTCGTCGCGGAGCTCCAGCTCGTCGAGCCGGTTCCCGCCGATGACGAGGAGCAGCGGCTCGACCACGACGTCGTTCTTGCGGATCGCCCGGGCCAGCGCCCAGGCCGCCTCGGAGCGCTCGCCGACCACGATGATGGCGCCGCCCCAGCCGTCGTCGGGGGCCTCGTTGAGCGCGGACTTCTCGTCGTCGACCGCCTTCCACGGGTGCCCCGCGAGGTCGAGCAGCCGCGCCAGGTCGGCGGGCGGCGGATCGGGGAAGACGAGGAGCGGCTCCATCAGGTGGTCACCAGTTCCGGAGGTAGCGGGAGAGCTCGAAGGGGGTGACCTGGGTCTTGTAGTCGAACCACTCGGAGCGCTTGTTGCGGAGGAACCACTCGAAGATGTGGTCGCCGAGAGCTTCGCGGACCAGGTCGGATCCCTCCATCGCGTCGAGTGCCTCGGCCAGGGACTGCGGCAGCGAGCCGACGCCGGTCTCGAGCGCGGCCCGCTCCCGTCGGGACAGCTCGAGGTAGTCGGTGGCCTCGTCGGGCAGCTCGTCGCCCCGGCGCACCCCGTCGAGGCCGGCGGCGAGCAGCAGCGAGAAGGTGAGGTACGGGTTGCAGGCCGGGTCGGGGGATCGATACTCGATCCGCACCGAGTCCTCGCGGCCCGTGCGGGTCTCGGGCACGCGGATCAGCGCGGCCCGGTGGTTGCGGGCCCACGTGATCGTCGAGGGCGCCTCGGTCCCGACCACGAGGCGCTTGTAGCTGTTCACCAGTTGGTTGGTGACCGCGGTGATCTCCGCGGCGTGGCGGAGGAGGCCGGCGACGAACGAGCGCCCGATCGCCGAGAGCAGGTACGGCTCGTCGGGGTCGTGGAACACGTTGTGCTCGTCCTTGAAGAGCGACAGGTGCGTGTGCATGCCCGAGCCCTGGAAGTCGGCGAGGGGCTTGGGCATGAAGGTGGCGTGGACCCCCTGCTCGGCCGCGGTCTCGCGCACGACCAGGCGGAGGGTCATCACGTTGTCGGCCATCGTCAGCGCGTCGGTGTGGCGCAGGTCGATCTCGTGCTGGCTCGGGCTGTCCTCGTGGAACGAGTACTCGACGGGGATGCCCATGGACTCGACGTGCTGGATCGTCCGGCGTCGCAGCCCGGTCGTGACGTCGTCGGTGGTGAGGTCGAAGTACGAGCCCTGGTCGATCGGCTCGAGCCGGTCGGGATCCGCGCTGCGGAAGTAGAAGTACTCGATCTCGGGGGCGACGAAGAACGAGTAGCCGTCGCCCCGGGCCGCGTCGAGGTTGCGGCGCAGCACCTGCCGCGGGTCCCCGGCGAAGGGCTCCCCGGCGAGCGTGGTGAGGTCGCAGAACATGCGGGCCGAGGTCTCGCCCTTCGGGTCCCAGGGGAGGATCTCGAACGTGGCGGCGTCGGGGCGGGCGAGGACGTCGCTCTCCTGGATCCGGCTGAACCCGTCGATGGCCGAGCCGTCGAACTGCATGCCCTCCTCGAACGCGCCCTCCAGCTCCGCTGGCGACACGGCGAACGACTTGAGCTGGCCGAGGACGTCGGTGAACCACAGGCGCACGAACCGGACGCCTCGCTCCTCGACGGTCCGCAGGACGTATTCCTTCTGTCGATCCACGGCGCAATCCTTCCGGCACCGTGGCCCGTACGGCAAACCTCGGATCTCCCATGGCTTCAGATGGCGTTCAGAAGTCGCTCACACGTAGGGTCGACGGCGAGCCCGGGCCGGGTTCACACGCCGTTCACAAATGCGAAACGGTGGCGCGCGTGTGGGTTCCTAGGGTGCCCCGCACACCGAGCCGATTGCCGCGCTGGCACTCGCAGAGATTGGGAGAGACGAGATGGTGCACAAGGCTGAATACATCTGGATCGACGGCACGGAGCCGACGGCCCGTCTTCGGTCGAAGACGAAGATCCTCGACGACAAGATGCTGGGAGCTGCTCCCGACGACCTCCCGATCTGGGGCTTCGACGGTTCGAGCACCAACCAGGCGCCCGGCGACAACTCCGACTGCGTCCTCCGTCCGGTCGCCGTCTTCCCGGACCCGATCCGCGGTGGCGACGACATCCTCGTCATGTGCGAGGTGCTCCTCGTCGACATGACCCCGCACCCGACCAACACGCGGGCCGCGTGCGCGGAGATCTCCGAGAAGTACGCCGACATGGAGCCGTGGTTCGGCATCGAGCAGGAGTACACGTTCTTCAAGGACGGTCACCCGCTCGGCTTCCCGATCGGTGGCTTCCCCGCCCCGCAGGGCTTCTACTACTGCGGCGTCGGTGCCGACGAGGTGTTCGGCCGCGACGTCGTCGAGGCCCACCTCGAGGCCTGCATCGAGGCCGGCATCAAGGTGTCGGGCATCAACGCCGAGGTCATGCCCGGCCAGTGGGAGTTCCAGGTCGGGCCGGGCGGCCCCGACGAGATCTCCGACCACCTGTGGGTGGCGCGCTGGCTGCTCTACCGCATCGCCGAGGAGTTCGGCGTCACCGCGACGGTCGACCCCAAGCCGGTGAAGGGCGACTGGAACGGCGCCGGCTGCCACACCAACTTCTCGACGAAGGCGATGCGCGAGGGCTACGACCCGATCATCGCCGCCTGCGAGGCGCTCGGTGCCAAGGCCGAGGAGCACGTCCGGGCCTACGGCGCCGGCATCGAGGACCGCCTCACCGGCGCCCACGAGACCGCCCCGTGGACCGAGTTCTCCTACGGCGTGTCGAACCGTGGTGCGTCGATCCGCATCCCGTGGCAGGTCGAGGTCGACAAGAAGGGCTACATCGAGGATCGGCGTCCCAACGCCAACATGGATCCCTACGTCGTGACCAAGATGATCACCGACACGGTCTGCTCCGCGGCGAGCTGATCCGACCCGGGTCCCTCGGGCCCGACATCGCCTCGACCGAGGGCCGGATCCGTCCGTCGGATCCGGCCCTCGTCGCGGAGGCCGCCCCGGGCACGGACCGGGAGGGACTTGGTCCCTCGCCGGTGGTGCCGTAGCGTCGAATCCCGGAGCGCCGGGAAGTCTGGTCGGCAACATCTGTCGTCGACCCCGTCCGCCTTCTGCCCATGCCCCTGATGCTCCTCCTGCTCCACGCGGTGCTCGGCGGTGCCGTGCTCGCCGCGTCCGGCCGTCTGCGACGGTGGGGCTTCCTCGTCGGCGGGATCGCTCCCGCGGCGCTGCTCGTCTGGCTGCTCGCCAACGCCTCGGGGATCATCGACGGCACGCCCGTGGTCGAGGACCGGGCGTGGGCGTCGACCCTCGGCCTCTCCCTCGACCTGCGCGTCGACGGCTTCGGCCTGGTGATGGGCGGGATCGTCTCGGGGATCGGCGTCCTGATCTTCGCCTACGGCTGGTACTACCTCGCCGACTCCGAGGCGGCCGGGCGCATCGCCGGCCTCCTCACGTTCTTCGCCGGCGCCATGGCCACCCTGGTGCTGGCCGACAACGTCTTCCTGCTCTTCGTGGGCTGGGAGCTCACGTCGATCATCTCCTACCTCCTCGTCGGGGGTGACGGCCGTACGGCCGAGGCCCGGGACGCGGCCCGCCGGGCACTGCTCACCACCGGAGCGGGTGGCCTGGCGATGCTCGGCGGCCTCGTGATCATCGGCCACGAGGCCGGCACCTACCGCCTGAGCGCCATCCTCGAGGACGTCCCGCAGGGCACCGCGGTGACCGTGGCCCTCTTCCTCGTCCTCCTCGGGGTCGCCACCAAGTCGGCGCAGTTCCCGTTCCACCGGTGGCTCCCGGGCGCCATGGTCGCCCCCACCCCGGTGAGCGCCTACCTCCACTCGGCCACCATGGTGAAGGCCGGCGTCTACCTCGTGGCCCGCTTCGGTCCGGCCTTCGCGTCGGTCGACTCGTTCCGCTGGACCATCGTGGTCATGGGCCTCGTCACCATGCTCCTCGGCGGTTGGTCGGCCATGGAGCCCACCGATCTCAAGCAGATCCTCGCGTTCGGGACCATCAGCCAGCTCGGGTTCCTCGTGGTGCTGTTCGGCGCCGGCTTCCCCGCGGCCACCGCCGCCGGTGTCGGGGTGCTGTGCGCGCACGCGCTGTTCAAGGCGACCCTGTTCCTCGTCGCCGGCATCGTCGACCACGGCTGCGGCACGCGCGACCTGCGGTACCTGCCGCCCCTCGAGGGCACGGCGTGGCGGGCGACGAAGATCGTGGCCGCGATCGCGGCGGCGTCGATGGCGGCGGTACCGCCGCTCGCCGGGTTCGTGGCGAAGGAGGCGGCGTACGCCGCGTTCCTCCACGGGTCCACGTCCGATCGGGTGGTGTTCGCCGGGCTCTTCGTCGGGTCCGTGCTCACGGTCGCCTACAGCCTCCGCATCGCCGTCGGCCTGTTCCGCCCCGACCTGGTCGCCGACCGCGACCCCGACGCGACCCTCGGCGACCACGCCGCCGGTCACGACCACCCGCCGTCGTTCGGGTTCCTGCTGCCGTCGCTGGTGCTCACCGTGGGCACCGTCGGGCTCGGGCTCTTCCCCCACGCGTGGGCCGAGTTCGCCGGTCCGGCGGCCGAGGCGCTCGACCACGCCGCCCACATCCACCTCGAGCTGTGGGCCGGCCTGGGGGCGCCGCTCCTGTTCTCGATGCTGACGCTGCTGTCGGGCGTCGGGGTGTTCGCGCTGCGCCGCCCGGTCCGCCGGCTGGTGGAGGCCACGACGCCGGTGGCCGGTCGCGTCGACGTGTTCGGCGCGTGGGTGCGCGGCCTGCCGAGCTTCGGCTCCCGGGTCGCCGGCACGGTCCAGCGGGGTTCGCTGGCGTTCGCCGCCGGGTTGGCGATGTCGTTCGTGTCGGTGGTCGCCGCGGTCGTGCTCGTCACGAACGGCACGTGGTGGTCGGGTGGCACCGACGTCATCGACGCGATCGTCGAGCTGCCGATCGCCGCGGTGCTCGTCATCGCCGGCACGGCCTGCACGATGGTGACCCGCCGGTACACCGCGGCGATCCTGCTCGGCGTCGTCGGGTACGGCATGGCCCTGTTCTTCGTGGTCAACGGCGCCCCCGACCTGGCTCTTACCCAGGTCGCGGTGGAGACCCTGTCGGTCGTCGTGTTCCTGGTGGTCCTGCGGTACCTGCCGCAGCGCTTCGACGACCGCCCGCCGATGGGCCCGAAGGCCGCCCGCATCGTCGCGTCGGTGCTGTCCGCCGGGTTCGTGCTGCTCTTCACGTTGGCCACCGCGGGCATCGACCAGGACCCGACCGTGGCCAAGGGGCTGCTGGCCGAGGCACTGCCCGAGGGCCACGGCCACAACGTCGTCAACGTGATCCTGGTCGACATCCGCGGCATCGACACCGTGGGTGAGGTGACCGTGCTCGTGGGGGCGGCGCTGGGCATCGCGGCACTCGCCCGGGCCGTGCGCAAGGGGAGGACGTCGGCGGCGTCGACGAACGTGGAGGCGAGCCGGTGAGGCGCTCGATCATCTTCGACGTCACCGTCCGGGGCGTCCTCGACGCCGCGCTCGTGGCGTCGGTGTTCCTGCTGTTCGCCGGCCACAACCGGCCGGGCGGCGGCTTCGTCGGCGGCCTGGTCGCCGGTTCGGCGCTCGGGCTCGCGTTCGTGTCGATCGGTCCGGGCGGGGTCGACGACCTGCTGCCGGTGCGGCCCCGCCTCCTGCTGTCGATCGGTCTGGTCCTCGTGACCGCCACCGTGATCGCCCCGATGTTCGGTGGCAACGCGCCGCTCGACCACGGTCTCTGGAGCACCGACCTCCCGTTCTTCGGGACCGTGAAGATCGTCGGCGCGCTGCCGTTCGACACCGGCGTCTACCTGATCGTCGTCGGCATGGTCACGACCGTGTTCGAGGCCATCGGGCCCGACGTCGACCGGGACGAGGTGCAGGAGCCGTGACCGTCGTGCTGGCCGTGGTCGCGGCCGTGCTGACCGGGTGCGGGGTGTACCTCGTCACGGCGGGACGGCTGAGCCGCGTCGTGATCGGGGTCGGCCTGCTCGGCCACGCCTCGAACCTGGTGATCTTCGGCTCGGCGGCGCAGGTCGGCGGTCCGGCGTTCGCCGGCGACGAGGGTCCGTTCGCCGACCCGCTGCCGCAGGCCATGGCGCTCACCGCGATCGTGATCACCCTCGGGGTCGTGGCGCTGCTCCTCGCCATCGCGTACCGGAGCTGGAGCCTCGACGGCGACGACCCGGTCGAGGGCGTCGACGTCGTCGGCGGCGCGGAGGTGGAGGGGTGAGCGACGACCTCCTCATCATCCCGATGATCGTGCCGCTGACCGCGGCGGCGCTCACGATCGGCTTCGGGAGCCATCGGGTCGTCCAGCGGGTGATCAGCCTGCTGGCGCTGGCCGGTTCGTCGGCGTTCGCGGTCGCGATGCTCGTGCACGTCGACCGGGAGGGCCCGCTGGTCGTGCAGGCCGGGAACTGGCCCACGCCGATCGGGGTCACCCTGGTGGCCGACCGCACCGCGGCCCTGTTGGTCGCGATGGCGACGCTCGTGCTCCTGGTGTCGCTCGTCTACGCCATCGGCTTCGGCGGGAGCGAGCGTGAACAGGACGCCTTCCACCCGCTCTACCTGCTGCTCACGGGCGGGTTGTGCCTGGCCTTCCTCACCGGCGACCTCTTCAACCTGTTCGTCGGGTTCGAGATCTTCCTGATGGCGAGCTACGTCCTGATCACCTTCGACGGCACCCGTGAGCAGGTGCGCCGTGGGTCGAGCTACATCGTGCTCGGCATCGTGACCTCGACGCTGTTCCTGTTCGCGCTCGGGTTCGTCTACGCGTCGGCCGGCACGGTGAACATGGCCGACCTCCACGACAAGTTCGCCGGGCTCCCCGAGGGCGTCCGGGCCGGTCTCGGGGCCCTCCTCTTCCTGGTGTTCGGCATGAAGGCGGCCGTGTTCCCGCTCTTCGGCTGGCTCCCCGACAGCTACCCGTCGGCGTCGACGCCCGTCGCCGCCGTGTTCTCCGGCCTCCTCACCAAGGTCGGCCTGTACGCGCTGCTCCGCACCCAGACGCTGATCGTCCCGCCGGGCGACCGACAGGTGGCGCTCATGCTGGCCATCGCCGCGCTCACCATGGTCGTGGGCGTGCTCGGCGCCGTCGGGCGCACCGACATCCGCGGGCTGCTCGCGTTCCACATCGTGAGCCAGGTCGGCTACGCGGTGTTCGGGATCGCGCTGTTCAGCGTGTCGGGGATCGCCGGCGCGCTCTTCTTCATCCTCCACCAGATGGCGGTGAAGACGAGCCTGTTCCAGGTGGCGGGCGTCCTCGAGCGGCGGACCGGGTCGACGTCGATCTCGGCGCTGTCGGGCTTCGTGCGCTCGGCGCCCTACGTGTCGGCGTTGTTCTTCGTCTCGGCGTTCAGCCTGGCCGGCATCCCGCCGCTGTCGGGCTTCATCGGCAAGCTGGCGCTGGTCGAGGCCGGTGTCGAACAGGGGGCCTGGGTGGTCACCGGCGTGAGCCTCGTCGTCGGCCTGCTGACCCTCTTCTCCATGGCGAAGATCTGGACCGGAGCGTTCTGGGGCGACCCGGCCGAGGGGGTCGCGGTCGCGCCGATCGGTGAGGTTCGGGGTTACGGCGTCATGGTGGGCGCGCTGACGGTCATCGTGCTCATGGGAGTCGCGCTCGGGCTGGCCGCCGGTCCGATGATGGGCCTGTGCACCCGGGCGGCGGAGGACCTGCTCGACCCGGCCGGCTACGTCAGGTTGGTGCTGGGATGAGCCTGCGCATCGTCCGACTGATCTGGCTGGTCCTGTTGTGGGGCGCGCTGTGGGAGGACTTCTCGCCGACGAACCTCGTCGCCGGCCTGGCCGTGGCGCTCGTCGTCACCAGGGTCACCAGCCACCTGCGTCGGGTGAGCGACGCCGGGCCGCCGCCGACCATCCGACCGCTCCCGGCGCTCAAGTTCCTCGTGGTCTTCCTCTGGCTCGTGCTTCGGTCGAGCATCACCGTGGCCGTCGCCGTGGTGGCGCCGCGCAAGCGGATCCACACCGGGATCGTGGCCGTGCCGCTGGTCGGCTGCGGTGACGTGGTGGCCACGATCGTCGCCAGCGCGGTGACCCTGACGCCGGGCACGCTCACCATCGAGGCCCTGTCGGACCCGACCACGCTCTACATCCACGCGCTCGACACCCGAGACGTCGACGACGTGCGGGCCGGGGTCCGCCAGCTCGAGGTGCTGGCCGTGAACGCGTTCGGCAGCGACGAGGCGCGGGCCGGGCTCTCGGTCGACGACACCACCGCCTGGGAGGGGGACCCCTCGTGATCATCGACGTGGCGTACGGACTGCTGCTCGTGGGCGGCATCGGCTTCCTCTGGCGGGCCCTGCGCGGCCCGTCGATCGCCGACCGGTTGGTCGCGGTCGACGGGCTGGTCTCAGCGGTGGTCGCCGCCGTGATCGTCGACGCCATCGACCACGGCAGCCCCCGGTTCCTCGACGTCGCGGTCGTGATCGCGCTCGTCGGCTTCCTCGGCACGAGCGCCGGGGCCCGGTTCATCGAACGGCGGGGGGCCTGACCGTGGAGATCCTCGCCGACGTCCTCGTGCTCGTGGGGGCCGCGTTCCTGGCCCTGGCCGGCATCGGGGTCGTGCGCTTCAAGGACCTGTTCGCCCGGATGCACGCCGCGACCAAGGCGAGCACGATCGCGGTGGTGCTGATCGCGGCGGCGGCCGTGCTCACGCTCGACCACGGTGCGCCGACCGTGGTGCTGGCCGCGATCCTCACCTTCCTCACCGCCCCCTCGGCCGCCCACCTGGTCGCCCGGGCCGCGTACCGCGACGAGCACCTCGACGTCGGCCTCGACGGCATCGACGACCTCGCGGACCTCGCCGACGACTGATCGTCGGGGCCGACCCGCCCGGCAACGTCGGCCCGCCCCGATCGTCGGGCGCGCGACACTTCTGCCATGCCTCGCCTGCGCATCGCGTCGTGTCAGATCAACACCCGGGTCGGCGACCTCGACCACAACGTCGGGCGCATCGTCGAGGTGCTGGGCGACGCGACCGCCGCCGGGTGCGACCTCGCGGTGTTCCCGGAGCTGGCGATCACCGGCTACCCGCCGGAGGACCTGCTCCTGAAGCCGGGGTTCATCGCCGACAACCGTGCCGCGCTCGACCGGGTCGCCGCCGCCACCACCACGTGCGTGGCCGTGGTCGGGTTCGTCGATGCGGGCCGCGACCTCTGGAACGCGGCGGCGATCTGCGCCCACGGCGAGGTCGTCGGCGTGTACCACAAGCAGGAGCTGCCGAACTACGCCGTGTTCGACGAGGCCCGCTACTTCGCCCGGGGCTCGGATCCGGCCCAGCTGTGGTCGGTGGGCGGCGTGCGCGTGGGGGTGTCGATCTGCGAGGACGCGTGGAACCCGGCCGGCCCGATCCTCGACCAGGCCGACAGCGGGGCCGAGCTCGTCGTCAACCTCAACGCCTCGCCGTTCTCGGCCGGCAAGCTGCTGCGCCGGGAGCGCCTGATGGGCACCCGGGCCGCCGACGCGTCGACCGCGCTGGTCTACGTCAACCAGGTGGGCGGTCAGGACGAGCTGGTGTTCGACGGGGGCTCGATGGTGTTCGACGCCCACGGCGCGCTCGTGGCCCGCTCGCCGCAGTTCGTCGAGGACGTGCTGATCGTCGACCTCGACGTCGACCAGGTGTACCGGAAGCGGCTCCTCGACCCTCGCGGCCGACCGACGGACGACCTGCTCCCGGTGGCGGTCGTGCGCTCGGAGGAGGTGGAGGCGTCCGAGTCCAGACGCTCGGTCGACGAGCCCCGCCTCCCCGATCCGCCCATCGCCGCGCCCCTCGACGCCGACGAGGAGGTCTACCGGGCGCTCGTGGTCGGCACGCGCGACTACCTGGTGAAGAACGGCTTCAGCGACGTCGTGATCGGCCTGTCGGGCGGGATCGACTCGACGCTGGTGGCCACGATCGCGGTCGACGCCATCGGGGCCGACCACGTCCACGGTGTCTCGATGCCATCGCGGTACTCGTCGGACCACTCCCGCAGCGACGCCGAGCTCCTCGCCGACAACCTGGGCGTCGACTTCCGCACCATCGCGATCGAGCCCGCCCACGCCGCGCTCCTCGACATGCTGGCGCCGTCCTTCGAGGGCCGGGACCCCGACCTCACCGAGGAGAACGTGCAGAGCCGCATCCGGGGCCTCACGCTGATGGCGCTGTCGAACAAGTTCGGCTGGATCGTGCTGTCGACCGGCAACAAGTCGGAGGTCGCGGTCGGCTACGCCACGCTCTACGGCGACACCATCGGCGGCTACTCGGTGCTCAAGGATCTGTACAAGACCCGCGTCTACGAGCTGTGCCGCTGGCGCAACACGCAGGGCGACGAGCCGGTGATCCCCGAGGGCGTGATCGCCAAGCCGCCGTCGGCCGAGCTGCGCCCCGACCAGCGCGACGACCAGAGCCTCCCGCCCTACGACGTGCTCGACCCGATCCTCGAGGCCTACATCGAGGACGACCGCACGGTCTCGGAGCTGATCTCGCACGGTCACGACCCCGAGGTCGTCCGTCGCATCGTCCGCCTCGTGGACAGCGCCGAGTACAAGCGCCGTCAGAGCCCCATCGGCGCCCGCATCACCGAGAAGGCCTTCGGCAAGGACCGCCGCCTCCCCATCACCAACGGCTTCCGCTGACCCGTGGCGGACCTCCCGTCTCTGCGGGCCCATCGGAGCGGGGTCCTCGCGCTCGCGGTGGCCGGGTTCCTCTTCGGGTCGACCTTCCTGATCGTCGAGCGGGCGATCGAACGGGCCGAGGTGCTGCCGTTCCTGGCGGCCCGGTTCCTGATCGCGTCGCTCGTGCTCCTGCCGTTGGCGCTCCGTCGGCCGCCGACGCCAGGGGTCGCGGCCCACGGATTCCTGGCCGGGCTCTGCCTGCTCGCCGGCTACGTGCTCCAGACCGTCGGCCTGCGGGACACGACGCCGGCGGCCTCGGCGTTCATCACCTACCTGCTGGTGGTGATCGTGCCGGTGATCGTCGCCGTGCGGACCCGGCGGTGGCCGACCGCGAACGTCGTGCTGGGCGTCGCGTTGGCGGTGGCCGGCCTCTACGCGCTCGCCGGCGGCACGGGCGGTCTCGGCCGGGGCGAGCTGCTGACGCTGGGGTGCGCGGTCGCGTTCGCCGTCCACCTGCTCGTGGTCGGCGCCGTGGCCGAACGCCACGATCCGTTCCGGTTCACGTTCTGGCAGGTGCTCACGGTCGGAACTCTGTGCCTGGTCCCCGGTGCGTTCGCAGGGTCGGGCCCGACCGCCGGCTACGGCTTCGACGAGGGCGTGTGGGTGGCCGCCGCCGTCTGCGGCATCGGCGCGACCGCGATCGCGTTCTGGTGCATGGTCTGGGGTCAGCGGGTCGTGCCCGAGACCCAGGCTGCGATCATCCTCCTGCTCGAACCGGTGTCGGCCGGTGTGCTGGGCGAGCTGACCGGTGACTCGCTCGGGTGGCGGGGAGCGCTCGGCGCGGGGCTGATCCTGGCGGCGGTGGTCGTGTCGGAGGTCCTGGGACGGCCGCCCGGGGTGGTCGGTGCCGAGCTCGTCGTGGTGCCCGATCACGACGGTGTCGACGATCCCGGGTACGTGTTCGACCCGGACGGCGGGGTCGGTGGTTGACCCGGCGGCCGAGGATGGGCAACCTCCGGGCATGCCCGATGCCGAGCCGACCGTCCTCGTCCCCGCCGGGGCACCGCTGCTCGAGGCCGCGGCCTGGGTCGGCGCGAGCTGTCGGGCCGAGCTCGACCTGCACGACCGGCTGACCGAGGTGCTCGCCGCCGGTGTCGGTCCCGAGCTGACGTCGGTGCTGTGGCAGGTGCGGGCCCACCGGGCCGAGGTGGCCGAGGCCTGGCACCGGCGTCTGCCGGAACTGCGCGAGATGCCGCGCTCCGGGTTCGTCGAGGCGACCGAGGTCGATCCGGTCTCGGTGCCGGGCACGCCGTCGAGCGATCCCGCCGACGTGGGTTGGCTGGTCGACGCGCTCGACCGGCTGCTGGACCGCTACCGCTCGCACGTCCCGGTGGCGGTCGGGCCGGCCGACGGCCCGGTCGCCGACACCCTCCGGTCGGCCATCGCGCGGGCCGAGGAGGACCGGGCGGCCGTCGTTTCGCTCTGAGGTCGAGGTTTCGACTTCGCTCGCTGGCGCGGTTCCTGAGCGAGAGTGAGCGAAGCGAACGAAGTCGAAGGGCGCTTCGCTCAACCAGCGGACAGGGGTCAGGTGCCCTTGATGCGGACGTAGCGGCGGTGCTCGGGACGGTAGGCCCACTCGCCCTCACCGGCCTGGAAGACCTCGACGAGCGCCGGGTACCGCTGGACCAGCTCGCCGAGCGTGAGCACCTTGGTGGCGGTGCCGGCGTCGCCGCTGAAGTAGTCGTCGGGCTCGTTGCCCGCCGTGACGCTCCAGCCCGAGTCACGCTCGTCGAGCGGCTCGTCGTGCCCGGCCCACCCGGGCGGGCCCTTCAGGGCGAGCGCCCGGGCGCTGACCACCGCTTTGAGGGCGACGTCGAAGGTGACCTCGTCGCGGCGCAGCGCGATGCCGGCGACGTGGCGGGGCTCGAAGGCCACGAGCGACGACGACTCCAGCGACGTGATGACGACCGGTGTGTTGGTCAACCAGCCGTCGTAGGTGCCGTCGGGCTGGGCCGAGCGCACCTCGACCCACATCCGCTCGGCGTTGGGGCCCTCGGTCGGGGGAGGGTCGAGCACGAAGACGAGCTTCACCATGTCGCCGGTCCGCAGCGCGGCGCGCTCGTCGGCCGACGGGATCGGGAACGTGTCCGGGAAGGCGGCGTGCTGCGACTCGGCGTCGAGCAGGCCCCAGTCGGCCGGGACGATCGATGGGGTGGCAGGTTCGGTCATCTGAAGGGTGGATCTGACGGTGCCGACCCGACACGGTCCTCGACGTCGATGTTTCGGCGACTTGACCCGGTCGGTAACCTGTGGAGAAGCCCAGGTTCGGTCCGATCGTAGGCTGTCCGCCGCATTGCCCGGGGGATCAGTGGTCGTTCCCCGTCCCTCGGGTCTGCTGCACAGTTTCGACAGGAAAAAGGTGTCCGATGGCCAAGGAGCGCGTGGAACGGGACGAGGAAGACCTCGTCCGGCTGTATCTCACCGACATCGGCCAGTACCCGCTGCTCACGAAGGACGACGAGGTCCGGCTCGCGCAGGCCATCGAGGCTGGCAACGAGGCCCGTGAGCTGCTCGAGGGTGGTGGCAAGGAGGTCACGGCCGCCCGCAAGCGCGAGCTGCGGCGCCTGTCCCGCGAGGGCGAGAAGGCCGAGCGCACCTTCGTGCAGTCGAACCTTCGCCTGGTGGTCTCGATCGCCAAGAAGTACCAGGCCTCCGGCCTGCCGCTGCTGGACCTGATCCAGGAGGGCAACCTCGGCCTGATGCACGCCGTCGAGAAGTTCGACTGGCGCAAGGGCTTCAAGTTCTCCACCTACGCCACCTGGTGGATCCGCCAGGCGATCACCCGCGGCATCGCCAACACCGGCCGCACGATCCGTCTCCCCGTCCACGCCGGCGACACGCTGGCCCGCCTGCAGAAGGCCCGGGCCCGCCTGGAGCTGAAGATGGGCCGTCCGGCCACGCTCGCCGAGCTGTCGGCCGAGGTGGAGATGCCGGAGGAGAAGGTCACCGAGGCCCTGCGGTTCGCCGCCGAGCCGCTCTCGCTGTCCGAGCCGCTCCGCGAGGACGGCGACGCCGAGCTGGGCGACGTGGTCGAGGACCGCTCGGCCGAGTCCCCCTTCGAGGTCGCGGCCACCTCGCTGCTGCCCGAGGAGATCTCCCGCCTGCTGTCGCCGCTGGACGAGCGCGAGCGCGAGATCCTCAAGCTCCGTTTCGGCCTCGACCGGGGCGAGCCCCGCACCCTCGAGGAGGTGGGCGAGCACTTCAACCTCACCCGGGAGCGGATCCGCCAGATCGAGGCCCGGGCGATGTCGAAGCTGCGCCACCCCTCGTCGGACACCGGCGCCCGCGACCTGCTGGCGGTCTGATCGCCGGCCCCGATCGGGCGTCGAGACAGGTCCGCCCCGAGCCGGTAGCATCCGAGGCATGAAGAAGCTCCTCCTCATCGTGGTCCTCGCCGCTCTCGCCGCTGTCGCGGCCAAGAAGGTCCGGACCGTCTGATCCGCTCCGGACCGGTCGTCACCGACCGGTCCGGCTGCACCAACATCGAACGAACCGTCCGCTTCACCGCGGGCGGTTCGTCGCGTTCTGGGTGATCCCCGGTCCGACGGACCGTTGCGGATCGTCACACCCCCGGCGTAGGGTGCCCTTCGCCTTCCCGTCGTAGCCCCTTCGGCTCCTGGGAGGCGTCGTGATCGTCGCATGTTGGTCGGTGAAGGGCGGCGTTGGCACCACGGTGGTGGCCGCCGGCACCGCGTTGAGCCTCGTCGAGCGGTCGGCCCGGCCGGTCCTGCTGGTCGACCTGGCCGGCGACCTGCCGTCGTGCCTCGGCATCGCCGAGCCCGCCGGTCCCGGTGTGGCCGAGTGGTCGGGCGCGGGGTCCGACGTGCCCGCCGACGCCCTCGACCGGTTGACGGTCGCGGCCGCTCCGGGCGTCGACCTGCTCCCACGCGGCGGCGGCTCGATCGATGCCGCCCGGGCCGAGCTCCTGGTGCAGCTCCTGGCCTCGTCGGGCCGGGTGGTGGTGGTCGACTGCGGCTCGCTCCCAGCGGTGACGGGCGGGGCCCCGGCGGTCGTCGCCTCCCAGGCCGAGCGGTCGGTGCTGGTCGTGCGACCGTGCCTGCTCGGCCTCCGGCGGGCCGTCGAGGCGCCGCTGCGGCCATCGGGGGTCGTCGTCGTTCGCGAGCCCGGTCGAGCGCTCACCGCGGCCGACGTCGCCTCGGTCGTCGGCGCGCCGGTCCTGGCCGAGCTGGCGGTCGACCCCGCCGTCGCCCGGGCCGTCGACGCGGGGCTCTTCGCCGCTCGTCTCCCGCGCGGGTTCGCCACCGCGGTGCGGCGGGTGGCGGCATGAGCGCCGGGTCGTCGGGATCGCTGGGGTCGTCGGTGGAGGAGCTCCACCGGTGGGCGGTCGACCGCGCCGAGCACGGGACCGGTGCCCACGACCTGATCGACGAGGTCCGGCGGCGCCTGCCGCTGGTCGGCGCCGAGGACGTCGCTCGCACGGTCGCCCGGGTCGAGGCCCACCTCGTCGGGCTCGGCCCGCTCGATGCGCTGTTGGCCGACGACCGGGTCACCGACCTGGTGGTCAACGGACCGGGGCCGGTCTGGATCGATCGCGGGGCGGGGCTCGACCGCTCGGGCGTGGAGGTCGACCGCCCGCAGCTCGACCTGTTGGTCGAGCGGGTGGTCGCTCCGCTCGGCCGCCGGGCCGACCCCGTGCACCCCGTGGTCGACGGGCGTCTGGCCGACGGCTCGCGGGTGCACGTCGTCGTGCCGCCGTTGGCCGTCGACGGTCCGTACCTCACGATCCGGCGGTTCGGGGCGCGCCCGATCGGGCTCGAGGACGTCGCCGCCCCACCGGTCGCCGACCTGCTCCGGCGGGCGGTCCACGACCGGGCCAACCTGGTGGTCGTCGGGGGCACCGGGTCGGGCAAGACCACGTTGCTCAACGCGCTGGCCGCGGCGATCGATCCCGGTGAGCGGATCATCACCGTCGAGGACGCCGCCGAGCTTCGCCTGCCCGGCGAGCACGTCGTCCGGTTGGAGACCCGCCCGGCCTCGGTGGACGGCCCGGGGGCGGTGTCGGCGCGCGAACTGGTCCGCAGCGCGTTGCGGATGCGGCCCGACCGCCTGCTGCTCGGTGAGGTGCGGGGTGGCGAGGCGCTCGACCTGCTCCAGGCGATGAACACCGGGCACGACGGTTCGCTGTCGACACTGCACGCCAACGGGTGTGCCGACGCGCTCCGCCGGCTGGAGACGCTCGTCCTGCTGGCCGGCATCGGGCTGCCGCTCGATGCGGTGCGGGACCACATCGCTGCGGCCGTCGACATCGTGGTCCACCTGGTGCGCGACGTCGACGGCCTCCGCCGCGTGGAGGAGGTGGCCGAGGTGGTCGGCGATCCGGGCGCGGCGGGACGGGTGCGAACGCTCGCCCGCGGCAGCCGGGTGGTGGCCCGTCCCCACCGGCGGTCACGCCGCCGCTCGTCCCGGATGGCCGAGGTCGCCGGATGATCCCGTGGAAAGGTGCCGGGTCCGGGCCGATGACGTCGGCCGTCCTCGCGGCGACGCTGTGCGTCGGGCTCGGGGTCGCGTGGGGCTGGGCGGTGCGGGGCGAGCGCCGGATCGCGGCGATCCGTCGAGCCGATCCCGCCCGCGGCGACGGTGGGGGCTCGGTGCCGAGGTGGTTCGACGGGCTGGTGCACCGGGCCGGTCTGCCGGTCGATGCCGTGGCGCTGTGGTCGGTGGCCCGCCCGCTCGCCGTCGTCCTCGCGGGTGCCCTCGCCGTCGCCCAGCCGGTGCTCCTCGTCGTCGCGCTCGCCGGCGGTGGGGTGATCACCGCCCGGGCCCGTGCCGTGTCACGGCGGCCGCCGGTGGTCGACCCGGTCGCGGTCGTCGAGGCGTTGGTCGCGCCGCTCGGAGCGGGCGCCTCGCTCGCCCAGGCGGTGGATGCGGCGTGCGAGCGCGCCCCGGGGTCGGCCGCCGGGGCGGCACTCGCGCCGGTCCTCCGGTCGATCGACGAGGGCCGGGCGGCGCAGGCCGCGTTCGACCGGTGGGTGGCCGGCCGAGGTGATCCGAACCTCGTGCTGGTGGCCGACGCGTTGGCCGTGGCCGGCACGTCGGGCGGCTCGCGGGCGCACGCCCTGATCTCGGTCAGCCGCACGATCCGCGAACGCGAAGCCCTCGCTCGGGAGGTGCGGGCGCTCGGATCGCAGTCGCGGACGTCCGCGGTCGTGCTCTCGGTGGTGCCGGTCGCGTTCACCGGGGTGGTGGCGGTGGTCGACACCCGGGTCGCCGCGTTCCTCTTCAGCACGCCGGCCGGGGTCGCGTGCCTCGGGTCGGGCCTGGTCGCCGATGCCTTCGGATGGTGGTGGATGCGTCGCCTGGTCGGAGCGGTGTCGTGAGCTGGTCGGCGGTCTGCTCACTGGCCGCGGCGGGCGTACCGCTGCTCGCCCTCGGGCCGTGGGCGGCCCGAGCGGGCGAGATCGCGCCCCGGGCGCAGTCGGTCCGGCAGCGGTGCCTCACCGCGGATCGGCCCGCGCTCGCTCGCGGCCGGACGGTGTCCCCGGTGGTGGTCGCGTCGATCGTGGCCGGGCCTCCCGTGGTCGCGGCCGTGGCGGGATGGCCGGTACCGGTCGTGGTGCTCGGCCTCGCGCTGGCCCTCTGGGGCCGGTTGCGGCTCGTCGCCAGGCGCGAGGTCCTCGCGGTCCGAGCCGTCGACCGAGCGGCCCCCGACGTCGTCGACCTGCTCGCCGTCGCCGCAGGTGCGGGCCATCCGCCGCACCGGTGCCTGCGGTTGGTGGCCGAACGGGCGCCGCCGACGGTCGCCCATCCGCTGCAGGCCACCTGCCGTCGGCTCGACCGCGGGGTGCCGCTCGTCGACGCCGTGGTCGAGCTCCGTCGGGGGCTGGGCGTGCTGGGCGATCCGGTCGCCGATGCGCTGATCGACGCGTTCCGCACCGGCGCGCCGCTCGCCCCCGCGCTCGATCGGGTGGCCGCCACGGCGCGCGACGGCCGACGCCGGGCCGCGGAGGCCGAGGCTCGGCGGCTCCCGGTGCTGCTGCTCCTCCCGCTCGTCTGCTGCGTGCTCCCGGCGTTCGGGTTGCTCGCGGTGGTCCCGCTGGTCGCGGCCTCCGTGCGATCGCTGGGTTGATCGGGCGCGGCGTGCGCCCCCACGCCGGATCACCGGCCTCGCACCTCCGGGTGCCGATCCGTCCGTCGGGCCGACCCGGCTCGTCCACCCCTGGAGGCATCCATGTCCCACCACCACCGTCCCCCTGCCGGTCGCCCGCCCGGCGTCGGTCCGACCGAACGCGGTCAGGCCACCGCGGAGTACGCGCTCGTGCTCCTCGGGGCCGCCGCCGTCGCCCTCATGCTGGCCGCGTGGGCCGCGCAGACCGGCAAGCTCGGCGAGCTGTTCGACGCGGTCGTCGACCAGCTCATCGGTCGGGCCGGATGAGGCCCGGTCGATCGGCGTCACCGGCCGACCGGTCGGGACCGGTGTCGCGAGGTCAACGGGGACAGGCGACCGTCGAGGTCGCGCTGGTCCTGCCGGTGCTCGTGCTGGCGCTCCTGCTGGTCGTCCAGGTGGCGCTGGTCGGCCTGGCCCACGTGCTCGTCACCCAGGCGGCGCGCAACGCGGCCCGTGCCGTGGCGGTCGATCCGTCGCCCGGCGCGGCACGGGCCGCTGCGACCGGGACCGCGGGTCTGCAGGTCGATCGGATCGACGTCGTCGTGGGCACGCGGGGTCCGCCCGGATCACTGGTGCCGGTGACCGTTCGCTACCGCGTACCGACCGACGTCGCGCTGGTCGGTCGGCTCGTGGGCGACGTCACCGTGTCGGCGACCGTGGCGGTCCAGGTGGAGGTCGCCGCGCGCTCGCCGCTCCGGTCACCGGGGTGGCAGGAGGAGGCGGGTGGGCGCGAACCCCGCGGCTCGCAGCAGCGAGCGGGCCCCGGCCTTGTCGAGCGGCTCGTTCCAGCTCCCGCACTTCGGTGACTGCACGCACGAGGGGCAGCCGTCGTCGCACCCGCACGCGTCGAGCACGTCGAAGGTGGCGCGGAGCTGGTCCTCGGCCGCCTCGAAGCCCAGCTCGGCGATGCCGGCGCCACCGGGGTAGCCGTCGTAGATCACGATCGCCGCCGAGTCGAGCTCGTCGAGCCACGGCGTCGAGACGCCGCCGACGTCCCACCGGTCGCAGATGGTGAACAGCGGCAGCACGCCGATGCCGCAGTGCTCGGCGGCGTGCAGGGTGCCGGCCACGTCGCGGGGTGCGATGGCCGCGTCGGCCACCACCCGGTCGGGGATGGCCCACCAGACGCCACGGGTGACGAGGTGGTTCGGCGGCAGGTCGAGGTCCTCGGTGCCGAGGACCTCGCCGGTCAGCACCTCGCGGCGCTGGTAGCCGGTGACCCGGCTCGTGACCTCGACCGCGCCGAGTCCCACGGTGAAGCGACCGACCGGACGGCTGACATCGGTGCCGAGCACCCGGAGGGCGACGTCGGTCCGGGCCATCGTGTACTCGCGGCCGTCGTCGGGCTCCACGATCGCGGCGCCGTCGTCGAGGTCGAGGTGCAGGACCCGGTGCGAGCGGCCCTGGTGGAGGTAGACGGCGCCCGGGTGCACCAGGTCGCACGCCCGGCTGCGGTCGACCGTGCCGACGAGCGTCCCGTCGGCGAACGCGATGCGCACCTCGGAGGAGGAGCCGGTGCGGAGGCCGATGCCGCCGGCCGGGCGGCCCCGCGCCGCCCAGTAGCCCCGGGTGGTGCCACCGCGCGCTCGCAGTCGGAGCCGGTCGTCCACGACGAGCCGGCGGACCCCGTCGGCCAGGTCGTCGGCCGGCCACCAGCGCTCGTCACGGTGGCTGAGCGGCTCCTCGTAGGCCGCGCACGCGAGGTGTGGGTCGAGCACGAACGGGTTCGCCGGGTTGACCACCGCGGGTTCGGGACGGCGGGAGAACACGTCGGCCGGGTGCTGGAGGAAGTAGTGGTCGAGCTGGTCGTCGCCGGCCACGAGCACCGCGACCGACGGCTGCTGCTCGCGTCCGGCCCGACCGATCTGCTGCCAGAGCGACGCGATCGTGCCGGGGAAGCCGTCGAGCACCACGGCGTCGAGGCCGCCGATGTCGACACCGAGCTCGAGCGCCGTGGTGGCGACCACGCCGCCGAGCGTGCCGCTGAAGAGCTGGGCCTCGATCTCCCGCCGCTCGCCCGCGAGGTAGCCGCCCCGGTACGGCCGGACCCGGCCCGCCAGGTCGGGGTTGCGACGCACGACGTCGGCCGCGACCACCTCCGTGCCGGCCCGGCTGCGGCAGAACGCGAGGGTGCGGTGCCCGGAGCGGACGAGGTCGGCCACCAGCGCGGCCGTGACCCGGTTCGGCGACAGCGGGCGGCCGTCGTGGTCGATGCGGCCGGGGTCGACGAGGGCCACGAGGCGCTCGCCCTTCGGGCTGCCGTCGTCGGCCACCGCCTCGACCGGCAGCCCGCACAGCGCGGAGGCCAGCCGCTCGGGGTCGCCGATCGTGGCCGAGGTGAACACGAAGGTCGGCGACGATCCGTACCGCTCGCAGAGCCGCCGGAGCCGGCGCAGCAGGTGGGCGACGTGGGTGCCGAACACACCGCGGAGCACGTGGAGCTCGTCGACCACGACGTAGCGGAGCCGCATGAGGAACGTGTCCCACCGGCCGTGGTTCGGCAGCAGCCCGTGGTGGAGCATCTCGGGATTGGTCAACAGCACGTTGGCGTTGCGCCGGGCCCAGGCGCGGGCGTCAGGGTCGGCGTCGCCGTCGTAGGTCGCGGCAACGAGGCCGGGGATCGCCAGGTCGCCGAACGAGCGGAGCTGATCCTGGGCCAGTGCCTTGGTCGGGAAGAGGCAGAGCGCCGTGCCGGGATGGATCGGGTCGGTGACGGCCTCGGCGATCGGCAGCTGGTAGCAGAGCGACTTCCCCGACGCCGTGCCCGTGGCGACGACGCAGCTCCGACCGGTGCGGAGCCGGTCGACGGCATCGGCCTGGTGGCTCCACAGCTCGTCGATGCCCAGTTCGGCGAGGCGCTCGGCCACCGCGGGCCGCAGGGGATGGCGGAGCGTCGCGGTGCGGGCCGGTCGCTCGGGGAGGACCTCGAGGTGCGCGAGCGCGTCGCCGAGGCGGAGCCGGAGTCGGTCCGCGAACCCTTCCGTGGCGTCGCCGGCGGCGGCGTGGTCCGGTGCGTGGCCGGCGTGCGGAACGGGAGGCGGGGCCATGGGAGGGAGGTCGCCCGGGAGGGAACAGGCGTTCGGGAGTCTACGCCTGCGCCGTCGCCGCGCGGACGAGGCTGACGCGGTGCCCTCCGGCGCGGACGGTAGGTTGTCGACGACCGTCCCCCAGGAGCCACGCCATGGACCTACGACTCGACGTCACTGCGCACGGGGAGTGGTCCGTGCTGCGGGTCGGGGGCGAGGTCGACGTGGCCACGGCACCCCGGCTCCGCGAGCAGCTGATCGCGCTGGTGAACGATCAGCGCTTCCTGCTCGTGGTCGACCTGACCGACGTCGACTTCATCGACTCGACGGGTCTCGGCGTGCTCATCGGGGCCCTCAAGCGCGTGCGCTCGCGCGACGGCGATCTGCACCTCGTGTGCAACGAGCCGAGGATCCTCCGGGTGTTCGAGATCACCGGGCTCGATCAGGTCTTCCGGATCCACGAGACGCTCGACGCCGCGGTGCCGATGTGATCGCGGCCGCTCCCGCCCATCGGACGGCGGCGAGGTAGCGAGCGGTGCACGGGACGGCCGACGACGCGCTCATCGAGCTCGACCTCCCGCCCCGTCCCGAGATCGTCTCGGTCGCCCGACTCGTGGTCGGTTCGCTGGCCATGGGTGACCCGTCCTTCGACGACGAGCGCGCTGCCGACCTCCGGCTGGCGGTGTCGGAGGCCTGCACCAACGCGGTCCAGGCCCAGCTGCGCGCCGACGACGACTCGCCGATCCATCTGCGCTACCGGGTGTGGCCCGGCATCATCGAGGTCACCGTCACCGACTCCGGCGGCGGGTTCGACCTCGTCGCCGCGCAGCGCTCGGTCGACCTGACCGATCCCGAGCGGCTCGAGTACGAGGGCGGCCTGGGGATCCCGCTCATCCGCCTCCTCGCCGACGAGGCCGAGTTCCGGAAGCTCCCGCACGGGACCCAGGTGGTCATGACCTTCGGTCCCGACGGTCCGACGGGGCGCATCACCGACTAGCGCGTCGCGGGTCGGCCACGTCTCGACTCCGCTGCGCTCCGCTCGACGGTCGGGGGGCTGCGCTGCGCTCCACTCGACGGTCGGGGGGGCTGCGCTCCGCGGACGAACGGGGGGGCGCGGCGGGTGTTGGCGAAATGTTGGCGCCCGTCCGGATCATGGGTCGCGTCGACCTCGAGCCGCGACGGAGGAGCGGATCCAGGTGCGACGACCGCGACGTCGGAGGGATGCGCTGGTGACCGAGGAACGAGCACAGATCGGTGGCGGGGGGACGGCCGACCGGTTCAGGGTCGACGTCCTCGGACGCTTCGCGGTCGGGGTCCCGCGGACCGGCGAATCGCTCGCGGTCCCTCCGGGCCTCCCGTCGGTGGCGGTCAAGCTCGTCGTGGCCAACGGCGGTCGGGCCCACGTCGAGGCGGTGATGGAGGCCCTGTGGCCCGAGTCGAGCCCGGCGGAGGGCCGCAAGGGCGTGCGCAACGTCCTCAGTCGGCTGGCCCGAGCGGGCGTCCCCCTCCTCGTGCGCGACGGCGAGGCGATCCGGTTGGCCGACGAGGTCCGGGTCGACGCGTTCGCGTTCCGGAGCCTCGCCGACCGGGTGCTGACCGGGGCCGAAGAGGGCGACGCGGCGCTCGGGGCCCGGCGGGCGCTCGCGATCTACCAGGGTCCGTTCCTGCCCGACGACTGCTACCTGGACTGGACGGAGACCCCGCGCCACCAGCTCCGCCGGCGGCAGGTCGCGCTGCTCGACCTGCTCGCCGCGGACGCGAACCGGCGCGGTGAGCTCATGGAGGCGGTGCACCTGTTGGAGCTGGCGCTCGAGGCCGACCCGCTCGACGACGTCCGCTACCTGGAGCTGGCCGAGCTGCTGCTGGCCGCGGGCCGTCGGGGTCGGGCGGCGGAGATGGTCGACCGCTCCCGTCAGGTGCTGCGCGATCACGGACTCCTCCCCGGGGCCGCGTGGGCGAGGCTGCAACGGGAGCTCCACCAGACGCGTCGGGCCTCGGCCCGGGCGATCGGCCGATCGGTGGACTCGGCGTCGTGATGAGTCACCGCTGGGACGCTCGTGAGTCGCTGATGAGCCGGTCGCTGCCGGGCGCGCATGCCGGTCGAGTCGCACCGATCAGCGCGCTGACCTGCACGTCCATCGATCTCCAGGAATTTCTCACCGCATCGGGAACCGGTTCGGGGCACCGGCTGGTCCCGCTCACGACGGCCGAGGTGGCCGACCACGATCACCAAGGAGCACGACCATGAGCAACATCTTCGGATCGGACGACGGCATCGACGCCATCGTGAACGACGCGACGGCCAGCGAGGTCGCCGAAGCCGTCGTGGACGCCGGGGCCGACGTCTTCGACGACGCCGGTGCGGTGGCCGACGGCGGCGGCACGATGTGGGACCTCCTCGCCGAGTCGGGCGTCGACACGGTGTGGCTCGACCTCGACGGCGACATGATCCCCGAGACGGTCATCGCCACGGGTGGGCCCTTCGCCGTGGACGACGTCGACGGCGGCTACGACGTCTCCGACGACTGGAGCACCGCCGAGACCTACGAGTTCGACGCCGGCGACCTCGACCTCGTGGGCGAGCCGATCTCGGTCCTGCTGCCGTTCGACCTGTCGGACGGCTATGCGGATCCGTTCGCGATGAGCGACACCGACTGGTCGACCTGCGACGCCTACGACCCGATGACCGTCCCCGCCGACTGGACGACCGAGGGCTACGCCGACTTCAACGATCCCTACCAGGTCCCCGGCATGGACGCACCGTTCTCGCACGCCGGCGACTTCTACGACCTCCCGGTCGAGACGTCGGGCTACTGGGACACGGCCGCCTACTACGACACCTCCGGCGACTACCTCGACTCCTCGGCGTCGTTCGACTCCTGGGACCTCCCGATGAGCACCCATGGCACGGGCATGGACACCGGCTTCGACCCGGGCATGGGCATGGACACGGGCTTCGACCCGGGGATGGGCATGGACACCGGCTTCGACTCCGGCATGGGATACGACCCGACGAGCTCGTGGGACCCGACGGCTGGTGACGCGGCGCACGACGCGTTCATCAGCACGATCACCGAGGACTACAGCGACCCGATGAGCTCGTGGGACTCGAGCTCGGCGATGGACGCCAGCCAGCAGTGGATGGACGTGTACCACTCCGCCGACGACCTGTCCTGGGACGCCTGGAACGCGTCGGTCGACGCCTACCTCGCCGACGACGGCCAGGCCGCCTACGACTACAACCAGCTCTCGATCGAGGCGGGATCGATGGCGGACGACGCGTGGAACTACTCGAACGACGCCTGGAGCGACACGTCCTCCTACACCGACACCTCCTACATGGACACGTCGTCGTACACGGACACGTCCTACACCGACACCTCCTACGACAGCTCCTGGGAGTGACGACCGACCGACGACCGACGACCGACCGAGACCCGACACCCGACACCACCCGATCGATCCCACCGCACGAGGAGCACACCATGACCACCACCGCCGACCAGCTCGCCCGAGACGGCGTCGCCGCCATCGAGGCCTACTTCTCCGCCCGCAACGCCCAGCCGGTCACCGCCGGCGACGGCCGGTTCTCCGTCTACGTCCCCGGTGGCGACCAGACCGAGACGCTCCAGCTGGCGCTGGCCTCGACCCCGGCGGCCCGGGGCGTCCTCGCCCGGGTCAAGGCCCGGCGCAGCGTCGCCCAGGCCGACTGGCCCAAGGCGGTGCTGCTGGCCAACAAGTGGAACCGCTCGAACCCGATGCCCCACGTGGTGCTGTCGACCCGGGGGAGCGGTCCGGACGCCAGCGGACACCTCCTCGTCGAGGGGTTCCTGACACCGACCGCCGGCATCAGCGACGACCAGGTGGCGCGGTTCGTCGACGCCGTCGTGGCCGGCGCCCGCCAGTTCTGGTCGAGCGAGGCGATCCGTGGCCTCACCGCACCCCTCCCCGCACCGGCCGCGGCCGGCGCGGCCGAGTAGGTCAGCAGATCGCCAGACCTTGGATCACCTGGGTGAAGTAGGAGGACTGGGAAGGTTGGACGGACGTGCTGATGAGCTCGACCCACTGCGTGGTCCCGAAGGTGGCCATGTTGGCCACGACGCAGTCGATGCTGGCCTGATCGGCCCCGCTCTGGCTGAGCGCGTTCTCGAACTCGGTGGTCAGCTCGTCGACGCTGGCGCAGTCCACGATGATGTTGGCGTACTGCTCCGCCTGGGTGGGGTCGTCGAACGTGGCGAACTCGACGCCGTCGAGCTGGTTCAGGATGTCGGGTGCGGCATCGAGCTCCGACGCGATGCAGCTCACGGTGGAGGGCCCGGCCGAGAGGACCTGCTGTTCGGCGATCGTCTGGACATCGGTCCCGGTGTCGGTCCCGCCGCCCGAGGTCTCGGTGGAGGTGTCGCTGCTCCCGGTCGTGGTGGAGCGCTCGGTGGAGGTTCCCTCCTCGGTCGTGGTGGTGCTCCCGGACGCGGACGTGTCGTCGTTGCCGGAGGTCGCGATCACCACGCCGACGACGGCCGCGATCACCAGGGCGATCACGGCGACGATGGCGATGGTGCGGTTCCGGTCGCCGGAGCCGCCGCCGGGACCGCCCGGACCGCCGGGACCGGAGCCGTAGCCTTCGAAGCCGACGCCCCCCGGCGGCGGCGGACCGCTCGGTGCCCCGGGTCCGGCGGGCGGCGGGCCGGCCGGCGCTCCCCAGGTGCCACCGCCACCGGTCCCCGGACCCGCCGGCGAGGGCGGGTAGATCGGCTTCGGGAGTTCGGCGTCGCTCATCTCGGTCCTTCTGGGCTCGCTGGTGCAGGCGGGAGGGTAGCCAGCGGTCGGCTCATGACCGGCTCATCGGTCGGGGCGGTTCGCTCGATCGTCTGGCTGGTCGCCGTGATCGTCGCCGCCTCGGTCCCGCTGGGTGCGGCGTCGCCGGCATCGGCGCAGATCGTCCCCCAGCAGATCGATCCCTCGGACGCCGAGGCGTACCGCACGTGTCGCGACGAGGTGATCGACGACGGTGGCGACGAGCTCGACGCGGCGCGGGAGTGCGTGCCGCAGCAGCGTGACTTCGTCGTGTGCATCGGCGCCGGCCGGGTGACGCGGGCCGAGCTCGAGCGGTGCGTCGAGGTGCAGGTGGAGGGGGCGTACTCCGAGGTGCCGGCGGTGACGACGTCGACGTCGGCCGCGACCACCTCCACGACGGCGGCGTCGACCGTGACCTCGGACCCGGAGGAAGCGGTGGAGGCGGTCCTGGAGGACGCGGCCGGCGGCGAAGGTGGTGGCGACGACGGCGTCGGGGTTCCCGTGGTGATCGGCGTCGGCCTGGCCGGGCTCGTCGTCGGCGCGCTGCTCGGTGCGGCCAGGGGCCGCCGGGGCGCCGACCCCTCAGGAGCGACGCCGATCCCGGCCGCCGTGCCCGTGCCCGCCCCGGTGGCGTCGGCGTCCACCGACTCGACCGCCGAGCGCGACGATCTCGTGGAGGCGCTGATCGACGCCGCCGACCAGGTGTCGAGCGACGCGGTGCGGACGTCGATCGTGCACCGCCTGGCCGCCGTCGGCGTGGAGCCGGTGTTCGTCGCGGTGGGCGACCCGTTCGACCCGACCGTCCACCGGGGCGTCGACGCCGCTGCGGCACCGTCGTCGGAGCAGAACGACACCATCGCCGCGCTCGAGCGGCCGGGCTGGGTCGACCGGGGCCGGGTGCTCCGCCCGCCGGAGGTCGTGGTCAACCGCTGGGAAGGGGATGCGACGTGAGCAGCATCAACGCCGATCTGCTCGGGCTCTGCGACGAGACGCTCGCCGCGCTCCCGGAGGGCCCGGCGCGCGACGCGGTCCTGGCGGTGAGGACGAACCTCGGCCGACCGCTCCAGGTCACCGTCGCCGGTGGCGTCAGCTCCGGCAAGTCCACCTTGGTCAACGCCCTGCTCGGCCAGCGGATCGCTGCGGTCGACGCCGGTGAGTGCACCCGGATCGTCACCCGCTTCACCTACGACCACCACGAGCGGGCGGAGGTCGTGCTCCTGGACGGCACCTCGCGGAACCTCGCGCTGCGCGACGGCGGCCTTCCCGCCGAGCTCGGCGTCCCGATCGAGGAGGTGAAGGAGGTGGTGGTGCACCTGTCCAACCGGGGTCTGCTGCAGATGGCGATCGTCGACACACCCGGGTTGAACACCGTCACCACCGCCAACCAGGCGCAGACCGAGGGGTTCCTCGGCCTCTCGGCCGACGGGCGCGCCGGTCGCGACACCGCGGCATCGATCGGTCAGGCCGACGCCCTGGTGTTCCTCATGCCGCACCTGCGTCAGTCCGACGTCGACGTGCTGTCGGGCTTCCGGGACCTGTACGCGGGCTCTGGCCTGTCGGCGTTCAACGCGGTCGCGGTGCTGTCGAAGATCGATCAGCTCAGCCGCAGCGCCGACCCGATCGCGGCCGCCGCCCCGATCGCCGACCGGGTGGCGGAGGACGCGAGAGGCCTCGTGTCGTCGGTGCTCCCGGTGGTCGGGCTGCTGGCCGAGACATCGGCCTGCGCCCGGCTCGACGAGGACGATGCCCGGGCGCTGGAAGCGCTCGCGGCGTTCGGCGACGACCTCGACCGCGAGGACCTGCTGCTGTCGCCCGACGCGTTCGTCGGGCACACCGGGGCCGAGGTGAGCGTCGCGGTCCGCCGTCGGTTGCTCGACCGGCTCGGCCTCTACGGCCTCCAGGTGTGCCTCGCCGCGATCGACGACGGTGCGCGTGGCGCGGTGGCGATGCTTCGGCTGCTCGACGCGACGTCGGGCCTCGCGCCCCTGCGGACGTTGGTGCTCGGTCGGCTCGGCCAGCAGGCCGACCTGTTGAAGGCCCACTCCGCGCTGTGCGACCTGCGGCGGCTGTCGTACCTGCCCGACGCCGAGTCGGCCCAGCTCGCCGTGCTCCGCAACCTCAGGTCACCGCTCGACTCGTTCGAGATGGACCCGGCGCTGCACCGGCTCCGGGTGGCCGAGGTCCTCCAGGACGCGAGCACGGGCGCCTTCCGGTTGCCCGCGGACCTGCTCAGCGACCTCGAACGGGTGGCGTCGGGGGCCGACCCGGTCGGCCGTACCGGCGTGGCCACCGTGGCCGAGGTGCCCGAGGCCGCGCTCGTCGCGGCGGCGCGGTGGGGCCGCTTCGCCAACGATCCCCGACGCCGACCGGCCGACGTCCGCCGGGCCCGGGTCGTGAAGGAGGCCTACGAGATGATCTGGGACGAGACCCGGACGAGGAGCGCGGTCTGATGGCGGCCCCCACGACGAAGGTCGGCCAGGAGGTCCTGCGACACGCCAACAAGCTGCACGGCATGGTGACCGCCTCGGGCAACGAGGACGCCGCCGAACGCCTGGCCGCCGAGGCGCAGCGTTGGTCGATGTCGGGCACCGATGCCGTCGTCGTCGGCGACATCAAGCGGGGCAAGAGCAGCCTGATCAACGCGATCGTCGGCCGGCCGGGTCTCCTCCCGGTGGACGCCGACGTGGCTACGGCCGTGCACCTCGCGGTCCGTCACGGCAGTCCGGAGTCCGTGCGGATCACCCGCGTCGACCGGGAGACGGGCGAGGCCTCGATGACCGAGATCGACGCGGCCGACCTCGGCCACTACGCCTCGATGGCGGGCGACGCGTCGGTCGTGGCGACGGTGACCGCGGCCGACGTCCTCCTCGAGGATCCACTGCTCGAACGGGGCCTGACCATCGTCGACACCCCGGGCGTGGGCGGGATGACCCGCGGCCACCGCGACATCACCATGGCCGCGCTCCAGCAGGCCGACGTCCTGGTGTTCGTCGTGTCGTGCGTGGAGCCGGTGTCGCGCAGCGAGCTCGAGTTCCTGGCCGATGCCAGCGACCGGATCGGCAACGTCGTGCTGGTCGCGACCCGGGCCGACCTCGCGACCCGGGAGGCCAACGAGGCGATGGTCGACGACCTGCACCACCGCATCGGGGTGCTGGCCGACCAGCGCCAGGCCGACGACCCGACCGCGGCCCGTCGCTTGCGTCGGTTGGCGTCCCGGCCGGCGGTGCTGACGAGCAGCTACCTGGCCGAGCAGGCGGCCCGGCGGATGGAGCGGGGCCGGGTCGAGCAGGCCGAGGCCATGCGGGCCGAGAGCGGCATCGACCAGCTGATCGACCGGTTGGGTCAGGCCGTCGACGCACGGGAGAACGTCCGCCTCGCCAACCTCCTGCAGCTCGTCGGCGCGATCGGCGAGCAGATGCGGACCGAGCAGGCCGACCGACTGCGCGCCGTCGACGGCGACGGGTCCGTCGAGGCCGATCTGAAGGCGCGCTCGGAAGAGCTCGAACAGGCCGCCGGCATGCAGGCCCGGTGGCGCGGCATCCTTGCCACGGGGATCTCGCGGATGCAGACGTCGGCCGGTCGCGACGTCAACCACGAGCTCACCAAGGTCCGCGACCACTACCGAGACATGCTCGACGCGACCGACGTCGAGGTCGACCCGGACTCCTTCGGCCTGCAGCTCCAGCAGTCGCTCGTCGCCGCCTGGGCCAACCTCTCCAACACCGTCTCCATGCAGTTCGACGAGGTCATCCGGTCGCTGATGGACGAGCTCACCCTCGAGTCCGAGCCGGGTCTCCTCGGTGAGCTGGTCATGCCGCCGGGCATCCAGGCGATGACCGCCCGGCGCGACATCGACAACGACTTCGACCTGCTCGACGACGCGCTCCCGCTCGCCACCCAGTCGTTCGCGTTCGGCAACATCGCCAACGCCGCCGTCGGGGTGCTCGGCATCGCCACGGGCGGACTCGGACTGATGGCCTACGGCATCGGCGCAGCGATCGCCGCGCCGGTGGTGATGATGCGGCGCAAGAAGCGCCAACGCCAGCTCCAGGCCGGGGCGATGCAGCGGGCGCTCAACGAGTCGCTCTTCGGCCAGGAGGGGATCGCCCGGGAGTTCACCACCGAGGTGACGCTGCGGATCATCGACGCCCGGCAGGCGCTGGAGACCATGGTCGAGGAGCGGCTCACCGCCCGGCGCAAGGAGCTCGAGATCCAGCGCCGGGAGCTGCAGGACCTGCTCCGCTCCGAGACCGCCACCAGGGCGTCGGTCAAGGGAGAGGTCGAGCGCCGCCTCGCCGAGCTGGGCGCGTTCCAGGCCGAGACCGACCGGCTGGTCGGCGAGGTCGACCGCGTGCTCGAAGCCGCGTTCTCCGCCGCGCCGCCCGAACCCGCGATCGCCGGCGCGCCCGATTGACCCACCACCCACCGATACCGACCACCACCCACAGACCCCACCAGGAGATGGCCCGATGGACACCGACGGATCCGACTTCGACGACACGACCTACGACGACCCGTCCTTCGACGACGCGACCGGGCTCGACGACACGATGACCATGAGCACCGACGTCACCCTCGACCTCGACGGGGACGGGTTCGCCGACGCGGTGGCCCACGACCTCGACGGCGACGGCGTGGTCGACGCGGTCGAGTACGACCTCGACGGCGACGGCTTCACCGACGCGGTGGAGCTCGACACCGACGGGGACGGAGTGAGCGACACGGTCCTCTTCGAGGACGGCACCGGTGCGACCTACGTCGGGGTCGACACCGACGGCGACGGGGTGCTCGACACCGTCGTTGCCGACTACGACGGCGACGGGATCATCGACGAGCAGGTCTCGACCGACCACGACCCGACGTCGACCACGATCGATCCGACCGCCGACGACCCCGACGATCCGAACGACCCGGCCGCGACCATCGACGGCGAACCCGACAACGGCCCCTTCATCACCGACGACCAGCCCGAGGCCGGTGAGGAGGGCGTCCACGGCGAGCCGCGGGCCGACATCCAGTACCACCAGGTGCAGCCCGGACCGGTCGACTGCCTGCCGACGTCGGTGGCGATGGCGATCTCCGAGGCCACCGGGATCGACGTGCCGGCCGACGACGTGGTGGCCCTCGCCAACGAACAGGGCTTCATGACCGACGCCGGCATGTCGCCCGACGACGCTGCGGCGTTGTTCGAGGCCTACGGCATGGACGCCGAGGTCGGGTCCGGCACGGTCGACGACCTGCGGTCGGCCCTCGACGCCGGCGATCCCGTGATCGTCGGCATCGATGCCGCCGATCTCTACTCCGGCGACGGCGGCCCGTTCGACCAGGGGATGGTCTCGGGCCACGCGGTGGTGATCACCGGCATCGACGACGGTCCCCCCGGCGTCGTCTACATCAACGACCCCGGGTTCCCCGACGGGGCCGGGCTGGAGATCCCGCTCGAGCAGTTCGAGGACGCGTGGGAGGACAGCGACCACACCGTCGTGACCGCCACCTCCGGCGACGTCGGTGCCTCCGAGGTGTCGGTGGTCGACGACGGGACCGACCAGGGCCTCGACGCGATCGAGGCGGCCCGCCGGATCCTGTTCCTGCCCATCACCTTCGAGGTGGTCTGACCGGCCCCCGGGCCGACCGACCGGCCCACCGGCGTCAGGCGGTGGGCCGGACCCCGACCACCGCGTTGCCCGACGGCACCACGATCGTGTCGTCGACGACCAGTGGCGACTGCCAGGCCCCCGACTGGATGTCGAGGCGGTCGGTGATCGCACGGGCTTCGAGGTCGATGGCCACCAGGTGGCCCACACCGTCGTCGAGGACCGCCAGCGAGCCGTGCACGGCGACGCCGGTGGGATCGGGGCCGCCGGTCGCAACGGTCCACGCGACCTTCCCGTCGGTGCGGTCGAGGCCGGACAGCGTCCCGGCGCGGTCGGCCACCAGGACGAGTCGGTCCCAGCAGGTGATCGCGCCGTCGACGGGTCCGCCGAGGCGGGTCCCCCAACGGGCCTCACCCGAGCGGATGTCGACGCCGTAGACCATCCCGCCCTCCGACGCGATCAGCGCCGTGTCGCCCACCACCACCGGCGCGACCCTGACGGGATCGGGACAGGGGAACGCCCACGTGACGGTGCCGCCTGCCAGTTCGACGCGGAACACCCGGCCGTCGGTGCCGGCCACCAGGAGCGCGGCGCGGCCCACCGCCATCGGTGCCCGGACGCTCGTTCCCAACGGGAGGAGCCAGCGCAACGAGCCGTCGCGCCAGGACACCGCGGCGAGCATCTGATTGTCGTCGACGGCGATCACGAGGTCGTTGGCCAGCACCGGTGGGGTCACCACGGCTCCCCGCACCGGGGTCTGCCAGCGCATCGACCCGGTGGCCGCGTCGAGGGTGACCAACCGGTCGTTCGAGCAGCCGACGTGGATCGTCCCCGGTCCGGGGACCGGCGCGCCGTAGGCGACACCCGGGAGTCGCACCGACCAGTGCCATCGACCGGTCACGTCGAGCCGGTGCAGGGTCGCGTCGCCGACGGTCACGAACAAATCGGCACCGATGGCGCCGATGCCGTGGATCGGGGCCTGCAGGTCGAGTCCCCAGGCGCGGACCAGCTTCGTGGGCGCGGCAGCGGCACGCCCTGCCGGCGTCGACACAGCGCTGCTCCCGGCGGCGATCGTCGCCGAGGCGGCGGTGCCGGCGGCCGGGGCCGGACCGCGGGCCACGGTGGCGGCGCCGAGCGCGACCACGCTCTTCGGCTCGTCCCTCGTCGCGATGCGGTCGCCGAAGCGTTCGGTCATCATCTCGGTCACGAGTGGGATCCGCGACGAACCCCCCACGAGGTAGATCGCCGCGAGCTCGTCGGGTCGCAGGCCCGCCGACTCGATGGTCGTCGCCATCTCGTCGACGGTCTGCTCGATCTGCGGTCGGATCATGTCCTCGACCTGACCGCGGGTGACGACCACGTCCCGGTCGACGAGCGGTAGGAGCGCCTGCGTGCTCGGGTAGGACGACACCGCCTCCTTGGCCCGGCGGGCCTGGGTCAGCAGGTCGGCCGCGGCGCGGGTCCACTTGCGGTCGTCGCCGTACTGGATCTCCTCCCACAGGTCGGCGTCGATCGCAGCCAGGCACGAGCCGAGGTGCTCGTAGATCAGGTGGTCGAAGTGCTCGCCGCCGATGGCCTCGTCGCCACCGGGCGCGCCGACCGATTCGAACCCGGTGTCGGTGCGGCGCAGCACCGCGGTGTCGAACGTGCCGCCCCCGAGGTCGTACACGCCCACGTACTCGCCCACCGCGACCCGGTCACCGACGTAGTGGACGGCGGCCGCGACCGGCTCCTCGATCAGGCGGGCATCGGGCAGACCGGCTCGACGGGCCGCGTCGACGAGCGCGGCCTTGCGGGCGTCGCCCCACCGGACTGGGTGGGTCAACACGGCGGCATCCGGCGGGCGGCCACCGTGGCGGAGCCGCCCCTCGTCGACGAAGACGCCGATCAGCTTGGCGATCGCGTCCTCGACCTCGATCGCGGCGTCACCGAGCAGCAGGGGCGCCGAGCTGCCCAGGTAGCGCTTCGGGGTCCGCTCGACGCGGTCGGGGTAGACGCCGGCCTGGTAGTCGGCGGCGGAGCCCACGACGATCGTGCCCGACTGGTCGAGCAGGACCATCGACGGCATCCACCGGTTGCCCTCGACCTCGAGCGGCGACACCGTGCCGTTGGCCATGGCCCCGGCCGAACGCGACGTGCCGACGTCGATCCCCAGCGCCCACTCGTCCACTCCCACTCCCACGACCCCGAGTATCGCGTGCTGGGGCCCTTCGACTCGCTTCGCTCGCTCTGGGAACCGCGAAGTCGAACGCTGCCCTGTTGGTCGAGCGAAGTCCTGTTGGTTGAGCGGAGCGAGCGCTGCGAACGCTGCCCTGTTGGTTGAGCGGAGCGAGCGCTGCGAACGCTGCCCTGTTGGTTGAGCGGAGCGAGCGCAGCGAGCGAAGTCGAAACCTCGTCGGGTCAGGCGTAGCCGGCGAGCTCGCGCTTGGCGACCTGGCGACGGTGCACCTCGTCGGGCCCGTCGGCCAGCCGCAGGGTCCGGATGCCGGCGTACATCGCCGCGAGCGGGAAGTCGTCGCTGACCCCGCCGCCGCCGTGGGCCTGGATCGACCGGTCGATCACCCGCAGCGCCATGTTGGGGACCACGACCTTGATCGACGAGATCTCCGTGGCCGCGCCCTTGTTCCCGACGGTGTCCATGAGCCAGGCCGCCTTCAGGGTGAGGAGCCGGGCCTGCTCGATCTCCATGCGGCTCTCGGCGATCCACTCGCGGATCACGCCCTGCTCGGCGAGGGGCCGGCCGAACGCCACCCGGTTCGTGACCCGGTGGCACATCAGCTCGAGCGCGCGTTCGGCGGCGCCGATGCAGCGCATGCAGTGGTGGATGCGGCCGGGGCCGAGGCGGGCCTGCGCGATCGCGAACCCGTCGCCCTCCTCGCCGATCAGGTTGGCGGCCGGCACGCGGACGTCGGTGAAGGAGATCTCGCAGTGCCCCTCCTGGTCCTGGTAGCCGAACACCGGGAGGGCGCGCACGACCTCGACGCCCGGGGCGTCGGACGGCACGAGGATCATCGACTGCTGGCGGTGGCGGGGCGCGTCGGGATCGGTCTTGCCCATGAGGATGTAGATCGCGCACCGCGGGTCGGCCGCGCCGGAGATCCACCACTTGCGACCGTTGATGACGTAGTCGTCGCCGTCGCGCTCGATGCGGCACTCGATGTTCGTGGCGTCGCTGGAGGCGACCGCCGGCTCGGTCATCGCGAAGGCCGAGCGGATCTCGCCCTCGAGGAGCGGGTACAGCCACTGCTCCTGCTGCTCCGGCGTGCCGAACATGGTCAGCACCTCCATGTTGCCGGTGTCGGGCGCCGAGCAGTTGAGCGCCTGCGGGGCCAGGTGGGAGCTGCGACCGGTGATCTCCGCGAGCGGCGCGTAGTCGCTGTTGGACAGCCCGTCGGTCCACTTGGTCGCGTGCGGGAGGAAGAGGTTCCAGAGGCCGCGCTCTCGGGCCTCCGCCTTCAGGGGGGTGAAGACCTCGGGCACGTGGTGCGGGTCCCCCGACGCGGCGATCTGCTCGTGGTAGATCGGCTCGGCCGGGTAGATGTGGCTCTCCATGAAGTCGAGCAGTTCGGCGCGGAGCGCCTCGGCCTTGGGGGAGTAGGCGAAGTCCATGGCCCGGACCGTACCCCCGACCCGCCGGGGGGACGCACGGTCAGGTGAGCTGGGCGGTGATGGCGGCGAGGAGCTCGTCGTACTCGTCGATGGCCGGCAGCTGCGGGAACTCGGCCTTCACGTTGTCGGGTGCGTGGAAGAGGAAACCTGCGTCGGCGGCGAGGAGCATCGTCGTGTCGTTGTATGAGTCGCCGGCGGACACGACTCGATAGTTGAGCGACCGGAGCGCGTGGACCGCGGACCGCTTCGGGTCGGGCATGCGGAGCTGGTAGTCGACGATGCGGTCGTCGTCGACGACGAGGCGGTGGCACAGGATCGTGGGCCAGCCGAGCTGGGCCATGAGCGGGCGGGCGAACTCCTCGAAGGTGTCCGACAGGATGACGACCTGGGTGCGCCGGCGCAGCTCGTCGAGGAAGCCGGCGGCGCCGGGGAGCGGCGACAGCGTGCCGATCACCTCGGCGATCTTCGACATCGTCAGCCCGTGCTCGGCCAGCAGGTCGAGCCGGTACCGCATGAGCACGTCGTAGTCGGGCTCCTCGCGGGTGGTGCGCCGCAGTGCGTCGATCCCGGTGGTCTCGGCGACCGCGATCCAGATCTCGGGGATCAGCACCCCCTCGAGGTCGAGGGTGACGATCGACTGCTGCACGGGCTCGCTCATGGCCGCCATGTTGCCCGCCGACCCCCACCCAGTTCCCGTTCTGGCGTAGGTGGTGGTGGCCAGCCCATCCTCAGCTACGCCAGATCGCTCGGGTCGAGGGCCCGCGGATGGGCAGCGGGCGGGGGCGGGGAGCGGGCGGTCGGGCGGTCGGGCGGTCGGGGGGTCAGGCGGTGATGCCGTTGTCGATCGGGATGACGGCGCCGTTGATGCTCGACGCCTCGTCCGATGCGAGGTAGGAGATGAGCCCGGCCGGTTCGGCGGGGTCCATCATCTTGTTGCCGACCGCGATGGTCTTCTCGATGAGGGTGAAGTCCATGTCGGCCGGGAAGTCGACCTTGCTGGTCATCGGGGTCTCGACGCCGCCCGGCGCGATGGCGTTCACCCGGATGTCGCGCTTGAGGTACTCCCAGGCGAGCGCCCTGGTCATGATGGCTACGCCTCCCTTGGACGCCCCGTAGGCCGCGACGTAGGCCTGACCGAACATGCCGGCCGACGACGCGACGTTGACGATGGCACCGCCCCCGTTGGCGAGCATCGACGGGATCACCGCCTGGCACATGAGGAACGTGCCCTTCAGGTTCACGTCGATGACGAGGTCCCACTGGTCGACGGGCATCTCGTGGGCGTTCGCGAACCGGAGGACCCCGGCGATGTTGGCCAGCACGCGGGCCGGGCCGAGCTCGGCCTCGACGGCGGCGACCGCGGATCGCACGCTGTCCACGTCGGACACGTCGACCGCGACCGCCATCGCCGTGCCGCCGGTCTCGGTGATGAGGTCGACGGTGGCCTGCGCGGCGTCGGACATGTCGAGGCAGGCGACCGCGGCGCCGTCGGCCGCCAACCGCTGCGCGGTGGCCCGGCCGATCCCCGACGCGGCGCCGGTCACGATCGCGGTGCGTCCTCCGAAGCGGTTGCCCTCGGCCATGTGTCTGGTTCTCCTGCGTGGTCGGCGTCGTCGAACGTTACCGAAGGCGCCCCGCTGGCCCGATCCGGCCCGGTGCCGGCGCCGTCGGCCTGCGAACATCGACCGGTGGCCGACACCGACCTCCGGGTCACCTCCACGTTGCGCATCCCGCGGGCCGAGCTGCTCGTGCGCTTCACCGCGTCCGGTGGGCCCGGAGGTCAGCACGCCAACAAGGCCGCCACGCGGGTGGAGCTGACCTTCGACGCCGAGTCGTCACCGTCGCTGTCGGAGGGCCAGCGCAACCGCATCCTCGACCGGATCGGACCGGTGGTGCGGGTCGTGGTCGACGACGAGCGGAGCCAGAGCCGCAACCGTGAGCTGGCCGAGCAGCGGTTCGTCGCCCGCCTGGCCTCCGCCCTCCACGTGGACCCGCCCCGCCGGGCGACCCGCCCGAGCCGCGGCGCGAAGCAGCGTCGGCTCGACGAGAAGAAGCGGCGGTCCGAGACCAAGGTCAACCGCCGCCGCCCCGGCCACGACACCTGAGCACACCTGGGGTCGGACCCCGACCGTGCCCATCGGCGAAGCCACCGGGCCGAGGAGGACGTCACGGTCGGGGTCCGACCCCACGTGTGCGCCGCCGGCTCCCGAGCGAAGTGGAACGTGTTCCACTACGGTCGCCCCGAACCGCACGAGACGTAAGGGGCCCGGTGGTTCGAGAAGGGGAACGCGATGCACTCGTCGTCACCGACGTCGGTGTGCGCTTCGGCGGGGTCGCCGCGCTCGACGGCGTGTCCCTCCGCGTCGCCCCCGGCGAGATCTGCGGGCTGATCGGCGCGAACGGCGCCGGCAAGACGACCCTCTTCGACGCGGTGTCCGGGGTGCGGATCCCCGACACCGGCCGGGTCGAGCTCCATGGTCGGGACCTCACCAGCGCGAGCCCGCAGCGCCGGGCCCGGGCCGGGTTGCGCCGCACGTTCCAGCGGGTGCAGGTGTTCGGCTGGCTCACCGTCGAGGACAACCTGCTCGTCGCGTCCGAGTGGCGAGGCGGAGGAGGTGGCGTGCTGGCCGACCTGGTGGCGCTCCCGACCCGGCGACGCCGCGAGCACGAACGTCGAGCCCGGGCCGCCGAGGTGCTCGACCACTGCGGGCTGTCGTCGCTGCGCGACACGTCCGCGGCGGGTCTGCCCATCGGTACCGCCCGACTGGTCGAGCTCGGACGGGCGCTCGTCGACCGACCCTCGGTCCTGCTGCTCGACGAACCGGCCTCCGGGCTCGATGCGACCGAGGCCGAGCGGTTCGCGGCGCTCGTCCGCCGCACCCGAGACGAGGACGGCACCGCGGTCCTCCTCGTCGAGCACGACGTCGGCTTCGTCATGGCGCACTGCGACCGCGTCGTCGTGCTGCACCTCGGCCGCGTCATCGCCGAGGGCACCCCCGACGAGATCCGTGCCGACCCGGCCGTGCGCGAGGCGTACCTCGGCACCGGCGCGCCGACCTGACCCCGACCGACCCACCCTCGACCTGATCACCATCCACCCGCACCGGAGGCATCCCTTGCGAACCACCCGATCCCGAATGGCCGGCCTGGCCGCCGCCCTGCTGCTGCTGGCGGCCTGCTCCGAGAGCGTCAAGGACGACGACGCCTCGAGCAGCAGCGACACCGACGGCACCGAGGAGCCGACCACGCGCACGACGCGTGGCGTCACCGACGACTCGATCCTCGTCGGTGGCACCGTCTACGACCTCTACTACGGCGACGCCCGGATCGGCGTCGAGGCCCGGCTGAAGGAGGCCAACGACGCCGGCGGCGTCCACGGCCGCACCATCGAGATCGCCGACATCGCCAACGACAACAACGAGGCGACGACGAGCCTCCAGAACGTGCAGCGCCTCGTCGAGCAGGAGGAGGTCTTCGCGCTCCTCCCCGTGATGTCGGGCGGCTTCGGCGGTGGCGACTTCATCGTCGACAACAACATCCCGACCTTCGGCTGGGGCACCCACCCGGCCTACTGCGACAACGAGAACGCCTTCGGCTTCACCGGCTGCGTCACCGATCCGTCGCTCAAGAACGGCTCCAACGCCCTCGGGACGATCCTGGAGGAGCAGCTCGGCGGCAGCGACCACACGGTCGCGTTCGTCGGCGAGGACAACGACTCGAGCAAGGGCGGCATCGCGCTGCTGACGGCCTCGGTGGAGGACAAGGGCTTCGACGTCGTGCTGGCGGACACGTCGCTGCCCGCCCCGCCCGACGTGCTCGGTGACGAGAGCCCGTTCGTCACGAAGATCATGAGCGCCGACGACGGGAACCCGCCCGACGTCGTGTACCTGGTCGCCACCCTGAGCGGCACCAAGCTGGCCGCCGGCCTCCAGGGCGCCGGGTACGAGGGGATGATCATCACGCCCTCGTACAGCCCGCTGCTCCTCGGTTCGCCCGGCTACGACGAGGTGTTCATCAACACCCAGTTCTCGATGGATCCCGACGTCCCGGCCAACGCCGCGATGCTGGAGTCGGTCGCCGCCGTCGACCCCGACGCGAAGCTGAACCTGGCCGTGGCCGCCGGCTACTGGGCCACCGACTTCTTCGTCGCCGCCCTCGAGGCGACCGGTGAGGACCTCACCGTCGAGACCCTGCTGTCGACCATCAACGACGGGTTCACCTACGAGGTGCCCGACGTGGTCGGCAAGTCGACCTGGCCCGAGAACCACTCCGCGTCGGTGCCCTGCGCGGCGCTGACGAAGGTCGAGGGCGAGGAATTCGTGCCCGTGCTGCCGCTGACCTGCGGCGAGAACATCGAGGTGGAGTGACCTCTTGATCGAGGTCCTCAGCCTGGCGCTGGCCGGGGCGGTGTCGGGCGGGCTCTACGCCATCATGGCGTCGGGGCTCGTCCTGACCTACCAGTCCTCGGGCATCTTCAACCTGGGCCACGGGGCGATCGCGTTCGTCAGCGCGCTGTCCTTCTACATCCTGCACAGCCCGACCGCCGACGGCGGTCTGGGCCTGCCGGTGTGGTTGGCCGGCGTGCTGGCGATCCTCGTGATCGCCCCGCTGCTCGGGTTGCTGCTCGACGTCGCGATCTTCCGTCGACTGGCCGACGCGCCGGAGGCGGCGCGCCTCGTCGGCAGCATCGGCGTGCTGATCGCACTTCCGGCCGCCGCCCTGCTCCTCGTCGAGGCGATCAACCACCTCTTCGGCCAGGACCTCCCGAACGCCGCGGGCGAGGCCGGGCTCAGCCCACCGGGGCTGGGTCCGGTGCCCGCGCACCGATTCGTGCTCACGCGCGGGGTGTCGGTGGACTCGGACCAGGTCGCGGTGCTGGTCGCCGCGGCGCTGGCCGCGGCCGGCCTCTGGTACCTGCTGCGCCACACCCGCCTTGGGCTCGAGACGCGGGCCGGGGTGGACCGGGCCGTGCTCGCCCGGCTCCGCGGGATCGACACCGACCGGTCGTCGCGGATCGTGTGGGCGCTGACCGCCGCGCTGGCCGGGTTGGCCGGCGTGCTGATCGCGCCGTTGTTCGACCTGAGCGCGATCACGTTCCACATGATCGTGTTCACGTCGTTCACCGCGGCGGTCGCGGCGCGCCTGCGGTCGGTGCCGATCGCGTTCGCGGCCGGCATCGCGCTCGGCGTGATCCAGAACCTGGTGAACGGCTACGCGCCGGACGTCCTCGCCGACATCTCCGGGTTCCGCAGCTCGATCCCGTTCATGCTGCTGTTCGTCCTCCTGTTCTTCGTGCAGGGGCGCGGGAGGGCGGCGGGCACGGTGGCCGAGGAGGCACCGGTCGAGGACCCGCGCGCCGACCTGTCCCCGTGGCGGCGTCGACTCCCGTGGGCCGTGGGGGCGGCGGCGGTGCTGGCCTACGGGTTCTTCGTCGCCGACACCTATTGGACCGGTGTGCTCAACCGGGGTCTGGTGCTCGGACTGGTCTTCCTGTCGTTCGTCGTGGTGACCGGGCTCGGCGGGATGATCAACCTGGCCCAGGCGACCTTCGTGACCGTCGGCGGGTTCACCGTCGGCTGGCTCGTCAACCACCAGTGGCCGAGCACGGTGCCGGTGATCATGAACAACGGGCGGTTCACGTTCTGGTTGGCGACGATCGTGGCGGTGGTGGTGACCGCGGCGGTCGGTGTGCTGGTGGCGCTCCCGTCGTTGCGGTTGGGCGGCCTGACGCTCGCGCTCGCGACCCTCGCGCTCGCGTTCGTGGGCGACCGGTTGGTGTTCCAGCTGAACGGGGTGCGCAACGGGTCGCGGGGCTGGTCGATCCCCAGGCCGGCGTACGGGCCGGTCGATCTCGGCGACGACAAGATCCTGATGGTCGTGCTCGTCGTGCTGCTGGCCGCGGTCGCCGGGCTCATCGGCAACCTCCAGCGGTCCGCCACCGGGCGCGCCGTGCTCGCGCTGCGGTCCTCGCCGGTCGCCTCGGCCACGTCCGGCCTCGACCCGGTGCGGACCAAGCTCGTGCTCTTCGCGGTGTCGGCCGCGCTGGCCGGGTTCGCCGGGGCGTTCTTCGCGATGGTGAACAGCCCGATGACCAACACGAGCGCGCCGCCGCTGCTGGGGTTGGTGTGGCTGGCGGTGGCGGTCACCTTCGGCATCCGGCGCCCGGGCGGCGCCATCGTCGCCGGGCTCGTCTACTCGATGTTCCCGGTGGTGCTCACCGGCATCGGATCGAACTGGGAGGGGGCGCCGTGGTCGTGGATCCCCGGCTCGGTGCGCGACCTCATCGGCCAGCCCGAGCTGGCGGCGATGCTCTTCGGCCTCGGCGCGGTGGGCCTGGCCCGCCAACCCGACGGCGTCCTCGCCGACGTCGGCCACGCCCTCCGGGCCCGCCGCCTCGCCCGAGCCGGCACCCGCTCCGAACCCGGGACCCACCCCGAGCCCCCGCCGACCGACCCCACCCAACCAACGTTGAGTGAGATTCCTGCTGACAGGGGGAGTTCCGCTCGAGGTTCGATGGTCCTTGAGGTCCGGGGGGTGTACGCCGGGTACGGGGAGGTCGAGGTGCTCCACGGGGTCGACCTCGACGTGCCGCTGGGCGGGGTGGTCGCGGTGCTCGGCGCCAACGGGGCGGGGAAGTCGACGCTGGCCGGGGTGCTGGCCGGGACGGTCGCGGCCCGGGGCGGGTCGGTCCGCCTCGGCGGGCGCGACGTCACCGACGAGCCTCCGTTCCAGCGGGCCCGGGAGGGCCTCCTGCTCGCGCCCGAGGCTCGGGGCGTGTTCCCCGGCCTGTCGGTGACCGACAACCTCGCCGTGCACCTCCGTTCGGCCGCCCAGCGGCACGAGGCCGAGGACCGGTTCCCCATCCTGGGGGAGCGGCGCCACCAGGCCGCCGGACTGCTGTCGGGCGGCGAGCAGCAACTCCTGTCGCTCGCCGGCGCGCTGGTCGATCCGCCGAAGGTCTTCGTCGCCGACGAGCCGTCGCTCGGGCTGGCGCCGATGGCCGCGGAGGACGTGTTCACCGCGTTGGCCGAGCTGCGCGACCTCGGCTGCGCGCTCGTCCTGATCGAGGAGCAGGCCGGTGGGGCGCTCGCCCTGGCCGACACCGTGGTCGTGATGGACCTGGGGCGCGTCGCTTGGGTGGGGCCGACCGCCGAGGTCGACCTCGACCGCCTCGGCGCCACCTACCTCGGCAGCGGCGTCTGATCGGTGGGCTCCACCGCCGGCGCGTTCCGGGCCGCCGGATCGACCGCAGCGCCCGACGGCGGCGGTCCTGCGATCGCCCGAGGGAGCCGGATCCGAGCCATCACCAGACCGACCGCGGCGATCGCGGCCGCGGTGAGGAACGCGGCCCGGTCCGATCCGGTGGCGTCGACGGCGATGCCGAGCAGCGGCGCACCTGCGCCCTGCGAGAGGTCGAAGAAGAGCGAGAACGTGCCGACCGCGTGGCTGCGCTCCGACGCCGGCGCCCGGCTCACGACGAGCCCGAACAGCGCCGGGAACAGCAGCGACATGCCGATGGAGAAGACGATGGTCCCGGCGTAGAGCGCGGGCAGGGCATCGACGGTCCCGATCACGACCATCGCCACGATGATCGCCGTGAGCGACACGGTGGTCGTCCGCACGGCCCCGAACCGGTCGGGCACCTTCGCCCCGACGATGCGGACGACCAGGACCGTCAACCCGTAGACGAGGAACAGGTTGCCGGTGGCGTCGATGCCCAGCTCCTCGAGGTGGAGCGCGAGGAACGCACCGAAGGCGGCGAAGCCCATGAGGCCGAGCAGGAGGATCGTCCCGGGCATGACCGCGGCCGGGTGCAGCCAGCGCTGGAGCCGGCTGCGCGGATCGGCGGCCGGCGCGGCCTCGGCGGCGGCCAGCGTGGCCGGGTCGGCCCGGCCGAGCTCGGCTGGCAACCGGGTGGCGAGCAGGGCGCCGGTCGCGGCGAGGGCCGCGGACACGATCCAGACGACGCCGGCGCCGTGCGCGTCGAACAGGCGCTCGCCGACGAACGGGCCGATGGCCAGCCCGCCGTAGATGGCGATGGAGAAGAACGACGCGGCCTCGCCCCGCCGGTCGTCGGGGCTCAGGTCCTGCGCCGCGGTGGCCACGCCCACGAAGAACGCGGCCTCGCCCAGGCCGGTGAGCAGCCGGAAGCCCACGAGGGCGGGCAGGGCGGCGACCAGGCCGTAGCCGGCGATCGACACTGCGGCGAGGAGCCCTCCCCACACCGCGAGCGGTCGGCGGCCGACCCGGTCGCCGAGCCGGCCGACGAGCGGACGCACCGCGGCGGCGGACACGGCGAACGCCCCGACGGCGATCCCGACGGCCGTGCCCCCGCCGCCCAACGTGTCCTCGACGTAGCGGGGCAGCACGGGGAGGTGCATCCCGAGGGCGGCGAAGTAGCAGAGCCCGGCGGCGACGATGAGCACGAACGTCGGGGTGAGGAGCCCTGGCGCATCCTCGGCGGGGATCGGGTCGGGGACGGGCGCGGAGGGCACGAGGGGTTCCAACACGTCGACGTCCCGAACCCTTCCCGTCCTGTGGGGGCCCGGTGTTCACACTTCGGGGCCGTGGGAACCCTGGTGGGGTGTGGGAACGTCGGAGGTGGTGGTGAGCGAACCCGAGGTGGTCGAGGCGGACGATTCCGTGGACGGCGACTGGTCCGAGCGCGTGCGTGCCACCTACCTGGAGGTGCGGGCACCGCTCTGGCGGGCCCTGCTGGCCTGGTCGGGGTCGGTCGACGTGGCCGACGACGCCGTGGCCGAGGGCTTCGCCCAGGTCCTTCGCCGTGGGCCCGTGGTGCGGGACCCGGCGGCCTGGGTGTGGCGGGCCTCGTTCCGGCTGGCGGCCGGCGACCTCCAACGCCGGCGCCGTTCGGCCGGGACCGTGGGCGTCGACGCCCTCCTCGGGGTCGCCGGTGCGACCGACCGGTTGCCGGACGACGCGATCGACCTGGTCGGCGCGCTGGCCCACCTCAGCGAGCAGCAGCGGCAGTGCATCGCGCTGGTCGACGTCGCCGGCCACACCGCGCCGTCGGCCGCCGCGGTGCTCGGCACCAGCGCAGCGACCGTGCGGGTGCAGCTCATGCGCGGTCGCCGACGGCTCCGCGCCCTGCTCGACGGGACGACCGATGGCGCACCTGCACCGGAGGTGGAGCGATGACCGACGAACGCCAGCCCGACCCGCGCCGGGCCCTGGACGGCGTGGACCCGCCCGAGCAGTGGGCCGACATCGTCGCCCGGTCGGCGGGCGCCGACGTCGTCGACCTGGTCGACCGACCCGCCCGTGCGGGCTCCTCCCGCTGGGTCGCCGGCGCGGCGGCCGCGGTCCTCCTGCTGGTGGTCGGCGCGGTGGCGGTGCTGGCGTTCCGGGGCGGCGACGGCGACGGCGGTGGAATCGCGGCCGACGGCCCCGCCGGGTTCTGGGGCTCGCGCTGGAGCTGGACATCCTCCGAGCGTGACGGCCAGGAGGTCGGCGCCGACGACCTGGGGATCGGAACGGATCGGGTACCCGTGCTGGACCTCACCGTGGAGGGGACCGTCGCCTTTCGGGGCTGCAACAGCGGTGGAGGACCGGCCCGGATCGACGGCGATCGCCTCGTGACCGAGGGTGGCTTCGCCATGACCGAGATGGCCTGCGCCGACCCCGACGGCGCGGCGCTCATGGATCTCGACGCGGAGATCGGCGCCCTCCTCGCGGCGAACCCGACGGTGGCCGTCGATGGCGACCGACTCGTCCTCACCGGCCCCGACGGCGCCGCCACGTTCGAGCGCGCCGACCGCGATCTGTTGGACGGCATGTTCCACCGTCGCTGGTCGGCGACGACGGTCGATGTCGACGGTGTCGCCCAGGACCTGCACGGCGTGGGTGGGTTGGTGTTGGTACCCGGCGAGGCGTCGGACGAGGTCCAGCTCCTCGGGATGTGCGCACCGCCGATCGGCATCGCCGTCGTCGAGGGGTTCCCGAAGCCGCAGTTCCGCCGGTCGGCTGAGACGAGCTGCGAACCGGATCCCGGTGATCAGCGTCTCGCTTGGGTGATTGCGGTGCTGGGCCCGACCGATCCTGGGTCGGCGCACCGCCCACCCCTCGACATCTCGATGACCGATGAACAGATGACGTTGTCCAACGAGTCGGCCACGATCACGTTCGAGGCGAGTGATGACCCGGCGGGTCTGGTCGGCACGACGTGGACGGTCGACCGGGCGCTCGACGGCGACGTCGAGCGAACGCTGGTCCCCGATGAGGGCATCGACGACGTCCACTTCGGCATCTCGACCGAGACGAGCGACGGCGAGACCCTCACCTACGCGTGGTTCGACGGGGGCTGCAACGGGGTCGGCGGCAACGGTGGCCTCACCTTCGACGGCGACCGGCTCGTGCCCGGGGCCGTCGGGTCCCGGGAGATGGCGTGCGCAGGGGGCGATGGCGAGGCCCGGATGGAACAGGACGCGTGGTTCGCCGACGTCGTGCGCGCCGAGCCGCTGGTCCTCTTCCAGGGCGACCGCCTCGTGCTCTGGACGAACGATGCCCGCATCGAACTGTCCCGCGAGCCCGACCCCGACGGCACCGTTTCGTCCCCGCCCGACACGTCGTCGTCGGGAACCTCCGGCTCGGCCGGGTCGTCGGCGGCTTCCGAGCCGGCGCAGATCGAGGCGGAGCCGCTGTTCGTTCCGGGTGGCCCGTGGCCAGGCAGCATTCCGGTCGTGGCGACCTGGGCGTGTGGCCCGGCCGACGGCCGGGTACTTCTCGTCGTGCTCGGCGAGGAGTGGGAGGAGGCGAACGTCGACTCGCTCCGGATCACCGTTCGGAAGGGACCGACCTACGTCGCGAGTCGCGTGATCGCCACCTCGTCGGCATGGCCTCACACGATTCAGTTTGAGGAGCCAGGACTGTCGAGCGCGGAGGTGACGTCGGTTGCCGTTGCCGATGAGGACTCGGGCGAGCTCCTCGGCGCGGTGGTGGCCGGCGGAGAGGCGCCGATCTGCGGCTGACACGTCGGATCATTCCGGGTGCGGGCCCGGTTGTGGGGGCCGCAGAGCCGTTGGAGGTCGTCACAGTTGGGGTCAGACCCCAACTGTGCGGGTGTGGATGACGCGCACACGGCACCGGCTACCTCGGGGGTGAGCAGGACGGTGCCGTCGGGTTCGGTGCGCCACGACAGGCTGCGGGCCTCGTGTTGGCGGGCCCGGATGGTGTCGGGGTCTTCGTGGCGTTGGGACCACGCGGCGATCGCCGCGCCGAGTCGTCCGGCCGGGTTGCGCTCGGCGAGGTCCAGCAACGCGTCGCCGTTCGCGGTGAGGTCGACCACCTCGGCCTCCAACCGCTCGGCCGGGGGCCCGGTCAGATCGGCACGCGCCCGCGGGCGCGTCGCGGTCGGCGTTTCGACTCCGCTCCGCAAGCTCCGCTCCGCTCAACGAACAGGATTGGAGCGTCCTCCGCTGGCGCTCCTTGGTCCCTGAGCGAGAGTGAGCGCCAGCGAACGAAGTCGAAGGGCCGCTCGACGAGTGGCGGGTGACGGTGGAACCGAGGGCGGGAGGCTCGGTTTTTCCGTAGGGTGCTGCGCCATGGATCTGTCGCCGTTCCCCTACCAGGGGCCGCTGGAGCCCGAGCGGGTGCTGGGGCGGGACGACCTGATCGCCGACCTGACCGAACGGGTGACCGAGCACCGGGTCACCGCGCTGCTCGGGCCCCGCCGCTACGGCAAGACCAGCGTGCTGCGACGCGTGGCCCACGACGTCATCGGCGGGGGCGCCGCGGTCGTGTGGGTCGACCTGTACGAGGTGGCGTCGCTGGCCGACCTCGCCGCCCGCCTCGACGACGCGCTCGCCCGCGTGGGTGGTCGCTTCGGCGAGACCCTCGCCAAGGTCGCGGCCGGCCTCGAGATCAACCTGGGGGTCGTCCGGGTCGAGCTCCGGGCCCCGAGCCGCGACCGGCCCGACCCGGTGCTCACGGTGCACGCCCTCCTCGACGTGCTCACCCGCTTCGCCCTCACCCAGCCGACGGTCGTGTTCGTCGACGAGTTCTCCGGCATCGCCAAGGTCGACGGCGCCGCCGGACTGCTCCGCACCGCGCTCCAGCACCACTACCAGGAGCTGGGGCTGGTGTTCGCCGGGTCGGAGCCGTCGATGATGCGGATGCTGTTCACCGAGCAGGCCCAGCCGTTCTACGCCCAGGCCGACCTCGTGGAGATCGAGCCGCTCGGCATCGACGCGCTGGTCGAGCAGGTGGCCGACGGGTTCGACTGGACGGGGCGCATCGCCGGGGTCGTCGCCCGCCACGTCGCCCGGTTCAGCGAGGGCCACCCGCAGCGGGCGATGCAGCTCGCCGACGCGGCGTGGCGGCTCGTGCCCCCGGGCGACGAGGGCACCGACGTGACGTGGGCCGAGGCCCTCGACCGGGTCCGGGCCGCCACCGCCGACGGCAACGAGCGGCTCTACTCCGCGCTGAAGGAGAAGGAGCGGGCGGTGCTGCGGGTGCTGGCGTCGGGGGGCGCGGTCTTCGGGACCCGGGCTGCTCTGCTCGACCTCGGCGGTGGTGCCGCGCAGCACGCCCGGCACCGGCTGGTCGAGCTCGGCCATCTGGTGGTCCGCGACGACGAGTACCGCATCGTCGACCCGGTGTTCGCCGACTGGATCCGCCACCGCTTCCCGATCTGAGCGAGACCTGCGGCCGGTACGGGCGGGTCAGGCGAACTCCAGCGCGGGCGTCCGCTCCAGGAACCGCGCGTAGGCCTCGGCGGGCTCGGCGAGGCCTCGCTTCACGGGGGCGGAGAGCGAGCCGAACGGTTCGACGGTGACCGTCGCCTTCTTCGCGGTCAGCTTCCGGCTCCAGATCCCGACGATCTCGCCGTCGACCACGACGATGGGCTTGAACATGCCGTTGCGGCCCGGGACGACCTTCTCGAAGTGCTCGTCGTCGATGATCGACGAACGGCTGCCGTAGCCCAGGAGGTACTCGTCGAACGGCGGAAGCAGGAGCGGCCGGTCGAGCGCTCCGTCCACGTCGTCGTCGCCCAGGTCCGCCGCGTCGGCGGCCACCACGTACTCGTCGCCGTCGAGCGTCACGGTGGTGAGCGCGTCGCCGGCGCCGGCGATGGCCGCTCGGGCGTCGCCCATCGTGAGGTTGGCCCAGCGGCCGAGGTCGGCGGCGGTGACGGGGCCGCGGGCCTCGACGTACCGCTGGCCGAGCTCGGCGAGCGCGTCGTCGTGGTCGAGCTCCCGAGCATCGTCGATCCAGTGCTCGGCGAGGGCGAACGTGTCGGTCCGGCCCTCGGGCTCGGCGAACACGATGGTCATGACCTCGGTGTGGTGCCGCAGCACGTGGCCGGCCTGGGTGCCGTCGAGGTCGATGTCCGCCGCGGCGCACGCCTCCACGATCTCGGGTCGGGTGCGGACGACCCCGTCGGCCAGCTCGCGGCGCAGCACCTCGCCGACGCCCGCGACCATCTCCTCGGTCACGCCGATCTGGCCCCGTCGCTTCACCGCGGCCGCGATCGAGCGCGGGGTCATGGTTTCGCTGAGCCAGTGCAGGTCCTCGGGTGCGGTGACCTGGAGCGTGCCCCGGCTCGGACGGTTGCGGACGACCCGACCCTCGGCCATCTCGGCGAGCACCTCCGCTTCGGTCGGGTGTTCGGCGCAGCGCAGCGCCAGCGCCCACAGCACGCCCTTCGGGTCCTGCGCCTGCATGGCGAGCATGCCCCGGGCGACCTCGGAGGGGGTCGCCCACGTCCGCGCACCGGGCACGAGGCCCTGCGCGCGCAGGCGCATCGCACGGATGCGTCGGACGTCGGCGTTCACCTTGGGGGCCACGGATCGCAACCTACCGGTGCACAGATGGGGTCGGACCCCATCTGTGCGTTCTGGATCAGAGGAGGTCGGCGCGGTGGCGTCTCGTGAGGTCGGCGAGCGGGCCGTCGGGCCAGGCCGGTTCGAACTCGTCGATGGGCACGATGCGGTCCCAGCCCCTCCGGGTGACCTGCTGGCGGACCTGGGGCGTGTGGGTCCAGCGCACCGCCGAACGCTTGAGGACGAACGCCTTGGTCGGACCGGTCGGCAGGTCGGCCTCGCCGATGCGGTCGATGTCGTCCCAGCTGGCCCGCAGGACGAACGCCGGGGCCTCGTACTGGATCCCGGCGTCGTCGACCCGCAGCACCGAGGTCCGCTGTTGGCGCACGCCGAACATCAGCACCGCGGTCTGCACGACGACGTAGACCAGCGCCACCCACAGGTTCACCAGTGCCCAGATCACCCCGGCTACCGGCAGCGCGGCCAGCAGGAAGAGCACGAGGTGGCGGGTCAGCCGTCCGCGCTGGGACCGGACCGACGGGGTGAGCACGAGCGACACGCACCCTTGGCTAGTGCCCGTCCGACCCCGGAGGCCACCCGGGTAGGGTCGCCGACGGTCGGCCACCGGGTGGGGCCGGCACCGGTTGCAGGGGAGTGACGCCGTGGGTGCTGACCATCGAACGATCCGGACGCCGCTGGCGCCGTTCGTCGCCGATCCGCCGAAGCGGGTCGAGTTCTCGGTGCGGCCCCGGGCGGTCGAGCCGTTGCCGGAGGTCGAGGGGCTCCTGGCCGGTGCGGCCGAGGCCGACATCACGCCCCCGCCGGGCATGCCGAAGGCCGGGTACTCGGCCAACGCCCACGACGGGGTCGGGTTCCACACCCGGCTGCGGGCCCGGGTCACCCACCTCCGCTCCGGTCGCTCGTCGATCGCGCTCGTGCAGCTCGACCTGCTGGGCGGGTCGTCGGTGCTCCAGCACCTCGTGGCCGACGCGATCGCCGAGCACACCGACATCCCGCTGGCCGGCGTGTGGATCGGCGCCACGCACACCCACGCCGGTCCCGGCCAGTTCCTCGGGACCGACTTCTACAACCACCACGCCTCCAACCGCCCCGGGTTCGACCCTGCGTGGACCGACTTCCTGGTCCGGCGCATCGCCGGGGCGATCATCGAGGCCCACGACACCCGTGGACCGGCCCGCGCCGCCTTCGGCACCACCGAGGTGTGGGGCCTCACCCGCAACCGCTCGCACGACCCGTACGTGCAGAACGAGACGGTCACCGACAAGCGCATGGACCCGCAGCGCAAGTGGGTCGCGGTCAACCCCCGGCTCCACCTGCTCCGGGTCGACCGGGTGGCCGAGGACGGCGCGGTCTCGCCCCTCGCCGCCGCGGTGGTCTTCTCGATCCACGGCACCGGCGTCTCCCAGCACGCCCGCGACTACAACGCCGACGTGTGGGCCTACCTGGTCGGCGAGCTGGGCCGACGGATCCGGCGGGCCCACGGCGTCCGGCCCGTGGTGGGGGCGATGGAGGGCACCCACGCCGACGTCGCGCCCGCGCTGCGACCGGGGCTGGCGGGCCACCGCGAGGCCCGACGGGTGGGCGCCGGCATCGGGGCCGCGGCGGCCGACCTCTACGAGTCGCTCGCCGGCGCGCTCAGCGATCGCGTCGCGCTCGACGGCGGGCTGCGGGAGATCGACCTCAACGTCGACCGGACCGTCGAAGGCATCTCGCTCCCCGACCGGCCCGCGGTCGGTGCGGCGCTCACCGCCGGCGCCACCGAGAACCTGACCCCGGTCCTCAACCGGATCCCGCCGTTCAAGGCCGGGTACCCGAAGCGGTTCGGCAAGGACAACCCGCAGGGCGAGAAGTGGGTGCTCGGCTCCCGCTGGCTCCAACCGCTGCTGCTGCGCAAGGGGTCGTTCCCGCGGCTGCTCGCCGTGCAGGCCCTGCGCATCGGCGACGCCGTGCTCGTCGGCCTCCCGTTCGAGGTCACGGTGGAGTCCGGTCGCCGCATCGAGGCCGCGGTGGCCGAGGCGGTGGGCGATCGCGGCATCGGTCGGGTCGTCGTGTCCTCGGTCGTGAACGAGTACTGGGGCTACGTGGCGACCGCCGAGGAGTACCGCCGGCAGTTCTACGAGGGCGGCCACACGCTCTACGGGCCGAACACGCAGCGGTTCCTCACCGCGCACGCCCGCCGGCTGGCCGAGGCCACCGTGGGCTCCGGCGCGTTCCTCGACGTGGGCGACGAACGGACCTGGCGGCTCCGGGCCCGTCGCTACCTCCCGGCCCCGGGGACCGGTCCCGTGCCCGACCGGCGCTTCGACGGACCCGCCCGCTTCACCGACCCCACCGACCGGATCGACGGCTTCTGGGACCAGACCTGGATCGACGTCGACCCCGGGCGGCTCGACTGGCACGAACCGCTCGTGGTCGTCGAGGCCAGTGACGACGACGGGCGGACCTGGAGCCCGGCGGTCCACGACGACGGCACGACCGCCGACGACCAGAGCTGGGCGCTGGAGGTGTCCCGCGTCGGCGACGAGCTGGGCCGGACCCGCTACCGGGTCCGCTGGTACGAACCGGTCCATCGGGCCGGTCGCCGCCACCGGTTCGTGCTCCTCGCCAACCGCGACCGCCCCCGGGTCGAGGGCCGCCCCTTCGACTGACGGGGTCGTCGCGCGGTGCCCTCCCGCCGGGCGTGCTAGCCCGGTGCCCGTGCTGACCCCCGCGCTCGCGTCGATCCCCAGCCCGTCGTTCAACACCGTGGGCCCGTTCCACCTGTACGGGCTGTGCATCGCGCTCGGCGTCCTGGCCGCGGTCACGCTGTCGGCGAAGCGGTGGGAGGACCGGGGCGGCGATCCCGACGACATCTACTCGATCGCGATCTGGGCGGTGCCCGCCGGGGTGATCGGCGCGCGGATCTACCACGTCGCAACCGACTGGAAGACCTACCAGCACGACTGGCTCGGGGCGTTCAAGATCACCCAGGGCGGCCTCGGGATCCCCGGCGGCATCTTCTTCGGCGTCCTCGCCGGCTACGCGGTCGTCAAGATCCGCAAGCTGCCGGTGCTCCCGCTGCTCGACGTCGTGGCGCCCGCCCTGCCGCTCGCGCAGGCGATCGGGCGCTTCGGCAACTACTTCAACCAGGAGGTCTTCGGTCGCCCGACGTCGTTGCCGTGGGGCCTCGAGATCGAGCCGCAGTACCGGCCGCCCCGCTACGTCGACGAGCCCACGTTCCATCCGACGTTCCTGTACGAGGGCCTGTGGAACGTCGCCCTGTGCCTGCTGCTGATCCGCCTGGACCGCAAGCGGAAGGTCCCGCCGGGGCAGCTCTTCACGTTGTACGTGCTCGGCTACGCCATCGGTCGGCTCTGGGTCGAGAGCCTCCGCTCGGATCCGGCGTCGTTGATCCTCGGCATCCGCATCAACATCTGGATGAGCGTGATCGTCGGTCTGATCGCGTTCGTCGTCCTGATGGTCAACCTGCGCCGCACCCCGGTCGCCGACCTGCCCCCGTCGGCCTGGCTCGCCCCCGAGGCCGAGGCCGAGACCGCCGACGACGAGTCCGCGTTCGCCGAGGAGACGGTCGACGAGGACGGGTCCGGCCAGACCGATGACGATGCCGGGGACGGGGACGGGGACGGGGACGTGCCGGTGGGGGAGGACCCGCCCGCCGGCTGACGGCCGTGCGGGCCCGGACGGTCAGTCCGGGTGGCTGGGCTGGTTGGGGTCGCCGGTCGACGGCTGGACGACGACCAGCACCATGTCGACCGGCCGGCGGTGCTCGTTGCGGTAGCGGTGGGGCCGGTCGGCGTCGAACAGCACGGCGCCGCCGGCGCGCACCGGGTGGGTCTCCTCGCCGACGTCGAGGCTGAGCGTCCCGGAGATCACCGCGATCAGCTCGCGCGTGCCCTCGACGTGGCCCTCGCTGTCGTGGGCGTCGCCGGGGGCCAGCTGCCAGCGCCACAGCTCGATGTGCTCGACCCGGTCGGTCCCGACGAGCAGGTCGCCACCCGACCCGTCGGCGCCGGTCCACAGGCGGACGACGTCGGCCGGGTCGACCACCCGCACCGTTGCGCCGTCGGACAGCTCGACGAGCTGGGCCAACGTGACGCCGAACGCGTCGGCGACGCGGCACAGCGTCGCGATGCTCGGGTTGGTCCGCGACTGCTCGATCTGCACCAACATGCCCTTGCTCACCCCGGACCTCGACGCGAGCTGGTCGAGCGACCACTGGCGCTCGGTGCGCAGGGTCCGGGTGTTGCGGGCGATGGCGAGGGCCACGTCGTCGGCGTCGGGCACGTCGCCAACCTACCGACCACCCGCGCCACGAGGTTTCGACTGCGTTCCGCCGGCGCTCCACTCCGCTCAACCATCGGTACCCACCCGTTCCTCGAGCGAGCGGAGCGAGTCGAAAGGCGGTCGACACACCGAACTGCTTGGTGCATTGGGGTGTACTGCACTACACTGCACCAGTTGGTACAACAAGATGACCGGTCGCTCGTCGGCGCCGGGAGGTGGAAGCGACATGGCGATCGTCCTGGCCCTCGGGGCCGCAGCGTTCTACGGGTCCTCGGACTTCATGGGGGCCGTGGCCACGCGCCGCAGTGCCGCGCTCGCCGTCGCGTTCCTCGCCCAGGTGGCGGGCCTCGCCGTGCTGGTCGCCGTCCTCCCGTTGCTGGGTCCGGCGTCGGTCCGGACCACGGACCTGCTGGCCGGTGCCCTCGCCGGGGTGTTCGGCGGCGTCGGCGTCGTGCTCGTCTACCAGGTGCTCTCCCGGGGGCCGATGAGCGTCGTGGCCCCCACGACGGCCCTCGCCGCGTCCGCGGTGCCGATCCTCGCCGGCCTCCTGGCCGGCGAGCGCCCCGGCCCTTCCGCCGCGGTCGGGATCGTGATCGCGTTCGTGGCGGTGACCCTCATCTCCCGCGAGCAGGAGGAGGAGCCGGCGCCGCTCCGGGCATCGCTCGGGCGGGTGCTGCCCGCCGTCGGTGCCGGCAGCGTGCTCGGCCTGTTCTTCGTCTGCCTCCACCTCTCCGGCGACGACGCCGGGCTGTGGCCGCTGCTCGCCGCCCGAGTGACGTCGGTGCCGGTCCTGGCCGCCCTCCTCGTCGCCCGCCGCACGACCGTGCCCCGCAGCCGGTCCCTCGTCGCCCCCGTCCTGGTCAGCGGGGTGCTCGACATGACGGCGAACGTCCTCTTCCTCATGGCGTCGCGCCAGGGCATGCTCGCCGTGGTCGCCACGCTCACCGGGCTGTACCCGGCGGCGACCATCGTGCTGGCCCGGACCCGGCTCGGGGAGCGGATGCAGCCCGTCCAGTTCGCCGGACTGGGTGCTGCCGTGGTGGCCGCGGCCATGGTCGCCGCCTGAGCCGGCCCGCGCGTCGGTCGGCGGAACGTCGGTAGCATCGCCGCCGTGACCGATCCGACCCCGCCCTCGAACGCCGTGCCGGAACCCGACGACGTCGAGGTCGACGTGCGGGCGTTCCTCCCGGAGGGCGTGGTGCTGGCCGGCGACGACGTCGACGACCGTCCTGAGCCCGAGATCCCGTCGTGGGCCCGCGACGACGAGCCCGAGGCCCAGGCCGAACCCGAGCCCGAACCCGAGCCCGAACCCGAACCCGATGCCGCACCGGCGGCGACCGAGGCATCGATCGACCTGACGGCGCTGGCGGCCGCCGAGGCGGCGATGGCCGACGTCGAGGAGGCGCTGGCCGCGATCGACGCCGGCGAGCTCGAGCGCTCGCCGCTGCTCGTCCGACTCCTCGCCGAGAGCTGACGGCCTTTCGACTCGCTTCGCTCGCTCAAGGAACAGACTTGTTGGTCGAGCGGCCTTTCGACTCGCTTCGCTCGCTCGAGGAACAGCCTGTTGGTCGAGCGGAGCGGAGTCGGAGCCTCGCCGAGGGCTGACGGCTAGATGCGGTCGACCTCGATGGCGGTGGTGAGGTCGGGGTCGGTCAGTGCCATGCGGTCGCCGACCCGGAGCACGTCCCGCTCGATCGCCAGTTCGGTGCCGGACAGGTTGGCGAGGCGGCCGCGGTCCTCGGCGCCGAGGTGGCGCTCGGTCGCGTAGATCACGCCGCCGTGGGTGACGACGAGGACCTCGCCGTCGGGCACCAGGCGACCGATGGCGAGCAGCGCGACCTCGACCCGCTCCCAGAGCTCGGCATCGCCCTCCCAGCCGTCGGGCCAGGCCGGGCGGCCGTCCGGGCCGGGCACGAACCCGGTCGGATCGTCGTGGAGGAGGCCGGGGAAGGCCTCGTGGATCTCCGGTCGGGTCAGGCCCGACAGCGGCCCGGCGTCCCGCTCGCGCAGGCGGGGCTCGGTGGCCAGGTGGTCGACTCCGAGCAGCCGGGCGATGATCGCCCCGGTCTCGGCCGCCCGTTCCAGGTCGGACGTGACCACGGCGTCGACCTGGCCGATCGAGCCTGCGGCCGAGCGGGCCTGGTGGCGGCCCCGGTCGGTGAGCGCGGGGTCGGCCTGGCCCTGCCAACGGCCGTCGGCGTTCCAGATCGACTCACCGTGGCGGATCAGCAGGATGCGGGTCATGGGTGCAGCACCGTACCGGCCGTGGGTCGGAAGCGGGCCGACGGGGAGGCCCCCGGTAGCATCGCCAGCCGACATGGCCGCCTCATGGCTCGTTGCAGCTCCCCGGATCGCCGACGGTCCCACCCGTGACCTCGCCCCGGGTGGATCGCCGGCTCGCGCCCCTCGGTGGTGGCGGCGGTGAGCGACGACCGGTCCGGGGGCCCGAGGCGCCCGCCCCGCCCGCGCACCGACGACGCGGCCCGCCCGACCTCCCGCGCGAAGGCCGCGTCCGCGCCGACGCAGCAGGCGAAGGCGGCCCCGCCCCGACGCCGACCCTCCCCGGTCGCGCCGGGCCCTCGACCCGAGCCCCGGACCCGGGTGCGTCGTCCGCCGGCCAAGTCGGCCACCAGCTCGGTCCGGTTCCGCGACCTGCCGACCGGGGAGGTGCCGGTCCGCGGGAGCGGCGAGGACCCGTCGACCGACCGTGCGAGGACCGGGGCGAAGGCCGAGGCCCGACCGAAGGTGCGGCGGGACTGGACCGGCCGGGTCCGCGCCGTGCGCCCCGATCCGGCGACGATCCTGCCGCCGCCGACGCCGGCCACGGCGTTCCGCCAGCGCTACGGCGTCGTCTACGACACCCACGGCCCGAGGATGCGGGTCGGTGTCCTCTGGTGCCTCGTGGTGGTGCTGTCACTGGCGTTCGAACCGGCTCGTCCGTACGGGTTGGCCATGGTGTACGGGATCATGGCCGGGGTCGCCGCCCGGCAGGTCGTCGACGCGTGGAACCCGGGCCACGACGGCATGGACCGCTGGGCCGCCGCGCTGGGAGGTGCCACCCTCCCGGTGCTCGCCACGTCGGGCACCCGCCTGCTCGGCTTCGGCCTGATGGTCCTCGTCGTCGCCGCGACGATCGTGGCCTTCCTGCGTCCCGACGACGAACGTGGTCGTCCGGTGTTCGCCTCGGCCGCCGTCACGGTGATGGCGGCCGGCATCTGCGGCGGCGCGGCCGCGGCGCTGGTGCTGCTCGCGAACTACGAGATCGGCGCGGTGATCATCCTGCTGATCTTCCTGATGGTCTACGACGCGAGCGACTTCATCGTGGGGTCCGGGGCGAGCAACGGTGTCGAGGGCCCGCTGGCCGGCGCCCTGTTCATCTTCGCCACGTCGATGCTCCTGGCGTTCACGGAGGTGCCCCCGTTCCGCGGGGTCGACGTCTGGAACTTCGCGATGCTCGCCGCGGTCGCGTGCCCGGCGGGGCAGCTGCTCGCGTCGGCCATGCTCCCGAAGGCCGGCACGAAGGCGCCGGCCCTGCGTCGGATCGACTCGATGCTGGTCGCGGCGCCGGCGTGGGCCGGCCTGATCGGCCTCTACCTGCAGTCGTCCGGCCACTGATCGTCGTCACCACGGACCGCCGGCGACCTGCCCCGGTGTCGCACCCCGATCGGGGTATCGTGCCGCGTGGCCCCACCCCGGGGTCCGGGAGGTGCCGTGGACCGCGAGTTGCAGGAGATCCTGGCCGAGGGGTACCTCGACGGCCTCGACGCGCTGTCGGTCCCCGAGCTGCGCGCGAAGCGGGCCACGTGCCGCGAGGTCGAGACCAAGCTCTCCTACCTGCGTCGTCTGATCCAGGGCCACCACGACATCGTGGGCGGCGAGCTGACCCGACGGCGTGACGGCGGCTCCCCCGACGACATCGCCAGCCTCGTGGACCGGCTCCCGTCGATCCTGGCCGACCGGGTCCGGGGGCCCGGGCAGGGGCGGCTCACCGCCACCGTGGAGCCGGGCGAGCTGACCGGTGAGCTGGTCGACCGGTTCACGGCCGTCACCCGCCGCGTGTCGCTCGACGACGCGTCCGAGGTCGGCGACGTCGAACTGGAGCGGGTCGCGACCGACCTCGGCGCCCTCGAGGTCGAGGTGTCGGCCACCCGTCGGGCCATGTTCGACCGGATCGACGCCGTCGAGGCCGAGCTGACCCGTCGCTACCGGGACGGCGAGGCCAACGTCGACGACCTGCTGATCGGCGACGACCGGCCCGAGGGGTGACCCGCTGCCCGTCCGGCCTGGTTGGGGTCGGGTCGGGGCGCTGACCTACGGTTCCTGCCATGTCGTCCGAGCTCGAGACCCGTTGGAGGGACCTGGGTGAGTTCATCCGCGAGCAGCGCCGTGTCGGTCACCTGTCCCTGCGCAAGCTCTCGGAGATGGCCGGCATCTCCAACCCGTACCTGAGCCAGATCGAGCGTGGCCTGCGGAAGCCGTCGGCGGAGATCCTCCAGCAGATCGCCCGGGCGCTCGAGATCAGCAGCGAGACGCTCTACGTGCGGGCGGGGATCCTCGACGCCGAACCCGGGGCGGCCGACCTGACCACCGAGATCCGTCGCGATCCGTGGCTCAACGAGGAGCAGAAGCGCACCCTCGTCCAGATCTACGAGTCCTTCCAGGCCGAACGGCGGGCTGCCGGGTTCGGGCCCGACGCCACCGGCGAGGCCGGGGCGGGGGCCGAGGAGGACGGGGCCGAGGCCGACGACCAGGCCGCCGAACGGGAATCCGGAGCGAACGCCGAGCGTTCCTGAGGATCGTGGTGGACCTCGCCGTTCTCTCCCTGCACTCGTCGCCGCTGGTGCAGCCCGGCATCGGCGACAGCGGCGGCATGAACGTCTACGTGCGCGAGCTCGCGGCGTCGCTGGCCCAGTCGGGGGTGCGCACCACCGTCTACGTGCGGCGCGACGGCGCCGACCTGCCCGACGAGGTCGCGGTCGAACCCGGGTTCCGGGTCGTGCACCTCGACGCCGGTGCGGTCGACCTCCCGAAGGAGGCGCTGCCGGACGTCGTCGACGAGTTCACCGCCGAGCTCGAGCGCCGTCTGCTCGCCGCACCGGTCGACGTGCTCCACGCCAACTACTGGTTGTCCGGGGTCGTCGGGCACCGGGTGAAGCACCGCCTCGACCTGCCGCTGGTGTCGACCTTCCACACCCTCGCCCGGGTCAAGGCCGAGACCGGCGACCCCGAGCCCGACCGTCGGATCGAGGCCGAGGCCGAGGTCATCGGCTGCTCCGACGTGATCCTCGCCAACTCCGTCGAGGAGCGGGCCCAGCTCGTCCGCCTGTACGGCGCGTCCCGGGAGCGCATCGAGATCGTTCCGCCCGGGGTCCAGCACGCCTTCTTCGCGCCCGGCGACCGTGCCGGGGCCCGTCGGGCCGTCGGGCTCCCGGAGCGGGTGCCGCTGCTGCTGTTCGTCGGGCGGATCCAGCCGCTGAAGGGCCTCGACGTCGCCGTGGGGGCACTGGCCGAGCTGGCCGACCAGCGGGCCCGGCTCGTGGTCGTCGGCGGGCCGAGCGGCGAAGAGGGTGACGCCGAGCTGGCCCGGGTCCGGGCGCTGGCCGAGGCCCTGGGCGTCGCCGAGCGCATCACCTGGGTCGCACCCCAGCCCCACCACCTGCTGTCGACCTGGTACCGCGCCGCCGACGTGGTCGTGGTGCCGAGCCGGTCCGAGTCGTTCGGCCTCGTGGCCCTGGAGGCCGCAGCCTGCGGCACGCCGGTCGTCGCCGCTGCGGTCGGCGGCCTGCGCACGCTGGTCGAACACGGGCGCACCGGGCTCCTGGTCGACGAGCGCGACCCCGCGGCGTTCGCCGAGGCCGTCACCACGCTGCTGGCCGATCCGGTCCGGGCCGCCGAGATGGGCGCGAGTGCGTCCGCCCGCGCCGCCCGCTACACCTGGTCGACCGCCGCCGCCCGCCTGCGCCGGATCTACGGCGACCTGGCCACCCGGCAGCCGGTCGACTGCGCCGCCTGACCGTGGGCACCCCGGCGCCGGCGTCCGACGACGAGCTCGACGAGATCGAGGCGGCGATCGATGCCTACCTCGCCCGGGAGCTGGAGGAGAACCCCCTGGTCCTGGCGGTCGACCGGACCGAGCCCAGCATGCGGCGATGGTTCGTGCGCCTGGCCGGCGAGGAGAAGCAGACGACCACGGTCTGGTTGACCATCGCCCAGCGCACCCTCCGCTACGAGACCTACGTCATGCCCGCGCCGGAGGAGGACCACGCCCGCTTCTACGAGCACCTGCTCCGGCGGAACGAGGGGTTCAACGGCGCTGCATTCACGATCGGCGACGAGGACGCGATCTTCCTGAAGGGGCGCCTGCCGATCTCGGCGGTCACCGACGACGAGCTCGACCGCATCATCGGGTCGCTCTGGGCCTACGTCGAGCAGACCTTCCGCCCGGCGCTGCGGATCGGGTTCGCCAGCCGCTTCACCGATTGAATCAGACCACCCGTCATCTCATTGCATTTCATGATGTTCTGTGCTTTGATCCTGGCGTTCCCGGGTTCGGCGGCTCGGAAGGCCTGGCGGCAGCGGGAACCTCGTCGGACCGCAGTGGCTGTGCTCACCTCGTGGCAGCTGCTGCGGTCCGACCGCGTACCGTGCAGGCATGGTCGAACTGCTGGTGGTCGGTGGCGGGCGGATGGGTGAGGCGCTGATCGGCGGCCTGCTGGCCGCCGGGTGGGAGGCGGGCACGATCGGCGTGGTGGAGCCCGCTGGCGAACGACGGGCCGAGCTGGCCGAGCGGTTCCCCGATCTCGTCGTCCTCGAGGCGCCGGAGGCCGCGGGTGCCGCGGTCGTCGCGGTGAAGCCGCAGCAGGTGCCCGACGTCTGCCGAGCCTTGGGGGCCCTCGGCGTGGCGCGCATCCTGTCGATCGCCGCCGGGGTGCGCCTCGCGTCGATGGAGGCCGAGGTGCCGGCGGGCGTCGCCGTCGTCCGGGCCATGCCCAACACCCCGGCGCTCGTGGGCGTCGGCGCCGCGGCCATCGCCGGGGGCGCCGCGGCCGGCGAGGCCGACCTGGTCTGGGCCGAGGCGATCCTCGGTGCCGTCGGCACCGTCGTCCGGGTGGCGGAGCGGGACCTCGATGCCGTCACCGGGCTCTCCGGGTCGGGGCCGGCCTACGTGTTCCTGGTGGCCGAGGCCCTCGTCGACGCTGGGGTGGAGCAGGGCCTGCCGCGGCCGGTGGCGACCGACCTCGCCGTGCAGACGTTGCGCGGTGCCGCCGCACTGCTCGCCACCGGGCAGGCGCCCGTGGACCTCCGCGCCCAGGTGACCTCTCCCGGGGGGACCACCGAGGCCGGTGTCCGGGCGCTGGAGGACGCGTCGGTGCGGGCCGCGTTCGCCTCGGCGGTGGCCGCGGCCACCGAACGGAGCCGGGAGCTCGGTTGACCCGGCCGTGGCCCGGCCCCGACCATCCACCATCGAGCCCTTGGCATCGGCTAACGGGCGCAACTACGGTCGGGACGTTCCGCAGACGGAGGGTCAGGACGCCGTGTCCGAGGATGCACCGAACAACCCGTTCCTCACGGTCGCCGAGGTGGCGGCCGAGATGCGCGTGTCGACGATGACGGTGTACCGCCTGATCAAGGCCGACGAGCTGCCGGCCACCCGCGTCGGCAAGTCGCTCCGCATCCGCCGCGGCGACGTCGACCGCTACCTCGAGCAGCGCTACACCGAAGCGGGCTGACCGCCGGCCGGGAGGGTCCGCCGGCTGCGTGATCGGCGGACGCTCGTCGTAGGGTCGTCCCATCGAGTCGAACCGCACCCCCGTGAGCCCCTACCCGACGATCTCGTTCCTGTCCGACTACGGCACGGTCGACGAGTTCGTGGGGGTCGTCCACTCCGTCATCCGGCAGATCTCGCCGTCGACCGGCGTCGTCGACGTCACCCACGAGATCCCGGCGCACGACGTGCGGGCCGGCGGGCTCGCCTTGGCCCGGGCCGCGCAGTACCTCGCCCCCGGCGTGGTGCTCGCCGTGGTCGACCCCGGCGTGGGCACCGCCCGTCGGGCGATCGCGGTCGAGGTCGCCGACGGTGCGGCGGTCTTCGTCGGGCCCGACAACGGGTTGCTCGCCCCGGCGGTCGCCATGGTCGGGGGCGCGACGAGGGCGTTCGAGCTGACCAACGAGGCGTACCAGCTCGGGGCGCCGGGGCCGACCTTCGCCGGGCGGGACGTGTTCGCACCGGCGGCGGCCCACCTCTGCGCCGGTGTCCCGATCGACGAGCTCGGCGACGAGGTCGACACCAACGGCCTGATGCCGGCGATGGTCCCGATCACCCGCATCGAGGACGACGCCCTGATCGCCGAGGTGCTGTGGACCGACCGGTTCGGCAACCTCCAGCTCAACGTCGACCCCGACGAGGTCGGCGCCTGGGGCGACCGCATCGGCCTGCGGTTCGAGGGGCGGTCGCGCACCGGCACCCGCCACGACACCTACGCCGAGATCAAGACCGGCGAGATCGGCCTCGTCGTCGACTCCTACGGTCTGCTGTCGATCGCCGTCGACCGGTCGTCGGCCGCCGAGGAGCTCGGCATCGGCACCGGTGCCGAGGTGCAGCTCGTGCTCCTCGCCGACGACGAGGCCGCCGTCCCGCCGTCGGTCACCACCCCGGTCGTGCTGAGGGAGAAGTCGTGAGACAGGGAACCACCATCGTCCTCGCCGCGCTGCTCGCCATGATCCTGCTGGCGGCGACGATCCAGCTCGTCATCCTCGCCTGAGGCTCAGAGGCGCGAGCCCATCCGGTCGCGGGTGAACGCCTTCGCGCCGCGGAGGTTGAGGAACGCGGCGATGGCCCACACCACCGCTCCGGCGACGATCGAGACGATCGGACCGGTGAGGAGGAGGCCGGTCGTCTGACCGACCGCGAGCATCACGAGGGGGAGCACGACGGCCCCACCGAGCTGCTGGGCCTCCTGGGTGGTGTCCACCCGGGTCGACACCCGGACCATGACGCCGAGGCCGAGCGCGGCGACCGCCGGGGCCACCCAGAAGATGAGGATCGTCCACTTCCAGGTGGGCAGGAAGATCCGTCCCATGACCGGCCAGCAGATGATGTTGGCGAGGACCGCGTAGAGCACGAAGCCGACCCACGAGACGATCGTGGCCGGCAGGAACCCCCCGAGCAGCTTCGAGAGGTAGAGGTCGCGGTCGCGGATCGGCAGGTGCAGGAGGGTCTCCAGCGTGCGCCGCTCCTTCTCGCCGGCGAACGTGTCCGACGCGGTCACCGCCGAGACCATGAGCGGCACGATCAGGAAGAGCGGGGCCACGAGGTAGCCGAGCACGAGGATGATCAGCCGTTCGTCGGGCGGGTGCGACAGCACCGGGGCGACGAGCCGCTCCGGCAGCAGCTCCAGGGCCCGCTCGACCCGCACGGTCTTGCCGTTGGCGGCCAGGCCGATCGACAGCGGCAGCAGCACGAGCAGGACGGTCGGGAGGAAGAGCATGGGGAGCAGCAGCGCCTTCGACCGGACGATCGCGCCCAGGTCGCGGCGCAACATGGCCCGCACGACCCGCCAGTCGGTGCCCTCCCTGCGGGGGACGGTCGCGCTCACGTCGCCACCGGTCGGGCACCGAGCCCGTCGTCGGTGCCCTGGGCCTGGGCGCGGGCCTCGACCTCGAAGTAGACGTCCTCGAGGGTGCGGGCCCGGGGCGTGACGGCGTGGACGTCGACCCCGGCCGCGACGCAGGCCCGCACGAGGCTCGGCGTCACGTCCGCCGACCGGACGCGCACGAGTGCGCCGTCGTCGGTCGGCACGGCCTGCACCACCGGCTCCACCGCCGCCAGCGCGACGAGGAGCTCCGTCGAGGCGGGGCCACCGACGTCGAGGCGGACCTCGGTGTCGGACCACAGGTCGGCGGCGAGCTGGTCGGGCGTGCCGAACGCGTGGAGCCGGCCCTGGAACAGCACCGCCATCCGCGAGGCCAGCTTCCCCGCCTCGCCGAGGAAGTGCGTGCACAGCACGACGGTGCGTCCCCGCTCCGCGGTCAACGAGGCGATCAGCTCGACGACGTCGCGGGTGGCGGCCGGATCGAGGCCCGAGGTCGGCTCGTCGAGGTACAGGAGCTCGGGGTCGTGGAGCAGGGCCCGGGCGAGCGCCACCCGCTTCCGCTGGCCGGTGGAGAAGCCCTGGACCCGCGCGTCGGCGCGGTGGCCCATGCCGAACCGTTCGAGGAGCTCGCCGGCCCTCACCCGGGCGGCGCTGCGGTCCATGCCCCGGAGCTCGGCCGTGGTCACGAGGTTCTCCAGTGCGGTGAACCGCTCGTCGAGACCGGCGTTCTCGGTGAGGACGCCGGTGCGCCGGCGGAGCTCGGTGCCCTGCGCCCACGGGTCGAGCCCGAGGACGGTGGCCGTACCGAGGTCGGGCGTCAGCACCCCGTTGAGCAGGCGCATCGTGGTGGTCTTGCCGGCGCCGTTCGGACCGAGGAGCGCGAGCACCTCGCCGGGCCGGACGTCGATGGTGAGGCCATCGAGCGCCGGCTCGCCCTCGAAGGACTTGGTCAGGCCCTCGCACCGGACCGATCGCGTGCTCACCGGGGCAGTGTGGCACCCGACCGCAGCACGGCGTGGGCACTCCGGTGCCGAACCCCGGTGGGTCACTGGTGGCGGAGCGGCTTCGGCCGTAGGCTCCCGAACGGGACGCACGGAGATCGGGGGGCCGCCACCCTGCTCGCTGCGTGGTCGGTTCCCAGCTCCGCCCGCCGTCGCCTGAGGACCGCCAGTGAACCTCGCCTCGATCATCGAGAACCACCCGGCCGAGGATCCGGTGCTGATCAGCCGGGGCCGGGTGACCGACTACGGCACCCTCCGCGAGCAGGTCGCCCACCTGCGCGGCGGGTTCGTGGGCCTCGGGATCGAGCCGGGGGACCGGGTCGCCATCCTCTGTGCGAACAACTGGTACTTCGTCGTCAACTACCTGGCCATCCTGGGGGTCGGTGCGGTGGCGGTGCCGCTCAACCCGCTGAGTCCGCCGCTGGAGCTCGAGCGCGAGCTGGCCTCCGTCGGCGCGCGGGCGCTGGTGGTCGGCCCGTCCGGTCGCGACACCGCGGCCAAGGTCGACGTCGAGCACCTCCCCGTGCTCGAGTTCATCATCCACGGCAAGGGGGCCGAGGCCGGGGGCGTGGCGCTCGACGACCTGCTCGTGGCCGAGCCGGTGCCGATCGTCGAGCGCGATCCGGAGGACCTCGCCGCGCTCATCTTCACCAGCGGCACCGCAGGGTTCCCGAAGGCGGCGATGCTCTCCCACGGCAACCTGCTCGCCAACATCGGGCAGGTGCTCGCGCTCCGGGGCGACGGCCGGGGCGAGTCCGACGACGTGACCTTCGGGGTGCTGCCGCTCTTCCACATCTTCGGTCTGAACGTGATCCTGGGTGCGGCCCTGGCCGCCGGAGCGTCGGTGCTCCTCGTGGAGCGGTTCGACCCCGTGTCGGCGATCGAGGCGATCAACAAGCACCGGGTCAGCGTCGTGGCCGGCGCCCCGACGATGTGGGCCGCGTGGGCGTCGCTCTTCTCGCTCGAACCGGACTCGTTCGCCACGGTGAAGGTCGCCACCTCGGGCGCCGCGCAGCTCGACCCGGGGATCTCCCGGGCGATCAAGGACCGCTTCGGGTTGGAGATCGGTGAGGGCTACGGCCTGACCGAGGCGTCACCGGTGGTCACCGCCTCGATCGGCCTGCCGTACCGGCCCGGGTCGGTGGGTGCGGCGGTCGACGACGTCGAGCTCCGCCTGGTGGACACCAGCGGGGAGGACGCGCTCGTCGGCGATCCGGGGGAGATCTGGGTGCGCGGTCCCAACGTGTTCCAGGGGTACTGGAACGACGCCGAGGCGACGCGGGCCACCGTCGACGAGGACGGCTGGCTCCACACCGGCGACGTCGCGCTGGTCGACGACGAGGGCTTCCTCTACCTGGTCGACCGGGCGAAGGACCTGATCATCGTGTCGGGCTTCAACGTCTACCCGGCCGAGGTCGAGGAGGTGGTCATGGAGATGCCCGGTGTCCGCGACTGCGCGGTCGTCGGCGTTCCCCACCCCCACACGGGCGAGGCGGTCAAGGCGTTCGTCGTCCCCGAGCCGGGCTTCGCGCTCGAGGAGGACGCCATCATCGAGCACTGCGCCCAGCAGCTGGCCCGGTACAAGTGCCCGCAGAAGGTCAACTTCGTCGACGAGGTGCCCACGAACCTCTCCGGCAAGATCCTGCGCCGCGCCCTGCGCTGAGGCCCCTCCGGTCGCTCCGGCGGTCCCGCGACGCCGGGGTTCGGGGTGCTTTGTGAACTCGTGCACGAGGGCGTTAGGGTCGCCCCATGACCGACGGCGCCAGGCACATCCCGGAAGCGACGGTGTCGCGCCTGCCGGTCTACCTGCGCAGCCTGGCCGAGCTGCTCGACGAGAAGGTCACCACCGTGTCGAGCGAGCGCCTGGCCGAGATGGCCGGCGTGAACGCCGCCAAGGTCCGCAAGGACCTGTCCTACCTCGGCTCCTACGGCACGCGGGGCGTCGGCTACGAGGTCGAGTACCTGGCGTTCCAGATGAGCCGCGAGCTCGGGCTGACCCACGACTGGCCGGTCGCGATCGTCGGCGCCGGCAACCTCGGCCAGGCCCTCGCCAACTACGGCGGGTTCACCGAGCGGGGCTTCCCCGTCGCGTGCCTGATCGACGCGGACGTCGACAAGGTCGGGAGCCGCATCCACGGGGTGCAGGTCCACCACCCCGACGACCTTCCCCACCTCGTCGAGGAGCTGGGCATCTCGATCGGCATCATCGCCACCCCCGCCGTCGCGGCTCAGGGCGTCGCCGACCAGCTGGTGGCGGCCGGGATCAAGTCCATCCTCAACTTCGCCCCGACGGTCATCACCGTGCCCGAGGGGGCGTTCCTCCGGAAGGTCGACCTCGCGCTCGAGCTGCAGGTGCTGTCCTTCTACCAGGAGCACCGGGCCCCGGATCCCGTCTGATCGTTCCGATCCCGCCCGTCGAGCCGCTGCCGCCGGTAGCGTCGACCCATGGGTGACGACGCCGAGGAGCCCGAGGTCAGGTACCCGGTCCTGCTCGACCTCCGCGGCCGTCGGTGCCTGGTCGTGGGTGGCGGCGCGGTGGCCGCCCGCAAGACCCGTGGACTGCTCGCGGCGGGAGCGGCCGTGCGGGTCGTCGCCACGGTCGTCGGGCCCGACGTGGCCGCGCTGCGGGCCGGCGTCGAGATCATCGACCTCGACCGTCCGGGCGGGTCGCTCGTCGTCGAGGAGCGGGCGGTCACCGAGGACGATCCGCTGGGGCCGGAGGGACCCGGTGGTCCGCCGTGGGCGTTCCTCGTCGCCGCGACCGACGATGCGGCGGTCAACCGGGTCCTCGTCGCCCGCGCCGGCACCCGCGGCACGTGGGCCAACGACGCCACCGACGCCCACGGCGGACCGGCCTCGATCCCCGCGGTGCACCGCGAGGGGACGGTCACCCTGGCCGTCGGGACGGGGGGCGTGCACCCCGGCGCCGCCGCCTGGTTGCGCGACCGCGCGGCCGGCGCGGTGGGCACCGCGCCGTCGATCGCGCTCGACCTCCTGGACGACCATCGGCGGCGCCACCCCGACGCGCCCCGTCCCGATTGGCGGAAGGTGGTCGGTTCGGGAATGCTGGTCAGCATCAGCGAAGGCCGTCTGGCCGAAGCGAAGGAGCGCCTCGAGGCGTGTCTGTCGTCGTCATCGGACTGAACCACCGGACCATGCCGCTCGATCTGTTCGAGCGCATGACGATCGATGACGCGCGCCTGCCCAAGGCCCTGCACGACCTGACCGGCCGCGACCACATCGGCGAGGTCGCCGTCCTGTCGACGTGCAACCGCACCGAGGTCTACGCGCTGGCCGAGAAGTTCCACGGCGCGTACAGCGACGTCCGCAACTTCCTGTCGGAGCTGGCCTACGTCACGCCCGACGAGTTCGCCGACCACCTCTACGTCCACTACGACACCGAGGCGGTCCGCCACCTGTTCTCGGTGGCGTCGGGGCTGGACTCCGCGGTGCTCGGCGAGGCCGAGATCCTCGGCCAGGTGCGGACCGCCTGGCAGCGGGCGGGCGACGAGCACACCGCCGGGCCGGTCCTCAACCTGCTGTTCCGCCACGCGCTCGAGGCCGGGAAGCGGGCCCGCACCGAGACCGGGATCGCCCGGGGCACGGCGTCGGTCTCGCACGCCGCGGTCGAGATGGCCGGTCAGCACCTCGGCGACCTCGCCGGGCGACGGGTGCTGATCATGGGCGCCGGCGAGATGGCCGAGGGCATGGCCACCGCGCTCCAGGGGGCCGGGGTCACCGACGTCTACGTCGTCAACCGCACGTGGGCGAAGGCCCGGGCGCTGGCCGACCGCATCGGCGGCCAGGCCGTGCGCCTGTCGGACCTGCCGCTCGCCCTGCTCGAGGCCGACCTCCTCCTCACCTCCACCGGGGCCACCGTGCCCGTGGTCGAGCGCGACGACTTCGAGCCGGTCATGGCCGAGCGCGCCGGCCGGCCGCTCCTCATCGTCGACATCGCGGTGCCCCGCGACGTCGACCCGGCGGTCGCCGAGGTCCCGGGCGTCACGCTGCTCGACATCAACGACCTCCGCTCGTTCGCCCAGGAGGGCATCGAGCGCCGGGCCGGCGAGGTCGCCGCCGTCCGGTCGATCGTCGAGGTCGAGGTCGATCGCTTCCGGGCCGACGCGTCGGCCCGTGGTGCCGCTCCGCTCGTGTCGTCGCTGCACCGCTGGGCCGACGAGGTCCGCGAGGCCGAGCTGAGCCGCTTCGACGCTCGCCTCGAGGGGCTCGACCCCAAGCAGCGCGAGGCGGTCGAGGCGTTGGTGAAGGGTCTGGTGAGCAAGCTGCTGCACCGGCCGACGGTGGCGCTGAAGGACGCGGCCGGCACGCCCACGGGCGACCGCCTGGCCGACGCCCTGCGCCAGCTGTACGACCTCGATGCCTGACCGGCTCCGGATCGCCAGTCGCAGGAGCCCGCTGGCGGTGTGGCAGGCCGAGCACGTGGCCGCCGCACTCGTTGCGGCGAACCCCGGCGTCGAGGTCGAGCTGGTGCTGCTCGACACCGAGGGCGACCGGCGCCTCGACGTGCCGATCGCCGAGGTCGGCGGCAAGGGCGTGTTCGCCAAGGAGGTGCAGCAGGCGGTGCTCGACGGGCGGGCCGACCTCGCCGTGCACTCGGCCAAGGACCTCCCGGCGGTGACCGTCGACGGCCTCGTGCTGGCCGCGGTGCCCGAGCGGGGCGACGCCCGCGACGCGCTCGTGGGCTCGCCCCTCGCCGACCTTCCCGAGGGTGCCACCGTGGCGACCGGCTCGCAGCGCCGCCGGGCCCAGCTCCGGGCCCTCCGTCCGGACCTCGACTTCGTCGAGCTGCGGGGCAACATGGCCACCCGCCTCGGCAAGGTGCCGGCCGACGGGGCGATCGTCGTGGCCTCCGTGGCGCTGGAGCGGCTCGGCCTCGGGGATCGCATCTCGGAGCGGTTCGGCGTCGACGTGCTCGTGCCCCAGGTCGGTCAGGGCGCGCTCGCCGTCGAGTGCCGGGCCGCCGACCGCGCCACCGTCGAGCTGGTGGTGCGGATCGAGGACGCGGCGTCGCGACGGCGGGTCGATGCCGAGCGCGCGTTCCTGGCCGAGCTGGGCGGGGACTGCGATCTGCCGGCCGGTGCCCACGCGACGCTCCACGGTGACGAGGTCGAGGTCGACGGGTTCCTCGACGCCGGCGGCATCCGGCGGTGCTCGGCCCGGGGCCGCGACGCCGAGGCCGTGGGGCGCGAGGTCGCCCGCACCCTCGCCGACGGCTGACCGACGTCCCCGTGCCCGGCGCGCGGTCGCCGACCCGTTGGTACCGTGGCCCGGGCCGGTCGGTCCGGTCCGCGGGCGATGGAACAGCGAGGTGGACGATGGGCATCTTCGGTGACGATCTCGGGCAGGACGAGCGGCTCGACGAGCTCGAACGGCAGGTGCGCCGGTTGGTCGAGGAGGTGCAGCAGCTGACCGTCGACCTCGGGGTCACGCGCACGGAGCTGCTGCGGGCCCGCCTCGACCTGAAGCAGTCGGTCAGGACGGCCGACATCGATCCGGCGATCAGCGCGCTCAACGACCTCGCCGCCCGATCGCGGGCCGCGCTGCGGGGCGCCCGGGACGCCGGCGACGACCAGTGGCGGTCGATCCAGGCCGATCTGGAGGCGGTGCTCGACGAGCTGCGCCGGGAGGTCGACGCCGCGTGGGTCCAGGAGTCGCAGCCCTCGTAGGCGCACCTCCGCCGGGCCGTACGATCTCGGCGTGACCGTCTACCTCGTGGGCGCCGGCCCCGGCGATCCCGGACTGCTGACCCGCCGCGGTGCGGAGCTGCTGGCCCGGGCCGACGTCGTGATCCACGACCGCCTGTCCGCCGCCGAGCTCCTCGACCTCGCACCGGACGGGGCGGAGCGGATCGACGTGGGCAAGGCACCGGGCCGCCACCGGCTGAGCCAGGACGAGATCAACCAGCTCCTCGTCGAGCGGGGGCGCTCGGGCGTCGAGGTCGTGCGGCTCAAGGGCGGCGACCCGTTCGTGTTCGCCCGGGGCAGCGAGGAGGCGGCGTCGCTCGACGCGGCCGGCGTGCCGTACGAGGTGGTGCCCGGCATCACCTCGGCGCTCGCCGTCCCGGCCTACGGCGGCATCCCGGTCACGCAGCGGTTCTCGTCGACGTCGTTCACCGTCGTCACCGGCCACGAGGACCCGGCGAGCGGCGACGGCACCGTGGACTGGGACGCGGTCGCCAACACCGGGGGCACCCTGGTGATCCTCATGGGTGTGGGTCGGTGGGAGGCCATCGCCGATCGGCTCCTCGCCGCGGGCCGGGACCCCGAGACCCCGGCGGCGGCGGTCCGCTGGGGGACCCGGCCCGAGCAGCACACCGTTCGGGCCACGATCGCCACCCTCGCCGACCACGACCTGGCCTCGCCGTCGGTGATCGTGGTGGGGGCGGTGGCCGCCGAACGCTTCGACTGGTTCGAGCGGCGGCCGCTGTTCGGACGGTCCGTGGTGGTCACCCGGTCGCGGCCGCAGGCGTCGGGGCTGGCCGAACGGCTGCGGGGGCTCGGTGCCCGGGTGGTCGAGGCGCCGACGATCGAGCCGACCGACCCCACCGACGGCGGCGCGGCGATCCGCGACGCGATCGCCCGCATCGGGACCTTCGACTGGCTGGTGCTCACGTCGCCGACCGGCGTGGCCCGCACCTTCGCCCTCGTCCCCGACGCCCGGGCGCTGGCCGGCGTGCAGGTCGCGGCGGTGGGCACCGGGACCGCCGCCGCGCTGCGGGACCACCGGGTGGTCGCGGACCTCGTGCCGGAGCGGTTCGTGGCCGAGGGCCTCCTCGACGTCTTCCCGCCGCCCCCGGTGGGTGGCGGGCGCGTGCTGATCTCGGTCGCCGAGGGCGCCCGCCCGGTGCTGGCCGACGGCCTTCGGGCCGCGGGGTGGGACGTCGAGATCGCTGCGCCCTACCGCACCGCGGCGGTCTCGCTCGACGCCGCCACCGCCGCCGCGGTCGCGTCGGCCGACGCGGTCACGTTCACGTCCTCGTCGACCGTCACCAACCTGGTCGACGCAGTGGGGGCCGGCGGGGTGCCGCCGGTGGTGGTGTCCATCGGCCCGATCACCTCGGCGACCGCCGAGGGGCTCGATCTGGCCGTGACCGCCGAGGCCGACCCCCACACGATCGACGGGCTGGTCGACGCGCTGTGCGCGGCGCTCGCCCCCGGCACGCTCCCGGAGGACCGATGACCCCAGCCCCGCCCGCCCTCGACCCGACCCGGGTGCGCGTCGCCCCCGAGGTCGCGGCCGCGCTGGCCGCCGGGCGGCCGGTGGTGGCGCTCGAGTCGACGATCATCAGCCACGGCCTGCCGCGGCCCGACAACCGGGTGATCGCGGGGCACATCGAGGACGCCGTGCGGGGCGAGGGCGCGGTGCCGGCGACCATCGCCGTGGTGGGCGGCGTCGTCCACGTCGGGCTCGACGACGCGGCCCTCGCCGTGATCGCCGACGACGACGGTGTCGTGAAGGTGAGTCGGCGCGACCTCGCGACGATCGTGGCCCGGGGTGGCCACGGCGCGACCACCGTCGCCGCCACCGCGCACGTCGCGGCCCTCGCCGGCATCGGCGTGTTCGCGACCGGGGGGCTGGGCGGTGTGCACCGGGGGGCGGCCGAGACCTGGGACGAGTCCGCCGACCTCACGACCCTGGCCGACACAGCGATCACGGTGGTGTCCGCCGGGGTGAAGTCGATCCTCGACGTCCCCGCCACGCTCGAACGACTCGAGACGCTCAACGTCGCGGTGGTCGGCTTCGGCACCGACCGCTTCCCCGGCTTCTACCTCCGCGACGGCGGCCACCCGGTGGAGTGGCGGGTCGACGACCCCGCGGAGGTCGCGGCGGTCATGGCCGCCCGTCGGGCACTGGCCATCGACGCCGCGCTCCTCGTCGTCAACCCGCTCCCGGAGGACCGCCAGGTCGACCCGGCGCTGCACGACCGGGTGCTGGTCGAGGGGCTCGCCGCGGCCGAGGCCGCCGGGGTGCGGGGCAAGGACGTCACGCCGTTCCTCCTCGCCCACTTCCACGAGGCCACCGGCGGCGAGAGCCTCCGGGCCAACGTCGAGATCATCCTCGCCAACGCCGCGCTCGCGGCTCGCATCGCCGTCGCCGATGCGGACGACGGTGCCGATGGCCGCTGACGCGAGGGCGGCCGCGGAGCCGTTCGAGGTGCTGGTGCTCGGCGACCTGATGGTCGACGTCGTGGTCCACCACGACGGTCCCATCGCGGTCGGCTCCGACACGCCGTCGACCGTGCACGTGCTCGGTGGCGGCTCGGCGGCGAACACCGCGGCCTGGCTCGCCTCGCTCGGGATCCGGGTCGGGCTGGTCGCCGCGGTGGGCGAGGACGACGTCGGGCGGTCGGCCGTCCGCCGGCTGGCGGTCGAGGGGGTCGAGGTGGTCGGCCCGGTCGTGGCCGGCCTCCGGACCGGGACGTGCGTGGTGCTCGTCGGGCCCGACGGCGAGCGCACGATGTTCCCCGACCGGGGCGCCAACGGGGCGTTGACCGTCGACGACGTGGTCGCGGCGCTGGACCCGCCGCCGTCGCACCTGCACGTCACCGGCTACGTGCTGCTCGCCGAGGGGACTCGGTCGGCCGGGCTGGCCGCCCTCGCCGAGGCCCGCCGCCGAGGGGTGCCGGTGAGCGTCGATGCGTCGAGCGCTGCCCCGATCCGGGCGATCGGTCCGGAGGTGTTCCTCGGGTGGGTCGACGGCGTCGACGTCCTGTTCGCCAACGACGACGAGGTCGCGGCCCTCGGTGGCGAGGCCGCGGTGCTCGGGGTGGCTGCCCAGCTCGTCGCCAAGCACGGTCCGGCCGGTGCGACCTGGACCGACGGCCACGACCGCCACCCCGTCCCGGCTTTCCCCTGTGATCGTGCACCGGTGGTGGTGCAGGACCACAGGGGAAAGCCGGGGGCGGTGGCGGAGGGTGGTGGCGTCGACACGACCGGTGCCGGCGACGCGTTCGCCGCCGGCTACCTCGCCGCCCGGGTTCGGGGCGGTGACGTCGTGGCCGGCCTGGCCGACGGGTCGTCGACCGCGGCGATGGCGATCGCCCGCACCGGTGGCCGCCCCGCGCCACCCCGGACCCCCGCCGCGGTGGTGTTCGACTTCGACGGCCTGCTGGCCGACACCGAGACGCCGATCTACGAAGCGACGGCCGCGGCGCTCGCCGAGGTCGGCCACGAGCTGCCGATCGAGGACTGGGCCGCGGTGATCGGTCTCGGGGACGGGCAGTGGCCCCGGCTGCTGGCCGAACGTCTGGCGATCGAGGTCGACTGGGACGACGTCGACTCCCGCCAGTCGGCGCGGCTGGCGGCCGACCCGGTCCGCCCGGACGTCCACGACGGCGTCGTGGAGCTGCTCGACGAGCTCGACGCCGCGGGCATCCCCTACGGGGTCGCGTCGAGCAGCCCGCGGTCGTGGGTGGCCGGGCACCTCGAGCGCTGGGGTCTCCTCGACCGGTTCGCCACCCTCGCCACCATCGACCGGACCGGCGTCGGGAAGCCGGCCCCCGACGTGTACCTCCTCGCCTGCCGGGAGCTGGGCGTGGACCCCGTCGATGCCGTCGCCCTGGAGGACTCGGCCCCCGGCATCGCCGCCGCGCACGCCGCCGGGATGCGCGTCGTGGCCGTCCCCAGCGAGATCACCCGCCACACCGACCTGTCGGCCGCCGACCGCACGGTCGCCGCCATCGCCGACGTCGACATCGCCCTCCTGGCCCGCGTCCTGCGCCGCTGACCCCTCCGGTCGGAACGTCCCGACCGTAGGCTCGGGGCGTGTTCCCGCAGCGCCGACTCCGCCGGCTCCGCCGCACCCCCGCGCTCCGGCGCATGGTGGCCGAGACCGTCCTCACCCCCGACGACCTGATCGCCCCGTTGTTCGTGCGGGAGGGCATCGACCGACCGGTCCCCATCGAGTCGCTGCCCGGCGTGGTGCAGCACACGAGGGCGTCGCTCGTCGCCGAGGTCGCCGAGCTGATCGACCTCGGGATCCCCGGCGTGATCCTGTTCGGCGTCCCCGAGCACAAGGACGCCGAGGGCAGTGGGGCGAGCGACCCCGACGGCATCGTGCAGGTGGCGCTCAAGGACCTGCGCGACCGGTTCGGTGACGACGTGGTGCTCATCGCCGACCTGTGCCTCGACGAGTACACCGACCACGGCCACTGCGGCCTCGTCACCCCGACCGGCGCCGTCGACAACGACGCGACCCTCGACCGCTACGCGGAGGTCGCGGTCGCGCAGGCCGAGGCGGGCGTCGACGTCGTGGCGCCCTCGGGGATGATGGACGGCCAGGTCGCGGCGATCCGCGACGCGCTCGACGAGGACGAGTTCGGCGACGTCGCCATCCTCGCCTATGCCGCGAAGTACGCCTCCGGCCTCTACGGCCCGTTCCGGGAGGCCGTCGACGTCGAGATCGCCGACGGCGGGGACCGTCGGGCGTACCAGCAGGACCCCCGCAACGCGCGGGAGGGCCTGGAGGAGGTGCGGCTCGACGTGGCCGAGGGCGCCGACATCCTGATGGTGAAGCCGGCGGTGACCTACCTCGACGTGATCGCCCGGGTTCGGGCCGAGCACGACCTGCCGCTCGCCGCGTACCACGTGTCGGGCGAGTACTCGATGATCAAGGCCGCGGCCGAGAAGGGCTGGATCGACGGCGACCAGGTCGCGTTGGAGCAGCTCATCGCCGTGAAGCGAGCCGGCGCGGACCTGATCCTCACCTACTTCGCCAAGGACGTCGCCGCCGGGCTCTGACCCCCGGCCGAGGCGTACGCTTCGACGCGAAGCAACCGAACCGACCGCCCGCCCAGCCCACGGACCAGTGACGACCAACCGCGACCTCTACGACCGAGCCCGAGCGGTGATCCCGGGAGGCGTGAACTCGCCGGTGCGCGCCTTCCGCAGCGTGGGCGGCGTGCCGTACTTCGTGGCCCGGGCCGAGGGGCCGCGGGTGTGGGACGTCGAGGGCACCGAGTACCTCGACATGGTCCAGTCCTACGGCGCCATCATCGCCGGCCACGCGCACCCGGCCATCGTGGAGGCGGTGCGGACCGCGGCGGGCGACGGCACGTCCTACGGCGCGCCGACCGAGCGCGAGGTGCTGCTGGCCGAGGAGATCGCCGCCCGCGTGCCGTCGTGCGAGAAGGTCCGGATGGTGTCGAGCGGGACCGAGGCGACCATGACCGCGCTGCGGCTGGCCCGGGGCGCCACGAGCCGCAGCCGGGTGGTGAAGTTCGCCGGCAACTACCACGGCCACGGCGACGCGCTGCTCGCCGAGTCGGGCTCGGCGGTGGCCCACCTCGACGACGCGCACGGCGTCCCGGGGTCGGCGGGCGTGCCACCGACCGCCGTGGCCGAGACCACGGTCGTCCCCTACAACCGGGTCCCCACCCTCGACGACGACGTCGCCTGCGTCATCGTCGAACCGGTCGCCGCGAACATGGGCCTCGTCGCCCCCGATCCCGGCTTCCTCGAGGGCCTCCGGGTCGAGTGCGACCGCGTCGGTGCGCTGCTGATCTTCGACGAGGTCATCACCGGCTTCCGCCTGCACCGTGGCGGGGCGCAGGCCCGGTTCGGCGTCCGTCCCGACCTGACCTGCTTCGGCAAGGTGATCGGCGGTGGGCTCAACGTGGGCGCCTTCGGTGGGCGGGCCGACGTCATGGACCACCTGGCCCCGCTCGGGCCCGTGTACCAGGCGGGCACCCTGTCGGGGAACCCGCTCGCCACCGCGGCCGGCCTGGCGGCGCTCGGACTCGTGGACGACGCCGCGTACGACGCGCTCGAGGCGACGGCCACGCGCCTGGCCGACGGCCTCGCGAAGGCGTTCGCCGACGCCGGCCTCCAGGCCCGGGTGCCGAGGGTGGGACCGCTCGTCGGCATCCACCTCGGCGGTGGCGAGGTCCACGACTACGACGGTGCGCGCACGACCGACGAGGCCACCTACGGGCTCCTGTTCCACGCCCTCCTCGACCGCGGGGTGGCGCTGGCGCCCGGCCCCTACGAGGTGTTGTTCCCCGGCCTGGCCCACGACGACGCGATCGTCGACGAGATCGTCTCGCGGGCGGCCGATGCCGCCGCGTCGGTCACCGCTCGGGCGCCGACGTGAACGCCGGACCCACCGGACCGGCGCGCCGTCGCATCCCGAGCGCCGTCCTCGACGCGTTCCCCGACCTCGTCCTGTCCGTGTCGGGCTCGGGGGTCATCGTCAGCGTCGACGCCCTCCCCGCGTGGGTCGGGATGGACGAGGACGAGCTGCTCCACCGGTCGATCTTCGACCTCGTCGTCCACCGTGCCAACCATCCGCTGCACGCCGAGGTGTTCGCGAGGATCCTCGACACGGACGGTCCCTACCCACGACCCCTCGACATCGACCTCGTCATCAACGGCGAACCGACGCGGGTGGTGTTCACGGTGACGAACGCGCTGCGCGACCCGGCCCTCAACGCGATCGTGGCCGTGGGCCGGGTGCTCGAGACCAGCGAGTCCGAGGCCGAGGCGCGGCGGGTCAGCGAGGCCTGGGCCACCACGCTCCTCCAGGGGGCGACCGACCTGATCATCGCCGGCGACCACGTCGGGCGGATCGCCTACGTCGGTCCGTCGGTCCGCACGATCCTCGGGTTCCGGCCCGACGAGCTCGTCGGCAAGGAGATCCCCGAGATCGTCCACCCCGACGACCTCCAGGCCCCGACGGGTGACGGCCAGTCGCTCGACCGCGTCCTCGGCACCGCGGCCGGCCGCCGACCGGTCATCCGCTTCCAGCGTTCCGACGGCAGCTGGTGCCCGCTGCGGGTGCGGCGGACGCTCGACTCGCCGGGTTCGGACCGATCCGTCGTCCTCACCTGCCGCGACCTCGTCGAGGAGGATTCCGCGGCCGAGCTGCTCACCGAGCAGACGCTCCTCCTCGACCGGATCGCCCGCGGTCTGCCGGTGCGCGAGGCCCTCGACGAGATCCAGCAGTTCGCGCTGCGCCACCTCGACGGCCGCCGGATCGTCGTCGGCTACTTCGATCCCGATGAGGACTTCGCGTCGCACGCGGTCGGTGTCGCCCCCGAGCTGCTCGACCAGCTGGGCCAGCTCGGCGTGACCCGCCCGGGCGCGGGCCGGGCCACCGGTCCGACCGCGAGCGGGTTCCGCCGCAACGAGGCCACCGACCTCCTCGTGCGTTCGGCGTCCGCGGGCCGCTACCGCTCGGTCTGGTTCCAGGACCTGGTCTCGTCGACCCGGTCGGTCACCGGTCGGGTCGCGGTGCTGAGCGAGAGCGACGCCCCGCTGTCGCCCGAGGATCGCGACTTCCTCGGCCTGGTGGCCGACCTGGCGTCGATCGCGGTCGAGCGCCACGACCTCCACGCCCGGCTCGCCCGGGGTGCGCTGCACGACGAGCTGACGGGCCTGCCCAACCGTCGCTTCCTCGTCGCCCGCCTCCGGGAGCTGTTCGGCCACGACGGGAGCCAGGGCGGCGTGCTGTTCGTCGACCTCGACCGCTTCAAGCTCATCAACGACAGCCTCGGCCACGACGCCGGCGACCAACTGCTCCAGGAGGTGGCCGGCCGCTTCCGGCGGGCCGTCCGGGGCGTCGACCTCGTGGCCCGCGTGGGCGGCGACGAGTTCGTCGTGGTGTGTCCGGACCTCGGCGACGTCGACGAGGTGGCGATCATCTCGTCGCGCCTGTCGTCCGCGCTGCAGCGCCCGGTCGACCTGCCGGGCGGCCGGGTCGTCGTCACCGCCAGCATCGGCGTCGTCCACGTGCGGGGACCGGCCGAGCCCACCGCCATGCTCCAGGACGCCGACCTGGCCATGTACGAGGCCAAGCAGCAGGGCCGGAACCAGGCGGCGCTGTTCGAGCAGCGGCTCCGGGACCGCGCCATCGACCGGCTCGCGGTGGAGAGCGCGCTGCGCGACGCGATCGTCAGCGGCGAGATGGAGCTGCACTACCAGCCGGTGGTGCGCCTGAAGGACGAGCACATGATCGGGGTCGAGGCGCTGCTGCGGTGGCGGCGACCGGGTCACGGCCTGGTCGAGCCGAGCGCGTTCGTGCCGATCGCCACCGACACCGGGCTCATCCTCCCGCTGGGCCGATGGGTGATCCAGCAGGCCGTCGCCGACGCGGCCCGCTGGCCGACCCTCGAGGTCGCCGCCAACCTGTCCGCCCGCCAGCTGACCGACGCCGACCTCGTCGAGTTCGTGGCCGGGACGCTCGACCAGCACGGCGTCGCGCCGCACCGCTTCTGCCTCGAGGTGACCGAGACCGACCTGATCTCCGACGCCGAGCTGGCCCACCAGCTGGCCCGGTTCACCGAGCTGGGCGTCCGCCTGGCCATCGACGACTTCGGCACCGGGTTCGCCACCCTCGACTACCTCCGTCGCTTCTCCGCCGCCGACGTCCTGAAGATCGACGCATCCTTCGTCGCCGGGGTGAGCAACCCGTCGTCGCACGACCTGGCGATCGTCTCCGCGGCCATGGTCCTGGCCCAGAACCTGAAGTTCGAGACCATCGCGGAGGGCGTCGAGACCGACGAGCAGCGGCAGGTGCTGGAGAACCTCGGGTGCCACGCTGCACAGGGCTTCCTCTTCAGCGCCGCGGTCACCGCCGACGACGTCGACGCGATCGTGCGCGAGGGGTGCCTCCCGGCCGTCGGCACCACGGGGACCGTCGCCAGCTGACCGCGCCACCCGCGCCCGGCCGGGCGCGGTAGGAAGGGGGACGCAGCATCCCTCGACCAGGAGCAAACCGGACATGGCGTCAGGCATTCGTCGGCAGCGACTCGGCCCCCTCGGTGCGGAGGTCGACGCGACCCTCGCCGGCCTGGCCGAACGGGACGCGATCACCCGCCTCTGGGACCGCGACCACACCCTCTGGTCCGAGGACCCGACCGAGATCAGCGACCGGCTGGGCTGGCTGGAGGTCACCGCCGACATGCTGGCCGCCGCCGACCGGCTCGACGACCTCCGGGCCGAGGCCGTCGCCGACGGCTTCACCGACGTCGTCGTGATGGGCATGGGCGGGTCGAGCCTGTTCCCCGAGGTCCTCGCCCGGACGTTCCCCGGTGGCGCCGGGCTGCGGCTGCACGTGCTCGACAGCACCGATCCCGACGCCGTCGCCCACGTGGCCGCCACCGTGCCCGCCGACCACACCCTGTTCGTCACCTCGTCGAAGTCCGGCGGCACCGTCGAGACCCGCAGCCACCTCGAGTTCTTCTGGGACCGGATCGGCGACGGGTCCCGGTTCATCGCGGTGACCGACCCGGGCTCGGACCTCGGCCGCCTCGCCGTCGAGCGGGGCTTCCGGGCCGTGTTCGAGAACCGGACCGACATCGGCGGCCGCTACTCGGCGCTCAGCTTCTTCGGCCTCGTGCCCGCGGCGCTGGCCGGGGTGGACTGGCGGGCCCTGGTCGCGTCGGCCGACGCCGTGGCGCCCGCGTTGCGCGAGGTCGAACCGACCGTCAACGTGGGTCTGCGCCTGGGGGCGATCCTCGGCGCGGCGGTGCGGGCCGGCCGGGACAAGATCACCCTCCTGCTCGACCCCCGGGCCGAGACGTTCGGGCTCTGGTTGGAGCAGCTGCTGGCCGAGTCGACCGGCAAGCAGGGCACCGGAACGGTGCCGATCGTGGGCGAGGCGCTCGGCCCCACCGACGTGTACGGCGACGACCGCCTCTTCGTGGTGGTCGGCCGCCCCGAGCACGAGGTCGGGGTCGACGTGCTCGCCGAGTCGGGCCACCCGGTCGTCGAGCTCGAGCTCGACGACCTGTTCGACCTGGGTGCCCAGGTGCTGATCTGGGAGCTGGCCACCGCGATCTGCGGGGCGGTGCTCGGCGTGAACCCGTTCGACCAGCCCAACGTGGCCGAGGCGAAGGAGGCCACCAACCGCGTGCTGGCCGGGGACACGACCGACGACTGGCCGACCGCCACCCTCGACGACGTGCTGGCCACGGTCGTGCCCGGCGACTACGTCGCGGTGCTGGCGTTCGTGGATCCGGCCGACGCGGTCGTCGATCGGCTCGAGGAGCTGCGTCTGGCGCTGCGCGGCGCGCTCGGGGTGGCCACCACGTTCGGGCTCGGTCCGCGGTTCCTCCACTCGACCGGCCAGCTCCACAAGGGCGGCCCGCCGACGGGGGTGTTCCTCCAGATCGTCGGTCACGAGGCCACCGACGCGGCGGTCCCGGGACGGGACTTCACCTTCGGGCAGCTGGAGCGGGCCCAGGCCGACGGCGACCTGCTCACGCTGCACCGCCACGGCCTCCGGGTCGTGCGGACCACCGCGGACGAGATCGAGGCGGCCCGGGTCCTCAACTAGACGACTGCCCGGGGGCCGCACCGCAGGAGCGGACGCACCACGACAGGAGACGACGTGAAGATCGGGATGATCGGGCTCGGGAAGATGGGCGGGAACATGGCCGAACGCCTCCGCCGGCACGGACACGAGGTCGTCGGCATGGACCCCACGGCTCCGGGGGCCGACGCGCGCACGCTCGCCGAGCTCGTCCCGCTCCTCGACACCGGGGGCCAGCCCCGGGTCGCGTGGTCGATGGTGCCCTCGGGCGAGATCACCGACGAGACCATCCGCGGGCTGGCCGAGCTGCTGTCGCCCGGCGACGTCGTGGTCGACGGCGGCAACTCCAACTACCGGGACTCGATGCGCCACCACGACGAGCTGGCCGAGCGGGGCGTGCGCTTCGTCGACTGCGGCACGTCCGGCGGCGTGTGGGGGCTGGAGAACGGCTACGCGCTCATGGTCGGCGGCGCCGACGACGCGGTCGCGGTCGTCCAGCCGGTGTTCGACGCACTCGCGCCGGAGGGCGGCTACGCCCACGTCGGTCCGGCCGGTTCCGGGCACTACGTGAAGATGGTCCACAACGGGATCGAGTACGGGCTGATGGAGGCCTACGCGGAGGGCTACGCGATCCTCGACGCCGCGCCGCTCGACATCGACGTCCCCGCCGCCCTGCGGTCGTGGCAGCAGGGCAGCGTCGTGCGATCGTGGCTGCTCGACCTCCTCGTGAAGGCGTTGGAGGAGACCCCCGGCCTCGACGGCATCGCCCCGGTCGCCGCCGACTCGGGCGAGGGTCGCTGGACGGTGGTCGAGGCGATCGACAACGGGGTGGCCGCCCCGGTGATCAGCGCCGCGCTGTTCGCCCGGTTCGTGTCCCAGCGCCGCGACGACGACGTGACGATGAAGGCGATCTCGGCGCTGCGCAACCAGTTCGGTGGCCACGCCGTCGAGCACGAGCCTCCGGCCGGAGGCGCGTCGTGACCCGCTCCGACGCCCTCGTCCTCTTCGGCGCCACCGGGGACCTGGCCCACAAGAAGATCTTCCCGGCGCTCTACGAGATGGCGGCCGACGGCGAGCTGGAGGTGCCGGTGATCGGTGTGGCGTCGTCGGTGGGCGACGACGCCTACCTGCGTTCGAAGGTGTGGTCGTCGGTCAACGAGCTGGTCGACGACGTCGACGACCGGGTCCTCGATCGCCTCCTGTCGCGGATCCGCTACGTCTCGGGCGACTACCGGGACGCCCGGGTGTTCGAGGACCTCGGCAAGCTGTTGACCGACTGCTCGCACCCGCTCTTCTACCTGGCCATCCCACCCGACCTGTTCGACGACGTCGTGACCGGGCTGTCGCGGTGCGGGGTCGCGGCCCGCGGCCGGGTGGTCGTCGAGAAGCCGTTCGGTCGTGACCGAGCGAGCGCGACCGAGCTGAACGAGGTCATCCACCGCACCTTCGACGAGCGGGACATCTTCCGGATCGACCACTACCTCGGCAAGGAGTCGGTCGAGAGCCTGCTGCTCTTCCGGTTCGCCAACTCGATGCTCGAGCCGGTGTGGAACCGCCAGTTCGTGGCCAGCGTGCAGATCACGATGGCCGAGGAGTTCGGTGTCGGGACCCGCGGTCGGTTCTACGAGACGGTCGGTGCCATGCGCGACGTCGTGCAGAACCACCTCCTCCAGGTCGTGGCGATCCTCGGCATGGAGCCCCCGGTCGCCGCCGACGCCGGGGCCCTGCGGGACGAGAAGGCCAAGATCCTCCGCCAGGTGCGCACCATCGAGCCGTCCGACGTCGTGCGCGGCCAGTACGACGGCTACCTCGACGAGACCGGCGTCGCCGCCGACTCCGACGTCGAGACCTACGTCGCGGTCCGCTTCGAGATCGACTCCTGGCGATGGGCCGGCGTCCCGTGGATCATCAGGGCCGGGAAGCGCCTCGGGGTGACGGCCACCGAGGCGGTGGTGACGTTCCAACGTCCGCCCCGGCTCCTCTTCACGCCCGAGGACGCGCCCGAGCCCGGACCGAACTTCCTGCGCTTCCGGCTCGGCGCGCACGACGGCGTCCAGATGCACCTGCACGTCAAGAAGCCGGGCGACGCCCTCGTGCCGATGCCCGCCGACCTGGAGGTGTCCTACCCCGAGGTGCTGGGACGTCGGGAGGAGGCGTACCAGCGGCTGCTCGAGGACGCCATGCGGGGCGAGGCCCGGAGGTTCGGCCGCGAGGACGCGCTCGACCAGCAGTGGCGGATCGTCGAGCGGGTCGTCGAGGACCACCCGCCGGTCGAGCGCTACGAGGCCGGCACCCTCGGCCCGGCCTCGGCCGACCGCCTGGCCGCCGACGTCGGCGGCTGGATCGCTCCCGAGGATCCACCCCCATCCGTTCCCTGAGCGAAGTCGAAGGCCTCGCTGCGCTCGCTGCGCTCGCTGTGTTGCCTTTCGACTCGCTCCGCTCGCTCAAGGAACAGGGGCGTCGCTGCGCTCGCTCGAGGAACGGGAAGGCCTCGCTGCGCTCGCTGTGTTGCCTTTCGACTCGCTCCGCTCGCTCAAGGAACGGGAAGGCCTCGCTGCGCTCGCTGTCCTGTTGCCTTTCGACTCGCTCCGCTCGCTCAAGGAGCAGGGGCGTCGCTGCGCTCGCTCAAGGAATAGGGCGTCGATCCAGCTGTTCCCTGAGCGGAGCGAGCGCCAGCGAGCGCAGTCGAAGGGTGCCTGGTCAGGTGACGGTGATGGTGCCGGTCATGCCGGAGTCCTTGTGGCCGGTGACGGTGCAGATCATGTCGTAGGTGCCGGGCTCGACCCCGGTGAGGTCGAGGATGGTGCTCCCTCCGGCGTCGACCCGGTCCGACGTGATGCCGTCGACGCTGACGTCGTGGGCCACGGTGCCGTCGTTGACGATGGTGATGATCGAGTCGGCGGGGACCGAGATCTCGTTCGGGGTGATCTTGAACTCGGTCAGCGTGAGCTCCGGCCCCGTCGTGCCGGCAGCTTCGACCGCCGGCGGGTTCTCGATGCTGTCGGCCCGCTGGACGGCCCGCACCGCGAGGCCCACGGCGAACAGCGCCGTCAGGACGCCGATCGCCGCGAACACGGCGGCGAAGATGGCGATCGACTCGCTGCGTTCGCGCACCCGGTCGGCGGGCGTCCGGGTGCCGGCGCCCGACCCGGCGCCGCCGCCCGTGGTCTCGTCGACGGTCGTGGGAGCTTCGGTGGTGGTGTCGGTCATCGGATCTACTCCTCGACGATCAGGGCGGTGACCATGCCGAACATCCCGTCGGGACCCTCGGCGTGGGTGAGGATGTGGCAGTGGAAGACCCAGATGCCGGGGTCCTCCGCGGTGACGATCACGTCGTAGCGCTCGCCGGGGGCGATGTTGACGGTGTCGCACTTGTAGGGAGCGGGCAGCGGCCAGCCGTCCTTCGTGATGACCTCCTGGGGGAACCCGTGGAGGTGCATGGGGTGGATGGCGAGTCCCTCGTTCATGTAGCGGAAGCGGATCTTCTCGCCGACCTTCGCCTTGTAGGCGGTCGTGGCCGGGAAGCCCTTGCCGTTGATGGTGAAGCCGCCGAGGGCGTCGTTGAGGATGAGCACGTGGTCGTGGTCGGACTCGTGCCCCGCGATGGGCTCCTTCGGGTCGACGATCAGCGGGCCGAGCAGGCCCTTGCCGACCTGCTCGGTCGAGTTGTTGTGCGAGTGGTACATGTGCGACCCGGCCGGTTTGGCCACGAACTCGTACGTGTAGGTCGTGCCGGGCTTGATCGCCTCCTGGGTCACGAACGGGACGCCGTCCTGGTCGTTCGGGACCATCTGCCCGTGCCAGTGGATCGAGGTGCTCTGCGACATCTCGTTGTGGACGATGACCCGGATGCGCTCACCTTCGGTGCAGCGGATCAGCGGGCCGGGCACCTGCTCGTTGAACGCCATCGCTTCGTACTTCTCGCCCGGGGTGACCTCCCACTCGATCTCCGACGCGGTCAGCTCGAAGACCCGGACGCCGTCGACCACCTTCGACTCGAGCGGCTGGATCGGCACCCCCTCGGTGAGCGGATCCTCGGCGTTCGCGAGGAACTGCTCGATGCCCTCCTTGTGGTGGGCGAGCATCTCCTCGTCGGTCATCTCGGTGGTGTCGCCCGAGCTCATGTCGTGATCGTCCTGGGCGTTGCTCGCCGCGGGCCAGCCCGCGGCCGCGGTGAACGCGACCAGGCCGGTCCCGGCGACCCCAGCGCCGGCGCCGGCGAGAAAGGCCCGACGGCGCAGCGACGGTCGGGGGCCCTGCTCCTCGGTCGGGTCGGTGGCGGTGGTGGACATCGTCGTCCGCTCCTGTTCGCTCGTGACCGGCCCGGGAGTCGCCCCGGCGATCGGTCGGTATATTCGTAGTGTGCGACTGCAAGATACACGATACTCATAGCGTGCGACTAGAGGTAACTCGCCAGGCGGATCTCGCGATCCGGGCGCTCGTCACCCTCGGGGATGCCGATCACCGGGAGGGACGGACGAGCGCCCGCGCCTTCGCCGAACAGCTCGACACCTCGGCCGGATTCATGTCGCAGGTGATGAACCCGCTGGTGAAGGCGGGCTGGATCAGCTCCGAACCGGGCCGGACCGGCGGCTACCGGTTGGAGGTGCCGCTGCGGTCGCTCACCGTCCTCGACGTGGTCGAGCTGGTCGACGGTCCCATCGACAACGGTGTGTGCATCGTCGTCGGCGTGCCCTGCGACTCACACGAGCAGTGCCCGATGCACACGTCGTGGGCGCCGGCCCGGACGGTCCTCATGGACTCGCTCCGCAAGCGTCGCCTCGACAAGGTCAAGCTCGGCTACTGACCGCCTTTCGACTGCGCTCGCCTGGCGGCTCGCTCCGCTCAAGGAACGGAGGGGGCTCGCCTGGCGGCTCGCTCCGCTCAAGGAACGAACCTGATGGTTGAGCGGAGGCGGGTCAGGGGAGGGGGTCGGGGACGCGCTTCACGATGGCGGCGGCCATCTTGTAGGCGGCCTCGGCGGGCCCGATCTCGTCGGGGCGCAGCAGGTTGGCCATGATCCGCAGCACCCACTCCATCAGGCTGCGGCTGCGCATGCCGACCCGGGTGAGCTCGCGCATCAGCGCCGGCTGGCCGATCACGTTGGCGAACAGGCGGGCCACCTTGAAGTAGAGGCCGTACTCCTCGTCGAGCAGGTGGGGGTACTGCTGCAGCGCCATGCCGTCGCCGGTGCGGATCGCCTCGTCGAGCAGGCCGGCCACCGTGCGGGCCGTCTCGTAGGCGTAGTCGATGCCCTCCCCGTTGAACGGGTTGACCGAGCCGCCGGCGTCACCGACCACGGCCCAGTTGGGACCGACCTTCGGGTTGACCGAGCCGGCCATGGGGATGCGGCCGCCGGTGGGCGGGGCGACGGGGTTGTCGGGGTCGATCTTCCAGTGGGCGGGGGCGGTGGCCGCCCACTCGGCCATGAGGTGCGACGTGTTGACGTCGCGCCAGTCCCGGAAGGTCGACAGCAGGCCGATGCCGACGTTGATGGTCCCGTTGCCCACCGGGAAGATCCAGCCGTAGCCGGGGAGCGACGAGCCGTTGCGATCCCGCACGTCGAGGCAGCTCTCGATCCACGGGTCGTCGTGCAGCGGGCTCTCGTAGTAGGTGCGGATCGCCATGCCCTGCGGGTAGCTGCGGTTGCGGGCCGTGCCGAGCGCTCGGCCGAACCGGGAGTTGGCCCCGTCGGCGACCACGACGTAGCGGGCCCGCAGCTCGCTCGTGCGACCGCTGGCCTTGTCCTTCAGGACGGCGCCGGCGACGAGCCCGCCCTCGACGATCGGTGCGACGGCCTCGGTGCCCGACCGGGTGTCGGCGCCCGCCGCGGCAGCGTGCTCGAACACGATCTGGTCGAGGTCGCGGCGGCGCACGACGTAGCCGTGGGACGGGTAGTCCGGGTGGCTCGGCCACTCGAGCTCGAGGGTGACGCCGTGCGCGATGGCCCGCAGGCCGTCGTAGCGGTGGTAGGGGAGCAGGGCGTCGGCCAGGCCCATGTCGGTGAGCTGCTTGACCGCCCGGGGCGTCAGGCCGTCACCGCACGTCTTGTCGCGCGGGAACTCCTTGCGCTCGACGCAGGTGACGCGATGGCCGGCCTCGGCCAGCCAGTAGGACGTGGCTGCGCCGGCCGGGCCACCGCCGACCACGAGGACGTCGACTCGATCGGTGGCGGCCATCGGGGCGCTCCTGGGAGGGGGGTGGTGCCCGGCCCATGGGGCCGGACGGCGACTACTCGGCGCCGGTGCGTTCGATGTCGGAGAGGTCCGTGGTGCCGCCGGGGCCCTTCTCGATGACCGCCTCGACCTCGGCGGCGAGGGCCTCGGGGTCGGCCTCGAAGGTCTCGGCGGTGAAGCCCTGCTCGTTCGCCGCGTCGTACTGGTCCGGGGAGAACTGCGACCGGACGTAGATGACGACCGCCGCGATCTCCTCGGGCGTCAGCTTGTCCTTGAACGCCGGCATGCCGCCGGTGACCTGCTGGCGGATCGTGTCGACGCCGTAGGTGCCGTCGCCGTGGCTGCCGTCGGCGAAGCCGAAGGCGACCCAGTGGACCATCTGGAGCGGGTCGTTGAACGTGTCGATGGCGTGGCCGTCGCGCAGCTGGGCGCCGGCGCCGGTGCCGGCGCCGTCGGCCCCGTGGCAGCCGGCGCAGCCCCCGGTGACCGAGAACACCTCGGCGCCGATCACCAGCGGGTCGGTCTCCGCGGTCGGCTTCGGGATGGTGGCGTCGCGGTAGATCAGGCCCCACACCGGCAGCAGCGCCAGCACACCGGCGGCCCAGAACGGCACCCGCTTGCGGCGCTTGGCGGCGGCCACGACCGGGATGTCCGGCGTCGCCTTCTCCGGCGTCTCGTCGAGCGTCGGCAGCGGGGTCGGCGCGGCCGGGGCGGCCGCGGCCGGAGCCGGGGCGTCCGCCGACGCGGCAGCGGCCGGGGCATCCCCTGCTGGGGCGTCCTCGGGGGCGTCGCCACCGCCCAGCGCGGCGCGGCGGGCCTGGGCTCGCTTCAGCAGGTGCTCGGGGATCTCGGTCACGAACGTCCTCCGCGGGCGAATCGGTGCACTCCGCACGATGGGTGCGGGGCGTGACGCGGCCACTCTAGGCCCGCTCCCGCGACCGGAACCAAGCCTGGTGGCCGGGCCGCCCGTCGCCCGGTCGCGCATCGTGTCGGGAATGTGAGCCGCCGGAGGGTCGCGTGCTAGACCGTGACCCGGAGCCCCCGACGACGACGTCGTCGTCCTCGGCCCCCATGATTGTGATCGGATTCACGAGGAGGCAGCCAGCAGCGTGATCACGGCATCGTTCGGCGAAGAGCTCTGGCACGTCATCTGTTCCATCGGCAGCGGCTTCCGCAGCGTCCCCTTCACCGGTTCGCTGATCGTCGCGCTCCTGCTGTGCGGCGGGATCGTCCTCTACTCCCGGAAGCGGCCGCAGGGCGCGGAGCTCACCTGGGGCACGGCCATGGTCGCGGCCTTCTACGTCACGTTCCTCATGTTCTGGTTCTTCGGCGTGGTCCCCGACCAGTGGATGAAGCACGCCGAGGGCACCCTCGCCATGCGCTCCGACGCCATCCTCGCCGGCCCCGGTTCGACCGGCTGGTTCGAGTGGCTCCCGGTCCGGATCACCAAGGCCACCATCGCCGACTTCGTGACGGTCAACATCTACATGATCGGCCTCGCCCTCACGATCGCCATGTGGGCGGTCTGGCAGGGCCGCGGCGCCTCGACCGGCGACGACGTCGAGACCTCCAACTACGGCCGTCCGCTGGTGAAGGCCTGAACCCATGACCAAGACCGACGCCAACCCGCCCATGCCGGAGTTCCGCTCCGACTACGCGCTCGTCGAGGTCGACGCGGACTACCTGGCCAAGGCGGTCAAGCCGAAGCAGTTCATCCACATCGACCAGTCCGAGTGCATCATGTGCGAGGGCTGCGTCGACATCTGCCCGTGGAAGTGCATCCACATGGTGGCGCCGACCTCGGTGGCCGAGGCCGAGAACACCGAGCGCCCGGGCATCGACCCCAGCGACAACGTCATCTTCCTCATCGACGACGACGTCTGCACCCGCTGCGCGCTCTGCGTGGACCGCTGCCCGACCGGGGTCATCATCCTCGGCAAGGTCGGCGACCCCGCCGCCAACGGCGACGCCCACCAGCGCACCAACACCCACGGCTACGGCTACGGGATGCGCCTCGGATGAACGCACCCCTCGATCCCGTGGCCCCCCGCCACCCCAAGCACGCCGGCTCGCACGTCAGGGAGGACCGGTAACCCATGGCCAAGACCATGCAGAACAAGGGTTCCGACAAGCTCAACGAGTTGACCGACAAGGTCCAGAGCTCGCAGGCCTGGAACTCGATCTTCCGACCGGGCTCGATCTTCCGGAAGGGCTACACCGACAGCCCGAGGAACCGGTCCTACGTGATCATGAACTCGGTGCTGTACCACCTGCACCCGGTGAAGGTGAAGCGCCACGCCGTGAAGGTGAGCTACACGCTCTGCCTCGGCGGCCTGAGCTTCTTCCTCTTCATCCTGCTCACGGTGACCGGCATCTTCCTGATGTTCTTCTACCGGCCGACCGCGGCGCAGGCCTGGAACGACATCTACCACCTGCAGACGTCGGTCACCTTCGGCCTCCTGGTGCGCAACATGCATCGCTGGGCCGCGCACCTCATGGTGCTCTCGGTGTTCCTGCACATGGCCCGCGTCTTCTACCACGGGGCCTACAAGCCGCCCCGCGAGTTCAACTGGGTGATCGGCATCGTGCTGCTGCTGCTCACCCTGCTGCTCAGCTTCACCGGCTACCTGCTGCCGTGGGACCAGCTGGCCCTCTGGGCCGTGACCGTGGGGACGAACATGATGGGCTACACGCCCGTGTTCGGTAATCAGGTCCGCTTCGTCCTGCTCGGCGGCTCGGAGATCGGCACCGACACGCTCCTGCGCTGGTACGTGCTGCACGTGCTGATGCTCCCGTTCGTGATCGTGATCTTCATGGCCATCCACTTCTGGCGTGTCCGCAAGGACGGCGGCATCAGCGGCCCGCTGTAGCCGACGGAGGAATCGCATATGACCGAGATCCCAGAACACCTCCGGAAGCGGGCCGAAGAGGCCCGCGCCAAGGCCGCCGCCAAGAAGGACGAGGGCGCGCCCCCGGCCGAGGCGCCCGCCGCGTCCGGTGACGACGCCGCCTCCAGCGAGGCCGCCTCGAAGATCCCCGCCCACCTGCTGGAGCGGGCCAAGGCCGCCCGGTCCAAGGCGGCCGGCGCCACCGCCGGTGCCGAGAGCGCGGGCACCGGCGTCGCCGCCACCTCCGGGGGCGGCACCGCGGTCGCCACCGCCGGCCCGCCCGTGGCCGCCGGCCCCGGCGGCCACACCCAGCGGCTGCTGACCGTCGTGAAGTCCGGCTCCATCCAGGACGTGAAGGCCAGCCCGCAGGACAAGGTCCACGTCTGGCCGCACCTGCTGTCGGTCGAGTTCGTGGCCGCGCTGCTGTGCCTGGCGTTCACGTTCGTCTTCTCGATCTTCGTGAACGCACCGCTGCTCGAGCTGGCCGACATCAACAAGACGCCGAACCCGTCCAAGGCGCCGTGGTACTTCCTCGGCCTCCAGGAGCTCCTCGCCTTCTTCCACCCGATGGTGGCCGGCGTGCTCCTCCCGGGCATCGGCCTCGCCGGGCTCGCGATGGCTCCCTACATCGACCGGAACCCGTCGCAGAAGCCCGAGGACCGCAAGTTCGCAATCGCACTGTTCACGATCTTCATGATGTCGTGCGCCGTGCTCACCATCATCGGCTCGTTCTTCCGAGGCCCGGGGCAGCTCTTCGTCTTCCCCTGGACCGAGGGACTCTTCTTCGAGCTGTAGGAGGCCGACATGGGAATCGTCATCGTCATCGCCGTCCTGGTCCTGGTCGCGTTCGCCGGCCTGCTCATCGTGTCGACGCTGCGTCGCCGGGAGAGCCTCGGCGTCGGGGAGCTCTCACGGGAGACCCGGTCGCGCGACCGCAAGGGCCGCAAGGCCGCCGCGCTCTCGGAGGGCTCCTCGGGCCGCGACGTCGAGGCCGCCGCCGTGCTCGCCCGCAAGGGTGGCGACCTCGTGCCGGTCGGCCCCGCCCCGGTCACCCCGTTCGTCGAGCCCGACCCCGAGGAGATCGGCGTCTACCGCCGCCAGTTCCTCAACCGCTCGATCATCGGTGGCTTCATCCTCGGCCTCAGCGGCTTCGGGGCCAGCGTCCTCGCCTTCCTGTGGCCGTCCGGCGGCGGCGGCTTCGGCTCCAAGATCGCCGTCGGCAAGCTCGCCGACATCGACCTCGCCATCCAGCAGGGCAACGGCTTCGCCTACTACCCGGAGGGTCGCATGTGGATCACCCACTACCCCTCCAACGCCCTGGAGAAGGCTCGTGCCGTCTACAGCGCGCCGGAGCTCGCGGGCATGGAGGCCGGCGTGATCGCGCTCTACCAGAAGTGCGTCCACCTCGGCTGCCGCGTGCCGTCGTGCGCCACCTCGCAGTGGTTCGAGTGCGGTTGCCACGGCTCGCAGTACAACCGGGTCGGTGAGAAGAAGGCCGGTCCGGCCCCCCGGGGCCTCGACCGGTTCGCCATGGAGGTGGGCGGCGGCTCGCTCACCGTCAACACCGGCCAGATCATCCAAGGTCCGCCGATCGGCACCAACACCACCGGCCAAGAGGCCGAGGGTCCCCACTGCGTTTCGGGAGCAGGTGGTCACTGATGCTTCTCGCCGTCTCAACGCAGACCTCCATCGGTCTGTTCGTCCTGTTCCTGTCGCTCGTCATCGCGGTCGTGTTCGGCCTGGTGAACCTGCGCCAGGGGCGCGCCGAGGTCGGCTCGGAGATCGAGCTCGCCCCCAACCGCAAGCCGTACCTGCCGGATGCGGAGCTGGAGGGGCGCAAGCTCGACCGCACGCTCAGCATCGGCCTGCTCGGCCTGTTCATCCTCGGGATCGGCCTGCCGCTCTACTGGCTGCAGGAGCCGTCCCGCCAGGAGGGCGCCGAGGAGCGCATCCGCGAGGAGTTCATCCAGCGCGGCGAGCACATGTTCGCCCCCACCGCCGAGGGTGGCTACAACTGCGCCTTCTGCCACGGCCCCGACGGCGGCGGCGGCTCGACGCCGTACACCATCACCGACGCCGAGGGGCGGTTCGTGAAGGAGGTCCAGTGGAAGGGCCCGGCGCTCAACACGATCTTCCTGCGCTACAGCCGTGAGGAGATCCGCTACGTGCTCGAGTACGGGCGCCTCGCCACGCCGATGCCGGCGTGGGGCACCAAGGGCGGTGGCCCCCTCACCGAGCAGCAGCTCCAGAACCTGATCGACTACATCGGCACCTTCCAGATCACCAAGGAAGAGTCCCAGCAGCAGGTGGCCGAGGAGCTCCCGAAGGCGATGGACGAGCGCGACGCCACCTGCGTGTCGGCCCGCACCGACGCCGCGAAGGCCGGCATGACCGAGGAGGAGCTGGCGTCGTTCGACGCATCGACGGTCGACACCGACAGCTGCCCGCTGGCGTGGGACTCCGAGGGCGAGGCCCTCTTCAACCTCGGCTACAACGACGGCTTCGCCGGTGGCGCCTACTCGTGCGGCCGTTGCCACACCCCGGGCTGGTCCTACGGCGAGAAGGGTGAGGACGGCTCGGGCGCCATGGGCCCGAACCTCGGTGGGGTGCTCACCCAGTTCCCCGGCGACGTGCTCGGCGTCACCCAGATGACCGACTTCGTCTGCACCGGCAGCACCAACGGTGCCCGCTACGGCCAGTACGGCCAGGGGTCGGGCCGCATGCCCGGGTTCTGTGTGGTGCCGGCGGTCGAGGCCGCCGACGGTGAGGTCGGGGTCGTCGCGCACGATGTCGGTACCGCCGAGGACGGCGGCATGTACACCCAGGAACAGGTCCAGCAGATCGTGGAGTACGTGAGGAGCCTCGCCCGATGATCGCGACCGCAGCCAACCTGCTCGGCGCCATGCAGTGGGACCCCGGCTTCCGGGGCTTCCTCACCGTCGTCCTGGCCGTCATCATCCTGTGCGGCTCGGTCGCGCTCATCCTGAGCACCAACAGCGGCGCCCGCCTGGGCACGCTGCTCGCGGTCAGCGCCCTCTTCGGGTGGCTCACCGTGATGGGCACCATCTGGTCGATCTACGGCATCGGCTGGAAGGGCGAGGCCCCGACCTGGGACGTCAAGAACATCGTCGAGAACGACGTGTCACAGTCGTCGGTGGAGGTCGCGCAGACACTTCCGCTTCCGGGCGACGGCACCCTGCCCGACCCGCTCGATCTGCGGGCCGAGAGCGAGGACCTCCAGGCCGAGTTCCCGCCCGAGCGCAAGGACCCGACCCTCAGTGAACTGGCGGCCATCGACCCCTCGATCGAGGACACCGTCAACGAGCAGCTGGGCGACTGGCACCTGCTGTCGGCCTCGAACAAGTACACGGGTGAGGCCCAGGCCAAGGTGTCCGAGGACGTCGTGGCCGAAGGCCTCTTCGCCGACGCCACCGAGTTCACCTTCCTCGACGGGTACTGGACCGGTGGTGAGGCGCCCCGGGCCAGCGATTCGATCATCGGCCGGATCATCTTCAAGGTGACCAACACCTTCGACCGACCGCACGACCCCTTCTACGTGGCGATCCAGCTCCAGGCCGTGATCCCCCAGGAGACCAAGCCCGGCCAGGCGCCCCCCACCGTGCAGCGCGATCCCGACGCCACCGTCTACACGGTGATCATGGAACGCAACCGCGGCAACCTCCGCCAGCCGGCCATCTTCTTCACCATCTTCTGCGGGATCGTCTTCGCCATCACCGCGAACATGCTCCACCGTCGGGACAAGCTCGCACAGCTCCAGCGGGCTGCGGTCGCCGGAGCGGCGTGACCCATGGGCCAGTACCTGCCGATCGTCGTCATGTTGGTGCTCGGCCTCGGCTTCGCCGTGACCAGCCTGGTGATGTCGAACCTGGTCAGCCCCAAGCGACCGTCGGCGGCGAAGTCGGCCCCCTACGAGTGCGGGATCATCGCCCGTCAGGAGCCCCCGGAGCGCTTCCCGGTGCGCTTCTACCTGGTGGCGATGGTGTTCATCATCGTCGACATCGAGATCATCTTCCTGTACCCGTACGCCACGATGTTCCGTGAGCTCGGCCCGTTCGGTCTGGCCGAGGTGGTGGTCTTCTCGATCGCCGTCTTCGCCTGCCTGATCTACCTGATCTCGACCGGATCGCTCGACTGGGGTCCTGCCCAGCGCGTGCGTCGGTCGAACCCGGCGGTCGACCCGGCCCGCACCTCGACCTCGACGATCCGTCGGGTCGGACTCGACGGCCGCGGCGACGACGCGTCGGAGGTCGCGGCCTGATGGCTGGTCTCGACTTCAGCAACGGCCTCGAGACGATCGACCACAACGTCCTCACCGCCAAGATCGAGGACCTGGTGAAGTGGTCCCGCACCCGCAGCATGTGGCCGGCCACCTTCGGCCTGGCCTGCTGCGCCATCGAGATGATGGGCACCGGCGGCGCCCACTACGACCTCGCCCGGTTCGGCATGGAGGTCTTCCGGGCCTCGCCCCGCCAGGCCGACCTCATGATCGTGGCCGGCCGGGTCTCCCAGAAGATGGCCCCGGTCCTGCGCCAGATCTACGACCAGATGATGGAACCCAAGTGGGTCATCAGCATGGGCGTCTGCGCCAGCTCCGGCGGCATGTTCAACAACTACGCGATCGTCCAGGGCGTCGACCAGGTCGTGCCGGTCGACGTCTACGCGCCGGGGTGCCCGCCCGGTCCCGAGACGCTCATCCACGCCATCGGGACGCTGCACGACAAGATCAACGACGGCGACGTGTTCCGCCGGCGCGAGGAGAACGGCGGCGCGGGGGCCAACATCACCGTGACGCAGCTCGACGGGCAGGGCGGCCCGCAACCGGTCACCCTGGGACGGTCCTGATGAGCGACGCACCCGCCGACGCCACCGAGGACGAGGTGGCGACCGAAGAGGCGCCCGCGCCCGAGCCGGAGCTGCTCCACGGGGCACCGGTCACGCGCGCCAACGGGCAGCGCGTCGCCCACGTCGAGCGCGGCTCGCTCGTCGCGGTCGCCCGGGCCCTCCGGGACGAGGGCTGGCTCATGTGCCTCGACGTCACCGCCGTCGACTACCTCACCAACCCCACCCGGGTGCTGCCCGACGGGATCGATCCCGAGCGCTTCGAGGTGGTCGTCACCCTCATCTCCCACGCCGATCGGGAACGGCTGCGGCTCCGGGTGCAGGTGCCCGAGGCCGACCCGACCGTGCCGTCGCTGTTCGAGGTCCACCCCGGCACCGAGGCGATGGAGCGGGAGGTGTTCGACCTGTTCGGCATCACCTTCACCGACCACCCCGACCTCACCCGCATCCTCATGCCCGAGGACTGGGTCGGTCACCCGCTGCGCAAGGACTTCGCGGTCGGGTCGATCCCGGTCCAGTTCAAGGCCCCGTCCAGAGGTTGAACGAGGCAGCCATGACCATCGCGGAACACGAAGCCGACCACGACCTCGCTGCCCTTACCGACGAGGGGGCACAGGAGATGTCGCCCCGCGCGCTGGCGGGCGGCGTCGAGGTGCTGCGCGAGGTCGGATCGGTCCTGCGCATGTCCGAGTCCGACGCGATGCTCGACGCGCCCGACGACTCCGAGACCTCGATCATCAACATGGGCCCGCAGCACCCGAGCACCCACGGCGTGCTCCGGCTGATGCTCGAGCTCGACGGCGAGACCGTGCTGCGGACCAAGCCCGTCATCGGCTACCTGCACACCGGCATGGAGAAGACCGGCGAGCAGCTCACCTACGTCCAGGGCGGCACCAACGTCACCCGCATGGACTACGCCTCGCCGCTGTTCAGCGAGGCCGCCTTCTGCCTCGCCACCGAGGCCCTGCTCGGCCTCGAGGTGCCGCCGCGGGCCCAGTGGATCCGGATGCTCATGCACGAGCTCAACCGGCTGACCTCGCACTTCCTGTTCCTCGGCACCAACGGCATGGACCTCGGGTCCACGTCGATGATGATCTACGGCTGGCGCGAGCGCGAGGAGGGTCTGCGGATCCTCGAGATGATCACCGGTCTCCGGATGAACCACAACTTCATCCGCGTCGGTGGCACCGCGGCCGACCTCCCCGACGGCTGGCAGGAGCGCCTGTCGACCTACCTCGACGCCATCCCGGCCCGGCTGGAGGAGTACGAGGTCCTGATGACCGACCAGCCGATCTGGCGGGAGCGGCTCCAGGGCGTCGGCGACATCACCACCGAGGAGGCGATCGCCCTCGGTGCCACCGGGCCCATCCTGCGGTCGACCGGCTACGCGTGGGACCTGCGGCGCCAGATGCCGTACTTCGCCTACGACCAGGTCGACTTCGACGTGATCGTCGGCAGCTACGGCGACTGCTTCGACCGCTACGCGATCCGCCTCAACGAGATCCGCGAGTCGGTGAGGATCCTGCGGCAGTGCCTCGAGCACATGCCCGCCGGCGACTACCGCATCCAGGACAAGAAGGTGACGCCCCCGCCGCGGGCGCGCATCGACGAGTCGATGGAAGCGCTCATCCACCACTTCAAGATCTTCACCGAGGGCTTCAAGGTCCCCGAGGGCGAGGCCTACGCGGCCGTCGAGTCCCCGCGGGGCGAGCTCGGTTGCTACATCGTGAGCGACGGCTCGGGCACGCCCTACCGCATGCACATCCGGGGGCCGTCCTTCGTGAACCTGCAGGTCCTGCCGCACCTCCTCCGGGGCGGCACCATCGCCGACGCCGTCGCCGTCATCTCGAGCGTCGACCCGATCATGGGCGAGGTCGATCGCTGATGGCCCGCTTCACCGACGCCAACCTCGCGACCGCGCTCGAGATCGTGTCCCGCTACCCGATCGCCAAGTCGGCCACGATCCCGCTCCTGCACCTCGCGCAGGAGCAGGACGGCTACGTCACCGACGACGCCATGGAGCACATCGCCGAACTGGTGGGCACCACCCCGGCGCAGGTGCTGGGCACCTGCTCGTTCTACGAGATGTTCAAGCGGGAGCCGGTCGGCCGCTACGCCATCAACATCTGCACCAACATCGCCTGCCAGATCATGGGCGGCGAGGAGCTGCTGCACCACGCCGAGGAGAAGCTCGGCATCCGCTCCGGCAGCACCACCCCCGACGGCCTCTTCACCGTCGAGGACGTCGAGTGCATCGCGGCGTGCACCGAGGCCCCGTGCCTCCAGGTCAACTACCGCTACCGGCACAGGATCACCCACGAGGAGTTCGACCAGCTCGTCGACGACCTCGCCGCCGGCCGCCTCGACGACGAGGTGCCGCCCCACGGCACCCTCGCCCGGGTGCGCCAGCACATCCCCGCCGACCGGGCCGCCGGCGTCGCCGACCCGACCGTGAACGTCGAGCCGGTGTGGCTCGCGATCGCTGCCGCCGAGGAAGGGGGCGACGGGAAGTGACCGTCACCGACGCCCCGAAGATCGTGACCTCCCGCTGGGACCTCGACGACGGCCACACGATCGAGCGCTACCTGGAGACCGGCGGCTACGAGGGCCTGCGGGCCGCGCTGGCCAAGGCTCCCGCCGACGTCACCGAAGAGGTGAAGTCTGCATCGCTGCTCGGTCGCGGCGGCGCCGGCTTCCCGGCCGGCGTCAAGTGGGGGTTCTGCCCGCCCGGCGTGTTCCCCCGCTACCTCGTGGTCAACGGCGACGAGTCCGAGCCGGGCACCTACAAGGACCGCATCCTCATGGAGCGCGATCCCCACCAGCTCATCGAGGGCATCCTGATCGCCTGCTACGCGGTCGGCTGCTCGCAGGCGTTCCTCTACGTGCGGGGCGAGATGGCCCTCGCGCAGGAGCGCATCGCCCAGGCCCTCAACGACGCCTACGCCGCCGGCTACGTCGGCAAGAACATCTGCGGCACCGACTTCTCGCTCGACATCGTCCTGCACTGGGGCGCCGGCGCCTACATCGTCGGCGAGGAGACGGCGCTCATCGAGAGCCTCGAGGGCAACCGGGGCATGCCCCGCCTGAAGCCCCCGTTCTTCCCGGCGGCCAAGGGCCTCTACATGCAGCCGACGATCGTCAACAACGTCGAGACCCTGTCGAACCTGCCGTGGATCCTCACCAACGGGGGCGCGGCGTTCGCCGCCCTCGGCGCCGAGAACTCCAAGGGCACCCGCATCTTCGCCGTCTCCGGCCACGTGAAGAACCCCGGCGTCTACGAGGTCGAGTTCGGTGTCACCACCTTCCGCGACCTCATCTACGCCCCGGTCTACGGCGGCGGCATCCGCGGCGGCCACGAGCTGAAGGCGTTCATCCCCGGTGGCGCGTCGGCCCCGTGGCTGTACCCCGAGCACCTCGACACGCCGCTCGAGGCCGCCACCGTCGGCAAGCTCGGCACGATGCTCGGCTCCGGTGCGGTGGTGGTCTTCGACGAGACCACCGACATGGTCAAGGCCGCGCTCCGGCTGGTCCGCTTCTTCGCCCGCGAGTCGTGCGGCAAGTGCACGCCGTGTCGCGAGGGCACCAGCTGGCTGGAGATGATCCTCGAGCGCATCCTCGACGGCCACGGCCGCCCGGAGGACCTCAACCTGCTCATGGACGTCGCCGACAACATCTCGGTCGGCCTCGCCTGGCCGCCGACCCAGACCACGATCTGCCCGCTCGGCCAGTCGGCGACCTCGCCGATCGCGTCCGCGGTGATGCGCTTCCGTGACGAGTTCGAGGCCTACCTCGGCGGCCCGGCGGAGATGACCGTCGAGGTCAAGGGCGCCGCCTTCGTCGGCAAGCCGACCCCCACCGTGCAGGACCTCTCGTTGGAGACGACCGCCGATGTCTGATACTTCGACAGGCTCAGCAGCCGGCGCAGCCGAGACCGCCATCTCCATCACCGTCAACGGCCAGCAGATCGACGCGACGCCCGGCGAGCTGCTGATCGACGCCGCCGAGCGCAACGGCACCTACATCCCGCGGTTCTGCTACCACCACCGCATGGATCCGGTCGGCATGTGCCGGATGTGCATCGTCGACATCGACACCGGTCGGGGCCCGGCGCTCCAGCCGAGCTGCATGGTGACCGTCGCCCCCGACATGGTCGTGGAGACCGAGACGCCCCGGGTGAAGAAGGCCCAGGACGGCATCCTCGAGTTCCTGCTGATCAACCACCCGCTCGACTGCCCGGTGTGCGACAAGGGCGGCGAGTGCCCCCTCCAGGACCACACGGTGGCGTTCGGGCCCGGCGAGTCGCGGTTCGTCGAGGAGAAGCGGCACTACGAGAAGCCGATCGCCATCTCCGACAACGTCTACCTGGACCGCGAGCGCTGCATCCTCTGCGACCGCTGCACCCGCTTCGCCAAGGACGTGGCCGGCGACGCGCTCATCCACTTCCAGGACCGCGGCAACGGCACGCAGGTCAACACCTTCCCGGACCACCCGTTCGCGTCGTACTTCTCCGGCAACACCGTGCAGATCTGCCCGGTGGGTGCCCTCACCGCCAAGCCCTACCGGTTCAAGGCCCGCCCGTGGGACCTCGACGTCGTCGAGTCCACCTGCCAGGGCTGCTCGGTCGGCTGTCGCATCGTGATCGACAGCTCCCGCGACGAGGTGCTCCGCTACGTCGGCGTCGACTCCGACCCGGTCAACTGGAGCTGGCTCTGCGACAAGGGCCGCTTCGGCTTCGAGGCCATCGGCTCGGAGGATCGGCTCACCTCCCCGCAGGTCAAGCAGGGCAGCACGTTCGTCGACACCCGGTGGACCGACGCCCTCACCCGGGCGGCCAAGGCGATCCGAAGCGGGATCGACCGCTCGGGCCCCGGGGGCTTCGCCGTCATCGGCGGGTCCCGGCTCACCAACGAGTCGGCCTACGCCTGGGCCAAGCTGGCCAAGGGCGTCATCGGCTCGGACCACGTCGACGCCCAGATCGGCGACGGCCTCGACGCGCCGGAGCTCGCCGGTCTGCCCCGGGCCACCATCGACGAGGCCTGTGCGGCCGGGGGCACGATCCTCGTGCTCGGCTCCGACCTCAAGGACGAGCTGCCGGTGCTGTTCCTCCGGGTCCGCGACGCGGTCACCCGACGCGGCGCCCGCATCGTCGAGATCTCGCCCCGCGACACCTCGCTCACGCCGCTCGCCGCCCACTCCCTGCGCTCGGCCCCCGGTGCCGTCGACGTGCTCGTCGACCGGGTGCTCACCGGGGCCGACGACCTCGCCGCGGTGCGCGACGCACTCACCGCCGGACCGCTCACCGTCGTCGTCGGTCGGCCGTCGGTCGGCGAGTCCGGCGGTTCGGCCATCGCCGCCGCCGTCAAGGTGCTCGCCGCCCACCCCGAGGCCAAGGTCCTGAGCGGCCTGCGCCGGGGCAACGTCCACGGCGCCCTCGACCTCGGCCTCACGCCCGGCCTGCTGCCCGGCCGGGTGCCGCTCGAGGCCGACGCCGGTCACTACGCCACCGCGTGGGGCTCGATCCCCGCCGAGGTCGGCCACGAGACCGCCGGCATCCTCGCCGCGGCCGCCGACGGCGCCATCGACACGCTCGTGCTGCTCGGTGCCGACCCGCTCGCCGACTTCCCCGACCGGGAGCTGGCCCGCCGCGGCATCGCCGGCGCCCGCACGCTCATCGCGGTCGAGACCTTCGCCAACGAGACGACGGCGTCGGCCGACATCGTGCTGCCCGCCGCCGGTCCGGCCGAGGTCGACGGCACGACCACGAACCTCGAGGGCCGGGTCACCGTCGTCCGTCAGAAGGTGACCCCGCCGGGCACCGCCCGACCGGACTGGCAGATCGCCGCCGAGCTGGCCGCCCTGCTGGGCGCCGACCTCGGCTTCGACTCGGTCGAGTCCATCTGGGACGAGATCGAGGCGCTGTCGCCGCTGCACCACGGCATCGCCGGTGCCGACCTCGTCGACCTGCCCGACGGCATCGTCGCCGGTCGCCAGGACGGCTTCGGCACCGAGCCGACCCACGACGGCCACGTCACCGAGGTCGTCGTGGAGGCCACCGAGGTCATCGTCGACGAGGCCTCCGACGAGGTGGTCGTGGTCGACGAGGTCGTCGTCGTCGACGTCGAGGACGACGCGGTGGCGCCGCGCCTGCCGGCCATGGTCGGTCCGGCCGAGTCCTCCTACGAGGCTCCGGCCGTCGACGCCTACTCGCTGCGCCTCGTCACCGCCCGCCGCCTCTACGACCGGGGCACGATCGTGTCCAAGGCCCCGTCGCTGGCGAACCTCGGCGGTACGTCGACCGCCGCGGTCAACCCGGCCGACCTCGAGCGCCTGGGCGTCGTCGACGGCGGCGAGGTCGTGCTCACCTCGTCCCGGGGCAGCGTCACCACCCCGGTGCGCGTCGACCTCACCGTGCCGGTCGGCACCGTCGTGCTGACCTGGAACCAGGGCGACCCGTCGCCGACGACGCTCATCGACGCCGACGCTGCGGTGACCGAGGTCCGACTGGAGACCCGCGCATGATCGTCGCCGCCGATCCGCTGCTGTCCGGCCACGTCGGGCTCGTCGTCTTTCTGATCGTGCTCGGCAAGGCCGTGGTGACCCTCGGCATCTGCCTGATCGCCACGATGCTGATGATCTGGTTCGAGCGCAAGGTCATCTCCGACCTCCAGAACCGGATCGGCCCGAACCGGGCCGGCCCGTTCGGCATCCTCCAGACGCTCGCCGACGGCCTCAAGGTCATCCTGAAGGAGGACCTCGTCCCCGAGAAGTCCGACCGGTGGGTGTTCCGCCTGGCCCCGATCCTCACCATGATCCCGGCGTTCATCACCTTCGGCATGATCCCGATCGGCGGCGACTTCACCGACGGCAACGGCGGTGTCGTGCACATGTTCGGCCACGACACGCTGCTCCAGCTGGCCAACCCCGACGCCGGCGTCCTCGTGATCCTCGCCATGTCGTCGATCGCCGTGTACGGCGTGATGCTCGCCGGCTGGTCCTCCGGTTCGAAGTACCCGCTGCTCGGGTCGGTCCGGGCGAGCGCCCAGATGGTCTCCTACGAGGCGGCCCTCGGCCTGGGCGTGCTGGCGGTCGTGCTCGTCGGGAGCAACGACGCCGGGATCAGCTCGCTGACCACCAACTCGATCGTCTCCGCCCAGATGCCGTGGGGCTGGAACCTGTGGGTCACGGGCCTCGTGCCGTTCGTGATCTTCATCCTCGCCGCCACCGCCGAGCTGAACCGCCCGCCCTTCGACCTCGTCGAGGCCGAACAGGAGCTGGTCGGCTCGTTCCAGACCGAGTACTCGGGCTTCCGCTTCGCCATCTTCTACCTGGCCGAGTTCCTCAACGCGATCACCATGGGCGCCATCGTGGTCACCCTGTTCCTCGGCGGCCCCGGTGGACCCGTGCTGTTCGGCCCCGGCTGGATGTGGGGCTTCGTGTGGTTCTTCCTCAAGCTGGTCGCAGTGCTCTACGCCTTCGTGTGGACCCGCGCCTCGGTGCCCCGGGTCCGCTACGACCAGCTCATGGATCTGGGCTGGAAGGTCCTGATCCCGCTCGGGGTGGGCTGGATGCTGCTCCTCGTGGGCATCCGGGTCGGTGCCGACGCCGGGTGGAACCCCGTCGTCACCGTCGCCGTCGCCGCCGTCGTCATGGTGGCCTGCTACGGCCTGCTGCGCCTGGCCGGCGCCACGTCGCGCCGCCTGGCGGCCGAGGCCCTCGACGCACCGGAAGGGGTGATCGACTGATGGGGTACCTCGGAGGCTTCCTCGTCACGTTCCGCCAGCGGGGCCGCAAGCAGCGCTACACGCGTGAGTACGCCAAGGGCGAGGGCGGCAAGCGCGACAAGCCCGACCGCCTGCACGGTCGCCACGTCCTCAACCGCTACGAGGACGGCATGGAGAAGTGCATCGGCTGCGAGCTGTGCGCCGGTGTGTGCCCGGCGAACTGCATCTACGTGCGGGGCGCCGACAACGACCCGGCCGCGCCGACCTCGCCGGGTGAGCGCTTCGGGTTCGTCTACGAGATCAACTACCTGCGCTGCATCCACTGCGACCTGTGCGTGGAGGCCTGCCCGACCGAGGCGATCACCGAGTCGAAGCTGTTCGAGTTCTCCTTCACCAACCGCCAGGACGCCATCTACACCAAGGCCGAGCTGGTGGTCGGCGACGACGGGCTGCCCCAGCGCCTCCCGTGGGAGGACTGGAGCGACCTCGACGCCGTCGCCGCCCGCTCGTCGGCCTGGGTCCGGGCCACCGCGCCCGGCGGCTCGGTGGACTACGAGGGCAAGGTCGGTTGGAGCGGTGAGCTCGGCTTCGGCGTGAAGGCCCCCGAGCTCGGCCAGACCGCGCCCGCTCCCGACCTGAGCTACCACGACGTCGAGGCCGAGGCCGAGGGGCCCTTCGACGACGCCCACGCGGGGGAGGACGACTGATGGAGTGGGTCGTCTTCGTCCTCGGCGCGCTGATCTGCGCGCTGGGCGCCTTCGGCGTCGTCACCCGGTCCAACCCGGTGCACGCCGCGCTCAGCCTCATCGGCACCTTCTTCGGGATCGCCGTGCTGTTCATCGCGCAGGACGCCGAGTTCCTGGCCGCGGTGCAGGTCATCGTCTACGCCGGTTCGATCGTCGTGCTGTTCCTCTTCGTGATCATGCTGCTCGGCGTCGACACGGCCGAGGACCTCGAGGTCGAGCCGATCACCGGTCAGCGCACCGCCGCGGTCGTGGCCGGCGTCGCCATCGCCGCCGTGCTGATCTTCGTCGTGGTCGCCGGAGCGATCACCGGTGCCACCTCATCCGCGGCGCCGATCGACACCGACGTCGCCAACCCGGTCCAGATCGGTCGGGTGCTGTTCACCGACTACCTGTGGGCGTTCGAGATCACCTCCATCCTCCTGGTGATCGCCGTGGTCGGCGCGGTGACGCTGGCCCGCCACCGCCCCGACGGAATGGTCGACGACGAGTTGGTCGACGAGCTGCCCGCCCCAGCGGTGGTCGCGGTCGACGAAGGCGAGGTGGCCACGTGATGCTCGCCTCCGCGCCACCCCCCGAGGCGTACCTCGTCCTCAGCGCGCTGCTGTTCGCGGCCGGTGCCGTCGGGCTCCTGGTCCGCCGCAACGCGCTGATCATGTTCATGTGCATCGAGCTGATGCTCAACGCGGTGAACCTCACCTTCGTGACCTACGCCCGCGAGCTGGACGACCTCGGCGGCCAGGTCACCGTGTTCTTCGTGCTCGTGGTCGCCGCCGCCGAGGTGGTGGTCGGCCTCGGCATCGTCGTGTCCATCTTCCGGCGGCGCCGCAACGCGACCGCCGACGACCTCTCGTTGTTGAAGGGCTGAGGCGCCCACGATGAACGACCTGCTCTTCCTCATCCCTGCGCTGCCGCTGGCCGGGTTCGCCCTCCTGATGTTCTTCGGGAAGCGCCTCGGCGAACCGCTGGCCGGCTGGGTGGCCACCGCCGCCGTCGCCGGTTCGTTCGCCGCCACCGTCGGCGTGTTCCTCGACCTGGTCTCGAAGCCCGAGCACGAACGGGCCCTCACCCAGACCCTCTTCACCTGGCTGCCGGTCGGCGGGTTCCAGGTCGACGTCGGCTTCCTCGCCGATCCGCTCTCGGTGGCGATGCTCCTGTTCATCACCGGGATCGCCACGCTGATCCACCTCTACAGCATCGGCTACATGCACGGCGACGAGAAGTTCACGAAGTTCTTCGTGTACCTGAACCTCTTCGTCTTCTCCATGGTCATGCTGGTGCTCGGCGACAACATGGTCATCACCTTCCTCGGCTGGGAGGGCGTCGGCGCCTGCTCGTACTTCCTCATCTCCTTCTGGTTCCAGGACGACGCCAACGCCTCGGCCGGCAAGAAGGCGTTCGTCACCAACCGCATCGGCGACTTCGGCTTCATGGTCGCGATCTTGTTCACCTTCGCCACCGTCGGCACGCTGAACTACGGCGGGATCTTCGAGGCCTCCGGGGCCATGTCGTCCTCCACCGCGACGGCGATCGTGGCGCTGCTGTTCGTCGGCGCCTGCGGGAAGTCGGCCCAGATCCCGCTCTTCGTCTGGCTCCCCGACGCCATGGCCGGCCCGACACCGGTGTCGGCGCTCATCCACGCCGCCACGATGGTGACCGCCGGCGTCTACCTGATGACCCGCATCAACCCGGTCATGGTCCTCGCGGCCGACTGGGTGCCGTGGCTCATCGCGATCGTCGGCGCCCTCACCGCGCTGTTCGCGGCCACCATCGCGGTGGCCCAGAACGACATCAAGAAGGTGCTGGCGTACTCCACGGTCAGCCAGCTCGGCTACATGTTCCTGGCCGTGGGCAGCGGGGCGTACATCGCCGCGATCTTCCACATGATCACCCACGCCTTCTTCAAGGCGCTGCTGTTCCTCGGCTCCGGCTCGGTGATCCACGGCATGCACGAGGAGCAGGACATGCGCCGCATGGGTGCCCTCCGCAAGCTCCTCCCGATCACCTCCGCGACCTTCATCGTCGGCTGGTTGGCCATCGCCGGCTTCCCCGGGTTCTCCGGGTTCTTCTCGAAGGACGAGATCCTGCTCATGGCGTGGGAGAAGTCGCCGGCCCTCTGGGCGATCGGCGTCGTGACCGCCCTGCTCACCGCCTTCTACATGAGCCGTCAGGTGTTCATGGTCTTCTACGGCGAGAAGCACTGGGACCGTCCGATCGCCGAAGCGGTCCCCGAGCTCGCCGCCGAGCGCGAGGCCGCGGGTGTCCACGAGGGCCACGGCGTCGGCCCGAGCGGCGAGATCCACCCCCACGAGTCGGGCTGGAAGATGACGGCACCGCTCGTGATCCTCGCCCCGTTCGCGCTCGGCGCCGGCCTGATCAACACCCCGTTCTGGGACGGTGGCAAGTTCCTCGAGCACTGGCTGGAGCCCGTGGTCCACCTCGGTGAGGCCCACAGCACCGCCGGCACCGGTCTCAAGGTCGGACTGGCCCTCATCGCCACGATCACCGCGCTCGTCGGCATCGCCATCGCCGTCGTCATCTACCTCAAGGGCCGGCGCGACCTGGCCGAGAAGGTCGAGCAGCCGATCCTCGCCAACGGGTGGTACTACGACAGCTCGATCGCCGCCTTCATGGGCGGGCCGGGTCGCAAGGCGTTCCAGTTCATCGCCGACATGGACAAGAAGATCGTCGACGGCGCGGTCGACGGCGTGGGCACGGTCGTGCGGGAGGGCTCCGGCAAGGCGCGCCTCGCCCAGAACGGCTTCGTCCGCAGCTACGCCCTCGGCATCACGATCGGGGTGGTCGTCGTGGTGGCGCTGCTCCTCACGAAGGCGGTCTACGCATGACCGCCCCGCTCCTCGCCGCCGAAGGTGCTGCGTCCGTGTCCTTCCCGATCCTGACCGTCCTGATCGTGACCCCGGCGGTGGGCGCGCTCGTCGTCGCCCTGGTGAACCGGCGCCGGTCCGACGTCGCCAAGCAGGTGGCCGTCCTCTTCTCGTTCGCCACCGGCGCGCTGAGCATCGGGGCACTGGCCCTGTTCAAGACCGGCGAAGCCGGCTTCCAGCTCGTCGAGCACGCCCGGTGGATCGACGAGCCGCAGATCGCCTGGTCGCTCGGGCTCGACGGCATCTCGCTCTGGATGGTGGTCCTCACCGGCATCCTCTTCCCGATCGCGATGCTCGGGGCGCCGCCCCACCACGACGAGAAGCCGTTCTACGCTTGGCTGCTGCTCCTCGAGGCCGGCTGTCTGGGGGCGTTCCTGGCGAAGGACCTGTTCCTCTTCTTCGTCATGTTCGAGATCGTGCTCGTCCCGATGTACTTCCTGATCAGCGGGTGGGGCTACGACGACCGGAAGTACGCGGCCACGAAGTTCTTCCTGTACACGATGTTCGGCTCGGCGTTCATGCTCGTCGGCATCATCAGCCTCGCCTACCTCCACGCCAAGGGCGGCCCGGTCACCTTCGACCTCCAGACCCTCGCCGAGAACCAGGGCGTCATCGCGAAGAGCACCGGCCGCTGGCTGTTCCTGTCGTTCGCGATCGCGTTCGCCATCAAGGTCCCGCTGTTCCCGTTCCACACCTGGCTGCCCGACGCCCACACCCAGGCGCCCACCGCCGGCTCGGTCATCCTCGCCGGCGTGCTCCTGAAGCTCGGCACCTACGGGTTCATCCGCTTCGGGATCTACCTGTTCCCCGAGGCTGCCGTGTGGGCGGCGCCCGGGCTCGTCACGCTCGGGGTGATCGGCATCGTCTACGGCGCGGTCTGCGCCACGATGCAGCGCGACCTCAAGCGGCTGGTCGCCTATTCGTCGGTGGCGCACCTCGGCTTCATCGCCCTGGGCATGTTCGCCCTCACCACCCAGGGCCTGTCCGGCAGCGTGTTCCAGATGGTCGCCCACGGCCTGTCCACCGGCGCGCTGTTCATGCTCGTCGGGATGATCTACGACCGCCGCCACACCCGGCAGATCGCAGCGCTGAAGGGCCTGCAGAAGCCCGCGCCGATCTTCGCCGCGGTGTTCACCGTCGTGATGCTGGCGTCGATCGGCATGCCGGGGCTCAACGGCTTCGTCGGCGAGCTCGTCATCCTCCAGGGGTCCTTCCTCACCCGCCGCTGGTGGACCGTCGTCGCCGTCACCGGCGTCATCCTCGCCGCCCTCTACCTGCTCTGGGCCTACCAGCGGGTCTTCCACGGCACGCCGGACGACGAGAACGCATCGTTCCCGGAGCTCAGGTTCACCGAGGGTCTGGTCATGGCCCCCCTGGTCGGCCTCATCGTCTTCATGGGCGTCTACCCCAAGCCGATCTTCGACCGCATCGAGCCGACGGTGGCCCACCTGGTCCAGCACGTCGAGGACAACTCCGACTACCGCGAGCCGGGCGTGGCCCAGGAGGGCGAGGACGTCGTGCCCGAGTCGGAACGGCAGGGCACCGACGAGGCCGGTGACGACGGCGGTCACGACGAGGCCGCCGTGACGACGAGCGAGGGAGGCCACTGATGCTGCTGGCCGAGATCCAGAAGCTCGACACCCCGAACGTCGAGTTCTCGCTCCTCCTCCCGGTGCTGCTGCTGGTCGGCGGCGCCGTGCTCCTGCTCGTGCTCGGCTCGCTGCTCCCGCGGCGCAGTGCGCTGCCGTGGCACGCGACCTTCGCGGTGGCCACCGCCGGTGCCGCGATCGCCGCGTCGGCCAACCTGTGGTTCCGCATCCGCGACGACGGCCCGATCGAGGTCGTCGGCGGTGCGGTCAGGGTCGATGGTCTGACCGTCTTCCTCGCCGTCGTGATCAGCCTGGGGGTGGTCCTGACGTCGCTGCTGGCCGACGGCTACCTCCGCCGCGAGCGCCTCGAGGGTCCCGAGGCGTACGTGCTGCTCCTGCTCTCGGCGAGCGGTGGCGTGATCATGGCCTCGGCCAACGACCTGGTCGTGCTGTTCCTCGGCCTCGAGATCCTGTCCATCGCGGTGTACGTCCTGGCCGGCATCCACGTCCGGCGGGCCCGGTCCGGTGAGGCGGCGCTGAAGTACTTCGTGCTCGGGGCGTTCTCCTCCGCGTTCCTGCTCTACGGCATCGCGCTCGTCTACGGCGCCACCGGCAGCACCAACTTCACGGTGATCCAGTCGTTCCTCTCCCGGAACGTCCTCACCAACGACGTCACCATGCTCGCCGGGTTCGCCATGCTCCTCGTCGGCCTCGGCTTCAAGGTGGCGGCGGTGCCGTTCCACGCCTGGGCCCCCGACGTCTACGACGGCTCGCCGAGCCCGGTCGTCGCCTACATGGCCTCCGCGGTGAAGGCCGCCGGGTTCGCCGGTCTCGTGCGGGTGTTCCTCTACGCGTTCGGTTCCCTGCGGGCCGATTGGCAGCCGATCGTCTACGTCCTCGCCGTGCTCACCCTGGTCGTGGGGTCGGTGCTCGCGGTGAGCCAGACCAACGTGAAGCGGATGTTGGCGTACTCGTCGATCAGCCACGCCGGCTTCATCCTGCTGGGCGTGCAGGCCGCGACCGAGACGGGCGTCGCGTCGATCCTCTTCTACCTGGCGACCTACACCTTCACGGTGGCCGGCAGCTTCGGGATCGTCACGATCGTCGGCCGCACCGGCGACAACGCCCACGACCTGACCGACTACAAGGGCCTCGCCCGCCGTTCGCCGTTCCTGGCCTTCTCGTTCCTGATCTTCCTGCTGGCGCAGGCCGGTGTGCCGCTCACCGCCGGGTTCGTGGCCAAGTTCGGGGTGCTCGGCGCGGCGATCGACGCCGGTTCGTGGCCGCTGGCGCTGGTCGGGATGCTCACCTCGGTGATCTCGGCGTACGTCTACCTGCGGATCGTGCTGACGATGTACGGCGAGGACGCCGACGACGACGCACCGAAGCGGTACGACGTGCCGGTCGGAGCGCGAATCGCCATCGGTGCGTCGATGCTCGTGACGTCCTTGCTCGGCTTCTAC
>JAHBSO010000008.1 GCA_019639075.1 Actinomycetota bacterium | reverse complement strand
GGGACAGCGCGAGAGCAGATCTTGGCGGCAATCGGCAGGATCGGCGGTCGATCGGGTGACACGTTCACCATCGCCGAGGTCATTGACGAGCTACGAGCCCAGGGCAGCGACCTCGCGGACAGCACGATCCGCACTCACATCAGTTCACGTATGTGTGGCGACTCGCCGGATCATCACGGCACCACCTACGACGATCTCGAGCGCGTGGATCGAGGCGTGTACCGACCGCGACCCCGCTAGCACATGACGGACGTCGTCGACCGGAGCTTCGAGCAGAACCTGGGCGTGTACCGCGCAGTGCCTTCTCGACTTCACGAGATCCGCCCGAAGTTCCGGCGGTACCTCGCCTGCAACCTCAGGGCGGACCTCCAGGACGCGTCGCCGTACCTGCGGGCGATCCAGGATCCCTTCGGCGCCCTCACAGGCGAGACGGTCGAGGGCCGGCAGGTGCGGAGGGCGGTTCAGCTCCGAGTGCGTGAGTTCGCGACCGCCGAACACCTCGACCTCACGGTGCGAGGCGACGCAGTTGGTGGCGTCGTTGGTGACGACGCGACGGATCCCGGTAATGCCTGAGGGTCTTGACGTCAGCCTCGATGCCGCAGTCGACGCAGCGGTTGCCGAGGGGCTCGGGGTCGTCGAAAGGCTCTCGACGAGTGTCATTGGAGCGTTCGACGACTGCATCGGTGGTGCGGATGCCGCCGCAGCCGACCATGGCGCATCTCCCGGACGCGAGGTCATTTCCACCTACTCAGAGCTGCTCGTTGAACGGAAGGTCGAGGCGGAACGTCGCTTCGGTCGCCAACGGACTCGGCTCTCGACGTTCAACCTGGTCCTGTTCGGTCGTACAGGCGCCGGGAAGTCCAGCCTCATCGAGGCTCTCTCCGGAGGAGATGGCGAACCGATCTCCCAGGGCGAGAGCGACTGGACCACCGACGTCCGAGACGTCTACTGGCGCAGCAGCCGCCTCGTGGACACGCCCGGCATCGGCGGCTGGGGCCGAACTACCTCCAGCGCCGCGCTCGAGGCCAGAGCCGAGACGGCCGTGGCCGACGCAGATGTGGTCATCCTGTGCTTCGACACACAGAGCCAACAGGCGGGCGAGTTCGCGAAGATCGCGCGGTGGGTGAGCTGCTACGGCAAGCCGGTGGTCGCCGTCCTCAACAGCCGCAACGCCCGCTGGCGCCACCCCGTTCGAGTAGGTCGGCAGTCTTCGCGCCAGGATCTGTCTCGAACCGTGAGGGAACACGCTGGCAACATCCGTGACGAGCTCTCGCAGATCGACCTTCCCGATGTCCCGATCGTGGCGATCCACAGCAAGCGGGCGGCGTTCGCGCGCACGAGCGATCCCTACACGGGGCCCGACGCTGACAGCCGCCAGAAGCAGCGGGACGAATACGGCGCAGACCGACTTCTGGCCTGGTCGAACCTTCCGGCACTGGAACTGCTCTTGTCAGAAGCGTTGGCTCGTCATGCGCCACAGCTGCGCCTCGGGATGCTGCATGAACAAGCGCGAGGTCTGCTGTCGGAGGCGATTGTGGCTGTCGAGAGACAGCGCTCAGAAGCGTCGACGCTCGCGGAGCAGTTGGAGCGAGGCATCGCCGATGTTCTCGGCCTCGTCGGCAGTCCCGCGGAGAAGGGCTTGGCGAAGCAGATCGTCCGCCTCGAGAAGCTCCGCGGCGGTTTCGGTGTCGCGGGGCCCGGCGAGATGCACAGCCACGCCCGCTACCTGCTGGCCGCCGCTCTCCAGGATGTGCGAGCGCAAGCGGTTCGCAGCGCCGAATACGTGGTCGATACCGCATTCGAGGACGAAGTCGAACTGACCTCCGAAGACTTCGAGCAACGCGTGCTCGAACCGGCCCGCGCCCAGGCAGAGTCGGTTGCCCGAAAGGTTGGGTCGGAGCTGCAGCGCCACGTGGCCCGGCGCCTCGAGCTCGTCGCCGACGACGTGCGTGCCGACCTCAGCGTAACCATCAGGTCCTTCGAAGGTGCGGCCACGACCGCCGGCCGGTCCAACCGCACGATCGGGATCGCGCTCGAGACCGGCAGCGCGCTGCTTGGCATCGGGAGCGGCGGCGCTTTCCTGGCTGCCGCGCTCATCAACAGCTGGAACCCCGCCGGCTGGATCATGTGGACGGTGTTCGCGGTCAGCTTCGTGGGCGGCATGGCCTCGAGCTTCGTCGGTGGAAGGCTCCGAAGGCGGGCTGCTCGTGACAGGGTGAGCGCCCTCAGTGCCGCCAGGGCCGACGCTCGCAAAGCGATCCAAGACACCTTCAACCAGCTCGAGCGGGCCATCAGCGATGACTTTGCCCGGATCCTCTCGCGGGCGACCCACGAGCAACTCGCCGACGACGTCGCGCATGCCCTCGCCCTTCGCCGAGTGGCCGGCGCCAGCGAGACCGCCGTCCGTGACCTTCAGAGGGCTTTGAACGGACTTCCCGACCCAGTCGATGCCAGCCACGTCCTCTCGGACGCGGCAAACGATCTACAGCGGCACCGACTCCCCGGGAAATCGAAGGGAGCAAGGCTCCTGTGGCTCGGCGAGAGCTGGTGCACCGACCCCGAAGGCCTCACTGATACCCAGGTCGACGAGCCCCCGCCGATCCACCGTGAACCATCAGGTCCATCCGGCGACACTCACGATCCGACGCGGATCGTGCGCGTCCTCGAGGCGGCGGGACACGCTCCACCGGCAGGTTCGGGCTTGGCCTGGCTGTCCACGGCGCTCGACGCCCTGACGCACGACCCTGAAGCATCCGACGCCCTCGAGCCGGTCCGCAGCCTGGTCGACGATGCGCGTCCGCGCATCGTGCTCGCCGGTGACTTCAGCACTGGGAAGTCGTCGTTCATCAAGCGGATGCTCGTCGATTCCGAACTCGATGTTCCTGACGGCCTCGACGTCGCCGCTCAACCTAGGACCGATTCGGCAGCACTGTTCCGTTGGGGTGACTGGGACATCGTCGACACTCCGGGCTTCCAGTCGTCCCGCCCTGGGCACTCCGAGACTGCGCACCGAGCTGTACTCGGGGCCTCCCTCGTGATCATCCTGTTCAACCCGAACGTCGTCGTTGGGGCAACGGCGAATCTTCTCTCCGTCCTGCTCGGGGCCCCGGACGCTGGCCGAGTCGGGAAGCTGGACCGCGCGCTCTTCGTCGTCAACCGATCTGACGAACTCGGCATCGACCCTCGCGACGACCTGGCCGGCTACCGAAACCTGTGCCGCCGAAAGGAGACGGAACTGGCACAAGCGCTCGGTGCGCTCCAGATGGAGCCCGGCGGTAAGCACGTTGCCGTTCGCGCGGATCAGATCGTGTGCGTGGCGAGCGACCCTTACGGCACGGTCGGCGATCGTGGCGCGGTGACACGAGCCGACTATGACGACCATCGCGACTGGGACGGCATGGACGCCTTGAGGCAGGGGCTCGCGGCCTTGCCCATCGCACTGGGCCGAAATGCGATTGACGTCCAGATCTTGGAAGCCGGAGCAGCGACCCTCGCCGACCTCGCCGCGACCCGCAGCAGAGAATTGGCGGACCTCAAGGCGAGAATTGGTCAACGCCGCCTGCTCCTCCTCGACCTCGACGCATGCCTCAACGCCGGACACGCGCTGAAGGCGTCGGAGCGAGACCGGCTGGCCACGACCTACGTGTCATTCGCAGCACGTCTGTTCGACGACGTCGCCACGAGTCAGGACGTCGCGACCCAGGCTGCGAGAGCAGACCAACTCGAGGACTGGGCCGACCATCCGGAAGCGCAGCAACTGTTCCAGGAGTGGTCCTCGCACTTCGCCCGAGCGCAGGAAGAGTGGCAGCAGGCAACGTCCGCTCGAGTCGAAGCTCGTCTCACCTCGGCGGCATTCGCGGAGGCCTTCTCCGCGGGCGACGCAACACTGAACCTCGACCGCCACCGACCTGTGGCAGCGAAGAGGGCCCAAGATTCTGCGGTCGGCGGGGCCAAGAACCTCGCCAAGGGAGCAGCCAACGCCACCCGCGAAGGCGTCACCAAGGCTGCTCACGCATTGGGTGTCAAGTTCCGGCCATGGGGCGCCACCAAGCTCACCGCCAAGGTCAACGCGGCCGGCGGCGCACTCGGCGTAGCTCTCGGAACAGTCGAGCTCTACACCATTCGTCGAAGTGTCGTGCGCGAAGGAGAAGACGAACGATCCCGCAGCGAGGAACGCCGCGCAGCCCTCCGTCAGGTGAGGGAAACGACCGAGGCCTTCTTCGACAGCACCCGATCGGACGCCCCAGGACACGCTATGGCCGAAGCGATCGAACAGGTCCAATTGATTCGAGACCAGGAAGCAGCCCGACGCGATGACGCCGAGGACCGAGCCGCCACGCTGGCCGCCCAGATCGAACGTTGCGAAGACCATGTGCGGACAGCACTCGAACTGATGGAGACTCAGACCGATGACCTTTGACGACTGGCGAGTTGCCGTTCTCGACGCGATCGGCGCACTCGTCGGAGCCGAACAGGCAGCCAAGGTGGGTGCGGAGTGGGACGAGCACGTCGCGCGCGGCAAGGCCGAGGTCACGTTCGTCGGGCCCTACAGCTCCGGGAAGAGCTCGCTGCTGCGGCGCCTCGTGGTCGACGGCGGGGGCGAGATCCCCGACTGGCTGACGGTCAGCGCCCGGCCCGAGACGTTCGAGCTCAACGCCGTGGACGTCGGAGATCTCACATTCACCGATGCGCCCGGGTTCGGCGCCGGCAACGAACTGCACGACGAACTGGCCCAGGACGCCCTCGCTCTCTCCGATGCGTTCCTCCTCGTCGTTCCACCTCAACTCCTCACCACCTATCGGGAGCTCGTCGGATCGATCCTGTCCGGCGGGTACTTCTTCGGCGAGGCCCGCACCGGGGGAGAGCAGGTCGTCATCGCCGTCATTGCCCAGGCCGACTCGATGGGTATCGACCCCGAGGACGACATCGAGGGCATGCGACGGTTGGCTGACCGAAAGCGGTCCGAGCTGATCGCCCAGCTCGAAGGCACTGCGGGCATTGCGCTTCCACACCTTCCGGTGTTCTGCGTGGCAGCAGACCCCTACGAGGAACAGTCCCGCCGGACAAGCCCACAGCCTGCGGACTTCGATCCGTACCGGGCATGGGACGGGATCGATGCCCTGAGCAGTGCCCTCGACGGCCTGGCTTCCCGCTACGACGAGCTGCTGGTGTCGGCCGGAGTCCGGTACTTCCAACGTGTCGGGAACGCTGTAGCGGCCCGCGCTCGCGCCGTGGTCGATGACCTGCGGGCCAGCGCGGAAGAACTCCAGGCCCGCCACACCGATTGGGAACACCAGAAGAGCCGAGTCGACGCGGTCGTAGCGGCTGCACGGACCGACCTCCGCTCACACCTCGTCGCGATTGCCAGCGAGCTGGGTGACGAGGTCGGAAGCGATGAGAGGGAGGCTCGAGCGCGGATCGACGAACGGATGTCGACCACCGTCGAACGGTGGGGACAGCGCTGGGACGGTGAACTCGACCTGCTACTCGGGGAAGCCGGTGCCCACGTAGACGAGCGTCTCGGGCGCGCTCGAGCCCGACGAACCGATGAATTCCTTCGGTCGCTCAGCGCACGGTCGGACGCCCCCGAACCACCTCGAGCGAACAGCCGGATCGTCGATCTCCTCAACAACATCAACGCCGAACTCCACGGCAGTGCACGCTCGGCGATCGAGGTCTTCGCCGGCACATCGATCGACAAGCTCCTCGCGATGGGTCAGAAGGACACCGCCGCGAAGGCGGCAGCTGCTGCGAACGAAGTCAGCCACGATGCCAACGAAGTCAGCCAGAAGTTCGTCAAGAACGCACGAACGCTCACCGGCACTCTGGAGGTTGTCGACGGGGTGTTGGCGGTCGTGACCATCATCGACGCCGAGCGGCGACAGCAGGCCGCCGACGCTGAACGACGCAGAGCGCGCGCGGAAGCACAGCAACGTGTGGAGGACAGCGCAACGAAGGCGAGCATCGAGATCGTGGAAGGAGACGACGCCGCGCCCGGATGGCGAGCCCGAGCAGATGCGGCGCTGGCGCAACTACGCCAGCAGCTCGGGCTCACAACGGACGACACTGCCATCAAGGACCTCCTCGCGACCGTCGCCGCCAAGCAGGACCAAGTGGATGCATTGCGCCGCTTGCTCTCCGACAGCCCCTAGTTGCGCTCACACCCTTGTCCTGACTGAATGGCTGGCACGGCCAATTGAGATTGTCGAGTTAGGAACGGTACTTGGCTTTCGTCTTGACGAACGTGGCCAGCTCGACTCGGTTGGCGACGTCGAGCTTCCGTAGGACCGATGCGACATGGGACTTGACTGTCTCGCGGCCGACCACGAGGCGTTCGGCGATCTGGGGGTTGGTCAGGCCTTCGGCGACCAGCTCGGCCACTCGGCGTTCGGTCTCGGTCAGGCCGTCCCAGCCGAACGTGGGCCTCGTGCGTTCGCCGCGGCCTCGCTGGGCGAGGGCCACCACGTCGTCGAGTGGCAGCGCTCGACCACTCGCGAACCGGGCCTCGGCCTCCTCGTCGCCCAGCTCCTCACGCACCCGCGCCAGCGTCGTTTCGTACGTCGCCTGACGGGCCGGGCGCAGCACCACCTGCTGCGCGTCGCGTTCGGCGAGAGAACCGCCGAGCATCACGGCCGCGGCGGCCGGACGGCCGAAGTCGAGCTCCAGGCGGGCCACCTCCTCCAGCGCGTCGCACACCAGCTGGCGGTGGCCGAGGTCGGCCAGCACGCCCAACGCCTCGTGCAGCGGCCCCTCGGCCGAAGCCGGCGAGCCCGAGTCGAGGTCGAACCCGGCCACCACGACCTGCACCCGAGCGGCCAGCATCTCCGAACCGATCACCTCGGCCACCGAAGCCGACGAGGCCGCCACCTCCCGGGCCCGGTCGTGCGAACCGGCCGCCCACAGCGCGGTCATCAGGGGCACGTCCAGCATCAACGCGTACACCCGCGCCGCCCGGATCTCCGGGAGCACCCAGATCGGCTCGAGCACCTCGACGGCCTCGTCGGGTCGGCCCGCGGCCACCAGGGCGTCGCCCAGCACCCCCGCCAGCAGGGGCACGAACTGCAGGTCCTCGTCACGCATGTACTCGTCGATGGCGAGGCGCATCCGGGTGATGACCCCGTCGACGTCGCCCCGTTGCAGCCGGACCAGCTCTGTCGCCCGCACGGCGATGCTGCGGTTCTCGCGCATCGACACCCCGTCCAGCGCCCGGTCGAGGTCGTCCATCGCCGCCAACGCGCCGTCGTAGTCGCCGAGCGACGCAGCGATGTCGCACCGACGGGTGATCGACTCGGCCGCGAGCTGGTGATGTCCCAGCGCCCGGGCACCCCGCTCCGCGGCTTCGGTCGGTCCGATGGCCTCGCGCGTCTGCGTGCGGAACATCGCCGACTGGGCGAGGTGACCGTCGGCCATCACCGCCCAGAACGGACCACCGTGCTCCCGGCACAGCTCCGCTGCCGCCTCGACCTCGGCCCGGTTCCCGACCGGGTCGCGGAAGCTGTGGTGGGTGCCGAGCATGAGGCGGAGCCGGGCCTCGACGCTGCGGTCGCCGGCCTCCACGGCAGCGGCGATGGCCGTGGCCGAGACCCGTTCGACCTCCTCGTGGCTCTGGAACCGGTGGGTGGCCACCTGCTGCCAGGCGAAGCCGGCCCGGGCCGCCAGCCCCGGGTCGACGTCCACGCCCGCCGCGGTCAGCGCCGCCTCGGCCCGTTCGAGCCACCGCCCGCCCTCGGCGGCCAGCCCTCGCCACACCCAGTACCAGCCGAGCGCCGCCGCGATCGCCAGCGTGTCGAGCGCCCGCCCCGAGCTCAGCGCCCAGTCCATCGCGGCCCGCACCTCGTCCGCGATCTCGTCGACCGCCCGCACCGCGTCCGCCGCGTCGGGACCCTCGAAGCGGTCCACGGTGCCGTCGCCCTCGATCACCGACCGCACCCAGGTCAGGTGGCGCTCCCGGCAGGCGGTGGCGTCGCCGGACTGCACGTTGCGGTCCCGGGCGTAGTACCGCACGGTCTCGAGCATCCGGTACCGGGGGTCGCTGCCCCGAGACTCCTCGGCCAGCAGCGACCGGTCCACCAGCGCCGCCACCATGTCGACCGGGTCCGCACCGTCGACGGCCATCACCGCCCCTGCCGCGGCCAGGTCGAACGGCCCCGCGAACGTCGACAGGTGGCACAGCGCCGTTTGCTCGGCCTCCTCCAGCAGGTCGTAGCTCCACGCCACCGACGCCTCCAGCGTGCGCTGCCGGGCATGGGCCGTCCCGGCGCCGCCCATGAGGAGGGCGAACCGCTGCTCCAGCCGCTCCGCCACCACCGGCAACGGCAACGACCGCGCCCGGGCCGCGGCCAGCTCCAACGCCAGCGGCACCCCGTCGAGCCGCCGGCAGATCTCCGCCGCCGCGGCCCGATCCTCGCCCTCGAGCTCGACGTTGCCCCGCACCCGCGCCACCCGGTCGACGAACAGCGCACCCGCGTCGCTGTCCAACAGGTCCGCGCCCTCGGGGTCGGCGGGCAACCCCAGCGGACCCAGCCGCACGATCGCCTCGCCCCCGACCTCCAACGGCTCCCGGCTCGTGGCCAGCACCCGCACCTCGGCCGTGCCGGCGACCAGGTCCTCGACCAGTCCGGCGGTGGCGGCCAGGACGTGCTCGCAGTTGTCGAGCACCACCAGCGCCCGCCGGGCCCGCAGGTGGTCGACGATCCGCCGCCGCAGGTTCCCCGACCCGTGGTGCAGGGCCAGCTCCGACACCACCAGCGCGTCGAGCGCCGCCGGGTCGGTGACCTTGGCCAGGTCGACCCACCCGACCTCCTCCACATCGAGCACCCCGCCCCGGTCGAGCGCGGCGTGGGCCACCTCGATGGCCAGGCGGGTCTTGCCCGAACCGCCCATCCCCACCAGCGTCACCACCCGCTCCGCCCCGACCAGCTCCTGCAGCCGGGCCAGCTCGCCCCGCCGCCCGACCAGGCCCGACGTGGTGCCGGGCAGGTGCAGCCCCTGGCCCTCCGGGGTGCGCAGCGGCGGGTGCTCCGCGTCGAGGTCGGGGTGGGTGAGCTGCCAGATGCGCATCGGCACCTCGATGTCGCGCAACCGGTGGGTGCCGAGGTCGAGCCACGAGATCGTGTCGGTGCCGGCCCCGGGCGTCGGCTCCGACTCGCCGGCGATCGCCACGAACGACCCCGACGCCACCACCTGCCCGCCATGCGCCGTCCCCAGCAGCCGCCCGCAGCGGTTCATGGTCGTGCCCCGGTAGGCGCCGTCGCGGGTGACCTCGACCTCGCCGAGGTGCAACGCCATCCGCACCCGCAACGGCTCCGGCGTCGGCCACACCTCGGCCCCGATCGCCCGCTGGGCCGCCACCGCGGCGACCGCCGCGTCGCTCGCTCGCTCGAACGCCAGCACCGCGCTGTCGCCCGCCCCCTGCTCCACCGCCCGCCGCCCACCGACCGCGGCGACGTCGAGCAGCTCCTCCAACCGTGCGACCGCGGCCGACATCGCGGCCGGGTCCGTCGCCCACGCCTCGGTCGAGCCCTCGATGTCGGTGAAGAGGAACGCGACCGTGCCCGTGGGCCTCGGTGGCCCCGACCCGATGCCCGACCCGTCGTTCATCGCCTCATCCTCGCCCACCTCGGCGGCGGGTGCGACGGTCACGGGGTCGGGGACACGGCGTCGGCGCCGACCGCGGCCCAGAACGCCAGCGCACCGTCCTGATCGAGGTCGACGGCGGTCACCTCGACGACCTTGTCGCCGTCGAACCGGGTGATCCACACCGCCTGGTTCTCGAACTCGACGCCGTCCTTGCTGGCGTGCTCCAGGAGGAGCGACACGGCCCGGTCCTCGGAGACGCACACGTCGACGACCTCGGTGGTGAAGGTCCCCTCGAGGAACGTCATGAACTCCACGAACATCGTGGCCACGGCCTCGACCCCCTCGAACCGCCCGGCCCACGGCCCGGCGCCCGGACCGTTGATCCACACGATGCCGGGGTCGTAGGTGGCGAGCACGGTGTCGAAGTCGTCGACGGCTGCGGCCTCGTGCATCGCGAGGGTGAGCCGGCGCCGCTCGTCGAGCGAGAGGTCGGTCTGGGTTGTCGTCGTGGTTTCCATGCCCGGATCGTCGACCCGCACGACCACAGGAACCTCCCCCACCCGGGGGACCTGCGACGGCCGGCCGGCGACCCCTGGGACCCGGACTATCGGTCGTGCCCCCGGGGATGGACGGGGCAGTAGCCGAGGCTGGGCCAGGTGCAGCGGTTCTCCATCGGCGGCGGTTCGTCGGGGATCGACCGCATCTGCAGAGGTCCCGACCGCCGTCTCCACCACCGGAACGGGGCCGACACGACCCCGATCACGAGGAAGGTGATCAGCGCGAACGGGATCAGCTGGGCCTGGCCGAACACGATCGCGGCGCCGATTGCGACGACCAGCACGACGATCCGGACCGGCCGCTCGATCAGCCACCGGCCGGCCAGCACGAGCGCGAGCACGACCCCGGCCGCGACCAGCACGGCCCACCACGGGTTGTCGCTCGCCCACTTCCCGAGGTCGAGGTCGACCTCGTCGTTCTCCGCGGCCTGCCCGACGAGCCCGACGACGAACGGCGACACCACGCCCATCATCGGTCCGCCGCCACACGCACGTTCCCTCGCCCGAACCCCACCGGCTTCCCCCCGACGCTGATCGAAGCCCGGACCGTACCCCGGGAACCGGCACGGTTGGGATCCGGGCGGGGCGGCCAGATCCCCCGACCCACCCTCACCTCGTTCGGCCTGCACGTGGTGGTGCTCGGTGCGTGGTGCTCGATGACGTGTGCCCCGTCCGGGTTTGCACGGTGAGCACGGGGAGTCGAACCCCGAGACGTCGGGCGATCAGCCAGTGGGGTCGTCGAAGCCCAGAGTCAGCTGCGGATCGATGGCCGACTCCTCGACGTGGATGGCGCCATACACGGCCTCGAAGATCCCTGGGGCTCGATAGACGCGATTCCTTGCCCGGTGTGTGGTTTCGGTCAGGTCGCCACGTTCGACCAGCGCGTCGATCGCGGCCTGCGCAGTCGGGCGGCTCACACCGGTCATCGACTCGACGCGTGCCGCGGTGACGACGGGTATCGCGAACAACTGCTCAGCCAGACGGATGACCGAGTTGGGCCGACCTTCGTCCAGAAGTTCGTTGCGGAGCCGGTGCTGGAGCTCGACGAGCCGAACAGTTCGATCCTCCGAGTCCCGGGCTTGTCGGCGGACGCCTCTGAGGAAGAATGCGATCCAAGGCATGAGGTCGCCGGACTGGCTCGTGCGGAGCAGGTGGTCGTAGTACTCGCTCCGGTACTGCTCGAAGTAGGCCGACAAGTAGAGCAGCGGTTGAGGGAGCGCGTCGCGAAGAACGAGCATCAAGGGGATCATCAGCCGACCGATCCGGCCGTTGCCGTCGAGGAACGGATGGATCACCTCGAACTGGTAGTGAGCGATGGCGAGTTGCACCAGTAGTGGAAGGTCCGTCTCGTGCAGGAACATCTCCAGGTCGCCGAGTGCCTGTTGCATCTCGAACGGGGGAGGCGGAACGAACACCGCATCGTCGAGTGTCGCCCCGCCGATCCACACGGGACTCGCCCGCAGCTCGCCTGGACGCCGGTGTTGGCCCCGCACACCCTGGAGGAGCCGCTCGTGCATCTCGCGGAACAGCCGGACCGAGATGGGGAACCCGTCGTGCACGCGCGCGAGACCGTGTTCCATCGCCACGATGTAGTTGGCGACCTCGCTCGCGTCGTCGGAGTCGTCGCTGGTCGGGAGCTGACCTGCTTCGAACAGGAGCAGTTGGTCGACGTCGGTCTTCGTTCCCTCGATCCGAGAGCTCAGCACGGCCTCGAGGCGAAGGTGAGGTCCGATCAGGAGGTGGGGGTTGGGGATGAGCCTGCCGGCACCGCCCAGGCGGTGGACCGCACCGGTCGCTTCGTCCAGCAGCTTCACGACCTCGTGGGAAAGTGAGACGCGTCGAGGAACCTCGGCCGGGTGGAAGGCCCAGTAGCCGTCGGTCGTCTTGCGGACGCGCCCCCGTTCGGTTGACGTGAAGGCGTCCGGTCGCATGGTTGCTCCTGGTGAAAGCCGGCTTTCGTTCCGCACACCCTAATGAAAGTAAACCGCCAATCACTTTAATAAGCGCGGGGCGAGTGCAAGGGCGCTTTCGTTGCGCCGGTCGCTCAGGATCGAGACCAGGAGGTGACGACGGTAAGGGGTGAGACCGAGCGCGTCGGCCGAGCGATCACTGTAGGAAGGCCCCCCTGACAACCTCGCCGGCGCCGGAGACAACTGGGTCGAACGGCCCCGAAACTCCGCTGCGATCGGTCGAAGGGCCAGCGGCGCCGTTCGGAATCTGGTGGTGTCGGATCGCTCGGAGCGGGGAAGGTGGTCGGCATGTCCGTCCACCCACCTATCGTCCGGCGCTACGTGCCCCCGTCCGAGCAAGAGGTCGAAGCCTCGCGCGCGCGCGAGCGGAACGGCGGCAGGAGGAGTGGCGTGCGGCGCGAGAAGCCGTCCGTCCGGCGCGGCGAGCGGCGATCGTTGCCGGGCCGGAGCTCCGCGACGTCGATGCAGCCGTCGAATGCCTCTGCGCCTGCCATCCGCGACCGGCCGACCTCGCGCTGCACGACGGGGGTGCCTCGTGTCGCTGCCAGGACTCGGAGGCTGATCGCGCCGCCCGACGGGCTGCTGCCCTGTCCGCGTGGTCCGAACTGGCGGAGTCGTTCCAGGACGAGGAGCTCGCCCTCGATGAGCGACGGACCCGGTTCCGCGAGGAGGCCGATGCCCTCGGAGTGACGGCTCGCATCGAGGTGTGGGCAGCGCCGTTCGTGATCGTCGGCGAGTGCGACGGGCGCGGCTTCTATCTGCGCGAACGCCACGGCCACTACCGGGTCACCATCTCCGGAGACGACGACCCGTCGTCGGATCCGTGGGTTGCCGACCCAACGGAGACCTCCATCGACGTTGCCTCCGGTGACGAGCGTGAGCTGACCGGCACCAGTCGGCCTTCGGATGCCGTCGCGCTGAGGGTGGCGGTGAACGCCGTTCGCACGGCGTTGGCGCGCAACGACTGCGCGCACCCTGGAGCGGCGGACGAGGCCCATTGCCCATCCTGCGGTGTTCGACTCAGCGAGGCTGACGCCTGGCGTTGGTCAGCGCGGGATTGACCGGGCGGTGGAGATGAACGACGACCCGATCCCGATCGACCGAGCGATGGCGGCGACCGCGACGATCACCGCGCAGCAGTGGACCGCCGCCGCGACCGCGGACGAACGTCTCAAGGCGCTGCTCGAGACCATGCCCCGAGCGAAGGCTCGACACGATGCCGTGCTTCGGCAAATCGCTCGCGGTCGAGACGCGGAAGAGGCGGCCTCCGGAACCGGGGACCGCCTCTGACCTGGGCGTTTCAGCCAGCGCGCTTGGAGGGACTCGAACCCCCAACCTTCTGATCCGTAGGCGGTCCCGAGGGGTCCGTCTCGTGTTGTCAGATGAAGTTCTACCAGGTCAGGTGCGGTGTGCGGTCCGGCGGGTGTCGCCGAATCCGGCCCCGTGACGTGCCATGGATTGCCAAGGGATTGCCAAGGGATTGCCAAGACCGGCGCCCTTCAAAGGGGCACTGCCTCGGCGAGGACCGAAACGCGCAGTCCGTCCCGGAGCGACTCCGGCGTTCCGACGTCGACCTTGACGCCCAGCAGGTCTTCGAGGTCGGCCGCGACGGCCAGGATCTCGAAGGGTCGGGTCCCGGGTGCCAGTTCGACGAGGAAGTCGATGTCGCTGTCGGGCCGTTCGTCGCCGCGGGCCACCGACCCGAAGATGGCGACAGAGCACCCGTGGTGGCGCGCAACGATCGCCTTGATCTCGTCACGGTGAGCCTCCACCAGCTCCCGCAACGGGGCCGAGCCGCCGATCGCCACGGGGCAAGCGTATGGGCGGAGGGATCGCCGCACTCACTCCAGTGGCGTGCCCCCGTTGTCCGACCGACGGACCGGGGCGTCGGTTGGACGCCTACTGCGGCGGCGGGCTCGCCGCGTCCAGTGCAGATCGTATCTGGGGGTAGTCGAGCACCTCGACGTATCGGATGATTCCGGCGACGACGTCGAGCACGACCATGGCGTGCGAGACGTCCGGGAGAACGTTCTCGTGCTTGCCCTCTTCGCTCCACGGCCCGGCGGGCTCCGGGCCGACGTAGAACGAGGTGCAGTCCGAACGGTTGCAGCCGCATTGACTCCAGATGCGCAGTCCCGGGATCTGATCGGCGAGGTCGGGTCGGCCGTCGGCGATGAGACCGGCCGCGAGGTCCTCGCTGAACTCGGGGAGCGCAACCTGCAGCAGCGGCTTGGGCGTCGTGTCAGCCATCATCGAAGGGTACGCAGCCGCACCGTCGCTTCGAAGAAGCACCGGGCACCAATGAAGCGAGGCCGATCAGAACAGCGTCGATGATCCGACCTGCGCAGCAACGCGGTCCCGGGGGCTGCTTCCGGCTGGGAATTCGGTCACTGGGGCGGGGGGCCGGTCCGTCCCGTCGGTGAGGGTGGCCCACACCGCGTCGCGGTCGACGCCGAGCGACTCGGCGAGGTGGGCGACGGGGATGACGATGCGCCGGCGGAGCCGGATGCACTTGAGGTCGCCGCTGCGGACGAGCTCGTAGGCGGTGGACCGACCGACGCCGAGAACCTGGCCGGCCTGTTCGACGGTGAGGGTGAGGGGTTGGACGTTGCTCATGACCCCGTAGGCCCATCGGGGCTGTACTTCTCGCGCGGGAATCCGAGCCGTCCGGTAGCCCAGATCCGTCCAGTCCACCACCGTGCGTGAACCGGATCGGCCAACAGGACACCCAGCAGGTTTCCCGTAGGGAAACCTGCAAGTGTGTGCGCGCCAGACCTGCCGGTTGCTTGCCACGACGGTCGGTGGGGACTAGTCGACCTTCCGATAGGCGCCTGACCGGCGCAAGAGGTCGACGGACCGTCTCGTCATCGACGGTGGTCCTCCACGGATTCGGTCAGTTGACCTCGGTCCGGAGCAGTGCGGTCGACTCGACCATCCCGACCTCGGCCAGACCATCGAGTAGCTGGCTCGTCGTCATGGGAGGGTTCGCGAGCGACGCGGCCTGAACCTCGATCACCTGGACCACGCGCTCTAGGTCGCCATAAGCGAGAGCGGCCACAAAGCTGTCAGGGGAAACGACACACAACCCCTCTGGGATCTTCTTGTCGGGGAAGTCGTCGAGGTTGTCAGTGACGAGATGCGAGGCTCGGGCGGTCACGGCTGCAGCAAGCACGTGGCGGTCGTCCGCATCGGGCAGGTCGTAGTTCTTGATGCGTTTCTGGTAGCCGGTCACCGTGGCATCGGGGAGGGCGGCCGTCATGAGCCGGCGGGTGCGAGCGAGCTGCGCTTTGGTGAGGTCGGGGCGATCGTCGAGGAGGTTGTCGAAGCACTCGTCGAGGATCTGATCGCTCCACCGAGCTCGGTAGAGACCTGCGATGCCGAGGCGGATCAGCAGATCCCTGAGCCGAGCCGGGTAGAGCACGTTGGTGTCCAGCAACGCCACTGGACGGGACACGCGGTCAGTAGAGCCCGAGCTCTTGGGCCTCGGCGGCCAGCGCGTTCACGGCATCGAGCCGTCGGGCATGGTCGACCTCGCGGTACAACAGCACGTCGGCGAGCTTCAGACGTCGGCGTGAACCGACCTTGCGCGAAGGGATCTCACCGCGGTCGACGAGCCCGACGAGGTAGGGGCGCGACACGTTGAGCAGATCGGCGGCCTGTTGGGTGGTGATCTCCTCGTCGTCGGTGATCACCCGCACCCGTTCGCCCCGACGGGCGTGGTCGAGCACGTCGGCGAGCACGCGCACCACCGACTCCGGAACCTCGACCGGCTCACCCTTTCGGCCTCGTGGCACCACGACGACCCGACCCTTGACGAGTGCGCTCGCCGCGGCATCTGCCTGTTCCACCTCGGATTGCATGCTCATCGTTCCCCCTTCACCCGTACGAAATAAACGAAACCAACGAAATGAGCGTAGCCCCAGTGATGCGACCTGGGCGAACCCCCTCCGGCCGACGGTCGTTGACTGGATCCGACACAGGCCGTCGGCGGCGGAGAGTCCCACGGGTGCATCTGGCACCCCGACAGGTCACGCCTTCGGCAGAACGGCGAACAGAACCGCCAGCTGAATCTCCCGAGCCATGTCATCCTGGTGGCCGAGCACGTAGTTCATTCGACGGTCCGGTTCGGTCGAGGTGGGTCCGGGCCTCTTGAACCCTTCGTGGGCTCGAACGGTCGCGTCCGCCTTGGCGATGACAGCAGTTGCGTCATTGCGGTCCACGAAGAAGATGAGCGTCGCCTTGACGTTGCGCCAGGTCAGGTACCCGAGCAGCTGATCGATGGCTTCTGCGCACCCGGCAGGTCCGCTCCACCACTTGCACTCGCCGACGAGGACGTGGCGCTCGCCGTCGATCAGCAGGATGTCGGTCTTGCCCTTCTGCAGGAAGCTCTCGCCGGTCGCCCCGCCGGTCTGGAAGGTGCCGTTGAGCTGCACGAGAATCTGGTCTCGGAGATCCTCCTCGTGCTTGCCGGATGCAACTGACGGTGTGCGCTCCATGGCCAGGAGCGTGGAGCAAATGACGCCAAGCGCTTCGTTGAACTGCGCGTCAGCGAGTTCGGGCTCATCTACGTAGCTCGGAGTCAGATCACTCCGTCGTGGCTTGATAGCCAGCGGCTTGCGCTGGAGGGGCACGGGACGAGGTGCATCTGTCTGCTTCATCAGCGGGAACCCAAGGGCGTCGGCAAGGCCGCGCCGGTCGCGCACCTCGGCTTTCCGTCGTTCGACGGCGGCCTTGAGGGCGCCGGGGAGTTTGGCGTTGTGGGACTCCAGGTCGGCGTTCGCAAACTCGATCATCCTGCGGATCGGATCGAGTGCCTCCGCGAGTGCCGCCTGAACCCGATCGACTGGGGGGTTGCGTTCATAGAACGTGACACTGACCTCGATTGTGTTCGATCCGACCTCCGCCTCGATGTGCCGCAGAGAGTGCGTCGATGGCTCGTAGCCGAAGAGGTCTCGACTTCCTGTGAACTCCCACACAGCGCGCACCCGGGTGGCCTTGATCTCAGTCGGCCGGCCGCGATCGAAGGCGTCAGGCTGCTTGATGGTCGTGAGTTCCACGCCGCCATCGATGCGGTCAGAGCCGATCTCGACAGGTTCGAAGCGGGCGGAAGCGACCGCTTCGTCAACGAGGTCGTCGGTCGACCGCTCGAGGATCTGGTCCTCCGGCAGGTTTGCCACCCAGTCGGCTGCCTCGGATGCGGTCTGGTTCAGGTACGCCGGTAGCGGGCCGTGGCTGAAGATCCGCGTCATGTGGTGGACCGTACCGGTCGCCAAGTCGGCCGAGACCAACCGCGTATGGGCCCGTCGGCTGGACCTTGGCCTGTGCGGGGCATGCGCAGTGCCGATCTCCCGATGGCGAGTCGAAAGGCTGACGGACCGCGGATGCCAGTCTCCGGAGCTGTCGCTCAAGGTCGGCCGCCGACCTGCGACGTGCTGCAGGGCGTCGACGATTTCCAGGACCGGTGGGACATCGTTCCTAGCCTTGGGATCATGCCAGCGCTCCCGCCTCCCCTTCGCCCTCTGCTTGGCCCGAGTCTTGAGCGGCTGGATGAGACTCGCCTTCTGCGTCGACCGCGGGGTTGCGGGCGATCAGCCCCCACCGCCGGGCTTGATCCAGCGCCTGGCGCACCACCGTGTGGCAGATCCGCACCGTCCGGGCCGACAGCCCAGAAGCGCGCAGTTCGGCGTAGAGCGCGTCGAGGTCGAACACCCGCAGCGCCGCCAGCTTCCGGTCACCGAGCCGGGGCCGCAGGTACTTGGTCGCCACCCACTCGTAGTTCTCGACCGTCCGGGGTGCCACGCTCGCCCGCTTCACCTCGAGCCAGCGGTCGAGCAGCTCGTCGAACTTCATCGGCGCAGCGGCGGCGTGGCGACCCTCGTCGACCTCGACGACCAACCGGGACAGCTCCCGTTCGGCGTCCCGTCGGGTCCCGTGGACCGTCCGTTCCAGGTACCGCTTGCGGCCGTCAGGTGATCGCCCGACGTAGACCTTGATCCGCCAGGTGTCGTCGCCGCGGTGTTGCAGGTGGCCTCGCATGAGGAACTCCCTCTGGTGCAGGGACCGTCGGGATTGCCGACGGATTGCCAAGAGGGGTCCGCACTTCTCCGCCGTTCAGGTCACGAACCCGATGACCTGGTGAAACTCGCGCGCTTGGAGGGACTCGAACCCCCAACCTTCTGATCCGTAGTCAGATGCTCTCTCCAATTGAGCTACAAGCGCAGGTTTGGTGCCGGGTCACCCTAGTCGGGGGCCTCGGCGGGCGGCCAACGAGGTTCCTCCGCGAGCGGACCGGGCGAAACGCTGCTACGACAACGGCCCATGGCAACGAACGACGAGCAGGCCCGGGCCAACATCGAGCTGGTGGAGCAGTTCTGGGCGGCGCTCGGCCGCCGGGACTTCGACGCCGTCGGGGCGATGATGTCCGACAACGGCCACTACGTCGACGTCCCGGTCAAGGACATCGAGACCGGCGCCTACGGCCCCGAGCTCACCGCCAAGCGCCTCCGCCTCGGCATCGAACCGCTCGCCGACTACGTCCTCCACGACGGCACCATCACCGCCTCGGGCAACTCGGTCATCACCGAGCACTCCGAGACCTGGACCTGGGAGGAGGGCGTCACCGTCACCCTGCCCTTCGCCTCGGTCATGGACGTCGAGAACGGCAAGGTCACCCGCTGGTGGGACTACTTCGACCTCTCCACCCTCATGAACGCCGCCCCGCAGTGGTGGCTCGACCACATCGCCGGTGGGTACCAGTAGGCGTTTCGACTGCGCTCGCTGGCGCTCGCTCCGCTCAACGAACAAGTGGGCTGCGTTCACCTTCCTGTTCCCTGAGCGAGAGTGAGCGCCAGCGAACGAAGTCGAAGGGCGCTCAAGGAACAGGGCGGCGTAGCGTGGCGTGATGGGGATCGCTGAGGCTCGGTACATCCGGTTCACGAACTTCCGGCGGAGCGGCGACGCGGTGTCGACGCCGGTGTGGATCGCTCCGTTCGGCGACGAGTTCGTCTTCTCCACCCATCCCGATGCGGGCAAGGTCAAGCGGCTCCGCAACGACCCGCGCGTCGAGGTCGCGGCGTGCGACATGCGGGGCAACGTCAGCTCCGGCACCAACGTCGTCACCGGCACCGCCCGACTGCTCGCGGACGACGAGCACGCCGCCGCCGACGCCGTCATGAAGCGCAAGTACGGGATCCAGTGGTCGATGCTCGGTCTCGGCCAGTCGGTCCGTCGGCTCCTCGGCCGGGACCCGGGCCGGACGTTCATCGCCATCACCCTCGGCGACACGGTCCGCACCGAGCCGTAGCCGCCTTTCGACTCGCTTCGCTCGCTCAAGGAACAGATGGGCCGCGTCGCTCGCTCAAGCAACAGATGGGGCGCGTCGCTCGCTCAAGGAACGGATGGGGCGCGTCGCTCGCTCAAGGAACGGATGGGGCGCGTCGCTCGCTCAAGGAACAGGGTGGTCGTAGCGTTCGGGTATGGAGACCGTCGAGCTGCACGTGCACAACGGGGACCACGTGGTCACCGACCTCACCACCGAGGTCGAGCGGTTCTGCGCCGCTCGGGGGGACGGCCTCGTCAACGTCTTCGCGCCCCACGCCACCGCCGGCCTCGCCCTCATCGAGACCGGTGCCGGCAGCGACCTCGACCTCGCCGCCACCCTCCAGGCGCTCCTGCCCCGCGAGGAGGAGCGCTACCGCCACCGCCACGGCTCCGACGGCCACGGCGCCGACCACGTGCTCCCCGCCATCATCAGTCCGTCGCTCGTCGTGCCGGTGTTCGGCGGCCACCTCGCGCTCGGCACGTGGCAGAGCATCGTCCTCGTCGACACCAACGGCGACAATCCGCAGCGCACCGTCCGCCTCAGCTTCGTCCCCGGCTGAGGGCGGCCTTTCGACTCGCTTCGCTCGCTCAAGGAACGGAGCGGGCGGCCTTTCGACTCGCTTCGCTCGCTCAAGGAACTGCGGGGCTTCGACTCCGCTGCGCTCCGCTCAACCACCAGGGCTGTTCCTTGAGCGGAGCGAGCGCCAGCGAGCGCAGTCGAAAGGTGGGCTTCGACTCGCTTCGCTCGCTCAACCAACAGCGGTCAGAGGTTGGTGAAGTCGGGGTCTCGGCCCTCGGCGAAGGCTGCCAATGCTTCGTTGTTCTCGGGGGTGCCGAGGAGGTCGATGAAGCACTGGTTCTCGCGCTCGCGGGCCGCGGCGATCTCGGCCTTGAGCGGGGCCAGCATCACGCCCTTGCACGCCACCAGGCTCGAGATCGGCTTGGCCGCCAGAACCTCGGCGTGACGCCGGGCTTCGGGGAGCAGGTCGTCGGGCTCGGTCAGCTTCCAGACCAGCCCCATCTCGTGGGCCTCGGCCGCGCTCACCCACTCGCTCGACAGCAGCATCCACGTGGCGGCCTGGTGGCCGAGGAGCCGGGGGAACAGGAAGCTCGACGCCGCCTCGGGCGCCACGGCCAGGCTGGTGAACGGGCACTTGAGCTTGGCCGTGGTCGACATGAAGGCCAGATCGGCGAACCCGAGGATCGTGGCGCCGATGCCGAGCCCCAGCCCGTTGACCGCCACCACCAGCGGCTTGGGGAAGTCGACCAGCGTGTCGATCAGCCCGAGGAACCCGTGCTTCCCGTCGACGAAGTTGTCGGGGTCGAGCACCCGGGCGCCCATCTCCACCAGGTCGGTCCCGGCGCAGAACGCCCGCCCGGCGCCGGTGAGCAGCACCACGGCGACCGAGCGGTCCGCCGCGGCCGCCAGCAGCCCCTCGGTCAACGAGTCGTAGAGCGCCTCGTTGCAGGCGTTGAGCGCGTCGGGCCGGTTCAGGGTGATCGTGCGCACCCGGTTCTCGTCACTGACGAGGATGGGGGACTCGGTGGTGGCGGACATCGGGGCGCTCCTCACTGGATCTGACGGTGTGTCAGAAGCGCCATGTTGTCGGGCGTACCCACCCGCCGCCATTCAGTCGTGGTGAAATCGCCCCGTGAGCACGACGTCCGAGGGCCCGACTGCATACGACGCCGAGCTGATCGTCAAGCGCAAGCGTGGGCTCGGCTCGTTCGTCGGTTGCGTCGACTGGCTGCCCCGCTACCGCTGGGGCAAGGACCTGCCCGTCGACCTCGTCGCCGGCCTCACCGTCGCCGCCCTGCTCATCCCCGAGTCGATCGGCTACGCCAACGTCGCCGGGGTCCAACCGCAGCTCGGCCTCTACGCGGCGATGGCCGCCGCGATCGTGTACGCGCTCGTCGGCAACCAGCGCGTCCTGGTCGTCGGACCGTCCGCCGCGGTCGCCGCGCTGTCGGCGTCGCTGATCGCCGACATCACCGGCAACGAGAGCGCCGACCAGCTCGCCATCGGCCTGGCGTTCGCGGCCGGGATCGTCCTGCTCGTCGCCGGGTTCCTCCGCTTCGGGTGGATCGTCAACTTCATCTCCAGACCCGTGCTCGAGGCGTTCATCGCCGGCCTCGCCATCTCGATCATCGTCGGGCAGATGTCTGGTCTCGTCGGCTCTGAGAAGGGGGAGGGGTCGGTCGTCCGCAAGGCCTGGCACGTCCTCTCCGACGTCGGGAACTGGCACCGCGAGACGTTGGCCATCGGCCTCGGGGCGCTGGTGATCCTGATCGTCCTCGAACGCTTCCTCCCCAAGCTCCCGGCCGCCGCGCTGGTGGTCGTGGGCGGCATCCTCCTCACCGGGTGGCTCGACCTGGGTGCCGACGGCGTCGCCCTGGCCGGGACGATCCCGACCGGCCTGCCGAACGTCGGGTTCCCCGACTTCTCGCTCGAGGTGTGGGCAGAGCTGCTCGGCGGCGGCTTCGCCCTGTTCCTCGTCGGGTTCTCCGAGGGGTTCGCGGCCGCGGCGTCGGCCGCCGAGGAGATGGGGGACGTGGTGGACCCCGACGAGGAGCTGGTCGGTGCCGGGGTGGCCAACGTCGCCGCCGGCTTCTTCGGTGGCATGGCGGTGTCCGGCAGCCTGTCGAAGACCACCGCCGGTCTCCGGGCCGGTGCCCGCAGCCAGGTCGCCGGCCTCACCGCGGGCGTCGTCGTCGTCCTCACCCTGCTCTTCCTCGGGCCGGTGTTCGAGCGCCTCCCTGAACCGGTCCTCGCCGCCGTGGTCATCCACGCGGTCCTCCGCTCGGCCAACCCCAGCCAGGCGCTCGGGTTGTGGAACGTGAACCGGTTCGACTTCGTCGCCGCCCTCGCCACCTTCGTCCTCGCGTTGACGTGGGAGACGCTCCCCGCCATGGCCGTCGGCGTCTTCCTGTCGCTCGCGTTCCTCGTGCGTCGGGCCAGCTTCCCCGACGTGGTCGAGATGGAGGCCGATGCCCACGGCGTGGTGCGCCGGGTGGGTGAGGCCGACGTGGCCATCCCCATGGACGGCGTCGGCGTCCTCCGCTACGAGGCACCGCTCCTCTACGCCGGGTCCGACCGCCTCGGACAGGCGGTCGACAACCTGATCGCCCGACGGGGGCCGCTCCACGGGCTCGTCCTCGACGCCGAGATGATGTCGGACCTCGACACCAGCGGCGCCCTCGCCCTCGAACGACTCGACGACCGGCTCGCTGGACAGGGCACCACCCTCCACCTCGCCCGCGTGCACAGCCGGGCCCGTGAGCAGATCGAACGGTCCCGCCTCGCCCCCCGGTTCGAGGGACGGACCCACCGGACCGTCGCCGAGGCGTGCACCGCGGCACGGACGGCGTGACCGCGCATCGAAGGGCCGCGCGCAAGGGCGGACAGCTCCGCCGCGATGCGATCGCCGGGACGGTCCTCGGCGGTCAGAGCGTGCCCTCCGCGCTCGCCACCGGCCTGATCGCCGGGGTCAACCCCGCCTACAGCCTCTACGGCTGCCTGTTCGGCATGGCCGGCGCGGCCGCGGTCACCAGCTCGCAGTTCATGTCGGTGCAGACCACCGGGGCCATGGCGGCGATCGTGGCCGACGTCGACGTCGTCCACAACGCCGACGACCCGTCCCGCGCGCTGTTCACCCTCACCATGCTCGTCGGGCTCGTGATGATCGGCGCCGGCCTGCTGAAGCTCGGCAACATCCTCCGTTTCGTCAGCCACGCGGTGCTCGTCGGGTTCATCGCCGGCGTCGGCATCAACATCGCCATCGGCCAGCTCGATTCGTTCACCGGCTACGAGGCTCACGGCGACGGCCGCCTCGCCCGCGTGCTCGACCTCCTCGTGCACCCGTGGCGGATCGATCTGACGACCTTCGCCATCGGGCTGTTCACCGTCTTCCTGATCCTGGTGTTCCAGCGGACCCGGAGGTGGGGCCCCGCCGGGCTGATCGGGTCGATCGTCGTGTCGTCGGTGGTCGTCGCCCTGTTCGACCTGAACGTCACCGTGCTCCGCGACCTCGTCGAGGTGCCGGCCGGCCTGCCCCTCCCGAAGGCCCCGGACCTGGGCGCCGTGCCCGAGCTGATCGTGCCGGCCTTCTCGCTCGCGTTCGTGGGCCTCGTCCAGGGCGCCGGCATCAGCGCCAACTACCCGAACCCCGACGGTTCGCAGCCCGACGTCTCCCGAGACTTCGTGGGGCAGGGCGTCGGCAACGTCGTGGCCGGTGCGTTCAACGGGCTCGCGGTCGGCGGGTCGATGTCGGCCACCTCCGTCGGCACCTCCGCCGGATCGGCGTCGCGATGGACCCAGTTCGTCGCCGCCGTCGTCATGGCGGTCATCGTGCTGCTGGTCGGCCCGGTGGTGAACGACGCCGCCATGCCCGCCCTCGCCGGTCTGCTCATCGTCGTGGGCATCCGCGCCGTCGACCGTGACGACCTGGTGGCGGTGTGGAAGACCGGCATGGTCCAGCGGACCGCCATGGGCATCACCCTCGTGCTGACGGTGATCATCCCGCTCCAGTTCGCCGTCCTGATCGGGGTGGGTGCGTCGGTGCTGCTGTACGTCGTGCAGCAGTCCCAGGACTTCGTCATCCGCCAGGTCGTGGCCGACGAGAGCGGGTACGTCGAACGTGCGCCCGACCCGACGCTGGCCTCCCGCTCGGTCGTGGTCCTCCAGCCCTACGGCAGCCTGTTCTTCGCCACGGCGACCGCGCTCGACGACTTCCTCCCCGACCTCCTCCCCGACACCCATCGCTCGGTGGTGATCCTCCGGTTCCGCGGTCGCAACGACCTCGGCTCCACCCTCGCCGACACCCTTTCCCGATACGCGAAGCGGCTCCACGCCGCCGACTGCCGGCTGGTGGTCATCGTCGACAGCGACCGCGCCCTCAACCAGCTCAAGGTCACCGGCTTCCACGATCTGATCGGCGAACACAACGTGTACCGCTCCGAGGACCGCGTCGGCTCCGCGACCAACCGCGCCATCGCCGATGCCGAGGCGTGGATCGACGAGGCCCCGGCGCCTTCGGAGGGCGGCGGCCCGGACGGCGCCTGAGCCCGGGCGCGCAGCGGGGCCACCCTCGCAGGTGGCCCCGGCGACGTCGGTGCGACCGACGGTTGGCGGAGAGGGTGGGATTTGAACCCACGGACGGGTTGCCCCGTCACCTCCTTAGCAGGGAGGCCCGATCGGCCTGACTCCGGCACCTCTCCGTACGGTCGGGCAGCGTACACGCCGCATCCCGGGACCTCCGCAGCAGAACGCTCGTCCCGCCGACGGGTCGCCCCCTACGATGCCGAGCGGAGCGGTGGCAGAGCGGACGAATGCACCGGTCTTGAAAACCGGCGACCCGAGAGGGTCCGAGGGTTCGAATCCCTCCCGCTCCGCCAAGGACAGCCACCGACGACACGGTGCGACGACGGGCCGCACGGGTTCGGCGTCGAAGGGGAGAACGGGCGATGAAGACGATCGGGAACATCCTGTGGCCGTTCGGCAAGAAGGTCGTCCCGGACCGGGTGACGGAGGTGTAGGGACCGGCGGCGACCGTATCTGATCTGATACGCTACGAGCTATGACGCCCTCCTTGCTGACGACGGCGCGTACTGGGGCCGGCATGTCGGTCGCCGAACTCGCGCGACGCGCCGGTACGTCTCGGCCGACCGTCTCCGCGTACGAGCACGGCCGCGTGTCGCCCACGCTCGACACCTTCGAACGGCTGCTTGCCGCGACCGGCAACCACCTCAGCCTCACGCCGATGACGCGCTGGGCCCAGGTACCCGTCGGGCACGGGCGCATCGCGTTCGTTCCCGATCGCCTACCAGACCTCCCTGTCTCACAGGCACTCCGTACGACCCGCCTGCCCATCCACCTCGACTGGTCGAGCCCGACCCGCGAGGTACGGCTCGCCGATCGCCGTGAACGATTGCAGGCCTACGAGGTGGCCCTGCGTGAAGGCCGGCCGGTCGACATCGAGTCGATGGTCGACGGGGCACTCCTCGTCGACGGGTGGGAGGAGATGTTCCTCCCGCGGGCATTGCGCACGGCCTGGCAGCCGCTCGTCGAGGAGGTCGTTCACGATGTCTGACCCATCCCTCACCAAGGCTCAGATCGAGGTGCTCCGCCTGTTCTTCCGCCTGCCCGAGTCGGCCGGATTCGTCCTCGCAGGAGGCGCTGGGCTGGTCGCGGTCGGCCTGTCGGACCGACCCACCGAGGACGTCGACCTCTTCGCCCCTGAAGCGTCGATCCCGTCCGCGGGCGACGCGTTGGAGACCGCTGCCAAGGCGAAGGGTTGGTCCGTCGAACGAGTCCACGAGGCGGACACCTTCCGTCGACTGATCGTCCAGGTCGACGAAGAGGGAACGATGGTCGACCTGGCACAGGACGCAGGACCGCTCACCGAGCCGACGATCACCGCCGTCGGTCCCACGTATCCGGCGCCGGAGCTTGCCGCCCGCAAGCTCCTCGCCCTGTTCGACCGAGCGGCCCTCCGTGACTTCATCGATGTGGACCGGGTGTCACACGTCTACTCGAACGAACAGCTGATCGACATCGCTGGTTCCATCGACGAGGGCTTCGACATCTCCGTCCTCGTGGAGATGCTCGGCGGGCTCGACCGGTTCACCGACGACCAGATCAGTGCGTACGGGGTCGAACCCACCGCCATGCGCGACCGGTTCCGTCTATGGGCCACCGAGCTCTGACGAATCCCCGACCGGTTCAGCCGGTGTAGGAGGCCTGCGTTCTGACGGGCTGGGCGGCCGGGGACATCGGGGTGCTGGAGGGCCCGGTGGGTGACGTGGTCGTCGTGGTCGCGGGCGCCGTCGTCGCGGTGCTGGCCGTCGTCGACGTGGTCGACGTGATGGTGGTGGTCGTCGGTGGAGCCTGCAACGTCTGGTTGACGAGCCGCGCGTAGTCGCGGCACGGCTGGCCACGGAGGCTGTCGCAGACCGGGTGCTGGTCCTGCCCGGCGAACTGCGCCGGGATGCCGAGGGACGGGTCCGACGCCGGCAGCATCGGCAGCACGAGCGCGGACGGCGTCGCACCGCCCCAGCTCACGTCGTTGGCCGTCGCCCCGTACTCGCTGGACACGAAGTCCCAGAGCGCGGTGTCGGCACCAGGCGTGTTGATCTCCAGGCGGAGGCGGCTGCCGGCCCGGAAGGGATGGGCGACGTCGGAGATCGGCACCTGGAGGTGCACGAACTCGCCGGCGGGCAGCGGCTCGTAGTCGGCGGCGGTGTAGCGGTACTGCTTGAGCAGGCCGCTACTGCGAGACGCGTCGAGCTGGCGGAAGCCGGCCCGCATCAGACCGTGCTGGACCCGCACCTCCTCAGCGGGGACGTCGTCGGTGGGATCGGGATCCGCGTACACCTCCGACAGCACCACCTCGATCGGCGCGTCGGTGCCGTCGGAGCGGAACCACAGGTCCACGTAGCCCGGGCCGGCCATGACCATGTCCTCGGCCAGCGGCGCCGTCTCGTAGGCGAGGCCCTTGCCGTCGGCGGTGTTGCGCCAGTCGTTGACGACGTTCCGGGCGCCGTGGTCACCGCTCACGAAGTAGTGGGTGCCGAGCACGTCGGGGTCGGGCGCGTAGCGGTCGATGCCGCTCGCCGCCGGAGCAGTGTCGGCGAGCGTGCCGTCGGCGCCCAGGTAGAAGGTGTGGGGCTCGGCGGCCGACGGCGGCCACGACGGGAACGTCATCGAGAAGCGCTCGCGCTGCGCCCCGGGGTACGCCGCGAAGTCGGGGCTGGCGCCGACCTCGAACAGCGTCCGCACCTGCGGTTCGGCCTCGTAGACGGCGAGCGAGCCGGCCAGGTCGCCGTAGAGCGGGACGCCCTCGGGGGTGACGAAGCGGTCGTCCTCGAGCACGAGACCGGGTGCACCGAAGATGTCCTCGAACACGGTGGGCCCGAAGGCGCGAACCAACGGGTTGACGCGAGGCACGGACCGGTCGACGTAGAACGACAGGAACTCGACCCACCGGCTCATGATCAACGGCGAGAAGCCGTCGGGATGATGGCCGTTGTAGACGTTGAACTTCGTCTGACCGGCCGGCACCGAGGTGAAGTCGTCGAGGAGCATGGCGAACTGCGGACCGGTCTGCTCGTCCTGCCAGGCCCCGCCCAGGAACGTCGGGACCACGATGTCGCGTGCCTTGAGCGAGAAGTTGCGGGCATCCGCGTCGGCCGGACGGTGTTCGAGCGAGCGGGCGAAGTCCTCGAACGGGATGTTCTGGCTGCGGATCAGACGGTTCTCCTCGCAGGTGGTGTCGCCGTTCGCGATGCGTTCGTTGACCCAGGCCGCGCCACCGGCGCTCTCGTCGTCGCGCCGGGAGAGCCACTGCTCGGTGAAGCCCGAGTTGTAGATGGCGGCCGGCCACTGCTGGTTCCAGGCGTCCTCGATCACGCTCAGCGGGGTGATGGCCGCGAGGCTCGGCGGTCGGGTGGAGCCGACGAGCAACTGGGTGATCCCCGAGTAGGAGATGCCGATCATGCCGACCTTGTCGTTCTTGACGAACGGCTGGCGGGCGACGGTCTCGATCACGTCGTAGCCGTCGGCCGCCTGGGCCGCGTTGAACGTGTCGAAGACGCCGCCCGAGCAGCCGCTGCCGCGCAGGTTCACGCCGACGTAGGCGAAGCCGAACGTGAGGGCGAGGCGGCCGCCGGCGTCGGCACCGCTCGGTTCTCCCGGCTTCGACGGCTCGTAGCCCGAGTACTGCACCACGGTCGGGTAGGGGCCGGGGCCGTACAGGTTGGCGTCGGGCAGGCGGACGCTCACCGACAACTTCGTGCCGTCACGGGTCTCGAGGTAGCCGAAGCCCTCGGTGTCGACGTGGCCCCCGGCCGGACCCCCGGTGATGGAGGTGGGAACCGAGGGCAGCACCTGGCTGTCGTACAGCGATGCGTCCGGGATGTCGTCGACCGCCATCACCTCGAACGGGTCGCTCGCCTCGAACGTGCCGGCGAACGGTTCGCCCGGGACGCCTTCGGCCACCACCCGATAGGTGCCGGGGCGGACCGTGGTGCCCTCGACGGTGGGCAGCACGCCATCGGTCTGCGAGTCGTGCACCAGGAAGTCGTCGGGCACGTACTGGAAGGTGAGCTGGCCGAGGTCGTCGGTGTAGAGGGTGACGATGCGTTCGAGCGTGCCGTCCACGAGGGTGAGCGGCGAACGGGGGATCGCGCCGGTGACCGTGAGCTGTTCCACGCCCGGGTTCACGTCGAAGGTCGCCGGGGCGGCTCCGGTGAGGTCGACGAACCCCCCGCCGGCGGCCCCGGCGGGTTCCGTGGACTGGCCGGCCACCGCCACCGTGGTGCCGAGCACCAGCGTGAGAGCGACGAAAAGCCTGGTCAGGCGCGTGTGCATCGATTTTCCCCCCGGTCCATCACGACAGCCAGCGGACACTAGCAAGCAAGGTTCTCGCACGCCCCCGGGGAGTCGGGACCTAGTGCTCTACCGGATGACAGAGGTCGGCGCGCACGATGGGGATGCGTTGATGGACACCCTCCACAGGAGCCCCGCCATGCCTGCCGACTTCGACGATCGCACCGACTTCGAGAACGCCACGAAGGGGCTGATCGCCCGTCTCGAACCGGGCCGGATCACCGATGCGAGCGGTCGGGTCGTCTACGACGCCGACCGCTACACCGAGGCCACGACGGGCGACTGCCCGGACACCGTCAACCCGAGCTTCTGGCGCCAGAGCCAGCTGACGGCCATCCAGGGCCTCTTCGAGGTGACCGAAGGCATCTACCAGCTGCGGGGCATCGAGCTGTCGAACATGACGGTCATCGAGGGCGACACCGGCGTGATCATCATCGACCCGGCTGTGTCCGCCGAGGTCGCCGCCGCGGGTCTCGCGCTCTACCGGGAGCATCGCGGCGATCGCCCGGTCACCGGCGTGATCTTCACCCACAGCCACGTCGACCACTTCGGCGGCGTGCTCGGGGTGGTCGACGCCGACACCGATGTCCCGATCATGGCCCCCGAGGGGTTCCTCGAGCACGCGGTCTCCGAGAACGTCTACGCGGGCACCGCCATGATGCGCCGCACCGTGTACCACACCGGCATGTCGCTCCCGGTCGGCCCCACCGGGACACTGGGGGTCGGCCTCGGGCCGGGCACCTCCCAGGGCTCGATCGGCCTCCTCGCACCGACGCTCGACATCACCCACACCGGCCAGGAGGAGGTGGTCGACGGGGTGCGGATCGTCTTCCAGGTCACGCCCGACACCGAGGCGCCGGCCGAGATGAACTTCTACTTCCCGGACCGGCGGGCCCTCTGCATGGCCGAGAACACGACCCACACGCTGCACAACCTGTACACGCTGCGCGGTGCCCAGGTGCGCGACGCCCGGGCGTGGTCCCGCTACATCTTCGAGGCGATCGAGCTGTTCGCCGGTGACGCCGACGTGGCGTTCGCGTCGCACCACTGGCCGATGTGGGGTACCGACAACATCGTCACCTTCCTCACCCAACAGCGCGACCTCTACGGCTACCTCCACGACCAGACGCTGCGGCTCGTCAACGAGGGCTACACCGGCGTCGAGATCGCCGAGATGCTCGAGCTGCCCCCGGTGCTCGACGCGGCGTGGCACACCCACGGCTACTACGGGTCGGCCTCGCACAACATCAAGGCCATCTACCAGCGCTACATCGGGTGGTACGACGGCAACCCGGCCCACCTGTGGCAGCACCCGCCGGAGGAGGCCGCCAAACGCTACGTCGACGTGATCGGCGGCATCGACGCGACCGTCGCAGCCGCGAAGAAGTACGCCGATGCCGGCGACCTGCGCTTCGCCGCCGAGCTCGGCAGCCACGCCGTGTTCGCCGACCCCTCCAGCGAGGCGGCCCGGGAGCTGCTGGCCAGCGTCCACACCCAGCTGGGCTACGGCTCCGAGTGCGGCACGTGGCGCAACAACTTCCTCACCGCCGCCGCCGAGCTGAAGGCGCCGCCCGCCGAGACCGAGTGGTCGCCCGGCGGCATGGCCGGGGCGCTCACCATCACCCAGCTCTTCGACAGCATCGCGATCCGCGTCAACGGTCCCAAGGCCTGGGACACGACGGCGTCGGTCCGCTGGCACTTCACCGACACCGACGAGATGTACCGGATGGAGCTGTCGAACGGGGTGTTGATCCACCACCCGACGAAGCGGGAGGACCCGGCCGACCTCGTGGTGACCCTCACCAAGCCCCAGCTGATCGCCCTCGTGGGCGGCAGCACCGACGGCATCGGCTTCGACGGCGACGCCGGCGCCCTGCAGACGATCCTGGGTGTCACCGAGGACCCCGACCCCAACTTCGCGATCGTCACCCCGTAGCGCCCGCACCGGGACGTCGTCGGATGGCAGCGGCGATCGAGGTCAGTCGGTCACGCGGGCCGGGCTCTGGTCGCGGCGCATCGTGAGGACGACGGCGGTCACGGTGGCGACCACCATCACCGCGCTGACGGTCCGGATGAAGGGCGGTGCCTCGGCGAACAGACCGGGCAGGACCATCAACGCGTTGAGGATCAGGGCGGCGGCGTTGATCCGGATGGCCTTGCGGTTGCCGGTGTTCCAGGCGAGGACGACGCAGACGACCGACACCATGCCGATGGCGGCGTTCACGAGCAGCAGTCCGAACGGCGGGGCCTCCTCACCCCAGTCGACCCACGGGAAGAGGAAGGGGATGTTGGACAGGCCGAGGACGGCCGAGATCACGAGGCCGGTGCGGACCCCCGAGGACGGGGTGGTGTCGGCGGCGGTGAGGTTCATGGTGGTCATGGTGGCTCCTTTCGAGGTGCTGCCGAAGCGTCTCGTGGCCGGGGTTCCCCGCAACAGAGGTGAAGCTCTCGATCGACTCCCTCGTTTCGGGAACGAGGTCGGGAGGTTCTTCCCGGGTCGAGCCGTCACGACGGGGGCATCATTGGCCCCATGACCGACCAACCCATCCGGATCCTGGTCGCGGACGACCATCCGGTGGTCCGGGGCGGGTTGGTGGCGATGTTGCGGACCGTGGGCGGCTTCGACGTGGTGGGGGAGGCGGCCGATGGCGACGAGGCCGTGCGGGCCACGACGCAGCACCGTCCCGACGTCGTGCTCATGGACGTGCGCATGCCCGGCGTGGACGGGATCGAGGCCACCCGCCGCATCCGGGAACGCGCGCCGGAATGCCGCGTCCTGGTGCTCACCATGTACGACGACGATGCCACCGTGTTCACCGCGATGCAGGCCGGCGCCCAGGGCTACCTCCTCAAGGAGTCCGAGCAGGCCGACATCGTGCGGGCCGTGCAGGGGGTCGTCGCCGGCGAGGCGATCTTCGGGCCGGGGGTCGCCACCCGCATCCTCGGGTACTTCGCCGACCCGCCCCGGCCGGCCTCGACGGAGTACCCGTTCCCGGAGCTGACCGAGCGCGAACGACTGGTCCTCGATCTCCTGGCGGGCGGACGACGCACGGCCGAGATCGCCGAGGAGCTGTTCCTGTCGCCGAAGACGGTCAGCAACCACCTCACCACGATCTTCGCCAAGCTCCAGGTGGCGGGACGGGGCGAAGCGATCGTCCGGGCCCGCGAGCGCGGGCTGGGCTCCTCGCAGTGAGCGACCTGGCCCTCGGGTTGGCGGCGGTGGTGCCGACGATCTCGCTCGGGGCCAGCGGCGTCGTCCTCACGAGGACGAGGGCCCGTGTCGCCGGCGTGCTCCTGGTCGTCGGGAGCATCGGCGTCCTCGGCTCGCTCGGACTGCGCGCCGCTGGAGCCTCCACCGCCGCCGACGTCGTCGTGGCCGGCTCGCTCGGACTCCCGATCGCCATGGCCCTGCTCGCCTACCCCCGGGCCGAGCTGTCCCATGCCGTCGACTACTGCGCGTGGGTGGTGGTGCTCGGAGCCGGGGTCCTGGAGGCCGCGACCGCGTTCAACGACGAGACGATGACGCTGGGCGTGGTGACGGTCCTCGCCCTGATCGGTCACGGCTGGTGGGTGGCCGACACCGGCGACGAACCGGATCGTCTGGCGACCCTCTGGCTGGCCCTCGCCGCAGGTACCAGCGGTCTCCTCCTCTCGCTCCTCGGGATGGTCGCAGGAGCGCCCGGGGTCGCGGCCGGGCTGCTCCTCGTGTCGGTCGTCGGTCCGGCGATGGTGATCGGCATCCGACGTCCCGAGATCGCGGACGTGCGTTCGCTCGTGGTCGAGGTCGTGGTCTTCTCCGTCGTGGGTCTGACCTACGTGTCGGTGTTCCTCGGTGTGGTCGGCGGCTTCGGGCTCGTCGGGTGGGACCAGCCGTCGGACGTGGCGTACGCGCTCCTGGGCGTGGCGCTGGCGATCGGGTTCCACCCGCTCCGCGTGGTCCTGCGGGGTCTGGTCGACGAGCTGCTGTTCGGCGATCGCCCCGACCCCCTCGAGGCCGCCACCGCGGTGGCCGACCGGATCGGCGACGACCCGGTGCTGGCCCTGCGGGCCATCCGTGAGGCGCTGGTGCTGCCCTACGCGAGCGTCGCGGCCGACGGGGTCGAGCTGGCCGCCTCGGGCACCGCGGTGACCGACGTCCGACGGTTCCCCCTGTCGCTCGGCAGCACCTCGGTCGGGGAGCTCGTGGTCGGCCTCCGTCCCGGTGATCTGACGCTGTCCGCCGGCGACACCCAGGTGCTCCAGATCGTCGGCCCGCTGCTGGCCCAGACCCTGCGTTCCCGGGCGCTGAGCGAGGCGCTCAAGGCATCGCGCGGCACCGCGATCGCGGCGATCGAGGAGGAGCGCCGGCGCCTCCGGCGGGACCTGCACGACGGGTTGGGACCGACCCTGTCGGGCATCGCGCTCACCGCTGATGCCGCCCGGAACTCCATCGAGGCCGACCCCGCGGGTGCCGACGCGCTGCTCGCCGGTCTCCGCTCGGACGCCGCGACCGCGGTCGGTGAGATCCGCCGGCTGGTCTACGGCATGCGCCCGCCGGCGCTCGACGAGCTCGGTCTGGTCCCGGCCCTCCGCCAGCAGGTGGGATCGGTGCGCACCGTCGGTGGCGAGCCGATGCAGGTGACCGTCGACGCCGGGGAGCTGCCGTCCCTCCCCGCGGCGGTCGAGGTCGCGGCGTACCGCATCGCCACCGAGGCGGTCACGAACTCGGCCCGCCACAGCGGCACCGACCGCGTCCGGGTGCAGATCGACCGGGACGGCGACGTGCTCCGGATCCGGGTCCGCGACGGCGGGACGGCGAACGGCGAGTGGGTGCCGGGCGTCGGCCTGTCGTCGATGCGTGAACGGGCTGCCGAGGTCGGTGGCACCCTGCGGGTGACGAACGGAGCGGACGGATCGACCGTGAGCGCGGCGCTCCCCCTGCGATGAGCGGTGACGGGCGGCGATGGCGACCGCGGCGATGGGCGGCGACGGCGGCCAGGGCGCGACGTCAGTCGTCGGAGCCGAAGCGCTTGGTGTAGGCCGTCTCGACGCGGGCGAGGTCGTGGTCGGACAGACCGGCGTCGCGCGCCTGGTCCCGGAGGTGGCGGGCCTCGGTCAGGAAGGGCTCGGCCCGCTCCTCCCGACCAGCGGCGCGGGCAGCCTCGACCACGACCTCGACCATCTCGAAGATGTACATGATCACCGCCGGGAGGCCGGCGGCCGCCACCCGGAGCTCCGACAGCGACAGCTCGGCCAGCTCCTCGTCGGTGAGCGGGTGACGCAGCCAGATGACGGTGCCGCGTTCGTCCTCGAAGCGGTCGAACGGGATGTCGGCCCGCAGTCGGTCGGCCAGCACGGTGCCGGTGTGGAAGATGGCGTCCAGCGCGGTGGTCGGGTCGTTGATCCCCGGCGACAGGGCCTTCAGCGACACGTCGACGAGCTGGCGGACCGGCAGCGACGGGTCCTGGCCGACCGTCCTGGTCGCACCGATGTCGAGCGTGGACGCGACCTGGCGTTGGACGCGCGCCCGGGCGTCCTCGGCGCACGGCGGCCACAGCGTCGCGAACTCCGCCCCGCGCACCGCGTATCGACCGGGCGCCGAGTCCACGATCAGGGTCGACCCGTCCGGCAGGTGGTGGCAGAGCGCCCGCAGGTCGATGCTGCGGATCCACCCGTCGTGCTCGAAGCTGATCACCGTGCCCTTGCCCTCGGGCACGTCCTCGGTCGAACCGTGGCTGCCCCGCAGCCCCGAGCCCGACCCGATGGTTCCCGTCCGCCGGGACTCGGCGACGATCCGCTGGAGGATCGTGCTGATGTTCATGTTCTGCGCGGTGTGGTGGATGGCGGCGACCACGGCCATGACGGCGAAGATGCCGAGGCCCACCGCGATCGTGATCGACACGTTCGGCACCTGGGCGTTCGGCGTCTCGCCCTCGCTGACCTGCACGCGCTGCAACGTCACGAGGGTGAACGTGAAGGTGCCCATGACGAGCGCGATCACCCGTCGGTTGAAGGGGTCGCGGGTGAGCGCCGGCAGCACTCGTGGCGAGAACTGGACCGATCCCTGCTGCATCACGAGCAGCGACACCGAGAACGCGATCGAGGCGAACGTCGTCGTCGCCGCGGCGACCGTCGTGAGCACGGCCCGCGCGCTCTCCACCGTGGACTCCCCGACCCAGGAACCGCTCGTGACGCCGACGAGGTTCCGCGCCAGCACGTAGCCGACGACGACCGCGCATGCGGGCAGGAAGAACTGGTTGGCCCGAAGGTCCTCGAACACCCGTCGCACGCGCAGCACGGCAGGAGCGTAGGGGTAAGTGGCGGAACGGGTTTCGACTCCGCTTCGCTCCGCTCAACCAACAGACTTGTTCCTCGAGCGAGCGGAGCGCCCCTCTGTTCCTCGAGCGAGCGGAGCGCCCCTCTGCTCCTTGAGCGAGCGCAGCGAGTCGAAAGGCGGGTTTCGACTCCGCTTCGCTCCGCTCAACCAACAGACTTGTTCCTCGAGCGAGCGCAGCGCCCCTCTGTTCCTTGAGCGAGCGGAGCGAGTCGAAAGGCGGGTTTCGACTCCGCTCGACCAGCGGTGCCGGTCAGGCGCTGGCGGTGGCTTCCCTGGCGTCGAGGAGGTCGGTCCGGGCTCGCGACACGCGGGAGCGGATGGTGCCGACCGGGCACCCGATGACGCCGGCGGCGTCCTCGTAGGGGAACCCGAGGAGCTGGGTGAGCACGAACGCCTCGCGGCGGTCGGGCGCGAGCGCATCGATCGCCTCACGCAACTCGACCGACCCCGTGTCGGCCGGGGCGGTCGTGTCCTGCGGCTGGGCCTTGAGGCGGGCGACCAGTCGCCCCCGCCGCTGGCGGCTGCGCATCTCGTCGAGGCAGACGTGGCGGGCGATCCCGATGAGCCAGGTGCGGGCGCTGCTGTCGCCCCGGTACGAGGGCAGTGAGCGGAGGGCTCGCAGGTAGGTGGCCTGCGTCAGGTCGTCGGCCTGATCCGCGGTGAACATGTGGGCGCAGTAGCGCCGGACGTCGTCGACCGTGCGTTCGACCAGGACCTCGAGCGCGAGCTCGTCGCCCCGCCCGGCGCGCAGGGCGACCGAGGTGAGGTCGGCGGTGGCCAGCGACCGCCGGCTGCGACCTGTCGGGATCGTGGTCACAGGTCGACGGTAACCGTTGCCGTCATCTCCGGGTGGACCTCGCAGTGGACGTCGTAGGTGCCGGCCTCGTTGAAGGTGATGTCCTGGTTGGCGCCCGGCTCGAGCGGCGTGCGCACCGTGGCCGACCCCGTGTCCTGCACGAGGACGTGCTCGGTCGAGCCCACGTTGGACCACTCGACGGTCGAACCGACGGGGATCTCCAGGTGCTCGTGGTCGAACGCGTGGTCGCTGGTGCGGATCACCTGGGTGACGGTACCGGCGACGCCTCCCGCTGCGGCGGTCGACGTCGACCCGCCGCTCGGGCCGACCATGACGACCGCGGCGATCGCCGCGGCGGCACCGATGGCCGTCGCCGCCCCGACCCGTCGGGCCAGCCGACGACCCGACGATGCCCGGCCGGACCTGACCTCGGCGAGCAGTCGCTCGGGATCGACGCGGCTGCCGGCGGACCCGGCCGGTTGGACCAGGCACCGGCGCCGGAGGCGCGCGGCGTCGTCGGCGAAGGCGCGGCACGACGGGCACGTGGACAGGTGGGCGTCGACGATGCGCTGCTCGTCGTCGTCCACCTCTCCGTCGACCGAGGCCGAGACCAGCTCGACGACCTGCCCGTGCTCCATGTGAAGGTGAGTCGCCGGTCGGGCCGCAGGGGTTCCCGGACCCCTGATCCGAAATCCTGGATCTCGCGGAACCGAACAGGGGACGGTGTCGACCCATTGGGCATGGAACCCCTCTGTCGTCCGATCCGTCGCACCCTCGCCTGCCTCGCCGCGGGCGCCTTCGCCGTCGTCGTCGCGCCGTCCGCGGCGTCCGCACACATCGAGGGCACGGAGGTCGAGGCGGGCAGCACGGCCACCGTCCCCTTCCACGTCGAGCACGGGTGCGACGGCGAACCGACCACGAAGGTCGAGATCAAGATCCCCGACGAGGTGACCGAGGCCCGCCCGGTGGGGGTGGACGGCTGGGAGGGCACCGTCGACGGCCAGGTCGTGACCTTCGCCAACGGCTCGCAGCCGGCCGACGAGGAGATCGAGTTCCCGGTGACCTTCAAGGCGCCGTCGACCCCGATGACCCTGCTCTTCCCGATCATCCAGACCTGCGGTGACATCGAGGTCGCGTGGACGGGTGAGGACGAGTCCGACGAGCACCCGGCCGCCGTGGTCGAGGTCGTCGCTGCCGAGGGCGGCGGTGACACCACCACCGAGCCCGGGGCCACCGCCACCACCGAGGCCGCGTCGACCACCACCGTCGACGAGGGCGCCACGACCACGACGACCACCGTGGCCGCGACCGACGCCTCGTCCTCCGATGACGACGACGACAGCAGCCCGCTGGTGCCGATCCTGATCGGGGTCGCCGCGATCGTCGTGATCGGCGGGGGCGCCTACGCCTACGGGAAGTCGAAGAAGGGCGACGGCTCCCCCGACGCCGGAGACGCCGCCGACGACACCGAGGCCTGAGTGGACGTCCGGCTCGACGGCAAGGTCGCCCTGGTCACCGGGGCGTCGAAGGGGATCGGCCTGGCCATCGCCACCGAGATGGCAGCCTCTGGTGCGCAGGTGATGCTGTCGTCCCGCAAGCCCGAGGCGCTGGCCGCCGCGTCCGACGGCATCGACGGCGACACCGCGTGGTTCGCGGCCAACGCCGGCGACGCCGACGCCGCGGCCGCCTGTGTCGCGGCGACGATCGAGCGGTTCGGCCGCCTCGACGTGCTGGTCAACAACGCGGCCACCAACCCCTACGCGGGCCCGATGCTCGGCATCGATCGACCCCGGTTCGACAAGACCGTCGAGGTGAACCTGCACGGTCCGATCGCCTGGAGCCGAGAGGCGTGGAACCAGGCGTTCGAGGCCGCCGGCGGCACGATCCTCAACGTCTCGTCCATCGGCGGCCTGTCGATCGAGCCGACGATCGGCGTCTACAACACCACCAAGGCCGCACTCATCCACGTGACCAAGCAGCTGGCCGCCGAGCTGGCGCCGTCGGTGCGGGTCAACGCGGTGCTCCCCGGTCTGGTGAAGACCGACATGGCCCGCGCGCTGTGGGAGCGCGACGAGGAGCGGATCGCGGCGCACGTACCGCTGCACCGCCTCGGCGAACCGGAGGACATCGCCCGAGCGGCGACGTTCATGTGCTCGGACCACGCGTCATGGATCACCGGCACGACCCTCGTCGTCGACGGCGGCATGCTCCTGCGCTGAGGTGCACACGTGGGGTCGGATCCCGACCGTGCGTCCTCCGATGCTTCGCACCTCCCGGCCATGCACGGTCGGGATCCGACCCCACGTGTGCGGTCAGAGGTCGGCGCCGGCGGCGAGGGCGATGAACGCGAGCGCGCCGCCCCGCAGGTCGCCCACGAGGGCCGTGGCCATCTTGTTCATGACGTAGGACACCGTCATGCGGCTGTCCTGGTCGATGACCGCGATCGAACCGCCCCAGCCGCCCCAGAAGCACGACCGCGGGTTCTGGCTGAGCGGGATCGTCTCGTTCATGAGCCCGAAGCCGATCCCCAGGCGCATCTTCACGCCGAGGACGAGGTCGACCATCTCCATCTGCTCGTCGTAGATGCGGTCGATCGTCTTCTGCGACAGCAGGTCGACGCCGTCGAGCGAGCCGCCGTTGGCGATCACCGCGTGGACCCGGCCGACGCCCCGGGCGTTGGCCGTGCCGCCGGCGGCGGGGATCTCCGCCGCCCGCCACGCCCGGGTGTTGGGCTCGTCGCCGGTGATCGCCGCGCTGAGGGTGGCCCGGCCGGCGATGGTCTCGGCGCCCGACTCGGCCATGGCGATCATCTCGGTCAGGTCCGGCGGGATGAGCTGGGCGACCTTCGACTCCTCGGACTCGGGGAGGCCGATCCAGAACTCGGCGCCGAGCGGCCCGGCCACCTCCTCGTGGAAGAACGTGCCGAGCGTGCGACCGGTGACCCGGCGCACGATCTCGGCCTCGAGGTAGCCCTGGGTGATCAGGTGGTACCCGCTCTGGGTGCCCGGCTCCCACCACGGGGCCTGCGCGCCGAGGTTGGCGGCGGCCAGGTCCTGGTCGAGGAGCACGTCGAGGTCCACGGCGGGGTCGAACCCGGGGAGCCCGGCGGTGTGGGCGAGCACGTGGCGGACCAGCACCCGCTCCTTGCCGTTGGCCGCGAACTCGGGCCAGTAGGTGGCGACCGGCGAGTCGAGGTCGATCTCGCCCCGGTCGGCGAGCATCAGCAGCACGATGGCCGACATCGTCTTGGTCGTGGACCAGACGTTGCAGATCGTGTCCTGCTCCCACGGTCGACCGGCGGTGTCGGCGTCGCCGCCCCAGAGGTCGACGACGGTCTCGCCGTCCTTGGTGACGCAGACGCTCGCGCCGAGCTCCTGGCCCTCGTCGAAGTTGCGCTGGAACTGCTCGCGCACGGCGGCGAACGCCTCGTCGCAGTGTCCGTGGATCTCGGTCATCGATCGGCTCCCCGTGGGTGGTGACCGCCGTACGCTACCGATCTTGACCTGCGGGTCAAGCGTTGTGGTGACCGTCGAGCCTGGACGCCGCGAAGGAGGCCACCGCTAGGGTTGCGGTGTGTCCGGTCGGTACTCGTTCTCCATGCCCGAGCCCCAGGCGCGCGACGGATGGTTCCGCGTCGGCAACGTCGACGTCACCACGTCGGTGCTCGTCGCGGCCCTCGGCCTCGTGTCGATGGTGCTCTACGCGATCGACCAGGACATCGTCGCCCAGGGCGTCTTCGTGCCCGAGCTGGTGCGCGAGGGCGAGGTGTGGCGGCTGGTCCTGTGGCCCCTGGTGAACCTGCCCGGCATCTTCGAGCTGCTGGGCCTGGCGGTCTTCTGGTACTTCGGTCGGTTCGTCGAGGACCGCATGGGGCGGGTCCCGTTCACCGTGCTCGTGGTGGCGATGACGGTGATCCCAGCGCTCGTCGTCACGATCATCAACACCGCCAACGACCCGGACCTCGGCCAGATCACCCGTTGGACCACGTCCTCGTGGAGCGTCAGCCTGCTCGGCCTCGGGATGCTCTGCATCTTCGTGGCCAGCAACCCCAACGCCCCGTTCTTCTTCAACATCCCGGGTTGGGTGATCGCCGCCGCGCTGGTCGCCATGAACCTGCTGGGGATCCTCGCCGAACGAGCGTGGGCCGACCTCGTCCTGCTGGTCCTGGTGATCGGTGTCGGTCTGTTCGGCGCCCGGCAGCGGGGCATGGCCGAAGAGCTCACGTTCATCCCGCAGTTCGGCTTCCTCACCGGCGGACCGCCGTCGCCCTACGGCGAGATCGGGTCGGCCAAGCCCCGGCGCCGCAAGCAGAAGCGCGGTCGTCGCGGCGCTCCCCACCCGGGCACCACTCCCGGCTCCAGCACGGTCGTGAACGGGCCGTGGGGTTCGATCGCCGGGAGCGGCCCCACCCCGCTCGAACAGGCCGAGCTCGACTCGCTGCTCGACATCATCAGCGAGCGCGGGGTCGACTCGCTCACGCCCCAGGAGCGCAAGCGCCTCGACGAACTGCGCCAGCGCCTGCGCGGCAGCTGACCCGAGCGATCAGAGGACGTGGCCGGCGTCGTTGGCCAGCCACAGCACCGACTTGAGCAGGCCCGGGATGCGGGCCGCGTCCTCCGACGGGAGCAGGAACGGGTCCTCGCCCAGCAGCTCCTCGAACCGCTCCACGTTGGTGAGCAGCCGGTCGCGGTGGGTGTCGGTCAGGCGGTGGGCCGGCAGGCGCACGCCGGCCGACGCGGCCGACTCGAGGTAGCCGGTCAGCTCCACCAGGGCGTCGACCGCGGTGTCGCCCACGGCGTCGGCCCGGTTGGCGAGCACGGCGAGCAGGTCGAACGCCGCGGTGCGGGTGGTGCCGCCGAACAGCTCGGGGTTGCCCAACTGGCCGCCCTCGGCGTGGCTCGGGTGCACGGCGTCGAGCAGCGCGTCGACCGCGCCGATCTCGGCGGCGAGCCGGAGCGTGTCGAGGATGTTCTCGCGGAACATGAAGAGGCGGACGTGGTCGCGCCACCCGGCACCGCAGAGCTCGCGCAGCTCGACCAGCGCCGAGGGGTCACCGTGCTGGAACCCGTCGCGGATCCGGTCGTGGCGGGCGAGCAGGTCGGCCCGGCTGATCGGGTGCTGGAGGAGGCTCCGGATGCGGCGGTCGAACCGGTCGAGGAGCGTGCGGTCACCGTCGAACGGGTCCTCGGCGATGTCGCTGAAGGACTCGCGCGCGTAGGCCACGAGCAGGTCGAAGTCGTCCTCGGGGCGGTCGTTGCTCAGGTAGGCGGCGATCGCGTCGGCGATCTTGCCCTCCTGCTCGGCCACACCGATCAGCCGACGCTGGCGCAGGCCCGCGACGCGATCGATCTCGGCCGCACAACGATCGAAGCCGCTCAGGTCGGAGAACTTGGTGATGTCGTCCCTCCCGATCCTGGTCCGGGTCCTCACCCGGCAGCCTCCCGAACGCGGATACACGTATCCGCTTCGTGTGACATCGGCCGGTAGCGCCTCGACCTTGAGCGATCCGCCAGGATTTCCGTCTCGCCGTTCGTGCCGCCGGTCGACACCCTAGGAGAACCGCTGGTCGGCTCCGCTGCTTGCGGCAAGGGTCACATCGTCGAGCGAGTCGGCGGGCGTCCTGAGCCTGGCCGGACCGAATCGCTACGGTGTCGCGCGTGCGTCGACGCGGGGTGGGTGCGATGGTCGTTGCGGCGTGCCTGACGGTCGCCTGCGGCGACGAGTCGTCCTCGAAGAGCGGCGCGGGCGCGGTCCGGGAATTGGCGACGGCACCTGAGTTCGCCGACTGTCCGGTGGCGACCGGCGTCTTCGACATCGCAGGCAGCCCGTCGGATGCCGCCGCGACGACGACCGAACCGGCGTCGGTGTCCGAACGAGACGCCATCGCGGCCGCAATGGAAACGTTCTTCGAGAGCGCGCTCCCGACGTTCCCATTCGAGTACCCGGCCGCTCCGGCCCCCTACGAGTTCGTCGAGATCGCCGACGATGGCGACGACGGCGCCCCAGTGGACGGGCGGCGGATCGTCATGGTCGGCGCCGACTTCCGAAGGGAGCTCGACCTCGCGCTCGAGCCGTACGGCCCCACCGGGTGGCGGGTGGCCGCCTACTCCGCCTGCCAGGAGATCCTCGAACGCTTCAACCCGGCGGACGAAGCGTCGGACGGGACGTTCGACGAGGTCGACGGTCCCGAAGGCTGAGGTCGGGCGAACTGATCAGAGGGCGTGGTCGCGGATGCGGGCGCGGATGTCGGTGATCCAGCCGTCGGCCTCGGTGCGGGCCTGGTCGACCGTCTCGCGACGGGCGTCGCCGTCGGCGTCGGCCGAGGGGTAGGAGCCGAGGAACTTCACGTCGCCGTGCTTGGTCCGCAGCGCCTTGAGGCAGTCGGCCACGACGTCGTCGGCCACGTGGCCCTCGAGGTCGAGCACGAAGCAGTAGTCGCCCAGGCCCTTCTTCGTGGGCCGCGACTCCAAACGGGTGAGGTTGATACGCCGGGCGGCGAACTCCTGGAGGATCGACAGCAGGCTGCCCGGGCGGTCGGCGTGCTGAAAGGCGACGACGGTGGTCTTGTCGTGGCCGGTCGGCGGCGCGACGTCGTGGCGCGACACCAGCACGAAGCGGGTCTGGTTCTCGGGGTGGTCCTCGATCTCGGCCGCCAGCACGTCGAGCCCGTAGATCTTCGCCGACAGATCGGTGCCGATCGCGGCGACGGACGGGTCGCCGGTCTCGGCCACCCGCTTCGCCGCCTCGGCGGTGGAGTTGGCGGCGCGGGTGACCACGTCGGGCAGCTCGCGGTGGAGGAAGTCCCGCACCTGCGCGGTGGCGTGCGGGTACGACACGACCTCGCGCACGCCCTCGAGCGTGGCGCCGGGGACCCCGAGCAGGTGCTGCTGCACGTTGAGCACCACTTCGCGCTGGATCATCACGTCGACGTCGAAGGTGAGGACGTCGGAGGTGACGTTGACCGTGCCCTCGATCGAGTTCTCGATGGCGACGAACCCGTGGTCGACCTCGCCGGCCTCCGCGGCCCGCAGCACCTCGGCCATGGTCGGGTAGGGGACGAGGTGGGCGGCGGCCAGGTCGGGCTGGGTGAGCAGCGCCTGCTCGGTGAACGTGCCCCGCGGGCCGAGGAAGCCGACCCGCACCCGCGAGGGGTCGGTGGCGTCGGGGTCCGGGGAGGTCGGGGCGGTCATGACGGGCCAGGATAGGGGGGTGGACGAGACCGCCCTGAGGCAGTTGCTGGACGACGTGCGCGAGGGCACCACCCGCCCCGACGACGCGGTCGACGCCCTTCGCCGGCTCCCGTTCTCCGACCTCGGCTTCGCCCGGGTCGACCACCACCGCCACGTGCGCCAGGGCATGGCCGAGGCGGTCTACGGCCCGGGCAAGACCCCCGATCAGGCGGCCGCGATCGTGACCGAGCTGCTGGCCCGGTCGACCGACGCACCCGTCGTGCTCACCCGGGCCGACGACGCGATGGTGGCCGCAGCGGTCGCCGCCAACCCCGACGCCACGGTGGTCGGGGGCACCGCGGTGTGGCGGGCCGCACCGCCCCGGGACGAGAAGGTGCTGCTGCTCACCGCCGGCACCGCCGACCTGCCGGTGGCCGACGAGTGCGCAACGGTCCTGCTGGCCCATGGCCTGGCACCGGAGCGGTTGACCGACGTGGGCGTCGCCGGCATCCACCGGCTCCTCGGCCACACCGATGCCCTGGCCGATGCCGCGGCCGTCGTCGTCGTGGCCGGCATGGAGGGCGCGCTGGCCAGCGTCGTGGGCGGTCTCACCGGGGCACCGGTCGTCGCCGTCCCGACGAGCGTCGGCTACGGCGCGGGCCTCGACGGCGTCACCGCGCTCCTCGGCATGCACGCGTCGTGCGCGGCGGGCATCACCGTCGTCGGCATCGACAACGGGTACGGCGCAGCCTGCGCGGTCGCCCGCATGTTCCTCAACCCGGCCCGGAGGGCGAGCCGATGACGAGCGCCTGGTTCCACTGCTTCTCCGGGGTCGCCGGGGACATGGCGCTCGGCGCGCTGGTCGACGCCGGTGCCGACCTCGACGAGGTCCTGGCCCTGGTCGAGCGGGTGCCGGTCGGCGGGTGGCGAGTCGAGGCCGAGCCGGTGCTGCGGGGCGGGATCGGTGGCACGAAGGTCCACGTCCACGCCCACGAGCACACCGTCGTGCGCACCGCCGCCCACATCCAGGGCCTCATCGACGAGGCCCGGCTGCCCGATCGGGTGGCAGAGCGGGCCCACCGCGTGTTCGCAGCACTCGCCGAGTCGGAGGGACGGCTGCACCGGCGGCCGCCCGATCAGGTCCACTTCCACGAGGTCGGTGGGATCGACGCCATCGTCGACGTCGTCGGCACCTGCGCCGCGCTCGAGGTGCTCGGCATCGACGACGTCACGTGCTCGCCGGTCGCCGTCGGGCTCGGCATGGTGCGGGCCGCGCACGGGGTGATCCCCAACCCGGCCCCGGCCGTCGTCGACCTGCTGCGGGGCGTGCCCACCTGGGGCGTCGACCTCTCTCTGGAGCTGACCACGCCGACCGGTGCCGCGCTCATGGCCGCGCTGTCGTCGGGCTTCGGGCCGATGCCGCCCATGGTCGTCGCCGCGTCGGGCTTCGGCGCCGGCACGCGCGAGCTCGACGACCGGCCGAACCTCACGCAGGTCGTGCTGGGCGAGCCGATGGAGCGGGCACCGGCCGACGGTCAGCCCGTCGTCCTGCTCGAGGCCAACCTCGACGACGCCACCGGAGAGGTGCTGGCCCACTCGGTCGCCGCGCTGCTCGACGCCGGCGCCCACGACGCCTGGATCACGCCGATCGTCATGAAGAAGGGCCGGCCCGCCCACACGGTGTCGGTGCTGTGCGACCCGGCACTCGTCGACGACCTGGCCGCGGTCCTCACCGCCGAGACGGGCACCCTCGGGCTGCGGGGCACGCGGCTCGAACGGTGGCCGAGCGCTCGCATCGAGGAGCGCGTCGAGGTCGGCGACCGCTCGGTCCGGGTCAAGGTCGGGCCCGGTCGGGTGAAGGTCGAGTTCGACGACGCCGCCCGCGTGGCCGAGCGCACCGGACGCCCGGTGCGCGAGGTGTTGGTCGACGCCGAGGCCGCCTGGCGAACCGAGGCGCCCGCCGAACCGGTGGACGAGTACGTCCAGGAACCGGTGAACCCGTTCACCCACCACCACGACCCCGACGACACCCCCGCCTGAGCACCCCTTCGACTTCACTCCGCTGCGCTCCGTTCTCGCTCAGGGATCGGTTTTCGGATCGTCGAGCTCCTGCTCCTCGAGCGAGCGAAGCGAGTCGAAAGGCCGCACTCAGGCGAGGGCGCGGACGGCGGCGGTGACGGCGGCGCCGATGACGATCACCGCGGGGAAGGGGACCTTTCGCCACGCGGCCACGATCGCCGCACCGACCCCGGCGACGCGCGCGTCGATCACCCACCGGTCGTCGGTGGTCAACGTCTGCACCGCGATGAGCGCCGGGAGCAGCGCGGCCGGCAGCAGCGCGACGCAGCGGTTCACCACCGGTGGCAGCTCGCGTCCCCCGAGCAGCACCAGGCCGGCCACCTTGAGCAGGTAGCAGCCCCCGCCGAGGACGAGGATCGCGGTCCAGCTCACGGTGCCGCCGCCCGGGACGGATCGTCGTCGTCGGTGACCGGGTCGGTGGAGGGGGAGGCCTCGCCGGCGGCCGGGCGGCGCAGCCCCACGAGCACCGCCACCGAGGCGGCGAGCACCGGGAGCCCGGCCGGGGCGACCGGCGTGAGCAGCAGCGCGATGGCGACGCCGATCGCCGCGGTCACCCGCCCCTCGAGGCTCCGCAGGTGCGGCACGACCAGCGCGACGAACCCGGCGGGGAACGCGGCGTCGAGCCCGTAGCGCTCGGGGTCGCCGATGGCGTCGCCGCCGAGCGCGCCGAGGAGCGTGCCGAGGTTCCAGAACACGAACACCGACACACCGGCCCACCAGAAGGCACGGCGCTGCTGGGTCGGATCGTGCTGCGCGGTGGCCATGGCCGTGGACTCGTCGATCACGAGGTGCGACGCCACCAGGCGCGTGGGGAGCCGGCCGCGCAGGATCGTCGACATCCGCAGCCCGTACGCGCCGTTGCGGGCGCCGAGCAGCAGGGCGCTGCCGAGCGCCGTGGCGGTCGAACCGCCGGCATCGACGATGCCGACCGCGGCGAACTGCGACGCGCCGGTGAAGACCAGCAGCGACATGGCGCACGCCTTGGCGGGCGAAAGCCCGGCCGCCGCGGCCAGGACGCCGAACGACACACCGAACACACCGACCGCCAGCCCGAGGACGACGCTCCCGGTGACCGGGTCGGGCGCGTCGTCGCCCGGAGGCGCGGCGGAGTCGGAGGGATCGACCATGGCCCGGTGACGGTATCGGTCGGACGTCGCCGACGACCGGCCCGATGCGACCGGGCGGCCGTTCGGCCTAGCGTGCCCATCCGTGGAGCTGTGGGAGCTGGAAGCGCGGGAGGCGATCCGGGACCTGGTGGCGGCATACACGTGGGCCGGCGACCGGGGTCGCAGCGCCGAGCTCGTCGACCTGTTCGCGATCGACGGCGTCCTCGACGCGGGCACCCACGGCGGCGCGTGGGAGGGCCGGGACCGCATCCGCGCCGAGCTCGACGCGGTGGCCGAGCGGGTCGTCGCCGCCGGCGGCTCGCCCGGGCCGGTGCGCCACCACGTGTCCAACGTGCGCATCCGCCTCATCGACCACGACGAGGCCGAGGTGCTGTCGTACTTCGCGGTGCTGACGACGATCGGCCTCGACCACTGGGGCCGCTACCGCGACCGGGTGGTGCGCGACGACGACGGAGCCTGGCGATTCGCCGAGCGCTCCGTGCGCGTGGACGGCCACGTCCCCGGCTCCCTCATGGTCGAGCCCTGACCCCGAGGGCATCCGTCGGTCAGCCGGAGGCGCAGGCCTTCCAGAAGGTGCGGTAGTTCGGGTAGGTCAGCTCCTCGGTGACCCAGCCCGAGTCGACCAGCTCCTGGTGGAACGCCGCGAGGTTGCGCCACGGCACGCCCATGTCGACGTGGTGGGCGAGGTGCCAGCCGGTGCGGTACGGCACGAACCAGAAGCGGGCCATCAGGCCCTGGTGGACGTGGTGGGTGGTCAGCCGGCGGTCGTCGTTGCGCTCCAGGCCACCGTGCTCGGCGATGGCCCGCAGGCGATTGAGCACGCGCCAGATCGTCATCCACGGCCCGAGCCAGCACACCGGGTAGAGCCACCAGCGACCGGTGAGCAGCCAGGTGCCCGCCCAGATGACGAGCTGCGTGCCGAGGATCCGCATGCCGATCGGGCGCGACGTCTTCGACTTCAGCGACATGAGGAGCGGCTTGAGGTTCTTCCACCCCGAGTTGCCGGTGGCGTCGCGCAGCAGCTTGCGGCGCCATGACGCGGCCGGAATCGGGTAGCCGGCGTAGAGCGGGATGTCGGGCTCGTTGGGCCCGAACTCGTCCTTGTGGTGCGCGAAGTGGACCCGGCGGTAGACGTCGAACGGGACGAACGCCGGGTAGTCGAGCAGCCACCGGCCGACGAGGTCGTTGGCCGTGCGGTTGCGGAACAGCAGGCGGTGAGCGGCCTCGTGCCCGAGGATCGCCAACCGGGCGAACCCGGGACCCATGAGTACGAAGAGGGCGACGAACCCGATCGGGTTGCCCCAGCGGCCCGCGGCCCACCAGCCACCGACGATGGAGGCCCACAGCATCGTGACGGTGATCGCGTTGCGGAACCCGGCGATGCGGCGCAGCTCGGCCCGCACCTCGGGCACCGCCTTGCCGTTGGCGAGGAGGCGGTCGGTGGGCAGGACGTCGGGCAGCGCCGACGCCGGGGGCACCATGCCGCCCAGGCGGAAGCGGGGCGGGGTGGGGGTGACGTCCTCGGTCGGGGCGGCCATGGAGTGATGTTACAACTTGTCATCACGCGCAGCCAGTATGTAAGAGCGAGTAGGCTGCGACCGATGGCGACCGAGACCCCGACGAGGGCGCGACTCACCGCCCGGTCGGTGCTGGCCTCCACGCTCCTCGGCGTACGCCCACCCGAGCTGCCGACCCGCTCGCTCGTGGCCACCGCCCGGCTCCTCGGGGTCTCGGAGGGCTCGGCCCGCACCGCCATCTCCCGCATGGTCGCCGCCGGCGAGCTCGAGGCCACCGACGGCGGCTACCGGCTGGCCGGCTCGGCCCTCCTCACCCGACAGACCCGCCAGGACCTGTCACGGACCGGCGTCGACGGCCCGTGGGACGGCACGTGGCGCACCGTGGTGGTCACGGCCGAGGCCCGGCCCGCGGCCGACCGGGTCGAGCTGCGGGCCGCGCTCGCCGCGCTCCGCTTCGCCGAGCTGCGCGAGGGCATCTGGCTCCGGCCCGACAACCTGCCCGCCGGCGTGCTGCCCGACGCCGAGCGCACGGTGCGGGCCCAGTGCCGCGCGCTGTCCGCCCGCCCGCTCGACGACGGTCCCGCGGAGCTCGCCGCCGAGCTGTGGCCGCTCGACGCGTGGGCGACCACCGCCCGGGCGCTCCACGAGGAGCTGTCCGTCATGGACGACCGCCTCGTCGCCGGCGACACCGATGCCCTGTCCGAGGGGTTCGTCGTCGCCGCGCACGCGCTGCGCCACTTCCAGGCCGACCCGCTCCTCCCGCCGGTGCTGCTGCCCGACGACTGGCCCGGCCCCGCGCTGCGAGCGGTCTACGAGGCGTACGACCGCCGGTTCAAGGAGACCCTCGCCACCTGGCAGCGAGGCGTCCGAACCTCTGTTGGTTGAGCGGATCGGAGCGCCCTTCTCCGATGGTTGAGCGGAGCGGAGCGCCAGCGGAGCGCAGTCGAAACCTCGCGGGACGGCACCTTTCGACTCGCTTCGCTCGCTCAAGGAACGGATGGGACTCGCTTCGCTCGCTCGACGAACAGCGGGGTCCCTCCGCTCCTTGAGCGGAGCGAGCGCCAGCGAGCGCAGTCGAAAGGCCGTCGATCAGGTGCCGAACATCATGAGCCACTGCTCGAGCGAGCTGGGGCGGAAGACGACGTTGCGCTGACGGGTCTCGCCCATCGAGGCCGACGGCTTCTCGCTGTAGAGGTGGCCGGGGAACAGCACCGCCTCGTCGGGCACCTGGGCCAGGCGCTGGGTGAGGCTCTCGTACATCTGCGCCGGGTCGCTGCCGGGCAGGTCGGTGCGGCCGCAGCCGTTGAGGAAGAGCGTGTCGCCGGCCACCAGGCGGCCGTCGACGAGGAAGCACTGGCTGCCCGGCGTGTGCCCGGGGGTGTGGATCAGCGTGATCGGGATGTCGCCGACCATGACGTGATCGCCGCTCGCGTGGGTGGCCAGGTGGTCGTGGGTGACGCCGGTGCCGCGGGCGACCCACTCGGCCTCGTCGGCCTGCACGTGGATCGGCACGTCGGTGAGCGCCAGCAGCTCGGCGATGCCGGTGATCTCGGCCATGCCGCCGAGCGATCCGCCGACGTGGTCGGCGTGGTAGTGGGTGGCCAGCGCGCCGGTGAGGCGCATGCCGTCGGCGGCGAGGATGTCGAGGATGCCCTGCTGGTCGTAGGCCGGGTCGACCACCACGGCCTCACCGGTCTCGCGGTCGCCGATCAGGTACACGAAGTTGACCATCTGCTCGGCCACCCGGTCGCCCTCGGCGACGTCGAGCCCGGCGAGCAGCTGCTTGAAGTAGAGACGGTTCCCATCGGCCATGGCCCGCATCGTAGGAGCCGGTCCGGCGAAGCGGTCAGTCCCCGGCAGGGATCGCGTCGGGCTCGGCCGACGCGTCGGCGTGGAAGGGCACCGACGTGACGATGGTGTTCTTCCGACCACGGAGCCGGGTGCGCAGCACCAGGGCCGACTGGTTGTGCAGGAGCTGCTGCCACCAGTGCTCCAGCGCGAACTCCGGGACGACCACGGTGATGAAGTCGTCCTCGACCTCGGCGTCCAGCTCGTCGATGTAGCGCAGGATCGGTCGGGTGAGCTCGCGGTACGGCGAGTACAGCGTGAGCAGCTCGACCGGGATGTGGTGCTCGGCCCACTGCTGGGTGATGCGCTCCTGCTCCTCGGGGTTCGACACGACCGACACGGCGACGAGGCGATCGGGGTTGAGGGAGCGGGCGTAGGCGATGGCGGTGAGCGAACCCTTGGTGATCCGTCCGACGAGCACGATCACCGTGTTGGTGCGGCGCCGGACCCGTTCGTCGGGCGTGGCCGCGAGGCGCCGGTCGATCTTCTCGTAGTGCCGGTGGATGCGCATGAGCCCGAGCACGATCAGCGGGATCACGACGACGGGGATCCACGCGCCGATCGTGAACTTCGAGACCACGACCACGCCGAGCACGACCGCGGTGGCGATGCAGCCGAGCACGTTGATGGCGAGACCCCGTCGCCACTTCGGTTCGCGCAGCCGGAGGTGGTGCCTGATCATGCCGAACTGGCTGAGGGTGAAGCCGGTGAACACGCCCACCGCGTACAGCGGGATCAGGGCGGAGACCTCGGCCCGGAAGACCACGATGAGCACGCCGGCCATGGCCGACAGCACGAGGATGCCGTTGGAGAACACCAGCCGGTCGCCCCGGTTGGCGAGCTGGCGGGGCAGGTAGCCGTCCCGGGCGATCAGCGAGCTGAGGCGGGGGAAGTCGGCGTAGGCGGTGTTGGCCGCCATGATCAGGATGGCGAAGGTGGCGAACTGGAGCCCGTAGTAGAAGACGTTGGTCCCGCCGAAGATCGAGCGGGCCATCTGCGACAGCACGGTCTGCCCGCTCTCGTCGACGACCGGCTTGATGTGGTGGGCGATGGTCGAGATCCCGAGGAACCCGAGGCCGAGGATCGTGCACATGAGGGCCAGGGTGCGCGAGGCGTTGCGGGACTCGGGCTTGCGGAAGGCCGGCACGCCGTTGGAGATGGCCTCGACGCCCGACAGCACGACCGCGCCCGAGCTGAAGGCCCGCAGGATCACGAACAGCGCCGCCGACTTCGCCAGCTCGTGGTTCTCGGCGAAGTGCTGGGCCATCTGCTGGTTGCCCTCGACCTCCTGGAGGTTGCCGGTGATCAGCTTGTAGAAGGCCACGCCGAGGAACATGGCGAGCATGACGACGTAGAAGTAGGTCGGCACCGCGAAGATCCGGGCCGATTCCTTCAGGCCCCGCAGGTTGCCGAAGCACATCATCGCCACGAAGAAGAGCGCGAGCCCGATGCGCAGGACCGCCTGGTCGTTGAAGTTGAAGGCCGAGCCGATGGCCATCACACCCGAGGAGATCGAGACGGCGACCGTGAGCGTGTAGTCGACGAGCAACGACGCGCCGGCGACCAGCGACGGGGTGCGCCCGATGTTCTCCCGGCTGACCACGTATGCCCCGCCGCCGTCGGGGTAGGCGTGGATCGTCTGCGTGTAGCTGATGCCGACCACGGCGAGCAGGATCACCGCGGCGATCGCGATGGGTACGAGGTAGTTGTGGGACTGCGGGAAGACCACCGCGGCCATGAGGACGACCAGCATCTCCTCGGTGGCGTAGGCCGTCGACGAGATGGCGTCGGAGGCGAAGACCGCCAGCGCGGTGGGCTTGCCGATCCGTTGGTGCTGCTCCTCGCTGCTGGCGAGGGGCGTGCCGACCACGATGCGCTTGAAGACCGAGGCCATCTCTGTCGCCACCTTCTGCGGATCGGTCCGGCGGGTCTCGTCGGAGCGCAGGTGATCGTACGAGCCCGACGAGGGACGTCAAAGCCCTGAGCGCAGATCCGGACGGTGTGCGCGGGGCTCCCGTGCGCGTAGGCTCCTGCGCCGTGGTGACACCGTGCATGTGATCGTCGTCGGGTGCGGCCGGGTCGGCGCCGGGTTGGCCCGCACGTTGGAGGAGGGCGGCCATTCCGTCGCCGTGATCGACCGGCGCGCCGTGGCGCTCGAACGTCTCCCCGAGGGCTTCGCCGGCCAGACCGTGGTGGGTGTCGGCTTCGACCGGGAACGCCTCCTGGAGGCCGGGGTGGAGCGGGCCGAGGCCCTGGCCGCGGTGACCAACGGCGACAACTCCAACATCCTCGTGGCCCGGGTGGCCAAGGAGACCTACGGCGTCGAGCGGGTCGTGGCCCGCATCTACGACCCCCGCCGGGCGAAGATCTACGAGCGACTCGGCATCTCGACCATCGCCACCGTCGAATGGGCGACCGAGCGGGTGCTCCAGCGGATCCTCCCGGACTCGGTCCACGCGTCGTGGATCGACCCGTCGGCCAAGGTCGTGCTGCTCGAGCGCTCGGTCCCGGGCCGATGGGCCGGCCGCACGGTCGCCGACCTCGATCTGCCGGGCCATGCTCGCATCGCCGCCCTGTCCCGGCTCGGCACCGGCGCGGTCGCCAACGGCGAGACCGTGCTGCAGGACGGCGACGTCATCCACGTCATGGTCGACGGTGCCTCGATCGATCGCTTCGACGAGCACCTGGCCGAACCCAGCGGATCGGACGGTCACTGAGATGCGCGTCATCGTCGCCGGCGCGGGCAGCGTCGGCACCCACATCGCCGGCGACCTGGTGAAGGCCGGTCACGACGTCGTCGTCATCGAGATCGACGGCGCCCGGGTGGCCGAGGCGCAGTCCGACGCCGACAGTCGGATCACCTGGGTGGTGGGCGACGCCTGCGAGGTCTCGGAGTTCGCCCGGGCCGGGGTCGAGTCCGCCGACGTCGTCGCCGCGGTCACCGGCGACGACGAGGACAACCTCGTGATCTCCCTGCTGGCCAAGCAGGAGTTCGCCGTGCCCCGCGTGGTCGCCCGGGTCAACAACCCGAAGAACGAGTGGATGTTCACCGAGATGTGGGGCGTCGACGTCTCGGTGTCGACCCCGCACCTCATCACCGCGCTGGTCGAGGAGGCGGTCTCGGTCGGCACGCTCGTGCGGCTGCTGTCCTTCGAGGGCGGACGGGCCCGGCTGTCGGAGGCCACGCTGGTCGAGTCGTCGCCGGCCGTGGGCAGCGACCTCGCCGAGTTGCCGCTGCCCCGGGGTTGCACCGTCGTGGCGATCGTGCGGGGCGACCACGTGATCGTGCCCCGCGGCGACACCGTCCTGCGTTCGGGCGACGAGGTGCTCGTGCTCACCACGCCCGACGTGGAGGAGGAGACGGTGCAGGTCCTCCTCGGTTGACGGCCGGGCCCGCCCGCCCGACCGCCTCCGTGGATGATTCGCCGATCCGCCCTACTTCTTCGGGTCGTCGTCCAGCTTGTCGGCGAACTCCTTGGCCTTGTCCGCCGCCTGGTCGATCTTGTCGGTGTACTTGCCCTTGGTCTTGTCGTCGGCGACATCGGCGACCTTGTCGATCGCCGGGGCGGCCTTGCTCGCGTTCTTCGACACGAGGTCCTTGATCTTGTTGATGAAGCTCATGCTTCCTCCGTGTTGGGCTGACGGCGATCGTCGCCGTCGAGGAGACGGTACGACGTCACGGTCGTGACGCGGCACGACCGGAGGTGGAAGGGTGGAGGTGTGCTGAAGGGTCTGCGTGAGAAGTTGTCCCGGCCGATCGAGGACATCGAGTCCGAGCGGCTCCGCGATCGGGTGGAGGACTTCGGCGCGGTGCCCATCGCCGAAGCGCCCCGTCGCCGGCCGGCGGTGCTCGTCGGTGAGGTCCAGGGCCTCCAGGTGGTGCCGCGGGCCGGCGGCACGTCGCTCGAGGTGACGATCGACGACGGCTCGGCTCGGGCCGTCGCCGTGTTCACCGGTCGGAGCCGGCTCGGCGGGGTCTACGTCGGTCGCCGCCTGGTGCTCGAAGGCGTCGGTCGTGACGAGCGCGGTCGCCTGGTCGTGCTCAACCCCGCCTACACCATCGTCGAGTAGGCACGGTCGGGGTCGGATCCCAACCGTGCATGCGTGGTGCGGAGCGTCGGCGTCGGGGGGCTGCACGGTTGGGATCCGACCCCGACCGTGCGGTCAGTGGGCGTCGGTGGCGCGGTGGACCTGGTCGACGAGGAGGTCGAGCACGGCGTGGTCGTCGCCGAAGGCCGCGGCCAGCTCGATCCGACGGCCGGGGTGACGCTCGGCGGCCTCGCCGACGATCCCGGGGAGGTCGTCGCGCACGTGGCGGCCCGGGTGGAGGAAGTAGGGCAGGACGATCACCGTCGCGGCCCCGTCGGCCACCGCGGCGTCGATCGCGGCGGGGATCGAGGGTTCGGCCAGTTCCAGGAACGCCGGCCGCACCGACTGGTCGACCCGGTGGTCGAGGCCGTGGGCCAGTGCCCGGTGGCTGTCGTTGGCGTCGGTGGCCCGGCTCCCGTGGGCGACGAGCAGGACCGCCGTGGACGGAACGTCGTCGTGGGTCACGGCGTCAAGGATCGCACGGGTCGGTCGGGGCGAGCACCGCGGCCGCCGGCCGCCAGGGTTCCGGTGGGATGCGGCGGGAGTCGAAGCCGGTCACGAGGTCGCCCGGCCGGGCGGGCCCTCCCGGCGACTGACCCAGGCTGGCGGCGAGCAGGCCGCACACCTCCGCCGCCGAGCGCCCGGCCGCGGCCTGGTCCGCGAGGGTGGTGGCGCCATCGCGCTTGGCGAGGCGCTGACCGCCCGGACCGAGCACCAGGGGCACGTGCGCGTAGGCCACCGGGGCCAGCCCGAGGAGGTCGGCCAGGTGGCGCTGGCGCGGTGCCGACGACGCCAGATCGTCGCCCCGCACCACCTGCTCGATGCCCTGCGCGGCGTCGTCGACGACGACCGCGAGGTTGTACGCGGGTGTGCCGTCGTTGCGGCGGAGGACGACGTCGTCGACCGCCGCGGTGATCGACCCGAGCAATGCGTCGGGCACGGTCAGCTCCGCCACCTGGGCCCGGAGCCGCAGCGCGGGCGGACGGCCGGCGGCCTCGAGCTCGCGGCGGCGGGCCGGGTCGAGGGAGCGGCAGGTGCCCGGGTAGGCCCCGTCGGGCACCTCTGGGCCGTGGGGCGCGGAGGCCGCCTCGCGGATCTCGCGACGGGTGCAGTAGCAGGGGTAGACGAGGTCCCGGGCGGCGAGCTCGGCGATGGCCGCCTCGTAGCGGTCGAACCGCTCGCTCTGGCGGACGACCTCGCCGTCCCAGTCCAGACCGAGCGCGGCGAGGTCGCGCTCCTGGGAGGCCTCGCGCTCGGGTGACGACTGCAGCCGGTCGAGGTCCTCCATCCGCAGCACGAACGAACCCCCGCTCGACCGGGCGAACAGCCAGGCGGCGAGCGCGGTGCGCAGGTTGCCGAGGTGGAGGTCCCCGGTGGGACTCGGTGCGAACCGTCCGGTGGCCACCGACCAAGGATGGCCCGGATCGGGGCCGTCCCGCCTAACCTGACGGACCGTCAGAAGTCGGTCCGCAGGAGGCGACGGTGAAGCTCGGGGACGTGGGCAACGAGGCAGCGGCGGCGCTCGGCAAGCCGCTCGACGGCGTGCGGGTGCTGGCCCTGGAGCAGATGCAGTCGCTGCCCTACGCCACCCAGCTCCTCGCCCGCCTGGGCGCGGACGTGGTCAAGGTCGAGCACCCGAAGGGCGGCGAGTCGGGTCGCGGTTCGCTCCCGGCCATGACCGACCCCGAGGGCCGCCAGGTCGGCGCCACCTTCCTGCGCAACAACCTCGGCAAGCGCAGCATCTGCATCGACCTGAAGTCCGACGAGGGCCGCCGGCTCGTCCTCGACCTCGCGCCCCACTTCGACGTCGTGTGCGAGAACTCCAAGGCCGGGGCCATGGACCGCCTCGGGCTCGGTTGGGAAGCGATCCACGCCGCGTCGCCCCGCACGATCCACCTGTCCGTCTCCGGCTTCGGTCAGACCGGGTCGCCCTACGACCGCTGGCCGGCCTACGCGCCGATCGCCGAGGCCATGTCGGGCATCTACGAGTTCAAGCGCCAAGGGGACGACCCGCCCGCCGTCGCACCGATGGGCGGCCTCGGCGACATCGGGTCCGGCCTCTTCGCCACCATCGGCGTGCTGGCCGCCCTGCGCCACCGCGATGCCACCGGCGAGGGCCAGCGGGTCGACATCGCGATGCTCGACGCGATGGTCGCGATCACCGACCTGGTCACCAACTTCTGGTCGCTCGGACTGCGCAACGGTGATCTCGGACCGCTGATCATGCACGGGTTCCGCGCCTCGGACGGGTGGTTCATCATCCAGGTCGGCCGTGAGCACCAGTTCGCGAAGCTCGTCGAGGTCATCGGCCACCCCGAGTGGGTCGACGACCCCCGGTTCGCCACCCGTCAGGGGTGGATCGACCACCTCGACGACGTGCTGCGGCCGGCCATCGAGTCCTGGGCGTCGAGCCGGACGAAGGTGCAGGCGTGCGACGACATGGCCACCATCGGCGTCGCCGCCGGGCCCTGCTACTCCGACGAGGAGGTGGTGGCCGACGAGCACGTGGCCGCCCGCAACATGCTCGTCGAGATGCCCCGCACCGACGGCGTGGAGCAACCGGTGCTGATCCCGGGCAACCCGGTGAAGCTGTCGAACGTCGCCGAGGGCCCCGAGACGCGGGTGCCCTGGCTCGGCGAGCACACCGACGAGGTGCTCGCCGAGGAGCTCGGTCTCGATGCCGCCCGGATCGCGGAGCTGCGCGAGTCGGGCGTGATCGCCTGACGTACGCTTCGGGGCCGTGACGGCCGATGGACCCGTGACCTTCGAGCTCGACGGCCCGGAAGCGACCGAACGGCGGTTGGCGTCGATCGCCGCCGAGCGACGGGAGGCGGACCGGATCCGCGACCGGATCACGGTGGTGGAGGCCGAGTTGGAGACCCTCGAGGTCGAGGAGGCCGCCGCGCTGGCGCGGGTGGACGCCGAGGAGGCCGACGTCCGCGAGCTCCAGCGCTTCACGATCCGGGGCATCGTCGCCGACCTGCGGGGCCTGAAGGACGAGGAGATCCGGCGGGAGGCGGCCGAGGTCGCGGTCGCCCACCACGACGTGCTCGTGGTGCGCGAACGGCAGGCGGCCGTGGTGCGCGAGCTCGACTCGCTCCAGGACCGGCTCGTCGCCCTCGGCGACCCCGACGCCGAATGGTCCGAGGCGGTGCGCGACCACCGTCGCTGGATCGCCGAGCACGGCGACGAGCACGCGGAACGGCTGACCGGTCTCGCCGTCGAGCTCGGCGAGCTGGACGACGAGCGGCGCGAATGCGACGACGCCCGGGCGGCGGCGGTCGACGCGCTGGCGGCGCTCGACGACGTCGACGCGGCGCTGGCCGACGGCTCGGGGGATCCCGCCGACGACGAGCACCCCGAGCGGCTGGACGCCCTGTGCGGCCTGGTCCGCGCCGCCGAGGACGCCCTGCGGAGCCTGGCGACCGAGCTGGCCGACCTGGGCCTCCGCCTCACGACCCCCGACCGGGTCGAGCGGTGGGACCGGGCGTTCTCGTGCTTCTTCGACGGCCTGGTGGGCGACGAGGTGCTCGACGCACGCCTGGCCGAGTCGGCCGAGGTCGTGGGCCACGCCCTGGAGCGGGTCGGTCGCGTCGCCGCCGACGTCGACGAGCGCTCGCGGGCGCTGTCGGCCCGTGAGGTCGACCTGCTCGACGAGCGACGGGAGCTCCTCGAGGACGTCCTCGCCCCCGAGGACCAGATGTGACGACCCGTCAGAAACGGGCGTAGCCTGACCCCATGCGAGGGATCATCAGCCACGGGGCCTACCTGCCCCACCGCCGCCTCGACCGCAGCACCATCGCCGCGGTGGCCGGGACCGGGGGCGGCAAGGGCACCCGCACGGTGGCCTCCTACGACGAGGACACGACGACGCTCGGCGTCGAGGCGGCCCGACGGGCGCTCGCCGCGACCGACGTCCGGCCCGAGGCGCTCTGGTTCTCCACCGTCGAGCCCGCCTACGTCGACAAGACCAACGCCACCACGGTGCACGCCGCGCTGCGACTGCCGGCCGACGTCATCGCCGCCGACTTCGGCGGGGCCGTCCGGTCCGCCACCGCCGCGCTGCGCAGCGCCCTCGCCGGTGGCCCGACCACCCTCGTCGTCTCGTCGGGCATCCGCACGGGCCTGCCGGGCAGCAGCGACGAGGCCCAGGGCGGTGACGCCGGCGCCGCGCTCCTCGTGGGCGACGACACCGCCGGCCCGGTGCTGGCCGAGCTGATCGGGTCCGGCACCGCCACCGACGAGTTCCTCGACCGCTGGCGCACGCCCGGCGACGTCCGCTCGAAGCAGTGGGAGGAGAAGTTCGGCGAGACGAAGTACCTGCCGCTGGCCAAGGCGGCGGTGGCCGCCGCCCTCGCCGACGCCGGCATCGACGCCGACCGGGTCGACCACCTCGTGGTGGCCAGCACCCACGCCCGCGCCGCCAAGGCCGCGGTGCGCAAGCTCGGCGTCGACGGCGCCAAGGTCGCCGACGACCTGTCGTCCTCGGTCGGCAACCCCGGTGCCGCCCAGCTCGGCATGCTCCTCAGCGCCGCGCTCGACGCCGCCTCGCCCGGGCAGGTGATCCTCGTGCTGTCGCTGGCCGACGGCGCCGACGCGCTGGTCCTGCGCACCACCGACGCCTTGGCGTCGCACCGCACGCTCGCCCCGGTGGCCGACCAGGTCGGTGCCGGCGCACCGGTCGCCTACGGCAAGTTCCTCGCCTGGCGCGGCCAGCTCACCCCCGAGCCGCCCCGTCGCCCCGAACCGGCCCGGCCCTCCGCGTCGGCCGCGGGCCGCAGCGAGGACTGGAAGTTCGCCTTCGTGGGAAGCCGCGACCGCTCGTCGGGCGCGCTGCACCTCCCGCCCCGCCGGGTCTCGCGCGAAGGCGGGGCGATCGACGACATGGAGCCCGCGCCCATGGCCGACGTCGAGGGCACGATCGTCACCTACACGATCGACAAGCTCGTCTACTCGCCGAGCCCGCCGGTCGTGTTCGCCATGGTCGACTTCGACGGCGGCGGTCGCGCCCCGGTCGAGCTCACCGACATCGACCCGGCCGACGCCCGCATCGGCGGCCGCGTCGCCATGACGTTCCGTCGGCTGTTCACCGCCGACGGGATCCACAACTACTTCTGGAAGGCCCGCCCCGTCGGCGACGGGGTCCCGGCCGACGACACCACGACGGAGGCCTGACCATGGCGAGCCACGGCATCAAGGATCGGGTCGCCATCGTCGGCATGGGCTGCACCCCGTTCACCGAGCACTGGGACAAGGGCGTCGACGACCTGGTCCTCGAAGCGTCGAACGACGCGTTCGCCTCGGCCGGGATCACCAAGGACGACGTCGACGCCTACTGGCTCGGCACCGCCCAGTCCGGCATGAGCGGCATCACGCTCGCCTCGGCGCTCCAGTTGCAGAACAAGCCGGTCACCCGGGTCGAGAACTACTGCGCCACCGGCTCCGAGGCCCTGCGCCAGGCCGCGTACGCGGTGGCGTCCGGCGCGTACGACGTCGCCATGGCCGTCGGCGTCGAGAAGGTGAAGGACTCCGGCTACCAGGGTCTCAACGCGTTCCCGATCCCGAACGACGGCACCACCCGCACGCTCACCGCTGCGGGCTCGTTCTCGATGGTCGCCCCCGCGTACGCGGAGAAGTACGGCGTGGACATGGGCGACCTCAAGAAGACCCTCGCCCGCATCGCGTCGAAGAACCACTACAACGGCGCCCGCAACCCGCGGGCCCAGTTCCGCCGGGAGATGAGCGTCGAGCAGATCTGTGCGATGCCCCCGGTGGCCGGCGACCTCAGCGTCTTCGACTGCGCGGGGGTGGCCGACGGCTCGGCTGCGGCGATCGTCGTGCGGGCCGAGGACGCCCACCGCTACACCGACAAGCCGATCTACATCAAGGCCCTGAGCTTCGTGGCCGGCAACGGCTCGGGGCTGATCGATCCCGACTACGACTTCACGTGGTTCCCCGAGATCGCGGCCTGCGCCGAGGACGCCTACGCCCAGGCCGACATCGAGGGCGACCCGGCCGAGCGCATCGCCATGGCCGAGGTCCACGACTGCTTCACCCCGACCGAGCTCGTGCTCATGGAGGACCTCCAGTTCTCCGAGCGGGGCACGGCCTGGCAGGACATCGAGGCCGGCCGGTTCGACCTGAACGGCGAACTGCCGGTCAACCCCGACGGCGGGCTCAAGAGCTTCGGCCACCCGGTCGGGGCCAGCGGCCTCCGCATGATGTTCGAGGCCTGGCTCCAGCTCCGGGGCGAGGCGCCCGAGGAGCGCACGATCGGATCGATCGAGGGCGACCGCAACCTCGCCCTCACCCACAACCTCGGCGGCTACCCCGGCGAGATGGTCAGCTTCATCTCCATCCTCGGCGCCACCCAGGACTGAGCGATCCCGGTGACTGCCCCGCAGCCCCCCAAGCGAGGGAGCTCGGGGTGGATCGACTGGTGTCGTCGCCCTACGGGCCATCTACCGATGTCGTAGGCGTGGGAGGAAGTGTCGACGGTGACACCGTTTCGGCTGGTGTCGGAGTCAAACGGGTCGCTTGGGCGTTTGATGTGGTTGGCTCATGGCCCTCGAAGTATCGGAAGCCAGCGGCCATCAACTCGTCCTTCTTGGCTTCGTCGATGAACGTATGGTCGGTGGCGAAGTAGCCGATGTGGCGGCCGTTCAGGTCGAAGACCCTCACGATGATGCCCTCGACCTCCGCCCACTCGGCAGCCTCCGTCGGCGACGTGGGCAACAACGCGCTCCCGTCGAGGAGGGCGTTCTCGGCGTAGCCTGCAATTCCGCCCTTACCATCCGAAACGGCGACGAAGTCGGGAACCCGGGCGCGGTCTTCGTCGGGCATGATTCCGAACTCTGGCGGCGACTCGTCAGCCGCCACCGCTGCGTACCCCCAGTAGCTCGCTCCGACCATCACGAGGATGATGGAGGTGACGAAGACGCGCGTCCTTCTTGTCCCCATGATGTGACTCCATTCGTAGCCGTACCCATCTACAAGGTGGTGATCGGCGAGGTTTGTTGGACCGACGCGTACGTGTTGTTCACAGCGGACCACCAGTAGTGGTTCACGTAGAGGCGATAGGGCTCGTTCTCCCACTCGTTCGAGCACCGGACGGCCATTGGGAATGCGACGGTGGTCCTAGCGTTGTATCCCGTCGGCTTGGAGTTGCAGGTCACGCCACTCTCCGTCATCCGCCCCATGTTCCCGAGGTAGCCCGGTTGCGACCAGTACCGTTCTCCCGTCTCGGACGAGTCTCGGCAAACGGACGAAGCGGTTGGCTCCATCCACGTCACCCCGACGCCCTGGACATAGAAGTTGCCGCTCGATCCGCCGGTCTGGAAGTAGACCCTGCCGCAGGCAGCTCGATTTCCGCCGACATCGTTGATGTACCCGTAGTTGACACCGTTCGCCGTCTCCGGCGAGCACGTGGCCGCCGTCAGCGAAAGCGCAACGATAGATGTTGAAAGGAAACGCCACTTCCACCGCATGAGCTACTCCACCGTTGATCCGCCAATGTGAAGGCTCTACGAACTCTCAACGGTTGTCAAGCACTGGATTGCGTCGTTCGAGCCAGCTGTCAAGCAGCGGAGCGAGACCGAGTCAGTTGTAGAGGGCTTCGATCTCTTGGGCGAAGCGGGCGTTGACGCCGCGGCGCTTGAGCTTCGACGTCGGGGTGAGCAGGTCGGAGTCGGGGAGCCACTCCTCGCCCAGCACGGTCACCTTCTTCACCGCCTCGGCGTTGTTGAACCCGGCCATCACCTCGGGCAGCTGACGCTCGATCTCGGCGATCACCTGCGCGTTCCCGGCGAGGTCCGCGAGCGACTCGAACTCGATGCCCTGCTGCTCGGCCCACTTCGGTGCGGTGTCGACGTCGAGCACCACGAGCGCGGACACGAACGGTCGCTTGTCGCCGATGGCCGCGGCCTGGCCCACGAGGGTGATCTGTTTCAGCGCCGCCTCGAGGTTGGCCGGGCTGATGTTCTTGCCGCCGGCGGTGATGATCAGCTCCTTCTTGCGGTCGACGATGCGGAGGTAGCCGTCGTCGTCCATCTCGCCGATGTCGCCGGAGTGGAGCCAGCCGTCGACGAGGGTGTCGGCGGTCTTCTCGGGATCGTTGAGGTACCCGGCGAACACGTGCGGGCCCCGGCAGATCACCTCGCCGTCCTCGGCGATGCGCACCTCGGTCTCGGGCACCGCCGGGCCGACGGTGCCGGGCTTGATCCGCTCCGGCGTCCAGGTCATGGCGCCGGTGTTCTCCGACATGCCGTAGACCTCCGACAGCGGCACCCCGATGGCCCGGAACCACGAGAGCAGCTCGGCCGGGATCGGCGCGGCGCCGCTGATCGCCGAGATGACCTGGTCGAGCCCGAGGAGCTCGCGGATGCCCCGGAACGCGGCCTCGTCGAGGAACTCCCAGGTGGCGCGGTCCTCCTCGGTGTCGGTGCCCCACGAGCGCCGGAGCGCGATGTCCTTGCTGGCCTCGACGGCCTGGGCGAACTTCTCGGCCCGCTCGGGGTCGGAGTTCACGAACGCCATCACGCCGCTGTTCATCTTCTCCCAGACCCGGGGGACGCCGAACATGATGTGCGGCCGCACCTCGGCGCAGTAGCTCGCGACCTCGCCGGGGACCGGGCAGCACGTGATCTCGAAGCCCCGGATCGCGTGCTGGTAGTGGCCGGTGACCCGCTCCGCGATGTGGGCCATCGGCAGGTAGGAGATGAGGCGCTTGCCGACCGCCTCCTCGTCGGTGATGGGCAGCAGGCCCTTCAGGGTCTCGGCCATGAACACGCCGTTGCGGTTGGTGATCATGACGCCCTTGGGGTCGCCCGTGGTGCCCGACGTGTAGATGACGGTCGCGAGGTCGTCGGAGGTGCCGACCCGGCTCGCCTCCTCGAGGTCGAGCGGCTCGTGGGCCAGCAGGTCGGCGAACGTGAAGTCGTGGGCCTGCTCGCCGGGCGTCACCACGCCGAGCGATCGGAGGTTCGTCAGCTTCTCGCGCACCGGGGCGAACCGGGCGAGGAAGGAGTCGTCGCCCACGACGCCGACGGTGGCCTCGCAGTGGTTGACGAGGTACTCGATCTGCTCGGGCGACGACGAGTTGTAGATCGACACGGGGGTCGCGCCGAGCATCAGCACGGCCATGTCGACGACGTAGAACGGGATCGAGTTCGGGAGCATCAGCACGACGCGGTCGCCGGGAACGACCCCGAGGTCCCGCAGGCCGGCCGCGGCCCTGGCCACGTCGTCGGCGTAGGTCCGCCACGTGATCTCCCGCCAGCCGCCGTCGCCGTCCCTCTCCCGCAGCGACACCGCGTCCGGGTGTGCCGCCACGGTGCGGAGGAACGCCCGGGCGATGGTGTCGCCCTCGATGCGGTCGGTGATGGAGGTCATGGCGGCGCGCTCCCACGTGCTCGTCGTGCTGGTACGACCGGCGGCCGGCGGCGCCCCCGGTCCGTGGACCCTAGGAGAACCGGACGGATCGTGCCGCGTGGTCAGGTTGCGACGGTCGGTCGGGCGGACAAGACTCGTGCACTTGACCGACCGGTCTAGTTCGAGACGGCCCCTGAACGGGCCGGAAGGGGAAGCTCCCATGCCCACCGCTGTGATCGTCGACGCCGTCCGCACCCCGGGTGGCAAGCGCTACGGAAAGCTCTCCGGGTGGCACTCGGTCGACCTGGCCGCCGAGACGCTGAAGGCGCTCGTCGAGCGCAACGACCTCGACCCCGCACTGGTCGAGGACGTGATCATGGGCTGCGTCATGCAGGTCGGCAACCAGTCGGTCAACGTCGGCCGCTCGGCCGTCCTCGCCGCCGGCTGGCCCGACACCGTCCCCGCCACCACCATCGACCGCCAGTGCGGCTCGTCCCAGCAGTCGGCGCACTTCGCCGCGCAGGGCGTCATCGCCGGGGCCTACGACATCGTCGTGGCCGCGGGCGTCGAGGTCATGTCGACCACCCCGATGGGCGCCTCGGTCACCCCGGGCAGCTTCCCGATGGGCCCGAAGGTCATGGAGCGCTACGCCCCGGTCGGCGGCATCGTCATGCAGGGCACCTCGGCCGAGATCATCGCCCGCAAGTGGGGCCTGTCCCGCGAGGACCTCGACACCTTCTCCGTCGAGAGCCACAAGCGGGCCGCCCGCGCCACCGAGGAGGGCCGGTTCGACAACGAGATCATCCCGGTCGCCGAGAAGATCTTCGACCGCGAGACCGGCAACGTCACCGAGACCGGTGAGATGGTCACCGCGGACGAGGGCATCCGCCCCGACTCCAGCCTCGAGAGCCTGGGCAAGCTGAAGCCCGCGTTCGACCCGGAGAACGGCGTCGTCACCGCCGGCAACTCGTCGCAGATCACCGACGGCGCCTCGGCCGTGCTGATCATGAGCGAGGAGAAGGCCAAGGAGCTCGGCCTCAAGCCCCGGGCCCGCTTCCACAGCTTCGCCCTCGCCGGCGTCGACCCGATCGAGATGCTCACCGGCCCGATCCCGGCCACCAAAAAGGTGCTCGAGAACGCCGGCATGACCCTCGACCAGATCGATCTGATCGAGATCAACGAGGCCTTCGCCTCGGTCGTGCTCGCCTGGGAGAAGGAGTACTCGCCCGACATGAGCAAGGTGAACGTGAACGGCGGCGCCATCGCCCTCGGGCACCCGCTCGGCTGCTCGGGCACCAAGCTCATGTCCACGCTGCTCAACGAGCTCGAGCGCACCGGCGGCCGCTACGGCCTCCAGACCATGTGCGAGGGCGCCGGCATGGCCAACGCCACGATCATCGAGCGCCTCGACTGATCGAACGTCCGGGCCACCGGCCCGTGATCACTGCAGTGCCCACGGAGCCCCGGTCGATCCAGACCGGGGCTCCGGTAGTCTCGGACCCGTGGGCTTCACCCTGCTCAAGATCGCCGTGGCCGTGGCCGCCGGGTTCGTCTTCCTGAAGGTCGGCATGGCCGTGCTCGGCAGCTTCGCCCGCCCGGTGCCCCCGCCGCCCGACCCGGGCGAGCTCCGGCGGGTGCGCCTCACCTACGAGTGCGCGATCTGCTCCACCACGGTGCGGATGACCATGGCGAACGACGAGGTCCCCGAACCGCCACGACACTGCATGGACGACATGGTGCTGGTGACCTCGCCCGACGACATCTGACCGGTCCTGGCGGTCGACGTCAGATTTTCCCCAGGTTGTGGACAAAGCTGGGGAGCGTCACAGCGGTGTAACTCCCCGGCCACCGGGGGTTTGGGCGAGAGAAACCCGTCAGCGGTACTGGGTGGCGGTCACGATCCCGGCCAGGATCAGCGCCAGCCCGATGATCAGGCGGACGTTCTCGGCGTCGCCGAAGACCTCCATGTAGTTCAGCATGATCAACAGGGCGCCCAGGATGAGGAAGGCGAACATCATCGCCGGCACCCACCACGGGCTGGGGAGCTGCGCCTTCGAGCCCGTGCCGGGCGGCGTGTAGCGACCGCTGCTGAACGACACGTCGTCGTCATCGTCGCGACGCTTCGACCTCGTCGCTCCGGAGGACGGCTTCGACGCGGTGGACGTGGACGACGAGGCGGCCCGGGCCCCACCCTTCGGGGTCACCCGCTTCGAGACGACCTTCTTGCGGACGACCGGCGCCTCGTCCTTCCCGTCGGCGTCGTCCTCCTTCCGGGTCTTCGTCGCCTTCCCGGCGTCGGAGTCCGTCGTGGCCGTGCTCTCGTCCTCGGCGGTGTCGACGTCGGCGGCATCCTCGGGAGCGTCCTCGACGGTGTCGGTGTCCTCGGTGGGATCCACGTCGCTGTGGTCGTCGGCCATGGTGCGACACGTTAGTACCGGCGGGTAGCGTCCCGACCATGGGCCGACGGGTGCTGGTGATCGACAACTACGACTCGTTCGTCTACAACCTCGTGCAGTACCTGGGGGAGCTCGGGGCCGATCCGATCGTGCGCCGCCACGACGAGATCACCCTCGACGAGGCCATCACCCTCGACCCCGACGGCATCCTGATCTCCCCAGGCCCCGGCACCCCCGACGACTCGGGCGTGAGCATGGAGCTGATCGAGCACTTCACCGGGCGCACGCCGATCCTCGGGGTCTGCCTCGGCCTCCAGTGCATCGGCCAGGCCTTCGGCGGCACCGTCGCCCGGGCGCCGGAGATCATGCACGGCAAGACGTCGCTGGTCCGGCACCGCAACACCGGCGTGTTCACCGGCCTCCCGCAGCCGCTCGAGGCCACCCGGTACCACTCGCTCGTCGTGCTGCGCGACACGGTGCCCGACGTGCTGGAGATCACCGCCGAGACCGACGACGGGCTCGTGATGGGGCTCCGTCACCGGGAGGCGCCGACCGAGGGCGTGCAGTTCCACCCCGAGTCGATCCTCACCGTCGGCGGTCACGACCTGGTCAACAACTTCCTCGCCCAGGTCGACGCCTGGTCCCGCGTGGGCTGACCCGTCCGGCTACGGCGCGGTCGTCGTCGTCGCCGGCGTCGTGGTGGTGGGTGCAGCGGTCGTGGTCGGCGGCACCGTGGTGGTCGTGGTCGGTGGCGTCGTCGTCGGCGGTGTGGTCGTGGTGGGCGCCATCGTGGTGGTCGGCGCCAGGGTCGTGGTGGCGATGGCCTGGCCGACGGTGAGGGTCACCCGGGTGTCGAGCGGGTACTCGCCGTCGCTCGGGGTCTGGAACAGGACCCGGCCGACCTCGTCGGGGTTGGTGGTCTCCCGCAGCTCCTGGCCGATGTTCTCGAAGCCGGCCCGGTTGAGCTCGGCGATCGCGGCCTGGATGGTCTTGTCGGTGACGTCGGGGATGGCGACCACGTCGGCCGGCTTGGAGTACTGGAGGACCACGAGCGACCCCTCGTCGGCCAGCGAGTCCCCGGGCGGGTCCTGGCCGATGACCTGGCCGTCGGGCACGTCGGACTCGATCGCCTCGACGTCGACCTCGAACCCGAGGCCCTCGAGCTCGGCCCGGGCGTCGTCGATCTGCTCGCCGACGACGTTGGTCACCTTGACCCGTTGCGGGGAGTCGTCGAACACGCCCAGCTCCCGGGCGAACAGGAACAGCAGCCCGGCCAGCACGACGAGCAGGCCGATCACCGCGGCGAAGAACCAGCCCGTCCGGCGGGGCTCGGTGGTCTCGGGCGGCGCCTTGCGGTCGACCGGAGGCACCGCGACCGCCGGCGACCCGGTCGGCGGGGTCTTGGGTCCGGCGGCGGCCGCTGCCCGCACCGGCTTGCCCTGCACGAAGCGGAGCAGGTCGGCCCGCATGGCCTGTCCGTCCGGGTACCGGTCGTCGGGGTCCTTGGCCAGCGCCTTCGCGGTGATCGCCTCGTAGTCGGCCGGGATCCCCCGGACCCGGTCGCGCAGCGGCGGCAACGGCTCCTGCACGTGCTTGTACGCGATGGCCACCGGGCTGTCGGCGGTGAACGGTGGCTTGCCGCTCACCATCTCGTAGAGGACGACGCCCAGCGAGTACAGGTCGCTGCGAGGATCGACCGGCTTGCCCTGCGCCTGCTCGGGCGAGAAGTAGGTGGCGGTGCCCATGACCGAGCCGGTCTGGGTCAGGTTGTCCTCGGCGCTGGAGGTCATGGCCCGGGCGATGCCGAAGTCGGCGACCTTGACCTCGCCGGTCTTCGTGATGAGCACGTTGCCGGGCTTCACGTCCCGGTGCACGACGCCCTTCTGGTGGGCGAAGCCGAGCGCGGCGGCGACGTCGGCGGCGATGCGGGCCGCCTCCTTCGGGCGGAGGGGGCCGTCGTTGCGGATCATCTCCGAGACCGTGCGCCCGTCGACGTACTCCATGACGATGTAGTACGTGCCCCGCTCGCGGCCCCAGTCGTAGACGCCGACGATGTTCGGGTGGTTCAGGTTCGCGGCGGCCTGCGCCTCCCGCTTGAAGCGGGCGACGAAGGACGGATCGGTGGCGAACTCCGGGAACAGGATCTTGATGGCGACCGGTCGGTCGAGGAGCCGGTCACGGGCCAGGAAGACCTCGGCCATGCCGCCCCGGCCCACCCGGCGTTGGAGCTCGTAGCGATCGTTGAGGACGACCTGTTCGCGGTTGGACATCTGATCTCCAGCCTACGAGACGGCCATCGCGGAGGACCGTGACGGCAGCGCCATCACCCACCCCCCGTCGTGGAGGTGCCGGGCGTGGTCGTGGTCGTCGTGGCGGCGGGCGGTTCGGGCATCGGCTGGAGCGCCTGTTCGATGACCGCCTTGGCGATCGGCGCGGCGACCCGGCCGCCGGTCTGCTCGCTCAGCCCCTCCTGGCCCTCGACGATCACCGCGACGGCGATCACCGGGAGCTCGCCGGGCGGACCGGCCCAGGCCACGACCCACGCGTGCGATCGGAGTGGATCGCCCGAGCCGAACTGGGCGGTGCCGGTCTTCGCGCCGACGTCGACGCCGGGGATCTGGAGGCGGGTCGCCGTGCCGCTGGCAACGACCTGTCGCATCGCCTCGCGCATGGTGCCGGCGGTGGTCGGGTCGGTGGCCTCGGTCCACACCTCGGGGCCGTAGGTGCGGATGACGTCGCCGTCCTGGGCGAGCACGCGGTCGACCACGTGGGGTCGCATCACGCTGCCGTTGTTGGCGATCCCGGCCGCGGCCAAGGCCATCTGGAGCGGCGTCGCCGCCACCGAGCCCTGGCCGATCGACGCCTGGGCGAGCAAGGGCTGGGTGTCGCTGAAGTCCTGGTCGGGGAACACCGACGCCACCGCCGGCAGGTCGAACGGCGGCCGTTCGTTGAAGCCGAACGCCTCGGCGCCCTCGATCATCGCCGGCCCCCCGATGTCGAGGCCCATGCGGGCGAACGACGTGTTGCACGATCGGGCGAGGATGACGAACAGCGTGCCGCCACAGCTCTCGCCGCCGTAGTTGGGCAGCGGCCGGGTGGTCTGCGGCGGGGTGAAGCTGCGCTCGGTCGGGTAGACGGGCTCCTCGGGCGTGACCTTGCCCGACTCGACGCCGATGGTGCCGGTGATGATCTTGAACGTCGAGCCCGGGGGATAGATCTCCCGGTAGGCCTTGGCGAGGAGCGGGTCGCCGTCGGTGTTCTCCAGGAACGTCTTCACCTTCGACGCCGCATCGATGTCGTGATCCGACAACGGGTTCGGGTCGAAGCTCGGATAGCTCCACAGCGCGAGCACCTCACCGGAGCGGGGATCGAGCGCCACCACCGAGCCCCGCTGCTCGCCGAGCGCGTCGCGTGCCGCCTTCTGGACGTCGGAGCGGACGCTCAGCTCGAGGTTCCCGCTGCTGTCGTGGTCCTGGAAGAGGTCACCGATGTCCTGGACCTGCTGCTCGGGGGTCTGGCCGGACAGCTCCGCGTTGTAGGCCGACTCGAGCCCGGTCGCCCCGAACGAGTAGTTGAAGTAGCCGGTGATCTGGGCGTAGAGGTCGCCCTCGGGGAACTCGCGCTGGTACTTCTTCTTCGAGTCGATCGGCACGGAGCGGGCGATGATCACCCCGTCGGCGGTGGTGACGGTGCCGCGGGGCTGGCTGAACGCCTCGTCGATCGGCCGGCTGTTGCTCGGGTTGTCGTTGAGCTCGGCCGCGTTGAACACCTGGATGTAGTTGAGCTGCGCGAACAGCGCGCAGAAGAGCAGCATGAGGAACACGCCGAGGCGTCGGATCGAACGGTCCATCAGCGCCCCGACGCCTGTTGGTGGGCGATCTGCTGGCGGGTGTTCCGCTTGGTGTTGCCGTCGGAGATGCGCAGCAGCAGCGCGATGAGCACGTAGTTGGCGACGAGGGCCGAGCCGCCGTAGGACACGAAGGGCAGCACGACGCCGGTGAGCGGGAGCAGGCGGGTGACGCCGGCGATGATCACGAACGCCTGGAACCCGACGAGCGTGGTGAGGCCGGCGGCCAGCAGCTTGTCGAAGGCGTGGTCGGACTGGACGGCGACCCGCAGCCCGGCCCCGACGATGAGCAGGTAGGCGACGAGGATCGCGGTGCCGCCGAGCAGGCCGAGCTCCTCGCCGATGGCGGCGAAGATCATGTCGCTCTCGACGATCGGCACCTTGTCGGGTCGGCCGAGCCCGATGCCCGTGCCGGTGATGCCGCCCCACGCCATGGCGTACCAGGCCTGGATGGTCTGGGCGCCGCGGTCGAACTGCTCGGGCCACGGGTCGATCCACACCCGGACGCGGGTCTTCACGTGGTCGAACTGGGTCCAGGCCCCGTAGGCGGCGACGCCGAAGAGCACCGCACCCACCGCCGGGTAGGCGGGGCGGCCGGTGGCGACGTAGAGCATCGACATGAACAGCGCGAACAGCAGGAGCGACGAACCGAGGTCCTTCTGCATGGTCATCACGAGGATGGCCACGCCCCAGGCCAGCAGCACCGGGCCGAGGTGCTTGAGGTCGGGGAGCAGTGGCCGGAACTTCGGCCACGTCGCCATGGACAGCAGCTCCCGCTTCTCCACCAGGTACGAGGCGAAGAAGAGGGCGAACGCGATCTTGGCGAACTCGCCCGGCTGGAACCGGATCGGGCCGACCGCCGCCCAGATGCGGGCGCCACGGATGCTCACCCCGATCCCGGGGACGAGCGGCAGCACGAGCAGCGCGAGCCCGATGAGCAGGAAGGTGTACCGGTAGCGATCGAGGTCGCGCGCTCGGCGGACGACGACGAGGGTGCCGACGAAGGCGGCGATCCCGACCGCGGTCCACGTGGCCTGGAGGGCGGCCAGGTCGGGGTCGAGGCGGACGATGAACACGTAGCCGATGCCGTTGAGCAGGGCGACGAGCGGCAGGAGCAGGCCGTCGGCGTCGGGGGCGAGGCGGCGGACGGCCACGTGGGCCACGAGCAGGAGGCCACCGATGACGGCCACGAACGGCCCGATGTCCGCCGGCACCGACGAGGTGAGGCCGAGGCTGGCGAGGGTGTACGCGCTCCCGATGATGACGAGCACGAGCAGGATCAGGCCCAGCTCGGCCCGGCGCCGGGCGCGCCCCATGGGGCTCGGGTTGGCGACCGCTCGACCCGGGGCGACGGCGGTCACGGCCCGCTGACGGTGGTGGTGGTCGCAGGCGGTCGCGTGGTCGAGGTCGGCTCGCTGGTGGTGGTCGCCGCCTCGGTCGTCGTCGTGGTCGTGGAGGTGTCCTCGTCCTGGGCGTTGCCGGTGATGCGGGCGACGTAGCGCAGCGCGGCCCCCTCGGAGTCGAACTTCTCGGATCCGCTCTCGACGGCATCGCGGTACTGCGGTGCGACGTCGTCGACGGTGAGGTCGGTCTGCTGGATCTTCTCGGGGTCGAAGAACAGCACGCCGTCGGGCTTCCCGCGGAAGACCGTGACGTAGCCGTCCTCGAAGGTGACGAAGTAGGAGCGGGTCGAGAAGTACCCGATCGCACCCACCACCGCGCCGGCCACGAGCAGGAGCAGGAGGACGAAGACGGCGACCCGCCAGGTGAACCGGCGGCTGCGCATGGAGTCGAGGGCCTTGAACGGGTCCTCGGTGTCGGAGCCGTAGTCGTCGGTGGCCTCGGGCAGCGAGCTGGCCCGGCCGGCGAACGGGTCGTCGGCGTCCTCGGCGTCCCCGTCGCCCTCGGGGACCGTCATCGCCGCTGCGGTCGCGGCCTGGGCGGCGAGGATCTCCGACGCCCGCTGCGAGCGGCCGCCGTCGTCGAGCACGTCGACCACCACGACGGTGATGTTGTCCCGGCCGCCACCCTCGTTGGCCAGGCGCACCAGCTCGTCGGCGACCTCCTGCGGTTCGGCCAGGCGGCGCAGCGTCGCGCCCATCTGGTCGGTCGACACCTCGTTGGACAGGCCGTCGCTGCACAGGACGAAGCGGTCGTTGGTGAACGGCAGGAGGCGGCCGGAGTCGACGTTGACGTCCAGGTCGATGCCGAGCGACCGGGTGACGACGTTGCGCTGCGGGTGGACCTTGGCCTCCTCCGGCGACAGCTGGCCGTCGCGGACCAGCTCCTCGACGAGGCTGTGGTCCTCGGACAGCTGGATGACGTCGTCGTCGCGGAAGAGGTAGAGGCGGGAGTCGCCGACGTTGACCCAGCCGACCTCGTCGCCCTCCGGGCTGTCGACGAGCTGGATGGCCACGAAGGTCGTGCCCATGCCGTGCAGGTCGGGATCGGACCCGGCGGTCTCGAAGATGCGGCGGTTGGCCTGCCGCACCGCGTCGACGAGCGTGTGCAGCGACGGCTCGGTGGCCAGCTCGGCGATGATCTGCACCGCCAGCGCCGAGGCGACCTCGCCGCCCTGGTGGCCGCCGATGCCGTCGGCCACCCCGTAGAGGTCGGCCTCGGGCGCCACGAGCGGGGCGTCCTGGTTGACCGCCCGCACCTGCCCGACGTGGGTGGCACTGCCGGCTCGGAGGGTGGTCATGCGAGCTCCATCACGGTGTTGCCGACCTGCAGCCGGTCGCCACGGCGCATGACCTGGGGGCCCTGCACCTTCTTTCGGTTGAGGTAGGTCCCGTTGGTCGACCCGAGGTCCTCGACGAACAGCTGGCCGTCACGGGAGAACACCCTCGCGTGGATCTGCGAGGCGTAGGTGTCGTCGATGGTGACCTGGCAGCCGGCGGCCCGCCCGACGGTCAGCTCGTCGGTCAGCGGGAAGCGGCGCCCCCGCTGCTCGACCGGCTCGACCACGGCCAGCTCGACCGGCCCGGCCCGCCGGTCGACCCGCTTGGCCTCCCGCTTGGCCGCCCGAGGCTTGGCCTCGACCAGCTTCGGACCCCGGATCTCGACCCACACGGCGCGCAGCACCCGGAGGAAGAAGAGGTAGAGGAGCGCCAGCAGGCACAGCTTGAGGATCGTGAGGAGCTGCTGGTCCATGTCCCGCACGACACTACCGGCCCCCCTCCGCGCCGAACGGGCCACGCACGGTTGGGGTCGGATCCCGACCGTGACGTCCTCCCAGGTCCGGGCGTCGTCGGCCGTGCACGGTCGGGATCCGACCCCAACCGTGCTGTCGCGCCCCGTCAGGAGGCTTCGAAGGTGATGCGGGTGTTGCCGAAGGCGATCTCGTCGCCCTCGACCAGCTCGTGGGAGCTGACGCGCACCCCGTTGACGCGGGTGCCGTTGGTCGAGCCGAGGTCGATCAGCACCCAGCCGTTGCCCTGCGGGCGGATCTCGGCGTGGTTGCGGCTGACGTTGGGATCGGCGAGTTGCACGGTCGACTCCGGACGGCGACCGAACGTGACGGTCTGCTCGCCGAGCGGGAGCCGGTCGCCGGTGGGCAGCATCAGCGACCCGGCCCCGACCCCGCCGGAGCCCTCGCGCATGCGTCCGGTGATCTGGAACGCGCCGGTGCGCTGGCGCTCGTCCATCTCGAGGTGGATCGACACCGGGCCCATGAACACGTAGCCCTCGTCGCGGGCGTGCTCGCGGGCCGCTTCGGCCAGCTCGCGCCGCAGCGTGTCGATCACCTCGGCGAAGCGGTCGAGGTCGGCCTCGCTGAGGTGGACGGTGTACTGGTTCGGCACCACGGTGCGGCCCCGGACGTCGACCGAGCGGCCGTCGTCCATCTCCCGCACCAGGCGCCGGCCGAGCTCGACCGGCCGGATCCCCGAGCGGAAGATGCGGGCGAAGGTGCCCTCCACCATCCGTTCGAGCCGGCGTTCGAATCCCTTGAGTGCCACGGCGGGAACGATACCGGTGTGGGCCGCGCGCCCCTGGCGCGCTACGGTTTCCCCGCTACTCGGGCGAGTGGCGGAATTGGCAGACGCGCTGGATTCAGGTTCCAGTGTCCGAAAGGACGTGGGGGTTCAAGTCCCCCCTCGCCCACCAAACCAAACGTCGAGAGACACCGTGCGAACCCCCAGCTCCGGCCGGGGGTTCTTCGCGCCCGGGGTTCCGTCGAGGTCACGGCCTGCCGAGCACCGGCTGGCAGCGGGGGCACCAGTAGGTCGAGCGGCTGGTGCGCTCGCCGGCCGGCGAGAAGAGGATCGAGTCGCTGCACCGTCGGCACGGCTTCCGGAACCGGTCGTAGACGAAGGTCCGGTCGGGGCTCATGGCTCCGGTCGTCTTCCGGAAGGGTCGATCGCGGTTCGTCACGAGCATCTCGTGGGCGATCCCCCAGAGCCCGGCGAGCGTGGCGTCGTCGACGTCACCGACCGGGGTGAACGGGTGCAGTCGGGCCACGAAGAGGGCCTCGCTCTTGAACACGTTCCCGACGCCCGCGGCCACCTGCTGATCGAGCAGCAGCTCGGCCAACGTGGCCGACGCGGTGCGTCCGGCCCGGCTCCGCCCCACGATCTGCTGGAGATCGACGTCGTCGTCGCTCAGGTCCGGTCCGAGCCGATCGGTGGGCGCGTCCCGAGCGCCCAGGACGTGGGTCTCGACGGTCGGCGCCGCGAAGCACCACGCCTGCCCGGCGGCGGTGGCGATCACGACGCGCAGCTTCGGAGTGTTCGGCACCGGCGCCTCCGGTGGTGCGGTCCGCCACGAGCCGGACATCCCGAGGTGGGTGTGCAGCACGAGGTCCCGGTCGAACCGGATCAGCAGGTACTTGCCGACGGCCTCGACCGAGTGGACCGTGTCTCCGACCCTCGGGCGGTGGCCCCGCAGCTTCCTGAACCACAGCCCGGTCACCACCCGGCCCTCGAGGACCGGGGCCATCGCGGCAGCGGCCCGCCGCAGGGAGTCGCCCTCGGGCATCAGGTCCGGGTCAGCGGAGGGCGAGCGCCGAGGCGGGGCGCACCACGTGGGGGTCGGGGTCGTAGGCCACGTCGTGGTCCTTGTCCGTGTACGGCATCGCGTTGAGGACGGTGCGGATGCTCTCGAGTCGGGCCCGGCGCTTCTCGTTCGAGTTGATGATCGTCCACGGCGCGGGGTGGGTGTCGGTGGCGAGCAGCATGCTGTCCCGCGCGTACGTGTACTCGTCGAAGCGGTCGATGCTGGCCTCGTCGATCGGGGACAGCTTCCACTGGCGCAACGGGTCGGTCCGCCGGCCCTCGAAGCGCTTCCGCTGCTCGGCCTGGGACACCGTGAACCACAGCTTGAACAGGTAGATGTTGCTCTCGACCAGCGATCGTTCGAAGTCCGGCACCTGGCGCAGGAACGAGGCCAGCTCCCGGGCCGTGCAGAACCCCATGACCCGTTCGACGCCGCTGCGGTTGTACCAGGACCGGTCGAACATGACGATCTCGCCGCCGGCGGGTAGGTGGGCGACGTAGCGCTGGAAGTACCACTGGCTGCGCTCGGTGTCGTTGGGCTTGGTCAGCGCCACCACGCGGCCGCCGCGGGGGTTGAGGTGCTCGGTGAACCGCTTGATCGAACCGCCCTTGCCGGCCGCGTCGCGCCCCTCGAACAGGATCAGCACCCGCTGGCCCTCCTCGCGCACCCATCGCTGGGCCTTGAGCAGCTCGATCTGGAGCTTCCGCAGCTCCTTGTCGTAGGCACCGCGGTCCATCGGCGTGTCGTACGGCGGCGACTCCTCCATCTCCTCGATGGTGGTCGGCATCGGCCGCGTGCTCGTCTTGTCATCCGAAGCCATCGCCCGAACGTACTTCGCGCCCACGCGGCCCGCCCCCGGCGTGCGCCGCGACGCGCCGTCAGAGCTCGTCGTTGCGCTGCATCCAGTTGAACGAGATCCATCCGGGCAGGATCGGGAGCCAGAAGGTCGCGAGCCGGAAGGTGAGCGTCGCCGAGACGGCCACGCCGTCGGCGAGCCCGAACCCGGTGAAGGCGGCGATCATCGCCGACTCGAGCGCGCCGAGACCGCCGGGTGTCGGGGCGACGGACGCGAGCGCGACCGCGACCAGGTACGCCGCGCCGATCTGGGGGAGGGTCAGCCCGCCGCCGAACGCCTCGACGCAGAACCAGATCGCTGCGACGTAGGCGAGCGTGATCCCGAACGACCCGCCGAACAGCGCGGCCACCCGGGCCGGACTGGTGAAGACCGCCTTCACCTGCCCGAAGCCCTGGCGCACCGTCGCCCAGAGCGGCGACACCACCCGGCGGCGGACGGGACCGATGGCCACCAGCACCCCGAGGACGACCATCACGACGGTCGCGACGAGCAGGACGGTCGAGCTGTCGGGCAGCGAGAAGCCGCCGACGTCGCCGCTGCCCGCGAGCACGATGAACCCGCCCATGAGGGCGAGGTGGGCGGCGAAGCCGGCGATCGCGTTCACCGCGACCGACGCGCCCGCCTCCGCCGGTGGGACGCCGACCCGTTCGAGGAAGCGGGCGGTCAGTGCGAAGCCGCCGGCTCCGGCCGGACCGACGAGGCCGGCGAACGACGCCGCCACCTGGGCCCGGAAGGTGGGGGCGAACGGCAGCGGATCGGCGACCGCGCCCTGGAACGAGATCGTCGCGAACGCGTACGTGAGCACCGACGCGGCGAGAGCACCGAGGATCCACGCCGGTCGGGCGTGGCCGAACGCGTCGACGGTGTCCTGCAGGTTCGCGAGCTGGGGGAGCAGCGAGTAGAACGCCAGCGTCGACGCCCCGATCACCAGCAGCGTGCGGGGCTTGATCCGCTCGAGCTCGTCGAGCTGGACCGCCGGCGCGTCGGTCCGTTCGCTCACCTCGGACCGGATCTCGTCGAGGATGCCCTTGGTCGGCTTGACGCGGGCCCGGGTCATCGGCGGGAGTGCGAGCGGTTGCAGCATGCGCATCGCTCCGGCGACGGCGGCGGGGCCGAGCACCTCGATGGCCACCGTGGTGGCCCGATCGGGTCCGACGACGAGCGCGGTCTCGGTCAGGAGCACGGCGACGTCACGGGCCAGCTCACGATCGTCGGGCGCGATGCTCGCCCGGTCGAAGTGGCCCATCCACGCGTCGCCCTCGTCGTCGACCCGGAACGCCTCGAGGCTGAGCCCTCGGTGGGCGATGCCGGCCGCATGCAGCGCCCGCACCTGCTGCCAGAGGTCCTCGAGCAGGGAGGTCGATCCCAGGTCGTCCGTCGTCGCCGGGCGGGCGGGGGCCTCGGCCGCGACCAGGTAGGCCGAACCCCGGGCCGTGGACCCGATGCGCCGGAACCGGCGCGTCCTGACCCCTGCGGTCCGGGCGAGCGACAGAACGAGGGCCTCGTGCTCGATCCGGCGCTGCAGCGAGGCGTAGCTCGTGTCGACCTCCGAGGCGCGGAAGCGGATGCTGCGGTACCACCGGGCGAGCAGGTCGGCGTCGCGTTCGTCGGGCGTGCGAAGCGTGACGACGAAGCTCTCGCCCGTCCCGTCGACGAACGTGTAGCGCAGCGCGCCGTCGCTCCTCTCGTCGCTCCGCTCGAGCACCCGGGGGTCGAAGCCGTCGGACCGAAGTGCGTCGAGGAGCTCGTCCGGCGCGGGCTCGGTGCTGGGTGAACCGAAGACGAGCAGAACCAGCGACCCGACGGTCAACCCGATGCCGAAGGCGACCACGAGGTCGAGCGCCGGGTGCGACACGGCGATCAGTCGGAGCACGACGAGGACGCCGACCGCCCACCAGAGCGTCCGCTTCCAGCGGCGCGACAGCCAGGGGGAGGCGACGACCACCATCGCCACCGTCGAGGCGATCACGTCGGACTGGGGGAACTCCCGTCCGTCCAGCGCGTCCGACCGGTCCATCTGCTGGAGGAGCTCGTCGAGCACCCGGTCCATGGCGAGCACGTCGGCGGCCACCATCGCCAGGTTGGCCAGGAACCCTGCGAGCAGCAGCAGCCCGGCGACCTTCCAGCGGCGTTGGACCAGCAGCACCACCAGCGCCACCGTCGGGAGCAGCGAGGTGGCGAACTGCGCGGTGCGCAGGACCGCCTGCTCGATCCCGTCGGGCAAGCGCGCGAACGCGCTGACCAGGTCGGCCTCGACGCCCGCGACCGTCGATCGGGCCAGCTTGGCGACCAGGATGCCGGCCGCCAGGACGAGGAGCCCGACGACCAGGCGGAGGACGTCGGTGGAGGAGAACGGTCGTCGGCTCGGCGGCGCGTCGAACACGACGACGTCGTCGGCCGCCGTGGACGTCCCGGTCACCACGCGGTCAGGGTAGGGAATCCGCGTCCACCCGTGCTGCGGGTCCGTCGTCGAGCGACCGCTCGATCGTCCTCAGCGGAACGCCCAGGCCACGACGTCGGTGACGGTGGTCAGCCGTCCGACGGCGACCCGGGTCACCCGCGGCGTTCGCGGTTCTCCGCCATGACCTGCTTGAAGATCACCATCGGGAGGAGCAGTCGACCGGCGAGCGCCACCGCCCACACGATGATCGTCGCCAGCACCCAGTTGGTGACGCCTCCGATCGTGAGGCTGTCGGAGATCACCGTGGTGACGGCGAGGCTGATCAGCACGGCGATCAGCGAGCTGCTGCCGAGCAGGGCCGGCGCGTTCTTGAGCGCGACCTGCCGGAGCAGGGGCTCGGTGAGGATGGTGATGCCCGTGTAGATCAGCACCGCGATGACGAAGCCGCTCACGCCGAGACTCATGCCGTCGAGCAGGTTGGCCGCGACGAGCAGGCCGAGGGCGTTCGACAGGAGCGAGATGACGGCGGAGGCGAGGATCCGGAGCATGGCGTCAGCTTGCCAGGATCGCTTGCTTCTTGGCCTCGAACTCGGCCTCGGTCAGGATCCCCTGGTCCCGCAGCTGACCGAGCTGGGCCAGCTGGGCCAGCTGCGCGTCGACGTCCGCGGCCGGAGCCGCCGCGGGAGCGGCCGCGGGCGGCGGGGCGGCGGCGACGGGCGCCGCGGCCTGCTCCTGCGCGGCCCAGCGCTGCTGCTGGTTGCGGTGCACCCGCCCTGCCGCGGCCTGCGCGGTGCTGGCCACCACCGCGGTGCGGGCCACGGTGCCGATGAGGCCCGGTCGTCCGATTCGTCGCATGCGCTGGTCCCTTCAGTCCTCGCCGGCGTCGCCGGCCTCGATCGTCGCCAACAGGTCGGCCACCGGGATGCGGCCGCTGGCCACCATCTGGCCGCCGAGCCGTCGGGTGGCCGCCGCGAACGGGGCCGCCCACAGGTTCTCCCACACGATGAGCAGGGCGCTGGTGTCGACCTCGAGGGCGTCGCCCGCGGCCGCCACGTCCTCCTCGCTCAGCAGGCCCGGCACGTCCGCCACCGCGGTGGCGAGCAGCCCGACCGACGCCTCGCCGGCGTCCTCGACCTCGATGGCCGTGACCGTGCCGTCGGCGTCCTTGCGCACGACGACCAGATCGATGAGGTGGATCAGGCCGCCCTCGATCAGGCGCAACAGCTCGGGCGCCAGCTCGGCCTTCAGTTCCGTTCCCGGGAACTCGATCACCACGTAGTCGATCGGTCCGAGCTCGTCCTCGAACGTCACCTCGTCACCTCCAGATTCGCGACGAATCAGACATTAACCCTCGCCCCGGCGGCCGGAGGGCTGCTCGCGGGCGGCGACCCAGTCGCTGAGGGCACCGGGCAGGGCGACGTCGCGTCCGCCCCAGTCGACCACCACCTGCGAACGGGCCGCGTAGTCGTGGAGCGCGCGGCGCGATCGGCCGAGGACGGCGGGCAGGAGCCCGAGCCCGAGGATCATGCTCACGGGGAGGACGACGGCGCGCACCGCGGCCCGCGCCGGCCCCAACCGGCCGCCGTCCACCGCCACGACCTGGAGGCCGAGCAGGGCCTTGCCGATGGTCCGCCCGGCGATCGAGATCGAGACCCAGAGGTAGAGGAACCACCAGGCCGTGTAGGCCACCAGCCAGACCGGGCCGCCGTCGCGGACCGGGTCGGCCTCGTGGCCGGTGAAGACGCCCAGCAACAGGGCGCCGAGGGCGACGGCGAGGCCGAACGACGCCGACACCGTGAGCGAATCGGCCAGGAACGCCAGGGTGCGGGCGAGCGGACCCCCGGCGCGGCGACCGTCGACGGCGACGTGCGAGGTGCCGGTCTCGTCGACCCGTTCGACGGTCGGCGTGGCCCGTCGGCCGAGGGAGCGGTCGACCATGCCGAGCGCGATCACGTCGAGGCCCAGGATCTGTCGTCGGGCCAGGTCGATCGTCCGGGTCGCGATCCCCGACGTCGCGTCCCGCACGATCTGGTCGATGCCGGCGCGGGCCACCAGGGTGGGGAGGTCGACCTGGTCGAGCAGGCGGTTGATGTCGACCCGGCCCATGAGGGCGTCGATGTCGACCCGGCCCATGAGGGCGTCGATGTCCACGCGGCCCATGAGGGCGTCGATGTCGACCCGGCCCATGAGCCCGTCGATGTCGACCCGTTGGAGGATCGCGTCGATGTCGACCCGTTGGATCACCGCGTCGATGTCGACGCGTTGGAGCACCCCGTCGATGTCGACCCGCTCGATGATGTCGTCGGGGTCGATGGCATCCATCGCCCGGGGCACGATGGCGCCCATCACCCGGCTGACCGGTGAGCGATTCACTGCCATTGCGACCGAACGGACATCTCGAACACGCGGCGAGCCTACGGATCGCGGTGGCCCACGTGGCGATCCACCGCCCCGACCGGGCGGTCCGACGCCGAGGACCACGCCGGCAGGATGGTCGACGACGAGCTCGTGAGGGGGAGCGACGCCGCTTCGTCGAAGGACAGGAACCGGATCTGGCGGCCCTCGCCCACCACGACGTCGTCGTCGGTGAGCTCGCACCGTCCGCTGAAGACCTGCATGCGGTCGTGCGAGTCGTAGACCGCGTGGAACACCTCGAACTCCCGCCACAGGACGAGGCCGTCGGGGCCCAGGTCGATGCCGGTCTCCTCGGCCAGCTCACGCCGGGCGGCGGCCGCGAACGTCTCGTCGTCGTCGACGTGCCCGCCGGGCAGACCCCAGTGGTCGGGGTCGATCGCCGCGTGCTCGTCTCGCTCCTGGAGGAGCACGCGACCACGAGCGTCGAGCAGGAGCACGCCGACGAACCGTCCCACCGCGGGCACCGTACCGGTCGACACGGCCGACCCGGGCGATCTACCGTCTTCGTGCGGTGGCGGAACCACCGGGCCAGGGTCCTCGGGCCGTGGTGGAGGGTCGGGCGGACCCGGGACGAGAGGGCTCGCGCGTTCGGCGGCATCGCCGGGGATGCGCGGCGTTCCTCCGGCGATGCACCTGGACGAACGTGGGGGATGGACGCATGACCGAACTGGCGACCACGGGGGCGATGTCGCTCCGGCGATGGGTGGACGACGCCCCGGCCGCGGGGGTCGACCCGCGATCCGGTTACGTGGACCACTTCTGGATCCCGAGCCTCGGCCCCACCGCGGTGTGCCTGGCCCGGACGCTGATGCGCATGATCGCCCGGGAGGACCGGACGGTCGTGGTCCGGTCCGAGGATCTCCGAGCGATCCTCGGACTGCACGGCGCCGACGCGCCGACCGCCCTCGCCCGGGCGATGGACCTGCTCGTCGAGCACGGCATCGTCGCCCGCGGTGGCATCGGTGACGAGGTCGAGCTGCTGGTGCGGTCCCGGTTCCCCCACCTCGACGACGCGCTGGTCGCCGCGCTGCCCGGCGACCTCGGGGTCGCGCACGGGGCGCCGCACTCGCTGCAGGCCGCGGCCACGCTCGACGCGCCCCTCGGCCGTCGCCGTGCGCAGGGTCCCCACCTGCGGGCGCTCAGCCTGGCGGCCGGTGTCGACGAGATCCTCGTGGACCCGTCGCTCGATCCCGGCCAGCTCGCCTTCCGGTGGCAGCACGTCATCAGGCTGGCCGAGGAGGCTCGTGACGACGCCGTGCTCGACTGGGCACCGGCCGACGTGGAGTCCTCCCTCGCCGAGTGCCACCTCGCGTGCCAGGCGATGAGCGAGGCGATCTGGGCGGCACAGCGCGCGGTGGCCACGCGGGGCGCGATCGGCGAGGACCAACGATCCGACCTGGCCGGCGCGGCGGCCGGGATCATCGATTGGCTGGTGTCGGAGTACCCGTCCGCCTCCACCAGCGGGTTCGAGATCTGACGCCGCCCTATTGTCGGACCCCGTGGAGAACCGCGGACGTCGAAGCGCCCTGGTGGCGCTCGCTGTGCTCGGTCTCGTGATCGGCGTCGTGGCGTGCGGCTCGTCGAGCGAGGGCCGGTCGCCGATCGAACCGATCGACACCACGATCCCCGAGGACGCCTCGGCCGCCCGCTTCCCGAAGGACCAGATCGTCTGGCAGGTCCACACCGCCGGTGGGCTCGTGCCCGAGGTGAGCTGGGCGGCCCAGCGGCCGACCCTCACGATCTACGGGGACGGGCGGGCGTTCATCGTCGCCCCCGGCCTCGACCGGCGCTACGACCAGCCGATCGAGCTGCGCAGCGGCACCGTCGCCCGCGACGACCTCGCGGTGTTCGTGGCCCAGGCCGAGGCCTCGGGGTTGTTCGAGCCCGACGTCGATCTCGGCACCCCCGACGTCACCGACATGGCCACCACCACCGTGGTGCTCCACGGCGGCGGCGATCCGCAGAGCGTCTCGGCCTACGCGCTCGGTGGTCGGTTCGACGCCGACCTCTCCGACGACCTGGTGCGTCGACGCGAGACCCTGCGGCGGTTGCTGTCATCGGCGGAGGCGCTGGTGGACGAACCGGAGGCGTGGACCCCTTCCCGGGTCCGGGTCCTGCGGCTCGCCGACGACGCCACCTACGAGGCGAAGCCCGATGCCGATCCCGACGCCGAGCCGCCCGAGTGGTCCGGCCCCGACCTCGACGCCTTCGGGGCGCTCGCCAGCGGCTCGGACGGCAGCGAGACGGTCCTCGGGTGCACCGAGGTGGACGGGAGCGCGGCCGGCGATCTCTTCGACGCGGCGAAGGACAACCCGCTGCCCCGGTGGAAGGTCGGCGGCATCGAGCGCACGATCGTCGTGGTCGCACTGCTGCCCGACGAACCGGCCTGCGACCTCGGTTGACCCCGGGCCGCGGACCGATCAGCCGCCGGCGAGGCGGGTGAGGAGGTCGGCCGCGATGGGCCCGGCCACCGAGCCGCCGCCACCACCGCCCTCGACCACCACCGCGAACGCGAGGTCGCCCTGGTAGCCGGTGATCCACGCGTGGGTGCGGGGCGGGTCGTCGGCGCCGAACTCCGCGGTCCCGGTCTTCGCGTGGACCGGGTCGCCGGGCACCCCGGCCAGCACCGTGCCGGTGCCCTCGGTGACCACGGCCCGCATGAGGTCCTGCACGACCGCGGTGCGGTCCTCGGGGAGGTCGTCCGCGGCCAGCGGATCGGGAGCATCGGGGCCGAGCACCAGACGGGGCTGCACCGCCTTGCCGCTGGCGATCGACGCGCTCATCGTGGCGACGTTGGCGACCGTGCCCTCCACCCGGCCCTGGCCGATCATCTGGGCGGCGTGCTCGGTGGCGTCGCCGTCGACCGGCACGGACGCGGCGAACATCGGGGCCCCGAGGTCGAGCGGTCGGTACCCCAACTCGGACGCGGCGTCGGCGAGCTGCTGGGCGGTGATGCGGTCGGCGAGGCCCACGAACGCCGTGTTGCACGAGCGGGCGAAGTCGGTGCGGAACGGCACCGCGCCGAGCGCCATGTCGCCGGCGTTCTTGAACGTCTTCCCGGCGGTCAGCGTCGCGGGGCAATCGACGATCGTGTCGGGTGTGAGGCCCTGCTCGAGCAGCGCCCAGGTCGACGCGATCTTGAACACCGAACCCGGCGCGTAGCGGCCGATGAACGCCCGGTCGTAGGCGGCCGAACCCGACGGACCGTTGGCCACGGCGAGCACGTCGCCCGTGCTCGCCCGGATCACCACGAGCGCCGAGGGTTCGGTGGTGTCGGCGACGACCTGCTCGGCGACCGTCTGGATCGTCGGGTCCAGCGTGACGGTCACGTCGGAGCCGTCGGCGCCCGCGAACGCCTTGAGGGTCCGTCGGGCACCGTCCAGCGGTCCGGCCACGATCGCCAGCGCCGGGGAGCCCCGGAGCACGGCGTCCTGCGTGCGGACGATGCCGCTGAGCCCGGTCTGGTCCCCGACCAGGATCGCCCCGTCGGACGCCTCGGCGATCTCCTCGGTGGCCGGTCCGACGGTTCCGAGCACGCCGCGGGCGAACGTCGCCGGAACCCCGACCTCGCCCTCCTCGGTCCGGAAGACCGTGCCGGGGAGCGGTTGGAGCTGGTCGCGCACCGCGTCGTAGGCGCTGCGCTCGAGCGTGACGACCTCGACGAAGTCGTCGGGCCCCGCCGCGGCGAGCTTCGCCTCCAGCTCGGTCAGGTCGACACCCGTGAGCTCGGCCACGGTGCGCGCCGTCGCGGCGAGGTCGGTGGCGCGAGAGGGGCGGATGCCGACGACGACGGCGCCCGGTGACCCGACCAGGACCGTGCCGTCGGTGGCGAGCACCCGGCCCCGTTGCCCCGGCGTGCGGGTGGCCGTGAGCAGCTCGCCCTCCGCGAGGGCCGGGTTGATGACCTCGGGGCTCCACTCGACGAGCCACCGCTCCTCCTCGCGTGCCACCGGGATCGAGGTCTCGTAGGTCCACTCGCGGTTCGGGCCGAAGTCCCACGTGACCGTCGCCCGGCCGACGGCCCGGTCCACGGCACCCTCGCTGACGTCCACCCTCGACACCTCCACCGTCGGATCCGGGTCGGTCGTCCCGAGGCCGCCGGTGATGAGGTCGGTGGTGGCCTGCACGTCCTCCGGTCCGCCCGGGACGTAGTCGACCTCATCCAGCGACCCGGCCTGCCAGTGGGTCGCGAACGCCTCGACGGCCGCCCGGGCCGCGGCCGCCCGCTCCTCGTCGAGCGTCCCGTCGGCGCCGTCGTCGCGGAACGGCCCGAACCAGAACAGGGCCGCGGCCGAAGCGACCACGACGACGAGGGCTCCGCCGGCGATCGCGGCGCGCCGCCGGGTCACCAGCAGGTCCTCCAGGTCACCATCGGGTGAGCCGGCCGGTGGCGGACGGGTCGTAGAGGCACACGACGTCGGCGAAGAAGCGGAGGCGCAGCGCGGCGTCGAGCATGGCCGCGCCCGATCCGGCCTCGGGCAGGTGCGAGGTGATCACGATGTAGGGCGCGGGGTCGGCGACCGCCCGCAGCAACGCGCCGTTGGCGATCGCCTTCTTCAGGGTGTCGGTCCGACGAAGGCCGGGACGGTTCCCCTGGACGCTTCCCTTGTACTCGAACCACACGGTGCGCCCCGTCGGGCTGATCGCCTGCTGGTCGATCTCGACACCGACCTCGGCCAGCACCCGCCGCCCCTGGAGCTCGTAGCCGAGGTGGGTGAGCAAGGTGTCGGCCTGCTCGGCGAACTGGCGACCCTGGATGCCGGCCGACGCCTGGAACGAGCGCACCGGGGGCCGCTGGTCCGCCGGGCGCGCCGCGTCGGACGACGGCGCCTCCCCGGGGTCGGTGCCACCGCCGGCGAGGGTGAGCGGCAGTTGCTCGTGGTCACCCATCCCCCCGACCTTACGAGCGCCGCCGACCCCTGCGGGTACGGGTCGCCGAAGTACGTTGCCGATCATGGCCCCTCGTCCCCTCCGTCGTCCCGGTCTGCGCCGTTCGCTCGGGGTGGTGGTCGCGTCGGTCGTCGCCGTCGGGCTCCTGGCGTCGTGCAGCAGCGACGACGGCGGCTCGTCGGACGGTGCGATCGCCCTCGAGAGCTCCACCTCGGTCGTGGCGACCACGGCCGCTCCCGTCGAGCCGGGCACCGCCGCCGAGTACGCCGCGGCGCTGACGGGCAGCCTCCAGGCCGACCCGAACACGGTGCCGCTCATGGACGACGACCAGGCCACCTGCGTCGGCCCGAAGTGGGTCGAGGCCATCACCCCGGCACGGTTCGGCACCGCCGGGCTGACGCCGGCCGACGTCGAGGGCGAGGTCTGGACGCGGACGATCTCGAGCCTCGCACTGACCGTCGACGAGGCCGGGCCCCTGGTCGACGCGTTGGGCGCGTGCGGCGTCGACGTGCGCCGGACGATGATCGACAGCGCGCGCACCTCCAACGGTTCCGAGCTCGACGCCGACGCGGTCGCCTGCCTCGAGGAGGAGCTCACGACCGATCTGGCCGAGCGGTTCGCCGCGGTCGGGCTGAGCGGCGCCGCGTCGGACCCCGTGGCCACCGACGTCAGCGGTCAGTACCTCACCGTCCTGCAGGACTGCGGCCTCTACAGCGCCGGCTGAGAAGCCCTTTCGACTCGCTGCGCTCGCTCAAGGAGCAGAAGGGGGAACTCGCTGCGCTCGCTCGAGGACCTTTCGACTCGCTGCGCTCGCTCAAGGAACGGGTGGCGGTCCGTTCGTCGAGCGGAGCGCAGCGGAGTCGAGACGCCCGACGTCAGGCCGAGCGGAAGTGGTCGGCGACGTTGGCCACCGACTTCGCGACGTTGTCCCGGTGGCGCTTCGGATAGCCCATCAGGCGCAGCGCCGGCGGGAAGCGGGCCGTCGACTGGTCGTAGGTCTCGGTCACCCGTGACCGGTCGTCGCCGAGCGGCTCGATGGTCCAGCGCCAGCGGTGACCGCCCAGGTGGCACCACGCGATCACGTGGTCCTGGTCGAACTCCTTGACCGTCGAGGAGATCCGGTAGGGCACCCCCATCTTCATGTTCATGCCGAACTTGTCCCCGGGACCGAGGACCTCGGGGCCGGACGTGGTGGTCCGGACCGTGCCGTCGCCGCTGATGATCGCGTGGTTCGCGGGACGGCGGACGAAGTCGAACACGTCGGCGGGCGATGCGTCGACCTCGACGGTGGCCGAGATCGAGGCGTCGTCGGAGGTGACCGTGACGCCGGGGGGGAGGGGTTCGTTGGCCATGTCCACCGACGCTACCGGTCGGGTCATACTCGGGGACCGCCGACCACCGTCAGCAACCACGAGGTCACGCTTCGATGTTCACCCCCTCCACCCTCCGACGCACGATCGAGGCCCCGATCGGTCGCGCCGTGACCGAGGCCCGGGCCGTCGGTGCGCTGAGCCGGGCCGGCGTGATCGGATGGCGCAGCCCTCGCCTCCTGGCCAGGAGCCTGGTGGCCATGAACCGCTACGGCGCCGCCGGTGGGGGCATCGTCAACGCCGCGCTCCGCCACGGCGAGCGCGTCGGGTTGACCGACGACCTCGGGTCGCTCACCTTCGGCGAGCTCGACCGGCGGTCGAACGCGTTCGCCGCCGGGCTCGTCGCCCGCGGCGTGCCGACCACGGCGACCATCGGCCTGCTGGCCCGGAACCACCGCGGCCTGCTCGACGCCAGCTTCGGCGCGGCCAAGGCCGGTCTGAAGCTGCTCTACCTGAACACCGACTTCGCCGGGCCCCAGGCCCGCGACGTGTGCGAGCGCGAGGGTGTCGACCTGCTGGTGGTCGACGAGGAGTTCCTGCCGGTGGTCGAGGGGGTCGAGGTCCCCTACGGCACGGTCGTCGCGTGGACCGACAGCGAGCCGGCCGACGGGCGGGTCGGGGGTCACGACACCTTGGAGTCGATCGTCGCCGCAGGGGACCCGGGGGAGCGCCCGGCGCCGGAGCGCCACGGGGCCGTCGTCATCCTCACCAGCGGGACGACCGGCCTGCCCAAGGGCGCGCCCAGGGCCCAGCCCAGGTCGCTGGCCGGACCGGGTGCCGTGGTGTCGAAGATCCCGTTCCGCGAGGGCGGTCGGGTCTACGTCGCGCCACCGATCTTCCACGCCTGGGGCCTGCTCACCGCGATGCTGGCCGTGTCGGCCGGATCCACCCTCGTCGTCTCCCGCCGGTTCGATCCGGCATCGGTCCTCGACGTGGTCGAGGAGCAACGGTGCACGGGGCTCGTCGTCGTGCCGGTGATGCTGAGCCGGATGCTCGCCCTCGCCGACGGCGGGCCGGCGGCGCGAAACCTCGACTCGCTGCGGTTCGTGGCGTCGAGCGGCTCGCAACTGGAGGCATCCCTGGCCACCGCCACGATGGATGCGTTCGGGGACGTCCTCTACAACTTCTACGGCTCGACCGAGGTGGCCTGCGCGGCGATCGCGACCCCGGAGGACCTGCGTGCGAACCCCGGGTCGGTCGGCCGGCCGCCGATCGGGTCGACCGTCCGCCTCTACGACGACGACGGCGTCGAGGTGGGGCGCGGCGAGCGCGGTCGGATCTTCGTCGGGAACTCGTTGAGCTTCGAGGGCTACACCGGTGGCGGCGACAAGGACCGCATCGACGGTCTGGTGTCGACCGGCGACGTCGGGCACTGGGACGACGGCGGTCGCCTCGTGATCGACGGCCGCGACGACGACATGATCGTGTCGGGCGGCGAGAACGTCTTCCCCGGTGAGGTCGAGGAGCTGCTCGCCGCCCATCCCGCGGTGCTCGAGGTCTCGGTGCTCGGGGTCCCCGACCCCGAGCTCGGGCAGCGGTTGCGGGCCTTCGTGGTGGTCCGGCCCGGTGCCGAGCTCGGCGAGCGGGAGGTGCGGGAGCACGTCAAGGCCAACCTGGCCCGCTACAAGGTGCCGAAGACGGTGACCTTCCTCGACGAGTTGCCCCGGAACCCGACCGGCAAGGTCCTCAAGCGCGTCCTCCGCGATTCCCTCGTTCCCTGAGCGAGCGGAGCGAGTCGGAAGGTCACCGGCCGTAGCGGGTGGCGAAGCCGGCGATCAGCATGTCCAGGCTGCGCTCGAACCTCGCCGTGTCGTGCTCGTCGGGCTCGCTGGCCTCGTGCGCCGCCAGGGAGGCGACGAGGTGGGGGAACCGTTCGTCGGTGATGGTCTCGGCCACGCGCCGGGAGTCCTCGGGCGTGGGGAGCACCGCGTCGGCGCCGCCCATCGAGCCGATCATGTTGAGCACGTTGCCGACGACGAAGTCGCTGACCGTCCAGATCACGTCGGACGCCGCCCGGAGCTCGAAGCCGAGCTCGACGAGGCGAGCCAGCGCCGACTCGACCAGGACGGCCATCTGCTCGGTGTGGATCGGCCGGGTGGCCACGAGGGTGACCGCCTTCGGGTTGGCGATCATCTCCCGTCGGAGGCGACGGGCGGCCTCGCGGACCTGCTCCTGCCACGAGCCGGTGATGTCGTCGAACGTGCCGACGCCCTCGATGGCCATGCCCGCGACCCCGTCGAGCAGCGCCTTCTTCGAGGGCACGTGGTGGTACAGCGACATCGGTTCGACGGACAGCGCGGTTGCCACGCGCCGCATCGTGAGGGCCTCCGGTCCGTCACGGGACACGATGCCGAACGCGGTGCGGATGATGCGCTCGGGGCTGAGCGGCTCGCGGTCGGCCCGCCGGGACCGCCGTTGGTCCGTCCCGCCTTCGTTCGTCGTCGTCGTACGCCCGTTGGTAGCTGTCACGTTGCTCCGATCTCAGCCCCGACGCCCGGATCTTACGCCCGCGGCGCGCGCCGAGCGGAACGGAGCGCCACTGTTCCTCGAGCGCCTTTCGACTCGCTTCGCTCGCTCAAGACCCGCGGAGCGGGTCGAAAGGCCGAGTGCAGTCGGAACGTCGAGCTCAGCGGGGCGGTCGGCCCGGTGCGCGGTTCGTGGCGACGTCGATGGGACCCGTCGGCGCGGACATCGGCCGGTCCTTCGTCGCGGTGGGCTCGTGCTCGTCGCGGACCCGCTGCCGGTCGTCGTCGCCGTCGATCAGGTCGGCCGGCCTGATACCCCAGTTCATCACCATGGGCTTCCCCTCCCAGTGTCCCCCAAGGCCGGGAAACCTACCTGAACCTGTCGCCGCGTGCTCGGCGGCCTACCAGTACTCCTCGTAGTGGACGTTGCCGCGCTGCTTGCGGTGGTCGAGGGTGAAGCCGCGGTCGGCGAGGATCTGCACCACGCCCTCCACCTCGGGGTAGGTGATCGAGCCGTCCTCGGCCTCCTCGGGCAGACCGATCATCGACGGGTTGCCGCAGAGGAAGACGTGGGTCGTGGCCGGGTCGATCTCGATCCCGAACTCCTCGGCGAGGACGTCGTTGCGGATGACGTCCTGGAGGTAGCGCTTGGGGATGTCGGGCTCGCGGGTCGGCTGCGGGAGGTAGTGGTAGTTCGCGTACCGCTTCTCGAGCTCCCGGTGCTGGTCGAGGTAGCCGAGGTCGGCCCACTGGCGCACCGACACGGCCGAGACGATCGGGCCGTGGTGGCCCTTGCGCAGCAGTTCCGTGACCATCGCGTTCTGCGGGGCCTCGCCGGTGCCGGTGGAGAGGAGCACGACGGTGTTGGCCGGGTCGGTCACCGGGGCGAGGGTGTAGCGGCCGGCCACCTTCGGGCCGAGGTAGATCCGGTCGCCCGGCTTCTTGAGGGCGAGGCGGGGCGTGAGGCCGGGCACGTTGTCGGGCGTCGGCGGGACCAGGACGATGTAGAACTCGAGCTCGTCGGACTCGGCGTCGTTCGACAGGTAGCCGTGCTCGTCGAAGATGCGGCACGAGATGGAGTACGACCGGCGGACGAGCTTGTCCCAGCGGTCGTCGATGTTCGGCTCCATCGCGTCGTCGACGCGCTCCTCCCAGTAGCCGAGGCCGAGGGACGCGTACTGGCCGGGCAGGTGCGACACCGAGCCGTGGTCCGGCTTCACCCGCAGCACCCACAGGTCCGAGTGCGTCGGCTCGAAGTGGGTGATGGTGGCGTTGTAGTGCTCCTCGCGGAGCTCCTCGACCACGCCGGGGACACCTCGGCGTTCGGTGCCCTCCAACTTCGGTTCGGGGACCTGCGCGTCGGGGAACACGGCGGTCACGAGGGTCCGCCCGATCGAGGCGCCCGGAGCGCCGGGTGCGCCATCGGGGATCTCGTCGGCGTCGCCGAGGAACCACACGCGACCGCTGGCGAGCGCGGCGTCGGACGCGCCGACCGTGGCCGGCGTGACCGTGGTGCGGCCCGACGAGAAGACGACGTGGTCGAACTGGAGGTCGGGGGTGCGACGGTCGTTGAAGTACGCCATCGGGAAGCCGTCGACCTCCGCGATCTGCTCGGGCAGGGACCGGTAGAGGAGGGTGGCCCGGCGGTCGCGCTCGAGTCCGGCGAGGAGCTGGGCCCCGACGGGGGAGAGGCGCCGGGGGTTCATGCCGCCGGCGGCCAGCACGACGCCGGCACCCTCGTCGGCGAGGCGGACCGTGAGCTCCACGGCGTGGTCGGTGTGACCGACGACGAGCACGTCGACGTCGTTGACCGGCGACGGCACGACGTCGACGTGGACCCGATCGCTCGTGATCGTGTCGATCGGCGGGGTCCACGAGGTGTTGCTGGTCCGGAGCGCGACCAGGACCGCACGGGCCCGGTACGTCTGACGGGAGGTGGTGACGACCAGATCGTCGCCGTCGAGGTCGATGGCGGTGACCGTCTCGCCGTAGCTGACGTCGAGGCCGTGCTCGCCGGCCACGCCGGGGAGGGCGAGGCCGGTGCCCCGCTCCAGGACCGCCACCCGGTCGAGCCCGCTCTGGCGGGCGAACACCGCGGCGGACAGGCCGCCGGCGTTGCCGCCCACCACGATGAGGTCGTGCGTGGTGCTCACCGCCCCACCCCCATGTCACTGCTCGAACGTTGAGCGGAGTTCCTGCAGGTGGGTGGAATGGCGCTCAACGTTCGTGGCGGGCGGCGGTGGCACATGGGTCCGCACGCTAACGAAACCCACCGACCGGGACCGCAACCTTGACGCGACGTCAGGACCGGGTCACAGGAGCGTGGCCGCCGCGGTGGCCCCCAGCTCCCAGCAGGCGTCCCGATCGGTGGCGTCGACGTCTCCGGTGCAGCGGACCGGGGACGCCACCGCCCTCCAACCAAGTCCGGTGACGATGCGCTCGGCCGCCGACACCGCGCCGTCCACGTCGTCGTTGCCGTGCACGTACAGGCCCCAGGGCCGGCCCACCGTCGCCGTGAGGCACGGGTAGTAGATCGTGTCGAAGAAGTGCTTCAACGCCCCGGACAGGTAGCCGAGGTTGGCCGGCGTCCCGAGCACGTAGCCGTCGGCGTCCAGCACGTCGCTGGCGGTGGCGCCGAGGGCGGGGCGGACCACGACCTCGACGTCGGCCAGCTCGGGCTGGCCGGCACCGTCGAGCACGGCGCGCAGCAGCGTGTCGAGCGTGGGCGACGGCGTGTGGTGCACGACCAGCAACCGGGGCATCACCGGGACCCTACGCTCGGCCGCGTGAGCGAGGAGACCGGGACGTGTCCGTGCGGGAGCGGCGTCGACTACCAGGCCTGCTGCGGCCGGTTGCACGCCGGCGATCGGGCGCCGACCGCTGAGCGGGTGATGCGGGCCCGGTACTCGGCCTACGCGCTCGGCGACGCCGACTACCTGGTCCGCACCTGGCACCCCGACACGAGGCCGCTCGCGATCGACCTCGACCCGGAGGTCCGGTGGGTGCGCCTCGAGGTGCTGGCCGCCGTGGGCGGCGGGATGCTCGACCGGACCGGCACCGTCGAGTTCGTCGCCCACCACCGCGTCGTTGACCGCGCCGCGGAGCTGCACGAGGTGAGCCGGTTCGAGCGACTCGACGGCGCCTGGGTCTACGTGGACCCCGACGAGGCGTCGCTGCTCGGCTGAACGGGGAGTCCGTCGACCCGGATCACCGCGGCGGGATCCGCCAGTCGATCGGGGCCCGCCCGGCCGCCTCCAGTGCCGCGTTGGTCCGTGAGAACGGTCGGCTGCCGAAGAAGCCGTTGTGGGCCGACAGCGGCGATGGGTGGGCGGACTCGATGATCGTGTGGCGAGACCGGTCGATCAGCACCTTCTTCTTCCGGGCGGCGGCTCCCCAGAGGATGAAGACGACCGGGTCCTCCTTGGCCGACACCGCCGTGATCACCTCGTCGGTGAAGGTCTCCCACCCCTTGCCCTGGTGCGACGCCGCCTTCCCGGCCCGAACCGTGAGGCTCGTGTTCAGCAGGAGCACGCCCTGCGCGGTCCAGGCGTCGAGGCAGCCGTGGTTCGGCGGATCGATCCCCAGGTCGTCGTGCAGCTCCTGGAAGATGTTGCGCAGCGACGGCGGGAGCGCGATGCCCGGCCGCACCGAGAAGCACAGGCCGTGGGCCTGGTTCGGCCCGTGGTACGGATCCTGGCCGAGGATCACCGCCTTCACCTCCGCGTACGGCGTCTGGTGCAGGGCGGCGAACACGTCGTCGGGCGGTGGGTAGACGGTGGCCCGGCTGCGTTCGTCGGCGACGAAGTGCTGGAGCTCGGCCCAGTACGGCTTGGCGAACTCGTCCCGGAGGACGGGGTTCCAGTCGGTCTTCGGCGCCATCGGTCCCGAACCTAGGCCTCGGATCCGGTCAGAGCGCCAGGTGGAGGCGGAGCGCGTCGTCGAGTGCCACGAGATCGGCGCCCGAGAGCGAGCCGATCTTCGCCCCGACGCGTTCGACGGCGACCGATCGGACCTGTTCGGCCTGCGCCTTCGACCGCTTGGACAGCCCGGTGTTCCCGGTGACGAGGTCGACCTGGAACGGGTGGACGCGCTTGGTGTTCGACGTGATCGGCACGATGGTGACCACGCCGCGACCGAGACGTGCGGCCGTGGCGTTGGCGCCGTCGTTGCTGACGATGATGGCGGGCCGTCGCTTGTTCGACTCGGCTCCCCGTACCGGCTCGAGGTCGACCCAGCGGATGTCACCGCGGCGCATCAGAGCTCGCCGTCGCCGCTGACCGCGTCCCAGAGGTCGCCGTCCTCGCTGTCGGCCCACTCGGTCCATGCAGCCTCGTACGCGTCGCCGAGCTCGGAGGCACGCAGCAACCGGACGGCCTTCTGCACGGCCGCCGACCTGGATTCCAGCCCTCGTTCACGTGCGTACGCGTCGAGGTAGTCGACGTCGTCGGCGGGCAGGCTCACGCTCAGCTTCACACCGTGATGCTACCGATGTTCCTACCCGGATGCCACCATCAGTCGGGGAGGGTGATGCCGCGCTCGGCGCAGGCCTTCTCGACCGCTTCGGGGAAGACGTTGCGGATCAGGAAGAGGTCGCGGGCCATCACGTAGTCCGGCGCGAGGTTCTTGGCGTAGCGCTCGAAGTAGAGGAGCTGCTTCGACACGAGGATCAGCTCGCGGGGCGTGCGGGCGCCGAACTGCTCGGCCAGCTCCAGGTTCGACTTCAGCGTCTCGCCGAGGCTGACCGACCCCAGGCTCTGGCTGAGCATCGGCTCCATGACCATGGCGATGGCGGGGCCGGCGACCTCGGGGTCGACGTCGGCCGGCATCACCCCGACCCGCTGGTACGCGGTGACCACCCGGCGGTAGTCCTGGTCGATCATCGACGTGTACATGATCTCGCCGAGCGTCTCGCGCCACTCGTCGGGCAGCTCGCCCATGATCCCGAAGTCGAGGTAGGTGGCCCGCCCGTCGTCGAGCACCCACAGGTTGCCGGCGTGCACGTCGCCGTGGAACGGACCATGGGTGAGCGCGGCCTCGATCCACACCTTGATGCCGCGGCGCAGGACCAGCTCGCCGTCGATGTCCCGCCGGGCCAGTTCGTCGAAGTCGTCCATCGGCACGCCCGACATCCGCTCCATGCAGATGAGGTGCGGCGTGCAGTAGTCCCAGTAGATCTCCGGCGCGGTGATCCCTTCGTTGTCGCCGTAGTCACCGATGTGGTCGCGGAAGTAGGTCTGGCGGTGGGCCTCCAGCGCGGCGTTGAGCTCCTGGTTGGTGACCTCGTGGAGGTCCTCGACCATGGCGACCACGTTGGCCCGGCGCGCCCCCTCGAACCGGTTGAGCAGCTTCGACACCATGAAGTACTGGATCCGCAGATCGGTGTTCATGCGGTGCGCGATGTCGGGACGCTGCAGCTTGATCACCGCCTCGCGCCCGTCGAGCAGGACCACCGCGTGCACCTGCGCGATCGACGCCGCGGAGAGCGGCCGGTCGTCGAAGGACCGGAACACCTGCCCGGGCGGGTAGCCGAGCTCGTCCTCGACCATCTGCCGGACCGTGGCCGGGTCGAAGGGCGGCACCTCGTCGAGGGTCCGCAGCGCGGCATCGGCCAGCGCGGTCGGGAACAGGCCCGGCGACGACGCGATCAGCTGGCCGAGCTTCACGAACGTCGGACCGAGCTGCTCGAACCCGTCGACCACGCCCTCGGACGCCGCGGTGGCCAGCGATCGCCCGCGCCGTCGCACCACCCACACGGCCACCGACCGGAGCACCGCGGCGCTGAGCACGAACCCGATCAGGAACATGCGGCGCAGCTCCGTCAGGCCGAACCGGTCCAGGGGCGGGGCGTCGACCCGGAGCGCCTCGGGCGGCGGTCCGTCGGCGAACGGACCCCGGTAGTGGGTCAACATCCCCGCGGCGTCGGTGGTCGCCGGGGGTCGGTCTCGGTTGGCGCTCGACCCGGTCACGGGCACCATCTTGGGCGATGGCGCCCGTGCGACGCGCTTCGGTGCCCCGGTCGGGCATGCTTCTCCCATGGTGAACGAGCACGATCCCTCCCCGGCGACGTCCGGTGCCGATGCCGGCGGCGACGCCCCGCGGGCCAGCACCATCGTCGGCCTGTCGTTCGACGACCCCTTCCGCGCGCAGGAGTTCCACCTCGCGGCCATCGGGCTCGGCAACAAGCACGACCTCGAACTGCTCGACGTCGTCACCATCATCAAGGACGAGAACGGCAAGACCCACGTCGCCGAGACCATCGACCCGTCGCCGGGGCGCTCGGCCCTCTCGGGCGGCATGTGGGCCGGACTGTTCGGCCTCCTCCTCGGCGGACCGATCGGGTGGGCCGCGGGGGTCGCGGTCGGGGCCGGCGTCGGCGCGGTCACCGCGAAGGTCGTCGACCTCGGCCTCCCCGACGGCTGGGTCGCCTGGTTCCGTGAGGCCGTCCAGCCCGGCACCTACACCGTCGTGCTCCTCTTCGGCGACGTCGACGCCACGGCGGCCATGCACGAGCTGGAACGGTTCGCCGGGGCCCGCCTCGTCTACGCCAACGTGCCGCCCGACATGATCGGTCGCATCCGCGAGGCGATCCACGACCCGAGCACCGGCCCGCTCACCCAGGAGCCGTCGGGCGACGACTCCCTGCCCCCGTTCGGCGGCGCGGTCGAGCCGTCGGAGGGCTGAGGCCGCCTTTCGACTGCACTCCGCCTTTCGACTCGCTCCGCTCGCTCAAGGAGCACTGGCGCTCCGTTCCGCTCAAGGAACAGAGAGATGGACTGCACTCCGCTGGCGCTCCGTTCCGCTCAGGGAGCGGGAGGCGGCGTGGTGAAGGGGTGGACGTCGGTGCGGGCCACGGCGTCGGCGAGCAGGACGAGGTAGTCGTCGCGCGCCACGTCGACCGCCCCGAGGCTGCGCAGGTGGTCGGTCGTCCACTGGACGTCGAGCAGCGTCGCACCGGCGTCGCGCAGCCGCTCGACCAGCCCGACGAGCGCGACCTTCGACGCGTCGGTGCGACGGTGGAACATCGACTCACCGGCGAAGAGCCCGCCGATGGACACCCCGTAGAGCCCGCCGACCAACTCGCCCTCGGACGTCCACGTCTCGACGCTGTGGGCCCACCCGAGCTCGTGCAGCCGCCGGTAGGCGTCTCGGATGGCACCGTTGATCCAGCCGTGCGGGCGGGTCGGGTCGGCGCAGGCGTCGATCACCTCGTCGAACGCCGTGTCGACGCGGACCTCGTGACGGGCGCACGCCTTGCGCAGCGACCGGCTCACCGGGAGCGCGTCGAGCGGGATGATCCCGCGGGGATCCGGTGACCACCAGCCGATGGCGCGTCCGCGGATCGGCATCGGGAACAGCCCGGACCGGTACGCCTCGAGCAGCGTGCCCGGTTCGAGGTCGGCCCCGATGCCGACCACCCCGTCCTCGTCGGCGCGCGACGGTGCCGGCAGCTCCCACCGTGACGGCGGCGGCTCGATGGGTCGCGCCGGAGGTCGTTCGCCCGTCGTCAACATGACGCCGGCCAGCTTCCCACCTCAGATCGGACCTCGCGTCCGAACGCGCCGAGGCCCCGGCCGGTGGAGCCGGGGCCTCGGGTCGGACGGGGGGCCGACTACTTGCGGTAGTCGTAGAAGCCGAGCCCGGACTTCCGGCCGAGGTGGCCGGCGGCCACCATGCGGCGCAGCGCCGGGACCGGCGCGTAGTTCGGGTCGGCGAACTCGGCGTACAGCGCCTCGAGGATCGACAGCGAGGTGTCGAGGCCGACGAGGTCGAGCAGCGCGAGCGGGCCCATCGGGAAGTTGCAGCCGCCCTTCATGGCGGTGTCGATGTCGTCGCGGCTCGCGGTGCCGTTCTCCAGCATCCGGACCGCGTTGTTCAGGTACGGGAAGAGGAGGGCGTTCACGATGAAGCCGGCCCGGTCCTTGACCTCGACGGGGTCCTTGCCGCAGGTGCTGGCGAACGCGGTGACGGCGGCGACGGTCTCGTCGGAGGCGGTCAGCGGCCGCACGATCTCGACCAGCGACATCATCGGGGCCGGGTTGAAGAAGTGGACGCCGACGACCTTGTCGGGGCGGTCGGTGGCGACCGCCATGTCGACGACCGGCAGGGTCGACGTGTTGGTGGCGAGGATGGCGTCGGCCTTGACCACGAGGTCGAGCTCCTTGAACAGCTCGGTCTTGACGTCGAGGTCCTCGACGACCGACTCGATCACCAGGTCGCAGTCCGAGAGGTCGTGGAGGTTGGCCGTCGCGGTGACCCGGCCGAGCACCGCCGCCTTCTCGTCGTCGGTGAGCTTGCCCCGGTCGACCTGCTTGGTGAGCGACTTGTCGAGCGCCGCCACCATGGCGTCGGCCGTCTCCTGCTTGCGGGAGCGGAGGATGACCGTGTGACCGGTCTTGGCGGCCACCTCGGCGATGCCCGACCCCATGATCCCCGAACCCAAGATCCCAACACTGTTGATCGTCATGGCGGGCCAAGCTACCGACGAGTCACCTCCGTGTCCCAATGCGCGGGCCGGGACGCTCGTCGTGACCGACCCGGGACGGGTCCTATGGTTCGGGGCATGACAGGGACGTTGGCGCTGGTCGGTGGTGGGGAGTTCCGCGACGGTTGTTCGTTCGACGCGGGCCTGCTGGAGGCGAGCGGGGCGAGCGAGGTCCTGGTGCTGCCGACGGGCGCGGCCTACGAGCAGCCCGGCGAGCTGGTGGAGCGGGCGGTGTCGTGGTTCGACCGCCTCGGCGTGCCCGTGCGGGGCCTCGACGTGCTCGCCCGCCCGGACGCCCTCGACCCGGCCAACGTCGACGCGGTCGCCTCGTCGGCGTTCACCTACCTGGTGGGCGGCTCGCCGATGCACCTTCGCTCGGTGCTGAAGGACTCCCCGGTCTGGGACGCGATGGTGGCGGCGTGGGAGGGCGGCGGCACCCTCGCCGGATCGTCCGCCGGGGCCATGGTCCTGTGCGACCCGATGGTCGATCCCCGGGGCGGTGCCTTCACCGTCGGGCTCGGTCTGCTCACCACCGTCACCGTGGTGCCGCACCACGACAACTGGTCCGACGACGCGTCGCACCGCACCCGCAAGATGACCCCGGCGGGCCTGGTGCTCGCCGCGGTCGACGAGCGCACCGCGCTCATCCGCGACGGCGAGGGGCGCTGGCGGGCCGAGGGGGCCGGTGCCGTCGTGCTGTTCCGCGACGGTCAGCCGGCGATGCTCGACGACCTCGCCGGCGCCTGAGCACCTTTCGACCTTTCGACTCGCTGCGCTCGCTCAAGGAACAGCGGGGACCGGGGCCTTCGTTGGTCGAGTGGAGTCGAAACCCGGCCCGCGTCAGGACTCGGTGATGGTGATCGACTCGATGCTCACGTCGCTGCTGGGCACGCTGTCGCCCCGGTCGAGCGCGGCGATCTGCACGAGGACGTCGAGGCCGTCGGTCACGGTGCCGAAGACCCGGTAGCTGCCGGCGTCGTCGCCGAGCTGGTTCGGGTCGCCGAGGTAGCGGCCGCCCTCGCCGGCGAGGAAGAAGAACTGCCCGCCGGCGCTGTCCGGGGCCGAGGTCCGGGCCATGGCCAGGGTGCCGGGGCCGTAGTCGTCGGAGGTGGCGGCGGGGCCCTCGTCGGGGATCGTGTACCCGGGGCCGGGATCGGTGTTCGACTGGGTCGTCGGCGAACCGCCCTGGATGATCCCGGTGGGGGCCTCCGTGCGGAAGAACTTCGTGCCGTCGTAGTAGCCGGAGCGGGCGAGGGCGACGAAGTTGTTCGTGGTGATCGGGTGGTCGGCCGCGTCGAGCTCCACCGTGACGTCGCCCATCGTCGTCGTGAACACCGCGGTGTAGGTGGCGGTGGGATCGATGCACAGGGCGAACGAGTCGTCGAAGGAGGTCTGGGGTTCCTCGACGCCGCCCTCGGGTGGGCACGGGGTGGAGCCGTAGCCGTCGGCGTCGGCCGTGGCGTCCGAGCTGGAGCCGCAGCCGGCGAGCAGGAACAGGACGACCACCAGGCAGACGAGCAGGATCGCCACGTTCCTGATGAACCTGATCCGCTTCGTGCGGGCCTCGGCCGCCTCCTCGGCGGCGAGCTTGGCGGCCCGGTTGGCCTTCTGTCGTTCACGTTTCTCGGTTCCCATCGGCGGCGCATGGTACCGGCGCGGTCGCGCGGCCGGTACTCGGCGTGCGTGCCGTCTCGCGGGCGGTGGCGGGTGAGAACCGCTCCCGGCGTCGGACGGGCGGCCACAATGGTCCGATGGCCGACAGGAAGGGCGACCGCGCCGCGGCGCGCGGCGACGAGCAGGACGAGGAGGCGTACACCTTCGCCGTCGGCCAACGGCTCCGCGCGATCCGCCAGGCGCAGGGGCTCTCGCTGGCCGAGGTCGAGGCCCGTTCGGACGGCCGGTGGAGCGCGTCGGCGGTCGGCGCGTACGAGCGCGGGTTCCGGACCCTGTCGCTGCCGCGGCTGAAGGCCCTCGCCGACTTCTACAAGGTTCCGGTGGCGGTCCTGCTCGGCGAGCAGACCGTGGCCGACCCGTCGCCCGAGCGTCGCAAGATCGTGCTCGACCTGGTCGCCCTGTCGAAGATCGACCCGGCGGCGCCGATCCGGCGGTTCGTCCAGTCCATCGTCGAGGCCCGCCAGGACTTCAACGGCAAGGTCATGTCGCTGCGCCACGACGACCTGAAGGCGCTGTGCACCCTGGTCGGTGGCGACATCCCGACCGGGATCGCTCAGCTCCGGTCGTGGGGCGTGATGATCGACGGCCCGGAGATCCCGCCCGACCCGCTGGGCTCGGAGTTCTGACCGCACGCACCGACCGAGGGGTTGGGGAGTTCGCGAGGGCAGCCGGTACCTTGTGCGGCCGTGGCCGTGGTCGTGCAGAAGTTCGGTGGTACCTCCGTCGCGGATCCGGAGCGGATCCGCGAGGTCGCCGACCACATCGCGCGCACGGTCCGGCGGGGCGACCAGGTGGTCGTCGTGGTGTCGGCCATGGGCAAGGAGACCGACGAGCTGCTGCACCTCGCGTCGCAGGTGTCGAAGACGCGGCCCGGTCGCGAGATGGACATGCTCATCACCGCCGGCGAGCGCAAGGCCACCGCGCTGCTGTGCATGGCGCTGCACGACCTGGGCATCCCGGCGGACTCGTTCACCGGGAGCCAGGCCGGGTTCATCACCGACACCACCCACATGAACGCCAAGATCCTCGAGGTCCGGGCCGACCGGGTCCGGGCTGCGGTCGAGGCCGGTCGGGTGGCGGTGGTCGGCGGCGCGCAGGGTGTGTCGACCGACCACGACGTGACCTTCCTCGGTCGAGGCGGCTCGGACACCACCGCCGTGGCCCTGGCCGAGGCGCTCGGCGGGGTGTGCGAGCTCTACACCGACGTCTCGGGGGTGTTCACCACCGACCCGCGCGTCGTGCCGTTGGCCCGTCGGATGAGCCGGATCTCCTTCGACGAGATGTTGGAGATGTGCGCGGCGGGCTGCCCGAAGCCGGCCATGCGGGCCGTGGAGTTCGCCCGCACCCACGGGGTCGACCTGCACGTCCGCTCGGCGTTCACGTGGGAACCGGGGACCTGGATCACGAAGAAGGAGTCCGACATGGAAGACGCGATCGTGTCCGGGGTGGTCGGTGACGACTCCGAGGCCAAGATCACGATCACCGGTGTGCCGGACCGGCCCGGCGTCGCGGCCCAGGTGTTCCGCCAGCTGGCCGATCGCGGCGTGAACGTCGACATGATCGTGCAGAACGTCTCCGAGCAGGGCCGCACCGACATCTCGTTCACCCTGCCCGCGGACGGGCTGGACGAGACCGAGGCCGCCACCCGCGAGCTCGCGCTCGAGGTCGGTGCCGACGAGGTGACCGCCGACGGGTCCATCGCCAAGGTGTCGCTCGTCGGGGCGGGCATGAAGTCCAACCCGGGCGTCGCGGCGACGGTGTTCGAGACGCTGGCCGCCAACGACATCAACATCGAGATGATCTCGACCTCCGCGATCCGCATCTCGGTGGTGGTGGCCGGCGACGAGTGCGACCGGGCCGTTGCCGTGCTGCACACGGCCTTCGGGCTGGACGCCGCGCGCTCCTGACGCGCCAGGGCCCCGCCGCGACGGCGGGGCCCCGATCGGTCGTGCGCGGAAGGGCGCGTCAGTCCCGCTTGAACTTGTCGCGGATCGCGTCGACCACGTCCTCCGCCTTCTCCTTGACGTCGTCGAGCGCGCCCTTGGCCTTGCCGCTGGCCTCGTCGAGCTTTCCTTCGTTCTTCAGGTCCCGGTCGTCGGTGAGGTCGCCGGCCGCCTGCTTGACCTTGCCCTTGGCCTCGTCGAGTTCTCCACTCATCGGATCTCCTTGGGGTGGGGGAAGTTGCCGTTCCGTCCTACCCGGCGAACCCCTCGGTCACCACCCCGATCTCGGATTGGGTCCGTGACCTGGGGTTCTACCGGTCGTCGCCCACCGAGGAATCCACCTTGGGCCACCGGAGCGAGCCGCCGTAGCCTTGTGACCATGCGCGTAGGGATCGTGGGAGCAACGGGGCAGGTCGGCGGCGTGATGCGGGAGGTGCTCGTCGAGCGGGACTTCCCGATGGACGAGATCCGGCTCTTCGCGTCCGCCCGGTCCGCCGGCTCGACCCTCACGGTCGGCGATCGCCAGATCGAGGTCGAGGACGCGGCCCTCGCCGACTACGCGGGCCTCGACGTCGTGCTCTTCTCCGCCGGCGGGGCCACCTCGAAGGAGCTGGCCCCGAAGGTGGCTGCCGCCGGTGCGGTCGTCGTCGACAACTCGTCGGCCTGGCGCATGGACCCCGACGTCCCGCTCGTGGTGTCCGAGGTGAACGGTCACGCCATCGCGAACCGCCCGAAGGGCATCGTCGCCAACCCCAACTGCACCACCATGGCGGCCATGCCGGTCCTCGGTGCGCTGCACCGGCACAAGGGTCTCAGGAGCATGGTCGTGTCGACCTACCAGGCGGTCTCCGGTGGCGGGCTGGCCGGTGTGGCCGAGCTCGACGAGCAGGTCCGCAAGGTGGCCGACGGCGCGTCGGCCCTCACCTTCGACGGCCGCGCGGTCGACTTCCCGGCCCCGTCGAAGTTCGTCGCGCCGATCGCCTTCAACGTGCTCCCCCTCGCCGGCAGCATCGTCGACGACGGCCTCGAGGAGACCGACGAGGAGCAGAAGCTCCGCAACGAGACCCGCAAGATCCTCGACATCCCCGGGCTCAAGGTCTCGGGCACCTGCGTGCGGGTCCCGGTGTTCACGGGCCACTCGCTGTCCATCAACGCATCGTTCGAACAGCCGGTGACGCCCGCCGAGGCGCGGGAGATCCTGTCGATGGCGCCGGGCGTCGTCGTGACCGACGTGCCCACCCCGCTCGAGGCCGCGGGGCAGGACCCGACCTACGTCGGTCGCATCCGTGCCGACGAGACGGTCGAGCACGGCCTCGCGCTCTTCCTGTCCAACGACAACCTCCGCAAGGGCGCCGCGCTCAACGCGGTGCAGCTCGCCGAGCTGGTCGCCGCCGAGCTGGCCTGACCACCGCCCCCGTAGGCTCGCCGGTCGTGGAGATCAGCGAGTTCCAGGACGTCATCGCCCGGACCTACGGCGAACGGGACCGGGCTCGGGGCCGGGCGGCCACGGTCGCGTGGTTGTGCGAGGAGCTCGGCGAGCTCGCGCAGGCGGTGCGCAAGGGCACCGTCGCCGAGCAGCGCCACGAGCTGTCCGACGTCCTGGCCTGGCTGGCGTCGCTGGCCCACCAGCTCGACCTCTCGCTCGACGACGCGGCGGGGCGCTACGCGGCCGGCTGTCCGCGCTGCGCCGGCCTGCCCTGCGTCTGTTCGTAGGGTCATCGACGCGCTCTACGATCGGGACATGGGTGGACTCAACCTCGGCCTGCTGGCCTCGAAGCTGGCCCGCGCGGTGCAGCGCAAGCGCGACCGCAGCGCGTCGGGAGCCGGAGGCGACACCGAAGGCACCGATGGCATCGCGGTGTCGTACGCGCCGGAGCGCGACGGCGATGCCGATCCGGGTGAGGTGGTGTGGACCTGGGTGCCCTACGAGGACGATCCGAGCCAGGGTAAGGATCGTCCGGTCCTCGTCCTCGGCCACGACGGGCCGCTGCTTGCGGGGGTGCAGCTGTCGTCGCAGGACCACGACGGGCGGCGCGACGAGCACGACTGGGTGCCGGTGGGTTCGGGCGCGTGGGACCGGCAGGGACGACCCAGCTTCGCCGACGCTTCGCGCCTCCTGCGGTTCGCTCCGTCAGCGGTGCGGCGCGAGGGTGCGGCACTCCCGCGCGAGCGGTTCGAGGCCGTGTTGCAGCGGGTCGAGCAGATCCACGACTGGCATCACTGACCTGCGGGTCGTGAGGGTGCGGGCCATCGGTTCATCATGAGGAACGACCGCTGATCACCCGGTGGAACGAGGTGTCCCCGCCTCGATCCGGGGCGGGATCCGGAGAGGCGGGGACACCGACAGAAGGCTAGCGACTCGTGCACTCGGAGATGCAAACCGCGCGACCAGAATGCCCGATGTCACCCGAACCTGAGAAGGCACGCAGCGTGGTCGTCGGACCCTGCAGCGTCGGAATTTCGGTGCCCGGGGCTTGTGCGCGTCGGGCGCCGGGCCGATGATGTGGCGAAGCGCGAGCAGAAGGTGGTGACAGATGTCGACAGATGTCGAGCGACAGGTCCGGTACGACGCCGAGCGCGGGGCGCTGGTGATGGCCGACCACGAGCGGGTGTTCGGCACCGAGGCGTCCAACCGCGAGGTGCTCGAGGTCTACGTCGACCTCGTCGAGGAGTGCCGTGGTCACCGGGTCGTCCGACTCGCCGAGGTCCGTGACGACGACGTCGACGCGCTCGCCGAGGCGCTCGACCTCGACGCCGATCGCCTGATCGCCGAGATCGAGGCCGTGCTCGCCATGCCGCCGGCGCACGCCCGCTCGCTCCTTGACCGCCTTCGCGCACGTCGCCTCCAGCTCGCCGGTGCGGTCGTGGTCGCCGGCGTCGTCGTCGGCGGGTTCGTCGCCGTGGGCAGTCGCGGCGACGCATCGGACGCACCGGCCTCGGACGCGACCGAGCAGGAGTACACGACACCGGAGGGCGTCACGCTGATCCCGCCGAAGGTGGTCGAGAACCCCGACATCGATCCGGGCCAGGGCGCGACCGCGACCGACGAGGAGTACACGACCCCCGAGGGCGTCACGTTGATCCCGCCGCTCGTGGTCGAGAACCCCGACGTCGACGCCCCGAGCGACGGGGGCTCCTGACCTTCCTCGGCCCTACGGTTCCGGCGCGACCGCGCCGGTGGCGAACTGCTCGGGTGCGACGTCGCGTCGGCCGGCCGATCGGGCCCGCCGGCCCGCGTCCACCCCCAGCACCACGAGGGCCGACCACACCAGCACGAAGCCGGCGAGCCGATCCGGCGGCAGCTCCTCGTGCAGCACGGCCACGCCGAGGACGAGCTGGAGGGTCGGGGTGAGGTACTGGAGCAGGCCGAGCAGCACCAGCGGCACGCGCCTGGCCGAGGCCGCGAACAGCAGCAACGGGGTCGCGGTGATGATGCCGAGCGACAGCAGCAGCAGGTCCTGCCCCGTCGATCCGTGGAGGAACGCGGCGTCGCCGCGGACCTCGAGGACCACGAGCCCGGCCACCGCGAACGGAAGCAGGATCGCGGTCTCGACCGCCAGCGACGTGACCGCGGTGCTCGACACCGCCTTCTTCAGGTACGAGTAGCCGGCGAAGCTGCACGCCAGCACCAGCGAGATCCAGGGGACCTGGCCGTAGGACACCGTGAGCACGGCGACCGCGACCGCGGCCAGCACGAGGGCCGCAGCCTGCGCCCGGCTCAGGTGCTCCCGGAGGACGACCACCCCGAGGGCCACGGTGAGCAGGGGGTTGATGTAGTAGCCGAGCGCGGCCTCGACGACCCGCTCCTGGCCGACGGCCCACACGTAGACCAGCCAGTTGATGCTGATGCAGACGGCTGCGGCCACCAGCCGGGCCCGCTCGGCGCCGCCGCGGAGGAGGATCTGCAGCCACGTGGGGTCCCGGCGGATCACGAGGATCCCGACCACGACGAGGAACGACCACGTGATGCGATGGGCGAGCACCTCGAGCGCGCCGACGTCGCGCAACCGATGGAAGACGAGCGGGAACGTGCCCCAGATCGAGTACGCGGCGAAGCCGGCGAGCACGCCCCGGCGACGCTCGGCCGCGTCGGTCGCGATCGGGGCACCGGCCGGTTCCCCGATCGGGGGTCCGGCGAGGTGATCGGCGGACCCGGTGCTCATGGGCGGCGACGCTACCGGCGGTCGCGAGCGATGCCCGAAGGAGTTGGGGACCGAGGTCGACCGATCCTCAGGTGCCGCGCGACACATCGGTGACCTCCCGACACTTGGTCAAGGCGGGGGACGGGTCCGTCCGCCGGAGGTAGGTGGATCATGCACGAGGACGAACGGGCGGCGTCCGGCGGGCGCTGCACCGGATCCTTGCTCGACCCTGAGGTGGCCTGCTCGTCGGTGCCCGGTCTGCCACGATGGCCGTGGGCGCCCGCCGGGAGGTCCCCGGGCGGGTGTCGACGAGGTGCGGGGTGTCGACGTGACCACGGACGAGGGCGACGCCGACCGGCTGGTCCGCGCGCTCGTCGCCGATCACGGTCGCGCGGTCGAGGCCTGCTCGCGTCGTTCGAGCGCGACGCTGCGGCCCGCCAGGACCTGTGGTCGGAGGTGTTCACCACGGCGTACGTGCGCATGGACCAGCTCGAGGGTCGCTCGCCCGAGGTGGTCCGGAAGTGGCTGCTCCGCACGGCCCGCAACCTCACCGCCAACTCCGCCCGCCGGGCGATGACCCGGCGTCGACTGCGCGACCGCATCGACCGGGAGCCGGCGGCGGCGCGGCCGTCGGCCGAGGACGCCTACCTCGGTTCCGGTGGCTGGGACCCCGACCCCGATCACGACGAGATCCGGGCCGCGTGGGCCCAGCTCTCCGACTCGCACCGGGAGGTGCTCGCCCTCGACGCCGCCGGCCACGACGGTCCGGCCGTCGCCCTTGCCCTGGGGATCTCACCGGCCGCGGCCCGGACGCGCCTCATGCGGGCCCGTCGCGCCTTCCTCGACGTGTACGAGCCCCCGAGGAGGTCGACCGATGACGGCTGAGGAGGCCCGCCTCCCGATCGAGGAACTCGGTCGTTGGCTCCGTACCGATCCGCCCGCGCCCGTGGGCTTCGACCCGATGTCGGACGAGCGCATGGCCGAGCTGACCGAGCGGGCGATGGCCGAGGGCCGTCGTCGCCGGGTCACGAGGGTGCGTCGTCGGCGCGGCCTGATCGTCGGCGTCGGGATCGGCGTCGCAGCGGTGAGCGGCACCGCGGTCGCCGCGCTGGTCGAGCGCGGTCCCGAGCCCCGGCCCGAGGTCGGTGTCGTCTGCCGGGCCGAGCCGACGGCGGACGCGGACGCGATCGTCGTGCCCTTCGGTCCCGATCCCGTCGAGAGCTGCCGGGCCCGGTGGGCCGACGGCTCGTTCGGGGAGCTGGGCACCGAGGGCCGCCCCGACGAGCTCACCGCCTGCGTGGACGACCGCGGGACCATCGAGGTCCTGCCCGGCCCGCGCGACGTCTGCGTCGGGGCCGGCATGACCCCGCTCGATCCCGAGGCCACGGCCGATCCGATCGTGGCGACGAGAGTCGAGCTCCAGGACCGCATCGTCGAGGAGATCAACTCGATCGACTGCCTGACCGCCGACGAGGCCGCGGCGGCGGCCCGACGGATCCTCGACGATCTCGGCCTCGATGACTGGCCGGTGAGCGTCAACCCGGATGCGATCGGCGCCCGTTGCGCCAAGGCCGGCATCGCCGCCGACGGCGATCGCGTCTTCGTCTTCAGGCTCTGACCGACGTCTCGGGACATGCGGTCGACGACGGTCCCGTGATCGGCGTGGTACGAACGTCACGACGTGACCCAGACCACCCCGCAACCGTCGTCGACCGGTACGATCGGCCTCCTCTCGGCGGTGTCGATCGGCGTCGGCGGGATGGTCGGCGGCGGGATCTTCGCGGTGCTGGGCCTCGCGGCGGAGGTGGGGGGCGGCGGCACCTACGTCGCGTTCCTCGTCGCCGGCCTCGTCGCCCTCGTCACCGCCTACTCCTACGCCCGGCTCTCGGTGGCGATCCCGTCCGACGGGGGCACCGTGTCCTACCTCGACGAGGCGTTCGGCGAGGGCACGCTGACCGGCTCGCTGAACGTGCTGCTGTGGATCGCGTACGTGATCACCACGTCGCTCTACGCGTATGCGTTCGGGTCCTACGGCGCGACGTTCGCGTCCGCTGGATCACAGGCGGCGTGGTCCCACGTCCTGATCACGGCTGCGATCGTGGTGTTCACCGCGCTGAACGTCCTGAGCGCGAAGCTCATCGCCGCGGCGGAGGACTACATCGTGGCGGCCAAGATCGCGATCCTCGTGGCGTTCGTCGCGTACGCGATGACCCGCACGGACCTGAGCGCATCGACGCCCTCGCACTGGGAGCGCCCGGGATCGCTCGTGGCCGGCGGCATGTTGGTGTTCGTGGCCTACGAGGGCTTCGAGTTGATCGCGAACGCGGCCGAGGACATCCGGGATCCGAAGCGCACGATCCCGCGGGCCCTGTACACCTCGGTGCTCTTCACGATCGTGCTCTACATGCTCGTCGCGGTGGTGACAGTAGGGCTCCTCAGCGCCACCGAGATCGTCCGGGCCGCCGACTTCGCCCTCGCGGAAGCGGCGCAGCGGGTGTGGGGGAGCGTCGGCTTCGATCTGATCGTGGTCGCCGCCCTGCTGTCCACCGCGTCAGCGATCAACGCCACGCTCTACGGGACCGCTCGGCTGAGCGTCGACATCGCCCTCGACGGCGAGCTGCCCTCGGCGCTCGAGGACCAGATCGCCGGCAAGCCGCTGGTCGGACTCTTCCTGACGGCCGGCTTCGCGCTCCTCGTCGCCAACCTGGTGCCGTTGGAGGCGATCTCGTCGATGGCGTCGGCCGCGTTCCTCATCGTGTTCGCCGCGGTCAACGCGGCGAACGTCCGACTGGCCGACCGGACCTCGAGCCGACGGTGGCTGTCGGTCCTGGGAGCGGTCATGTGCGTCGGAGCGCTCGTCGCGCTGCTCGCGCACATCGCCGGGAACCGTCCGCAGGACCTCGTGCTCATGGCTGTCATCGCCGCCCTGACCGTGGTCGGCGAACGCACCTACCAGCTCCGCCGACGACGTCGCCCCCTCAGCGACCGGCGATCGCGCCGCGGAGCGCGTTGACGGCGAGGGCGATCGCGAAGAGGGCGATGGCGACGAGGACGATCGTGCCCCCGGAGGGCGTGTCGGCGTAGAACGACGTGGTGACGCCGACGACGGCGGACACGACCCCGAGCACGCAGCCCAGCACCGTGGTGGCGCGGAAGCTCCGGGCCAGGACCTGCGCGGCGGCGATCGGCACGATCATGAGGGCGCTGATCAGGAGCAGGCCGACCACGCGCATGGCCACGACGACGCTCACCGCGGTGACGACGGCGAGCAGCAGGTTCAGGCCGAGCACGGGCAGCCCCGAGGCCGACGCGTGCTCCTCGTCGATCGCCACGGCGTAGAGCACGCGCCGCATCCCGACCGTCACGAGCAGGACCGCCGCGGCCAGGACAGCGAACGTCCAGAGGTCCGACGTCGTGGTCGTCGTGATCGCACCGAACAGGTAGGCGTCGAGGTTGGCCGGCCGACCGGGCGGCGCCTGCGACACGATCACCACGCCACCGGCGATGCCGCCGTAGAAGAGCACCGCGAGCGCGACGTCGCCCCCGGTGCGACCGCGGTGGCGGACCACCTCGACGGCGACGGCGCCGATGACCGCCGCCACCAGCGCGGTCAGCACCGGCGACCGGGCGGTGACGAGACCGACCGCCACGCCGGTGAGCGCCACGTGCCCGAGGCCGTCGCCGATGAGCGAGAGGCCGCGCTGGACGAGGAAGACCCCGACCGACGGCGCCGTGAGACCGACGAGCACCGCGGCGATGAGCGCGCGCTGCATGAAGTCGTACTGGAGCACCTCGACGGCGATCACGACCCGAACCCCTCGAGTCCGGTCCCGCTCGAGCGCTCGGGTTCGTGGCCGTGCTCGTGGTGCCACGCGTCATCGTGCTCGTCGGGCGCCCCCGACTCCGGCCCGTCGTAGGCGACCGCGCCGTCGCGCATCGCGATCGTGCGGGTGATGATCGGGCGGGTCGGACCCATCTCGTGGGTCACCAGCACCAGGGTCGTTCCCGCGGCAGCCAACTCGCCGAGGATCGTCGCCAGCGTCTGCTGGTTCTCGACGTCGACCCCGGCCGTCGGCTCGTCGAGCACGAGCAGCTCGGGGTCAGGGGCCAGCGCCCGCGCGATGAGGACCCGTCGTTGCTGGCCGCCCGACAGGGTCGCGATCGGCTCACCGGTCTTCTGGTCGAGCCCGACCGACGCGATAGCGGCCTCGACGCGGGCTCGGTCGGCGGACCGCAGCGGCCGGAGCCAGTGCCGCCCGGCGACCAGTCCGGCGGTGACGACCTCCCGGACCGTCGACGGGATCCCGCCCACGACGGTGTTGCGCTGCGGCACGTACCCGACCCGGGACCAGTCCCGGAAGCGTCGGCGGTCGGTGCCGAAGATCTCGACCGATCCGGCCTGCACCTGCGCGAGGCCGAAGACGGACCGCACCAGCGTCGACTTGCCCGATCCGTTCGGTCCGACGACCGCGACGACCTCGCCGCGGTCGATCGTCAGGTCCGCCTCGACGACCGAGGGACGGTCGGCGTAGCCCAGCCGCACGTGTCGGAACGACAGCGCGGGAGCCGGAGCATCGGTCAGGGGCAGGGCTGACCGGCCTGCAGGCTCGCCAGGTTCGAACGCATGATCTCAAGGTAGTCGTCACCCTTCGAGGCGTCCGTCAGGCCCTCGATGGGATCGAGCACCGCGGTCTCGGCGCCGGTCTCCGAGGCGATGGTCTCGGCGATGTCGGAGCTCACCAGCGTCTCGAAGTAGATCGTCCGCACGTCGTGGTCCTCGACGAACGCGGTGGCCGCGGCGAGATCCGCCGGGGACGGCTCGCTGTTGGGGCTCAGCCCGGAGATGCCGACCTGGACGAGGTCGTAGCGCTGCGCCAGGTAGCCGAAGGCGCTGTGGCTCGTGACGATGTCGCGGCTGCGGCAGTCGGCCAGTCCGTCGGTGAGGTCCTGGTCGAGGGCCTCGAGGTCGGTGCGCACCCGCTTCGCGTTGGCCTCGTAGGTCGCGGCCCGGTCGGGGTCGACCTCGCCGAGCTGCACCGCGAGGGCGTCGCCGACCGACGCGAGGCGGGTCGGGTCGAGCCAGAAGTGGAAGTCGGTCGTCCCTGCCTCGTCGGCGTGTTCGTGGTCGTCATCGCCGTCCGTCGTCAGGTCCAGGTCGGCGGCCGCGGCCACGTCGAAGCCCGTGGCGCCGGCGTCGCGGACCGCGTCGTCGACCGCGGGCTGGAACCCGGCGAGGTAGACGACGAGGTCGGCGTCGCTCATTGAGGCGACGTCGCGGGGCGTCAGCTCCAGGTCGTGCGGTTCGGCTCCGGTGGCCGTGAGGTTCGACACCGACACGTCGCTCCCACCCACCTGCTGGGCGACCCATTGGAGGGGGTAGAAGGACGCGACCACCGTGACCGAGGCGCCGTCAGTGCTGCCCCCACCCGACGACCCGCAGCCGGCCAGCGTGGCCGCGCCGAGCAGCGCGGCGGCGATCGCGAGCGGGACACGGCGGGGCATGGGCGCGATCGTGGACCAGAATGAGAACGATTGTCAAACCTAATCGGGTGGGCTCCTCCACCGTTCACCCGGTGGCAACCTGGAGGACGAGCGCGTCGGTCACGATGCGCACCGGTCGTGGGAGGAGGAAGCCGTGGGTGTGGGTGAGGTGCCGGGGGAGGACGAGGTCCGCAGCTTCCGCGCCACCGGCTGGCTGTTGACCCGCACGCTGGACGACGACGGGGTGGCCGCGCTGCGCACCTGGGTCGACGAGGTGGCGGCATGGCCCGACGACGGCGACGGGTGGATGCACCACCGCGAGCTCACCGACGACGGTCCGAAGCTCTGCCGCAGCGAGAACCTCGTCCCGTTCCACGCCGGTCTCCGCGAGCTGCTCACCACCGGCTCCCTGCTCGACACGGCGTCCGCGCTGCTCGGCGAGCCGGCCGTGCTCTACAAGGAGAAGGTCAACTACAAGCTGGCGGGCGGCGCCGGCTACTCGCCCCACCAGGACGCACCGGCGTACCCCTTCCTCGATGCCCACGTCTCGTGCATGGTCGCCGTCGACGACGCGACCGTCGAGAACGGCTGCCTCGAGGTCGTCGAGTCGGCCCACCACGAGGTGCTCCGCCAGGACGACGGTGGCCGCATCCACCCCGACGTCGTGGCGGGGATGGCGTGGCGAGCGGTCCCGGTGCCGGCCGGCTGGACCCTGTGGTTCCACTCCCGCACCCCGCACCGCTCCGGCCCCAACCGCTCGGGCCTGCCGAGGCGGGCGCTCTACCCGACCTACAACGCGGCCGCCGAAGGGGACCTGCGGTCCGCCTACTACGCGGAGAAGCTGGCCCGGTTCGACGCCGCCGGGGCCCGGGCCGACGGCGGGGTCCGGGTGTCGTTGATCGACGACTTCGAGGGCCGGGCCGTCACGTGAGCGACGAACCACCGGCACGGGGTCTCGACGAGGTGCTCGACCTCTTCGAGACGTGGGGGCGGGAACGCTACGACGAGGACGTCAGCCAGCTCGACCACGCGCTGCAGACCGCCGCGCTGGCCGCGGCGGCCGGCGCCGACGACGCGCTGGTCGCCGCCGCGCTGCTCCACGACGTCGGCCATCTGCTCGAGCTCCGGTCCGGGGGCGTCACCGACGGCGACGTGGACGACGACCTCGGCCACGAGCATCGGGGTGCCGCCTGGTTGGCCGGGATCATGCCCGGCGAGGTGGTCGGTCCGATCGCCGACCACGTGGCGGCCAAGCGCTACCGCTGCGCGGTCGACCCGGCGTACCGGGCCGGGTTGTCGGCCGGCTCCACGGTCAGCCTCGCCCGCCAGGGCGGGCCCATGGACCCCGACGAGGTCGCCGCGTTCGAGGCCCGAGCGGGGTGCGCCGAGGCCGTTCGGCTTCGGGGATGGGACGACGACGGCAAGGTCGACGGCCTGACCATCGCGCCGCTCGCAGCCTACGAACCCCTGCTCCGCCGCCTCGGGGAGCGCTGAGGTGCGCATCGCGATCGCCGTCGGTGTGGCGCTGCTCCTCGCCGGGTGCTCGTCCGACGGATCCGACGGCGGAGCGTCGGCGGGCCCGACCACGGTCGCAGCCACCACGACGACCGCGGTGCCCACCTTCGCGGTGGACGGCGAGCACGAGGTCGACCCGAACTTCCGCCAGGGTCTGGCTCGTTCCGACGACGGATGGGTCTTCGTCACGAACCAGACGCTGTACCGGACCGACGCCGACTTCGCGAAGGTGGAGGAACAGCCCGATGCCATCCCGGCCGAGCTCGCCGTGCAGGGCTACGACCACATGGGCGACGGCGACGTGGCCGCCGTCGACGGTCTGCTCTGGGTCCCCGTCGAGCGACCGGACAAGGACAGCGGGGTGCAGGTCACGGCCCGGTTCGACCCCGACACCTTCGATTACGTCGACTCGTTCGAGGTCGCCCAGCACCACAACGCGTTCGTCACCGTCGACGGCGACGGCGTGGCCTACTCCGCCGACGAGTTCAGCGACGACACGATCGTCCGCTACCGGGTGGTCGACGGGACGGTCGAGCAGCTCGAGCCGCTCCGGATGAGCGCGTCGATCGACCGGATCCAGGGCGGCGACGTCGCCGGTGGCGCGCTGTGGCTCTCGACCGACGACGACCACAACGGCGTCTACCGGGTCGACCTGGTCACCGGCGAGGTCACCGACGTCGGCTCGGCCGGTCGGGTGGCCGGCGAGGGCGAGGGGATCGATGCCGAGGACGGCGCCCCGGCGACGCTGCGGGTGCTGGTCGCCGACGAGGACTTCGTGCCCATGTGGGTCGTGGAGCTCCGCCCGCAACCCTGACGACTGGCGCTCGGCCCTGACGCGGATCAGCGGCCCGGGTGGGGCCGCTGACCTGGTGGTCTGTTGGTCGGGGTGGCGGGATTTGAACCCACGACCTCTGCGTCCCGAACGCAGCGCTCTGCCAAGCTGAGCCACACCCCGGTGGTGTTGTGCGGGGGCCGAGCGTAGCCGACGGCCTCTTGCCCCCGTCCAGCCGGAACCCCGGAGGGGTCAGGCGGTGGGCGCCGGTTCGGTCCGACCCTCGGTCCAGCGCTCGCCGGCCAGCAGCGCCACGGCGGCCCGGCGGAGCCGGAACGGGTCGAGCGGCTTCACGACCCAGCCGTCGGCGTCGCAACGCTCGGCCAGGAAGATGTCGGCCTCGCGGTCGAGCAGCATCAGCACCGGGACGTGGCCGATGATGTCGACGCTCTCGTCCAGGCGCAGGTTCATACAGGTGGCCATGCCGCCCATGTTGCCGATCTGCAGGTCGAGCACGACGAGGTCGAAGTCCTCGGCCTTCACGGCCGGGGCGACCTCGGTGCCGAGACGGACCCGCAGCACGTCGATGTCGTCGCCGGCGATCGCAGCGTCGACCTCCTCGTGGACCCAGTCGGCATCGGTGGCGAGCAAGACGCGTGGCACGGAACCGGACCCTAGCGGTCCACCCCCACACGGCTCCACGTCACCGGCCGCGCTCGAGGCGACGAGGCCCGGATCGTCGGAGGGGTTGGGTACCATCACCCCTTCACGCGTCCGACGCCCCCGAGGAGGACCCTGGCGTGCTCGAGATCGAAGTGGTCGATGCCGGCGGCTACACCCTGTGCCGCCCGGTGGGCGAGCTCGACGCCTACACGGTCACCGACTTCCGCCAGTCGCTCGGCGAGCTCGCGTCCCACCCGCAGGTGGTGATCGACCTGTCGGAGGTGCCGTTCATGGACTCCGCCGGCCTCGGAGCGCTCATCGGCGGCATCCGTCGGGCCCGGGAGAACGGTGGCGAGGTGGCCGTGGCGTGCAGCCGTCCCACCCTCACCCGACTGCTGCACACGACCGGTTTCGACCGGATCGTCCCGGTCACCGAGACGCTCGACGAAGCCGTCGCCGCGCTGGGCGCCGACGGGGACTGACGGGTTTCGACTCCGCTCGCTGCGCTCGCTCCGCTCAACCAGCAGACGGGGTTTCGACTCCGCTCAACCCGCAGACGCTGTTCCTTGAGCGAGCGGAGCGAGTCGAAAGGCGGTTCGTCAGAGGGCGGTGAGGGAGCGCTGGGCGTCGACGCGGTGGTGGACGACCTCGTGCAGCGCGAAGCGGGCCGTCGTCTCGATGGTGAACGTCTCGTGACCGCGGCGGGTCCCGGTGCGGTACCAGGCCGTGCCGGTGACCCGTTGGAGCGTCGACCGGAGCTCGAGCGCGTTGCGGAACAGCTCCTCGACCACCGTTGCCACGTCGAGCGTGTTCGCGTCGCTCTCCTCGATGGCGACCTCGTGGTCCCACCAGCCCAGCTCCGGCTCGGCCTCGGTCAGCATCCGCTCCACCCGCTCGTTGAACACCGAGAGCGTGTCGCGCACGTGCACCGCGTACTCGAGCGCCGACCAGGTGCCGGGTGACGGACGGGCACGGACCCGCGCGTCGTCCGCATCGAGCAGCATGGTCCACCGCTGCGACTCGTCGACGATGCGACCGCCGACGACGCCGGTCGGTCCTTCCGCGGGGGTGAGCCCGCATCCGGCGCAGGTCGACGACTCGACGATGCTCAACCACGACTCGTCAAGGGTGCCCGGCGCCCCGTCGACGGGGGCGTCCTCGGCGCGCACCGTGTGGTCGCGGCCGCCGGGACGCGGTGGTGCCGAGGCCCGCAGCGAACCCACCCGCCACAGGTTGCCGTCGACGTCCTCGGTGGCGAACTCGCGGATCCCGTACGGCTCGTCGGTCGGCGGCTTGAGGGACGGCGCGCCCGACGCCATCCACAGCTCGTAGACCGAGTCGGCGTCGTCGACCCGCAGGTAGGCCCCGCTCACGCTCTTCTCCGGCGGCGGCAGCGTGTCGATCTGGGCGATGTGGGTCTCGGCGCCCTGGAAGGCGAGGATCGCGTAGCCGTCGAACTCGACGATCAGGATGAACCCGAGCGACTTGTAGAACGCGAGCGAGCGTTGGAGATCGCTCACCGCGAGCACTGGTACGCCGACTGCCGTCATGCCGTCCTTCCGAAGAGGTGGTCCGCGACGAGCCGGAGCCCGACGAGGTCGTGCACATCTGAGCGCAGAAATGGAACGCGTACCACTGGAGCGGGGCTGACCTGCTCAGCGAGGCCGGCGAGGTGCTCCTCCTCCCGGGCCGCGACCAGCGCGAAGTCGGCCAGGTTGCGGAACTGACCGCCGATGTCGGTGCCCTCCAGCGTGTGCGCCCGGGCGGCCAGCGCCTCGGGCATCTCGTCGGTGAACCGGGGGTGCATCCGGTTGACGATGAGCGCGGAGACCGGGATCTCGTTCTCGGCCAGCTTGTCGGCGAAGAACCGGGCCTCCGCGACGGTGTCGCGCTTGGGTGAGGCGACCAGCAGGAACCCGGTGGCGGGGCTCTCGATCAGGTGGAGCACCTTCTCGGCCCGCTCCTTGAAGCCCTGCTCCATGCCGTCGAACGCCTGGAAGAAGGCGATCGCGTCGTCGAACACCTCGCCGCCGACGACCTTCGACACGCTCCGCACGAACGCCTGCGCGGCGACGTTGACCGCCCGCATCACGCCGCGGGTCGGCGCCATCAGCACCCGGTAGAGCCGGTGGTCGAGGAACCGGGTGAGGCGCTTGGGTGCCTCCAGGAAGTCGAGCGCGTTGCGGCTCGGCGGGGTGTCGACGATGACGAGGTCGAACCGGTCGTCGTTGTGGAGGTCGTACAGCTTCTCCATCGCCATGTACTCCTGGGTGCCCGACAGCGCCCCGGAGATGTTCTTGTAGAAGCGGTTGGCGAGGATCCGCTGCGCCTGCTCGGGGTCCGACGAGTACGTGGTGACGAGGTCGTCGAAGGTCGACTTCGTGTCGAGCATCACCGCCCACAGCTCGCCGGGCCATTCGCCGTCGATCCGCTGCGGCACGTTGCCGATGCCCTGGCCGCCGAGGCCGAGGGCGTCGGCGAGCCGCTTGGCCGGGTCGATGGTGACGACGACGGCGCGTCGTCCGAGCGCGGCGGCCTCGATGGCCAGCACCGCCGCGGTGGTCGTCTTGCCGACCCCACCGGAACCCGAGCAGATGAGGATCTCCCGCTCCTCGATGAGGCCGTGGAGCGCGTCTCCCTCGGTCGCGGTGGTGGTCGACGGCGGGCTCACCCCTCCACCTCCAGCGGATCGGCGAGGGCCTCGACCCCGTCGAGGAAGGTGGCGGCGAGCCGGTCCAGCTCGGGCGGGCCGAGCTCGGCCTCGAACAGGTACGGGAGGTGGATCTGGGGGAGGGGAAGCGCGTCGGACAAGCGCTGGACCTGTTCGCGCTGGAGCTCGGTGCGCTCGCGGCGGAACTGGGCGGCCTCGGCGAGCGCGGCCGGCTCGAACGGGCGCAGCGCCACGCCGGCCTCGGCCGCCGCGGCCTCGGGATCGGCGTCGAGGCCCGGGAGCGGCGGGTAGCACCCGTTGACCACGACCGGGCCGAGGCTCACGCCGACGCGGTCCTCGAGCTGGTAGGCGGTGTCGACCAGCTCGTTGACCGGCGTCTCCTCCGGGAGCGTCACCAGCATCACCTGGCATCGGGAGGGATCGCTCAGCAGCTCCAGGACGTCGCGGGCCTGGTTGTTGATCGGCCCGAGGCGGACCGCGTCGACGAGGCCGCTGGCCGACTGGAGGAACGAGATCGCGTGGCCGGCGGCGGGAGCGTCGAGGACGAGCAGGTCGGCGGCATGGCCGCGTTCGAGCTGCTTGACCTTGCCGAGCACGAGGATGTCGCGGATGCCGGGCACCGCGGTGGCCACCATGTCGAGCGCGCCGCTGCTGACCAGCCGCTTCGAGATGCGGCTCATGCCGGACTGCTCGAGGTACTCCACCAGCGCCTCGTCGGGCGTCAGGGTGCGGGCCCGCACCTCGGCGAGCCCGCGGTCGTCGTCGCCCTCGGCGAGGGTCACCTCGTCGTAGGAGAACGCCGGTTCGCCGAACATCGACGACAGGCCCGACTTCCCCTCGACCTCGACGATCAACGAGGTCAGGCCCCGTCGGGCCGCGGCGGAAGCAAGTGTCGCCGACACCGTCGTTTTGCCGACTCCGCCCTTGCCAGCAACGATGACGAGGCGAGATGCAGCGAAGAACTGCGCTGGATCCAACCCCCAGACCTTCCACTCGTCGGTGTCGCTCGGAGCACGTGCGTTGCGCAGACTACCCATCCTCGGACTGATCTTCGCCGTCGCCGGCGCGCTCCTCGCCCTGGCGGCGCCGGCCGGCGCGCAGCAGCCCACGACCACGACGGCGGCGTCGGACGCCGACGGCGGCTCGTCGACCGACCCCGGACGGGTCAGCGTCATCAAGGTCCAGGGCCTCCTCGACCCGGTCCTGGCCGACTTCATCGAGCGGTCGGTGCGCGACGGCGCCGAGGCGAGCGTCGTCGCCGTCGTCCTCCAGGTCGACAGCTCCGGATCGGTGGTCACCGACGAGCGGCTCGCCGAGCTGGCCCGGACGATCCACGACACGCCGGTCACCGTCGCGATGTGGGTCGGCCCCAGCGGCTCGTCGGCGCTCGGGGGCACCGCCCAGCTCGCCGGCGTCGTCGACGTCGTGGGCATCTCACCCGGTTCCCGGCTCGGCAAGACCGGCGACCTCGTGGTCCCCGACGAGCTGCTGTCGCCCACCTTCCTCGCTGCGAAGGACCGGCTCCGCACCGGCACGGTCGACGACGAGGCCGCCCTCGACCTCGGTGTCGCCCCGCGCACCGCCAACGTCATCGGCGACTTCCTCATCGACATCCCCGGCTTCGAGACCAAGCAGGTGCGCGACGGCGACATCATCCGCCGGGAGCCGGTCACCGTCCCGGTGTTCTCGGCGCTCCCGGTCCAGGACCAGCTCTTCCACACGGTCGGCAGCCCGCCCGTGGCCTACCTGCTGTTCCTGATCGGGCTCGCGCTGATCGTCTTCGAGCTGTACACCGCGGGTGTCGGCATCGCCGGCCTGGTCGGCGCCGGCGCGTTCGTCCTCTCGTGCTACGGACTGGCCGTGCTCCCGACGCGACCGTGGGCGGTCGCGCTCCTCGTGCTGTCGGTGTTCGGCTTCACCGTCGACGTGCAGACCGGCGTGCCGCGGGTGTGGTCGGTCATCGGAACGGTCGCGCTCGTCGTCGGTTCCCTCGCGCTCTACGACGGCCTCAGCCTGTCCTGGATCGCACTCGGGGTCGGCATCATCGGCCTGCCGCTGTTCATGATCGGCGGCATGCCGGCCATGGTGCGCACCCGGTTCTCGACCCCGACGATCGGTCGGGAGTGGATGATCGGCGAGGAGGGTGAGGCGGTCACCAACGTCGACCCCGACGGGGTCGTGCGCGTGCGGGGCGCGCTCTGGCGGGCCCGCACCAACCGGGCCACGCCGCTCGCGCTGCACGACGTCGTGCGGGTCGTCGAGGTCGACGGCCTGCTGCTCGAGGTGGAGCCGCTCGAGGGCGGGGCGAAGGATCACCGCGAGCGGCGCGGCGGCGGCTCCGACGACGAGGACGCGGTCGAGGACGGCGCCGTGCTGGTCGACGGGCGACCGCTCCCTCCCGCCGACCCGGACTGATCGGTCGGCGCGCTCGCGAAAGTGCGCGCCCGCGCTCGCGAAAGTTGGGGGTTGTCCGAGCGCGGAACCGGTCCTACCTTTCGGCCTCACCGAAAGGGGGACTTCCGGTGAGCACACGACGTATGAGTGACGACTGGCAGCTCCGGGCTGCATGCAGGGGACCGCAGTCGGAGGTGTTCTTCCCGCCAGGGACCTTCGAGCGCAAGGACGACAAGCTCGGGCGCGAGTTGCGGGCGAAGGACATCTGCCGCACCTGCCCGGTGAAGCGGCCGTGCCTGGACTACGCGATCGCCATCAAGGAGCCGCACGGCATCTGGGGTGGCATGAACGAGGCCGAGCGCCGCAACCTCCTGGCCGACGCCAGCTGATCGTCCGTCCGGCTCGACCGGATCGGTCTAGCGGCCGGTCCCGTCGTCGCCGGACGGTGGATCCTCCGGCGGCGCATCGACGCCGAGCTCCTTGCGGATGTCGTCGAGCCGTTCGGCCGACGCCTTCTGGCGCGCCTCGAGCTCCAGCCGAGCCATCTCGCGCTCGGCGTCCTCCTGCTGCTCCTGCGGTGACCGCAGGGGCCCCGGGTCGCCCGTCGCTGCTGCGACGGGCGGGGTGGTCGCGGGTGGGGTCGCGGGCGACTCGACGGTGGGCGGCGCGACGGGGCGGTCGGGCACGCCGCCCTCGCCCTTCGGCGCGTCGACGCCCTGGCGCTTCGCCTCCCACTCGATCCGGGCCCGCACCTGGTCCATGCTCGGCGCGACGGCGTCGCTGGCGTCGTCGGTCAGCCACGGCATGTCCGCCCGGTCGGCCTCGCGCTCGGCCTCGAGCTCGTCGAGGCGACGGTTGCCGGACCCGATCGCGGCGTCGAACCGCGCCTTCGCGTACTTGAGCCAGCGGTCGACGTCGAACCCCATCCTCCCATTGTTCCCCGTGCCGGCCCGTTCCGGGCGCCCGTCGTCAGCGATGTTCGACGAGGAGCGTCTGGACGGCGCGGCCCAGCCGACCTGACGCGTCGTACAGGTCCGCCTCGGCCGTGCCCGTACCGTCGCCGTCGACCCGGGTGCCGGCGTCGAGCGCGACCCACTCACCGACCGGGAGCCGGTGGACGGTCACGGTCAGGTCGGGGTTGATGAACGTCCACTCCTTCGCCGGCACGGGGCTCGAGATGCCGTTGACGAAGTCCGCCGCGGCGACGACCCGCTGGAACGGGCTGGGGTCGCGTCCGGCGACGACCGGCACGGCGAGGCGGATCCAGTCGACGGTCGGCCCGGGGGTGAGGAACGACCCGCGCACGAAGTCGTGCACCGTGCCGTCCTTGTGGAACGCGACGAGGTCGAAGGCACCCGGCCAGGTCGGCCCCGGGCCGCCGTCGGCGTGCGGGGGCGGCGGCGGGTCGACCGGCATCGGCAGGTCGTCGGGCAGGTCGATGGACAGGCGGCGGATCGCCAGCACCGAGGCCCGCACCAGCCGCCGGCCCTCGTCGTCGCGCACGGTGACCTCGGCGACCTGGACCTTGCGCCCGGGTCGGACGATCTCGGCCGTCACGGTGAGCGGGGCCAGCGGGACCGGTCGTTCGAGGTCGAGCGTCAGCCTGACCGGGACGTGCGCCTCGCGGCCCGTGGCCGCGAGCGCGTCCTCGGCGACGAGCGACACCAGCGCGGCGACCGGACCGCCGTGGAGCGCATCGGGCGACCACGGTCCCCGGCTGTGGCCGGTGGGCTGGAACCGACCGTCGCCGAGCACGGTGAAGAGGGCCTCGTCCATCCGGCTCACGCTACGGGGACGGCGTCGACCCCCGCTCCGGACGAGCTCGACGGCCGTCCCGCCGCCCAGCACGCGGCGAGGACCAGCAGGTAGCCGACCTCGACCGCGGCGACCGTCCCACCGGTCCCGATGCCCGGCGTGGTCAGGCACAGGACGATCTGGCCGACCAGGGCGACACCCGCCGCCAGTCCGAGCACCACGAGTGCCCAACGCCTGGCGTGCCACGCTCCCCACCCGAGCGGCAGGAGCAGGCCGACCGCCACGAGGATCAGGACGTCGAGGACCGTCACCAGGATGACGAGCTCGAACCAGCCGTAGACCTCGGTGCGCGGCCGACGGAAGTCGACGGCGGACGACCACACGAGGATCAACGACCCGACGATGATGACGGCCGTCGCGCCGATCGCCGCGAGCACCGGTGCGACCACCACCAGCCGGCCGGGCCACCCGTGCCCATCGGGGCGCCGGGGCAACCGTCGGAGGATCCACCGGACCTCCCACGCGAGCGCGGCCACGAACACCGCCGCCAGCAGCCCGGCGACCGGCACGGTCAGGGCGAGGGGTCGGGCCTCCTGCTCCTCGCACCCGGCGACGGCGATCGCCACCGTCCCCGTGCCGAGCGCCCCCACCGTGCGCCGTGCCCACATCGGGCCAGCGTAGGTTCGAGACTGCCAGTGGCGGCGGCGCGTCAGCCGTCGAGCTCCTCGGGCGTGTCGGGGACGTCGATGCGGTAGCGGAGGAGCACCTCCAGCGGCACGAGCTCGAGCGCCTTCGCGTTGGTGCTGGCCAGCACCAACGGCGCGGCGGCGCCGTCGAGGTGGGCCTGCAGCCAGTTGCGGGCGGTCACGCACCAGCGGTCACCGGGCACGAGGCCGGGGAACCGGTACTCCGGCAGCGGAGTGCTGAGGTCGTTGCCGATGCTGCGCTGGTGGGCGAGGAACTCCTCGGTCACCACCGCGCACAGGGTGTGGCTTCCCTGGTCGGTCGGACCGGTGCTGCAGCAGCCGTCGCGGAAGAAGCCGGTCATCGGGTCGGTGCCGCACGGTTCCAGCAGGCCGCCGAGCACGTTGCGCTCCTCGGGTCGTTCGTCCATCGACCGCACGCTAGGAGCCCGGCGAGCCTTCGGCTGTACGGTTCCCGGCGATGAGCCGGAACCTGATCTACGACCTGAAGCTGGCCGCCGGTGCTCCGGTCGCGGCCCTTCGGCGCCGGCGGGACGACCACGCCCCGGACACGGCCCAGGGCATGTTGGAGCTGCGGGGCCACTCGAAGGCGGCGCGGGAGCTGATGGCGATGAAGGCGATCGACCCCGCCTTCCTGCACCGGGCCGACCTCGACGGCGACAGCGTCGTGGTCGACGTCGGCGCCTACCGGGGTGACGGTGCGGCGCAGATCCACGACCTGTACGGGTGCCGGGTGTACGCGTTCGAACCGAACCCGGCGGCGTTCGCGGCGATGGAGGAGCGGTTCGCCGACGTCGCCGAGGTGGTACCCGTGCCGTACGGGCTGGGTGGCGCGGACGCCACGCTCTCGCTCGAGCTCGCCGGCCCGGGCTCGTCGCTCCACGGCCTCGTCGACGACGACCGATCGGCCTCGGCGGTCGAGGTGCGCGTGCGCGACGTGACCGCCGCCCTCGACGAGCTCGGGCTCGATCGGATCGACTTCCTCAAGGTCAACATCGAGGGCGCGGAGTTCGACCTCTTCGACCGCATCATCGGAGCCGGTCTCCTGCCGGACGTGCGCTACGTCCTCATCCAGTTCCACGAGTGGCACCCGCGCGCTCACCGACGTCGTTGGCGGATCCGCCGAGAGCTGAAGCGCACCCACGACCTGGTCTGGGACTACCCCTGGATCTTCGAGCTGTGGTGCGCCCGCTCGCAGCCCCACCCGCCGCCCCTCGAGCTCACGCCCGAGCTGCAGGCCGCGGTGATCGCCAAGCTGATGGCCCGCCGGGAGGCGCAGGAGGTGCCGGACGCCCCGGAGACCTGACCGGTCCTCGGGGCGTCGCCGTGCTCGGACGACCGGACGACGTCAGCCCCGGTCGGGGAGGTCGTACTCGGCCACCACGTAGGGGTGCGTCGGGTCGTAGGTGGTGAGCGGCCGGGGATGGTCCACGCGCCCGACCGGTCGGACGCCGGTGCCGACCACACCGAGCCGGGCGTCGCCGAGGTCGGCCCGGTACCGGTCGGCCTCCGCCTGCAGCCGGACGACGGTGTCCGGGTGCTCGCCGGCCACGTCGGTCGTCTCGCCGGGATCGGTGGACAGGTCGTACAGCTCCCGCACGGCCTCGCCGTGTCGGGCCACGTGCAGCTTCCACCGACCGTCGCGCACGGCGGCGAGGTCGTTCATGACGTAGTACGCGGTCGAGGTGCGCGGTGACGCGGCGGCCGGGTCGAACCAGAGGTCGGCGATGTCGACGCCGTCGATCGGCGGGTCGGCGGGCACGGCCGCGCCGGCGATGCCGGCCAGCGTCGGCAGCAGGTCGAGCGACGAGGCGTGCTCCTCCGTCCGCCGCCCGGCCGCGATGCGGCTCGGCCAGCGCACGATCGCCGGAACCCGCGAACCGCCCTCCCACGACGTGCCCTTCGACCCTCGCAGGGGCAGGTTCGAGCCCGTGCCGGCGTCCGGGTCGGGTGCGGGGAGGTGGGGCTGGGACCGGTCGAGCGCGCCGTTGTCGCTCGTGAAGATCACGATCGTGTCGTCGGTCAGTTCGAGGTCGTCGAGGGCGTCGAGCACCGCCCCCGTCGCCTCGTCGATGGCCGCGACGCCGGCGCCGTATCGACCGTTCGCGGATGTGGCCGTCAACCGGTCCTCGACGTAGATCGGGATGTGGACGTAGAGGTGGGCGAGGTAGACGAAGCACGGCTCGTCGCGGTGGTCCCGCAGGAACGAGACGACCTCGTCGACGTAGCGACCGGTGAGCGACGCCTGGTCCGGTTGCTGCTCGACCACGCGGTCGTCGTCGAGCAACGGCAGCGGCGGGTAGCCGAGCTGGTCACCGGTGGCGGTCGTCGGGGTGCCGGCCTGGCGGCCCATGTCGTTGCTGTAGGGCAGACCGAAGTAGTGCTCGAAGCCGTGGTCGGTGGGGAGGAACCCGGGCTGGTCGCCGCAGTGCCACTTGCCGACCATGAGCGTGCGGTACCCGACGTCGTTCAGGAGGCGGGCCACCGTGCGCTCGGTCGGCGCCAGGCCCACGCCCTGCCCCGGGAACAGCACCGGCATGCCGTCGAGTGACCCGAACCCGATCCGGGGTGGGTAGCAGCCGGTGAGCATCGCCGCTCGGGACGGCGAGCACACCGGCGATGCCATCGTGAAGTCCTCGAACAGGACGCCCTCGGCCGCCAGCCGGTCGACGTTCGGCGTGGCGTGGACGGACGACCCGTAGCAGCCGAGGTCCCCGTAGCCGAGGTCGTCGCAGTTGATCAGCACGATGTTCGGCCGGGGATCGGAGCGCGCCACGCGCCGCACCGTACCGGCGGTCCGGTCGGGTCGTCGCTCCGCTTCTTCGGGGCGATCGCCGGTCTCAGCGGGCGGATCCTCCCGAAGAACGGTCGAGCGTCGGTGGTCGGCGCGCGAGGTGGACGGCGAACGCGGCGGCCGCGACCCCTGCGGCCGCGTCCAGGACGACGAACACGTTCTGGAACGCGTCGAAGTCGCTCGGCGCGACGTCCACGTAGTGCAGCATCCCGACCAGGCCGCTGATCGAGTACGCGCCCAGGTATCCGGCGGCCCGGCGGTAGCGGCCGTGGAGGAACGATCGGTACGCGAGCACGGCGAGTCCGACGAAGATCACCCCGCTCGCCGGTACGACCCAGCGGTGGATGAGGCTCCCCGGGAACGACGGGTCCTCGGCGACGTAGTGGTGCCATCGGACCGTGTTGTCGACGTAGTGCACCCCGGACACGACGAGGGAGAAGGCGAGCACGGCACGGAGCCCGAGGATTCGGTTGCTCGTGCTCTCGGCGCTTCCCCGTGCGGGCGGTGCCGTGATCGCGCTGGTCATCGCCACCTCCTAGATCGAGCGATCTATTCACCATATGATGGCGGGGTGATCAGCACAAGGGACCGTCTCGTCGCCGCCGCCTCCGAGCTCTACCGTCGCCAGGGCTACACCGGCACCGGCGTCAAGCAGATCCTCACCCTGGCCGAAGCACCGTACGGGTCGCTGTACCACCACTTCCCGGGCGGGAAGGCCGAGCTGACCGCTGAGGCGATCCGTCTCGGTGGTGTCGTCTACGCGGCGCTGGTGGTCGAGCAGCTCGACGAGCACCGGGACGATCTCGCCGCCGGGCTCCGGGCCGCGTTCCGGGGTGCGGGCGAGGCGGTCGCCGCGAGCGGTTGGCAGGACGCCTGCCCCATCGAGACCATCGCGCTCGAGGTCGCCAGCACCGACGACGACCTGCGGCGGGAGGTCGACGCCGTGTTCACGATGTGGACCGAGGCCCTCGCCGATCGCGCCGTCGGCTTCGGCATGACGTCCGAGCGGGCCCGGTCGTTCGCCCAGGTCGTGGTCTCCTCGCTGGAGGGGGCGTTCATCCTCGCTCGCACCTCGCAGAGCACCGAGGCGCTCGACGCCTGCGGTGACGCGATGGCCGCGCTGGCGGACTCCCTCCTGCCCTGATCGGTTCTTCGGGGCTGGCAGCGCGCGAACCGCATCCCCGACCCCAAAGGATCGTCCGAGGTCCGGAGGAGCGGTCAGCGGAAGTCGCGGCTGGTGTGGATCGCCGAGGCGGGGAGGGTGAGCGGATCGAGGCGATCGGCGACCACGTTGGTGACGCCCTCGCTGCGCTCGAGGCGACCCCGCACCACCAGCGCCGGCGCCTCGCGGGCCACCCGGCGGAACCGGTTCCAGCAACCCAACGACACCACGACGTTCACCAGCCCGGTCTCGTCCTCCAGGTTGAGGAAGGTCGTGCCCTGCGCGGTCATCGGACGTTGGCGGTGGGTGACCACCCCGGCCACCCGGACCCGGCTCCCGGCCTCGGCGCCGGCCAACCCGGTGGCGGTCAGGATCCCGAGCCCGTCGAGCTGCTCGCGCAGGAACGAGGTCGGGTGCCCGTCGGCCGAGATGCCGGTGGCCCACAGATCGGCCACCGCCTCCTCCACCGGTTCCATGCCCGGGAGCCTGGGCGCGTCGGCACCGGTGACGATCCCCGGCAGCCGGTCCGGTCGCGACTGCGACACCGCCCCGACCGACCACAGCGCCTCCCGACGCTCCAACCCCAGCGACCCGAACGCGTCGGCGGTGGCGAGGGCCTCCAGGTGCGCGACCGTGAGACCCGGGACCCGGCGGGCGACGTCCTCCATCGAGCCGAACGGCCCGCCGTCCTCGCGGGCCGCCTGCACCGCCTCGGCCAGGTCGTCGCCGATGCCCCGGACCGACCCGATCCCCAACCGCACGGCCACGTCGCCGACCGACCCCTCGCACGGCTCCAACGTGGCCCCGGCCAGCGAGGCGTTGACGTCCGGGCGGTGCACGACCACCCCGTGGCGCCGGGCGTCGCGCACCAGCGTGTGCGGCGACCAGAACCCCATCGGCTGCGCGTTCAGCAGCGCGGCGCAGAACGCCGCCGGCTCGTGGAACTTGATCCACGACGACGCGTAGACCAGGTATGCGAACGACACCGAGTGCGACTCGGGGAAGCCGTAGTTGGCGAACGCCTTCATCTTCACGAACAGCTCGTCGGCCACCGCGCCGGTGATCCCGCGGGTGGCCATGCCCGCGTAGAGCCGGTCCCGCAACCGCTCCATGCGGGCCGCGGAGCGCTTCGAGCCCATGGCTTGGCGCAGCTCGTCGGACTCGGCCGGCGTGAACCCGGCGACGTCGATCGCCATCTGCATGAGCTGCTCCTGGAACAAGGGCACGCCGAGCGTCTTGCCCAGGCTCCGCTCCAGCAGCGGGTGGAGGTAGGTCACCGGCTCCTGGCCGTTGCGTCGGCGGATGTAGGGGTGCACCGACCCGCCCTGGATCGGCCCCGGTCGGATCAGGGCCACCTCGACCACGAGGTCGTAGAACGTGCGGGGCTTGAGCCGGGGGAGCGTCGCCATCTGGGCCCGGGACTCGACCTGGAACACCCCCACCGAGTCGGCCCGGCACAACATGGCGTAGACGTCGTCGTCCTGGGGGAGCGTGGCCAGGTCGATCTCGTAGCCCCGGTGGTCGCGCACGAGGTCCATCGCCCCGTGCAGCGCGGAGAGCATCCCCAGGCCGAGCAGGTCGAACTTCACCAGTCCGGCAGCGGCGCAGTCGTCCTTGTCCCACTGCAGCACCGACCGGTCCTCCATGCGGGCCCACTCGACCGGGCACACCTCGATGACCGGCCGGTCACAGATCACCATGCCGCCCGAGTGGATGCCGAGGTGGCGGGGCGCGTCCTCCACCTGCAGCGCCAGCTCGAGCACGGGCGCGGGGATGCCGTGGTCGCCGTCCTCGGCGGTGGTGGCGACCGTGCCCCACCCGTCGACCTGCTTGGACCACGCGTCCTGCTGGCCGACGTCGTGGCCGAGCGCCTTCGCCATGTCCCGCACCGCGGACCGGGCCCGGTAGGTGATGACGTTGGCCACCTGCGCGGTGTGGTGGCGGCCGTAGCGACCGAAGACGTACTGGATGACCTCCTCGCGGCGACCCGACTCGATGTCGATGTCGATGTCCGGCGGGCCGTCGCGCTCGGTCGAGAGGAACCGCTCGAACAGGAGACCGAGCGACACCGCGTCGGCCGCGGTGACCCCCAGCGCGTAGCAGACCGCCGAGTTGGCGGCGCTGCCCCGACCCTGGCAGAGGATGTCGCTGCGTCGGCAGAACTCGACCAGGTCCCAGACCACGAGGAAGTACCCGGCGAAGCCCAGGTGCTCGATGATGTCGAGCTCCCGGTCGATCGTGGCCCAGGCCCGGGCCCGCAGCGACAGGTCCTCGCCCCGGCCCGGTCGTTCCCCGTAGCGACGACGACCGCCCTCCTCGGCGATCCGGCGCAGGTACGCCATCTCGGTCAGCGGCCGTCCGTCCGGACCCGGGGGACAGGGGAACGGCGGGAGCGAGGGGGCCACCAGGGCCAGGTCGAACGCCGCGGCCAGCCCGATCTCGGCCGCCCGCTCCACCACACCGGGGTACCGGGCGAACCGGCGGGACTGCTCGGCCCCGGACCGCAGGTGGGCGGTGGCGGCCGCCGGGAGCCACGGGTCGAGCTCGGCCAGGCTGCGACGCGACCGCACCGCGGCGAGGGCGGCGGCCAGCGGGCGTTGCGTCGGGGTGGCGTAGTGGCAGTTGTTGGTGGCGATGCAGTCGACGCCGACGGCCTCGGCCACCGCGACCAGCGCGTCGTTGCGGACCGAGTCGGTCGGATCGCCGTGATCCCAGAGCTCGACCAGCACCCGATCACGGCCGAACGCGTCGGCCAACCGCGCCAGCTCCCGGCGGGCCATGGTCGGCCCCTCCTCCAGGAGCGCCCGGTTGACCGCGCCCTTCCGACAGCCGGTGAGCGCCCACACGTGGCCGGCGGTGGTGCCGGCGACGTCCGCGAACGTGAACCGCGGTGCGGACTTCTCCCCGGCCAGGTGCCCGAGGCTGAGCGTCCGGGCCATCCGCCCGTAGCCGTCGGGGCCGTCGGCCAGCAGCACCAGGTGCTCGCCGTGGGGATCGGGGACCGAGTGGTCGGGGACGAGGCCGGTGGCGACCTGGGTGTCGGTGTCGGCCTCGGCGCGGGCCACCCGGGCGGTGGGTTCGAGACCCGGCGTGAGGGTGATCTCCGTGCCGAACACGGTCGGCAGGCCCACGGCCCGGGCGGCCTCGGCGAAGCGGACCACCCCGTAGAGGCCGTCGTGGTCGGTGATGGCCAGGGCCTCCAGGCCGAGCCGGGCCGCCTCGGTCGCCAGCTCCTCCGGGTGCGACGCCCCGTCGAGGAACGAGTACGACGAGTGGCAGTGCAGCTCGGCGTAGGCGACCGAGCCCCGGCGGCGGACGACCCCGTCGGCCTCGAACGGCTGACGTCTGCGGGACCACGCCGGCCCGTCCCCACCGGCGTTCCACGACGGCGAGCCCGGCGCCCGACCGTCGCGGCCCCTCGCCGACCGGTGGTCCTTGCCGGTGGCCGGGTCGTGAGGGCTGCCGTCGGGCGCGGCCGGGGCCCGGCCCGACAGTGCCGACTCCAGCTCCTTCCACGACCACGACGGGTTGTTGAACCCCATGGCCGCGAGTATCGAACGTCTGTTCGATCCGAGCAAGTGACCTCGCCCCTCGCCCCCACCTCCACCCCCCCCACTCCACTCGGTTCTGGCGTAGCTCGCGGTTGCCATCCCGCCATGAGCTACGCCAGAACCGCGCGGGGTGGGCTCCGGCGGATGTGCGAACATGTGTTCGATGCAGTCGAGCGCCGGGATCCTCCACGCCGACCTTGACGCCTTCTTCGCCGCGGTCGCCCAACGCGACCGGCCCGAGCTGCGGGGCCGGCCGGTCGCCGTCGGGCCGGGCATCGTCACCTCCGCGAGCTACGAGGCCCGAGCCTTCGGTGTGCGCGGGGCCATGCCCGAGCGCCAGGCACGAGCGCTGTGCCCCGACCTCGTCGTGGTGCCCGGTGACTTCGACGCCTACACCGAGGCCAGCCGTGCCGTGTTCGCGATCTTCGAGGAGACCACGCCGCTGGTGGAGGGGATCAGCATCGACGAGGCGTTCCTCGACGTGCGCGGCCTCGCCCGCTCGGTCGGATCACCGACCGACATCGCCACCACCCTCAGGGATCGCGTGCGCGACGAGGTCGGGCTCCCGCTCTCGGTCGGCATCGCACGGACGAAGTTCCTCGCCAAGGTGGCGAGCGTGTCGGCCAAGCCCGACGGGCTGGTCGTGGTCGAACCCGATGACGAGGTGGCCTTCCTCCACCCGCTCCCGGTGCGACGCATGTGGGGCGTCGGTCCCGCCACCGAGGCGGTGCTCGTCGGGCACGGCATCCAGACGATCGCCGACCTCGTGACGGTGGGCGAGGGCGCGCTCGTCGCCCTGCTCGGCCGGCACACCGGCCGGCACCTCTTCGCCCTCGCCGTCGGCCGCGACCACCGGCCGGTCGAACCCCGTCGGCGGCGGCGGTCGTTCGGGGCCCAGCGGGCCCTCGGCCGCCGCGCCCTCACGCTGGAGCAGCTGGGGGCCCGCCTCGCCGACCTGGTCGACGGGCTCGCCCGCCGGGCCCGTTCGGCCGAACGGTGCGCCACCACCGTCACCCTCCGGCTCCGCTTCGGCGACTTCACGAGAGCCACGCGATCGCGCACCCTGTCGCACCCTGCGGACCGCACCGACGTCCTGGTCGACGCCGCCCGATCGCTCCTCGTGGCCGCCGGCCCGTTGATCGCCGAACGGGGGTGCACCCTGATCGGTGCCTCGCTGTCCGGCCTCGTGCCCCACCGGCCCCAGCAGCTCGTCCTGCCGTTCGACCGCTCCGACCGCACCGCCCTCGACGAGGCGCTCGACCAGGTGCGCGATCGCTTCGGTCGCACGGCCGTCGGCCGCGCCGCCACGCTCGCACACGGCCACCACCGGCCCATGCCCACCCTTCCCGAACCGGGCGCGACCGCCGACTGACGCCGACGTCGCCCGTCGGTCAACCCGTGGCGAACGCGACGAGCAGGCTGACGAACGCGACGACCAGGACGAAGAGCATCTGACGTTGCGCGGCGCGTCGGTCCCGGTGGATCTCGTCGCGGAACGCACCGAACTCGCGGAGGATGCGCACCTCCATGGCGGCCATCTCCGAACGGAGGTCCGCCATCTCTCCCTTCAGCTCGTCGCGGAGGTCCGCCATCTCTCCCTTGAGCTCTTGTCGGAGGTCGGCCATCTCTCCCTTGAGCTCTTGTCGGAGGTCGG
>JAHBSO010000007.1 GCA_019639075.1 Actinomycetota bacterium | reverse complement strand
CGAGGGGGCGGGCTCGGGCTCCGGCGGATCGGTCACCTCCGTCGCCGGGTCCACGGCGGCGGTGGCCTCGACCGGTGGGGGGACCGCGGCATCGGGCACCGCCTCGGCGATCGCCCGGGCCAGCTCCCGCGCGGTGGGGCGCCGCGCCGGGTCGGGATCGGTCGCCCGGTCGGCGATCGTCTGGAGCGCGCGCCGCTGGTGGCCGGTCCAGCGGCGTCGCCGCCAGCGGTGCTCCGGGATCGGTTCGAGCTCCACCTCCGTTCCGACGAGGTGGTCGACGAGGGCGCCGAGGGCGGCCACGTCGTCGGCGGGACCGGGGGGTCGATCACCGGGCTCGGGTCCGCGGAGCCCGCACAACCGCGGCCGTCGATCCGGTCCGACGATCACGTGCGACGGCTCGAGCCGTCCGTGGACGATCCCGAGCCCGTGGAGGTCGGCCACCGTCGCGGCCACCGAGGCGAGGATCCCGGCGGCGGCCACGACGTCCGGGCGAGCGGTGGCGAGCGTCTCGCCGCCGGCCCACCCGAGCGTCAGCTCGTCGCCCGACGCGGCGAGGAGCTCGACGACGCCGGGGTGGCGGCCCCGAACGAGGCGCTCGGCCTCTCGGGCCAAGGAGGCACGGCCGACGTCGTCGAGGGCCGTCCGGACGATGACGGGGCCGTCGGGCCCCGGACGCACCTCGGTGCGCACGTGTGGTGCCGCCATGGGCCGACACCGTAGGAAAAATCACGAAAGATCACAAGGTGCTGTGGGTCCGCGGGTGACCTGCAGGTGGGGACCGGTGGCGACGTGACGTGATGCCGTTCACAGGGTCGCCGACCGCGCGTAGGCTCCGGATCCCACCTCATCACCGGGAGCGGAGCGACGACATGGGCCTCATGGACAAGTTGAAGGGCGAACTGGTCGACATCATCGAGTGGATCGATGATTCCCGGTCGACCCTGGCGTGGCGGTTCCCGCGCTACCAGAACGAGATCAAGAACGGCGCCCAGCTGATCGTCCGGGAGGGCCAGGAGGCCGTCTTCGTGTACCGGGGCGCCCTCGCCGACCGGTTCGGCCCCGGCCACTACGAGCTCAAGAGCGAGAACCTCCCGATCCTCAGCACCCTCCAGGGCTGGAAGCACGGCTTCGACAGCCCGTTCCGCTCCGAGGTGTACTTCATCAACACCCGGCCGGTCACCGACCTGCGGTGGGGCACCCCGACGCCGGTCACGGTGCGCGACCCCGACTTCAAGATGGTCCAGGTCCGCGCCAACGGCCTGTGCGTGATCAAGATCGAGGACGCCGAGATCTTCCTGAAGGAGGTCATCGGCACCGACAGCTCGGTGGAGGTCGACGAGATCTCCGAGCTGCTGCGTCGAGTCATCACCACGGCGTTCTCCGACATGATCCTCGAGACCAAGCTCGGGGTGATCGACCTCCAGGGGCGTCAGGTCGAGCTCTCGGCCAAGCTGCGCGAGTACGTCGACGACCGGGTCGACGACGAGTACGGCCTGTCCGTGCAGGACATCACGATGACCATCTCGCTCCCCGAGGAGATCACCGCGGCGATGACCCGCGGCGTCGCCCGAGGCGTCGAGGAGGGCGGGTTCCTCGACAACGTCGGCGACCTCGACCGCTACAGCCAGGCCAAGCAGGCCGATGCCATGGTCGCCGCCGCGAACAACCCCGGTGGCGGCGGGGCCATGGGCGACATGATGGGCATGGGCATGGGCATAGCCATGGCGAACCAGATGGCGAACCAGATGACCGGGATGGGCCAGCAGCAATCGCAGCAGCCCGCCGGCCCGCCGCCGCTGCCCGCCGCCCAGACCTTCCACGTCGAGATGAACGGCCAGGCGCAGGGCCCGTTCACCATCGCCCAGATCCAGGCGGGCGTGGCCAGCGGCCAGGTCACGCCACAGGCCCTCGTGTGGTCCGCCGGCATGGCCGAGTGGCAGCAGGCGGGCACGGTCGAGGCGCTGAAGCCGTTGTTCGCGGCGCCGCCGCCGCTCCCGCCGGCACCCGACGCCGGGGCCACGCCGCCCCCGGCCCCGCCCGCACCCCCAGCTCCGCCGGCGTCGTGACCGACGGCGACCCGACGCCGCCGCCGCTGCCCGGCGGACAGGCGCCGCCACCTCCGCCTCCCCCGCCGCCTCCGCCCCCACCACCCCCGCCGCCCGGGGCCCCCGCCACCCCGGCGCGGGACGAGCGGGCCGCGTTCCAGGTCACCGAACAGACCCGCACCTACCCGTGCCGCCAGTGCGGTGCGCAGCTGGTGTTCGACATCACGAAGCAGAAGCTGGCCTGCCCCAGCTGCGGGTTCGAGGCCGAGATCGACACCTCGGGCCTCGCGGTGCCCGAGGAGCGCGACTTCGCCTCCACGATCCGCCAGATCCGCGCCTTCGCGGCGACCCAGACCACCGGCCCCCAGCTCCAGGGTGAGAAGGAGATCGTCTGCCAGAACTGCGGCGGCCACACCACCTTCACCGGCACGCTCACCGCCACCCGTTGCCCATACTGCGCCACCCCGATCCAGCGCGACGACGTGCACGACGCGCCGTCGCGGCTCGTGGTCGACGGCGTCCTTCCGTTCCAGGTCGACGAGAAGCGTGCGACCGAGCACATCGAGAAGTGGATCCACAGCCGGTGGTTCGCCCCGAACGAGTTCAAGAAGTACAACGAGAAGGGCTCGTTCACCAGCATCTACGCCGCGTACTTCACCTTCGACTCGCAGACCCGGAGCTCGTACACGGGCCAGCGCGGTGACACCTACACCGTCACCGTCGGATCGGGCGAGAACCGCCGGACCGAGACGCGGATCCGCTGGACCCCGGCCTCGGGCACGGTGGGCAACGAGTTCGACGACGTCGCCGTGCTGGCCAACGACGGCTTCGACCAGAAGCGGGTGAAGGAGCTCGAGCCGTGGCCGACCCAGCAGGCCAAGCCGTTCACGGCCGAGTACGTCGCCGGTCACCTCTGTCGCACCTACGACCACGACGTCGAGGCGTGCTACCCGGTGGCGCGCTCCGAGATGGACCGGAAGATCGAGTCCACGATCAAGCGCGACATCGGCGGCGACCACCAGCGGATCAACACCGTGTCCACCCAGCACCTCACCCTGACCTTCAAGCACCTGCTGCTGCCGATCTGGCTGCTGACGGTGATCTACGAGGGCAAGCCGTTCCAGGTGTTCATCAACGGCATGACCGGCGAGGTGCAGGGCGAGCGCCCGTGGAGCAAGGTGAAGATCGGGCTGGCCGTGGTCGCCGCGGTCATCCTCGTCGTCGCCCTCCTGGTGCTCTTCAACGGATCGAAGGGCGGGACCTGACGTGTGGTGGGCCCTCGCCGCGCTGTTCGTCGTCGTGGTGGCCGCCGCCGGCGCCGGCTACCTCGCGGTGAAGGCCACGCGGACGGTCAGGTCCAACTACGAGCAGTCGAACCAGGTGGTGCCGGGGACGCCCACGGCGGCGCCGACCTCGTGGCTCGGTTCGCACGACCCCGAGGCCCGGTTGCACCGGCGCCTCATCGATGCCGTGCGGGCGCTGCGGGCCAACCAGCAGTTCGACACCCTCGGGACCTACCTCGACCTCCGCGTCGAGCTCGAGCAGCAGGCGGTCATGATCGACAACGAGCTGGTGGCGGTCGCCGCGCTGCCCATCGCCCAGCGCCAGGAGCCGTTGGCCAAGCTCACCGAGGCCGTCGAGTCGATCGAGGTGGCGATCGGCGAGCTCGCCCGCACCTCCGCGCAGAGCGCGTCCGATCAGCTGGCCCGCACGCTCGACGGGTTGCGGGAGCGCAGCACCACCCTCGAGGAGGCCAAGGCCGCGCTCGACGAGCTCGACCGCCGAGCGGAGCCGTCGCCGGACGAGGCGCCGGGCACCGCCGCCGGGGGCGACCCGGCCTAGGACCGCGCCGCCCGGACGCGACGGTGCCCCCGCCGGATGGGCAGGGGCACCGAGGGAGCGGGTCGGTCGAGGTCAGGCCCGGGGGTAGGAGTGGCACAGCCCGTCGCTGGGCCAGTAGTAGGCGGTGTAGTTGGAGCAGTGCATGCTCGGGGCGAGCTTCGACAGCGTGCTCAGCGTGTAGAGCCAGTTGCCCGTGAGGTTGGGGGCGCTGATCCGGCCGGTGAGGCTCGAGCTCATGGAGCACCACGACGAGCCGTAGACCGTGTCGGTGTACAGGAGGGTGATGCTCGAGGAGAGCCATCCGCCGCCGACGATGCTCGACGTGGGTGCCGACCCGCAGCCGCCGATGCTCGAGTAGGTGGTGCCGTTCGAGGTGACGAGCGCATCCCAGCCGCCGACCTCGTCCACGTTGAACAGCCACCCGAGCGCCCACCCGTTGTTGAGCGCCGTCCACGCGTCCCAGCGCCCGTTGTTGTTGACGTCGGCGTAGGCCTGCGTCGCCCGACCGTACGCGTCGTACCAGACGACGAACTCGTAGTCGGAGTCGGAGTAGTTGCCGTCGTAGCGCACCCACTGGTTGCGGTAGGTGGCGGCGTCGGCCCGGTTCGGTGTGGCACCGAGGCCGCTGGCGATCGCGGCCAGCGCCAGCGTCACCATCGCGGCGGCCCGGGCCAGGCTCCGGCGGGGCCGGCGGGTGGTGCCGGTGGTCGTGTCCTTCGGGTCCGGTGTCGTGTGCGCTTCCATGATGTCTCCTTGGTCGGACCGCCGGAGCGGTGATCGGTGGAGACATCGTCCGCCCGGCCGCGGATCTGGTCCGTGGCCGGGCCGACGGAAGCTGTGTGTCGGCGCGCACACACGACGAGCGGCCGACGAGGATGACGGTCAGACGCCGGCGGTGGGCATCCAGGTCGGCCGGGTGGCCTCGTAGGCGCTGATCTCCTCGTCGAGGCGGAGGGTGAGGCCGATGTCGTCGAGGCCCTCGAGGAAGCGGTGGCGGACGGCGTCGTCGAGCGGGAACGGCACGGTCAGGTCGAGGGCCGGCACCTCCAGCACCCGCTGCTCGACGTCGACGGTGATCTCGAGGTTCGGGTCGTCCTCGATCGCCCGGAGCAGCTGCTCGCCGACCTCTGGCGGGACCACCACCGGGACCAGGCCGTTCTTGGTCGAGTTGTTGCGGAAGATGTCGCCGAAGCGGGGTGAGACGACGGCCTGGAAGCCGTACTGCTGGATGGCCCAGACGGCGTGCTCGCGCGACGAGCCGGTGCCGAAGTTGGGCCCGGCGACGAGGATCGACGCGCCGGCGTACTGCTCCTGGTTCAGGACGAAGTCCCGGTCGTCGCGCCACTCCGAGAAGAGGCCCTTCTCGAAGCCGGTGCGCTCGACCTGCTTGAGCCAGTCGGACGGGATGATCTGGTCGGTGTCGACGTCGGAGCGGTCGAGCGGCACCGCGGTGCCGGAGACGATGCGGACGGGTTCCATGGCGGGTGCTCCTGGCTCAGCGGGCGGGGAGGTCGGCGGGGGCGGCGAAGTGGCCGGCGATGGCGGTGGCGGCGGCGACGGCCGGCGACACGAGGTGGGTGCGCCCGCCGCGGCCCTGGCGGCCCTCGAAGTTGCGATTGCTGGTCGAGGCGCTGCGCTCACCGGGGGCGAGCTTGTCGGGGTTCATGGCCAGGCACATCGAGCAGCCCGGGTCGCGCCAGTCGAAGCCGGCGTCGACGAGGACGCGGTCGATGCCCTCGGACTCGGCCTGGGCCTTGACCGCCCAGGAGCCGGGGACGACGAGCGTGCGGACCCCGGAGGCGACCCGCCGGCCCTCGGCGACCTCGGCCACGGCGCGGAGGTCCTCGATGCGGCCGTTCGTGCACGAGCCGATGAAGACGGTGTCGACGCCGACCTCGTTGATCGGCGTGCCGGCGGTGAGGCCCATGTACTCGAGTGCCCGCTCGGCGGCGTTGCGCTCGACCGGGTCGGCGAACGCCGACGGGTCGGGGACCCGGGCGGTGATCGGTGCCACCTGGCCGGGGTTCGTGCCCCAGGAGACGTGGGGGAGGATCTCCGCCGCGTCCAGGGTGACCTCCTTGTCGAAGGTGGCGTCCTCGTCGGTGACCAGCGTGCGCCAGTCGGCGACCGCGTCGTCCCAGGCATCGCCGGCGGGGGCGTGGGCTCGACCTCGCAGGTACTCGAACGTCGTCTCGTCGGGGGCGATGAGCCCGGCCTTGGCCCCGGCCTCGATCGACATGTTGCACACGGTCATCCGGCCCTCCATCGAGAGCGCACGGATGGCCGAGCCGCGGTACTCGGCGATGTGGCCGATCCCGCCGCCGGTGCCGATGCGGCCGAGGATGGCGAGGATGATGTCCTTGGCGGTGCTGCCCGCCGGCAGGTCGCCGTCGACGGTGATCGCCAGGGTCTTGGCCGCGGCCTGGGGGAGGGTCTGGGTGGCGAGGACGTGCTCGACCTCGCTGGTGCCGATGCCGAACGCGAGGGCGCCGAACGCCCCGTGGGTGGAGGTGTGCGAGTCGCCGCACACGATCGTCATGCCCGGGAGGGTGAGGCCCTGCTCGGGGCCGATGATGTGCACGATGCCCTGGCCGGGCGTGCCCATCGGGTGGATGGTGATGCCGAACTCGGCGCAGTTGGCCCGGAGGGTCTCGACCTGCTTCCGGGAGATCGGGTCCGCGATCTCGAGGTGGGTGTCGGTCGTCGGGACGTTGTGGTCCTCGGTGGCGACGGTGAGGTCGGGTCGGCGGACGCCGCGGCCGTGGAGCCGGAGGCCGTCGAAGGCCTGGGGGCTCGTCACCTCGTGCACCAGGTGCAGGTCGATGTAGAGCAGATCGGGTTCGCCGGCCTGGCGGGCGACGACGTGGCGGTCCCAGACCTTCTGGCTGAGCGTCTCGGGTGCGGGCATGCGTTCCTCGGTTCCGCTGGTCGGGCGGTGGTGCGGATTGTGACGTCTCAAAATATGAGATACCGTCACCAACGTATGGGACAGAGCGTAAGCGGCGTGGGCGTCGTGGACAAGTCGATGGCCGTGCTCGACGCGGTCGCGCGCGCCGACCGGCCGCTCGGCCTGGCCGACCTGGTCGGGGCCACCGGGCTGCCCCGGGCCACCGCGCACCGCCTGGCCTCGGCCCTGGCCGTCCACGGCCTGCTGCACCGCACCGACGAGGGCCGTTTCGCCCTGGGCGCCCGCCTCGTCGGGCTCGGACACGCCGCGGCCGCCGGGTGGCCGGTGGCCGCGGTGGCCCGACCCCACCTCGTCGACCTGTGCCGTCGCACCGGCGAGAGCGCCCAGCTCTACGTCCGGGAGGACGAGCAGCGGGTGTGCCTCGTGTCGATCGAGTCGCCCCACGAGCTGCGCACGATCGTGGCCGAGGGGGCTCGCCTGCCCCTCGCCGTCGGGTCGGCCGGCCGGCTCCTCGCCGGTGAGCGGCCGGACGAGGGGTGGACCGCGAGCGTCGAGGAGCGAGCGCGTGGCGTGGCGTCGGTCAGCGCCGCGGTCCGCGACGGCGCGGGCCGCATCGTCGCCGCGGTCGGGATCTCCGGTCCCGTCGGGCGCGTCGGCGCCGACCCCGGCGCCACCTACGGTCCGGCGGTGCGGGCCGCGGCGATCGCCATCGAGCGGGACGTGGCGGACCGCGGCTGACCGGGTCCCGCAGCTACGTGAGGTAGCCGAAGTGGTCCGGGGCCAGGTCCGCGAGGCGGAAGGTGTCGGGATCCAGCGGTGCGCCACCCCGACGGACCAGCAACCAGTTGCTGGTCACGTGCAGCGTCTCGATCGGGCCGTGCTCGCGCGAGGCCGCCAACGCGAAGATCGTCGCCAGGTCCGACAGCGGTCGGCTGGCCCGACCCGGCACCGTCCGCAGCAGGTCGAGGTCGACCGTGAACATGGCCGTGACGATCGCTCCGATGAGGCCGACGGCGCCGAGGCCCTCGTCCGCGGTCCTGCCCTCCCGCTGGTTGCGCTCGTGCTCCACGCCGAGCGCGGCGACGAGCTCGGGCGGGAGCGTGGCGCCCGGGGAGTTGAGGACCTCGATGGTCCGGCGGATCCGCTCGATCCGTTCGGGCAGGTCGGAGCGATCACCACCGGACCCGCCTATCGCCTCCGCCGTCATGCAGGCCTGGAGGTAGTCGCCGCACCAGTCCTCGATCAGGTAGAGGCCGCCGGGACGGACCCGGGGGAGCAGGGCCTCGATGCTGGCCACCGTGGGACCGAGCAGGTGAGATGCGTCGTCGATCACCAGGTCGATGGCGGCGTCGCCGAACGGCTCCATCGCCGCCAGCACCGCGGCCCGGTCGGCCTGGTCGACCCCGCCGTGGGCGTACACCCGACCGTCCAGCCCGCGGCGCCGGACCAGATCGGTCAGCCGTTCCGGGACCGGGCCGAGGTCGATGCCGACCAGCACCTCCGGGCGCGCGGCCACGGCCAGCAGGGCCGCCGACCCACCGTCCTTCATGCCCAGCTCGACGATCCGATCCGGGCGTTCGCGTCGGATCAGCTGCTCGTAGTCGTGGCCGATCTCGGCGGTCTTGAGGACCACGAGCTCGTGGTCGGTGTCGAGGCCGAGCACCCGGAAGCGGAACGTCTCCCCGTCGACCTCTGCGGTGTCACCCGACCCGGCCCAGTTCCAGCTCGGCAGTTCCGTTGCCATCGGTCCCCTCGCGTCCCGTCGGTCAGTCGACGCTGACGATCTCGACGGTGAGCTTCGCTCCGGTCGGGGTCTCGTACTCGACCGACTCGCCGACCTTCTGGCCGATCAGCGCCTGGCCGAGCGCCGAGCCCGGCGACATCACCTCGGTGCCCTCGACCCGCTCCTCGATCGAACCGAGCAGGTACCGCTCCACCTCGTCGTCGCCCTCGTAGCGGATCCCCACCACGACCCCGGGCCGGACCTCGTCGGAGCCGCCCTGCTCGACGATCTCGCCCTTCTCCAACAGGTTGGCCAGGTGGGCGATGCGGCCCTCGACCTTGCCCTGCTCCTCCTTGGCGGCGTGGTAGTCGCCGTTCTCGGAGAGGTCGCCCAGCTCGCGGGCCGCCTCGATCTTGCGAGCGATGTCGAGCCGCCACTCCGTGGTCAGCTGCTGGTGCTCGGCCTTGATCCGGTCGTAGGCGTCCTGGGAGAGCGGGATGCGGTCACTCATGGCGAGCGAGACTACCGCCCGGGTCAGTTGCGGAAGTTCGTGAACGCGGCGGCCAGCACCGCGAGACCCCAGAACAGCGGGATCAGCCCGTCCTCCTCGACCGCCGACTTCACGACGTCGCGCGCGAACCCGAAGCCGTCCCAGAGGGGGATGCCCGCGATGCCGGAGTTGATCGCGAGGGTCCGCTGGATGAAGTACTCGGCGACCACCAGGGCGACGAGCGTGCACCCGCCGGCCAGGAGCGCCGTGCCGATCCCGGACTTGCGGGCGCCGAGGGCCGTGGCCAGGCCGACGAGTGCGCCGACGGCGATCGCGCCGTACACGAACTGGGTCTTCGTGAAGGCGACGACGGCCCACCAGAGCGCGCCCGCCACCGTCGAGCTGGCGACCGCGAAGAGCACGGCGTCGAGCCAGTAGGTCTTCCGAAGGGCCCGCTGGGCCGACATCGAGGCGAACGGCGTGGCGCCGGGAGGGGGCCCGTACGGGCCGGTGGCGCCGGGGGGTGCCGGGACGTTCGGGGAGGTCGGGGCGGTCGGGCCACCAGGCCAGGTCGGGCTCGTCATCAACGTCTCCATCGGCACCAGGGGCTGGGCCGGGAGGCTAACCCCAGAAACCGAATGGCCGCTGGTTCCGGTGGTGCCTAGACTCCGCTCCGTGAACCTCCGCTCGCAGGTAGCCATCATCGGGTAGCGCACCCCACGTCCGTGGTGTGCGCGAAGAGCCGTCCACTTCGGTGGGCGGCTTTGTCGTTGTCAGCGGGGCAGGATCAACGCAGGGGCCGAACGGCCGAACTGGTAGGCCGAGGGGCCGCAGGGTGAGAACGGAGCAGAACGTGGCGCACAGGATCGCAGTCATCGGCGGTGACGGCATCGGCCCGGAGGTCGTTGCCGAGGCGTTGAAGGTCGTGCGGGCCGCGGGCGTCGAGCTCGACACCACCGAGTTCGACCTCAGCGGCGCCCGCTACCTGCGTGACGGCACCGTGCTGCCGGACGAGACGCTGGAGGAGATCCGGGGCTACGACGCCATCCTCCTCGGCGCCGTCGGCACCCCCGAGGTGCCGCCGGGGATCATCGAGCGCGGGCTCCTCCTCAAGATGCGCTTCGCCCTCGACCAGTACGTCAACCAGCGCCCGTTCTCGCTCCCCGAGGAAGGCATCGACTTCATCGTCTGCCGGGAGAACACCGAGGGCACCTACGCCGGCGAGGGCGGGTTCCTGCGCAAGGGAACGCCGCACGAGATCGCCACCCAGGGCTCGGTCAACACCCGCCACGGCGTCGAGCGCATCGTCCGCTACGCGTTCGAGCTCGCCCAGAGCCGGCCCCGCAAGCACCTGACGCTGGTGCACAAGACCAACGTCCTCACCTTCTCCGGCGACCTGTGGCAGCGCACCTTCGACGAGGTCGCGGCCGAGTACCCCGACGTCGAGACCGCCTACAACCACATCGACGCCGCGTGCATCTACTTCGTGCAGGACCCGCAGCGCTACGACGTCGTCGTCACCGACAACCTCTTCGGCGACATCCTCACCGACCTCGGCGGCGCGGTAACCGGCGGGATCGGGTTCGCCGCCTCCGGGAACCTCGATCCCACCCGGCAGGCCCCGTCGCTGTTCGAGCCGGTCCACGGATCGGCCCCCGACATCGCCGGCCAGGCCAAGGCCAACCCCATCGCCGCCATCCTCTCGGCCGCGATGATGCTCGACCTCCTCGGGGAGGGCGACGCCGCCGAGCGGATCCGCAAGGCCTGCGCCTCCTCCACCGACCTCACCGCATCGACCCCCGAGATCGGCGACGCGATCGCCGCTCGGCTCTGACCGAACGCTCCTCGCGCACCACCTGCGCCCCGCCCGAAAGGGAACCGACATGCCCATCACGCCCACCCCGAAGATCTGGATGAACGGCGAGCTCGTCGCCTGGGAGGACGCCAAGATCCACGTCCTCACCCACTCGCTCCACTACGGCACCGGCGTGTTCGAGGGCATCCGCGCCTACGAGACCGCCACCGGCCCGGCCGTGTTCCGCCTCACCGACCACATGGTCCGCCTCCAGAACTCGGCGAAGATCATCGGCATGGACCTCCCCTACGGGGTCGAGGATCTGGTCGAGGCCACCAAGGACGTCGTCCGCGAGAGCGGGCTGCCCAGCGCCTACATCCGCCCGATCGCCTACTACGGCTACGGCGAGATGGGCCTCTCCACGCTCCCGTGCTCGATCGACGTCGCGATCGCCTGCTGGCCGTGGGGCGCGTACCTGGGCGACGACGCCATGACGAAGGGCGTCCGCCTCAAGACCTCGTCGTGGACCCGGCTCGACCACAACACGATGCCGCCGGCGGCCAAGACGACCGGCAACTACGTGAACTCCACCCTCGCCAAGGTCGAGGCGCTGAAGGGCGGCTACGACGAGGCGCTGCTGCTCAACCCGCAGGGCATGGTCAGCGAGTGCACCGGCGAGAACGTCTTCGTCGCCCGGCACGGCAAGCTCCTCAGCCCGCCGCTGTCGGCCGGCGCCCTCGAGGGCATCACCCAGGACTCGGTCATGACCATCGCCCGCGACCTCGGCATCGACGTCGCGCTGTCCGAGCTCGCCCGCTCCGACGTCTACATCGCCGAGGAGATGTTCCTCTGCGGGACCGCCGCGGAGGTCTCGGCGGTGAACTCGGTCGACGACCGCGACATCCCCTGTCCGGGACCCATGACCACCGCGATCGGCGAGACGTACCACCGGGCGATCCGGGGCGAGGTCGACCGTTACAAGGACTGGGTCGAACATGTCGACTGACGACGCCGGCGTACCGCGCGATCCCGGCCTGCCGGAGACGGTCGAGATCTACGACACCACCCTGCGCGACGGCGCGCAGCTGGAGGGGATCTCGCTCACCGTCGACGACAAGCTGCGGATCGCCGACGAGCTCGACGAGCTCGGGGTCCACTTCATCGAGGGCGGCTGGCCCGGTGCGAACCCCAAGGACATCGAGTTCTTCGAGCGCGCCGGTCGGGAGCTCCGCATGGAGCGCTCGACGCTGGTGGCCTTCGGCTCCACCCGCCGTCCCCGGGGCAAGGTCGACGACGACCCCACGTTGCGCAACCTGCTCGACGCCGGCACCTCCGCGGTGTGCATCGTGGGCAAGAGCTCGGACTTCCAGGTCACCGAGGCGCTCCGCACCTCGCTGGAGGAGGGCGAGGCGATGGTCGCCGACTCGGTGCGGTTCCTCGCCGACGCCGGCGTCCGGGTGCTGTTCGACGCCGAGCACTTCTTCGACGGCTGGTTCGAGAACCCGGAGTTCAGCCTCCGGGTGCTGGAGGCCGCGGCCGAGCAGGGTGCCGAGACGCTGGTGCTCTGCGACACCAACGGCGGCACGCTCCCGCACCAGGTCGAGGCCGTGGTCCGCGAGATCACGAACCACTTCCGCGACGACGTGAAGGTCGCCGTGCACCTCCACGACGACACCGGGTGCGGGGTCGCCAACGCGCTCGCCGGCGTGCGGGGCGGTGCCACCCAGGTGCAGGGGACGATCAACGGGTACGGCGAGCGGACCGGCAACTGCAACCTCACGACGATCATCCCCAACCTGACCCTGAAGATGGGCGTGCGGACGCTGCCGGAGGGCCGTCTGTCGAGGTTGACGGCGGCCTCGCACCGCATCGCCGAGATCGTCAACATCTCGCCCAACCCGCAGGCGCCGTACGTCGGGTCGTCCGCGTTCGCCCACAAGGCGGGTCTGCACGTGTCGGCGATCGCCCGACGCAAGGAGGCCTACGAGCACGTCGAGCCCGAGCTCGTCGGCAACGGCACCCGCTTCGTCGTGTCGGAGATGGCCGGCAAGGCCACCCTCGACCTGAAGGCGAAGGAGATCGGGATCGACCTCGACCCGCCGACGGTCGCCCGGGTCATCGATGAGCTCAAGCGCCTGGAGCACGACGGCTACCACTTCGAGGCCGCCGACGGCTCGCTCGAGCTGCTCCTGCGCCGCGCTGCTGGCTGGGAGCAGGACTTCTTCGAGCTCGAGAGCTTCCGCGTGATCGTGAGCGAGGCCGAGGAGGTTCGCCACCACACCGAGGCCATCGTCAAGCTGATCGTGCACGGCGAGCGGATCCTGCGGATCGGCGAGGGCAACGGTCCCGTCAACGCGCTCGATGCCGCGGTGCGGGCCGCGGTCGGCGATCGCTACCCGCAGCTCGAGCGCATCCACCTCACCGACTTCAAGGTCCGGGTGCTCGACACCTCGCACGGGACCGGCGCGATCACCCGGGTCCTCATCGACTCGACCAACGGCAGCGAGACGTGGTCCACGATCGGGGTCAGCGAGAACATCATCGAGGCCAGCTGGCGGGCGCTCGAGGACTCGCTCGTCTTCGGTCTGCTCCACACCGACGGGTAGCCTCCGGCCGTGGCTGCACCCGAGTTCGTCCCCACCCGGCCCACCGATCGCCCGCGGGCCTACGAGTCGGCGCCCCGACGCATGGACCCGTGGGCGGCCGATCGACCGGGCGACCTGCTCGACAAGGGTGGCCAGCCCGACACCGACGCCGGCCGCATGGGGTCTCCCGGGCCCGACCAGGGCTACGCGCTCAAGCTGGTCGGCGTGCTGCGCGACGAGGTGCACCTCGCTCCGGGCGAGCACCTCGCCGACGTCGAGACCGTGGGCGTCGCGGTCGGCCTGAAGCGGGCGTCGCTGTTCGGGCGGGCGCCGGTGATCTTCGACCTGCGGGTGGCCTACACGGTCTGGGGCCTGCTGGATGCCGCGGCGCCGCCGGAGCTGGTCGCCGAGCGGGTCCGTCGCTTCGAGGGCGTGCACCACACCGCCCACCACTACCCCGAACTGCGGGCCATCGTCGACGCGGTGCCGGCCTCGACGCTCCGGATGAGCCTCGACGAGGTCGTCGAGGCACATCGCGGGGACTGGCGTTCGCTGCTCACCTTGTGAAGTCCGGGTCGTGAAGTTCGATCGGGACGGCCTGCCGTTCGTCGGGCTGGCGGCCGTGCCGGCCGCGGGTGCGCTCCTGGCGGGTCGGCGCCGCCTCGCCGGCGCGCTCACCGTGCTGCCGGCCGCCGTGCTGCTGTTCTTCCGGGACCCCGACCGCACCCCCGACCTCGTGCCTTCGGGGGCGCTCGACCGCGATGCCGTGCTCGCGCCGGCCGACGCGAAGGTCATGCACGTCGGGCCGCCCCAACCGGGCACCGCGCCGCGTCTCGACGAGCAGGAGGGGTGGCAGCAGGTGGTGATGTTCCTGTCGGTCTTCGACGTGCACATCAATCGGACGCCGGTGGGGGGAACCGTCGAATCGGTCACCTACCGACCCGGCCGGTTCCTGGCCGCGTTCACCGCGGAGAGCGGGGCGGAGAACGAGCGGAGCGAGATCGTGGTGGTCGACGAGGTCGACGGTCGGACCCGGCGGGTGGTGTTCCGTCAGATCGTCGGACTGCTGGCCCGTCGGGTCGTCACCCGGGTGCGGCCGGGTGACGTGCTGCGACCCGGGCAGCGGATCGGGCTGATGAAGTTCGGGTCTCGGATGGACGTGTTCCTCCCGCCCGAGGTCGATCTGTGCGTCGCGGAGGGAGACCGCACGGTCGCGGGGGAGACGGTGATCGCCCGGTGGCCGGCGCGGGGCGCGTCGTGAGCGACCCCGAGGTCCGGCGTCGCCGTGTCATCCGCCTGAAGTCGCACTCGGGTGCGGCGGTGGTCCGGCCCGAGCGGCTGTCGCCCGGCGACCGGGCCAAGGCCATGCTCCCCAGCGTCTTCACGCTGACCAACATGCTCTGCGGCTTCAGCTCGTTGCGGGCGGCGCAGCTCGGGCGGTTCCAGCTCGCGGCGGTGCTCATCGGTGTGGCGGTGCTGTGCGACATCGCCGACGGTGCGGCGGCCCGGGCCGTGCGGGCGATCACGCCGTTCGGTTTGCAGTTCGACTCGCTCGCCGACCTCATCTCGTTCGGGGTGGCGCCGGCGATGCTGCTGTACAGCTGGTCGCTGGCCGAGCTGGACCTCGTCGGGTGGGCGTTGTCGTGCCTGTGGTTGGCGTGTGCCGCGTACCGGCTCGGTCGGTTCAACGTCACGGTCGACCCGCTCGCCGACAAGCGGTACTTCATCGGTCTTCCCAGCCCCGGCGCGGCCGGCGTGGTGATGGCGTCGGTGTTCGCGGCACCCGACGGGTTCAAGGGCGACTGGGAGTTCGTGCCGGTCCTGATCACCGTGATCCCTGCGGTGTTGATGGCGTCGTCGATCAGGTTCCGGTCGTTCCGATCGCTCGTGTCGCCGGCTCGGGGTCGGGTCTGGCAGTCGGCGGTGGTGATCGGGGTGCTCGTCGCCGGCTTCGTGGTCCGACCGGCGTTCACCGGGTTGGTGGTCGCGTTCGGGTACGTCGCCCTTGCGCCGATCGGTTGGCTCACCCGGCCGCTGCGCCTCCACCTCCAGGGCGAGGACGCGGTCGCTCCGCCGCGCCATCACTACCCGTCGGTGTTCTTCCTCCTGCCCGAGGAGACCGATCAGGCGTCGTTGGAGGACGCCGAGGTGCTCATCGACGACGACCCGGACGTCACGCCGTCGTCGTGACGTCGGTCGTCCGTTCGTCCGAACGTGACCGGGCGTGCTCGGCGAGCAGGTCGACCAGGTGGGGCCAGAGGCCGACGGGGGCGTCGTGGCCCATCCCTTCGACGATCTCGAGCCGAGCGTCGGGGACCGCCCTCGCGATCGCCCGCGCGGCGCGCACCGGGACGAGCGGGTCCTCGGCGCCGTGGATCACGAGCGTCGGGACCTTGACGCCGCGGAGGGCCTTGCGCCGGCTGCCCGACGCCAGCATGGCGGCGAGCTGGCGCTGGACGCCGGGCGGGTCGAAGGCCCGGGCGTAGGCGGTGGCGACCTTCTCGCGGTCGCGCTCGGCGTCGAACGGCCAGCCGGGGGAGCTGATCGTTCGGTTGAACGCGTGGATCGTGTCGATCGCGCCGTCCACCGTGGGCGGTGTTCTCTTCAGGAACGAGGGCAGGATCCGCAGGCGGGGGAGCTCGGCGAACGTCGACCCGGTGGGTCCCATCACCGACGTCATGGTGAGGATGCGGTGGGGATGCTCGATGGCCATCGTCTGCACGATCGCGCCGCCGAGGGAGGCGCCGACCACGTGGGCCTGTTCCACCCCGAGGTGGTCGAGCAGGCCGACGGCGTCGGCGGCGAAGTCCGACATGCGGTAGGGCGCGGTCGACCGGAACCCGAGCGCGATCGGGACGATCCTGGGCGGTGGGCCGTCGGGGTAGTGCGTCGACAACCCGATGTCGCGGTTGTCGAACCGCACGATGTGGAAGCCGCGGTCGGCGAGTGCGTTGCACAGCACGGGGTCCCAGTGGACGAGCTGGGCGCCGAGCCCCATCACCATCAGCAGGGTGGGGTGGTCGGGATCGCCGAACGTGTCGTATGCGACGCGGTGGTCGCCGACCTGCGCGTAGTCCACTCGCTCTGACGGGTTGGTCACGACCGCACTCCCCGGATCGGTGTGGACGAAGCTTCGCGGAGGTCGGCCGGCCTTGTCGAACGCTCGTCCGTGGTGCGGCATAGGGTCCGAACCATGTCCGCTTCGACGACGCGCATCCCGCTCGGCCCGTTCACCTTCGACGCCGTCGTCGACGGTCCTCCCGACGGCGATCCGGTGCTGTTGCTGCACGGCTTCCCGCAGTCCGCGGCCTGTTGGCGGCGGGTGCAGCCGGAGCTGGCGGCCGCGGGGTACCGCGTGGTGGCGCCGGATCTCCGTGGCTACTCGCCGGATGCCCGACCGCCGGAGGCCGAGGCGTACCGCATGGAGGAGTTGGTCGGCGATGTGCTGGGCTTCGCCGACCACCTCGGGTGGTCCACGTTCCACCTGGTCGGTCACGACTGGGGTGGCGCGTTGGCCTGGCAGGTCGCCGGCCGGCACGGCGATCGTCTCCGGACGCTCGCAGTGGTGTCGACGCCGCATCCTGCGGCCTTCCTCCAGGCGAAGCAGGGTGGAGCGTCGGCCGATGGCGACGACCAGGCCACGAAGTCGAAGTACATGGACGACTTCCGCTCCCCGGGCTTCGAGGACCTGCTGATGGCCGATGACCGGGCGCTCCTGCGGCTCATGGTGCTCGGGGCCGGCATGGACGAGGAGAGCGCCGAGGCGTCGTTGGCCCGGTTCACCACGAAGGCCGAGGTCGTCGGCGCGCTCAACTGGTACCGCGGTGCCGAGCCGGCCGATGCCAGCGGCATGGGCCCGGTGACCGTCCCGACCCTCTACCTGTGGTCGACGAACGACATCGCCCTCGGCCGGACGGCGGCCGAGGCGACCGAGGGATGCGTCGACGGGCCGTACCGGTTCGTCGTGCTCGACGGGGTGTCGCACTGGGTCCCCGAGGAGGCGCCGGACGCGGTGGTGCGGGAACTGCTGCCCCATCTCGCCGGGACCGGTTGATCCGGCGAGGGTCCCGGTCCCGTCGCGATCGGCCAGTCTCCGAGCGGCAACACGCTCGCATTGCGAAATCACCGGTTTGAACGGTTGGTTCCTTGCGGTGCGGAAAGTCCCTTGCTGGGCGATGACAGCGTCCGTGTCGCTCGGAGACTGGCCTTTGCGGTGGGGTGTGGTCCGGATGGCGGGACCGGATGCCGCGGCGCATCGGGATTGTCAGGGGTCCCGACGAGGATGGGGCCATGGCGAACGACGGATCCAAGACCCCCTGTGATGTGCCGGTCGGATGGCCCCGGCGGCGCCCGAGCCGCTGCCCGGTCCGACCGGCACCGTCGTCGCTCAGTGCGGCCGTCGCGTCGGCGGTCGGACCGTTCCCGGTCTGCGGAGGTGTCGGGTCGGCCCGTTGCCCGACGGCGGCCGCCGCCTGCCCCCACGGGTCGATGTCCTGTGTGGCGGTTCCCGATGTTCCCCTCGGTGGGGAGCCCGCGTTCGACCAGTCGTCGATCGGGCCGGTGGAGGCGGAACGAGGGGAGATCGTGGGTCCACGGGAGCTCTCGCCGCTGGTGCTGCGCTACTTCCTCACGCTCGCGATGGTCGACGTCGGCGGCGAGGTGACGGTCCGGGGGTTGGGGGCGCGGCTCCACGACGCCGGGTGTGCGGTCGCCGGTCGCACGTCGAAGGTGATCAGCGATTCGCTGCGGTGGGAGATCCGTCGGGGTCGGGTGCTGCGGGTCGGGAGGGGCCGCTACGTGGCGACCCGGTTCCCCCGTTCGACGCTCACGTGGATGCGCAACCGGCTGGCCGAGGAGCTCGCGGCTCGGCCCCGCCCGGTGCGTGCCTGGCCCGTCGGTGGGTTCAGGGCGGGGTGGAACGCCCGGCTCCGGGGTCGGGACCTCGCCGTCGAGCGGGAGGCCCGCACCCGACGGGCACGTGCCGCGTGCCGGACCCACCACGACCGCATGCGGCGGGAGCGACGCTCGGCGCGCGTTCCGCTGCGCCTCGAACCCGCTGAGCTCCTGGAGCGGATCGCGGCCGGCGAGATCCCTGGTCGGGAACCCGCACAGGTCGCCGAGGAGGACGACCGGTCGCTGGAGGAAGAACGCCTCGGGGCGGCTCGGCTCGCGATGACCGCTCGGGGCGGCACCCGGTCACTCGGTAGCCTCGGCCCGTGACCAGTCCCGTCCGCGTCCGCTTCGCTCCCTCACCGACCGGCTACCTCCACGTCGGCAGCGCCCACTCGGCGCTGGCGAACTGGCTGTTCGCCCGGCGCGTGGGCGGCGAGTTCCTGCTGCGCATCGAGGACACCGACGCCGAACGCAACCGACCTGAACTGGTCGACAACATCCTCGAGATGTTGCGGTGGCTGGGACTGGACTGGGACGGCGAACCGATCCGTCAGAGCGACCGGGGTGAGCTCCACCTCGCCGCGGTCGAGACCCTGGTCGCCGCGCACGCCGTCTACGCCTGCGACTGCACCGCAGAGGACGTGCAGGCCCGCAACAAGGCGGCGGGCGGCAAGCCCGGCTACGACGGCTTCTGCCGCGACCGGGGCCTCGAGCCCGGCCCGGGCCGGGCGCTCCGGTTCCGCGTGCCCGACGAGGGTCGGACCGGCTGGGACGACCTCGTCCGCGGTGAGATGTCCTTCGCGAACGCCGACCTGGAGGACTTCGTGGTCGTTCGAGGCAACGGCAAGCCGCTCTTCCTGCTGGCCAACGCCTACGACGACGCCGACATGGGGATCACCCACGTCATCCGGGGTGAGGACCACCTCAACAACACCCCGAAGTACCTGCTGCTCCAGGACGCGCTGGGACTCACCCGTCCCGAGGCGTTCGCCCACATGCCGCTGCTGGTCAACGAACAGCGCAAGAAGCTGTCCAAGCGGCGCGACGACGTCTCGATGGCGAGCTACCGCGATGCCGGCTACCTGCCCGAGGCGATGGTCAACTACCTGGCGCTGCTCGGGTGGGGTCCGCCCGACGGCATCGAGGTCCGCCCGGTCTCCGAGATCGTCGACCTGTACCGCCTGGAGGACGTCAACCCGTCGCCGGCGTTCTTCGACCCGAAGAAGCTCTCCTTCGTGAACGCCGAGCACCTCCGGGCGCTGTCGACCGACGAGTTCCTCGCCCGGGCCGAACCGTTCCTCACCCGCGGGGTGCCATCCATGGAGGCCCTCCGGGTCCTGGCCACCGAGGCACAGGAGCGGGTGCGCACGCTCACCGAGGTCGAGCCGATGGTCGACTTCCTGGTGGTCGACGAACCCGAGGTCGACGAGGACTCCTGGACGAAGGCGATCACCAAGGGCAAGCAGGTCCCCGAGATGCTCGACGCCTCGATCACCCGCCTCGACGCACTCGCTGCGGACGCTTGGACCGCCGAAGTCGTCCAGGAGGCGATCGGCGCCGCCGCCATCGACGCCGGGCTGGTGAACGCCGAGGGCAAGCCGCAGCTCTCGAAGGCCCAGGGCCCCGTCCGGGTGGCCCTGACCGGCCGCACCGTCGGCCTCCCGCTCTGGGAGTCGATCGCCGTGCTCGGCCGCGACCGCACGCTGGCCCGGCTGCGGTCCACCCGGGGTCGCCTGGGATGAAGGCGATCCTCCGACGACTGACCCGTCGTCGGTGGCTCGCGGTCCTGCTGGCGGTCGTGCTCGCGCTCGTCCTCTACGTCGGCATCACCTTCGTGCAGGTCTGGCGGGCCAGCGAGCAGGACCAGGTCGCGAAGGCCGACGCGATCGTCGTCCTCGGCGCCGCGCAGTACGACGGCCGACCCTCACCGGTCCTCCAGGCCCGCCTGGAGCACGCGCTCGCGCTGTACGAGGACGGGACCGCGCCGCTGGTCGTCGTCACCGGCGGCCGCCAGCAGGGCGATCGCTACACGGAGGCGACCACGGGCTACAACTTCCTCCGCGAGCACGGCGTCCCCGACGACCGGATCCGCAAGGAGGTCCAGGGCCGCTCCACCTACGAGTCGCTCGCGGCGACCGCCCGGTTCCTGGAGGCCGAGGGCCTCCACAGCGTCGTGCTGGTGTCGGGCCCGGCCCAGTCCAAGCGGATGGAGGGCATCGCCGGCGAGGTCGGCCTCGACGCCCAGGTGTCGCCGGTGGGGGCCGACCCGTCGTTCGGCGCCCTCGCGAAGGAGACCCTCGGCGTCTCGGTCGGTCGGATCATCGGGTACCGACGTCTCGAGAACCTCGGGGCGTAGCGAGCGTCGGTGAGAGCCACCGGGTCAGGTAGGCGCGGAGCTCGACCCCGGTGCGCGGCGGCCTCCCCGGATCGATGGCGAACGACTGGATCAGGCGGAGCACGTGCTCGACCAGTTCGTCGAGCTGCGGGTCGTCCCAGCCCAGGCTCGACCAGTCGACCGGCATCGTGTCGATCAACGCCCGCCCCAGCGTGAGCGCCGGCGGCGACGTGAAGCCCTGCGAGACGATGCTGCGCCCGCTCGGTTCGAGCAGCAGTCGAAGGTACGGCTCCTCGGGCAGCAGCTCGAGCGTGTACGCGACGTACTCGACGACGGCCTCGGCCGGATCGAGCGGCTCGGTGCCCAGGTGGTCGATGATCCGTTCGTGGACGCCGGCCACCGCGTCGAGGGCGGTCGCCGCGATCAGGACCTCGGTGCCGGCGAAGTAGCGGTAGACGGTCTGGCGACTGACCCCGAGGGCCACCGACACCGACGAGATCGAGGCATCACCGGTCCGGTCGATGCACGCCCGGGTGGCGTCGAGGATGCGGCGGATCGCCTCGTCGTCGTCGGCCGGGGGATCGCCGGCCCATCCGTGGGTGCGCACGGGTGGACACTAACCGAAAAGTGTATGGTCTTGGTCCGGCCCCGTCCTCGGCGGGGCGAACGAACGATGCGATGCGCTCGAACGAAGGGGACGACGAATGGCTGACGACCGCAAGCTCCGGGTGTTCCAGGTGGCCACGGGCAACGTGGGCAGCGAGATGATCAAGCGGATCGGGCACCACCCCGACCTCGAGCTCATCGGGCTGCACTGCTACTCGCCGGACAAGATCGGTCGGGACGCGGGCGAGATCGTGGGCATCGAGCCGATCGGGGTGACCGCCACCGGCACGATCGAGGAGCTGATCGCCGCCGAGCCGGACTGCGTGACCTTCCACGGCGTGTTCCCCGACGTCGACCTCTACGTCCCGATCCTCGAGGCGGGCATCGACATCGTCACCACCGCCGACTGGATCACCGGCCACCACCGCAACAAGAACCACCCCCACCCGTCGGGCCGGACCGAGCAGGAGGTCATCGAGGAGGCGTGCCAGAAGGGCGGGTCCACCTTCTACGGGACGGGGATGAACCCCGGGCTGGCCCAGATCCTGTCCATCGTCCACTCGACCGACGTCACCGACGGTCGGCACCGTCGACGGCGAGCCCCGCGTCGAGATGCACCTCGAATGGCAGATGACGCCGCTCACCTCCCCGAAGTGGGACATCCAGGCCTGCTACATCACGCAGATCACCGCCGATCCGTGCATCTACTCCAAGCACATGATCTTCCCGAAGCCGGGTGCCGACTTCTCCACGCCGGCCGCGTTCGCGTCGGTCGGGATGACCGTCACCGGGATGCCGGCCCTCAACGCCATCCGTTCGGTCGTCGAGGCCCCGCCGGGCATCGTCACCAGCGCCGACCTGCCGTTGCGGGCCTTCGCCGGCCGTTTCGCACCGGGGATCGCGAACCGGTGACCGCCGTCGAGCCGGCGGACCCCCGCCACCCGTTCCCCAGCGGCTGGTACATGGCGGCGCGGTCCGCCGAGCTCGCGCCGGGTGCGGTGGCCGAGCGCGCGTTCCTCGGCGAACAGGTCGTCATGTTCCGGACCGAGGCGGGCGAGCCGGCGGTGGCATCCGCCTACTGCCCCCACCTCGGCGCCAACCTGGCCCGGGGCGGCGAGGTGGTGGGGGAGTCGCTGCGCTGTCCGTTCCACAGCCTGCGCTGGGCGACCGACGGCCGCTGCGTCGGCTCCGAGTACCCGGGCGATCCCGGCTACGGGGTCCAGCTGCCCACCTACCCGACCGTCGAGCGGTTCGGGTTCACCTTCGCCTGGCACGCGTCCGACTGCAGCGAGCCGACGTTCGACATCCCGGACCTCGACCTCGACGGCTGGACCGACATGATCGTGACGACGATCCCGATCGCGGCCCACGTCGAGACCATCCACGAGAACGGGGTCGACGCCGTGCACTTCGGCATCGTCCACGGCTTCGGGCTGTCGGGCACCGCGTACGAGGACCGGGGCACGTCGTTCCACTCCGAGTTCCACTTCGCCACGCCGAACTTCCTGCGGGAGGGGCCGAGCGAGATCACCACGTTCTTCGACACCGACACCTTCGGCATGGGCTACGCCCGCTCGCTCAACACCGCCGAGGCGGTCGGCCTGCGCTACCACGTGCTGCTCCTGCCGACGCCCACCACCGCCGGCCACCTCGACTTCACGATCGCCACCACGGTGCAGCGTCCGGCCGACGGCGACCGGATCGCCGGCGTCCCCGTCGACGAGGTCGCCGACTTCATGCACCGGGGCGCGGTCGGCGGCGTGCGCCAGGACGTCCCGATCTGGGAGGGCCTGCGCTACGTGGACCACCCTCGGCTGGTCAAGGGCGACGGCCCCATCCCGCGCTTTCGCCACTGGGCCAGCCAGTTCGCGCCGGCGGTCAGCGCGGCCGGGGGGTGAGGAGGCCGGCGGTGTTGTCCCGCATGATCTTGCGGACGTCCGCGGGGTCGACGCCCTCGACCTCCTTGACGAACTCGCCCGGCTCGGCGAGCCCTTCGACGTGGGGCCAGTCCGAGCCGAACACGACGCGGTCGGCCCCGACGGCGTCGATCAGGTCGAGCACGTCGTCCTCGAAGAACGGCGACACCCACACGTTGCGCTTGAACACCTCGACGGGATCCTCGCCGAACACGCCGGGCATCTGGATGTGCAGGGCGGCGAGCTTCCTCAGCAGCGGGCGGACCCACGAGGTGCCGGTCTCGATGGTGGCCACCCGCAGGTTGGGGTGCCGCTCGAAGAGCCGGTCGGCCATCATCGACGCGAGGGCGTCGTGGGTCGGGTTGGCCGAGAGCAGCCGCTTGAGGGTGGGGATCTGGAACGCCTGCATGTCGTCGTCGATGCCCCAGATCCGCTCGTAGTCGGCGTAGTCGGAGTCGCCGCTGTGGATGGCGAGGGTGACCCCGGACTCGTTCAGCAGCGACCAGAACGCGTCGTGGCGGGGATCGCCCGGCGTGCGCCGGCCGCCGAGGCCCCACACCGATGCGGGCCGCATCAGCACGATCCGGGCGCCGGCGTCGAGCGCCCAGCGGAGCTCCTCCACCGCGGCGTCCGGGTCGATGAGCGTGAGGTAGGGAGCGGCGAAGATGCGCTCCTGGTAGGCGAAGCCCCAGTCCTCCTCGAGCCAGCGGTTGAACGCACGGAACGCGGCGACGCAGGCCGCGGGGTCGTGCTCGAGCGCGGTCTCCATGCCGACGCCGAGGGTCGGCAGCATGATGCAGGCCTCCATGCCCTGGCCGTCCATGACCTCCAGTCGGGCGTCCCGGTCGCGGTACTCCGGGCGGTCCTCGATCGGCTCCAGCTCGCCGAACGCGGCCCGCAGGTCGGTTACGCCGGCCTTGGCCCGGAAGTAGTCGGCCAGCGACCCGGGCTTGGCGACCCGCGAGAAGGTCGGATTCGGGATGAACCGGTTGACCTTCCCGGCGGTGAGCAGCCGGCGCTTGCCGTCGATGTCGGCCCACTGGATCGTCCGCTTCGCCATCGCCGGGTCGAGGTGCCGGGTGAAGGCGTCGGTGGCCTCGTAGTAGTGGTTGTCGGCGTCGAACAGCTGGAAGTCGAGCACGGGCGGACGCTCCTTCGTCGGGTGGCGCAAGACTAGAACTGGATTCTTGTTATGTCCATCTCGGCTCCACTATCCTCCGGGCGTGGTCGACCCCACTCCGGCCCAGCGGGCCCGGCGCCAACGCATCGTCCGCAGCGCGCTGGAGCTGCTCGAACAGCGGCCGTACGACCAGATCCAGATCCGTGACGTCGCCGAGCGAGCGGACGTCGCCCTCGGCACGCTCTACCGCTACTTCCCGTCCAAGGAGCAGCTGTTCGCGCACGTGCTGCTGGAGTGGAGCTCGTCGTTCGCCGACGCCATCGGCCGGCGCCGACCCGAGCGCGACAGCGACGCCGAGCGCCTCCGCACCGCCCTGCGCCGGGCGGTCGGCGCGTTCGAGCGCAACCCGAACTTCTTCCAGCTCATCACCGTGCTGGAGGTCGCCACCGACCCGGACGTGGTCGCACCGTTCACCGAGTACAGCGACGCGTTCATCGCGGTCGTGGAGGGCGCCATGCGCGACACCGACGAGGCGCAGACCGCCGTCGTGGTCGGCCTGGCCATCGCCCTGTTGTGGTCGCTGCTGCGGGAGTGGTCCCACGACCGGTGCACGATCCGTGAGGTCAACAACCGCATCGACGCCTCGATCGAGGTCGTCTTCGAAGGAGCCCGGACCAGATGAACTTCGACGAGACACCCGAGCAGGCCGCGTTCCGGGCCGAGGTGCGGGCCTTCCTCGACGAGCACGCCTCGCTGCGGACCGGCACCGACACCGAGTGGTCCAACGCGATCTACGCCGACGAGGAGTCCGAGCGCACCTACATCGAGCGCTGCCGCGACTGGCAGCGGACCCTCTACGACAACGGCTGGGCCGGTGTCCCGTGGCCGAAGCAGTTCGGCGGTCGGGGCGGCTCGATCGCCGAGATGATCATCTTCGTGGAGGAGGCGGCCCGCTACGACGTGTCGTCGGGGTTCTTCGGGGTGGCCCAGTCGCTCGTCGGCCCGCCGCTCATGGTCCACGGCAACCGCGAGCAGCAGGAGCGCTACCTCCCACCGCTGCTGCGGGGCGACGAGGCGTGGTGCCAGCTGTTCAGCGAGCCGGGTGCGGGCTCGGACCTGGCGTCGCTGTCGACGAAGGCGGTGCTCGACGGCGACGAGTACGTCGTGACCGGCCAGAAGGTCTGGACCACCCAGGCCCAGTACGCGGACTTCGGCATCCTGCTCACCCGCACGAACCCCACCGCGCCGAAGCACGAGGGCATCACGTTCTTCGTCGTCGACATGCGCTCGCCGGGCGTCGAGGTGCGCCCGCTGCGCCAGGCCAGCGGTCACTGCCACTTCAACGAGGTGTTCCTCGACGAGGTGCGGATCCCGGCGGCCGACGTGGTGGGCGAGGTCGACGGCGGGTGGGCGGTCACCCGCACCGTGATGTCGAGCGAGGCCGGCATGATCGGCGGGCTCGGCGGCGCCGACCCGGCCAACTTCGCGACGCTGCGCCGGCTCGCCCGCGAGCTGGGCCGCGACCGTGACCCGGTGGTGCGCCAGGGCCTCGCCGACGTGTACTCGCGGGAGCAGATCATGCGGTACCTCGGGCTCCGGTTCCAGACCTTCCTCATGAACGGCACCGGAACGCCTCCGGACCCGTCGATCCTGAAGAACACCCTCACCGCGGCCAACGAGCGCAAGGTCGACCTCGCCATGTCCATCGAGGGGCCGGCCGGGATGCTGTGGGGCGACGGCGCCCTCGACGAGGGCCTGTGGCAGAACAGCCTGCTCTACCAGTTCGCCTCGCGCATCGGCGGTGGCACCAACGAGGTGCACCGGAACATGATCGCCGAGCGGTCGCTCGGCCTGCCCCGGGACAGACCGCCGGTACCATCCACGTGATGTCCGAGAGCACGTCCCCCGAAGCCGCCGTCCGTCGCTACCTGAGCTGGATCGACGATCCCCGTTCGGTCATCGACGAGGAGGCCGTGGCCCGGGCCGACGCCGCCTTCGCGTCCGCGTCGGACCCGATCGACCGGCTCCACGCCGCCGCGGCGCGCGAGCGGGCCCGGGCGGCCGACGTCGACCGCATCACCGCGGAGTTCGTGGCCCACGCCCGGGCCTACGCCGACGTCGAGGGCATCCCGGTCGAGGCGTTCCGCACCCTCGGCGTCGACGACGACGTGCTGGCCCGGGCCGGCTTCGACCTGCCGCTCACCGGGCGGGCCGCGCCGCGGGGTCGCACGGCGAGCCGCCCGGCGTCGTCCCGCGGTCCACAGGTGTCGGTGTCGACGCTGAAGGCCACCGCGGCCGGTGGTCCGAAGCGCTTCACCCTGGCCCAGCTGGCCGACCGGGCCGGTGGTGGGTCGCCGGCCACGGTGAAGAAGGCGGTCGACGAGCTCATCGCCGACGGCCTGGCCGCCAAGGTCGGTCCCGACCCGAACCACCAGGGTCCGGGCCGGGCACCGATCCTCTACGAACTGCGGTAGCTCACGGGCCGGTGCAGGCCTGGCCGTCGCAGGTGTCGATCACCTCGCCGGTGGCGAAGAACCCGATGATCTGGGCGACGGCCGCCGGGTTGGCCCGCGGGTCGCCGTGCGGGTCGTCGCCTTCGCGGGGCGGCTGGTTGGTGAGCGGCGGGACCGCCGCCCCCGAGTCCCAGAACACCACGGCCGACCCCTGGTGCGGGTACGCCGTGATCGCGGGCACGTCCCAGAGCACGTCGACCTCGGGCGAGCGGCCGTCGGCGAGGACGGGACGGTGGGCCGGGATGCCGAGCGTGCGGGCTTCGTAGGCCGTGCCGACGTTCGCCACCTGGTGGTCGCCGAACGCGGCGTGCAGGAGGATCTGCTTGACCGGCGTGTTCGGGTACGGGTCCGACACGAGGTGCTGCGCGTAGGCCGAGGCCTCGCCCCGGTCCCACAGCATCTGGATGAACTGGAGGCCGAGCGCCCGGTCGGCGGCGGCCGGGTACGAGGCCGACAGGATCGAGCGGAACGGGTCGAAGTCGACGCTGCGGTCGAGCAGGAGCCCGTAGTTGATGGCGGCGACGTCGAGGGTGGCCTTCGTCCAGTCCTGGGCCACCGCGGTGGTCGCGGCGCCCATGATCCCGCCCTGGCTGATGCCGTAGTACACGAGGTCGTCGTCGATCAGCGGCGTGCCGTCCTGCTGGAAGCTCGGGCTCGACGCGAAGCCGTCGGGGGCGACGAGCAGCCGCCCGAGGAACAGGGTGTTCAGGTGGCCCTGCTGGAGGCGGTCGGCCAGCGTGTTGAACGTCGACACGTCGCTCAGGATCCTGACTGCGTTGGGCACGTCCTCCTCGGCCATGCCGATCAGGTCGGTGCCGCAGAACACCCGGTTGCCCTGCGATGCCACCCGCCACGGGGCGTTGATCTGGTTCGCGGTGCCGAGGAGGCCGTGCCCGTAGAGGCCGACCCCGGCCGGGTCGGCCGCGGTCGCGCTCGGCGGGATGATGCAGCGGAAGTTCGCCGTGTAGGTGCCGGTGTAGGTGGGCAGGCCGTCGGGGCCGAGGACGAACTCGCTCCCGGGCTCGCCGGAACCGGTGAGGTACATCGGCACCTCGTAGGTGCCGCGGATCTCCCGGGCGACGCCCTCGCGGGTCGACGGCTGGTCGTAGGTGACGGTGAACGCCGGGGCGTGACCGTCGAGCCGGGCGAACGCGTCGTCGCGCATGTGCAGGAGCCGACCCGAGAGCGCCTCGGTGCTGGCGATGGTGAAGTCCCAGGCGAACTGGAGATCGCCCCGCTCGACGCCGACCGCGTCGAGGTCGGCGAAGGTGCGTTCCATCGCCGGGCGGCGGTCCTCGAGGTTGGGATCGCCGGTGCGGACGAGGTCGCGGTAGGCGGCGAACGCCGGGGTGGGTTCGATCGACCGTCCGGTCCCGTCGACCAGGCCGCGGACGCCGACCACGATCCGGTGGCCCTCCCGGAGCTGCTCGGCCGGCCGGATGAACATCATGGGCACGGTGCCCGGCTCGGCGTAGGAGTCGAGCTCGGTCCAGTAGGCGAGGCGCTCGCCGGCGGTGACGTCGAGGAGGACGATCGGGGCGTCGGGGTCGAGCGACGGCGCGAGGTCGGTCAGCGACGCGGTGCCGGACAGGTCGAGGTCCACGCCGGGGACGCTGAGCAGCATGGCGGCCGACGGGCTGAAGCCGTCGAGCTCGTTCCAGTGCGTGGGGTCGACCGGGGTCCCTGCGGCGTTCGTCGGCATCCCCTCGGGGTCGAACGCGACGCGTCGACCGGTCGGCGTCGTCGGGTCGGCGACGGTGAAGCGGTCGCTGGGGAAGGGGAGGTGGCAGTTGTCGGCGGTCGCGTCGCAGTGGGCCGAGTCGGGCACCACCAGGTCCGAGACCGACGTGTACGGGTAGGCCGGGGTGAGGTGCGAGTCGATGCCGGTGACGGCCGAGGTGTCGGCCACCTCGACGGCGGCGCCGGCCGCCCGGGTCATCGCCGGTCCGCTCCAGCGCGGGGTCAGGTCGGCACGCCCGAACCGCACCTTGTACGAACCGGGGTCGAGACCTTCGATGACATAGGTGCCGTCGGCCGCGGTGGTGGAGCCGGCACCGGCGATCCAGCGGTCGGTCGGCGACCACGCGGTGACCGAGACCCCGCCGAGGGGCTGACCGTCCGGGTCGGTGACCCGCCCCCTGATCGAGGCCCCGGCGTCGAGGGCGACGTCGAAGCCGGTGCGGTCGACACCCGGTTCGACGCGCACCGGGTCGTCGGCCCACCGGTTCTGCAGCCCGCTGCCGGCCGGGGCGACGACGGCGATCCGGTAGTCGAGCGGGGCGAGGCCCTCGATGCGGTAGCTGCCGTCGGCGCCCGACCGGGCGGCGAGCGAGCCGAGCCAGACGTCGCCGGGCGCGAACGCCCACACGCGAGCGCCCTCGACGCCTCGGCCGTCGGGGTCGGTGATCCGCCCGGTCAGGTCGGCGCCGGGTTCCAACGTGACGTCGATGCCGTCCACGTCGGTTCCGGGATCGACCTGGTGGATCGCCGCGTCGGAGATCCGGGGCGTGCCCGGTGCCCACATCGTCTGGTACCCGTGGGCGACGACCCGGACGGCCCAGCGTCCGGCCTGCACCTCGGCCCGGTAGGAGCCGTCGGCCGCGGTGGTGGTCGTGACCGGCTCGGCGACACGGCCGTCGACGAGCTCGACGCGGGCGCCGGCGATCGGGTCGCCGTCGCCGTCGCGGACCGTACCGCCGATCGTGCCGGTGGTCGGCTGCGTGCCCGGTGCGGTGCGGGCCCCGGCCGGCTCGGACGAGCCGACAGCGGCCAGCAACAGCCCCAGCACCAGCAGCAGCGACAGGAACGGATGACGTCGGTCGCGCAGCATCGTCTGCACCTTCCCCCTCAGGTGGTCGCCGGCCCCCTCGGCACGGCGACGTGGTCGGAACCGTAGCGACGTCGCGCCGCGGCCGCTCGTCCTCGTCTTCGGGTGACCGGTGTCATATGCTGCGAACGACGGCACACGGGTGGTCCGTCTGTCACACTGGTGCAAGGTCCGGCGGCACCGCTGCCGCCGGGATCCCGGAGGGGGAGAAGATGAAGAGAAGGTCCACCGTCGCGGCCCTGGCCGCGGCGTTGCTGCTGGCGCTCACCGCGTGCGACATCCCGAAGATCACCGCACCGCACGACGGCGCGATCGTCGACGGGGACTCCACGACCGTCACGGGAAAGATCCGTGAGAACGCGGACGTCAACGGCACGCTCACCGTGAACGGCGTCTCGACGCCGATCAACCCGGACCGGACGTTCTCGGTCGACCTGCCCCTCGGTCCCGACGGGACCGTGACCGTCGTCGAGGCGATCTACACCTCGCCCGCCGGCAAGGTCGAGAAGTTCTACTCGACCGTCGTGAGCGGCCCGAGCATCGACGTCGGCGAGTACTCCGTCGACGGCGTCGGCATGCGCTTCACCAACACCGGCCTCAACAGCCTGGGCCCGATCATCAACGACCTGGCGTCCGGCTCGTTCGACATCAGCGGGCTGATCCTCGCCCAGCAGCCGCTCGTCCACCAGCAGGACGCGTTCCTCACCTTCGACATCACCGGCAACGCCTACGAGGCGAGCATGGGCGGCGTGAACCTGACCGCGTCGAGCTCGGCGTCGGGCATGAACACCAACATCACGATCTCCAACCTGGCGATCGGTCTCGACCTCCTGATCGACGACGGCATGCTCATCCAGAGCCGCTGCAAGCTCGAGGTCAACATCCCGCAGACCACGATCAACGCCAGGTTCGACCTGCAGCCGGCTCCTGGCGATCCGTCCCACGTCGACGTCAACCTCATCGGCACGCCCACGGTCAACACCTCGGGCGTGACCTACGAGTTCCTCGGCGGCATCTGCGACGGCGACGCCTTCCTCATCGGCGACATCGTCAACGCGGTCGCCGGCCCGCAGATCAGCACGATGATCGGCAGCGGCTTCTCCAGCCAGCTCGGCGATCCCGACGGCTCCGGTCCGGCCGACTCGCCGATCGCCGACGCCATCGAGACCGCGCTCGCGCAGATCTCCATCGCCGGTTCGGTCGGCGAGGCCGTCAACGCGCACCTCGACGCGCCGTTCACCCAGATCACCGAGGGCGCCACGGCGCTCGACCTCCGCTCGAACGCCGACTTCTACGCGACGCGTGGGACCAACCCCGGTGACTGCGCCGCGGTGCCCGGGGCCCCGACGTTGCCGGAGACCTTCGACGTGCCCGGCACGTATCCGACGCTCGGCAGCACCACGCCGTCCGGCGCCCCCTACGGCCTCGGACTCGTGATCTCGGCATCCACCTTCAACCAGCTCCTCGGGGCCATGACCGAGTGCGGGCTCCTGAACCAGGACATCACCGAGCTCGACCTGGCCGGCACCCCGCTGCCGATCACCTCGACCGTGCTGGCCGGACTGGTGCCGCAGTTCTCGACCCTGCCGGCCAACACGCCGATGAAGATCCGGGTGACCCCGAAGGTCGCCCCGTTCCTGACCTCGGCCGCCGGGCCCAACGGTGAGTCCTCGGAGCTCAAGCTGGCCGGGCTCTGGATCGAGTTCATCGAGACCCGCAACGGGGTCGACATCCCGTGGCTCCGGCTGTCGGTGTCGTCGCCGCTCGGGTTCGAGCTCGGCTTCGACGAGGCCAACGGCACGCTGGCGCCGACCATCACCCCCGGCCCGTCCTCGCAGGTCCAGGCCAAGGTCATCGACAACAACATCGGGGCCAACACCGCCAGCATCGAGACGCTGTTCCCGGCGCTGTTCCCGAACTTCGTGAGCGGCCTCAGCTCGTCGTTCGCGGCGTTCCCGATGCCGAGCTTCCTCGGGCTGAACGTCGACGTCGTCGAGCTGGCCCGCCAGGGCAACTACTTCGTGCTCTACGCCGACCTGCTCCAGGTGCCGCAGACGCGGATCCAGAACGTCCAGGTCACCGACACCAGCACCGCCAACGGGGTCTACGACTCGATCGTCAACGTCCACGAGTGGCGCCACAAGGTGAAGTCGACCTCGACGTCGAAGAACATCAACGTGTCGCTCCGGGGCATGATCGGCGCCGATGCGTGCTGCACCGTCGACGACGCCCAGCGCGACGCGAACGCCGGCTACCGGGTGACCTTCGACGTCGTCCCGGAGAACGGTGAGACCTGGCATCTGGACATGAACCAGGTGCTCCGGGGTGCGCACACCCTCATCGACGAGCAGGGCGGCAGCGCCCGCACGTCGATGAGCGCGATCACCGTCCGGGCCAAGGTCGGCAGCGGGGCGTGGCAGAACTTCAACATCACGCCGTCGTCGACGGGCGTCAACAGCGGGAGCGGGGCCTACGTGCCGTTCACCGGGTCGAGCAGCCGGGTGCTGACCGGCACGACCGCGCAGACGATCACCGTCGAGGTGGCCTTCGACGTCCACGCCTACTCGGACTCCAACATCGCCTTCCCGGCGGTGGCCGGTGACGAGGCGGCGATCCGCTTCGGGGTCAACGACTCGATCACCAACGGCTTCACCGCCGGCGAGTACCCCGGCGTGGGCAACCGCAGCATCGGCCAGGACGGCCTGTTCGGCACGATCGTGCTGACCGCCGTCCCGTAGCCGCCGATCCTCCCCCCTCCCCCCCGAGGGCCCCGCCGACAACGCTGTCGGCGGGGCCCTCCATCTTTCGACTCGCTGCGCTCGCCGTCTTGTTCGCCTTTCGACTCGCTGCGCTCGCTCAAGGAGCGGAGGGCGAGCGCACCCCTCCGTCGGTTGAGCGGAGCGAGCGCACCCCTCCGTCGGTTGAGCGGAGCGAGCGCAGCGAGCGCAGTCGAAACCCACTGCCCTAAGGTCGGCGGACCAGGGGAACAGAGGGGGGACGCTCGATGCGTCGGATCGGAACTGCTGTCGTGCTCGCGCTGGCCACGGTCGCCGCGGTGGCCTGTCGGCCGCTGGTGCCCGTGCGGTTGGGTGCCGGCAACGGCTACGTCGATGGGCGATCGTGGGCCGAGCGCCAGGACGCCTACCTGCGCTTCTCGACCGGGACGCTCGACCGGACGTCGCCGTCCAGCGTCTACGCGCACCTGGTCCGGGCCGACCGTGACCGGCACTTCGCCTTCGACGCCACGTCGATCACCCCGGCCGACTTCCAGGCCGTCTTCGACAAGATCGACGCCAACCTCGACACCAGCGACTTCGACATGATGCGGCTGATGTCGATCTGGAGCGAGTTCCGGGGCGACATCGGCCCCGAGCTGCGCGCCGCGATCCAGGACCGCCTGACCGGGTTCCGCTACTGGTTCACCGACCCGCTGCCGGCGGGGACGATCGACGACAAGTGGTTCTGGTCCGAGAACCACCGCCTCATCGTCCACACGCTCGAGTACCTGGCCGGGCTGACGTTGCCCCGCGAGACCTTCGAGTTCACCGGTGAACCCGGCTCGGTGCACCGCGAGCGGGGCCGGGCCCGCATCGAGGCGTGGCTCGACGAGAAGGCCCGCTTCGGGTTCAGCGAGTGGCACTCCGACGTGTACTACGCGAAGGACATCGAGCCGCTCCTGCTGCTGACCGAGTTCGGCGAGCCGGCGATCGCCCGCCGGGCCGCGGCGATGCTCGACCTGTTCTTCTACGACATCGCCGTCCACCAGATCCACGGCAACTTCGGCGTCACCCACGGTCGCTCCTACATGAAGGACAAGAGCCGGGCGACCGACCAGGACACCTTCACCGTCACCAAGCTGGCGTTCGACACGACGTCGCTGCCCTACGAGTCGCGGGCCAATGCGGCCGCGACCGCGCTCGCCGCCGCGAAGCGCTATCGGGTCCCCGAGGTGATCCGGCGCATCGCCCGGACCGACCGGACCTTCGTCGACCGCCAGCACATGGGCGTCGACATCGGCCTCGACCAACCCCTCACCGCGAACCCGGTGGCCCCCGAGGGCGCGCCGGCGTTCGACGACCCCGACGGCATCGCCTTCTGGTGGGAGCGGGGATCGGTCACGGCGTGGCCGTCGGTCCCGCTCAGCCTGCAGACGATCGAGGAGCACGGGCTCTGGGACACGTCGCTCTTCGCGCCGTACAAGCCCATGGCCGACCTCGCCGGCGGGAACCCCGACACGGCCCGGTCGCTCGCCTACGCGCTGCGCTGCCAGATCAACCTGGGCCTCCTCGGCGCGGTGGACAGCGTCACCTGGCGCTCCGCCGACGCCATGCTCTCGTCCGCGCAGGACCAGCGGCCCGGCTGCTTCGGCCACCAGTACCACGCGTGGCAGGCCACGCTCGACGAGGACGCGATCGTGTTCACCACGTCGCCGGGCAACGAACCCCGGCCGATCCAGCGCTGGGTGGACGCCGACCTCTACTGGAACGGCGGGCCGATGCCCCGTTCCGCCCAGCAGGGCTCGGCGGTCATCAACCTCTACGCCCCGCAGTACGTCGCCGGCACGGGCCCGCTGTCGGCCTTCGCCTACCTCGACTACACGCACGCCTACTTCCCGACCGAGCGGTTCGACGAGGTCCGACAGGTCGACGGGTGGACCTTCGGCCGGCGCGGCGACGGCTACGTCGCGCTCTGGTCCTGGCGGCCGACCGAGTGGCGCACCCACGATCCGGCGGTCACCTTCACCAACGGGTTGACCCAGCCGTTCGACCTGGTGGCCCCCGGCGGGCCCGACAACGTGTGGATCACCGAGGTGGGCGACGCCGGGCGCAACGGCTCGTTCGACGACTTCGTGGCGTCGATGAGCGCCGCGCCGATCTCGGTGACCGACCTCGGCGAGGTCGGAGGGGTGTCGCAGGGCTTCGACGTCGCCTACACGTCGCCGACCGAGGGCGAGATGGCGTTCTCGTGGACCGGCCCGTTGACCGTGGACGGCACCGAGGTGCCGCTGCACCGCACCGCCCGGATCGACAACCCCTTCACCCACGCCGAGGAGGGGGCCACGAAGATCACCATCGACGACGGCACCGCGCGCCTCGATCTCGACCTCGCCACCGGCCGGCGGGTCGCCGTCGCCCGACCCCGCTGACCTGCCTCTCGACTCGCTTCGCTCGCTCGAGGAGCAGATCGTTGGTTGAGCGGAGCGGAGCTTGCGGAGCGGAGTCGAAACCCATCCTCCAGAAGCTCTCCACCGAGTCTCCACCGGCTCTCCAAGACCCGTCGCGCCCGTTCGTCCATCGTGGGATCCACCACGAGATGCCCACGTCGGGCACGACGATCAGGAGACAGAAATGACCACCATCGACACCCCCACCGAGGTCAACGGGGTTCCCACCGAGAAGCTCTTCGGCACCATCGCCAAGCTGACCGACCAGCCCGAGCTGGCCGCCTTCCGGTTCACCGCCCGCAACACCTGGGTGGAGGGCACCGCGAGCCGCTCGGAGATCCACGAGTGGCACGGCGCCGGCGCCGACCAGGTCCACGTCGACCGGTTCGCCTTCACGGCCGACCACCCGACGCTCGGCCACGGCCACGGCCCGACCCCGCAGGAGTACGTGTTGCACGCCCTGACCGCCTGCATCACCGCTGGCATCGCCACCGGTGCCGCGGCCCGGGGCATCGAGCTGCGCTCGGTCACCTCGACGGTCACCGGTGAGATCGACGTCCGCGGCGTGCTCGGCATCGATCCCGACGTGCGCAAGGGCTTCGGGAACGTCACCGTCGCCTTCGACGTGGACGCCGACGCCACCGACGACCAGATCGAGGCGCTGATCGCCGGCGGCACGAAGTACTCGGCCGTGTTCGACATGCTGACCGGCACGACCCCGGTGAGCGTCGTCCGGGCCTGAGCCGGCCCGGCGGCATCTAACGCGAGTGTCACCTTTGGGTTAGGGTGCGCCCGTGGCCACGTTCTCCGCGTTCCTGCTCGACCGTTCCGAGACCGGGCAGACGCTCACGTGGACCGACGTCGACGAGGCCGACCTCATGGACGGCGACGTCACCGTGGCGGTCTCGCACTCGTCGCTGAACTACAAGGACGGCCTGGCGATGACCGGCGCATCGCCGGTCGTCCGCCGGTGGCCCATGATCCCGGGGATCGACTTCGCCGGGGTCGTCCGGGACTCGGGCCACCCCGACTTCGCGGTCGGGGACCCGGTCGTCCTGAACGGCTGGGGCGTCGGCGAGACCCACCTCGGTGGGTACGCGGAGGTGGCCCGCGTCCCCGGCGACTGGCTGGTCGGGTTGCCCGACGGGTTGAGCGCCGAGCAGGCCATGGCCATCGGCACCGCCGGCTACACGGCGATGCTCTGCACCATGGCCCTCCGACGCCACGGGGTCGAGCCCGGCGACGGGCCGGTGATCGTGACCGGCGCGGCCGGCGGCGTCGGGAGCGTGGCGGTCGCGCTGCTCTCGTCGCTCGGCTTCGAGGTGATCGCGTCCACCGGACGGGTCGAGGCCGAGGGCGACCACCTGCGGTCGCTCGGCGCCTCGGAGGTGCTGGACCGCGCCGAGCTCTCCGAACCGGGCCGGCCGATGGGCAAGGAGCGCTGGGCGGCCGCCGTCGACAGCGTGGGCAGCCACACCCTGGCCAACGTGCTCGCCCAGACCCGCTACGGCGGCGTCGTGGCGGCGTGCGGCCTGGCCCAGGGGATGGACCTCCCGGCATCGGTCGCCCCCTTCATCCTCCGGGGTGTGACCCTGGCGGGCGTCGACAGCGTGATGGCGCCGATCGAGCTGCGCCGCGAGGCGTGGAGCAGGCTCGCCACCGAGCTGCCGCTCGACCGCCTCGACGCGATCACCGAGGTCCGGCCGCTGGCCGACGCCCCCGAGCTCGCCCAGCGGATCCTCGACGGCGAGACCCGCGGCCGGATCGTCTTCCGGGTGGCGTGACGGCGATGGACGCGGCCGCGTCGTACGACCCGGAGGCGGTGAAGGAGAAGTACCTCCGCGAGCGTGACCGAAGGCTGGTGCCGGGGCGGTCCGACATCCGCGACCTGGCCACCGACGACCACTTCGCCCGCTACCGCGACGACCCGTTCACGCCGCCGACCGAGCGGGAGCCGGTGGTCGAGGAGGTCGACGCCGTGGTCGTCGGGGCCGGCATGGCCGGGTTGCTCGCCGCCCTCCAGCTCCGGGCCGCGGGCCTCGAGCGGGTGCGCATCGTCGACACCGCGGGCGGCGTCGGTGGCACCTGGTACTGGAACCGCTACCCGGGCGTGATGTGCGACGTCGAGTCCTACATCTACCTCCCCATGCTCGAGGAGCTCGACTACGTGCCGAAGGACCGGTACGCGTCGGGCGAGGAGATCCGGCTCCACCTCCAGGCGATCGCCGAGCGCTACGACCTCCTCGACGACGCGCTGTTCCACACCGGGGTCACCGGTGCGGCGTGGGACGATGCCGCGGCCCGCTGGCAGGTCTCGACCGATCGGGGCGACCGCCTCTCCAGCCGCTACTACGTGCTCGCCGTCGGGATCCTGAACCTCATGAAGCTCCCCGCCATCCCGGGCATGGAGCGGTTCGAGGGCCGGTCCTTCCACTCGGCCCGGTGGGACTACGACTACACCGGCGGGGGCCCGGGTGAGCCGATGACCCGCCTGGCCGATCGCAGCGTCGCCGTGATCGGCACGGGTGCTTCGGCGATCCAGTGCGTGCCGCCGCTCGTCGCTGCCGCCCGGGAGGTGCTCGTGTTCCAGCGCACCCCCTCCGCGATCGGCGTGCGCGGCAACGCCCCGACGCCGCCCGACTTCCGCGACGGTCTGTCGCCCGGTTGGCAACGGGACCGCATGGACAACTTCCAGGCCCAGATGCTCGGCCGCCGCGTCGACCGCGACGACACCGACGACGGCTGGACCCACCACTACGCCGCGGTCCAGAACCCGCCCCGCCGCAAGGACATGACGATCGAGGAGTACCTGCGCGGGGCCGAGGAGGTCGACTTCGCGATCATGGAGGAGCACCGGGACCGGGTGGCCGAGGTCGTCCACGACCCGGCCGTGGCCGAGGCGCTGAAGCCCTACTACCGGTACCTGTGCAAGCGGCCGTGCTTCCACGACGAGTACCTGGGCGCGTTCAACGCGCCGAACATCGCGCTGGTCGACTGCCCGGCGGGGATCGACGAGATCACCGAGCGGGGACCGGTGGTCGACGGCCGGCAGTACGAGGTCGACTGCATCGTCTACGCGACCGGCTTCGAGCCGGAGATGACGCCGCTCGCCCGGCGGGCCGGCCACGAGATCGTCGGGCGTGACGGGACGACGCTGCGGGAGCGCTGGGCCGAGGGCGCGTCGAGCCTGTTCGGGATGATGATCCACGGCTTCCCGAACCTCTTCGTGATGCCGGGGCCGGCGCAGCAGTCGGTGGTCACGGTCAACTACACCCAGCTCGCCGTCCTCGGCGCGTCGTTCGTCGGTCGGACCGTCGCCCATCTGGAGGCGCAGGGCGCGAGCGCCTTCGACGTCGAGGCCGCGGTCGAGGCCGAGTGGACGAGCGGCATCGTCGGCGCCTTCGTCGACGGCAGCCGGGTGCTGGCCGCGTGCACGCCGTCGCGGATCAACAACGAGGGTCGACCCGAGGACATGAACCCGCGCAACGGCAACTACGGCCGCGGCCTCGGCGACTTCTTCGGCTACCGGGACCTCCTCGAGGGCTGGCTGGACGCCGGCGACCTCGACGGCCTGGAGGTGTGGTGACGGCGGACGGGTCGGCCGACCGGCGCGTGTCCGTCGTGACCGGTGGTGGCCGTGGCATCGGCGCGGCGATCGCCGAGGCGCTCGGGGCGCGCGGGGACCACGTGGTCGTCGTCGACCCGATGGTCGCCCTCGACGGGACGGCGGGGGAGGTCGACGGGTCGCCGTCGGTCGTCGACCGGATCGTCGCCGCGGGCGGATCGGCCGCGTCGTCGGACGCGTCGGTGGCCGACGAGGGGGCCATGGCCGCGCTGCTCGGCGGTCTGGTCGACGAGCGAGGCCGGTTGGACGTGGTCGTCAACGCGGCCGGCATCACCCGCCCCACCTCGTACGGGCGGGGCACCGACGAGGACTGGGCCGCGGTGCTCTCGGTCCACCTCGGCGGGTACGTCGCGGTGCTGCGGGCCGCGTTGCCGCTGATGGTCGCCGCCGGACGGGGGCACGTCCTCGGGGTGACCTCGGGGTCCGGCTGGCGGCGGGCCGACGCCGGTGCGTACGGCTGCGCCAAGCGGGCGGTCGCCGCCCTCACCTGGCAGCTCGGCCCGCTGCTGCCCGAGGGCGTGGTGCTCAACGCGATCTCACCGATCGCGGTGACCCGCATGGTCGAGGCCGCGTTGCGGCGGGCCGACCACGCGAAGGGGAGCGCGCCGCGGAAGGCAGGGTCGGGCGGGTTGTCGCTCGGCAACATGCCGCAGCCCGAGGACCTCGCGCCGCTGGTCGCCCACCTGGTCGGCGACGAGTTCGACGCGTTCCGGGGCCAGGTGGTGTTCACCGGGGGATCGGAGGCGGCGCTCGTGTCACCGCCCGCGCTGGTGGAGGCGGTGCACGAGCCGGTGTCGTCCGAGTCCGCTGCGGTCCTCGCCGCCGTGACCGCCGGGGCGCTGGTCCCCGCCGAGTCCGCCCAGGGCACCGCGGGGGGTGGCAACCCCCGCTTCGACGAGGTGTACTCGGCCGGCGCCGTGGTTCCGGCCGCCGACGTGTCCTCGTGCGCGGTGGCCTGTGACGACCCGGCGCAGGCGCGGGCGCTGGTCGGGGCGCTCGAACGTCGCGGTGTCCGGACGGTGTCGGTGTCGGTCGCCGCGGCCTCGTCCACCGGCGACGTCGAGGCCGCGCTCCGCGGTGCCGATCAGGACCTCGGTGGCCTCGACGCGGTGGTCGTCCACCTCGCTGCCCCGGTCCCGGCCGACCGCTCGACCGACTCGACCGGTTCGTGGGAGGAGGTGCTGGCCGACCACGTCGGGCTGCCGGACCGCATCGCCGCGGCGACGGTGTGGTCACGGGCCGCGGCCCTCGCGGTCGGACCGGACCGACCCGTCCGGCTGGTCAGCGTGGTCGACGCCTCGACGCCCGCCGGCAGGAGCCACGTCCAGGCCATGACCCAACTGTCCCGGGCGGCGCGCGGACCGGTCACCGACCTCGTGGTCGGGCTCGAAGGGGCCTCGCCGCCGTGGACGGCCGAGGTGGCCGCGCACCTGGTGGCCGGCGCCGACGTCGCATCGCTCGGTGGGGCCGAACTGGTGGCCGGCGACGGCTGGCTCGGCCTCCGACGCCACCCCCGTCCGGCCGGCGGGGTCGTGCTCGGATCGGCGACGCCGCCGCCGTGGCTCGACCGGGTCCTGGCCGAGATGGCGGGCCGGCCATGAGCCCGGCACCGCGGCCCGAGCGCATCGTCGATGCGCACGTCCACCTCTGGGACCCGGCCCGGACCGACTGGTACCCGTACCTGCGCGACGGGGACCGGCTGGGCATGGGCGACGTCACCGGCATGGCCCGGCGCTTCGACGTCGAGGACCACCGACGAGAGTCCGGCGACTGGCCGGTCGTCGGGATCGTCAACGTGGCCGCGGCCACCGGGCAGCACTCGGTCGAGGAGACGCTGGAGCTCGACCGCCGGGCCGACGAGGGCGGTGCGCCCCACGCGATCGTCGGCGGGTTGCCGCCCCACGACACGGTGGCCGACGCCGTGGCGGCCATCGATCGCCAGATGGGCGCGAGCCGGTTCCGGGGCGTCCGGCCGATGGGCGGGTCGCCCGATCCGCTGCCGGCGGGCGAGGTGCTCGATGCTCTGGCCGAGCGCGACCTCGTGTTCGAGGTGATGACCCACCCGGACCGGCTGGCCGAGGTGGCCGCGGTCCTCGCCCGCCGCGACGACGACCTGACCGTGGTGGTGGAGCACGCCGGCTGGCCGCGGTCGGCCGACGACGCCGAGTTCGCGCTCTGGCGGGACGGCATGACCGCGCTGGCCGATGTCGGCCCGAACGTGATCTGCAAGATCTCCGGGCTGGCCATGCCGCTCGGCACCATCTCGGCCGACGCGTACCGGCCGTGGGTCGAGCACGTGCTGACGTCGTTCGGCCCCGACCGCTGCATGGTGGCCAGCAACTTCCCGGTCGACGGCATGCACGGCACCCTCGACGCGCTGTGGTCCACCTTCGCCGAGCTGCTGGCCGACCTCGACGAGGAGGCCCGCGACCAGGTCTTCGCCACCACCGCGGAGCGCACCTACCGCATCTGATCCGCGTGCGCACAGTTGGGGTCGGACCCCAACCGTGCACGCGTGGAGTGACGCTTCCCGTTCGAGGACGCACGGTTGGGGTCCGACCCCAACTGTGCGCTCCGCGTGGGCACCTCAGAGGAGGCGGACGGCGTCGCGGTAGGGGTCGAGGCGTGGGTCGTCGGGGTCGAGGTCGGTGACGAGCAGGTCGACGTCGGCCCAGGGCAGGCCGAGGGCGGTGGCCCGGGCGCCGAGCTTGGTGCTGTCGGCGGCGACGACGACCTCGTCGGCGCCGGCGGCGAGGTGGCGCTTCACCTCGGCCTCCTCCAGCGTCGATTCGAAGGTGCCCGCCGCGGGATCGAGCCCGGCGGCCGAGAGGTACAGGACGTCCGGGCGCAGCACCTGGGCCGAACGACAGGCCAGCGGGCCGACGAGGCTGCCGGTGCGCAGGTCGAGCTGGCCGCCGGTGAGGAGCGGAACGAGGCCGGGGACGTCGCCCAGTGCGGCGAAGGTGTCGGGGCCGTTGGTCAGGACGGTGAGGTCCCGGGCTGCTTCGAGGCGCCGGGCGATCCGCTGCACCGTCGACGACGCGTCGAGGGCGATCACCCCGCTGCGGGGCAGGAGGTCCGCGACCTTCGCGGCGATCGCGGCCTTCGCCCGGGTCGCGGTGTCGGACCGCGCCGCGAACGGCTGCGGGCCGATCGCCTGGGCGCCGCCGCGGACCCGCTTGGCCTGGCCGCGGGCCTCGAGCTCCCCGAGGTCCCGTCGGATCGTCATCGCACTGACGTCGAGCGCGTCGGCGGCGTCGGAGATCGAGACGGCGCCGTCGCCATCGAGGCGGTCGACGAGCCAGCGCAGTCGTTGTTCGGAAGCGAGGGAGCGTTCGGTGGCGGTCATCGGTCCGATCCCGGATGGCTGGCGGAGATGGTTGACCCTAGCAAGTAAGATCCGTACTGTGAGGTCGAACAATATCGAACAGGACGACCGAGCTTGACGACCGCTCACCTCCACGATGCCCTGCCCGTCGAGCTCGACCGGGCGCAGCCGATCGTCGCCGACGGCGAGCGGTGGGAGGTGGTCGGGCTCTCGACCTCGTTCGACCTCCGAGGGGACCCGGCCCAGGTCACCGACGCGGCGCTGTGGGCCACGGCGCACGGCACCTACGAGATGGCGATCAACGAGCGCCCCGTGTCCGATGCCGTCCTCGCCCCGGGGTGGACCTCCTACCAGTGGCGGCTGCGCGTGCAGCGCCACGACGTCACCCACCTCGTCGCCGCCCGCAACCGGATCTCGGTGCGCGTCGCGCCCGGGTGGTACCGGGGCGAGCTCGGGTTCATGGAGGCGAAGCTCGACTACGGCGAGGAGCTGGCCTTCCTGGCCGTGCTCGTCGTCCGCTACCGGGACGGATCCGCCCAGGTGGTCGGCACCGGACCGGACTGGACCGGGCACCGCACCGACAGCCCGTCGGCGTCCCTCTACGGCGGTCAGACGATCGACGCCCGCCGGCGCGGCGCGGCGCCCGATCCGCTGCCGGTCCGGGTCGTCGACCTGGACCGGTCGACGCTCGTCGCCGACCTCGCCCCTGCGGTCCGTCGCCAGCAGGAGCTGCGTCCGGTGGGGAGCTGGACGTCGCCGGGCGGGAAGCTGCTCGTCGACTTCGGCCAGAACCTCGTCGGGTGGGTCCGGGCGACGGTGACCGCGCCGGCCGGCACCGAGGTGGTGCTGCGCCACGCCGAGGTGCTGGAGGACGGTGAGCTGGGGACCCGACCGCTCCGCGCCGCGAAGGCGACGGACACGTTCGTCTGCTCCGGCGGGCCGGACGTGTTCGAACCGACGGCGACCTTCCACGGGTTCCGCTACGTCGAGGTGACCGGCTGGCCCGGCGAGCCCGACCCCGACGCCCTCGTCGCGGTCGTGGTCCACAGCGACATGGAGCCCACGGCGACCTTCGAGTGCTCCGATCCCCGGGTGGAGCGGCTCGTCGCCAACTCGATGTGGTCCCAGCGGGGGAACTTCCTCGACCTGCCCACCGACTGCCCGCAGCGCGACGAACGCATGGGGTGGACCGGCGACATCGCCGTCTACGCGGCGACCGCGGTGCACCAGTTCGACTGCGAGGACCTGCTCCACGACTGGTTGCTCGACCTCGAGGCCGAGACCCGCCACGACGATCGTTCGTCGGTCCCGCTCGTCGTGCCCGACATCATGGCCTTCTTCAACGCGGACTACGCGGCGATCTTCGAGTCCTGGAAGGGGCCGAAGGCGGTGTGGGGCGATGCCGCGGTGTGGGTCGCCGAGGCGCTCTGGTGGGCGTTCGGCGACCGGGACCGGCTCGCCGCCCACTATCCCGCGATGGTCCTGCACCTCTCGTCCATCGAGCCCCGGCTGTCCGAGACCGGTCTCTGGGACGGGGACGTGCAGCTCGGGGACTGGCTCGATCCGGACGCACCGCCGGACGCGCCAGGGAAGGCCAAGGCCGATCCCGGTGTCGTCGCGACCGCGTGCCTGCACCGGTCGGCCCGGTTCGCGGCCGAGGCGGCCACGATCCTCGGCCTCACCGACGACGCGGAGCGGTGGCGGGCGCTGGCCGCCCGGACCCGGGAGGCGTTCGGGGCGCACTACGTGGACGAGGACGGCCGGGTCCGGTCCGACTGCGCCACCGTGTACGCCCTGGCGATCTCGTTCGGGCTGCTCGACGACGAGCAGCGGGCGCGCGCCGGCGAGCGGCTGGCCGAGGTCGTCGCCGAGAACGGGTACCGCGTCTCCACCGGCTTCGCCGGCACCCCGTACGTGACGTGGGCGCTGTCGGAGACCGGCCACGTCGACGCCGCCTACCGCCTGCTCCTCGAACCGAGCTGCCCGTCGTGGCTCTACCCGGTGTCGATGGGCGCGACCACGATCTGGGAGCGCTGGGACTCGATGCTCCCGGACGGTTCGATCAACCCGGGCGAGATGACGAGCTTCAACCACTACGCGCTGGGCGCCGTGGCCGACTGGCTGTACAAGGTCGTCGCCGGCATCAACCCGGCCGAACCCGGTTACACCCGCCTCGCGCTGCGCCCGACCCCCGGCCCCGGCCTCGACCACGCCCGAGGCACGCTGCGCACCCGCCACGGCCTCGTCGGGTCGGGGTGGCGACGCGACGGCTCGACCATCGTGAGCGAGGTCGTCGTCCCCGACGGCGTCGTCGCGGACGTGACGCTGTCCGACGGCCGCACCGAGACCGTGGGCGCCGGCCGCCACACGTTCACCAGCAGGAGCTGAACCCATGCCTCGATTCGCCGACATCGCCGACCAGCTGGAACACCAGGCCATCGAACTGCCGTCCTGGGCCTTCGGGAACTCCGGCACCCGCTTCAAGGTGTTCGCCCAGCCCGGGGTGCCGCGGGATCCGTTCGAGAAGCTCGCCGACGCCGCGCAGGTGAACGACGTGACCGGCTTGGCCCCGTCGGTGGCGCTGCACATCCCGTGGGACCGGGTCGACGACGTGGCGAAGCTGGCCGAGCACGCCGAGGGCCTCGGCGTGCGGCTCGGCACCATCAACACGAACACGTTCCAGGACGACGACTACAAGCTCGGCAGCTTCTGCCACCACGACGAGCGGGTGCGGGCGAAGGCGATCGCCCACGCGGTCGAGTGCGTCGACCTCATGGACCGGACCGGGAGCTGCGACCTCAAGGTCTGGCTGCCCGACGGCCTCAACTACCCGGGCCAGGGCGACCTCCGGGACCGCCAGGATCGGCTGGCCGACTCGCTCGCGCAGGTGTACCGCCGGCTCGGCGACCACCAGCGTCTCGTGCTGGAGTACAAGTTCTTCGAGCCGGCGTTCTACGCCACCGACGTCCCCGACTGGGGGACGAGCTACGTGCAGTGCCTGGCCCTCGGGGAGCGGGCCGTCGTCTGCCTCGACACCGGCCACCACGCCCCCGGCACCAACATCGAGTTCATCGTGATGCAGCTCCTCCGGCTCGGCCGGCTGGGCGCGTTCGACTTCAACTCGCGCTTCTACGCGGACGACGACCTGATCGTGGGGGCGGCCGACCCGTTCCAGCTCTTCCGGATCCTCTTCGAGGTGGTCCGCGGCGGCGGCTACGGCCCCGACTCGGAGGTGAGCTTCATGCTCGACCAGTGCCACAACATCGAGGAGAAGATCCCCGGGCAGATCCGCAGCGTCCTCAACGTGCAGGAGACCACGGCGAAGGCGCTGCTCGTCGACCGCGCCGCGCTGGCCGAGGCCGAGGCGGCCGGCGACGTGCTGGCCGCGAACGGGATCTTCATGGACGCGTTCGCCACCGACGTCCGGGCCGACCTGGCCGAGTGGCGGGCCGGACGGGGCCTGCCCGCCGACCCCATGGCCGCGTACCGCGCCAGCGGGTACCAGGAGCGCATCGCCGCCGAGCGGGTGGGCGGCGACCAGGCCGGGTGGGGCGCATGAGCACCGTCGACGACCTCCTGGCCCGGTCGAACCGCCTCGGCGCCGATCCGACGACGACCAACTTCGCCGGCGGCAACACCTCGGCCAAGGGCACGGCGATCGACCCCGTGACCGGCACCGAGACCGAGCTGCTCTGGGTGAAGGGCTCGGGCGGCGACCTGGGCACGCTCACCGAGTCCGGCCTGGCCGTGCTGCGGCTCGACCGCCTCCGCGCGCTCGTCGACGTGTACCCCGGCGTCGAGCGCGAGGACGAGATGGTCGCCGCGTTCGACCACTGCTGCTTCGGCAAGGGTGGCGCGGCGCCCTCGATCGACACCGCGATGCACGGCCTCGTGGCTGCCCCCCACGTCGACCACCTCCACCCCGACGCGGGCATCGCCATCGCGACCTCGGCCGACGGCGAGCAGCTCACCAAGGAGATCTACGGCGATCGGGTGCGCTGGGTCCCGTGGCGGCGACCCGGGTTCCAGCTCGGGTTGGACATCGCCGCCATCCACGACGCCCACCCCGACGCGATCGGGGTGATCCTCGGCGGCCACGGCATCACCGCCTGGGGGGCCACCAGCGACGAGGCCGAGGCCAACAGTCGGTGGATCATCGACACCGCCGCCGCCCACCTCGCCGCCCACGGCGTGGCCGAACCGTTCGGCCCGGTCGTGCCGGGGCGCGAGGCCCGACCCGAGGGCGAGCGACGGGCGATCGCCGCCGCGCTGGCGCCGCGCCTGCGCGGGGTGGCGTCGCGCGACCACCGGATGGTCGGCCACTTCACCGACACCGACGTCGTGCTCGACTTCGTCGCCCGGGAGGAGCTCGAACGGCTGGTGGAACTGGGGACCTCGTGCCCGGACCACTTCCTGCGCACGAAGGTGAAGCCCCTCGTCGTCCCGGCCGACGTCACCGACGACGAGCTCGCCGCGCTCCACGACGCCTATCGGGCCGACTACGCCGCCTACTACGACCGCCACGCCACGGCGGACTCCCCGGCCATGCGGGGCGCCGATCCGCTGATCGTCCTCGTGCCGGGCATCGGGATGTTCTCCTACGGCAAGGACGCCCAGACGGCGCGGGTCGCCGGCGAGTTCTACGTCAACGCCATCAACGTCATGCGCGGGGCCGAGTCGGTGTCGACCTACGCCCCGATCTCCGAGGCCGAGAAGTTCCGCATCGAGTACTGGGCGCTCGAGGAGGCCAAGCTGCAGCGCCTCCCGAAGCCGAAGCGCCACGCCGGGCGCATCGCGCTCGTCACCGGCGCGGCGAGCGGGATCGGTCGGGCCATCGCCGCCCGGCTGGCGGCCGACGGCGCTTCGGTGGTGATCGCCGACCTCGACGCCGGACGGGCCGCCGAGGCCGCGGCGGACATCGGCGGCCCGGACGTGGCCCGGGGCGTGGCCTGCGACGTGACCGACCCCGCGGCGGTGCAGGCCGCGGTCGACGCCACCCTGCTGGCCTTCGGCGGGATCGACCTGGTGGTGAACAACGCCGGGCTGTCGATCTCCAAGCCGCTGCTGGAGACGACCGAGGAGGACTGGGACGTCCAGCACGACGTCATGGCCAAGGGCAGCTTCCTGGTCGCCCGGGCCGCGGCCCGGGCGATGGTCGCCCAGGGCGTCGGGGGCGACATCGTCTACATCGCCTCGAAGAACGCGCAGTTCGCCGGCCCCAACAACGTCGCCTACTCGGCCACCAAGGCCGACCAGGCCCACCAGGTGCGGCTCCTCGCCGCCGAGTTGGGCGAGCACGGCATCCGGGTCAACGGCGTGAACCCCGACGGCGTCGTGCGGGGGAGCGGCATCTTCGCCGGCGGCTGGGGCGCGCAGCGGGCCGCGGTCTACGGCGTACCCGAGGAGGAGCTGGGGGAGTTCTACGCGCAGCGCACCCTGCTCAAGCGCGAGGTCCTTCCCGAGCACGTCGCCAACGCCGTCTCGGTGCTCTGCTCGGACGAGCTGAGCCACACCACCGGGCTGCTCGTCCCCGTCGACGCCGGCGTCGCCGCCGCCTTCCTCCGGTAGCGCCGTGGCCGTCCACGTCGCGGTCGACCTCGGGGCGTCGGGCGGTCGGGTCGTCGCCGCGACCGTGGCGGCCGACGGTTCGATCCCGCTGCACGAGGTGCACCGGTTCACCAACGGACCGGTCCGTCGGGACGGGCACCTCCGGTGGGACCTGTCGCGGTTGGTCGACGAGGTGCGCGCCGGCCTGGCGATGGTCCCCGACGCCACCTCGATCGGGATCGACACCTGGGCGGTGGACTACGGGCTGATCGACGAGCAGGGCCGACTCCTCGGCGAGCCGATCGCCTACCGGGACGACCGGACCGACGCCGTCCAGGACGAGGTGCACGCCCTGGTCGACCCGGCGGAGCTGTTCGGGATCAACGGGCTCCAGCACCTGCCGTTCACCACCCTGTACCAACTGGTGGCCGAGACGCACGAGGCGCACTGGTCCGAGGTCGCCCGCGCCGTGCTGCTGCCGGACCTGATCGCGCACGCGCTCACCGGCGAGCTGCGCACCGAGGTCACCAATGCGTCGACCACCGGCCTGCTCGACGTCCGCACCGGGGCGTGGTCGACCGACCTGTTCCAGCGGCTGGGTCTCCCGCCCGACCTGTTCCCGCCGCTCGACGAACCCGGCGACCTGCGGGGCCACACGCCGGACGGGACGCCGGTGCGCACGGTCGGCTCCCACGACACCGCGTCGGCGGTGGTCGCGGTGCCGGCGACGACGGACCGGTTCGCGTACATCAGCAGCGGCACCTGGTCGCTCGTGGGGATGGAGCTCTCGGGCCCGGTCCTGTCCGAGGTGGCCCGGGATGCCGGGTTCACCAACGAGCTGGGGGTCGACGGTCGAACGCGCTTCCTGCGCAACGTCGGCGGGCTGTGGCTGCTCCAGGAGTCGCTCCGACACTGGCGGCGCGACGACCTCGGCGCCCTGCTGGCCGGGGCGGCCGCCCTCCCACCCGGCGGCCCGACGATCGACGTGGACGACCCGGCCTTCATCGCGCCCGACGACATGCCCGACCGCATCGCGGCCGCCGCCGGCGCCGGACCGCTCGACGAGGCCGGCACGGTGCGCTGCGTCCTCGACTCGCTCGCGCTCGGTTACGCCCGGACGATCGCGGCGGCCGAGGCGGTCACGGGGATCGACGTCGAGGTGGTGCACGTCGTGGGCGGCGGCTCCCGCAACGACCTGCTGTGCCGGCTCACCGCGGATGCCACCGGCCGACCCGTGGTCGCCGGCCCCGCCGAGGCCAGCGCGCTCGGCAACGTCATCGTCCAGGCCCGGGCGACCGGAGACCTGCCGGCGTCGCTCGACGAGATCCGGCGCACCCTGGCCGTCGCGTCGCCACCCCGGAGGTACGACCCGTCATGACCGGGCGTCGCGCCACCGCCGCTCCCGCTCGGACTCGACCTTCCGTCGTTCGCCGGTGGCGGTGAACGCCACCCGGTCGACGCCGAGGGCGGCCGCGGTGGCCCGGCCGACGCCCGTGGTCGGAGGGTCGAGGGCGATCGGTTCCCGGAGCATCACCGAGCTGTTGGCGATGAGGCGGAGGCGGTCGGTCCGGTTGGGGGTCGCGGTGTGGAGCATGAACGGGTGGGCGAGGACGACGTCGCCCTGGCGTCCGGTGAGTGGCCGGAGGTCGCGGCTCGCGGCCACGATGCGGGTGCAGGGCTCGGCGAGGTCGGCCGGATCGAGGCCCTCGGGGTGCTCGGCCAGCAGGCGGGCGACCGGCCCGATCGAGTCGACGGCGACCCACGTCGGACCCTGGTCGGCCTCGACGTCGCGCCAGAAGACGATGACGAGCAGCGCCTGCTCGGGGCTGTCGAGGTAGTGGCGGAACCAGTCGCCGTCCTTGTGCCAGCCGGCCCGGTCCACCGTTCCGGGCGTGACGTCCCACCACCGGTCCGGCGGTGCCGGGGGGTTGGCGATCAGGTTGTCCTGGATGCCGGCGTACCGGACCCCGTCGGCCGGGCCGACGAGCCGTTCGAGGGTGGGCACGACGGCGGGCGCGACGTCCTCGAACGACCAGCTGGTCGTGACCGGGAGGTGGGTGACCCGGTCCGGCCAGGTCGACCGGTCGTCGGCGTCGAAGCCGGCCGCGGCGCACGCCTCCGCGACCACCTGCTCGCAGAACGCCGGATCGAGCGCGCCGTCGATCCGCACGTGGCCGTCGGCTTCGAGCGTCGCTGGTTCGGCGTGGTCCATCCGGCTGTGACCCCTTCCACACTTTTGGTTGATTCAGTCTACATTCAACGGTATCGTTCGCTTGTGTGAGATCGATCGTGGTCGCACAGAGCGATGAGGTAGGGGACCGAGCATCGTGAGCACCGGCGCATCCGACACCGTCCCCGCCGACCTGACCCGGGACCTCCTCGCGGCCGAGACGGCCGAGACCGTCGCGCACCCCTCGTCGCCCGCCGATGACGTGCCGGGCCCCGAGGGGCTGCCCGGCGTCGGCGATCGTCCGGTCGAGCTGCGCGAGGCGATCGCTCGGGGCGGCCTGTCGACGTTCCTCGTGCTCCTCCTCCTCAACTCCTTCGACGAGCTGGAGGCCGCGGCCCTCGCGGTCCTCGCCCCCGACATCCGCGACTCGCTGGGCGTCAGCGACGGGGTGATCGTCTTCATCAGCGCGGCAGCGGCGTCGTTCGTGGTCCTCGGCGCGCTCCCCATGGGGTGGTTGGCCGACCGCTACCGGCGGGGCCGCATCATCGGCTGGGCCAGCATCCTGTTCGCCTCGATGGTCGCCCTCTCGGGGTTCGCGGTCAACGCGTTCATGTTGTTCTGGGCCCGGCTGGGCGTCGGCGTCGGCAAGTCGAACACGCTCCCGGTGCACGGGTCGCTCCTCGCCGACGCCTACCCGATCGGGGCCCGCGGACGGATCAACGCGATCACGACGGGCGCCGGGCAGGTGATCGGCGTCCTGAGCCCGCTGCTCGTGGGAGCCATCGCGGCGATCGCCGGCGGCGACGAGGGATGGCGCTGGGCCTTCTTCGTCCTCGGGCTCCCGGTGCTGGTGCTCGCGTTCTTCGCGTTCCGCCTCCCCGAGCCGCCGCGGGGCCAGTACGAGATGCTCGACGTGCTCGACGAGGTGGTCGTCGACCCCGACCCCGCCCCGATCTCGGTCGAGGCCGCCTTCGGTCGGCTCCTCCAGATCCGCACGCTGAAGTCGGTCATCGTCGGCTTCGCCGCGCTGGGCTTCGGCCTGTTCAGCGGGCCGGTGCTCGCCAACCTGTACGTCGAGGACCGGTTCGGGCTCGACACGCTCGAACGGGGCCTGGTGGGCACGATCGGTGGCCTCGGCGTGCTGTGCATCCTGCCCTTCGTCGCCCGCCACTACGACCGGCTGTACCGCCGGGACCCCGCCGCGGCGCTGCGGATGGTCGGCCTGCTCATCCTGCCGGTCTCGGTGCTCGTCCCGATCCAGTACGCCATGCCGAACGTGACCGCGTTCCTGATCGTCGGGATCGCGCCGAGCGCGCTGCTGATGACGGCCTTCACGATGGTCGGTCCGGTGACCCAGTCGATCCTCCCGTACCGGCTCCGGGGCATGGGTGCTGCGCTGGCCGCCATCTACATCTTCTTCGTCGGGGCCACCGGCGGCGCGCTGCTGGCCGCCCTGCTGTCCGATGCGTTCGGGCCGGGTGTCGCCGTCCAGGTCCTGATGGCGCCGGCCTGCCTGGTCGGTGGGCTCATGGTGGTGCGCTCGTCCACGTCGATCCGGTCCGACCTCGCGCTCGTGGCCCAGGAGCTGGAGGAGGAGCGCGACGAGGCCCGGCGTCGGGAGGCCGACCCGGAGCAGGTGCCGGCCCTCCAGGTGCACGGCGTCGACTTCTCCTACGGCTCGGTCCAGGTGCTGTTCGACGTGGGCTTCGAGGTCCGGCGGGGCGAGGTGCTCGCGCTGCTCGGCACCAACGGCGCGGGGAAGTCGACCATCCTGCGGGTCGTGGCCGGGCTCGGGGTGCCGGCCCGCGGCGTCGTGCGCCTCGACGGGCGGACCATCACCTTCGTGCCGCCCGAGCTCCGCGGTCGCTACGGCATCCAGCTCCTCCAGGGAGGGAAGGGGACGTTCCCCGACCTGACCGTGCAGGAGAACCTGGAGATGGCCGGTTTCCGCTACCGGCACGACCGCGCCGACCTCGACCGTCGCATCGGTCGGGTCCTCGACCTGTTCGGCGGTCTCGCGGACCGCCGGGACCAACGGGCGTCGTCGCTGTCGGGCGGGCAGCAGCAGATGCTCGCCCTCGCGCTCGCGCTGGTCCACGAACCGGACCTCCTGCTGGTCGACGAGCTGTCGCTCGGGCTCAGCCCGACGGTGGTCCAGGAGCTGCTCGAGATCGTCGAGCAGCTCAAGGCCGACGGCACCACCATGGTCATCGTCGAGCAGTCCCTCAACGTGGCGCTCGCGCTGTCGGACCGGGCGGTGTTCCTCGAGAAGGGCCAGGTCCGCTTCGAGGGCGCGGCGGCCGAGCTGGCCGAGCGCGACGACCTGGCCCGGGCCGTGTTCCTCGGCGGCGAGGGCGGCTGACGTGCTCCTCGCCACGTGGGTCACCCGTCAGCTCGTCGTCGACGGCATCGTCTCGGGGCTGGTGATCGGCGTGCTGGCCATGGGCGTGGTCCTCGTGTACCGCTCCAGCCGGGTCATCAACCTCGCCGTCGGCAACCTCGGGATGGTCGGCGCCGGGCTGTTCCTCCTCCTGGCGGTCAAGTACGACGTGCCGTACTGGCTCGCCGTGCTGGCCGGGCTCGTCGTCGGCACGCTCTACGGCGCCGTCGTGGAGCTGGTCGTGGTCCGACGGCTGTTCACCTCGCCGCGGGTGATCCTGCTGGTCGCCACGATCGGTGTCGCCCAGCTCTCGATGGCGATCCTGATGGCGTACCCGGAGATCGACGTCCGGGGTGCCGAGTTCCCGCAGGCCATCGGCGCGGAGCACCGCTGGTTCGACGTGCGGGTCACCGGCGCGCAGCTCACGATCCTGCTCGTGGTGCCGGTGGTGGCGGCCGCGCTGGGGCTCCTCCTCGGGCGGACGACCATCGGTCGGACCGTGCGGGCGGCGGCCGGGAACCCCGACCTCGCCCGCCTGTCGGGGATCAACCCGAAGATCGTCTCGACGGTCACCTGGGCCATCGCCGGGTTCCTCGCGACGCTCGCCCTCGCGTTGGTCGCCGGTCAGGCCGGCAGCGTCCACGACCTGGACACGCTCGGGCCGAGCACCCTCGCCCGTGCGCTCGCGGCGGCGGTGCTCGCCGGGATGGCGTCGTTCCCGCGGGCCGTCGTGGCCGGGGTGGTGATCGGTGTCGCCCAGTCCCTCGTGCAGTTCAACTTCGTGGACCAGCCGGGGCTCTTCGACATGGTCCTGTTCGTCGTGGTCCTCGTCGCGGTGTACGTCGAGGCCCGGAAGGACCGGGGTGGGACGGACGTGTTCGCCTTCGGCACCCGTTCGCGTCCGATCCCGCCGGCCCTGCAGGGGGTCTGGTGGGCCCGTCAGGTCGACCGGGTCGGCCTCGTCGCGCTCGGCATCGCCGCGGCCGCCGCCCCGCTCGTGGTGGCGCAGACGTCACGGCACCTGCTGTACACGACCATCGTGGGGTTCGCGATCTGCGCCCTGTCGCTGACCGTGCTCACCGGGTGGGCCGGCCAGCTCTCGTTGGGGCAGATGGCGTTCGCCGGGCTGGGCGCGCTGCTGGCCGCGGCGTTCGAGCGGGGCATCGCGACGAACGTCGGCATCGGGTCGCTCCGGATCGTCAACGCGAAGCTCGATCCGTTGCCGTTCGGGGTGAGCATGGTGCTGGCGATGGCCGTCACCGCCCTCGTGGCGGTGGTGATCGGTGCCGGTGCGCTCCGGGTGCGCGGCCTGCTGCTCGCCGTGTCGACGCTCGCGTTCGCGCTGGCCGCGAGCCAGTACGTCTTCCGTCGGCCGATCCTCACCGGCGGTCGGTCGTCGGGGCGGGTGCGCGCCCCTCGCAGCGACTTCTTTGGCATCGACCTGACCGACCAGCGGGCCCACTACTGGTTCTCGCTGGTGTGCCTCGCGGTCGTCGTCGTCCTCGTCGCCCACCTCAGGCGCACCGGTGTCGGTCGCACGACGATCGCGGTCCGTGACAACGCCGACGGCGCGGCCTCGTGCGCGGTGCCCCCGGGGAGGATCAAGCTGCGGGCGTTCGCGCTCTCCGGTGCGGTGGCCGCGCTCGGCGGCATCGTCCTCGCGGGCGCGATCGGGGCCGTGCCCAACGACCGGTTCTTCACCGTCGGCGACTCCCTCTCGGTGGTCGCCGTGGTGGTCATCGGCGGTCTCGGGTCGGTGGGCGGTGCGATCCTCGGCGCGCTCTGGGTCGTGGGGCTCCCGGCGTTCTTCCCCGACAACGAGCTGGTGCCACTGCTGACCTCGTCGATCGGGCTCCTGGTGCTCCTCCTGTACTTCCCGCGCGGGCTGGTCGGGATCGGGCACGCGCTGCGCGACGCGGTCCTCGGACGAGCAGCGCGCGGGCGGGAGGTCCCCCCTCCGCCCGAGCGCCCACCCGTGTCCTCCCTCGCCCGCACCGGGGCCGCCGAGGACCGGTCGACCGTCGACCCGGTGCTGGTCGCGCGCGACGTCCGGGTCCGCTTCGTCGGGCTGATGGCCGTCGCCGGCGTGGACCTCACCGTCGGGGCCGGCGAGGTGGTCGGTCTGATCGGCACGAACGGCGCGGGCAAGTCCACCCTCATGAACGCCATCGGCGGGTACGTGCGCAGCTCGGGGACCGTCGAGATCCTCGGTCGGGACGTGACCGGCGCCTCCGCAGCGCGGCGGGCCTCGGCGGGGCTCGGCCGCACGTTCCAGGCGGCGACGCTGTTCCCCGAGCTCAGCGTGCGCGAGACCGTGCAGGTCGGCCTGGAGGCCCGGCACCGGACCGGCCTGCCGTCCGCCGCCCTCGCCCTGCCCCACGCGGTGAGGGCCGAGCGGGCGAAGCGGTCCGAGGCCGACGACATCATCGATCTCCTCGGCCTCGGCCGGTACGCCGACCACGCGACCGGTGACCTGTCGACCGGCACCCGTCGGATCGTCGAGCTCGCCGTCCTGCTCGCCGTCGACGCGACGGTCCTGTGCCTCGACGAGCCGACGGCCGGCGTGGCCCAACGCGAGACCGAGGCCTTCGGGCCCCTCCTCCTGGAGATCCGTCGCCAGATGGGCGCGTCGCTGCTGGTCATCGAGCACGACATGCCGCTGGTCATGGGGATCAGCGACCGCGTGTACTGCCTCGAGGCCGGCCGGGTGATCGCCGTCGGCGATCCCGTCACCGTCCGCACCGACCCGGCGGTCGTCGCCAGCTACCTCGGCACCGACGACCGCGCCATCAACCGGAGCGGGACACCCGTCCCGTCCACGACCCCGACCCCGACCTGAGAGGGACGACCATGCCCAACCGGACCCGCATCGCCGCGCTGCTCGCCGCCGGCGTCCTCGTGCTCGGCGCGTGCAGCGCCAACGAATCCGACGACGCCGGGAGCGACACCCCCGACACGACCAGCGCCGCCAACGCCGACGCGGCCCCCGGCGTCACCGCCGACTCGATCAAGATCGGTGTCACCTATCCCGACCTCGACGCGATCCGCAGCATCGTCGACCTCGACCACGGCGACTACGAGGCCGCGTACCAGGCCGTCATCGACGACGTGAACGACGCCGGTGGGATCGACGGCCGGATGATCGAACCGGTCTTCGCCCCCATCAGCCCGATCCCGGGCCCGTCGGCCGACGAGGCGTGCGTCGAGCTCACCGAGGACGAGGAGGTGTTCGCCGTGGTCGGTGCGCTCCAGGACGACCAGGTGCTCTGCTACCTGGAGGACCACGAGACCGCGGTCATCGGTGGCGTCCCGAACGACGACCGGTTCGAGCGGGCCGCGGCCCCGTGGTTCACCACCGAGGGGTCGAGCCAGGACTCCGAGGCCGAGGGGATCGCCGTCATGGCCGACGCCGGCGAGCTCGACGGCACGCTCGGCGTGTTCGGCACGACCCAGAACCAGGCCCAGACCGAGGACGGTGTGCTGCCGCAGCTCGACGACCTCGGCATCGACGTCGCCGACTCGGGGATCCTCGACGCACCAGCGGACGACGGCACCGCGCAGAACCAGGCCACCGGGGTCGTCGCCGAGCGGTTCCGCTCGGCCGGCGTCGACCGCGTGCTCGCCGTCGGGAGCGCGGCCCTCCCGCTGGCCAACGGGCTGGCCCAGACCGACTACCGCCCGGAGCTGCGCTTCACGTCCCTCGTCGCCGCCAACGCCTACGCCTACGGCGTCAACCCCGACACCTCGATCCTCGACGGGTCCGTGCTGGCGGCGATCGACAACGAGCAGTTCGGCGAGGAGAACATGCAGACGTGCGTCGCGCTCGTGGAGGACGCCACCGGCACGACGATCCCCGATCCCGAAGGACTCGGGTCGAGCGACCCGAACCCGTTCGTGTCGGCCTCGGCGGCCTGCCGCAACATCGGGCTGTTCGTGGCGATCGCCACGGCCGCCGGGCCCGACCTGAACTACGGGACCTTCCAGGCCGCGGGCGAGGCGCTCGACCCGATCCAGCTCCCGGGTTCGCCCGACCCCTACGACTTCGGGGCCTACCCGGACATCGACGGGAACCTGCCGATGTACCTCTACGAGTGGGACGGCGAGAGCTTCACCATCCGCGAGGACGGTTGATGGTCGACGTGGACGGCCTGCTCCGTCGGCTCACCCTGGCGGAGAAGGCGTCGCTGACCGCGGGTGCGGACATGTGGTCGACCGTCGCCGTCGACCACCTCGCCGTCCCCGCGGTCGGGATGACCGACGGCCCGAACGGCGTCCGGGGTCAGGACCTGCCCGGGGTGGCGTCGGAGCCGTCGGTGTGCCTGCCGTGCGGCTCGGCCCAGGGGGCCACCTGGGACCCCGACCTGCTCGCCGAGCTGGGCGCCCTCCTCGGGCGCGAAGCACGGGGCCGCGGTTGTCGGGTCCTGCTCGCCCCGACGGTCAACCTGCACCGGCATCCCCTCGCCGGTCGGAACTTCGAGTGCTACTCGGAGGACCCGCTCCTGTCGGGTCGGCTGGCCGCCGGCTTCGTCCGGGGGGTGCAGGGCGAGGGCGTGGTCGCCACGGTCAAGCACCTCGTGGCCAACGAGACCGAGCACGAGCGGTCCACGAGCAGTTCGGTCGTCGACGACCGGACGCTGCGCGAGCTCTACCTGCTGCCGTTCGAGATGGCCGTGCGCGAGGGCGGCGCGCTCGGGATCATGACGTCCTACAACCGGCTGAACGGGCGGTGGCTCACCGAGCGGTCCGACGTCCTCCAGGCGATCCTGCGCGACGAGTGGGGGTTCGGCGGGCTGGTCATGACCGACTGGTTCGCGGTCGCCGACACCGAACGCTCCCCGGTGGCGGGCGTCGACATCGAGATGCCCGGCCCCGGTCGCTCGCTCGGTCCCGTCCTCGGGGCCGCCGTCGAGCAGGGGACGGTCGACGAGGGTGCACTCGACGCGATGGTCCGGCGGCTGCTCACGGCCCTCGATGCGGTCGGCGCGCTCGACGGACCGACGCCCCCCACCCCCGCGGTGGACCGCGTGGAGGACCGGGCCCTCGTCCGCCGGGCCGCGGCGCGCGCCACGGTGCTGCTCACCAACGACGGCGTGCTGCCGTTGGATCCCGCCTCGGGGTCGTCGGTGGCGGTCGTCGGGCCCTTCGGCACCGCGCCGGCCCTCACCGGAGGAGGCGCGGCGAACGTGTCGAGCTTCCCGGCCGTCGACGTCGTCGAGTCGTTGCGGGCCGCGTTGCCGACGTGGGCCGTGACGGCCGAGCGCGGGGTCGACGTGGGGCGGGGCACCCGGCCGCTCGGGAGCTTCGGGCTGCGCGGTCGGGACGGGTTCACCACGGTGGTGCGGGACCCGTCGGGGGCGGTGGTGGCGACCTCCACCCGTGCCGAGCTCGCCCTGTTCGGGTTGCCCGACGGGGCGGGGGAGGACTGGGTCGCCACGGTGTCGGGCCGGGTCGAGGTGGCCGAGTCGGGGACCTACGTCCTCGCCGTGGCCCAGGCGGCACGGGCCGTGCTGTCGGTCGACGGCCGGGTGGTGTTCGACGGGTCGGACGGCCCGCCGCCCTACGGGGGGACCGAGCTGTTCGGCCTCACCGGACCCGACGCGACGGCCGACGTCGACCTGGTGGCGGGGTCGGAGGTCGAGATCGAGGTCGAGCTGCGGCCGCACCCGGACGCGCTCGTGCCCGCCGTGCGGATCGGCTTCCGGCCACCGGACCCACCGGACCTCCTGGATCGGGCGGTCGCCGCCGCGGCGGCCGCCGACGTGGCCGTCGTGGTGGTCGGCACGGGTGCGGACCACGAGCGCGAACAGTTCGACCGGGAGACCTTCGCCCTCCCGGGCGACCAGGACGAACTGGTGCGGCGCGTGGCGGTGGTCAACGACCGGACGGTGGTCGTCGTGAACGCCGCGGCCGCGGTCGACCTGCCCTGGGTCGACGAGGTGGCCGCCGTCGTCCAGTGCTGGTTCGGGGGCCAGGAGATCGGTCCGGCCCTCGCCGAGGTGCTCAGCGGGGTCGTCGAGCCCGGTGGCCGGCTCCCGGTCACGGTCCCGGAACGGATCGAGCACGTCCCCTCGCACGACAACTTCCCCGGCGAGAACGGCGAGGTCCGCTACGGCGAGGGCGTGTTCATGGGCTACCGGGGCCACGACCACCGGGCCCTCCCGGTGCGGTTCCCGTTCGGCCACGGCCTGACCTACACCGCGTTCGAGCTCGGGTGTCCGACGGTCGTGCCGACCTTCGTGCCCGGCTCCACGGTCGAGGTGCGCGTGCCGGTCACGAACGTGGGCGATCGGGCCGGGTCCGAGGTCGTGCAGCTCTACGTCGAGCCGCCGTCGCCCCGCCTGGCGCGTCCGCCGCGCGAGCTGAAGGGGTGGGCGCGGATCGAGCTGGATCCGGGGGAGACCGGCGAGGTGACCATCGCCCTCGACGACCGCAGCTTCGCCTACTGGGATCCGGGCCAGCCGGACCGGGACGAGGTGGTGCGCCGCGCGTCGACCGACTTCGTCGAGGGTCCGAAGCCGGCGGCGCGACGCGCCGCCGGTTGGCAGGTCGATCCGGGGACCTACCGGCTGTTGGTCGGCCACTCCTCCCGGAACCTGCCGCAGGAGGCCGAGATCGAGGTCGACCGACCGAGGAGGACGACATGACCACGCCACCGACGGAGCTGCGGCTCGATCACGGACCCCGGCTGCTCGGCGTCACGGCCCGTGCCCCCCGGTTCGGCTGGCTCCTCCCGGCCGGGAGTCGCCGGCAGGAGGCCTACGAGCTGCGCGTCGGCGGGTGGAGCTCGAGTCGGGTCGAGTCGGACCGGACCCTCGCCGTGCCCTACGCGGGGCCGGCCCTCGCGTCGCGCCAGGAGGTCGAGGCGACCGTCAGGGTCTGGACCGATCTGGGCGAGAGCGCGTGGTCCGAGCCGCTGCGCTGGGAGATGGGCCTGCTCGACCCCGACGACTGGTCGGCGAGCCTCGTCGGCCCCGACGAGCACGACGACGAGGTCGCCGCCGCGGGACATCGACCGGCGTACGTCCTGAGCAGCGTCGTCGAGCTGGCGTCGGCGCCGGTCCGGGCCCGCGCTTACGCGACCGCGCACGGCCTGTACGAGCTCTTCGTCGACGGCCGTCGGGTCGGCGACCTCGAGCTCACCCCCGGGTTCACGGCCTACCGGTCCCACCTGGAGGTCCAGACCTTCGACCTCGGCGACCTCCTCCACGAGGGCACGAACCGGATCGAGGTGGTCCTCAGCGACGGGTGGTGGCGGGGCCAGGTGGGCTTCACCCGGGAGCACGACGCGTTCGGTCCGCGAACCGCCGCCCTGGTGCAGGTCGAGGTGGTCGACGCCACGGGCGCGACGACGGTCGTCGGGACCGACGGGTCGTGGACGTGGGCGACGGGTCCGATCGTCGCCGTCGACCTGATCGAGGGTCAGCGGGAGGACCATCGGCGGTCGGCCGGCCCGTCGCGCCCGGTCGTGGTCCACGACCTCGACCGCTCGGTCCTCACGTCGTCGCCGGCGCCGCCCACGCGCCGCGTCGAGGAGGTCGTCCCGGTCTCGGTCTCCGAGCCCGTGCCGGGGTCGCAGGTCGTCGACCTCGGTCAGAACATCAACGGCTGGGCGCGCCTGCACGGCCTCGGTCCCGAGGGCACCACCGTCCGCCTGACCCACGGCGAACGCCTGCACCCCGACGGCACGGTCGACGTCGACCACCTCGCCCCGTTCGACTTCCTCACCCGCGAGGCGCTCTCGCCCGGCCAGGTCGACGAGGTCGTGGCCGGCGGCGGACCCGACGAGGTGTTCGAGCCCCGCCACACCACGCACGGCTTCCAGTTCGTGCAGGTCGACGGCCGACCCGACCCGGTGTCGGTCGACGACGTGCGCGGCGTCGTCGTGCACACCGATCTCCGCCGCACCGGCTGGTTCCGGTGCAGCGACGAGCGCATCAACGCCTTCCACGACGCCACCGTCTGGAGCTTTCGGGACAACGCGTGCGAGATCCCCACCGACTGTCCGCAGCGCGAACGCGCGGGATGGACCGGTGACTGGCAGATCTTCGCTCCGAGCGCTGCGTTCCTCCATGACGTCGCCGGGTTCTCCGCCCGGTGGCTCCGGGACCTGGCCGCCGATCAGTGGCCCGACGGCCGGGTCCCGAACTTCGTCCCCGATCCGATCGGCCCACGGGGCCACGACCACCCGGTCGCCTCGTTCATCACCGGATCGGCCGGCTGGGGCGACGCCGCGGTCATCGTCCCGTGGGAGATGTGGATCGCCTACGGCGACGACCGCTTCCTCGCCGACCAGTACGACTCGGGGGTCGCCTGGGTGGAGTTCGCCGAGGCGCGGGCGGCCGGCGGGCGCCATGCCACGCGCCAGGCCCGGGGCGTCGCCCTGCCCCACGAGCGGTACCTGTGGGACAGCGGCTTCCACTGGGGCGAGTGGTGCGAGCCAGGGGGGAACCCCGAGGGGCTCTTCACCCTGGAGGTCGACGTCGCGGACGTGGCCACCGCGTTCTTCTGCCGCTCGGCCTCGCTGCTCTCCCGTACCGCTGCCGTGCTCGGTCGCGAGGCGGACGTCGAGCGGTGGAACGACCTGGCGGCGAACGTCCGCGACGCCTGGCGGACCGAGTTCGTCGCCGACGACGGCACGATCACGCCCGACACCCAGGCCAACCTCGTGCGCGCCCTCGCGTTCGACCTCGTGCCCGACGAGCTCCGCGCCGCGACCGCGGCCCGGCTGGCCGAACTGGTGCGGGAGGCGGACGACCACCTTTCGACCGGCTTCCTGGCCACGCCGGACCTGCTCCCGGTCCTGGCCGACGCGGGACACGTCGACGTCGCCTACGACCTCCTCCTCCAGGACACCCCGCCGTCCTGGCTCGCCATGATCGACGCGGGTGCGACCACCGTCTGGGAGAACTGGGAGGGCATCGACGCCGACGGGCTCGGTTCGCTGAACCACTACAGCAAGGGCGCGGTGGTCGGCTTCCTGCACCGCTACGTCGCCGGCATCCGACCCGACGACGACCACCCGGCGTACGGGCGCTTCACGGTCCGGCCCCTGCCGGGTGGCGGTCTCACGTCCGCCGAGGCGAACCTCGACTCGCCGAGGGGCCGCATCGAGTCCCGCTGGCACATCGCGAACGGGACGTTCCACCTCGACGTCGTCGTGCCGCCCGGCAGCGAGGCCAACGTCGTCCTCCCCGACGGCACCACGCAGGTCGCCGCGCCCGGGACGTGGGCGTTCACCTCGCCCCACCCCGCCTGATCCCGCGGGGCCGTGCTCGACCTCGGGGACGCCGGCGTCGCGCATGGCCATAACCTGACCGCCGGCGAGACGAAGGAGGGCACGCGTGGAACCGAGCAGCATCGACCTGACCGACCTGTCGCTCTTCGCCGACGGGCATCCCCACCACGTGTTCCGGTGGTTGCGCGACGAGGCGCCCGTCTTCTGGCAGGAGCCGACCCGTTCCACGCCCGACGGTGAGGGGTGCTGGTCCCTCACCCGGTTCGAGGACGTCGAGTGGGCGGCGAAGCACCCCGACCTGTTCTCCTCGTGCACCGGCGGGGACCGCGACGGGGGCGGCACCCTGATCGAGGACCTGCCGCTGGACTTCGCCGCCGGCGTGCTGTTCAACATGCAGGACGATCCACGCCACAACGCCATCCGGCGCCTCGTCACCCCGTCGGTGAGCCCGAAGCGGTTGCGCGAGATCGAGGCCGGACTGAAGGAGCGCTGCGACGAGATCCTCGACGCGGCGGTCGCCGAGGGCGGCTGCGACTTCCTCGTCGACGTCGCGGCCGAGCTCCCGCTCCAGGCCACGGCGTCGCTGCTCGGCGTCCCGCAGGAGGACCGGCACATGTTCATGGCGTGGGCCGACGCGACCCTCGACTACGAGGACCGGGAGCTCGGCGAGCAGTCCGCGTCGACCCAGGAGGCCAGCGCGGCGATGTTCGCCTACGGCGCCGACCTGCTGGAGCGCAAGCGCGCGTGCCCGGCCGACGACATCCTCTCGATCGTGGCCAACGCCGAGCTGCCACCGGAGGCCGACCCGGGCGGCCCGATGACCGCCCTCGAGCAGCAGATGTTCTTCAGCCTGCTGATCGCGGCAGGGTCCGAGACCACGCGCAACACCATCGCGGCCGGGTTGCTCGCCCTCATGGACGACCCGGCGGCGTGGGCGGCCCTGCGCTCGGACCGCGCCCTGCTCCCGGGAGCGGTCGAGGAGATGCTGCGCTGGTCGTCGTCGACGACCTACAACCGCCGCACCGCGACCGAGGACGTCGAGCGCCACGGCCGCGCCATCCGGGCCGGTGACAAGGTCGTGCTCTGGTGGTGCTCGGCCAACTTCGACGAGCGGGCGTTCACCGACCCGATGCGCTTCGACATCGGCCGGAGCCCCAACTCGCACCTCACCTTCGGGATCGGCTCCCACTTCTGCCTGGGGGCGAACCTGGCCCGGCTCGAGATCCGGCTCGTCCTCGACGGACTCCTCGACCGGGTCGCCTCGATCGTCCCCGCCGGCCCGACCGAGCGCACCCGCTCGAACAAGCACGCAGGCTTCCGTCACCTCCCCGTGACCTTCGAAGGGATCGCCCGATGACCGCCCCCGAGATCCGTGAACCGGCCGACCGAGGAGGACGCCGCCCATGAACCTCGATCCGCTCGACGAGCTCCCGATCCACCAGGTGCCGTTGTCGTTCGCCGCCGTCGGCACGTCCGACCACAACTTCTACGACCGCTGCATCTACCAGGCCGTCGCCCACGACGGTTCGACCACGGTCCTGACCGGACTCGGGGTGTACCCGAACCTCGGCGTGATCGACGCGTTCGCCGCGGTGCGTCGCGGTGAGCGGGAGTGGGCGGTGCAGACCTCCGGGACCCGGCCCGCGGATCGCACCGCGCAGGCGGTCGGGCCGTACCGGATCGAGGTCGTCGAGCCGTTCCGGCAGCTCCACCTGACCTGTGACGGTGACGAGCACGGGGTCGGCTTCGACCTCTGGTTCGAGTCCGAGTACGAGCCGATGCGCGAGCCGCAGCACTTCCGCTACGGCGGGCCCACGGACAGGGTGCTGATCGAGGGGTGCCGCTTCGCCCAGCTCGGCACGTGGCGCGGTGAGCTGCGGGTCGACGGGCAGACGATCGACGTCCAGCCCTCGTCATGGACGGCCACCCGCGACCGCTCGTGGGGCATCCGGCCGGTGGGCGAGGCCGGCCCGCAGGGTCGGCCCGACGCCCGGCCGACGACCGTCTGGTACTGCTGGGTGCCGCTCCGGTTCGAGGACTTCGGCGTCCACCTGATGGTCGAGGAGGATGCCGACGGGTTCCGCACCCTGAACTACGCGGTGCGGGTGTGGCCGGGGCCGACCGGTCGGCGGATGGAGCAGTTGGGCTGGCCGGAGATCGACATCCGGTACCGGCCGGGGACGCGCTTCCCCGAGGGCGCGACGATCCGCTGCACCACCGTCGACCGCCGGGACCTCGAGATCGAGCTCGACTGCACGACCGCGATCCCGCTGCACGTCGGCCCCGGGTACCTGCCGGCGGACGACTGGAGCCACGGCATGTGGATGGGCGAGGAGTGGACCACCGGGCGCACCTACGACTTCGGCGATCCCGACGTCCGGGCCAAGCTCCCCTGGGGCAGCATCGACCACCTGGCATCGGCCCGCTGCGACGGCCAGCAGGGGTTCGGGATCTTCGAGCACGCCTCGGTCGGCCGCCACGCACCGACCGGCATGGACGACTACTTCTCCGTCGCGCCCTGACGGCCGGGCGTCAGCGGCCCCTGAACACCGGGTCCCGGCGTTCGAGGAACGCGACCGGGCCCTCCATGGCGTCCTCGGACGCCATCACGGCCGTCCCGTGGCGCTGCTCGATCTCGATCGCGTCGGACTCGGGGACCGACTCGGTCTCCCGGAGCGTCGCCAGGATCGCCTTCACCGCCAGCGGACCGTTGCGGGCGATGCGGTCGGCGAGCTCTCGCGCCTTGGCCCGGACCTGGTCGTCGGGGACCACGTGGTTGACCAGGCCCACCTCGTAGGCGCGCGCTGCGCTGATGTCGTCGCCGCACAGGAGCATCTCGGCCGCGACGGCGTAGCCGATCTGACGGCGGAGGCGGATGGCGGACCCGGCCATCGGGAACAGGCCCCGCTGGACCTCGGTGATGCCGAAGACGGCGCTCTCGCCGGCGACCCGCAGGTCGGTGCCCTGGAGGATCTCGGTGCCGCCGGCCCGGGCGACGCCCTCGGCGGCGAGGATCACCGGCTTGGACGGCCGGTCGGTCTTGAGCCAGGCCCGCCAGACGAGGTCGGGATCCTCGCGCAGCCGGGCGATCCACTCGTTGGCCGGCTCGGGTGCCGACAGCAGTGGGATCTCGGCCAGGTCCATGCCGGCGCAGAACGCGGGTCCGTTGCCGGCCAGGATGGCCACCCGCAGGTCGTCGTCGGTCTCCAGACGACGCCAGGCCTCGTCGAGCAGGCACATGACGTGGCTGTTGATGGCGTTGCGCTTCTCGGGCCGATTCAGGGTCACGAGCAGGACGGGACCGTCCTGCTCGACGAGGACGGGTGGTTCGGTCATGCGAAGGGCTCCTTACCGCTTCGGGGCGATGTCGCCCATGCGATCCTCGGCGATCGCCCGGTTCAGCTCGATGTTGAAGTGCCCCATGAGCTGCTGGAGCTGGTCGTGGGGGTTGAACTCGATCAGCTCGCACGGCTCGTCGTAGATGAAGTGGTGGCCCTTCGGGACGAAGTAGACCGCGCCCTCCTCGATGACCTCCTCGGACCCGTCGGTGTAGATCACCCGGAAGCTGCCCGACCGCACGAAGCCGTAGTGGTCGCAGGGGCAGGTGTCGCCGGGCAGCCCCTCGTAGAAGGGTCCGGTGTCGACCGCCGCGGTGCACCAGCTGTAGCCGATCTCCATGTTGGTGTCGCCGGCCTTGATCGACCGCATGCCTCCGCCGCCGTGGTCGGGGGTGAGCACGGGGATGTCCTCGGGTTGGAAGTGCATGGCGTCTGCCTCCGGGTCTCGCGCGATCGGGTGCCGTTGCGGTCATACATCAGTAGCACTGATGTATGACGGTGTCCTGGAGTGCGTTCCGGCGGAGCGGCTCGAGGACCCGGGACGGAGTCACGTCGGCCTGAGGCCAGGTCCGAGCCAGCGGCGGAGGAACGTCCGCAGCGCACGGGGCGACCTCGGTGGGTCGGGCGGGGAGATCAGCATCGACTGGACGATGCGCAGCGTGAGCTCGACGAGCTCGGCGAGGTCCTGGTCGGAGAAGCCGTGCTCGGCCCAGTCGATCGGGGCCCGCTCGAAGACCTGGAGCGCGATCGTGGCGGCCGACGACGACGTGACCGAGTCGTTGAAGCGACCGGAGCGCCCGGTGTCGAGCAGCAGGGTGAGGTAGGGCCGTTCGGGGAGCCATTCGATGGTCGTGGCCAGCGACTCGATGACGAAGTCGGCGGGATCGGTGCGGCGTCGGAGGTGTCGGGAGAGGTCGTCGACGAAGCTCTCGACCGAGGAAGTGCCGACGGCGACGAACAGCTCGTCGACGCTCGGGAACTGCCGGTAGACGGTCTGGCGGATCACCCCGAGGTCGGCCGCGACCCGAGCCAGCGTGAACTCCTCGGGTCCGCACTCGTCCAACACGCGCATCGCCGCCTCGACGACACGTTCGCGGGCCTCGGCGTCGTCCGCGGGTGGAGATCCGTTCCACCCCCGACGCTTCACCATCGACCGCTCCGTGACCTCGCCACCGGCCAAGTCCTACCACGGACCTCAGATCAGCCTCGGCGGCCGGCCGTGGAGCCGTGCCATCGCCTCCAGCTCGCGGGCGGTGGCGCGTTCGGCGACCTCGGCCCATCCGGCCCCCAGCAGCCGCTTGGTCGCCCGGACCGCGTCGGGGTCGCGCGCGGCGATGGTGGCGGCCCGCTCCTGCGCGCCGGCGACCAGCGCCCCGTCGGGTACGACGTCGAACACGACACCCAGGCGCTGGGCCTCGGTCGCGTCGAACCACTCGCCGGAGAGCATCACCCACGCCGCCTCGTCCCACCGGGCGCGGCGGGGGAGCAGCGCCGAGCTGCCGGCCTCCGGCACGATGCCCAGCTCGGTGAACGGCAGCCGGAACCGGGCCGAGGCCGCGGCGACGACCAGGTCGCAGTAGAGGAGCACGGTGCACCCGAAGCCGACGGCGAGCCCGTTGACCGCGCCGATCAGGGGCTTCTCGAAATCCCGGAGCACCATGAGGAGCTGCGCGAACGCCTCGCCGGCGTCGGCGCGGACCGCGTCGGCACCCGGGTCGAGCAGGGACCGGTCCGCCCCGGCGGAGAAGGCCCGTCCGGCGCCGGTGAGCACGACCACCCGGGTGGCGTCGTCCTCGCCGGCGTCCGCCAACGCCCGGGCCAGCGCCCGGTAGCCGTCGGCGTCGAACGCGTTCAGCCGTTCGGGTCGGTCGAACGTGAGCCAGCTCACGCCCTCCACGGTCTCGTTCCGCAGCACGATCGGGCTCCAGCTAGTCGGCGACGACGGTGAGCTCATCCTCGTCGACCTCGGGGGGCGGCGCATGCCCCTCGACGTCGATGTTCGGCAGGATGCGGTCGACCCGAACGAGCGGGCCTTCGAGTCCCGCGCTGAGAAGAGGGAAATCGACCTCTGTCGAAATCGGGGGTCCGGTTCGGGGCGCCGCGTCGTGAACGTTCTTCTCGGATCGCTCCGTCGCAGGTGGCGAGGCAGGTGTTGCATCGAGGGGCGTCATTTTCTATGTTGACGTCGATGTCACAATTCACGGGGCCACCGGCCCTCGGCGGGCAGGTGCCCGATCCCGCGCAGGTCGCGGCGTCCTTCGAGACGTGGCTCGACGAGGAGCCGGCATCGCTCGTTGCCGCGCGCGTGGCCGAGCCGGACTACGAGCGACGGGTCGAGGTCGTTCGGGCGCTGATGGCGGACCTGTACGACGCCGGATGGACACGGCTCGGATGGCCGGAGGAGGTCGGTGGCCTGGGGGGCACGATCGCGCACCGGGCTGCGATCTGGGAGGTGCTGGCGCGACGCGGTGTCACCGGGATGGCGCTGTTCGAGCACACGGAGATCCTGGCGCCGGCGCTCGTGGCGCTCGGCCCGCGCGAGTTCGTGTCGGAGGCCCTGCCGGCGTTCCTGTCGGGACGCGAGCTGTGGTCGCAGGGGTTCTCCGAGCCCGACGCGGGATCGGACCTGGCCGGGTTGCGGACGACGGCTCGCCTCGACGGCGACGAGTACGTCATCGAGGGCCGAAAGGTCTGGACGAGCTGGGCCCGGTACGCGACGTGGTGCCTGCTGCTGGCCCGCACGGGCGACCCCGGCTCCCGTCACCGTGGCCTCACCGCGTTCGTGGTCGACCTCCGGGACCCCGGGGTGGAGGTGCGGGCCATCGAGCAGGCCAACGGGACCGACGAGCTGGCCGAGGTCGTGTTCGACGGCGTGCGGGTCCCGGCCGATCGGATCGTGGGCGAGCTCGGTGGTGGCTGGACGGTCGCCATGCACATCCTGAGCCACGAGCGGGGCACGTTCGCGTGGTTCCGTCACTGCTTCCTCTACCCACAACTGCTGGACGCGGGGGAGCGGGCTCTCGAACGCGATGCGTCGGCGCTCGGCGGCGCGCTGCTCGACCTCGCAGCCGTGAGCGCCGCCAGCGCCGCCGGTGTCTCGGTGCACGCGGCAGAGCGCACGCTCGGCCCGGCAGCCGCGTACACGAAGCTGCTCCTGTGCGCGGCCGAGCAGTCCGTGAACGACGCGACGCTCGCCGGCGACGGCGACCTCGCGGTCGGGCTCCAGCTCCCGGAGGTGGCGATGCGACGGCAGGAGTACCTCTTCTCGCGGATCGTGACCGTCTACGGGGGATCCCAGCAGATGCAGCTCGACACCATCGCCAAGCAGATCCTGAGGCTGCCATGAGCGCGCTCGGCGATCGGGGCGGAGAGTTCCTGGCCGCGGCCCGCGATGTCATGGGCGCGACGCCCGGCGTCGGTGCTCTCGACGCGCTCGGCTGGTGGGACCTGCTGCCGGACCTGGACGACCTCGACGCCCGGCTCGCAGTGGTCGGGACCCTGCGGGCCCAGGGCTGCGAGCTGGCGGACACCCCGGCACTCGGAGGCCTGCTCGCCGAGCCGTACCGCCCGTTGCTGGGCTCGGCGCCCGGCGAGTTGGTTGCCGCGATCGGCCGCACCTCGCCCGAGCGTGGCGACGTCTGGGTCGCGGTCGGCGATGTCGTGGGGTGTCAGGTGCTCTTCGACGTGCCCGGGGTCGGCGCGAAGGTCGTGCCGGCCGAACACGTCGAGCGGCGTTCGGTCGAGGTGCCCGGCCGGGCGACGCTCGCCGAGCTCGTGGTCGACCTCGACGACGTTGCGGTCGCGCTGACCGACGCGGACTGCGAGGGCCTCCGCGTGCGCTCGTCGTGGTTGGGGCGGGTGGGCGCCAGTGCCGAGATCCTGGGGTCCGCGGAGCAGGCGGTCGCGATGGCGGTGGAGTACGCGGGCCTCCGCGAGCAGTTCGGTCGACCGATCGGGACCTTCCAGGCGGTGCGCCACCTGCTGGCCTGGGCGAGCACCGACTGCACGGCGGTCGCCGCCGTGCTCGGGGTCACGGTGGACCTGCTGCCCTCGCCGCCCGACCATCTCGGTGAGGTCGTGAAGGCCCTGGCCGGCCGGAACGGGCGGCGGGCCTGCGAGCGCTCGCTGCAGGTGCTCGGCGGGATCGGCTTCACGACCGAGCACGACCACCATCACCACCACGGCCGGGTCCTCGCCCTCGACGCACTGCTCGGCAGCTCCGCCGAGCTGACCCACGACCTGGGCTCATGGCTGCGGACGCCGGGCGTCGAGGTCGGCTACACCGCGGCGTTGGTTCGGGCCGCCGCGGGATGACGCGATCGGGCACGGTGGGGTCGCGCGACGACATCGAAATCGACGTCGATGTCGAGATCGCGCCTAGTCTCTGGCCATGACCGACGTCGACGTACGACCGGACAACCTCGACCTGGTGTCCGGTGCCTTCTGGGGCGACCGACCCGACGATGCGCTGGCCTGGCTGCGTCGCAACGATCCCGTCCACTTCGATGACGCCACGGGCGTCTGGTCACTCACCCGCTACGACGACGTCCGCTTCGCGTCGCAGCACCCTGAGCTGTTCTCCAGCGCGGGTGGCATCCGGCCGGACCAGAACCCGGTCGCGATGATGATCGACATGGACGACCCGGAGCACCTGCGCCGTCGTCGCCTCGTGAGCCGGGGGTTCACCCCCCAGCGGGTGCGGGCGCAGGAGGCGGTGGTGCGATCGGTGGTGGACGATCTGATCGACCAGGTCTGCGAACGGGGCAGCTGCGACTTCGTCATGGACGTGGCGGCCTGGATCCCACTGATCATGATCGCCGAGGCGCTCGGCTTCGAAGAGGCGGACCGCGCCATGCTCCTCGAGTGGTCCGACGACGTCGTGTGCGCGCTCGGCGTCAAGGATCCCGAGACCATCGAGCGGGCCGCCGTGGCGGCCATGTCCTACGCCGAGTACATCGTCGGCGTCATCGCCGACCGCCGGGCCCAGGCCGGTGACGACCTGATCAGCACGCTCGTCCACGCCGAGGTCGACGGCGACCAGCTCGAGGAGTCGGAGCTGATCTTCGAGACGCTGCTGATCCTCCTGGGAGGTGACGAGACGACGCGCCACGTGCTGACGGGTGGCCTGTACCAACTCCTGCACGACCGCTCGAACTGGGAGGCGCTCCTCGCGGACCGCTCGCTGCTGCCGTCGGCGGCCGAGCGACTCAGCGGAGGGTCGGACCAGTTCTCGACGAGCCAGGTCCCTCTCGCCCCTGCACACGCGCTGCGACAGATGCAACCCGGCGATGCCCTGCTCCTGCACGCCACCCTTCCGCCAGCGCACGTTCGGACAAGACCGTTCTTCTCGCAGGCGAGCTTGTTGGCACGAGCCTCCACCGCTGGCGTCGCCATCCCGCCCTCGGCCGACTCACCTCCATCGATCACGAGATGGTCAAGACCCCTCAGACCGCAACCGCCGCCTGACTAACCACTGTCCCCTCTCGGTGTAGCAGTCCGGCCCTCAGGTATCCGGTCTCGGCGATGCGGACTGGCGACATCAGCGATCTGGATGCCGTTCTCGAGGTCGTCGAGCGTCTTGTCATCGAGGGCAGAGCGAAACGTGGGTGCCGCGGTTGTTCTCGCAGTGTTTCAACATTCTTTCATCTCCCCGACGTAGTGTTCCCTCTCCTGGAACTGGAGGATTCGTGAATCACCGTCGCTTCCTGATACCGATCGCAGCACTGCTCGTGCTCTGTCTCACGGCGTGTTCGTCCGACGACGGAGCTGGCGGGGATGGACCGAACCCGTCCGAGAGTGTCACCTCCCCTGATGACGGGGCCCAGGTGACTGATGGCAACACAGAGGACCCGGTGGTCTTCGGCTACGAGGTGGACGGGCCGGAAGGAACGACGGTGGTGGTGGTCTCCAATCTCGTCGCCCAGGGCGAGGAGCAGCCACCGACGACGGCAACATGGAACATTGCTGACCGGCCCCGCTCGCAGCTCTACACGAATTGGGTTGAATCGGGCGAGATCGAAGTGGAGGTCACCGAGGGTGGACCTGCGACGGTGCGGATCATCCGAGCTCGCTACGTCGACCCGGACGATCCGTTCGCGGGGATCGAAGAGATGGAAGAGCTGGACACCTTCGAGGTGCGACCAGGTGCCACCGACTCGATCAGCTTTCCGTAGCAACCCTCAGTCCGTGCACTCGCGGCGGCTCAGCGGGCGACGAAGTACTTGGCCCTGGGGTGGTGGCAGATGATCGCGCTGGTCGACTGCTCGGGCTGGAACTGGTAGCCGGTGTCCTCGTTGACCTCGAGGCCGATGCGCTCGCCCTCGAGCAGGCGCCAGACCTTCTCGTTGTCCTCGAGGTCGGGGCACGCGGGGTAGCCCCAGGAGTACCGGCCGCCGCGGTACTGCTGGCGGAACAGGCCGTTGACCGTGGGCCCGTCCTCGTCCGCGAAGCCGAGCTCCTCGCGGATGCGGCGGTGCCACAGCTCGCACAGGGCCTCGGCCATCTCCACGCCGATGCCGTGCAGCATCAGGTACTCCTGGTACCGGTCGGCGGCGAAGAGCTCGGCGGTGCGCTCGGACACCTTGGGGCCCATGGTGACGATCTGGAACGCGACGTAGTCGAGCTTGCCGCTGTCGATCGGCCGGAAGAAGTCGGCGATGCAGAGGAACGGGTCCTTGGTGCTGCGGGGGAAGCTGAAGCGGGTGAGCTCCTCGCTGCGGTCGCGGTCCTTCCACACGACGACGTCGTTCCCGTCGCCGTTGGCCGGCCAGTAGCCGTAGACGAGCGCGGGCTGGAGCAGGTCGTCGGCCCGGGCCTTGTCGAGCTGGTCGCGCAGCTCGGGGCGGAGGCGGGCCTTGAAGGCGTCGTCGTCCTCGCCGGCCTCGGGGCGGAAGCCCCACTGGTTGCGGAACAGCGCCGTCTCGTTGAGGTAGCCGGCGATGTCGTCGAGGGGGACGCCCTTCACGACCCGGCTGCCGAGGAACGGCGGCTCGAACACGGGGTTGTCGGTCTCGACCGCGGGGGAGCGGTCCGGGACCTCGACGGCCTCCTGCTCGCCGTCGAGCCCGAGGCGGGCGAGCGACGGCACCCGTGACTCGGACGGGACGACGCCCCAGTCGGGGTCGTCGCTCGTGGGGTCGCGGCGGATCTCGCCGAGGCGGTCCATGACCCGGAGGCCCTCGAAGGCGTCCTTGCCGTAGAACAGCCGACCGTCGTAGACCTCGCGCAGGTCCCGTTCGACGTAGGTGCGGGTGAGCGCCGCGCCGCCGAGCAGCACCGGGATGTTGGACAGCTCGCGGCCGTTCAGCTCCTCGAGGTTGTCCCGCATGATGAGCGTGGACTTCACGAGCAGGCCGCTCATCCCGATGGCGTGGGCGTCGACCTCCAGGGCCTTCTCGATCATCTCCGAGATCGACACCTTGATGCCGATGTTGTGCACCTCGTAGCCGTTGTTGGTGAGGATGATGTCGACGAGGTTCTTGCCGATGTCGTGCACGTCGCCCTTCACCGTGGCGATCACGATGCGGCCCTTCGAGGCGTCGTCGCCCTCGACCTTCTCCATGAACGGTTCGAGGTGGGCGACCGACGCCTTCATGGTCTCGGCCGACTGGAGCACGAACGGCAGCTGCATCTCGCCGGCGCCGAACAGCTCACCGACCACCTTCATGCCGCCGAGCAGGTGCTCGTTGATGATGGTGAGCGGCGCGATGCCCTCGGCCATGGCCGCGTCGAGGTCCTCGACCAGGCCATCGCGGTCACCGTCGATGATGCGGTGGTGGAGGCGCTCGCCGACCGGCCAGCCCGAGCGGTCCTCCTTCTCCTGCACCTGGACGGTGACATCCGCGAACACCTCGAGGAACTTGGTCAGCGGGTCGTAGTCGGCGTCGCCGTCCGACAGCACGCCCTCGGCGCCGCGGCGGTCGAAGATCAGGTCGAGCGCGACGTCGCGCTGCTCGTCGGGGATCCGGCTGAGCGGGAGGATCTTCGATGCGTGGACGATGGCCGAGTCGAGGCCCACCTTCGTGCACTCGTCGATGAACACGCTGTTGAGCACGTGGCGCGACGCGGGGGACAGGCCGAAGCTCACGTTGGAGACGCCGAGCGTGGTGAAGCAGCCCGGGATCTCCTCCTTGATGCGCTTGATCGCCTCCATGGTCTCCATGGCGTCGCGGCGGAGGTCGTCGTCGCCGGTGGAGAGCGGGAAGGTCAGCGCGTCGAAGATGAGGTCGCTGTTCTCCAGGCCGTAGCGGTCGCGGGCGAGATCGGCGATGCGGTGGGCGACGCGGACCTTCCAGTCCGCGGTGCGGGCCTGGCCCTCCTCGTCGATGCACAGGCAGATGACGGCCGCGCCGTAGTCGCGGGCGAGGGAGAAGACGCGGTCGAGACGCGAGCCGGGGGCCTCGCCGTCCTCGAGGTTGGCCGAGTTCAGGATCGACCGGCCGCCGACCCACTGGAGGCCGGCCTCCATGACCTCGGGCTCGGTCGAGTCGAGCACGAGCGGGGCGTTGGCCTGGGTGGCGAACCGCTGGGCCACCTCGTCCATGTCGCCGGTGCCGTCGCGGCCGACGTAGTCGACGCAGACGTCGAGGACGTGCGCGCCCTCCTTCACCTGCTGGGTGGCCATGGCCGTGCAGGTGTCGTAGTCCTCGGCGAGCATCGCCTCGCGGAACTTCTTCGACCCGTTCGCGTTGGTGCGCTCGCCGATCATCAGGAACGAGAGATCCTGGTGCAGCGCGACCGGTGAGTAGATGGAGGTCACCGACGGCTCGTGCACGGGCGTGCGGGGGGCCGGGGTGAGGTTCGGCGCCATGGCGGCGAGCCGCTCGATGAACTCCGGCGTGGTGCCGCAGCAGCCGCCGATGACCTGGACGCCGAGCTCCTCGACGAAGCGGCGCTGGTGGGCCTCCATCTCCTCGGGGGTCAGGTCGTAGTGCATCTTGCCGTCGACGACCGACGGCAGGCCGGCGTTGGGCAGGCAGGAGATCGGCACCCGGCTGTGCTGGCTCAGGTGGCGGACGTGCTCGCTCATCTCGGTCGGGCCGGTGGCGCAGTTGAGGCCGACGATGTCGATCTTCAGCGGATCGATGGCCGCGAGCGCGGCACCGATCTCGGTGCCGACCAGCATCCGGCCGGTGAGCTCCATGGTGACCTGGGCCTGGATCGGCACCTGCCGGCCGACCTTCGCCATGGCCCGGCGGACGCCGATCACCGACGCCTTCACGGCGAGCAGGTCGAAGTGGGTCTCCAGGATGAACAGGTCGACGCCGCCCTCGAGCAGGCCCTCGGCCGCCACCTGGTAGTGGTCGCGCAGCTCGGCGAAGCGGATCTGGCCGAGGCTGGGGGACTTCGTGCCGGGCCCGAGCGAGCCGGCCACGTACCGCTGGCGGCCCGGCGTGCTGAACCCATCGGCGACCTCGCGGGCGATGCGGGCGTTGGCCAGCGCGATCTCGTGGGACCGGTCGGCGAGGTCGTACTCGCCGAGCGGCACGCCGAAGGCGCCGAACGTGTTGGTCTCGACGACGTCGGCCCCGACCTCGAAGTAGGCGGAGTGCAGCGCGGCCACGACGTCGGGCCGGGTGATGCCGAGGTAGTCGGTGCAGCCCTCCAGCGCCTCGCCGCCGTAGTCGTCGAGCGTCAGGTCCTGGGTCTGGAGCCACGTGCCGGTGGCCCCGTCGTAGACGACGACACGCTGCGCGACCAGGTCGAGGAAGGAGGTAGCCATAGGTCTCGTAAGGCTACCGGACGTGCCCGACGCCACCCCCGACGGGTTCAGCGTTGATCGCGGTCGTGGCGCACCATCGTGACGAGCAGGAAGGTCATCGAGCCGTCGTCGTTCGGGCCCCACTCCAACTGTCGCCGCCAGCGTCCGTCGTCGAGGTTCATCCAGTCCTGGCGCGTCTCGCCGATGCCGACCTCCTCGGGAGGCTCGAGGACGCCGTTGTACACGACGATCTCGTTCTCGGGGACCGGTGTGCCGCCTCGCGCGTCGGCGATCGCCTCTTCGACGGCGTCCTGCGGGCCGACGAGGAGTACCTCGTAGGTCGTCGTGTCCCACCCCGAGAACTCCCTGAAGTGGGACCAGCACGACTGTGCGGCGGTGAGCGAGCCCCGTTCGACGCGGGCGCGGGTGAGCACCTCGTCCGCCGAGGTGGCGTAGCTGCAGTCGGCCTCGGGTTCGAGCTCGGTACCCGCGACGAACCCGCCGACGAGGCCGACCCCGCCGGCGAAGGCGCCGGTCACGAGGACGGCGATCAGGGCGCCGAGGAGCGAGACGGTCCGTCGGGTGGTGCGCCGGGTGGGGGCGGAACCGTCCGATGGTCCGGACCAGCCGGGGACCTCCGGTTCGGTGGGCTGCGGCGTCGGATTCGTGCGCATAGGTGCAGGCTGTCAGGTTGAGAGCGAACGATCAAGGCAACTGCCCAAATCAATCGCCCAGGGCGATCGCCCGAACGCAACGGTCTGACGGGTACGGTGGCGCCGTGGCCAAGGCAGGACCTCGACGCAGCACCGCGAGCGCGGAGGAGCTCCGCCGGGAGCTCCTCGACGCAACGGTGCGCGTCCTCGCCCGGGACGGCTTCGCGCACGCCAGCGCCAGGGCGATCGCCGCCGAGGCAGGGACGGTGAACGGGTCGATCTACTACCACTTCGGGTCGATGGACGGTCTGTTGGGCGCGACCGTGCAGGACCTGGCCGACCGCGGGATCGCCCGGATCTCCGCGGGCGTCGGTGGGGACGGGGCCGTGCACGAGTGGCCCGACCGCCTGGGCGCCGTCCTGCGGGCCGAGGTGGCGAGCGACGACGGTCGGGCCATGCTCGAGCTCCTGGTCGGGGCGCGCACCTCCGAGGCGCTCGCGGACGACGTCCGCGCCGCGGTCGATCGAGCCATCGATTACGCCACCGAGCAGCTTGCCGCCGTCCTCGGCGACGCGCCGGTGGTCCAGGTCGTCCCGGTCGAGCTCATGGCCGAGCTCGCCGGCGCCACGTTCCTCGGGATCGAGGTGCTGGCCCAGAACGGCCGAGAGCTCGACGTCGATCGGCTGGTCGCGGTCGTCGCCGTCCTCGTCGGGATCGTCACCGGCATCGCGCCGCCGCCTCCCTGATGCGGCCGAAATCTCGTCGAGGGTCGCCGGTCGTCGACCCCGAGGACTCGTAGGCTCGGGCGGGCATGAAGGTGTACACGCGCAAGGGCGACGACGGGACGACCGGGCTGTACGGCGGCGGCCGGGTGGCGAAGGACTCGCCCGCCCCCGAGGCGTACGGCGCGGTCGACGAGGCCCAGGCCGCGCTCGGGTTGGCCCGGTCGTTCGCGGAGCCCGGCGGCGAGCTCGACGAGATCCTCATCGGTCTGGAGCGCGACCTCTGGGTGCTCATGGCCGAGCTGGCCACCGACCCCGACAACCGCCACAAGCTCGCCGCGGGCGCCACCCTCGTCACCCCCGAGATGGTCGATGCGCTGGAGCGCCGGATCGACGACGTGTCGGCCCGGTTCGACCCGCCCACCGAGTTCGTGGTGCCCGGCGTCGACCGGGTCTCGGCGTTCCTCGACGTCGCTCGCACCGTCGTCCGCCGGGCCGAGCGGCGGGCCGCGTCCGCGGTCGTCGAGGGCTCCCACGTCGGCCCCTACCTGAACCGTCTCTCCGACCTGGTCTGGACCCTCGCCCGCTGGCAGGAGGGCACCTCGCTCACCGCCAGACCCCCGACCAACCCCTAGACGAACCGCCCGAACCCCCACGAACCGCCCGCCCGATCAGCTTTCCCCTGTGGTTCTGCACCGCAGGTGGTGCAGAACCACAGGGGAAAGCCGTCCGCCGCCAGGAGGCCGACATGCCCGTTCCCGTCACCATCGACCACGCCGCGGTGCTCCCGGAGGACGACGTCCTCGTCGCCGTCGGCGTCCGCGCCGACCACCTGGCCGAGGACGCCCCCGGGGCGTCCGCCGAGCTCGCCGGCCTCGCCGGGTTCGAGGGCAAGGAGGCCCAGACCCTGGTCGCCGCCACCGACGCCGGAACCCGCCTGCTCGTCGGCCTCGGGGAGGACCCGGCCGAGACGGCATGGCGCAAGGTGGGCGCCGCGGTGTCGAAGGCCGCGGTCAAGCAGCCGTGGGTCGTCGTCGACGTGCTCGGCGCCCTCGACGGTCCGGCCCGCAACGCCGCGGCCGAGGCGCTGGCCGAAGGGCTCGCGCTCGGCGCCTACGGCTTCTCCGACTACAAGGAGCCGCCCGAGGGCACGGCGCTGGAGTCGATCACCGTCGTGGCCAAGGGAGGGAAGAAGGTGGCCCAGGCCGTCGAGCGGGGCTTCACCACCGCGATCGCCGTCGGCCTGGTGCGGGACCTCGTCAACACGCCGGGCGGCGACCTCACCCCCACGGCCTTCGCGCAGCAGGCCGAGGAGCTGGCCACCGAGCACGGGTTGGAGATCGAGGTGCTCGACCGGGCGGCGATCGTGGCCGAGGGGCTGGGCGGTCTGGCCGGGGTCGCCCGTGGCTCGACGCAGGAGCCGCGGCTCGTGAAGCTGACGCACCGGCCGGAGGGCAGGCCGAAGGCGCGGGTGGCGCTGGTCGGCAAGGGCATCACGTTCGACGCCGGTGGCCTCTCCATCAAGACCGCGGCGGGCATGGAGCACATGAAGACCGACATGGCCGGTGCGGCGACGGTCCTCGGGGCGATGACGCTCGTGCCGGCGGTGGCACCGAAGCTCGAGGTCACGGCGTACCTGCCGCTCACCGACAACATGCTCGGCGGCGACGCCACCCGGGTGGGCGACGTGCTGCGGATCCGCAACGGCACCACCGTCGAGGTGCTCAACACCGACGCCGAGGGCCGGCTGGTCCTGGCCGACGCGCTGTCCCTCGCTGCGGAGTCCGAGCCCGACGCGATCGTCGACCTGGCGACGTTGACCGGCGCCTGCATGGTGGCGCTCGGTGACCGCACCGCCGGACTGATGACCAACCACGAGCAGCTGGGGGAGCGGGTGCTCGACGCGGCCGATGCCGGGGGCGAGGCGATGTGGCCGCTCCCGCTGCCCGATCACCTGCGCAAGGGGCTCGACAGCACCATCGCGGATCTCCGCAACATCGGCTCCAACGGGTACGGCGGCGCGCTCACCGCCGGTCTCTTCCTGCGAGAGTTCGTCGACGGTCGCCCGTGGGTGCACCTCGACATCGCCGGCCCGTCGTCGGCGTCCGCCGCGTACGACGAGGTGGCCAAGGGCGGCACCGGCTACGGGGTCCGCACCTTGGCCCGCCTCCTCGCCGGGTGGACCAGGCTCGACGCCTGATCCTCGTCCCGAGCCTCAGGCCACCTGGTCGCCGGGGGCGAACGTCTGGCCGGATCGGTTCGGCGGCGGCGGCACCGGTCGTGGCGTCGGGGCCGACGGTGCCGCGACCGCACCGCCCGTCGCGCGTTCGCGCGCCCAGCGCAGCGCCTCGTGGGCCATGGCCGGGTGGAGCCGCCAGCGGTGGAGCTGGTGCTCGATGGCCTCGTCGTCCTCGCCGAGCTCGACCAGGCTGAGGGCCAGCCGACGGGCCCGCCGGCGCACCTCCTCGACGGTGGGCCGCTCGGCCTCGGTCCGTTGCCAGGCCTCGTGCTCGTCGCGCAGGGCCGGGCCGAGGCGCGACACCTGGTGACGGGTGAGCGGGGCCAGGCGGCGGCGCACCGTGAGGGTGCCCTGGTGGTCGTGGCCGCAGATCTTGAACTGGATGCTGCGGGCGATGGCCCGGACGAACGGCGCGTTGCGTCCGCCCTTGGTGCCGAGGCCGAGCGCCTGCGCCCCGTCGAGCAGGGCCATGTCGTAGCCGTCGGGATGTTCGTCGAGGCCGGCGACGAGGCGGCGCAGCAGCAGGAAGGTGGACGGGCCGATCACCGGGAGCCAGAAGGTCTCGGCGTAGCTGGATCGCGGGTCGTGACCGAGCCGGTCGATCACCGGGTCGGGCCACGGGGCGACGCGGATGGTGTCGGTCGGAAGGGTCAGGTCGAGTTGGGGAAGGGGCACGGAGGTCCTCCGGAGGGGCCCGGCGTTCGCCGGGTGCGTGCAGGGTCTTCGGAAGGCGTTTCATGCAGTTTCGTGCATCTTCACTGCATCGTCAAGGTCCGGGAACAAGGCGCCTTGGGGAAATGTTGACCCGACAGGTAGCATTTCGAGCCGGGTCCGAGGGGACCCGCGCACCCGCCACGCAGAAGGCACACGAGGGAACGTCCATGGCCACCTTCCGAGACCTGCTCGCATCGACCAAGTCCCAGATCCGCGAGGTCACCGCCGCCGAGGCCGACGAGCTGCGCACCGCGCCCGGTGCCGTCGTGCTCGACGTCCGCGAGCCCGAGGAGTACGAGCAGGGCGCGCTGCCTGCTGCGCTGCACATCCCCCGGGGCACCCTCGAGACCAACATCGAGATGAAGGTGCCGGACCACTCGGTCCCGGTCGTCATCTACTGCGCCAGCGGCATCCGCTCGGCGTTCGCGGCCAAGACCCTCACCGAGCTCGGCTACACCGACGTCGTGTCGGTGATCGGCGGCTTCAACCAGTGGAAGGACGACGGTCTCGACTGGAACACCCCGGCCACCCTCGACGCCGGCCAGCGCAACCGCTACAAGCGGCACCTCCTCCTCCCCGAGGTCGGCGAGACGGGCCAGCAGCGCCTGCTCGAGTCCAAGGTCCTGCTCCTCGGCGCCGGCGGCCTCGGCTCGCCCGCCGCCCTCTACCTGGCCGCGGCCGGCGTCGGCACCATCGGCATCATCGACATGGACGTCGTCGACGAGTCCAACCTCCAGCGCCAGATCCTGCACAACCTCGACCGGATCGGCGACCGCAAGGTCGACTCGGCGAAGAAGACCCTCACGCTCCTCAACCCGGACGTCAACGTCGTCACCTACGACGTGCGCCTCGGCGCCGACAACGTGCTCGACATCCTCGCCGGCTACGACGTGATCGTCGACGGCACCGACAACTTCCCGACCCGCTTCCTCGTGAACGACGCCTCGGTGAAGCTCGGCATCCCGGTCGTGCACGGCTCGATCTTCCGGTTCGAGGGCATGGTCACCGTGTTCGACCCGAAGAACGGTCCGACCTACCGGGACATGGTCCCCGAGCCGCCGCCCGCCGAGCTGGCCCCGTCGTGCGCCGAGGCCGGCGTGCTCGGCGTGCTGCCGGGCATCGTCGGTTCGATCCAGGCCATCGAGACCATCAAGCTGCTGCTCGACCTCGGCGACCCGCTCGTCGGGCGCCTGCTGGCCTACGACTCGCTGGAGCAGAGCTTCCGCGAGTTCAAGGTGCAGGTCGACCCGGCCAACGAGATCACCTGGGCCAACCGGGACCGCATCCGGGTCGCCGAGCTCGACCACCTCTGCGCCCCGCTGCCGCTCGAGCCGCCGCCCGGCGGCTGAGCCCCGCCCGTCGCGGACGGTCCGTCACCGGTGGTTCGGGTGGTGGAACCGCGACGGGTCGGCCAGCTTCAGGTCGGCCTTCCACTTCTTCGGCGGGTCGTGGAGCAGCTCGCCCGGCTCGAGCCACTCGTAGATCTCGGCGTAGGAGCGCGTCGAGGTCGCGCTGACGTGCTGGCGCAACATCGTCGGGTCCAGGTCGTCGGTGCGGGAGACGCCCATGGCTGCCATCAGGCGCATGGCGCCCTTGACGGTCTCCTCCTGGTAGCTGCGCACCTGCTCGCTCTTGTCGGAGACGACGAGGCCCCGCTGGCGCCACGCGCTCTGGGTGGCCACGCCGGTCGGGCACTTGCCGGTGTGGCAGCGCTGGGCCTGGATGCAGCCGGTGGCCATCATCATCGCCCGGGCCGCGTTGGTGTAGTCGGCGCCCTGGATGATCCGCTTCACGATGTCGTTCGACGCGGCGACCTTGCCGGACGCGCCGACGCGGATGCGGTCCCGCAGGCCGAGGCCGACGAGCACGTTGTGCAGCATCATCAGCCCGTGGGTGAGCGGCATGCCCACGTGGTCCTCGAACTCGAGCGGGGCGGCGCCGGTGCCGCCCTCGGAGCCGTCGACGATGATGAAGTCCGGCGCGGTCTCGACCTCGATCATCGCCTTGCCGATGGCGATCAGGTCGACGCGTGAACCGACGCAGAGCTTGAAGCCGACGGGCTTGCCGTCGGCGAGGTCGCGCATCCGGGCGATGAACTCGATCAGCTCGATCGGCGTCGAGAACACGCGGTGGGCCGGCGGGCTGACGCAGGTGACGCCGACCGGCACCTCGCGGATCTTCGCGATCTCCTCGGTGACCTTGGGGCCGGGGAGCACGCCTCCGATGCCGGGCTTCGCGCCCTGGCTCAGCTTCAGCGACACCGCCTTCACCGACGGGTGCGCAGCCACCTCCGCGAAGCGATCGGGGTCGAAGTCGCCGTCGTCGGTGCGGCACCCGTAGTACCCGGTGCCGACCTCCCAGACCAGGTCGCCACCGAACTCGAGGTGGTACGGCGACAGGCCGCCCTCGCCGGTGTCGTGGGCGAAGCCGCCGAGGGCCGCGCCCCGGTTGAGCGCCCGGATGGCGTTGGCCGACAGCGCCCCGAAGCTCATGGCCGAGACGTTGAGCAGCGAGATGTCGTAGGGCTGGCGGCAGTCGGGGCCACCGATGCGGACCTTCGGCGCCTCGTCGGGCATCGGCACCGGGGCCGTCGAGTGCACGAGGTACTCGTAGCCGACCTGGTACACCTCGAGCTCGGTGCCGAACGCCTGCTCACCGGCCTTGCCCGCGGCCCGGTCGGCGATGAGCGAGCGGATGTCGCGGTTGTAGGGCCGGCCGTCCCAGTTCCGCTCGATGAAGTACTGCTGGATCTCCGGACGGATGTCGTTCAGCAGGTACCGCAGGTGGCCGACCACCGGGTAGTTGTGCAGGATCGCCCGCTTCGACTGGGTGAGGTCCCGGACCGCGACGGCCGCGAGCGCCCCGGCCGCCGCGGCGGGGATCGTGCGGGACAGCTTCACCGGTCGGGCGTCCGGCTCAGCGCCGTGCTCCGGAACCGACCTCGGACGGGGCCGGGTCCGACACGTCGAGCGTGGGCGCGGCGGACGCGGTCGACCGGGCCGGGTAGGTGCCCTCCACGTCGCGCACGAAGCCGGCGGCCGGTTGGACCTCCGAGCGGGCCCGGGTGGCCCGACCGAGCAGGTCGGCGAGCATGCCCACCACGAACACCTGGAAGGCGGCGAGGAAGATGAGCAGCGTGTTGATCGCCACCTTCCAGTCGTTGTCGACCACGTCGAAGATCAGCTTGCCGGTGCCGAGCGCGAGCAGGAAGAACCCGAACGGGAGGAACACCCGGAACGGGTCGTAGGACAGGGTCATCCGGATGACCTGGAGGAAGTACCGGCGGGTGTCGCTCCACCAGTGGAACTTCGACTTGCCGGCCCGCTTCGAGTATTCGATCGGCCAGTACTTCACCGTGTAGCCGTGGGCGAGGAACGTCATCGTGATCGTGGTGACGCAGCTGAACCCGGCGGGGAGCTGGCTGACGTACTGGAGGGCGACGTCGCGGCGGAACGCCCGCAGGCCCGAGTTGAGGTCCGGGATGGGGGTCTGCACGAGGAAGCTGGCCAGCTTGCGGATGAACAGCTTGGCCGGGACCCGGAAGAACTTGTGGGTGCCCTCCTCGGTCGTGCGGGCGCCGACCACCTGGTCGTAGCCGTCGAGCTCCCGGACGAGCTCGGGGATGAGGTCGTTCGGGTACGACATGTCGCAGTCGGTCCAGACCACGATCTTCCCGCGGGCGGCGCGCGTGCCGAACTTGCGGGCCGAACCCGAGCCGCGGTTGGTGAGGAACTGGATCAGGCGGATGCCGTCGATCTCGCGCAGGGCATCGCCCGAGCCGTCGTCGGAGCCGTCGTCGATGACGATGATCTCGTAGGAGAACTCGGCCGCGTCCATCGCCGCCCGGATCCGGTCGATCTCCTGGCGCAGGTGGCCCTTCTCGTTGAAGACCGGCAGCACGATGCTGACGTCGAGCTCCTCCTCGCCGGGCGGGGTGAAGGGGACCGACTCGGGGGATCGCACCGCTGCGCTCATGGGCCCAGGGTACCCGTGTGCCCCTCGCCGGCCCGAACCTCGCCGCCGGAGGGTCCCAGACGGTCCGGCCCCCGTCACTACGATTGCCCGGGACGGTTCGGGCCGCGCGCCGACGACTCGTCCTCCGCCGGGCGATCGACCGCCCACCGACCCGTCGAGGTCCATGTCCCCCGAGTCCGAAGCGCCGATCACCGCCGAGGGGCCCGACGGATCGGGGACCGACGGCACCCCCAGGGGTTCCGCCTGGTCGGCGGTGGCGGGCGTCGTCCTGGGCGGGGCGGCGACGTTCTACGTGGTCCGACGGCTCGTCCGGGACTGGCCCGACGCCCGTGAGGCCATGGAGCACGCAGAGGTGTGGTGGATCGTCGCGGGCCTGGTCCTGGCCGGGGCGGCGATGGTCACGATGGCCGTCGGATGGCGCGCCGTGCTGCGCCTGCTGGGCGTCGTCGCTCCGCGGGGACGGGTGGTGGCCTGGTACTTCGTCGGCGAGCTGGGCAAGTACGTGCCCGGCGTGATCTGGCCGGTGGTCGGCCGTGGGGAGCTGGCCCGCCGGGCGGGCGTGCCCCGCAGCCGGGCCTACACGAGCGTGCTCCTGTCGCTCGGCATGCTCTACCTGGCCGCGCTGTTCGTGGCCGCCGCGTTCCTGCCGTTCGGGCTGTCGGGCGGCGGCTTCGACCCGTGGATGCTGTTCCTCCTCGCGCTCCCCGTGGGCGTGGTCGCCCTGCACCACGGGTTCCTCGGTCGGGTGGCGCGCACCGTCGAGCGCCTGACCGGCGTGCACGTCGACGTCGAGATCCCGATGTGGGGCGACTCGCTCCGGCTGGTGGCTCGGTACGTGCCGGCCTGGCTGTTCGTCGGCACGGCCACCTGGGCGGTCGCCCGGGCCCTGGACCCGGGTGCGCCGTTCGCCCGGGTGGTGTTCGCCACGGTGCTCTCGTGGGCGGCGGGGTTCCTCGCCGTGCCGGTCCCCGCGGGCGCGGGGGTGCGCGAGGCGGTGCTCACCGCCACCTCGGGGCTCGACGGCGGCGTGGCCGCGGCCACCGCCATCGTCGCCCGCGTCCTGTTCGTGCTCGTCGACGTCGTGGCCGGGCTGGTCGCCGCGCCGTTCGCCGGGCGCCCGCGGGAGGGGGCGAGCGTCGGACCGGTCCCGAGGTCGACCTCCGGCCACGGGGACCACCGGTAGGGTCGGCGGCCATGAACGCGCTGCGTCCGCTCAGCGTCGGGGAGCTCCTCGACGCCGCCGTCCGCACCTACCGGGAGCGGTTCACGACGCTCGTGGCGGCCGTCGCCGTCCCGATGGTCCCCGTGGTGGTGCTGCAGACGCTGGTCGCCTGGTCGGTCGAGCCGGACGCGTCGGCGAACCCGCTGTCGTCACCCACCACGAGCGAGACGATCGACAGCGGCCAGCTCGCGCTCGGGCTGGCGGGCAGCCTCGTCAGCGCGGTGGCGATCCTGCTGGCGACCGCGCTGGCCACGGCCGCCTGCTTCCGGGCGCTGAGCTCGGCCTACGTCGGAGAGGAGGTCACCTGGAAGGAGAGCCTCGCGTTCGCCCGCACCCGCATCTGGTCGGTGCTCGGCCTCAACCTCCTGACGGCGATCCTGATGGCGCTGGGGTTCCTGTTCTGCATCGTGCCGGGCGTCTTCCTCATGACCGTCTGGGCCGTGGCGACACCCGCCATGCTCATGGAGGGCACCGGGGTGACCGCTGCCATGCGCCGGTCGAACGCGTTGGCCCGGCTCCGCTTCTGGCCGGTGCTCGGTGCGGTCCTGCTGAGCATGCTGGTCGCCACCATCTTCCAGGCGATCATCTCGGCCCCGTTGATCGGTCTGATCTTCACCGACGTCGACGGCATCGTGGTGCACCTCGTCGAGGGCGCCGTCAACATGGTCGCCCTCGTGCTGGTCACCCCGTTCACCGCCGCGTTCACGCTGGCGCTGTACGTCGACCTGCGGGTCCGCTTCGAGGGCTTCGACCTGTACCTCCTGGCCCAGCAGGGGACCGTGCCGGCCCCGGTCCGAACCGATCGCACGAGCGGGTACGGACCTGCGGGTGCGTTCGGCCCCGGGGGGTACGGGCCGGGTGGGTACGGGCCGGGGCCCGCGGCGCCCCCACCGCCGCCACCGCCGTCGGGCGGCTTCGGCCCACCGTCGTCGCTGCCGCCACCGCCGCCCGCGCCACCCGATGCCGGGTCGTAGGTCCCGCGCCCTGGTGGGCGCGCTCGCCGCGGTGCTCGTCGTCGGGCTCTGGGCCGCGCCGGCCGTCGCCGAGGACGTGTCGGCCGCCGAGGCCGCGCAGCGGGCGCGGGCCGCGGCCGCGGGTGACGCGCTCGCCCTGGACGACCTGCGCCGGGTCACCGCGATCGACGGGCGTCCGGTCGATCTCGACCCGGTGCTCACCGCGCCCGACCGCTTCCGCTCGGCGCGTCTGACCGACCTCGCGGAGGCGCTCGATGCGGGGTCGTCCGCCGGCTCGACGGGCGACCCGGGCGCCGACTCCCGGCTGGCCGGACAGGTCCTCGACCAGGACGAGTACCGCGAACCCGACCTCCCGAGGCCGTTCCGTCGACCGCTGCAGTGGTTGGGCGAACGGATCGTCGCGGTGTGGGATGCCGGTGTCGACCTCCTCAGCCCCGTGTTGGGCACCCGGGGCGCGGCCCTGGCCCTCATCGCCCTGATCGGTGCCGGGCTCGTCATGCTGGTGCTGCACCTCGTGGGTCGGGCGACGAGGACGGCCGCGGGCGGTGGCGCGCCCGGCACCGGCCTGCTGGTCGACCCGTCCCTCGACCCCGCCCGCCTGGAGCAGCGTGCCGATGACGCCCGTCGGGCCGGCGATCACGGCGCCGCGGTCCGGCTCCGCTACGAGGCGGGGCTCGTGCGTCTGGTGCGGGCCGGTCGGCTGCGGTTGCGACCCGAGACGACGCCGTCCGACGCGGCCCACCAGATCGACCTCCCGGTGATGGACGCGCTCACCGAGGCGTTCGAGGAGATCGTCTACGGCGGCCGGTCGGCGACGGCCGTCGACGACGACGCCGCCGTCCGGGGATGGCGCGAGGTGCTCGGGACGAAGGTCCGACCGTGAGCGCATGGTGGTCGTCCCTCGGCCGGGCGCAGCGGATCGTCGCCTCGGTGGTGCTGGTCGTGGTCGCGGTCAACGTCGTGCTCGCCGCGCTCGGCGATGCCGTCCCCAGCTCCCCGGGTGGTCCGACGTCGTCGTCGTTCGCCACGGCCGCCGACGGGCTCGCCGCCTACGCCGACCTGCTCGAGCGGTCGGGCCACGACGTGACGAGGCTCGGTCGTCGGGTGGGCCCGACCGACCTGCCGTCCGGTGCCACCGCGGTCATCGCCGACCCCGAGCAGCTCAGCGAGGCCGAGGGAGCCGCGCTCGGCCGGTTCCTCGACGGCGGCGGGCGCCTCGTGGTCGCCGGGCCGGTCACCGCGGGCATCGTGCAGGCGTTCACCGGCGTGGCGGTCGACGTCGACTCGTTCGACGCCGACGCCGAGGTGCAGGTCTGGGTGCCGACGCCCTACACCGGCGCGGCCCGGACCATCGTCGGCGACGGGGCCGACCGTTGGGTCGGGATCGATGGCCTCCTTCCCCTGGCCGGATCGGACGGCCGGCCGACGATCGTCACGGCCCCGGTCGGCGACGGACGGCTGCTCGCCCTGGTCGATGCCGCCCCGCTCAGCAACCGCCACCTGGCCGAGGGGGACAACGCGACCCTCGGCCTGGCGCTCGCCGGCCCCGGCAGGCCGGTGGTGTTCGTCGAGTCCGCGCACGGCTACGCCGAGGGCGGGCTGGGCGCGGTCCCCCCGGGCTGGAAGTGGGCGGCGGCCGGGATGCTCGTCGCCCTGGTGCTCGGGCTCTGGGCCGCCGGGACCCGCTTCGGGCCGGCCGAGCCGACCCGCCGGGAGCTGCGCCCGCCGAGGAGCGATCACGTCGACGCGGTCGCGGCGACGATGCGGCGAGGGGTGCAGCACCCGGCGGATCTCGTCGACCCGCTCGTCGATGACGAGGGCGGGCCCCAGGTCCCGGGAGCGCCCGAACCCCCACCGTCGGTGTCGACGATGGCCGACGCCCTCGACGTCGGCGCGGCGGCCGCCGAGCGCCGCCGCCACCAGCTCGACCTCGACCCGTCCTCCCCGCCCGTCGCCGTCCCGTCCGAACACCCAGGAGCCGACCAGTGACCGACCCCCAGCCGCCCGATGCAGGAGCCCCCGTGCTCCAGGACCTCCGCACCCGGCTCCACGAGGAGGTCGGCCGGGTCGTGGTGGGGCAGCAGGAGGCCGTCGACGCGCTCCTCGTCGCGCTGTCGGTCGGGGGCCACGTGCTGCTCGAGGGCGTGCCCGGAGTGGCCAAGACCCTCCTCGCCTCGACGTTCGCCTCGGCCCTCGGCCTCGACTTCGGCCGAGCCCAGTTCACCCCCGACCTGTTGCCGTCCGACCTGACCGGCACGATGACGCTGCGGGACCGCGAGCTCGTGTTCCGGCCCGGTCCCGTCTTCACCAACGTGCTGCTGGCCGACGAGATCAACCGCACGCCGCCGAAGACCCAGGCCGCCCTGCTGGAGGCGATGCAGGAGGGGCAGGTGACCGTCGACGGGCAGGGCCACCGGCTCCCGGATCCGTTCCTGGTCGTCGCCACGCAGAACCCGATCGAGTACGAGGGCACCTACCCGCTGCCCGAGGCTCAGCTCGACCGCTTCCTGGTGAAGGTCGTGGTCGGCTATCCCGACGAGGCCTCGGAGCGGTCGCTGCTGCTCCTCGATCGCTCCGGGCTCCGACCGGTGGCCTCCGACGCCGTGCGACCGGTGGTCGGGTCCGCGGACGTGGCCGCCGCTCGGGCCGAGGTCGACGCCACGACCGTCTCGGCCGAGGTCGCCGCCTACGTCACGTCGCTGGTGCGGGCCACCCGGAGCCTTCCGGGGGTCGAGATCGGTGCCAGCCCGCGGGCCGGGGTCCACCTCCTGGTCGCGGCCAAGGCGTCGGCCCGACTCTGGGGCCGGCACTTCGTCATCCCCGACGACGTGATCCGGGTCGCGCCGTCGGTGCTGCGCCACCGCCTGGTGCTGCGACCGGAGGCCGAGCTCGACCGGGTGACGCCCGACGTCGCGGTCGCGAACGCCATCGCCGCGGTGGTCGTGCCCCGGTGATGGCGCCGACCGGTCGGACGGTCGCCCTGGCCGCGCTCGCCGCGGCCACGGCGGTCGTGTGGCCGGTCGCGCTCGCGGCGGCCCTGCTCGCGGCGGTGCTGGTGGCGTTCGTCGTCGATGCCACGCGGGTCGCCTCGCCGCCGGAGGTCGAGGTGCGATGGCCGGCCGAGCTGGTGCGGGGCGTGCCCGCGGCGTTCGAGGTCGACGTCGTCGCCCGACCGGGCACCAGCGTCCGGACCCGCCAGCCCCAGACCGCCGAGCTGAGGGTCGAGCCGACGGAGGCGGCCGGCTCCCTGGCCGGCACCGTCGTGGCGCTCACCCGCGGCACCCACCACCCCGGCGGGCCGGTCACCCGGTCCACCGGTCCGCTCGGGCTCGCAGCCTGGGTCCACCGCCATCCGGACCCACCCCCGACCACCGCGCACACCGACCTCCCCGGCGGACGCCGCATCGCCCTGGCCGTCCGGGCCGGGACGTTCCGCGACCCGGGGATGCGGCGGGGGCCGCTCGGCCTCGGCACCGACTTCGAGTCGATCCGCGAGTACACGCCCGACGACGACATCCGACGGGTGAACTGGCTGGCCGGCGAGCGGACCGGGCACCCCATGGTGAACACCTACCGGGAGGACACCGAGCGAGACCTGTGGTGCCTGGTGGACGCCGGCCGGCTCCTGGCCTCGCCGGTGGGGGATCGCACGCGGCTCGACGTGGCCCTCGACGCCCTCACCGCGGTCGCCGCGGTCGCCGAGGTGGCCGGGGACCGGATCGGATCGGTGGTGTTCGACGACCGGGTGCGTCGGGTGGTGCGTCCCCGCAAGGCCGATGCCGCCGCCCTGTGCCGCTCGCTGGACGACGTCGTCCCGGCGATCGTCGACAGCGACTACGACGCGGCCTTCCAGCAGGTCGCCACGGCCAAGCGTGCGCTGGTGATGGTGTTCACCGACGTGCTCGACGGCGCCGCCGCCACCCCGCTCCTCGCGGCGCTCCCGGTCCTGGTCCGCCGCCACGTCGTCGCGGTGGCCGGGATCGTCGACCCCGACCTGGTCGCGGCGGCCACGAACGTGCCCAGGAACGCGGACGACCTCCTGCGGGCCGGGGTGGCCGGCGACCTGCTCGACGAGCGGGCGGACGTCGTTCGACGCCTGCGGGCCGCCGGGGCCGTGGTCGTCGACCAGAGCGCCGAGCGGCTCCCCGGTGCCTGCGTGGCCACCTACCTCCGGCTCAAGGCCACGGCCCGCCTCTGACCGCCGTCAACAGGCGCGCCGGCCGGGCCCGAGGTCGAGGTCCTTCACGATCGCGCGGAACCCGTCGGTCCTGGCCCGGGCGCACACCACGTCGGCCGCGACGTCGTACTCGACGACCAGGACCGGCTTGCCCGCCGCGGTGAAGGGGCGGTAGCGGTCGCACTCGTCGTAGCGGATGCACTCCTCGACCACGGCGAGGTCGAACGAGCCCACGAGCGCCGAGACCTGATCTGCGTCGTTCTTCAGCGCCGCGTGCATGCCCTGGGCGTGGGCGGCGTCCGCCAGCAGCCGGTTGAACCGAAGCTGGTGGGCGGCGGTCAGCGGGAAGCCGCTGTCGTTGGCGTAGCCGTCGACGTTGTCGAACTCGACGGCGTCGAAGCCCTTGGCCCGGCAGCGGGCGATCCGGTCCCGGATGATCGGCAGCAGCACGTCGGTCCGGCGCACGTCGACCCACCGCTCGCCCGGCCACCCGTCGAGGGCGCGCCCCAGCACCGACGACGGGTACCGGCCCGCGTCGGAGCGCCAGTCCTCGAAGCTGCCGGCGCTCATGTAGCAGATGACGTAGGCGCCCCGGCGGTGGAGCGCCGCCACCTGTGCGGCGGTGGTCTCGTCCCCGTCGACGTCCCAGATGGCGGCGTCGACGCCGAGATCCAGCGTGCCGGAGAGCTGGTACTGCCAGGAGCCGGCCGGGATGCGTCCGGCGGTGGTCGGCGCGGCGGTGGTCGGCGGCGTGGTGCGGGGGCTGGTCGGGCTCGACCCACCGCCCGACGTCGGACCGGTGGACGAACCCGAACCCGAACCCGAGCCCGACCCCCCGTCCGCGTCCCCGGCGGTCCCCGACGATCCGTCGTCGTCCGCCTTCCCGGCGGTCGACGTGGACGACGGCGTCCCCGTCGTCGAGGTGCCCGCGCCGGTGGTGGAGGACCCCGTCGACGTCGACGATCCGCTGGACGACGTGTCGTCACCCGAACGAGTCGACGCGTCCCGGGTGGTCGTGGACGCCGAGACCTCACCGCGCGCCGCGCACGCCACGGTGGATGCGGCGACGAGGAGGGCGACGAGGACTGCGATGCCGGCCAGACGGGGTCCCGGCCGACCGTTCACAACTTCGCCGCGAGCACCCGCTCGGGGTCCCGGAGGATCAGCAGGAGCAGCGGGAGCCAGGCGACGTGGAGCAGGACGACCGCAAGCACGACCGCGGTGGCCGGCCGATCGGCGAGGTTCGATCCGAGGACCGCGAGGCTGCCGGCGGCGAGCAACCCGATGGCCGCCGGACGTTCGCCGCCGACCCCCTGGAGCACCATCGCCCAGTAGCTGACCGATGCGATCGCCCCCATGACGACGAGGGCCTCGACGCCCCGTCGGCCCTGGATGGGTGCCGCGTTGGCGTACACCGCCCACGACAGCAGGACCGTGGCCAGGCCGCCGGCGAGCGCCCCGCCGATCACGAGTCGGGCGTAGACCCGTCCGACCTGGCGGTCGGGCCTGCGGCCGACCGGAAGCTGGTCGAGCAGGTCGGCCACGACGAGCCACATGCGCTCGAGGAAGCCCGCCGCGAGGGCCCCGGCCACCGTGGCCGGCAGGATCACGATGAGCGGGGGCGAGGTGCCCATCCTGGTGGTGAGCTGGATCACCGGGACCGTGAGCAGGCCCAGCCCGAGGCCGGCCACGGCGCGGGGCACGGCGCTGGCGAACCGGTTCGGCGGCACCATGAGGGGCGGCACCCGGAGCACCCGGAAGATCACGATGACGAGCGCGACGGCGAGCGAGACGAAGGCCGCGACCATCGGTCGGTCGCCGAGGGTGCCGAACGCGTAGCCCACACCGATGACCGTGATCACCGGAGCGGCCACGTTCACCCGGGCCGCGAAGGTGGTGCACACCTGGACGAGGATCACCCCGACGGCGATCTGTCCCCCGGGCCCGAACCCGACCACGAGGCACACCACCGCGATGGTGACACCGACCTCGCCCAGCCGGGCCCGGAGGCGGCGGGGTCCGTCGTCGCCGGCGACGAAGCGACGGTCGAGGTAGCCGACGAGGGTGAGGCCGACGGGCAGGCCCACGAGCACGCCCGACGGGTCGAGGTCGGAGCCGCCGATGATGAGCAGGTGCGCCCACAGCAGCGAGATGAAGACGAGCCCGACGGCGGCGGGCGCGTTCCACGGCAGGCGGTCGCGCACGTCCTGGCGTCGGGCGAGCGGCGCGCCGTCCTGACGGGCCACCTTCGCGGCCCGCCGGCCCAGGTCCACCGCCGTGGGGCCCACGATGCCGCCCGTGCTCTCGAGCGAGATCGTCGCCTCGAGGGGATCCTGCGGATCGCGGCCGAGGTCGGCCCGGACCAGCGCGAGCGCCTGGTGGCCGTTGATCCTCACGCCACGGCCACCGGGGACAGGTAGGACCCGAACAGGTCGCGGTACGCCTCGATGTGCGCCCCACCGTCGTAGTCCTGGGCGACCCGCTCGCGACCGAGCAGGCCCAGCTCGTGCGCGGTCGCGGGGTTCTTCAGGAGGAACGCCACCGAGCCGGCCAACTGGTGGACGGCCCCGGGCGGGGCGACGAGGCCCACGCCGCCGAGCACCTCGGGGACGCCACCGACGTTGGTCCCGACGACGGGTCGTGCCTCCGACATCGCCTCGAGGACCGCCATGGGCAGGCCTTCGGAGATGGAGGTGAGCAGCACGACGTCGGCCTTGCGCACCGCGCCCTGCGGGTCCCGGGTGGGCCCCTCGAACCGGAAGCGGTCCCCCAGACCGAGCTCCTTGTGCAGGCGGCGGCACGCCGCGTTGTAGTCGCCCTGCCCCGGCGCGACGGGGCCGTGGTGCACGAACGTGCAGTCCGGGACGAGCCGGACGACCTCCGCGGCGACCCGCAGCATCGTCTTCACGTCCTTCAGCGGGTCGATCCGTCCGACGGAGGTGACGATGCGCGTGCCGGGCGGCTGCGCCGGCTCGCCCTCCGGCACGCGGATCCCGTTGAGGATCGGACGGATCTTGTGCTCGTCCGCGCCGAGGGCCCGTTCCCAGGTCACGTTGAAGTTGGTGACCGGCGCGACGATGTCGGCGCTGTGGTAGACGGCCCGGGCCAGCCCACGGGCGACGCGGGTGGCGATCGTGCGGTCCCCGGCGTCGATGGCGGGCTTGCTCCAGGCCAGGTACGCCTCGCGCACGTAGACGCCGTGCTCGGTGAGGACGAGCGGGGTGCCGTGCAGGGCCTTGTGCACGATCGCGGGGATCCCGGCCCAGCCGGCGGCGGTCACGTGGAGGACCCGGGTTGGCGGGGTCGGGGCCGCCGCGACGCGGGCGATCCAGTGGATCGTCCGGTACAGCTCGGCGGACTGGTAGCGGTCGAGGTCGGGGAAGCGCCCGCCGTCGGCGTGGTCCTCGCGGCTCAGGTCGTCGACCGCTTCGTGCCAAGCCTCCCAGGCCCCACTGGACGAGAACGCCCGCGACACGTCGCGCGGGTTGCTCCGGCACCAGAGGAGCGCCTCGGTCAGCCGCGCCATCGAGCCACCCCACGAGACGAGGGAGCGGAGGATGGTGGCCGGCACCCATGCCCCGGCCGGGTCGGCCCGGGCGACGGTGAGGCGCGACCGCTCCTCCCAGACCACGACGGGTGGGAGGAGGCGGGCGTTCGGGATGAGGTCGTAGGCGGGCTTGGTCCGGTGCGTCGGGGTGACGAGGGCGAGGATGTCCCAGCGCAGCTCCGGGATCCCGGCGAGCAGCTGGTGGCAGCAGGTGCTCACGCCACCCATGACGTAGGGGTAGGTGCCCTCGGTGATCATGAGGACGTCGGACCGATCGGTCGCCCCCTTCCGGCCGCGACCCATGGTCACGAACCGAGGTCGACCACGAACGGTGTGCCGGGGGCGACGGTGGTCCAGCCGGACCGGCGTCCGCCCCAGCTCTCGCCGTAGGAGCTGTTCAACCCGACCGTCAGCGGCACGGCGACCGCCGACCCGGTGGTGTTGATGACCACCTGGCCGTTCTGGCGGTACGCGGTGACCTGCGAACCGGGCACGACTCCGACGGTGGCCCACCGGGTCATGTCCCGGATCAGGGTGCCCGATTGGGTCATGGTCGGCGACACGATCGGAGCCGAATCGCTGTAGATGCCCTTGTACCGGTTCAGGATGGACGACAGCACCGGGAGGAGGACCTGGTCCTCGGACAGGTTCGACTGGTGGGCGTACGTCGGCCGGGGATCGTTGCGCAGCACGTGCTGCATGGCGATGGTGGTCTCGGTCGGCACGATGTAGGAGTCGAAGCCCCCGGGTCCGAGCGGCGTGATGCAGGTGCTGTTCGGATCGGTCTCGCAGATGCCGCTGCCCCCGTCGGCCGCACTGGTGTAGATCCAGTTGTACTCGTCGACCTCCTCGGCCTCCGTGGCGACGTTGTAGAAGATGTTCATCGGGTACCGGGGGACGGTCAGCGCGGGGCCGACCTGGCGCTGATCGTGCTCACGCGATGCGTCCGACGCCATCCAGGTGATCGGCGAGTTGTTGAGCGCGGGGACGAGGTTGGGGTTGTCGATCGGCTGCTGGGGCAGCGTGGCCAGGCCCGAGTGCTCGCCGGTGACGACCTCGGTCTGGTCGATCGGGATCCCGTTGGTCGAGGCCCACGCGATGTTGGTGTTCAGCTCGGACTGGATGTTGGCCTGGCTGAACCACACGATCTGGTTGAAGAAGAAGGTCCGCTGGCACTGCCACGGCCGCACGGAGGTGTCCTTGATGCAGCCCAGGAACTCGTGCCGGTAGGTGTGGTTGATCCAGTCGAACTGGCCGACGTTCGCCTTGAGCGCCTCGGTCAGCGGATCCGGTCCCTCGAGGTCGTCCTGGGCGTCCTGGCTGCCACCGCCGTTGTAGGCGAGGTCGAGCGTGAAGCCGTTGGCGTTCTGCCAGGCGATGGTCGAGCTCACCTCGGCGGGGGTCATGCGGATCTCGGGGGTGGTGATGCCGGTCGGGCAGTCCTCGCCCGGGGTGCAGTTGGAGGTCGTGCTCCAGCGCTCGTCGGGGAGGAACACGTCGTCGATGTGGACGGCGAAGTAGTTCCGCCACTGGCCGAGGTGCACCCCACGGGTCAGGTAGTCGATGGCGACGGGAGCGATCACCCGCGCGTACTCCTGGTACTCGTTGCCGGTGATCGTGAGCTGGAGCTCGTCGAGCCCGTTGCCCGTGGCCATGCCGAGGATCGGCGCCTGCTGACCGCTGCCGGGCACGGGCACCGTGATGATCGACTCGAAGACGTTCTTGCCGTCGACCTGCTGCGGCACGGCGAGCGCGCCCCACGAACCGCCGTCGATCGGGATGGGGCCGTCGAGCCACGGGATCGACGCGGCGGTGTGGGCGGTCGAACCGTCGAGCGAGCCCGCGTAGAGCGGCCCGGTGGCCGGCCACTGGGCGCCCGACTCGGGGCCGGGCCAGGCGAAGGCCGCCAGCCGCCGGATGCCGTAGTGGCGCTGGAAGGCCTCGATGTTCGACATCTCGGTCGCCGTCAGCTCGGTCGGGGCGTGGGTCGGCAGGATGACGCCCTGGTAGAACGCGTGGCCCTTCCCGCCCTCGGCGGTGTCGTCGGCGAGCAGCGCCGGGGTGATCGGCGAACGGCCACCGTCGGTCAGGTCGATGACGTCGTGGGGCACCCCCTCGAGGTCGAGCTCGGCCAGGAGCATCTCGACGTTGACGCTGCCGTCGTCGAGCACGAGCACGCGCAGGTCGATGCGAGCCGCATCGTTGATCGGGTTGCAGGCCGCGAGGAGGCCGGCGAGCACCGCGACCGCGAGCACGAGGATGCGCGCGGCCGGAGCGAACCGGTGACGGCGGTTCCCGGACGGGGCCGTGGGGGTGCTGCGGACGCCGCGACGGTGCGGAGTGGTCTTGCTCATGCTCTTCCTCGGTCTGCTCGGACTGCTCGGTCTGCTCGGTGCTCTTCGCCCGGTCGGGGCTGATCGGTGGTCATCGGGAGCCGTTGGCCAGCGGCGCCCGGAGGAGCGGTGGTGCTCCGTCGCGCTTGCCGGCCGGGCCGTCGCCATCGGTCGTCGTGGCTCCGTCCCGGCTCGCGGCCAACGGTGGCTGCGCGGCGGCCGCGACCGCGGCGCCGTTGCCCTTCGACCCGTTGCCGTTGCCGTTCGTCGGCGGCGCGGGCCGGTCGTGGCTGCTCCAGAAGGTGGGCGGCGGTCCTGACCGGGTGCGGTTCCGTCGCCGTTCGACGAGGATCGGCGCATCGCGCACCCGGCGGTCGATCTCGGGGGCGGCGGTGCCGTCGGACAGCTGGCGGTGCAGCTGACCGGCCAGGGTCTGGAGCCTGCTGCACACCTCGATGAGGCCCTCCCGGACCACGCCGAGGTCGAGCATCACCTGCGCGTCGTCGGGCGAACCCCCCGGCCCGGAGGCTTCCCGGATCGCCAGCGCCCGTGCCGCGTCGTCGAGCTCGGCGGCCACTGCGAAGGGGTCGAGCGGCCGCTGTCGTTCGACGCGGAGGCGAGCGTTCTCCTCGCGGAGCTCCTCGAGCTCTCGCTCCAGCAGGTCGATTCGTCGTTCACGTCTTCCCGGCTTCAGGAACACCGGCCGCCCCGTGGTTGTGAGGGGAACGGCGACCGCGGAGGGTGGTCGTTCCCGAGGTGTGTGAGCCGGTGGGACGCACCTGATCGCAGGTGCTGTCACGTGGAGTGACCCCCGACTCCTTTCGACCACGCATTGTACGGATTTCCGTTGCATCGTCAAGTGTGCCAACGGGCAAACCGCGCCACCCGCGGCGACGCGGGCCTCGACCCGGAGCGCCTTGACCTGCGGGTCTACCGCCGCACCGGGACATGAAAGGTCATGAAAGCAGTCATAGCGGACGGTGTAGGCCGTTCGACTCATTTCTCGCTCTCCGTGGTCATCGGTCACCCGGTACGGTCCACGAAGGTGCCAGAAGCGCGCGGTGCTCGCCGACGTCGCCGGCGACCGGTCTCAGGCGGTCGCGGCACCCGGGAGATCGTCGCGGAACCGCCCACGCCAGAGCACCACGATCCAGAACGCGAGCCCGAGCCCGAGGCCGATCGACAGCGCCGCGGGCAGCCCGACCCCCCGGGGCGTCACGAACCCCTCGACCAGGCCGCACGGCACCAGCAGGAGGCCGGCGCCCAGCGCCATCTCGGCCGCGGCCCGACCCTCCTGCGCCATGGCCTGCACGCGCGGCCGGTGACCGGGGTGGAGCAGGGCCCGACCGAGCCGGAGCCCGGCGGCCCCGGCCACCACGATCAGGGAGAGCTCCAGGATCCCGTGCGGCGCGACCAGCCGGACGATCGCCTCCCCGTTGCCGGCCTCGATGCCGAGGCCGAGGACCAGGCCCAGGATCGATCCGTTGAACAGCAGGCTGAAGGCGGTCAGCACGCCACCGGTCACGCCGCCCGCGAACGCGAGGAACGCGACCTGCACGTTGTTGGTGAAGATCTGCGACGAGAAGGCGGCGTTCTCGTCGAACGCCGTGACCTTCTCGGTGTCGGGGTCCCGCACCTGCCCCTCGCCGGCACCGGCCGACAGCGACGACACCTGGGCCACCTTCGCGGCCTCGGCCGGGTTGGCGTGGGACCAGACGCCGAGGACGACGCCGGGCACGAACAGCAACGCGGCGGCGAGCAGCAGCGCCCAGGGGGCCTCCGCCACGCGGCGCCAGAAGCCCGTGGTGACGAACGCGACGAACGAGGTCCGTCGGGTGACGGTGCCGTAGAGGCGCCCTCGGGCGGTCCGCACGAGTGCCTCGAGTCGGTCGGTGACCGGATCGCCGGGGAACCGACGGCGCGCGTAGGCGAGGTCGGCCACCGCCTGGCGGTAGGCGCGGGCCTGCCACCGGACCATCGGCACGTCGTGGCGGGCCTCCTTGCGGTCGGCCACGAGGGATCGTTCGAGCTCGTCCCACGTCGCCTGGCGGCGGGCGATGAACTGCGGGAGGGGCTCGGGCACGGTTCTCCGGGTGGGTGACCGTCGACGGGTGGCGCCGTCTAGGTTCGCGGACGTGGGAGTCGACGACCGGGTCACGCTCGTCAGCGCCGAGGGTATCGACCTGGACCTCGGGCTGGCCGGCATCGGATCGCGTGCCGCGGCCCTGGCGATCGACCTCATGGTCCAGGTGCTCCTGGTGGTGCTGTTCGCCCGGATCGCCGGTGGGTTCGGTGCGATCGGTGCGGCCGTCTACGCGATCGCGGGCTTCCTCGTGCTGATCGGCTACCCGGTGGTGGCCGAGGCGGCGTTCGACGGTCGGACCCTCGGCAAGCTCGCCGTGGGCACGCGCGTGGTCATGGACGACGGTTCGCCCGTCACCTTCGTCGCGGCAGCCATCCGGGGGACGGTGCGGCTCGTCGACCTGCTGCCGGGCGTCGGACTCGTCGGGGCGATCTCGATCCTGGTCACACCCCGCTCGCAGAGGCTCGGCGACCTCGTCGCCGGGACGCTGGTGGTGCACGATCCGACGGCTCGGGCCCGTCGGCGGGCCCGGACCGAGGCCGGGAACCTCGACCTCGGGCTCTCCATCGCACCGGTGCTGTCACCGGAGCAGGCCGGCTGGGACGTCTCGGCGGTGACCCCCGACGACCTCGTCGCCGCCCGCTCGTTCCTGGCCCGCCGGCACTCCATCGACCCGCACCACCGGGCGGAGCTGGCCGACCGGATCGCCCGCCAGCTCGTCCCCAAGGTGGCGGGCGTCCCGTTCGACGGTGGACCCGAGCTGTTCCTCGAACGCGTCGTGTCGGCGCGATCGAGCCGCTGACGTCCTCAGGGGCGGACGGCGAGGGTGAACCGGTCGAGGAGGTCCTGCGCGGCGGCGGTCGGGGCGATGCGACCCGACCGGACGGCCTCGACCAGGGCGGGGAGCTCGTCGGCCACCGCGGGCGTCCGCCGGAACCGCTCGGCCAGTCCGGCGCGGATCTCGTCCCACAGCCAGGCCTGGGCCTGACCGGCGCGGAGTCGGTCGAGCTGTCCCGTCCGGGAGAGGTGGTCGTGGACCGACCGGACCTGCGCCCAGACCTCGGCGACGCCGACCCCGGCGGGGGAGGACACGAGGAGCGTCTCGGTCGTGAGGCCCTCGTACTTCGGGCGCAGCAGGGAGATCGCCCGACGCAGGTCGGTGGCGGCGTGGCGGGCCGCGGGTTCGAGGTCGCCGTCGGCCTTGGTCACGACGACGAGGTCGGCCAGCTCCATGATCCCCCGCTTGATGCCCTGGAGGTCGTCGCCGCCGCCGGGTGACGCCAGCAGCACGAACACGTCGACCAGGTCGGCGACCGCGAGCTCGGACTGACCCACCCCGACGGTCTCGACCACCACGACGTCGAAGCCGGCGGCCTCGCACAGCAGCATCGCCTCCCGGGTCCTCCGGGCCACGCCGCCCAGCTCGCCGCCCGACGGTGACGGTCGGATGAACGCATCGGGTTCCCGGGAGAGGCGGTCCATCCGGGTCTTGTCGCCGAGGATCGATCCGCCGGTGCGCGCGCTCGACGGGTCGACGGCCAGCACGGCGATGCGGTGCCCGGCCGCGAGCACCTCGGTGCCGAGCGCCTCGATGAAGGTCGACTTGCCGACGCCGGGCGGTCCGCTGATCCCGACCCGCGTCGACGCGCCGGTGGCGTCCATCAACCGATCGAGGAGCTGGGCCGCGGCGCGTCGGTGGTCGGGTCGGGACGACTCGACCAGGGTCACCGCCCGGGCCAGCGCTCGCCGGTCACCGGCCAGGACGGCCTGGGCCGCCTCCGCTACCTCGGGCTCGTCCACGTCGGCACGCTACCCGGACCGACCTGGCGGCCCTGTCAGACTGCGGGGGTGAACGCCATCGCCGTGGTCGCCGGCCTCGCCCTCGTGGTGTGGATGCTCCTCGACACCTTCGACACCCTCCTGGCCACCAACCTCCGCAGCGGCCGGGTCTCGTTCACCCGGCTCTACTACCGCTACCTCTGGAAGCTCTACCGGCCGATCTGCGTCCGGTTGCGCCGTGACGACCACCGGGAGCGGTGGTTGGCGCGCTTCGGCCCGTCGTCGTTCGTCGGCCTCCTCGTCCTGTGGGTCTTCCTCGAGATCACCGGGTGGTCGCTCGTGTGGTGGGGGCTGCGGAACGGGTTCGACGACACGCTGTCGTCGTTCTCCGATGCCTGGTACTACGCCGGCGTCGTCTACTTCTCGGTCGGTTTCGGCGACATCGTCCCCGTCGGCGGGGTGCTCCGGGTGCTGACCGTGCTCGGGGCGATGAGCGGCCTCGCCACCCTCGGTCTCGTGATCGGGTTCCTCCCGACCCTCAACGCCGCCTACTCGGCCCGCGAGCGCCAACTCCTCCTGCTCGACGACCTGGGGGAGTCCCGCATCACCCCGATCAGCCTCGTGCAGGCCCTCGTCGACCAGCGGCGCGAGGCCGAGCGGCTCTGGTCCACGTTCGACCAGTGGTCGGCCTGGTGCGCGGACGTCTACGACAGCCACACGTCGCTGCCGATGCTGATGTGGTTCCGGTCGAAGCACCCGGGCAACTCGTGGATCACCGGACTCGGGGTCGTGGCCGACGCGGCGGCGGCCTCGGTGGCGTTGGTGCCGGACACCGAGCGGGGCTCCGCGATCCAGATGCACCGACAGGCGGTGCGTCTCATCCACGGTCTGGGCGATCGGATCGGGCTCGAGCCGAAGGCGGACTGGACGCCGCTCCCCGAGGAGCTCTGGCGGGCGGCCTACGACCTGGTCGAGCCCACCGAGCTGCCGTTGCGGCCCTTCGACGAGAGCTATGCGCTCATGTGCGAGATGCGCGACCGCTTCCACCCGATGATGGAGGCGTTCATGGACGAGCTCCTCGCGCCACGTGGGTTCTGGGGCCCGACGACCGCGGACGACATGGTCGCGGCACCGTTCGACGAGCTGCGCGAGGAGCTGTTCGGCGACCCCGACCTCGACATCTGAGTCGGCCTCCGGCCGCTCGTCGACTCAGTCGGCCGCGCGGCCCTCGAGGAGGTCGAGCACCTCGCCGGCGGCGTCGATGATGTTCGTGCCGGGCCCGAAGGTGGCGGCCACCCCCTGCTCGGCGAGGAACGGGTAGTCCTGCGGGGGGATCACCCCGCCGACCACGACGAGGACGTCCTCGGCGCCGCGGGCCTTCAGCTCGGCCATGAGCTGGGGGACGAGCGTCTTGTGCCCGGCGGCCTGGGACGACACACCGATCACGTGCACGTCGTTGTCCACGGCATCGGCGGCGGCCTCGGCCGGCGTCTGGAACAGCACGCCCACGTCGACGTCGAAGCCCAGGTCGGCGAACCCGGTGGCGATGACCTTGGCGCCGCGGTCGTGGCCGTCCTGGCCCATCTTCACGACGAGCATCCGGGGGCGACGGCCCTCGGACTCGGCGTAGGCGGCGACCCGGTCGGCCAGGGCCTGGAAGCCCTCGTCGTCCTGGTAGCTGGCGGCGTAGGTGCCGAGGCCGGTGCGGACCTCGGCGGCGTGGCGGCCGAAGGCGGCTTCCATGGCGTCGCTCATCTCCCCGACGGTGGCCCGGGCGCGGGCGGCGTCGATGCAGAGGGCCAGCAGGTTGGCGTCGCCCTTGGCCCCGATGGTCAGCGCGTCGAGCGCGGCCCGGCAGGCCGTCTCGTCGCGCTCGGCCCGCACCTTCTCCAGCTTGGCGACCTGCTGGGCGAGAACGGCGGCGTTGTCGATGTCGAGCACGTCGACCAGCTCGGGGTTCTCGAGCTTGTACTTGTTGACGCCGACGACGACGTCCTCGCCCCGGTCGATGCGGGCCTGGCGGCGCGCCGCGGACTCCTCGATGCGCAGCTTCGGCATGCCCGACTCGACGGCCTTGGTCATGCCGCCCAGCTCCTCGACCTCGTCGATGAGCGCCTGCGCCTTGTCGACCAGCTCGTTGGTCAGCGCCTCGATGTAGTAGCTGCCGCCCAGCGGATCGATGACGTGCGGGATGCCCGTCTCCTCCTGGATCACCAGCTGGGTGTTGCGGGCGATGCGGGCGGAGAAGTCCGTCGGCAGGCCGAGCGCCTCGTCGAAGGCGTTGGTGTGCAGCGACTGGGTGCCGCCGAGCACCGCGGCCATGGCCTCGATCGTGGTGCGGATGACGTTGTTGTACGGGTCGAGCGCGGTGAGCGACACGCCGGAGGTCTGGCAGTGGGTGCGCAGCATGAGCGACTTCGGGCTCTTCGGCCCGAACTCGCTCATCGTGCGGTGCCACAGGATGCGGGCGGCCCGGAGCTTGGCCACCTCCATGAAGAAGTCCATGCCGATGGCGAAGAAGAAGCTGAGGCGACCGGCGAACGCGTCGACGTCGAGGCCCTGGGCGAGGGCGGCCCGCACGTACTCCTTGCCGTCGGCGATCGTGAACGCCAGCTCCTGCTCGGCCGTCGCCCCCGCCTCCTGCATGTGGTACCCGGAGATCGAGATCGAGTTCCACTTCGGCATGTGCTCGGACGTGTAGCTGATGATGTCGGCCACGATCCGCATGGAGGGCTCGGGCGGGTAGATGTAGGTGTTGCGGACCATGAACTCCTTGAGGATGTCGTTCTGGATGGTCCCGGCCAGCTGGGCCTGGTCGACCCCCTGCTCCTCGCCGGCCACCACGAACGACGCCAGGACGGGCAGCACCGCCCCGTTCATGGTCATCGACACCGACATCTGGTCGAGCGGGATCCCGTCGAAGAGGATCTTCATGTCCTCGACCGAGTCGATGGCCACACCGGCCTTGCCGACGTCGCCGACGACCCGGGGGTGGTCGGAGTCGTAGCCCCGGTGGGTGGCCAGGTCGAACGCCACCGACACGCCCTGCTGGCCGGCGGCCAGGTTGCGGCGGTAGAAGGCGTTGGACTCCTCGGCGGTGGAGAACCCGGCGTACTGGCGGATCGTCCACGGCCGGTTCGCGTACATCGTCGCCCGCACGCCCCGGGTGTAGGGCGCCAAGCCCGGGAGGGTGTCGGTGTCGAGGTCCTCGGTGTCGGCCGCGGTGTAGAGCGGCTTGACCTCGATGCCCTCGGGGCGGGTCCGGGTCAGGTCGTCGGGGGACCGGCCCTTCAGGTCCTTGCTGGCGAGGGCCTTCCAGTCGTCCAGACCTGGGGCGTCGGTGGCGTGCGCGTCGTCGGACATCGCCGCGATCCTACGGGTGCCCGGATCACCGGCCCAAAGGACGTGGCGGGCCCGGGACCGCCTACCGGGACACCCATGGGAGGTCGTCCAACCGGTCGTCGATCCAGCCGCCGACGTCGTCCGCCCGCTGCTCGATCCAGAGGGTGCCGTCGTCGACCCACTCCTGGGCGTCGTTCGCCCACCGGAGGAGGTCCTCGGGGTCGGGCACGTCGCAGCTGGCCGCGACGTCGGCACCGCCACCGATCCCGAGCGTCGTGAGGAACGCCACCTTGGCCGAGACCCGTTCCCGGCTGATCTCGGCGTCGAGGCTGCCCGACACGCCGATGCCGGCGCTGGCCGTTCCCGTCGTGGTGACACGGCAGGGGCCGAAGGAGGTCTCGTTCTCGATCTCGGCCTTGGCCCCGGCGAAGGCCTCGCCCTCGACGGTGGCGTGGACGCCGTCCTTGCCGATGGTGATCGAGGCGTCGGCCTCGGCCATGGCGCCGACCGTGCCCGTGACCCTCGTCGTGCTCGACATCGGGCCGAGGTCGAGCGTGCCCTCCTTCGTGATGCGGGCGCCCAGGAGGAGCGACGCGGTGATCCCGGCATCGAGCCCCTCCGCGGTGAGGCTCCACGACGTGTCGTGATCCGTGATGATCCCGACGTCGCCGTCGATGCCGCCGGCTCCGGCGACCACCTCGTCGAGGAGGACGGCGAGCTCGACGTCGTCGGCCCAGTGCACGCCGGTCGGCCCGGGCCCGGGGCCGACGTCGGCGTGGGCGAAGGCGATCGCGACCCGTTCGGTGCCGGCGAGGAGGTCCTGGAGCGCATCGGTCGCGGCGCCCGCGGCGGAGCAGACGGACTCCTGGATCGGGAACTCGGCGCAGCTCGATCGGTACGTCGCGAGCGCCCACGCCAGGCGGGTGAGGGAGGCGCGCACGGCCTCGTTGCGGGGGCGGACGAGGTCGGCGAAGCCGGCGAGCTGCTGGGGGTCGGCAGAGTTGGCAGAGTTGGTGGGCACGAGGTCCTCCGTCGTTCGGGTGGCGTGGGCTCGGTCGGGTGTCGGCGGGGTCGGGTGTCGGCGGTGCGGCGGTGGGCGGTCGGGGAGTGGTGGGACGAGGTCAGCGCGAGGCCGACTCGGCGAGCTGCTGCAACCGGGCGACCTCGGCGAGATCGCGTCGCCGGGCCTCGTGGTCGAGCTGCTCCTGGCGGGCGTCGGCCGCGATCTGGTTCCTCCGGATGGCGTCGATGAGCGCCTGCGCCGCGGCGCGGGCTCGCTGGAGCAGGTCGATCGACCCGTGGTGCGAGGCCTCGAACCAGGTGCGGCTGGCACCGCGCCACTCGGCGGTGCAGTCGCCGACGCCCGCCTGGGCCGCGGAGCGGGTGGCGTCGATGCGGTCGATCAGCTCGCCGAGGTGGCGGATGCAGGCGGCCGCGACGGCGTCGTCGAAGCGCACGGCACGCGCGCCGCTGAGGGGGGTCGGGGGCATGGGGTCGTCCTTCTGCTCGGGTCCCGGGCATCGGTGGTCCGGGAAGGGCCGGGGCGGGAAGGCGCGGGTGGATGGTAGCTGAAACAGATCGAAAAGCAATGACGTGCTTCGGCCTTCCAGTGGTTGGGGGCCGCTCGCCGGGTCCGGTACGGTCGCCTCCCGTGCTGCCGCTGATCTGCCTCGACGTCGACGGGACCCTGGTGGGCAGCGCCGGCGTCCCGTCGGAGGCGACCTGGGCGGCGGCGGCCGACGCCCGTGGCCGGGGGCAGCGACTCACCCTGTGCACCGCCCGGCTGGCCGCCGGTCCGACCCGGGCGTGGGCCGAGCGGCTCGACCCCGACGGCTGGCACGTGTTCCACACCGGCGCCGCCCGGTGGCACCCGGTCACCGGCGAGGTGCGCATCGAGGCGCTGACCGACGACGACGTCGAGCGCTGCGCGGCCGTCGCCGCCGAACGGGGCTGGGTGTTCGAGACGTACTCGTGGGACGACTACGTCGTCGACGACGACGACCCGCTGGCGGTCGGCCACGCCGCGCTGCTCGACCTCCCGTTCCGGCGCCGTCCGCGCTCGGCGCTGACGTCGGAGGTGGTGCGGGTCCAGTTCGTGGTGCCGATGGCGGAGGCCGCCGCCGCGATCGCTGCCGTGCCGTCCGGGCTGGACGGGTCGGGTGCGACGTCGCCGGCCATGCCCGGCGCGGCGTTCGTGTCGGTCACCCGGGCCGGCGTGTCGAAGGCGGCGGGCATCGCCGCGGTGGCCGCCGACCTCGACGTCGCCATGGACGACGTGATGATGGTCGGCGACGGCCACAACGACCTCCCGGCCATCGACGCGGTCGGATGGGGCGTCGCCATGGGCAACGCCGCCCCGGAGGTGCTCGCGGCGGCCCGCCTCGTGGTCGCCGACGTCGACGAGGACGGCGCCGCCGAGGCCATCGCCCGCAGTTCGACCCTCCCGTAGCTCCACGTCGACCCGGGGCGGATCGGGGGGTGGTGGCGCCTCGGTAGGGTTTCGCCATGGCTCATCGCTTCGTCGTCATCGGTGGTGGTCCGGCCGGCAACGAGGCGGCGACCACCGCCGCCCGGCTCGGCGCCGAGGTCACCCTCATCGAGCGGGACGTCATCGGTGGCGCCGCGCACCTCCTCGACTGCATCCCGTCGAAGGCCATGATCGCCACCGGTGGCGCGGTGTCGGAGATGAAGCGGGCCGAGGGCATGGGTCTGCGGGAGCCGTCGATCGACCTCGACTTCGACGCCATCCGCACCCGCATCGCCGGCATCGAGGACCGGCTCGAGGCGTCGGTCACCGGGCTCCTCACCAGCCAGGGTGTCCGCCTCCTCCACGGCACCGGTCGCATGCTCGACGCCCACACCGTCGAGTTCGAGTCGGCCGACGGCACGACCGAGGCCATCCCCGCCGACACCGTGGTCCTGTCCACCGGTTCCCGGCCGCGCATCCCCGACTGGGCGCCGATCGACGGCCAGCGGGTCCTCACCACCCGTGACGCCTACCCGCCGCCCGAGCTGCCCGAGCACCTGATCGTCGTCGGCTCGGGCGTGACCGGCGTGGAGTTCGTCCACATGTTCTCCGCGCTCGGCTCGAAGGTCACGCTCATCGTGAGCCGCCAGCAGGTCCTGCCGCAGAAGGACCCGGAGGTCGCCGCCGTCCTGGAGGAGGACTTCATCGCGCGTGGGGTCAAGCTCTTCAAGGGGGCGCGGGCCGAGGGCATCGACGTCGGCGACGGCGAGGTGGCGGTCCGCTGCGACGACGGGCGGGTGGCCAGGGGCAGCCATGCGCTGCTGTGCATCGGCTCGATCCCCAACAGCGAGGGCCTCGGTCTCGAACCGCTCGGGGTCGAGCTCGACCACGGCTACGTGGTGGTCGACCACAACTGCCGGTCGACGGTGCCGCACGTCTACGCGGCCGGCGACCTGTCGGGGAAGCTGCCGCTGTCGTCGGTGGCCACGATGCAGGGCCGCAAGATCGCCGAGCACGCGCTGGGCCTCCACGCCGGCCCGCACCGCCACCTCGATTACGACAAGGCCGCGTCGGCCATCTTCACCGACCCCGAGATCGCCGACGTCGGGCTGGCCGAGGCCGACGCGTTCTCCGAGGGCCGCAAGGTGCGGGTGACCAAGGTGCCGTTCTCGGCCTCGGCCAAGGCGCTCATCCACGACGATCCCCGCGGCTTCGTGAAGATCGTGTCGGACCCGGCCACCGGCGTGGTGCTCGGCGGTTCGATCGTCGGCCGCCATGCCGCCGAGCTGATCTCGGTGATCGCGCTCGCCGTCACCGCCGGCCTGAAGGTCGGCGACCTCGCCGAGTGCCTGCTGGTGCACCCCGCCCTCGCCGAAGCCCTCGCCCAGGCCGCCGAGTAGTCGGTCACCCCGCGGATCCGACCTCGGCCTCGACCGCTCGCTTCAGGGCGGTCATCTCGTCGGTCATGGTCGAGTCCAGCCAGCCCTGGAGCCAGCGGGAGGCGAGACGGTGGACCAGGGCCGGGTGGAACGCGAACTCCTCGGTGTGGGTGACCTCGGTGCCGGCGTCGGTGGGGGTGCAGCGGAAGGTGCCGGTGAAGTCGAACAGTCGCCGGGTCCACGCCTGCGGGTCGCCGGTGATGACGAGGCGCTGCCAGCGGTCGAGCTCGACGGTCTGGGTGTCGACCGGTCCGAGGAGGCCCCGCAGTCGGCCTCGGTAGCGGAGCGTGCCCCGACCGTCCTCGTCGAGGGTCGGTTGCTGCTTCACCGACGCGATCTTCTGATCGACCTGCCGGTAGCGGTCCATGTCGAGGATCCACTCCAGGACCTGCTTCGGTTCGGCCTCGACGGTGATCGTTCCTTCGGAGCGAAGTGCCACGGTCGTCTCTCCAATCTAGGTAATCAGTTGATTACCTCGTCGATGGCATGATGGTCGCGATGGCAGACCGTGTAAAGCCCCCGACCCGTGACCGGCTGCTGGCCGCGGGCATGGACCTGTTCGCCCGGCAGGGGTTCAGGGCCACGACCGTGGGCGACATCGAGGAGGCGGCGGGTCTCGTCCCCCGGCGCGGAGCCATGTACAAGCACTTCACCTCCAAGCGGGCGTTGCTCGACGCCGGCCTCGAACTGCACCTGGCCGCGGTCGACGAGGCGATCGGCCTGCTCGACGAGGCCGCGTTCGGGACGCCGCTGGAGGAGGCTCGGGTGATCGGTCGTTGGCTGCTCGCCGAGCTCGCCGCCGAGGAGCAGCTCACCCTGATCCTCGAGAAGGAGGGCGACCGGTTGGCCGACTTCCGTGACCGCTTCCGCGAGCGGATCAGCGACGCGGGTTACCGGGCCGCTGGTGCCGCGCTCCGACGCTGGGCGCTCGCCGAGGCACCGGAGGGCGCCGATCTCGGCCACGTCGACTTCGATGCGCTCGGCGTCGTCACGATCGGCTCGCTCATCAACCACCGCCGATCGGGTTGGACGTTCCGAACCGACCCGCTCGGCGTCGACGCCGAACGGGTGCTCGACGCGTGGCTCGACGTCTGTCGCTGGACGCTCGACGGCCTCGTCGGCGGGTCCAGCGACCCTTGACCCCGAGTAGGAACGCGGTAGTACCATCGTGGGCATGGCCGTCCGGAAGCTCTCGATCGCCCTCGACGAAACGGTTGCCACCGGCGCGGCGGATGCTGCCGAACGGCATGGTGTGAGCCTGTCGGCGTGGTTGAACGCGGCCGCAGAGCGGGCGCTGCTGGTGGAAGCCGGCCTCGCCGGTGTTCGTGCTTGGGAAGCCGACCACGGCGAGCTCACGACGGCCGAGCTCGCATGGGCCGACTCGATCCTTGACGCAACCGACGGCCGGGCCGCTTCGTGACCGCCGGCATCACCTACGACACCGGAGCGTTGATCGCCGCAGAACGCAACGATCGGCAGCTGTGGGCGCTGCACCGGCGGGCCCTCGAGCGGGGTCAGGTCCCGACCGTGCCGGCCGGCGTGCTGGCCCAGGGCTGGCGGGGTGGGCCACAGGCCCAGCTCTCCCGGTTGTTGGCGGGGTGCCGGATCGAGTCCCTCGACGAGGTGCGAGCGCGTTCGGCGGGCGCGGCATGTCGCGTCGCTCGGTCCTCCGACGTGGTCGACGCGTCCGTGGTGGTGGGAGCTGCCGCCCGCGACGACCTCGTCGTGACCTCCGACCCCGACGACATCGCCCGCCTTGGCGATGCCCTGCGGATCGCCATGGGAATCCACGTGGTCTGACCTGACCTGGCCCAGCCGCGCCGCGGCCGGCGCCCATGTTCGTCGGACGAACCCGACCGGTCAGTCGGCGGTGGCCTCGTCGGCGGCCTGGAGGAGCGTGTTCCAGGCCAACGTGGCGCACTTGATGCGGACGGGGAACTTCACCACGCCACGGAGCGCTTCGAGGTCGCCGAGTGGGACGTCGGCCGCCGGTTCGGCGTCGGCGCCGTCGGACTCGGAACCCTCGCCCTCGGCGTCGAGCGTCGACTCGTGGACCGACATCATCGACTTGAACGACCGGGTGAGCGCCCGCACCTCGTCGATCGTCTTGCCCTTCACCGCGGCCGACATCATCGACGCGGAGGACTGCGAGATCGAGCAGCCGGTGCCGCCGATGCGGATGTCGCGCACCGTGCCGTCGTCGTCGACGTCGAGGTAGACGACGATCTCGTCGCCGCACAGCGGGTTGAACCCCTCGGTGCGCACCGCGGGCGGCGTCTCCAGCTCGCCGCGGTTCCGCGGGTTGCGGTAGTGGTCGAGGATGATCTCGCGGTAGAGATCCTCGAGTCCTGGCATCTGGTTGCCTCGCTGTGGGTCCGGGGTGGTCGATCGCGGCGGGCGATCGGGCGATCAGAACGTGAAGAAGCTTGCCGCCTCGCCGAGGGCGTCCGCCAGCGCATCGACGTCGTCGGTGTCGTTGTAGACGTAGAACGACGCCCGAGCGGTGGCGCCGACACCGAGCACCGCCATCAGGGGCTTGGCGCAGTGGTGGCCGGGGCGCACGCACACCGCGTGCTGGTCGAGCACCTGCGACAGGTCGTGCGGGTGCACGCCTTCGAGCGCCATCGACAGCACGCCGCCGCGCGCCGCGGGCTCGGACGGGCCGTGGATGGTGAGCTGCTCGCCGAAGCGCTCGGTGAGGGTGCGCATCGCGTAGGCCGTGACCGAGACCTCGTGCTCGCGCACCGCCGCCATGCCGAGGGCGTCGAGGTAGTCGATCGCGGCGTGGAGCCCGATCGTCTCGGCGATCGGTGGGGTGCCGGCCTCGAACTTGGCCGGGAGGTCGGCCGGGGTGAACCCGTCGAGCGTGACGTTGAGGATCATGCCGCCACCGCCCAGGAACGGGGGCATGGCGTCGAGCAGCTCCTCGCGACCCCACAGCACGCCGAGGCCGGTGGGGCCGAGCATCTTGTGGGCCGAGAACGAGGCGAAGTCGACCCCGAGCGCGGCGACGTCGGTGGCCAGGTGGGGCACGTACTGGCAGGCGTCGAGGCTCACCAGCGCGCCGGCGGCGTGGGCCCGCTCGGTCAGCTCGCGCACCGGGGTGAGGGTGCCGGTGACGTTCGACATCGCCGTGAGCGCCAGGAGCTTGGCCCCGTCGAGCAGTCGGTCGATGTCGGTGAGGTCGAGCCGGGCGTCGGGGGTGAGCGGGATCCAGCGGATCTCGAAGCCCTTCTCGGCCTGGAGCTGGAACCAGGGGACGATGTTGGCGTGGTGCTCGAGCTGGGTGAGCACGACGGCATCGCCGGGCCCGAGGTTGGCCGCGCCCCACGACCGGGCGACGAGGTTGAGCGACTCGGTGGCGTTCTTGGTGAAGATCACCTCGGTGGCTGGCTTCGGTGCGCCGATGAACCGGCCGACCCGGACCCGGGCGGCCTCCATGGCGTTGGTGGCCGCCTCGGCGATCTCGTAGACGCCCCGGTGCACGTTGGCGTTGATGGTCTCGTAGTAGCGGTCCATCGCCTCGATCACGGCGCGAGGCTTCTGCGACGAGGCGGCCGAGTCGAGGAACACGATCGGGCGACCGTGGCTCTCGCGCTCGAGGATCGGGAAGTCGGCGCGGACCTTCGCGACGTCGAACGTGCCGTCGCCCGCGGCGTCGGACGTGGTGGTCACGTCGGTCACGACGGGACCGGGGCGCGCCAGGCCTCGTAGCCCTCGGTCTCGAGCCGGGCGGCGATCTCCATGCCGCCGGACTCGACGATGCGACCGTCGACGATCAGGTGGACGTGGGTGGGGTGCAGCTCGTCGAGCAGCCGCTGGTAGTGGGTGACGACGAGCATGCCGAGTTCGGGGCGGTCGGTCTGGACCTCGCGCACGCCGGAGGCGACCGTGCGGAGCGCGTCGATGTCGAGGCCGGAGTCGGTCTCGTCGAGCACGGCGAAGTCGGGTTCGAGGATCGCCATCTGGAGGATCTCGTTGCGCTTCTTCTCGCCGCCGGAGAACCCCTCGTTCAGGTAGCGATCGGCGAAGGACGGGTCCATGTCGAGCCGGGTCATCCACTCCATGATGGCAAGGCGGAGCTCGAGGACCGACAGGTCGATGCCCTTGCGGGCCGACAGGGCCTGGCGGAGGAAGTTGATGACCGACACGCCGGGCACGGTCTGGGGGTACTGGAAGGCCAGGAACACGCCGGCCTTGCCCCGGTCGTCGGGGCCCCACGAGGTGATGTCGGTGCCCTTGTAGAGGATGCGGCCGGCGGTGATCTCGTACTCGGGGTTGCCGAGGATGGCGTTGGCCAGGGTGCTCTTGCCGGAGCCGTTCGGACCCATGAGGGCGTGGACCTCGCCGGTGCCGATGGTCAGGTCGACACCCTTCAGGATCTCGTTGCCGTCCGCCGCCACGTGCAGGCCGTCGATCTCGAACAGGGGGGTGCCGGTCATGGCGTCGAGTGTATTAGCACTACCGCCATAGTGGTAATGCCGATCGCCACACCGTTTCGGCTGGAGACCAGGTCGTCGACGGACCAGGTCTCCGGCGAAAACCTCCGGGGACGGGACCATCGAAGGGTCGATCGGTGTTGAGATGGGCACGAAACCCTCCGACCAGCCCCGGAACGAAGGAGCCCGACGATGCTGTGGAACCGGACGAAGCCCCCGATGCCGACCGCGGAGACCGCCCTGCCCGGACGGGACGAACCGGCCTTCCGGATCTCCGGCGTCCACGCCGTGAACGGCCACCCGATCACGCCACCGTTCCCCGCCGAGATCGAGACCGCGATCTTCGCCCTCGGCTGCTTCTGGGGCGCCGAGCGCCTGTTCTGGAAGCTCCCCGGCGTGTACGCCACCGCCGTCGGCTATGCGGGCGGGTTCACCCCCAACCCCACCTACGAGGAGACGTGCTCCGGTCTCACCGGCCACACCGAGTCGGTGCTCGTCGCCTACGACCCGACCGTCGTCACCTACGAGCAGCTGCTCAAGGTGTTCTTCGAGGAGCACGACCCGACCCAGGTCGACCGCCAGGGCAACGACGTCGGCACGCAGTACCGGTCGGCGGTCTACTGGACCACGCCCGAGCAGGAGCGCGAGGCGAAGGCGGCCGCCGCGGCCTACGAGGCCGCGCTGCGCGACGCCGGCCTCGGTCCGGTGGCCACCGAGCTCGGCCCGGCCGGGCCGTTCTGGTACGCCGAGGAGTACCACCAGCAGTACCTCCACAAGGTGCCGAACGGCTACTGCGGCCTCCAGGGCACGGGCGTGGTCTGCACCATCGGTGACCGCTGACGACGCGACGACGCGACGACGCGACACGACACGACGAGAGGAACGAGATGACCGACGCCAACCTGAAGCCGATCCCGACCAGCGACGACGAGTGGCGCGAGCGGCTCAGCCCCGAGGAGTACCAGGTGCTGCGCCAGGCCGGCACCGAGCGGGCGTTCACCGGCGCCTACACCGACACCGAGACGCCCGGCATGTACCGCTGCAAGGCGTGCGGCAACCCGCTGCACACCTCCGAGTCGAAGTTCCACTCCGGCTGCGGCTGGCCGAGCTTCACCGAGACGATCTCGCCCGAGGCCGTGACCCTGATCGAGGATCGATCCCACGGGATGGTCCGCACCGAGGTCCGCTGCGCCCGGTGCGGGTCGCACCTCGGCCACGTCTTCCCCGACGGCCCGCGCGACCGCGGTGGCCTGCGCTACTGCATCAACAGCGTCGCCATCGACCTCGACGAGGCCGACCTCGACGGGGCCAACGCCGACACCTGACCCCACCCGACGCCGACACCTGACCCCACTCGAACCCGCGACGGGACTGCCCAACCCCAGCGTTCTGGCGTAGGTGGCGGCGGCATCGCCACCCCCAGCTACGCCAGTTCGGGGTCGGGGTCGGGGTCCCGGGTCAGCGGTCGGGCCACATCGACGACATGTCGGCCGCCGTGGCCCGGAGGTGCTTCGCGCCGAGCCCCCAATCGGCGAGCGACGCCTCGGCCTTCGCGCGCCCGATCGCGGTCGGGTCCCCGTCCGGCTCGGCCTCGTCGTCGACGCGCACCTCGTAGCGGAAGTTGAAGGCCACCAGCCGGTCGTCGTAGGTGAAGGTGCCCCACTCCGTGAACGACGACCGGAAGATGCTGTGGTCGTCGACCTCGGCGAGCAGCGCGGTGCGCTGGTCCTCGGTCAGGTCGGCGAACTGGCCGCGGACGACGACCCGGTGGACGTGGACACCCATCGGCCCAGCATCGCCGCCCGACCGCGACCGGCGCGAGTCGATTCGACGCACGGGGTCAGTCGTGGTCCCGGAGGTCCTCCTTCCAGGACCGGAACGTGGTGCTCACCGCGCCGCTCGGGCCCACGCCCTCGCCGGTGCCGTCGGGGCGGAGGCGGAAGGTGTGCTGCCGGGCGAGGTCGTCCTCGTGCGCGGCCCAGTGGCAGGCGTCGCCGCCGCGCGGCGGACCGGCCCGCCACAGGAGCCAGGGCCCCACCCGACGCAGGAACGACGCGGCGTGCCCGGCCACGGCGCCGGGCTCGTGGCCCCGCGGTCCGCCCAGCTCGTCGCCCAGGGCCAGCAGCGTGGCCGGGGCCTCGATCCACGCGGTTGCCGGGATCGTGCGGTCGCGGGTCGGCGTGGCCGGGAGGTCGGCCGTGTGTCGGGGGGTCGGGTCGACCGGTCGGTCCGGGGCGGGGAGGGCGTTGGGCCCGTCAGCGTCCATCGACCCATCGTCGCACCCGACCCAGCCGAACTGGCGTAGCGCGTGGTGGTAGAGCCACCAGGACCTACGCCAGTTCGATCGGGTGGGGTGGGGTGGGGTGGTGGTGGCGGCGGTGGCGGCGGTGGCGGCGGTGGCGGGGGAGTGGTTGGTGGGTGGAGCGGTGTCGCAGGGTGTCCCATCCTGGGACACCGCTCGGGCGCTCCCGGCCGGGTGGTCGTAGCCTTGGTGACGCCGGTCACCGACGGACGACCGGCGATCGGAGCGCAGCCGTGGGAGCAACCACATCCGCCACCCCCGACCCTCGACCCGAGATCGTCGCCTCCTGGGCCCGCTCGTCGCGCTGGGGCGTCGACGAGGGCCGCCTGGACCCCCGCAGCGCGCCGGGTGCGGACCCGGCCGGCCGCCTGGCGTCGCTCGCCGCACCCGTCCTCGACCGGCTGGCCACCACGCTGTCGGACACCCGGGCCGCGGTCGTGCTGACCGACGCGCATGCCGGGGTGCTCGACCGCCGGGCCGGCACGTTCGACCTCCACGGCCTGCTCGACGACGTCGGCCTCGTGCCCGGCTACTCCTACGCGGAGGACGCGGTGGGCACCAACGGCATGGGGACCGCGGCCGAGGAGCGCCGGATGGTGTCGGTCCGGGGCGACGAGCACTACGCCGAGCAGCTTCGGGGACTCACCTGCGTCGGCGTCCCGATCGAGCACCCGGTCACGGGGCGGCTCGAGGGCGTCCTCGACCTGACCTGCTTCAACGACGATGCCGGCCCGTGGATGACGCCGCTGCTGACCGAGGCGGTCGCCGGTGTCCGCGGGCTGATGGAGGACCGGTCGACGGTGGCCGACCGTGCGCTCTTCGGCGCCTTCCTCAAGGCCGCGCACCGGGCGGCCGGTGCCGTCGTGTCGATCAACGAGTCGTTCGTCCTGACCAACCCCGCGGCCGCCCGCCTGCTCGACGGGCTCGACCGGGCGTCGCTGTGGGAGGTCGGGGCCGAGGCCGTGGCCGGTGGGCGGACCTTCGTGCGGGAGCTGCACACCGTCGGTGGCGACCTGGTGCGGGCCCGGTTCGACGTGGTCACCGTCTCGGACCGGCCGGTCGGCGCGGTCGTGCACCTCGACGCGATCGACGCCGGTGCCGGCGACGTCGGACCGGCACGGCGGCGGAGCCGTCCGGGGTCGACGTCCGAACCATCGGCCGCGCCCCGTTCGCCCGGCGCGCTGGTCACCCAGGTGCGGACGGCCGTGGCGGTCGGGGAACGGGTGCTGGTGCACGGGCCGGTGGGGGTCGGCAAGGCGTCCCTCGTCCGATCCGCCGTCGGGGCCGAGCTGGTGGTGCTCGACGCCGCCCGCGCCGTGGTCGACGGTGCGCGGAGCTGGCTGACCTCGGTCGACGTGGCCGTCGGCGCCGGTCCGGTGCTGATCCGTCACCTCGATGTCCTCCCGGCCGATGCCGCCGCCGGGCTCGCGGTCGTTCTCGACGACGCCGCGCCGGAGCACCCGCTCCTGGCCACGGCGTCGGACGGTGCCGAGCCCTGGTCGCCGGCGACGCAATCGCTCGTCGATCGGTTCGGACATCTGGTGCGGGTCCCGGGCCTGGCCGAGCGGACCGCCGAGCTCCCGGAGCTGGTGCGCTCGATCGTCGACCGCCTCGTGCCCACCGGATCGGTGCACCTCGCCCCCGAGGTCGTCCAGGCGCTCGCCCGCGTCGAGTGGACGGGCAACCTCCGCCAGATGGAGGCGGTCCTGCACCGGGTGCTCGTGCGCCGCCGGGCCGGCACGGTCACGCTCGACGACCTCCCGGCGGAGATCCGGGCGTCGACCCACCGGCCCCACCTCACCACGATGGAGCAGCGGGAGTGCGCGGCCATCGCCGAGGCGCTCGCCGCGCACGACGGGAACAAGGTCGCTGCCGCGGCCGCGCTGGGCATCTCCCGGTCGACGCTCTACCGGAAGATGGACGCCTACGGCCTCAACCTCGACCGCCGCACCTATTGACCGCGTTTCGACTGCGCTCGCTGGCGCTCGCTCCGCTCAACGAACAGAACGCGGAGCGAGTCGAAAGGTGCCGAACGCGACGAAAGCAGCGAGGCCTTCGGCGTTCAGATGCGGCCGGCGGCCGCGGCGGCCTCCTCGGCCGCGGTGAGCTGGGCGTCGATGATGGCGAGGCCGCCGTCCCAGAAGCTCGGGTCGTCGAGGTCGCAGTCGACGATTGCCGCCAGCTCCTGCGGGGGCAGCGAGCCGCCGGCCCGGAGCAGGTCGAGGTAGCGGGGCACGAACGCGTCGCCCTGCTCCTCGTAGCGGCGGTAGACGCTCAGCGCGAGCAGCTGGCCGTACGCGTAGGCGTAGACGTACCCGGGGACGTGGATGAAGTGCGGGATGTAGCTCCACCACGACCGGTACCCCTCGGTCAGCTCGACGGCGTCGCCGAGCATCGCCCGCTGGGTCTCGATCCAGAGGTCGCCGAACCGGTCGGTCGACAGCTCGCCCTCGTCGCGTCGGGCGGTGTGCACGGCGTCCTCGAACCGGTTCATCGCCACCTGGCGGAACACGGTGGCGATCGAGTCGTCGACGGTCTCGGCGAGCAGCGTCAGGCGTTCGGCCGGGTCGTCGATCATCCCGAGCAGCCGGTTGGTGGTGACGGTCTCACCGAACACCGACGCCGTCTCGGCGAGCGTGAGCGGGGTCGACATCTCGAAGATGCCACGGTCCCGCGACAGGTAGGCGTGGATGCCGTGGCCGAGCTCGTGGGCGAGGGTGCTGACGTCGCGGGAGGTGCCGGTCCAGTTGAGCATCAGGTACGGGTGGTGGGACGGCGCCGTGTAGGCGCAGAAGGCCCCGCCCCGCTTGCCCGGTCCGGCGGGTGCGTCGATCCACGGCTCCCGGAGGAACTGCTGGACGATGGACGACATCTCCGGGGAGAACGACGAGTACGCGTCGGTGACGACCTCGGTCGCCGCCGACCACCCGATGGACGACGCCGAGGTGGCGACCGATGCCATGCGGTCGTAGTCCGCGATGCGCTCGACGCCGAGGAGCCGGGCCTTGAGTGCGTACCAGCGCTGGGGGATGTCGTAGCGGCCCACGACGGCGTCGATGAGCGCCTGGACGCTCTCGTCGGACGCCTCGTTGTCCAGGTTCCGGTTCGACACCCAGGTGGGGAAGTGGCGGAGTCGGTCGTCGATGGCCCGGTCGTGCAGCAGGGTGTTGAAGACGAAGGCCCGGGTTCGCAGTCCCGGTTCGAGCCCGGCGGTGACCGACGCGTGCGCGGCCTGACGCCGCGCGCGGTCGGGGTGGGCGAGGTCCGACAGCGCCCGGTCGAGCGGCACCGGGCCGGCGTCGGTGGGGCACTCGATCGCGGACGTCAGCTCGTCGAACAGCCGGTTCCAGGCCGAGACGCCGGTGGTGTCCTTCTCGGCGTCGATGCGCTCCTCCGGCTCGCTCAGCAGGTGCGGCCGACGCCGGCGGGCCGAGCGGAGGTGGTGGCGGACCAGGTCGAGCGCCGGTTCGGGGTCGGCGAGGATCGCCTCGGCGTGCTCGTCGGAGGTGGCGGCCCACTCGAGCGTGACGAAGAGGAGCGTGGTGCCGACCCGGGTCGACCGCTCGTTGACCCGGGCCACGAGCGCGCCGTTGGCCGGATCGGCGGTGTCGACGGCGTACCGAAGCGAGGCGTAGCTGCCGATGCGGGTCTGGAGGTCGAGCAGCTCGGCGTAGCGCTGGTGGAAGGCGCCGAGCTCGGCGGCCGACATGTCGCCGACTCGGCCCCGGCCGGTCTCCGCGAGCGCGTCGGCCATCCGGTCGACCTCGTCGAGCGCGGCGTCGACGTCGGCGAAGCCGTCGAGGAGCGGGTCGAGGTCCCAGTGGACGCCGACCGCCGCCAGGTCGTCGGCGGCGGGATCGGTGGTCGCGGTGTCGTCGGTCGTCGTCACCCGGCCAAGCCTACGGAAGCGCCGTCGCCGTGCCGTCGGGATCGGCCGGTAGGTTCGAGGTCATGACCAGCGCCAGGGACGGCGGGGACGTCGATGCCGGCTACGACGAGCACGACGTCGACGTGTCCGCCGCCGAGCGGTCCGCCGCCGGCGCGAAGGCCGTCGGGGTGAGCCTGCGGCGAACGGTGCGCCAGATGGGGGTGACCCGGACCGTGGCGACCTTGGCCCGGGTCAACCAGCGCCACGGCTTCGACTGCCCGGGTTGCGCGTGGCCCGAGGAGCACGGCGGCCGCAAGCTGGCCGAGTTCTGCGAGAACGGGGCCAAGGCCGTCGCCGAGGAGGCGACCAATCGACGCATCGACCGGGCCTTCTTCGCCCGCCACCCGGTCGCCGAGCTCGACGCGAAGCCCGAGTACTGGCTGTCGCAGCAGGGCCGGTTGACCGAGCCGATGGTGCTGCGACCCGGCGCCACCCACTACGAGCCGATCTCCTGGGACGACGCGCTCCGGCTCGTCGCCGACGAGCTGCACGCCCTGTCGTCGCCCGACGAGGCCATCTTCTACACGTCGGGTCGCACCAGCAACGAGGCCGCGTTCCTCTACCAGATGCTGGTCCGCAGCTTCGGTACGAACAACCTGCCGGACTGCTCGAACATGTGCCACGAGTCCTCCGGCACCGCGCTCACCGAGGCCATCGGCGTCGGCAAAGGGACCGTGACCGTCGACGACGTCGAGCACGCCGACCTGATCGTGATCGCCGGTCAGAACCCCGGGACCAACCACCCCCGGATGCTCACCGTGCTGGAGCGGGCGAAGGCGAACGGTGCCCGCATCGTCGCCGTCAACCCACTGCCCGAGGCCGGGCTCCTGCGGTTCGACGACCCGCAGAAGGTGCGCGGCCTGCTCGGCCGGGGCGTGGCGATCGCCGACGAGTTCGTACAGATCCGCATCGGCGGCGACATGGCGCTCTTCGCCGGCCTCGGGCGGCTCCTGCTGGAGGCCGAGGACGACGCGCCCGGCACGGTGCTCGACCGCCCGTTCCTCCACTCGTCCTGCGCGGGCTTCGAGGAGTACGAGCGACGCACCCGCTCGATCGACCTGGGGACGGTGCGCGAGGCCACCGGGGTCGACGAGGCGCAGCTGCGCCGGGTCGCGGGCATGCTGCGCGACTCCGAGCGCACGGTGATCTGCTGGGCCATGGGGCTCACCCAGCAGCACCACGGTGTCGCCACCATCGCCGAGGCCACCAACCTGCTCCTCCTGCGGGGGATGATCGGCCGGCCGGGCGCCGGCGTGTGCCCGGTGCGCGGCCACTCCAACGTGCAGGGCGACCGCACCATGGGGATCTGGGAGCAGATGCCCGAGACGTTCCTCGCCGCGCTCGACGACCGGTTCGGCATCACCAGCCCGCGGGCGCACGGCCACGACACGGTCGAGGCGATCCGCGCCATGCGCGACGGGCGGGCGCGCGTGTTCGTCGGCATGGGCGGCAACTTCGTCTCGGCCACCCCCGACACCGAGGTCTCCGCCGAGGCACTGCGCTCGTGCTCGCTCACGGTCCACGTGTCGACGAAGCTGAACCGCAGCCACCTGGTCCACGGCCGCACCGCGCTGATCCTGCCCACCCTCGGTCGCACCGATCGGGACGATCAGTGGGCCGGACCGCAGTCGGTGTCGGTCGAGGACTCGATGTCGATGGTGCACCTCTCGCGTGGGCGACTGACCCCGCCCGGCGAGCAGGTGCGCAGCGAGGTCGCGATCGTCTGCGAGCTGGCCCGGACGCTCCTCGGTCCCGACCACGTGGTGCCGTGGGCGTCGTTCGCCGCCGACTACGACCGCATCCGCGACGCGATCGCCGACGTCGTCCCCGGCTGCCACGACTACAACGCCCGGGTGCGCGCCCCCGACGGCTTCCAGCTCCCCAACCCGCCCCGGGACAGCCGCACGTTCCCGACCCGCACCGGCCGGGCCAACCTCTCGAGTGCCCCGATCGAATGGGTGCCCGTGCCGCCGGGCCGGCTGGTGCTGCAGACGCTTCGCAGCCACGACCAGTACAACACGACGATCTACGGCCTCGACGACCGCTACCGCGGGGTCGAGGGCGGGCGCCGGGTCGTGTTCGTGAACCCGGTCGACATCGCCGCGCTCGGCCTCCGCGACGGCGCCCGGGTCGACCTGGTGTCGGAGTACGAGGGCGAGGAGCGCCGGGCCACCGACTTCCGCGTCGTCGCCTACTCGACCCCGGTCGGCAACGCCGCGGCGTACTACCCCGAGACCAACGTGCTGGTCCCGCTCGACCACACCGCGGTCGGCTCCAACACGCCGGTGTCCAAGGCCGTGGTGATCAGGGTGGAACCGTGGGCCGGCTGACCGCCCGCCGCATCGTGCGCCGGATCGAGGGGTCCGAGGAGTCGTCGCGGCCCGAGACGCTGGCCGTCGAGGAGCCCCTGGAGATCCGCGTGGACAGCAGCCCGCTGACGGTCACGATGCGCACCCCGGGCCACGACGTCGAGCTGGCGCAGGGCTTCCTCCTGACCGAGGGGTTGATCGGGGACCGCGACGACATCGCCCGGGCCGTGTTCTGCCGTGGCGCCGACGACACGGACGTGAACACCTACAACGTCCTCGACGTCGCGCTCGCGCCGGGCGTGCCGGCCCCGGAGGTCGACCTGACCCGGAACTTCTACGCGTCGTCGTCCTGCGGGGTGTGCGGCAAGGCGTCGCTCGAAGCGGTGCGCACGGTGAGCCGCTTCGCTCCGGGTGCCGATGAGGTCACCGTCGCCGCGTCGACGCTGACCGCGTTGCCCGGCGCCCTGCGAGAGGCCCAGGCCGTCTTCGCCAGCACCGGCGGGATCCACGCCGCCGGTCTGTTCGACGCCGACGGCGCGGCCCTCGTCGTCCGGGAGGACGTCGGCCGGCACAACGCGGTGGACAAGGTGATCGGCTGGGCGCTCGAGCGCGGGCGGGTGCCGCTCGTCGGTACGGTGCTCGTGGTGAGCGGCCGGGCGTCGTTCGAGCTCACCCAGAAGGCGGTCATGGCCGGCATCCCGGTCCTCGTCGCCGTCTCGGCCCCTTCGTCGCTGGCCGCCGACCTCGCCGAGGAGGCCGGCGTGACGTTGGTCGCGTTCCTCCGCGGCGACTCCATGAACGTCTACACCCACCCCCACCGCATCACGGTGTGACGGTTGGGAGCACAGTTGGGGTCTGACCCCAACTGTGCGGTCTCCCCCGCGGTCGTCGGTTGAGCGCAGTCGAACCCCAGGCTTTCGACTCGCTGCGCTCGCTCAAGGAACAAGGGACTCGCTGCGCTCGCTCAAGGATCAGCTTCTGTTGGTTGAGCGGAGCGAGCGCCAGCGAGCGCAGTCGAAACCCCGGCCTTTCGACTCGCTGCGCTCGCTCAAGGAACAAGGGCCTCGCGGCGCTCGGTCAAGGAGCGGTGGTGTCGCCGGCGACGACCGGGGTGAGGTTCGACAGCTCGTCGTCGGTGAAGATGCGGGAGCGGAGGAGGAAGCGGACGCCCTCGGGGGCCTCGACGGAGAAGCCGGCGCCCCGGCCGGGGACGACGTCGATGGTCAGGTGGGTGTGCTCCCAGTAGGCGAACTGCGAGCGCGACATCCACACGTCCACGGGATCGTCGAGACCGTCGACGGCGAGCTGGCCGACCCGGACGTCGGCGGCCCCGACGATGAACTCGCCGACCGGGAAGCACATGGGGGATGACCCGTCGCAGCAACCGCCGGACTGGTGGAACATCAGTGGTCCGTGGACGCCGGTGAGGCGGCGGAGCAGGGCCGCCGCCCCACCGGTGACGGCGACCCGTTCGACCTGCGGGGGACGGTCGTCGGTCGCCGGCATCGTGGCCTCGTCGGGCTCGTCGGGCTCGGTCGCCGGGCTCAGAAGAAGCCGAGCTTGTCGGGGGAGTACGACACCAGCATGTTCTTCGTCTGCTGGTAGTGGTCGAGCATCATCTTGTGGTTCTCGCGCCCGATGCCCGACTGCTTGTAGCCACCGAAGGCGGCGTGGGCGGGGTAGGCGTGGTAGCAGTTGCACCACACCCGGCCGGCCTCGATGTCGCGGCCGGCGCGGTACTGCACGTTGGCCTCGCGGGTCCACACGCCGGCGCCCAGGCCGTAGAGCGTGTCGTTGGCGATCGAGATGGCGTCGTCGTAGCCGTCGAAGCTGGTGAGCGCGAGCACCGGGCCGAAGATCTCCTCCTGGAAGATCCGCATGTTGTTCTTGCCCTCGAACACCGTCGGCTGGATGTAGTACCCGCCCGACAGGTCGCCGCCGAGGTCGTCGGGCTCGCCGCCGGCGAGCACCCGGGCGCCCTCCTCCTTGCCGATGGCGAGGTAGCTGAGGATCTTCTCGTACTGGTCGTTCGACGCCTGGGCGCCGATCATCGTGTCGGGGTCGAGCGGGTGGCCCCGCGTGATGGCGCCGACCCGGTCGAGCGCGTCGGCCACGAACCGGTCGTAGATCGGCTCCTCGACGAGGGCCCGGCTGGGACAGGTGCACACCTCGCCCTGGTTGAGGGCGAACATCGCGAACCCTTCGAGGGCCTTGTCGTAGAACGCGTCGTCGGCCGCGGCGACGTCGGAGAAGAAGATGTTCGGCGACTTGCCGCCCAGCTCCAGCGTGACCGGGATCAGGTTCTGGCTGGCGTACTGCATGATCAGCCGGCCGGTGGTCGTCTCACCGGTGAACGCGACCTTGGCGATCCGCGGGTTCGACGCGAGCGGCTTGCCGGCCTCGGCACCGAAGCCCTGGACGATGTTCACGACCCCCGGCGGCAGCAGGTCGCCGATGAGCGAGAACAGGACGTTGATCGAGGCGGGCGTCTGCTCGGCCGGCTTGAGGACGACCGCGTTGCCGGCGGCGAGCGCCGGCGCGAGCTTCCACACGGCCATGAGGATCGGGAAGTTCCACGGGATGATCTGCCCGACGACCCCGAGCGGTTCGTGGAAGTGGTAGGCGACGGTCGTGTCGTCGAGCTGGGAGATGCCGCCCTCCTGCGCCCGGATGGCGCCGGCGAAGTAGCGGAAGTGGTCGATGGCGAGCGGGATGTCGGCGGCCAGGCACTCGCGCACGGCCTTGCCGTTGTCCCAGGTCTCGGCCACCGCCAGCATCTCGACGTTCGCCTCCATGCGGTCAGCGATGCGGTTGAGGATCGTGGCCCGCTCGGCCGGGCTGGTGCGGCCCCACGCCGGCGCCGCCTTGTGCGCGGCGTCGAGGGCCCGCTCCACGTCGTCGGCGGTGCCGCGGGCGATCTCGGTGAAGGCCTGACCGGTGACCGGCGTGGTGTCCTCGAACCACTGGCCCCCGAGCGGATCGACCCACTCGCCGCCGATGTAGTGGCCGTAGCGGTCCTCGAAGGCGACCGGGCTCCCGTCGGTGTTGGGGTTGGCGAACGCTGCCATGACATCTCCCTGGGATCGGCGCGGTCCCCCTGTGCGACCGCGGACGTCCCGATCGTCCGCCCAGCGGGGCGCGCCCGGGTGTCCCGATGTGACACACCGGTCGGGGCGGTCCCGACCGATGGACCCCGGCGTCGTCCAGACTGGTGTCGTGGCCGAGATCATCGAGTCGAACCTCCCCGGCGTCGGACTGCGCCACGAGCTCCTGTGCGAGAGCGGCGATCGCGTCGGTCTCATCACCCGGCACTCGGGTCGGCGGGACCTGCTCGTGTTCGATCGGTGTGACCCCGATGCCGTCGACACCGTGGTGGCCATGACCCCCGACGAGGCTCGCGACATGGCCGACCTGCTCGGCGGGGCGACCCTCGTCGAGCGGTTCGACGACCTGCGCCAGCACATCGCCGGGCTGTCCATCGACTGGCTCCCCCTGTCCGAACACAGCCGGTTCGCCGGCCACGCGCTCGGCGACACCGAGATGCGCACCCGCACCGGCGTGTCGGTGATCGCGGTGCTCCGCGACAGCACGGCGATCCCGGCCCCGGGCCCCGACGAGGTGCTCCAAGGGGGCGACACCGTCGTGGTGATCGGCCTGGCCGAGGGCATCGACCAGGCCAGCCGGCTGCTGGCCGCGGCGGACGAGTCGGACGAGTCGGACGAGCCGGACGAGCCGGAGGGTTAGCCGTGCTCGGCGCCACGCCGGGCGCCGCGACGCTCCTCGTCGAGCTGGGCGCGCTCCTCGTCGTGCTCGCGGTCCTCGGGCGGGTGGCGGCCCGCACCGGTCTCCCGGTGATCCCGATGTACCTGCTCGCCGGGTTGGTCGTGGGGGAAGGTGGCGTGGTCGACCTGGCCGAGGCCCGCACGTTCATCGAGCCGGCGGCGCAGATCGGCGTCGTCCTCCTCCTGCTGCTGCTCGGCCTGGAGTACTCGGGTTCCGAGCTCACCGTCGCGCTGCGCGACAACCGCCACGCGGGTGCGCTCGACCTCCTCCTCAACTTCACCCCCGGTGCGGTGGTGGGCGCGGCCATGGGGTGGGGCGCCGACGGGGCGTTGCTGCTCGGCGGCATCACCTACATCTCGTCGTCGGGGATCATCGCCAAGGTCCTCGACGACCTGGGCAACACCGGCAACCGGGAGACGCCCGTCGTGCTGTCGATCCTCGTGATCGAGGACCTGGTGATGGCGTTCTACCTGCCGTTGACCGCCGGCCTCCTGATCGGAGGTCGGCCGTCGGCGATCGCCCTCGCCATCGCGTTCGCGGTGGTCGCCGTCGTGGTCGCCCTCGTCGTGGCGATCCGCTTCGGTCCGTGGGTGAGCAGCGTCCTGTACACCCGGTCGGACGAGGTGCTGCTCCTCACGATCGTCGGCGTCACCCTGCTGGTCGCCGGACTGGCCGAGCACCTCCAGGCGTCGGCCGCGGTGGGGGCGTTCCTGGTCGGGATCGCGTTCAGCGGTCCCATCGCCCACTCGGCGCGACGGATGCTCGTGCCGCTGCGCGACCTCTTCGCCGCCCTGTTCTTCGCCTACTTCGGGATCCAGATCGACCCGGCCGACCTGCCGGGCGTGCTGCTGCTCGCCACCGGCCTCGCGCTCGCCACCGGGGCCACCAAGGTGGCGACCGGTTGGTGGAGCGCTCGCCGGGCGGGGATCGCCCCGGCCGGGCGCCTCAGGGCCGGCACCACGCTCACCATCCGGGGCGAGTTCTCGATCGTCATCGGGGGCATCGCCGTGGCCGAGGGCGGTCACATGGAGCTGGGCACGCTGGCCGCGGCCTACGTGCTGCTGCTCGCCATCGGGGGTCCGCTGCTCGCCCGCTTCGCCGATCCGATCACCCGCCGCCGGGCCGCCCGCACCCTCGCTCGACCCCGCCGGAGGGCCACGCCCGCCTGAGCGTCACCAACCCCGGTCGACCCACTCCTCGAGGTGGGGGGACTCGTCGCCGATCGTCGTCCAGTCGCCGTGGCCGGGCAGCACCAGCGTGTCGGGCGCCAGGGCGGCGAAGAGGCGCTCGTCGAGCGACCGGATGATCGTGTCGAAGTCGCCACCCTCGAACGAGGTGTTGCCGGGGCCGCCGGGGAAGAGCGTGTCGCCGCTGAACAGCACGGGTGCGTGGTCGAGCCGGAAGCACATCGAGCCGGGCGTGTGGCCGGGCGTGTGGATCGTGTGGAGCCGGAGGTTGCCGACGGCGATGGCGTCGTCGTCGTCGAGGATCGCGTCGTAGCTCGGCAGCATCGCCGCGTCCTGCTGGGTGACGTGCACCTCGTAGCCGGCGTCGCGCAGTTCGGGGACGGCCTGGATGTGGTCCCAGTGGCCGTGGGTCTCGAGCACCTGGCGGACGTCGAGCGCCCGGCAGAGGTCGAGCAGCCGTTCGTGCTCGTTGGCCGCGTCGAGCAGGACGGCGTCGCCGGTCTCGCGGCACCGCACGACGTACACGTTGTTGTCCATCGGGCCGACGACGACCTGGTGGACCTCGGCCCGGGCGTCGGACCAGCGGAGGGTGTCCATGATCCCCAGTCTGCCAAGGTCGATCGGGGTCCGGGCGCGACGACGCCCCGGCCGGGGGGAGGGGTGGCCAGGGCGCCGTCGATCGGTGTCGGTTCCGCCGGAGCGACGGGTCCGAGTGCAGTTGGGCGGACGAGGTCCGCCGCCGTCGCCGTCACTCTAGACCCAAGACGACCCCGCTGTCTGCACTCGAACGACTACGCAGCGTCAACGGAGCGCTCCGCTACGTGGAGATCACCTCGAAGCCGAGGTCGAGAGCGACCGGGATCTGGCGCGGATCGAAGGTCACGAACCGCAGCGGACGGGGGAGGCGGTCGGCCGCCGCGAGGTGCAGCGCGTCGACCGTGCGCAGCGGGTGGGTGCGGGTGAGCTCGGTCGCCCGGTCGAGGCACGCCTGGTCGACGGGGACGACGTGGATGCGCTCCCAGTCGTCGGCCAGCGCGCGTCGGATGCGGTCGCCGTCGGCGGGCACGTCGCACACCCGCTCGACGATGCCGAGGGCCTCGGCGCGGGCCAGCGCCGACGCGCACCAGTCCGGGTCGGCGGCCATCGCCTCGTGCACGAGCCGGAGGTGCGGCCCCGAGAGGTAGCGCCCCAGGAGCGCCGAGGTGTCGAGGGCGAGCGTCACGCGCCGCGCACCTCGCGGAGGGCCCGGTCGAGCCGTCCTCCCATCCACGTGTCGACGACGACGTCGGGTCGGCCCGGGCGGTCGCCGCGCCGGGCGGGCACGACGAGTCCTCGGGCGACGAGGTCGTCGAGGGTCGACCCGGCACGGTCGGGTTCCACCGGGCCGAGCTGCGCGACGGGTCGGCCGGCGATCGTGATCACGATGCGCTCACCGGCGCCGGCGCGGCGGACGAGGGACGTGAGGCGGCCGCGCAGGTCACGGATGCCGAGTCGGGCGGTCGGTTCGATCACGACCGGAAGTGTACGCACGTGTACGCGTGACCCCGTGGCCGGGGCCGCACCCGCGTGTCACGATGCGGCCACTCCGTCCGACCCACCGAAGGGGACCGTCCGTGAACTTCGCGTTCAACGAGGAGCAGGAAGAGCTCCGCAAGACCACCCGTGCCTTCCTCGAGGCCAAGTCGTCCGAGGCCGCCGTCCGCGAGCAGATGGACACCGAGGCCGGCTTCGACGAGGCCGTCTGGCGCCAGATGGGCGAGCAGATGGGTCTCCAGGGCCTCGTGATCCCCGAGGAGTACGGCGGCTCCGGCTACGGCTACATCGAGCTCATCGTCATCCTCGAGGAGATGGGCCGGGCCCTGCTCTGCGCCCCCTTCTTCTCCACCGTCGTCCTCGCCGGCAACACGCTGATCCACTCCGGCGACGACGCCGCCAAGGCCGACTACCTCCCGGGCATCGCCGCCGGCGAGACCATCGCCGCCCTCGCGCTCACCGAGGAGAACGGCCGCTGGGACGAGCAGGGCGTCACCGCCACCGCCACCAAGGACGGCGACACCTGGAAGATCTCCGGCACGAAGAGCTACGTGATCGACGGCCACACCGCCACGCTGCTGATCGTCGCCGCCCGCACCGACGCCGGCGTCAGCCTCTTCGCCGTCGACCCGTCCGCCTCGGGCGTCACCCGCACGCCGCTGGCCACCATGGACCAGACCCGCAAGCAGGCCCGCATCGACTTCGACGGCGTCGAGGGCCGCCTCATCGGCACCGACGGCGGCGGCTGGGACGTGCTCGAGCGCGTCCTCGACCTCGCCGCGGTGGCGCTCGCCGCCGAGCAGGTCGGCGGCGGCCAGTTCGTGCTCGAGATGGCCGTCCAGTACGCGAAGGACCGCGTCCAGTTCGGTCGGCCGATCGGCTCGTTCCAGGCCATCAAGCACAAGTGCGCCGACATGCTGCTCGAGGTCGAGTCGGCCAAGTCCGCCGCCTACTACGCCGGCTGGTGCGCCTCGGAGCTGAACGACGAGCTCCCCGCCGTCGCCTCGCTCGCCAAGGCCTACTGCTCGGAGGCGTACTTCCACGCCGCGGCCGAGAACATCCAGATCCACGGTGGCATCGGCTTCACCTGGGAGCACCCCGCGCACCTGTACTTCAAGCGGGCGAAGTCGTCGGAGCTCCTGTTCGGCGATCCGACGTACCATCGCGAGCTGCTGGCCCAGCGCATCGGCATCTGACCGAGCGCGCCTCGCCCGGGAGGGTTGCTTGAAGGTCGACGCCCACGTGCCGACCAGAAGGGTGATGTCTCCCACCTCACGCGCGCTCGGCGCGCGCCCCCGTCGAGCGGTGATCGCGCTGACGCTGGCCCTGGTCTGCGTCAGCGCGGGCACCCCGGCGGGTGCGGAGGACCCGCCGGCGCTCGACATCACGACGCCGGTCACCACGCCCGACGGCCAGCAGGATCCCGAGGCGCTCGACGCGTTGACCGAGACGCTCGCCCTCGCGCCGACCGACTCGCCGCCGTCGCCGGACGACCCGTTCGTCGCGCCGGTCGTGGCCCGGGCGGCCGAGAAGCAGGCCGCGGTGCTGGTGTTCGAGACGACGAAGCGCTCCGACGACGCCAACCTCGCCTCGCTCTTCGCGGCAGGTGAGGCGAAGGCCGCGAAGAAGACCGAGGACGCGGACCGGGCGTGGCGCGACCGGCTCGCCGATCAGCTCGAGGTCGAGCGGGACCGATTGGGTCAGCTCACCATCAGCGCGTACGTGAGCGGCGGCGACCTCACCCTTCTGGGCGACCAGGCGATGCTCGAGGGCGACACGACCGACCCGCTCGCCGGTCGGATGATCATGTTCGAGCAGGTGCTCGAGCAGCAGAACCAGACCACCGAGAAGGCGATCACCGACCTCGCCGCGGCCGAGAAGGACCTCCGTGCCGCCGTCGCGGCCCGGAAGGCCGCCGACGATCGCCTCCAGCTCGCCATGCGATCGTCGGCCGACCGGGACCGGGAACGGCTCGACGCCCTCGCCCGGCACCAGCAGGCGGTCACCAAGTTCGACACCGCGGTGCAGCGACTGCGCACCGCGCCCCGCGGGGTGATGGCGCCGCTCGAGATCGCGCTGATCGGGCTTCCCCGGCTCAGCGCCGAGGACCTCTCGGGTTGGTTCGAGGCCAGTCCGTACCGGTCCAAGATCGCCACGCCCATCACCGACATCGCCCAGTGGTTCATCGAGGAGGGCCGGGCCGAGGGCATCCGCGGCGACGTGGCGTTCGTGCAGGCGGTGCTCGAGACCGGTGGCTTCACCAACGGCGACAGCATCGAGCGGAACAACTACTCGGGCATCGGCCACTACGACGACGTCGCCGCGGGGTGGGCGTTCCCGACCGCCCGCGACGGCGTCCGGGCCCAGATCCAGCTCCTCAAGTCCTACGCGGTGAAGCAGCCGAACTACGCGCAGCCGCTGGTGGACAAGCGGCTCCGGGGCCCCGCTGGGTGCTGCGAGACCTGGGGCGACCTGACCACCGTGTGGGCCACCGACCCGACCTATGGTCCCAAGGTGATGCTGCTGTACACGTCGTTGCTCGACTATGCGCTCGACCGCCGCGCCGCGGGTGAGGGGCTCGACTTCCCGTGATGGCCGCGGTGGTCGCCGCGGTGAGCATCGTCGCGGTCCTGTCGTTCGCGGTCGTCGTGCTCGCGGTGGTCGCGCTCGCCCTCGTGCTCGTGGGTCGGGAGACCGCCCGCCTCGCGCACTCGGCCCGACCGGCGGTGTTCGACGTCGGTGAGGCGACCGACTTCATCGCCGACCGCCTGTCGGCCGACGCGCAGGCCCGGCTGTCCCACGACGACGTCCGGTGGATCCTGCTGGCCGACGTGGAGGCGCTGGAGGAGGCGACGGCCGATCCGACCGAAGGGCGCTACCCCTGGTCGAAGGCGCCGGCGTCGCCCGACGACGTGGACGAGCAGACCGTCGACGAGGACGATGCCGTGGCCCGGCTGCTCGCCCGGGCCGATCGGACCGACCGCGACCTCGAGGACGTCGACGTCGCCGAGGTGCTCGCTCTGCGCACCGACTACCTGACCGCCATCGGCGCGATCGGTGGCGAGGCCGGTGGTCCCGGCGACCCCGAGGACCCGTCGGGTTCCCGGCCCGGGGGGCGGTGACCTATCTTCTGGGCCATGGAGCGCCCCACCCGGTTCGAACACCACCGCTACGTCGGCGACAAGCGCACCCAGGTCGTCTACGACCTCGACAGCGACACGGTCCCGACCGACGCCATCGACGAGCTGATGGAGGCCCGCACCTACCTCTGCTTCGGGCCGGACACGCTCGTCGAGGCCAGCAACCGGGGCTACCGACCGCACCCGACCTGCGCCCCGACCGAGGACGCCTGACCGGCCCGGCCGGTCGGCCCGCCGCCCCGGCCCCGACGTGAACCTGGAGATCGCCGCCGGCCAGGTCCGGCTCGCGGCCCACGTCTCCGAACCACCGGTGTCCGAGGGCGAGCCGCCGACCGTGCTGCTGTGCCACGGCTACCCCTCGGGCGCGTTGCCCGCCGAGGCTGCTGGTCGCTCGTTCCCCGACCTCGCCGATCGGATCGCCAATGAGGGATGGCGGGCGATCACCTTCGCCTTCCGGGGTTGTGGCGGATCGACCGGCAACTTCTCGTTGTCGGGCTGGCTCGACGACCTGCTGGCGATGATCGACCAGATCGACACCTTCGGGCCGTCGCGGGGGACGTGGCTCGCCGGGTACGGGACCGGCGGCGGCCTGTGCATCAGCGCCGCGGCCCGCCGCCCGCAGGTGGCCGGGGTCGCGGCCATGGGTGCGCCGGCCGACTTCTCCGACTGGGCCAACCACCCCCGACGCCTCCTGCAGCACGCCCGCGAGGTCGGCGCGATCTCGGATCCGGCCTACCCGCAGAACCAGGAGCACTGGACCCGTCAGCTCCGCACGATCCGCCCGGTCGACGACGCCGCGCTGCTGGCTCCCCGGCCGTTCCTCGTGCTCCACGGGTCCGACGACGACTCCGTGCCCAGCTTCGACGCGCGCGTGCTGGGCGACGCCCACGCGTCGGCCGAGCTGCGGATCGTGTCCGGCGCAGGTCACGACCTGCGCCACGATCCCCGGGCCGTGGCCATCCTCCTCGGGTGGCTCGATCGGCAGCGTCACGGGTCCGAGCCGATCGACGCGTCGAGAGCGTGACCGACCCCCTACGGAACGTGGCCTCACGGTACGATCCCTCGGACCGATGGTTCCTGAGGGCACCGGCCCTACTAGCGTGAACCCTCGGTGTGACTGGAGGCCCCACGTGACCGACGTGGAACGACCGGTGGCCCTCGACGAGGACCTACCGAAGAAGCTCGGAGACGAACTGCGGGAGCTCGGCCTCTTCGGCCAGGCCTGGACGCTGACCGTCGTCATCTTCTGCGTCGTCCGTGCGGTGGCCGTGTGGCCCATGCTGCAGGACCACGGCGTCAACCCCTGGTGGTTCCTGCTGCTCGACGTGGGCACCGCGCCGACCTACGGCCTCGGCCAGGCCATGGGCGTGAAGCTCATGCGCGACGAGCGGCGCCCGATGCGTGACGCCGCCCCGTGGATCGCGATGCTCTTCGTGTCCTTCGTGGCCCCCTATGCCTACCTGCTCACGTCGGCCGGCAAGCTCCCGCACTACGTCGTGATCGGCATCATCGCCTGGATGCTGGTGTTCGGTGGCCTGGCGGCGCACCGCATGGCCCGCGAGGTCCGCGTCACGACGCTCTGACGACGGGCCGCCGGTCGACGGTGGTCACGCCTTCATCGAGAACTCGGCCTTGGACTTCTTGGCCGCCTTCTGCGCCTTCTTCCACGCCCGGACCTCGGTGAAGCGCTCCTTCGAGCTGACGTCGGCGGCCGAGCGGGGCTCGTCGTCGCCGAAGGGAGCGACCGCCTCCTGCCAGCCGGCGGGCGCCTTGCCGAAGCGCTTGGCGAGGAGCGCGACGAAGATCTTCGCCTTCTCCTCACCGAAGCCCGGCAGCGCGCCGACCCGCTCGTAGAGCTCCTGGCCGTCGCGGACGCGGCGCCAAATGTTGGCCGGGTCGCCCTTGTAGCGCTCGACGACGTGCTCGCACACCGCGTGGGCCCGGCGGGCCATGGCCGCCGGGTACCGGTGCAGCGCCGGCTTCTCCACGAACACCGCGACGAGGTCCTCGGGGTCCATGGCCGCGATGTCGGCGGCGGTGAAGCGGTCGCCGAGCCGTTGGCTCAGGGTGTAGGGCGCTCGGAACGCCCACTCCATCGGCACCTGCTGGTCGAACAGCATGCCGAGCACGAGCGCCAGGGGATCGGCGACGAGGAACGCGTTGGCGTCGTCGTCGTTGGTGATCGGGAACGAGACCTTCGGCATGGCCCCACACTACGGAGCCCACCCCGTTCTGGCGTAGGTGGTGGTGGGCGAGCCACCACCACCTACGCCAGAACGGGGTTGGGGGTTCGTGGGGTCAGCCGTGCCAGGGCACGGGTCCGTCGGTGTCGAGGCCGGCGGACTCGATCGCCCGGCCCACCGCCTCGGGCGAGACCTCGCCGGTGCCGGCCAGGGCGGCGAGGACCGCGACGACGACGTGGTCGGCGTCGGTCTCGAAGTAGCGACGCAGCGCCTCGCGGGTGTCGGACCGGCCGAAGCCGTCGGTGCCGAGCGACGTCCAGGACCGACCGGCGGGCACGAACCGGGCGATCTGATCGGGCACGGCCCGCATGAAGTCGGTGACGGCGACGATCGGACCCGCCGAATCGTCGAGCAGCTCGGTCACCCGAGCGGTGCGGGATGTCTCGCCGGGGTGCAGGCGGTTCCAGCGCTCGACCGCGAGCGCCTCCTCGCGCAGCCGCTTGTAGGAGGTGGCGCTCCACAGCTCGGCCCGCACGCCCCACCGCTCGGCCAGCTGTTGCTGGGCCGCACGGGCCGCGCCCTGTGCGGACCCCGAGAACAGGATGGTGGCCCTCGGTCCGGTGCCCTCGGGCACGTCGCCCCACCGGTACAGGCCCTCGACGATGCCGGCGGCCGAGCCCTCGGGCATCGGCGGCATGACGATGTTCTCGTTGTAGAGGGTCAGGTAGTAGAAGACGTCCTCCGGGTCGGCGCCGTACATCCGGTCGATGCCGTGGCGGACGATCTCCGCGGTCTCGTAGGCGAAGGCCGGGTCGTAGGCCTCGCAGGTGGGCACGGTCGAGGCCAGCACCAGGCTGTGGCCGTCCTGGTGCTGGAGGCCCTCGCCGAGGAGCGTGGTGCGGCCCGCGGTGGCGCCGAGGAGGAAGCCGCGGGCCCGGGCGTCGGCCGCCGCCCAGATCAGGTCGCCGACCCGCTGGAAGCCGAACATCGAATAGAAGATGAAGAACGGGACCATCGGGACGCCGCGGTTGGCGTACGACGTGGCCGCCGCGGTCCACGAGGCGAGCGCGCCCGCCTCGGTGATGCCCTCCTCGAGGAGCTGGCCGTCGATCGACTCCTTGTAGGAGAGCAGGAGCGCGTGGTCGACCGGCTCGTACTTCTGCCCCTGGGCCGCGTAGATCCCGAACTCCTTGAACAGCGAGTCCATGCCGAAGGTGCGGGCCTCGTCGGGGATGATCGGCACGACCCGGCGCCCGAAGCCCTCGTCACGGGCGAAGGCCCGCAGCATCCGGGTGAACGCGGTGGTCGTCGACGCGGCGTGGGTGCCCGACCCGGCCCGGAACTCGTCGAAGACCGAGTCGGCTGGGGGCACGAGCGGCGTGCGGATGTGCACCCCGCGCTTCGGCAGGTCGCCGCCGAGCGCCTGGCGCCGCTCCTTCAGGTAGAGGTCGAGATCGGAACCCTCCGGAGGGCGCACGTAGGGCGGCTCCAGGCCGTCGGCGAGCGCCTCGGCGGGGATGACGTCCTCCAGGTGGAGCCGCTCGCGCAGGGCCCGGAACTGCTCGTTGGTCATCTTCTTGATCTGGTGGGTGGCGTTGCGCCCCTCGACCTCGGTGCCGAGCGTCCACCCCTTGATCGTCTTGGCGAGGATGACGGTGGGCTGGCCGCGGTGCTCGGTGGCGGCGCGGTAGGCGGCGTAGAGCTTCCGGTAGTCGTGGCCGCCGCGGGGGAGCCAGCGCAGCTCGTCGTCGGTCATGTCGGCGACCATCGCCCGCAGCCGCGGGTCGGGGCCGAAGAAGTGCTCCCGGATGTAGGCGCCGTCCTCGACCGCGTAGCGCTGGAACTCGCCGTCGACGGTGCTGTTCATCTTGTCGAGGAGGACCCCCTCGGTGTCCTTGGCGAGGAGGCGGTCCCACCCGGTGCCCCACACGACCTTGATCACGTGCCAGCCGGCGCCGCGGAACACCGCCTCCAGCTCCTGGATGATCTTGCCGTTGCCGCGCACCGGTCCGTCGAGTCGCTGCAGGTTGCAGTTCACCACCCACGTGAGGTTGTCGAGCCCTTCGCGGCCGGCGAGGGAGATGGCACCGAGGGTCTCGGGCTCGTCGGTCTCGCCGTCACCGACGAAGCACCACACCCGGCTGCGCGACGTGTCGTCGAGCCGGCGGTGGTGGAGGTAGCGGTTGAACCTGGCGTGGTAGAGCGAGTTGATGGGGCCGAGGCCCATCGAGACCGTCGGGAACTCCCACAGCTCGGGCATCAGGCGGGGGTGCGGGTAGCTCGAGAGGCCGCCGCCGATCTCGCGCCGGAACCGGTCGAGGTCGGCCTCGTCGAGGCGGCCCTCCAGGTACATGCGGGCGTAGATGCCGGGCACGGCGTGGCCCTGGACGTAGACGGCGTCGCCGGCCGTGCCGTCGCCCTTGCCCCGGAAGAAGTGGTTGAAGCCGACGTCGTACAGCGAGGCGCTCGACGCGAACGTCGACAGGTGGCCGCCGATGCCGTCGGCCGCGTGGTTGGCCTTCACCACCATGACCGCGGCGTTCCAGCGGATGAACGCCCGGAGGCGGCGCTCGGCCTCGAAGTCGCCGGGGAACCAGTACTCGGTCTCCTGCTGGCGGGGTCCGATCGAGTTGACGTACGGCGTGCTGACGAGGCCGGTGAGGTCGAGCCCGAGGTGACGGCCGCGGGCGAGCAGGTTCTGCACGATCAGCTCGGCCCGGTTCGCCCCCCGTTGCGCGACGACGGCGTCGAGCGAGTCGATCCACTCCTTCGTCTCCTCCGGGTCGAGGTCGGCGAGCTGCTCCACGTAACCGTCGTTCGAGGCCATGGCGCCCATCGTGCCCGGCGTCGTCGGCCTTCGCACCCCCTACCGGCCGGTAGGTTCCGTCGATCGGCACGGGTCGCCCGCCGAGGCCGACCGACCTGTCCCGGGCCTGTCATGCTGGGCCGATGACCGGGGCCGAGCCGCTGCGCATCTACACCGACGGCGCCTGCAGCGGGAACCCCGGGCCCGGCGGCTGGGCGTGGGCGTCGTCGCGCGACCACTGCGCCAGCGGTGGGGAACCGGCCACCACGAACAACCGCATGGAGCTGACCGCGGTGCTCCGGGCGATCGAGGACAACCCCGATCGGCCGCTGGTGGTCGTCATGGACTCGACCTACGTGAAGGACGGCCTGGAGAAGTGGTCCCGCAACTGGGTCCGCAACGACTGGCGCACGAAGGACAAGCAGCCGGTCAAGAACCAGGAGATCTGGAAGCCCCTGATCGAGGCGCGCGACGCCCGCCCCGACGTGCGGTTCGAGTGGGTGAAGGGGCACTCGGGCGACCCGATGAACGATCTGGTCGACGAGCTCGCCGTGCGCGAGCGCGACGCGAACCGGGCCGCGGCGGGTGGTGCGTCGGCGCCGTCGTCGGGCGGCGGGAAGCTCGCCGACCTGCCACCGGAGGAGCAGCGGGCCGAGCGTCGCCGCCGCGACGGCCGCATCCCCAACGGGCACCTGCTGCTCGTCGCCGGCCACGCCCCGCCCGAGCTCGGGGGCTGGGAGCCGAACGAGATCTCCGAGGACGTCCGCCGGCGCCTCACCGACCTCATCGACGGCTACGCCCGCATCACTCCCGACCTCGTCGTGATGACCGGGCTGCGGCCCGGTGCCGAGCAGCTCGCGGCCGAGGCGGCGATCCGGGCCGACGTGCCCTACGCCGCGGTGCTGCCGTTCCCGGACCCCGACCGGAGCCTGTCGCCCGACGCCCGCGCCCGGTTCCGCGACCTCGCCGATCGGGCCCGGCAGGTCGTGCAGCTCGAGAAGACGTCGCCCGACGACCGGGACGCCTTCGCCAAGGCCATGCGCCGCCGCGACGTCTGGCTCACCACCGCGGCCGACCAGGCCATCCTCGTGTGGGATCAGGTCGACAATCGCCTCGACCGCCTCTTCGGCGACCTCGACCGCCGCCTCGGCCCCGACCTCACCGTCCTCCTTCCGTAGACCCACCTTTCGACTCGCTGCGCTCGCTCAAGGAACAGCACGGACTGTTGGTTGAGCGGAGCGAGCCCCTGGGCGAGCGCAGTCGAAACCCGAACTCCCTGCACGCGCCAGCCTCGCGCGGTACCGTCGACCCGCGGGCGGCTCGGAACCTACGACGGGAGACGACCATGGGGAACCACTTCCACCTTCGTCGGTGCGGCTCGGCGATCGCAGCCTTGTCGCTGATCCTGGGGGTGCTCGCGCTCGCCCCCGGAGGCGCGTCGGCCCAGGCGCCACCATCCATTGCGTTGTCGCAGTCGACCGGCCTCGTGACCGGTGACGTCGTCACGGTCACGGGCGAGGGGTTCGCACCGAACACCTCGATCGCCGTCGGGATGTGTCGGGCCGGCGGCTACGACTTGAGCGATTGCGACCAGGGGACCGCGCTGCTCGACGTCGCGGTCGACGGCACCGGCGCCTTCCAGGCCGACCTCACCGTGTACCGCGACATGGCGACCTTCGCCGGCGGGGTGCAGGACTGCGCCGTCTCGGCATGCGAGATCGCGGCCGGCCCCCTCTCACTCACCCAGTCGGCACGCACGTCGGTCTCGTTCACCGGTTCGCCCCGTCCGCCTCGAACGTTCCAGGCCGATGCCCTGCTCCCCGACCCGACGGTGGTGCTGACCGGCGCCGGTCTGCCGGAGCGTTCGATGCGGGTCGAGCTCGTCACCTGTGCCTTCGGGTCCTGCAACCAGGTCGTGGGGGGCGTGACGGTCGGTGCGGACGGCGTGCTCGACGAGACGATCGAGCTCACCGCCGCACTTCCCGGCACCTTGGAGGCGTGCGAGCCGTACACGTGCCGCCTGCAGCTCAGGATCCCGCAGTACACCGGGAGCGTCATCGTCGCCAGTGCCTGGCTGGCCGTCGACGGTCCGCCGCCGGCGGTGCTCACGGTGACGGTCGACGACTACGGCACGCTCGACCCGACCTATCCCTACGACAACGTGGTCGCGAGCGGCGCGGTCTCGTGCGATCAGGAGACCGACTTCTCGCTGCACTCCATCGTCTCCCAGGGCGACGTGAGTTGGGGCTACACGCTGAACTCGATGCACTGCACGCCGGGGACGCCGACCAAGGTCTGGTTCCCGTCGAGGTCCCGGCTCGGCACGTCGGACCCCTACGTGCTCGGCGAACCGGTCTCGGTCGAGGTGCGGATGCACCCCTACGCGATCTACTACGACGACCGCGTGCCCCAGTACACCTCCACCGAGGACGTGACGTTGCTCGACGGGCCGGCGCTGGCCGTCTTCTTCCAAGCACTCCTCGCTCAGCCCGACCAGGACGCGTTCCGGGCGGCGTTCCTGGAGGCGGTGTCGCTGCGGGCGGCCCAGGACGCCGACTTCCGGTGGCGGTGGTTCCACATGATCTTCGGAGCGTGACCCGCAGGGCGGTCGCGCCGCCCCGGTAGCGTCGGCGCCATGCGCGTGGGCGTCGACACCGGGGGGACGTTCACCGACGTCGTCGCCGCCGACGGCGCGATCGCCAAGGTCCCGTCGACCCCGCGCGATCCGGGCGACGCCGTGCGCTCCGGTTGCGCGCTGGTGGTGGCGGAGGGATCGGCCCGACCGACCGCGCTGGCCCACGGCACCACCGTCGCCACCAACGCGCTGCTCGAGCGAAAGGGCGCGGAGGTCTGGTTGGTCACCAACCAGGGCTTCGCCGACGTGATCGAGATCGCCCGCCAGGACCGACCGTCGCTGTACGACCCGTGGGCCGACCGCCCCGAACCGCTCGTGCCGCGGGAGCGTCGGATCGAGGTCGACGGCCGGATGGCCGCCGACGGCACGGAGCTGCGGTCGCTGCACGTCATCCCGCTGCTCGACGCCATGCCCGACGACGGCGAGGCCGTGGCCGTCTGCCTGCTGCACAGCGACCTCTACCCCGAACACGAGCGGGCCGTCGCCGACGCGCTCGACGCGCTCGACCACGACGTGTCGGCGTCGATCGACGTCTCGCCGCAGTTCCGAGAGTACGAGCGCACGGTGACGACGGTGGTCAACGCCTACCTGCGGCCGGTGTGCCGGGGCTACCTGGCCGGGCTGGCCGACGCCGCCGACGCGGTGTCGGTGATGACGTCGGCCGGCGGGCTCGTGCCGATCGGCCGGGGCGCGGAGGTGCCGGTGTCGTTGCTGCTGTCGGGGCCGGCCGGCGGGGTGGCGGCGGGCGCGGCCGCGGCGGTGGCCAGCGGTTTCCCCGACGCCGTCACCTTCGACATGGGCGGCACCAGCACCGACGTCTGCCTGGTGCGGGGAGGCGTGCCCGACCCGGCGGGGGAGCGGGTGGTCGGCGGGTACCCGATCCGCCAGCCGTCGCTCGACGTGCACACCATCGGCGCCGGGGGCGGCTCGATCGCCGCGGTCGACGCGGGGGGCGCGCTCACCGTCGGCCCCCGCAGCGCCGGCGCCCGACCGGGCCCGGCCTGCTACGGCCACGGCGGCGCCGAGCCGACGGTGACCGACGCCGACCTGGTGGCCGGCCGGCTGGGCGAGGGCGTCGAGCTTCCCGGCATCGGGCCGCTCGACGTCGATGCCGCCCGGGCCGCGCTCGACGGCGCGGGGGTATCGGCCGACGATGTGCTGGCCGTGGTCGACGCGGCCATGGAGGAAGCGGTCCGGGCCGTGTCGGTGGCCCGAGGCGTGGACCCGACGGGCCTCGCGCTGGTGGCGTTCGGTGGGGCCGGCCCGCTGCACGCCTGCGCCATCGCCGACGCCCTCGGCATGCCCGCGGTCGTGGTGCCGGCCCGGGCCGGGGTGCTGTCGGCCGTGGGTTGCCTGGCCGCGCCCGACCAGCACGACGTGGTGCGCACGTGGGCCGGCGGAGCCGACCTCACCGGGCTCGACGACGCGCTGGCCGCCCTGGCCGCGGAGGCGTCGACAGCGGTGCCCGGCGCGTCGGTGTCGACCGCGGTCGAGTGCCGCTACGAGGGACAGAGCCACGAGATCCGGGTGGCGTCGGTCGACGACTTCCCGGCCGAGCACGAGCGTCGCAACGGCTACGCCCGGCCTGAGACGCCGATCGAGGTGGTCGCCCTGCGGGCGACGGCTCGCCGGGCCGCGTCGGTGTCGATCGACGACCTCCCCCCGGTCGAGCGGGTGGCCGCGGTCGGCCCGACGGTGATCGCCGAACCCGACTGCACCATCTGGGTCCCCGACGGCTGGCGGGCGGACCCCCACCCCGCCAGCGCCGCCTTCGTCCTCACCCGCGTGCTCGATCCGGAACCCGAGCGTTCTGGCGTAGGTGGTGGTGGCTCACCCACCGAGCCCTACGCCAGAACGGGGGAGTCGCGGTGAGCGGGCTCGGGCCGGCGGCGCTGGCGGTGCTGATCGCCCGGCTCAGCGGGGTCGCGCACGAGATGGGTGAGGTGCTGCGGCGGGCCGCGTTCAGCCCGAACATCAAGGAGCGGGCCGACTGCTCTGCCGCCCTCTTCACCGCCGACGGCACCCTGCTCGTGCAGGCCGAGCACATCCCGGTGCACCTGGGGTCGATGCCGGCATCGGTGGCCGCCGCGATCGATGCCCTCGGCGACGAGGTCGGCCCCGACGACCACGTGATCCTCAACGACCCGTTCGCCGGTGGCACCCACCTCAACGACGTCACCCTCGTGACCCCGGTCTTCCTCGACGACGACCTGATCGGCTGGGTCGCCAACCGGGCCCACCACTCGGATCTCGGCGGGTCCGCCCCGGGCTCGCTGCCGGCCGACGCGGTCGAGATCCAGCAGGAGGGCCTGCGCATCCCGCCAGTGCGTTACTCGCCGGCGGTGGCGGCGATCGTGGCCGCGTCGTCGCGGACGCCGGCCGAACGCGCCGGCGACCTCGACGCCCAGCTCGGCGCCAACGTCCTCGGCGCCGAGCGCTTCGCCGAGGTCGCGGCATCACTGGTCGCCGAGCGGAGCGCAGGGGACTCCTCCCTGCTCGTTGAGCGGAGCGCAGGGGATGCTCCTCTGTTCGTTGAGCGGAGCGCAGGGGATGCTCCTCTGTTCGTTGAGCGGAGCGCAGCGGAGTCGAAACGCACGACCTCGGAGTCGCGGCCTGTCGCTCGCACGTTGGCCGAGGTGGTGGCCTACGGCGAGCGCCGGATGCGGGCCGCGCTCTCCGACCTTCCGGACGGCACGTGGACGTTCACCGACGTCCTCGACAGCTTCGGTCCCGCACCCGAGCAGCAGCAGCCGACCTCCATCACTGTGACGGTGACCGTCGAGGGTGACCGAGTGCGCTTCGACTTCACCGGGACCGACCCGCAGCGGCGGGGCAACGTCAACGCCGTCGAGGCCGTCACCGTGAGCGCGGTGCTGTGGGCCCTGCGGTCGGTGGTCGACCCGACGATCCCAGCCAATGGCGGGGCGTCACGCGCGGTCGAGGTGGTGGCGCCGCCGGGCACGGTGGTGGCGGCGCAAGCTCCCGCTGCGGTGGGCGCCGGCAACGTCGAGGTGAGCCAGCGCGTGGCCGACGTCTGCCTCGGGGCCCTCGCCCAGGCGGTCCCCGATCGGGTGGGTGCGGCGTCGCAGGGGACGATGAACAACGTGCTGGTCGGCGGCGACGGTTGGGTCTCCTACGAGACGATCGCCGGAGGTCAGGGCGGCCGACCTCCCCGACCCGGTACGAGCACGAACGAACCCGTCCCCGGCCAGAGCGGCATCCACACCGCCATGACCAACACAGATCAAGTTGACTACCGATCAGCCGAACCCCGCCCCGGCCAGTCGGGAATTCACACCGCGATGACAAATACGCGGAACACGCCCGCAGAGGCCCTGGAACGGGCGTTCCCGCTTCGGGTGCTGCGCTACCGACTACGGCGGGGGAGCGGTGGCGCTGGGTGGTCCGCTGGCGGCGAGGGCATCGAGCGTGACCTCCAGGTGCTGGAGGACGCGACGGTGTCGCTCATCACCGAGCGACGCGTCTCCCAGCCCTGGGGTCTCGCCGGTGGAGAGCCCGGAGCGGTAGGGGAGAACTGGCTCCTCCCAGGCGGGGACGAGGCCCGAGCCGAGCGCCTCCCCGACAAGTGCACGATCCAGCTCAAGCCCGGCGACGTGCTCCGGATGCTGACGCCGGGGGGTGGTGGTTGGGGAGCGCCGGAAGGTCCCGGCGCCGTCACAGGGGATCCGTACGATCCATGAGGCCGGTGCGGGGGTTCCGGACCGGTGAAGCGAAGCACCGTAGGATCGAGCAGAAGGAGGAATCGGGGTCATGGCACGCTCGGACTTGCTAATCGACATGGTTGAGGCCGAGCGCCGCGGTGACAAGCAGCGCTTCAAGGCGCTCGTCGAGGCCGTCATCGCCGAGGAGCGGGCAAAGCAGCACCATCTGGTCGCTGACCGCCTCTCGGAGCTCATCACCACGTTGGGTTCGTCCGGACTGCTCGCCCGAGACGAGGCAGCGAGCAGGGTCACCGATCTCGTGCTGGAGGTTGTGCCTTCGCGTTCCCTCGCATCCCTCCATCTGCGGTCTGCCGTGCGCGCTGCCATCGATGAGGTGGTCGAGGAGCATCGTCGCTCGGATCTTCTCCGTAGCCACGGGCTTGAGCCGCGAAACCGCATCCTTCTCGACGGGCCGCCCGGAAATGGGAAGACCAGCCTGGCTGAGGCGATCGCCACCGAGACGATGCTCCCCTTCTACGTCGTGCGATACGAGGGCGTCGTCTCCAGCTTCCTGGGTGAGACCGCCTCGCGACTCGACGCTGTGTTCGAGTTCGCTCGCACACGTCGATGCGTCCTCTTCTTCGACGAGTTCGACTCGATCGCAAAGGAACGGGCTGACACCAACGAGACCGGCGAGATCAAGCGGGTGGTGTCGACCCTCTTGCTCCAGATCGATCGCCTCCCGGCTCATGTGGTGGTGGTCTGCTCGACGAATCACTCCGAGCTGCTCGACCGAGCTGCGTGGCGGCGCTTCCAGCTACGGCTCGAGCTGGACGCACCGACCCGAGTCGAGGCGACTGAGTTCCTCGAGGAGATGAGGACTCGCCTCGGCGGTGACCTCGGCCTCGCCCCACGGACCTTGGCGGACAAGCTCAGCGGGGCAAGCTACGCGGAGCTCGAGCAGGTCGCCGTCGACATCAGGCGGCGCTACGTACTCGCACTGCCTGACGGCGACCTCGCTCGAATCGCCCGGACAAGGATCGAACAGTGGCGGACGCAGGCGCACCCGTAGGAGATCTGCGACCCCTCCTCGCGTTTCCCAC
>JAHBSO010000006.1 GCA_019639075.1 Actinomycetota bacterium | reverse complement strand
GGTGGTCCCGTGACCGCGGTCGAACAGCGGGCGGTGATCTCGGGGATCGGCCAGTCGGCGGTCGGTCGACGCCTCGGGCGCACCGGGCTCGACCTCACCATCGAGGCCTCGCTGCGGGCCATCGCCGACGCCGGCCTCGCCCCGGCCGACATCGACGGCCTGGCCACCTACCCCGGCTCGTTCCCGATGCCCCCCGGCTTCTCCGGCCCCGGATCGCCCGACGTGCAGGACGCGCTCCGCCTCTCGGTCAACTGGCACCGCGGCGGCATCGAGGGCCCGGCCCAGCTGTCGGCGATCGTCGACGCCGTCCTCGCCGTCGCCGCCGGGCTGTGCCGCCACGTGCTCGTCTACCGGACCGTCACCGAATCGACCGCGCAGGGCCAGGGCGGACGCGAGGGCATCGGTCTCTCCGGCGGCGGTCCTCCGAAGATGGGCGGATCGCTCCAGTGGACGATCCCCTTCCGCGCCTACTCCGCCGCCAACTGGCTGGCCATGAACGCGCAGCGCCACATGCACGAGTTCGGCACCACCTCCGAGCAGCTCGCCCAGATCGCGCTGAACGGCCGCCGCAACGCCCGGCGCAACCCCGACGCCGTCTACCGCGACCCGATGACCCTCGACGACTACTTCGCGGCGCGCATGATCACGACGCCGTTCCGACTCTTCGATTGCGATGCCCCGGTCGACGGGTCGACCGCGCTGATCGTCTCGGCCGTCGAGCACGCCGCCGACGTCGACCACCCGGTGGCCCGCTTCGAGGCCGTGGGCACCGCGCTCCGGGGTCGGCCGTCGTGGGACCAGTTCGACGACATGACCACCATGTCGGCCCGGGACGCGGCCGCGTCGCTCTGGGAGCGGACCGACCTGACCGCGACCGACGTCGACGTCGCCGAGCTCTACGACGGGTTCAGCTTCCTCACGATGACGTGGCTCGAGGCGCTCGGGTTCTGCGGGCGCGGCGAGTCGGGACCGTTCGTCGAGGGCGGGGCCCGCATCGCGCTCGACGGCGAGCTGCCCGTGAACACCCACGGCGGCCAGCTGTCGGCCGGTCGACTCCACGGCTTCGGCTTCGTCCACGAGGCCGTGCTCCAGCTCCGCGGCGAGGCCGGCGACCGTCAGGTCCAGGGATCACCCGAGGTCGCCGCGGTCGCCAACGGCGGCGGCCCCGTCGCCGGCGCCCTCCTCCTCACCCGCCACACCGCCTGACCGTCGAGAGCACAGTCGGGGTCGGATCCCAACCGTGACCCGACCGAGAGCACAGTCGGGGTCGGATCCCAACCGTGACCCGACCGACGACTCCAGACCTACTCCGCGCCGGCACGGTCGGGATCCGACCCCGACTGTGCGGTCACGCGCGGTAGCGGTCGGCCAGGAGGGCGGCGAGGCGGCGGCGGTCGACCTTGCCGGAGTCGAGCCAGGGCAGCTCCTCCTGGGTGGCGAAGACCTCGACGTGGCGCGGCACCTTGTACGACGCGATCTCCTCGGCCACCCGGGACCGGGCAACGGCGCCGTCGAGCGACTCGCCCGGTCGGAGCGCGATCGCGGCGACGACGTCCTGACCCCGGTCGGGGTGGTCGACGCCGGTGACGAACGCCATCACCACCTCGGGCAGCGCCTCGAACGCCTCCTCCACCTCGCGCGGCGTGATGTTCATGCCCGACGACTTGATGAGGTCGCCCATCCGACCGCTGAAGTAGAAGTGGCCGTCGGCGTCGAAGCGGCCGGCGTCGCCGGTGCGGAACCACCCGTCGGCGGTGAACACGTCGGTGCGCTCCCGCTTGTGGAAGCCGGCCATCACCGAGTAGCCGCGGACCCACACCTCGCCCGGCTCACCGAGGGCGACGTCCTCGCCGGTGACGGGATCGACGATGCGGTGCTCGACCCCGGGCACGGCGTGGCCGAAGCTGCCGGCCTTCTCCGGCGGCAGCTCGACCTTGGCGTCGAACGTGTGCGGACCGAGCGTCTCGGTCATGCCGAGCGAGCTGGCCATCGGCACCTCGGGCGGCGGTTCGCCGGCGGCGGAGGGAGGTGGGAGCGCAGCGACCGTCCCGGCCCGGATGCTCGACAGATCGCGCTCGGCGAAGGTCGGGTGGTCGACCAGCGCCTTGGCCATGTGCGGCCAGCCCAGCACCTGGGTGACCCGCTCCCGCTCGAGCAGGTCGAGCGTGGTCCCGGGCTCGAAGCGGTCCTCGAACACGAGCGTCGCCCCGGCGTGCATGGCGGCGACCAGGGTGAAGCTGAACCCGCCGACCCAGAAGAGCGGCATCGGCGTGTAGAGCACGTCGTCGTCGCGCAGGTCGCGCATCGGCGACAGGTTGTGGGCGTGGCGCACCACCGCACCGTGGGTGTGCACCGCGCCCTTCGGGTCGCTGGTCGAGCCGGACGTGTACACGATCACCGCCGGATCGGCGGGGGTGACCTCGGCCTCGACCGCGGCCAGCAGCTCGTCGTCGACCGCTGCGCCCCGCTCGACCAGCTCGTCGACCTCGCCGCACCACGGCCGCGGACCGCCCGAGAAGGTCCACACCGACCGCAGGTACGGGTGGCTGTGCAGCAGCAGCCGTTCGTGGGTCTGCCCCGCGAGGTCGGGCGCGGCCTGCTCCAACCGGTCGAGGTAGTCGTGGCCGAGGTGCGAGCCGACGGTGAGGAGGAGGGCCTGGTCGCTGTGGCGGATCGTCCGGCCCAACTCCGCGGCCTTGTTGTAGGTGTTGAGGAGCACCGCCACCGCGCCGATCCGGGTGATGGCGAACCACCCGACGACCCAGTCCGGACCGTTGGGGGCGAGCAGCCCCACGAGGGTGCCCTTGCCGACCCCCGAGGCCAGCAGTCCCTTCGCCAGCGCCGCCGACCGCCGGTCGGCCTCGGCGTAGGAGAGCCGCTCGTCGTCCAGCACGACGAGCGTGTGGTCGCCCCGCCGAGCCGCGGCCTCGCGCGCCAACGCGCCGGTGGTCGGGGTGAACGACGGGAAGTGGGTGGGGCTCACGATCGCGACGCTGCCCGATCCGGCGCCACCGTGTTCAGGCGACGTCCATCAGGCGGGCGAGGTTGCCACCCATCACCTTGGCGACGTCGGCGTCGGGCAGCCCGTCGAGCTCGTCGACGAACGTGATCGGGTCGCTCATGCCCTCCGGATGGGGGAAGTCCGACCCGAACAGGACGTTGTCGGCCCCGACGACGTCGACCAGACCCTTCGGATCCTCCTCGTGGAACGGGTGGATGAACACGTTCCGCTTCAGGACCTCGACCGGGTCCTCGGCGAAGAGGTGCGGGTTGAACTTGTACGCCGACTCCATGTCGTGGATCAGGGGCCGGACCCAGCCGCTGCCGTTCTCGACCGGCACGATCTTCAGCTTCGGGAACCGGGAGCACAGCCCGTGGCCGATCGCCGAGGCGACCGTGTCGGTGATCTCGCGGTGCTGACCGCCGATGATCGCCGCGAAGCCCGACGGACCGCGGAAGGGGGTGAACTCGCCGTCGCGGACGCCCTCCCACTCGTTGAGGTGGCGCTGGTAGCCGCTGTCGGACGCGTGCATGCCCACGACGATCCCCGCGTCCTCGACCAGGCGCCAGAACGGGTCGAACTCCTCGAGGGCGAACGAGCGGCTGCCCCGCAGGCCCGGCACCGGGGCCGGGCGGATCAGGATGATCCGGGCGCCCCGCTCGAGCACCCACTCCAGTTCGGCGATGGCCTGATCGACGATCGGGAGCGTCACGACCGGCACGGCGAAGATGCGGTCCTCGTAGTTGAACGTCCACTCCTCGTGCATCCACTGGTTCAGGGAGTGGATCACGGCGTGCGTGGCGTCGGGGTCGTCGCGGAGCCGCTCCTCGACGAGGCTGGCCAGCGTCGGCCACATGAGCGCCCGATCGATGCCCTGCTCGTCCATCAGCTTCAGCCGCGGTTCCGGTTCGCGGAAGGCGGGCAGCGCGTCGATCCCGCGGCCCATGATCTCGCGACGGCTCTTGCCCTCGGGGTTGCCGTCCTTGAAGTACGCCTCCTGGGCCCCCGGCGCCGCCACCCGCTCGAAGGTCGGGTTCGGGATGTAGTCGCTGATCGTTCCGTTGACCGCGATCTTCGTCCGCCCGTCGACCTCCACGTACCGGATCACGCCCGCGTACCGCTCCGGCAGATGCCGGGTGAGGGCGTCGGGCGTCTCGTACATGTGGTTGTCTGCGTCGAAGACCTCGAAGTCGAGCTCGCGAGATGGCATGGCGTGTTCCCTTCGACCGTCACCCCAGAAGTGACACGAATGTTAGATGACTCTACACTTCCCGCCGCACCGAGGCACGGGGAACGGAGGAGCAGTGGACCTGGAGCTGAGCGAGGACCAGGCGCTCCTGGCCGCGACCACCCGGCGGTTCCTCGACGCCGAGTCGCCGACCACCGCGGTCCGGGCGCTCGAACACGACCCTCGAGGCTTCGACCCGACCGTGTGGCGGAAGGGCGCCGAGCTCGGCTGGACCTCGCTCCTCGTGGCCGAAGCCGACGGCGGTGGGTCCGTCTCCGGTCGCGGCGTGTGCGACCTCGCGCTGGTCGCCGAGGAGTTCGGCCGGTCGGTCGCCCCCGGTCCCCTGCTGCCGGTCAACGTGGTCGCCGAGGCGATCAGCCGGTCGGCCGGCGAACGACTGCGGGCCGAGGTGCTCCCCGGGCTGCTCGACGGCACGGCGATCGCGGCCTGGGCCGGCCCGATGCCGGTCACCGCCGACGTCGACGGCGATCGGACCGTGCTGACCGGACGCATCCCGATCGTCGAGGCCGCCGCCCAGGCCGACCACGTCCTCGTCACGTTCGTCGACCGGGACGGCACGACCGGCCAGGCGCTGCTCCCGACGACCACCGACGGGATGACCATCACCCCGCTCGGCGGCCTCGACCTCGTCCGCCGCTTCGCCTCGATCGACCTCGACGGCGTGGCCGTCGCACCCGACCAGCGGGTGGGCGACGACGCGAGCGCGGACGACGCGATCGAACGGCAGGTGCAGGTGGCCGCCGTCCTCCAGTGCGCCGAGGTCGCCGGAGCGATCGACCAGGTGTTCACCATGACCGTCGAGTACCTCGGCGACCGCTACAGCATGGGACGCCCCCTGGCCTCCTACCAGGCGCTCAAGCACCGCCTCGCCGAGCACAAGCTCACCGTCGAGACCTGTCACGCCATCACCACCGCGGCAGCGCGGGCCGTCGCCGACCGGACCGACGAGGCCGCCGACCTCGCGTCGGTCGCCCAGACCTGGCTCGGCACCCACGCCACCGAGCTGGTGCAGGACTGCATCCAGCTCCACGGCGGCATCGGCGTCACGTGGGAGCACGACCTGCACCTGTACCTGCGGCGGGTCACCGTCGACCGGGCCACCCACGGCACGCCCGAGGACCACGCCGACCGCATCGCCGACCTGCTCCTGGGGGCCGCATCGTGAGCACCGACGACCTCGAACCGGTCGAGGACTTCCGCGAACGGGCCCGGGTCTGGCTCGCCGCGAACATGCCCCCGAACATCGACGCCTACTTCGACCGGACCGACGAGCGGCGCACCGTCGAGGACCAGCTCCAACGACGCCTCTGGGACGGCGGCTTCGCCGGCATCTGCTTCCCCGCCGACTACGGCGGCCTCGGGCTCACCCCCGCGCACCAGGTGGCGTTCAACGGCGAGGTCGTGCCCTACGACATGCCGTACTCGCTCAACGTCCCCACGCTCGGCATCCTGGCCGCGACGCTCGTCGACTTCGGTTCCCACGAGCAGAAGGCGCGCCACCTCCCGGCGATCCTGCGGGGCGAGGAGCGTTGGGTCCAGTTCCTCTCCGAGCCGTCGGGCGGGTCCGACCTCGCCGGGGTGCGGACCCGCGCCGACCGAGACGGCGACGTCTTCATCCTCAACGGCTCCAAGATCTGGTCGTCCGGCGCCTACGCGGCCCAGTTCTCGATGTGCCTCGCCCGCACGAACTGGGATGTCCCGAAGCACCGGGGACTCACCATGTTCCTCCTGCCGATCCACCACCCGGGGGTGACCGTCGAGCAGATCCGCCAGGTCGACGGGAGCATGGAGTTCTGCCAGGAGTTCTTCGACGACGTCGAGATCCCGGTCGAGAACGTGATCGGCGAGGTCGACGACGGGTGGACCGTCGCCACCCGCCTCCTCGTCCACGAACGCATGGCGGTCGGCGGCGGCTCGCAGTACACCTCGGGACGATCGGTCGGACACGGCGGCGGCGGGGGCGACGACAACGACCTCATCGACCTGCTCCGGGCCCGCGGGTTGGCCGGCGACACCGACGCCCGACGCCTGCTGGCCGAGTCGCACGCCCGGCGCCTCGTCGCCCGCCACCTCGTCGAGCGGGTGACCGGCGGGCTCCGGTCCGGCGCGCTGCCCGCTCCGGCCGGTTCGCTGATGAAGCTGTTCACGGCGACGAACCAGGCCCGCCGGGTCGAGATCGCGCTGACTCTCGCCGGACCGGAGGCCGTGGTCTGGCCGGCCGACGCCGAGGGTGCGACGGAGATCGCGGCGGGCATCGGGCGGGCCACGCTCGGCCGACAGGGGATCGCCCTCGGCGGCGGGTCCAACGAGATCCAGCGCAACATCATCAGCGAACGGGTGCTGGGCCTGCCCCGTGAGGCCGCGGCCGACCGCGACGTCCCCTACAAGGACGTCCGCCACGGTTCCCGCTGAGCGGCCTGCGGCCGCCTTTCGACTCGCTCCGCTCGCTCAAGGAACAGATGCACCACCGATCCTTGAGCGGAACGGAGCGCCAGCGGAGTGCAGTCGAAAGGCACAAGGACGGGCGAAGCACCTTTCCGATCCTTGAGCGGAACGGAGCGCCAGCGGAGTGCAGTCGAAAGGTCGGTCAGAGGATGGCGCCGGACTCCTTGAGGGCGGTGATGCGGTCCCAGTCGTAGCCGGCCTCCATGAGCACCAGTTCGGTGTGCTCGCCGTGCTCCGGCGCCCGCTCGACCGACACCGGCGTCTCGTCGAACATCGCCGGGTTGGCCACGAGCTGGACCTCCTGCCCGTTGCCCGCGGTCATGGTCGGCAGGTAGCCGTTGGCCGCGACCTGCGGGTCCTCGTAGAGCTCGTCGAGCGTCTGGAACGGCGCCCACACGCCCTCGAAGTCGGCGAAGGCCTCGGTCCAGTGCGACAGCGGGTGGGACCCGAACGCCTCGTCGAGCTGCTCGATGCAGGCGGCCGAGTGCTCGGCCCGGGCGGCGGCGTCGACGAACCGCTCGTCGGTGGCCAGCCACGGACGCTCGAGTCGCTCGACGAAGTCGGTCCAGTGCTTGTCGGACTGGAGGAGGATCAGCGCGATGTAGCGGTCGTCGGACGTCCGGTACGTGCCGACCCCCGGGTTCGGTGCCCGGCTCCGGTCGCCCTGCGGGATCTTCGAGAACCCGAAGAGGCGGCTGGCGATGACCATCGGCGAGATCTGCCACATCGCCGTCCCGAGCAGCGACACGTCGACGACGCTGGCCTCCCCGGTGCGCTCCCGCTTCAGCAGGGCTGCGGCGATCGCGCCGGCGGTGGCGTTGCCGGCGACCACGTCGCCGAAGGCCGGCGTCGGCTGGCTCGGCGGCCACCCGTTCACCTCGGGCATCGTCATGCCGACACCGCCGCGGGCCCAGAAGGCCGCCGCGTCGTAGCCGCCCTTGTGGGCCTCGGGGCCCTTCGGACCCGTCCCCGAACCCCGGGCGATCACCAGCGACGGGTTCACGGCGCGGAGGTCCTCGACGTCGATGCCGAGCTTGGCGCGCACGTGGGGCAGGTAGTTCGTGAGGAACACGTCGGCGGTGCGCACCAGGTCGAACAGCACCTCGCGGCCGGCGGGCGTGGAGAGGTCGATCCCCACGGAGCGCTTGCCCCGGTTGGGCTGCTCCATCATGAAGTTGACCGCATCCTTCCCGCCCGGGAGGAGGCCGGAGGTGACGAGCCCCCGCTGCGGGTCGCCGGTCTCGGGGTGCTCGACCTTGATGACGTCCGCGCCCCAGTCGACGAGCACCGACCCCGCGCTGGGCACGAACATCCAGCTCGCGACCTCGATCACGCGGATGCCGGCCAGGGGCCCGTCGCCGTTCACCACTCGAGCTCCAGGTTGTCGATCGACCGGAGGCCCTGCGAGTAGAGGAGCTGGAGACCGTCGGGCACCCGGTAGTCCGGGACCGCCGCGTGCCACTCCTCCAGCGCCACCCGCAGCTCCATGCGGGCGAGGTGGGACCCGAGGCAGCGGTGCACGCCGGCGCCGAACGCGATGTGGCGGTTCACCTCGCGGTCGAAGTCGACCTCGTCGACCTGCTCCCACGCCGCCTCGTCGGTGTTGGCCGACGCCAGCATCGTGGCGACGGCCCGACCCTTGGCGATCGGGCAGCCGCCGATCTCGGTGTCCTCGGTGGTCACCCGGATCACGGCCTGGACCGGGGATTCCCAGCGGAGCAGCTCCTCGACGGCCCGCGGGATCATGGCCGGGTCCTCGACCAGGCGCGCCCGCTGCTCGGGGTGGTTCGCGAGGTAGGCGACCATGCAGTCGAGCGACGCGGTCACCGTGTCGAGCCCGGCCAGGAAGAAGAGGTAGCCGATGTCGAGCACGTCCTCCTCGGTGAGTCGCTGACCGTCGACCTCGGCGTCGAGGAACATCGACAGGAAGTCGTCCTGCCGTTCCCGCTGCCGCTCGTCGATCGCCTCCTGCAGGACGGCGTAGATCTTCGTGCCGACCTCGCGGGTGTAGGCGACGCGCTCGGCCGAGGTCTCCACCGGCGGGCGGATGATGCCGTCCTTCAGCGCGATGAACTCCTTGGCCCGCGACACGGGCAGGCCGAGCAGCTGGAGGAAGACGGTGGTGGGGAACGGCTCGGCGACGGCCTCGTGGAAGTGGCACCGGCCCTGGTCGACCAGCGGCCCGATCAGGTCCTTGGCGAGCTGACGGGTCCGGTCCTCGAGGAGCGCGACGTTGCGCGGGGCGAAGATCGGGTCGAGCAGCTTGCGGTAGTTCTTGTGGTTCGGGGGGTCGATCTGGAGCGGGATCAGCGGTCGCACCTGGCCGATGGCGACGGCGTCGATGCCCGAGCTGAAGATCTCCGGGCTGGCGAGCACGTGGCGCACCTCGGCGTCGCCGCCGATGACCACGAGCCCGCTGCCGGACCCGGCGTCGAGGCCCACCGACCCGTCGTCGGCCTCACCGGCCAGGTCGATGGCCGGCCCCGCCTCGCGCAGGAGCCGGAACAGCGGCTGCGGGTTCGCGAGGTCTTCCGGGCTGGTGTCGCCCCCCATGGCGCTCAGGTCCGTCATGCCGTCCCCTTCGTCGCGGTCCGACCTCCGGGATCGGAGCGGCCTCCCCCGGAGTTGACGCAGACGTTAGATCATCCCCCACCACCCCGCCGCGGGAAGTCAGGCGGAGAAGGCGAGGGTGCCGCCGGGGCGGGGCCAGTCGAAGGCGACGAGCTGGCCGGTGCCCGACAGGGTGACGAACGCGGTGCGGCCGTCCTCACCGCCGAAGCAGATGTTCGTGGTGATGGGATCGGCCGTCGGGAAGTGCTCGACCTCGGAACCGTCGGGCGAGAAGGCGAAGATCCCCGGGGCCATGCCGAGCCCGGCGACGCAGATCCAACCCTCGCCGTCCACCGCCAGCGAGTCGAACATGAGACCGCCACCGGGATCGCCGACCAGCTCCGCCCCCTTCGGTGCGAGCAGGCCGGCCCCCGAGACCTCGCCCGGACCGTCCACGTTCCAGCCCCACAGCCGACCGGTGTGGGTCTCGGCCACGTAGACCCGGGATCCGTCCGGCGAGATCCCGATGCCGTTGGGGGCGTCGAGCACCGCGACCTCGACCAGGTCGGACCCGTCGGCCCGGCACCAGAAGAACCCGGTGCGGTCCGACGAGCGCTCCTCGCGCACCCCGTGGTCGGTGAACCAGATGCCGCCGTCGACGTCGACGACGAGGTCGTTCGGGGCCCGCAGCGGGACGCCGTCGCACCCGGTGGCCAGCACGGTGACCTCACCGGTGCCCGGGTCGACCCGCTGGAGCGAACCGTGCCCTGGATAGGTCGCCGGCGGGGGCGTGCCCGGGAACGTCAGGCCCATCACGTCGTGCCAGTCGAAGCAGCCACCGTTGTTCGTCACGTACCAGGCGCCGTCGGGACCGAGCGCGAGACCGTTCGGTCCGCCACCGGTCTCGGCCACCACCGACGTCGATCCGTCGGGCGCCACCCGGGTCAACCGGCCACCGGCGATCTCGGTCAGGACCACCGACCCGTCGGCCATCGCCACCGGCCCCTCCGGGAAGGCGAGCCCCGAGGTCACCACCCGGAGGCCCTGCGGTTCGACGGTGCGGGTGACGTGGGGAGCGGCCATGGCCCGGGTCTACCAGCCGACCGGATCAGGCGTCGGCGCGCGGGGGCGGCGCCACCGGCGCACCGCCGACCACGATCGGGTGCTGTCGCAGCGGGTCCGACGCCGGCACCCGGCGCGACGGCGCCGATCGCGGATCGCCCTCCAGCACCGCGGCACCGTCGGGCGCGTACTGGAGGATGTAGGCGCTGCGGACCTCGCCGGTGACGTTCGGACCGGTGCGGTGGGGCGTGAGCGACGAGAACGCCACCGCGGACCCGGCCGGCACCTCGACCGCGACCGCCCCTTCGGTCGACTCGGGCAGGCACCGCTGGCCCAGTCCGTCGTCCTCGTGCACGAGCGTGCCCCGGCGATGGCCGCCCGGCACCACCCACACCGTGCCGTTGTCGAGCGTGGCGTCGACGAGCGGCACCCAGATCGTGAGGTAGTCCTGCGGGTCGACGTAGGCGTAGCCGTTGTCCTGGTGCCACGGGACGACGTCGGGGTTGTGCGGCAGCTTGTAGACCGCCTGGTCCCAGTAGAGGCGGACGTCGGGACCGATCAGGTCGTGGCACAGGTCGGCCACCACCGGGTCGTAGGCCAGCGCCCGGCACCCCGGGGCGAAGGTCGACAGGTGCAGCGTCACGGTGAGCGCGTCGGCGGCAGCCACCGAGAGCCGCCCACCGAGCTGGTGGAGCAGCTCGTTGATGCGCCGCTCGTGCGGGTCGATCTCCGCGGCCACCGCGGCCAGCCTGACCGGGTCGAACAGGTCGTCGACGAGCACGTAGCCGTCGGCCCGGTAGGAGGCGACCTGCGCACGGGTGAGCCGGCGCAGCGGCCGCTCGCCGTCCACCGCCGGCGGCTCGTACCCGTCGTTCCACGGGTGCAGCGGTGCCTCGGCCACCGCGTCCCCCACGTCGATCCCGATCGTCGCGCCCACGTCGTCCGTCCCCCATCGCTCGTCGACCCCAGCGTGCCACGCCGACCCGGCGGCGACCCGGCCGGCGCCGCGATCACGGGACGCACCCCCGGCCGCGCCAAGATTGGCGCCGGGAACGGATGGAAGGGACGAGAGGTGAACCGATGAGCGCCCGACCGTCCCCCTCCGCCCTGCTGCGCAAGCTCCGCACACCCGGAGCCAGCGAGCAGATCTGGGCGATGGCCCTCGAGACCGGCAACATCGTCGGCACCATGCTGGCGTTCCTCCTGCTCGGACGATCGCTCGGCGTCGACGGCTACGGCGGCTACGTCTCGCTCTACGCGGTCATCAGCCCGCTCGTCACCCTGTCGTCGTCGGGCGTGGTGATGGCGCTCCTCCAGCACGCCGTGGCCCGCGACGAACCCATCGCCGAGACCGCTCGCTCCAGCCTGTCGATCGTCCTGCTCTTCGGCGGGGTGCTCTCGGTCGGCGCCAGCGCGTTCGCGTTCTTCGTCGTCGGCGGCCTCGGCCCGGTCGCGATCGTCTCCATCGTCCTCATCGAGCTGGTGACGACGCCGGTCCTGCTGGTCGGGGCCACCGTCATCCAGGCCGAGACGTCGTTCGAGGGCGCGGCGAAGGTCCGCCTGCTGCTCGTCGCCGGCCGCTCGGTCATGCTCGTCGCGCTGTTCCTCGCCGGGGCGCTCACGGTCGCCAACCTCGGCATCGCCCAGCTCACGTGGTCGGCGCTGCTCGGCCTCGTCACCCTCCAGAACGTCGGTCGGCGCTACGGCTTCTCGCTCGTGCCCGGCCGCATCCACCCGAGCCACGTGCGGACCAACCTCGTGTTCTCGGCCGCCATCTCCGCGGACGCGGTCGGCAACGACGGCGACAAGGTCGTACTCGCGTCGTACAAGTACACCGAGGACACCGGGCTCTACGGTGCGGCGTACCGGATCGTGCAGCTCGGCATGGTGCCGCTCGGGGCGCTCGCCAACACCACCCACGTGCGGTTCCTCGCCCGGTCGGACGAACCTCGGCACTACCTCAAGCTCGCGGTGCGCTACAGCGGGATCGCCGCGCTGTACGGGATCGTGTTCGCGATCGGCGTGGTCATCGCGGCGCCCATCTTCCCGCTCGTCATGGGCTCGTCGTTCGAGGGCTCCGTCGAGATGGCCCGCTGGCTCTCGCCGATCGTGCTCCTCCGGGGCCTCGGCATGTACTCGCTCAACGCGCTGCTCGGCCTCGGCCGCACCGGTCTCCGCACGACCATCGTCGTGGCCAACGCGGCCTTCGGCGTCACGCTCTACCTCATCCTCATCCCGGGGCGGGGCTGGCACGGCGCGCTGATCGGCACCCTGATCACCGAGGTCCTCCAGGTGGTCATGACGTGGACCGCGCTCCTCTACTGCCAACGGCAACGGGACCGCGACCTGGCCCGGTCAGTGGTGGTCGAGACGGACCCCGACCGTGCCGAGGACGCGCCCGAACCCGCTCGCTAGCTGCGCGATCCCGTAGCGCCACCACCACCGACCCCGAGCCGGCACCAACCACCGGACCGCGACGAGCGAGCGCTTCGCGCCGCCGGCGGCCAACCGGAGCCGGGACGCGTTCCCCCGGTACAGGCTCGTGACGGCCTCGGTGTTGCCGTACCAGTAGGCGCGGCGGAGCTGGTAGCGGTAGGTGGTGCGGTCGACCGGCACCACCTCGCGGACGAGTGGCCGCGACGCGAACACGTGGGTGACGCCCCGGTCGTGGAGGTCGTAGAAGAACACCGCGTCCTCGCCGCCGGTCGAGGCACCCAACTCGTCGCGGAACCGCACCCGACCCGGGCCGACCAGTGACGAGCGCACGAGGGTGTTCTTGAGGTGGCCGATCTCGATCGGCGCGCCGTCGGGCAGGTCGGCGGGCACCTCGAGGAACGGCTCCTCGGTCAGCCACGCCGGGGCGCCGGCCGGGGCCTCGTCGAGACAGGCGCCCGACACGCAGTCGGCGCCGGTGGCCGTCTGCACGACCAGCAGGTTCCGGATCCACCCGACGTCGGGCAGGCAGTCGTCGTCGACGATGGCCAGCCACTCCCCGATCTCGCGCCCGGTGTCGATCGCGAGGTTGCGGGCCCGGGAGATGTCGCCGAGGCCGGAGGTCCGGCCGTGCAACCCGAGCTCGAAGCGGCCCTCGAACTCGTCGAGCACCGGCGTGGCCGACCGGTCCGGGTCGTCGTCGACCACAACCACCCCGACGCGCGCCCGGTGACCCAGGTCGGCGACGTCGTCGACCAGCCGATCGAGGAGCCGGCGCAGCACCTCCGGTCGGCGGTACGTGCAGATGCAGACGGCGACGGTCGGGCCGTCGGACGTCGCGTCGCCGCCGTCGGTGCCCGGATCCATCGGCACGACGCTAGCGGTCGTCCCCGGGGCCGCTCCGACGGGTCCGGCGCCACTCCCGCCCCACGTCGCCGAGGAAGGTGACGTCGTCGACGAGGTACCGACGGAAGAGCCGGCGGGGCTCCTGGGCGAGGCGGTGCAGCCACTCGAGACCGGTGCGCTGCATCCACTCGGGGGCGCGGGGCTTGAGCCCCAGGTACAGGTCGGCCGACCCGCCCAGCAGGAGCACGTGGGGCGTGCCCGGCGCGTCGCCCCATCGTTCGTGGAGCCGGGCCGCGAGGTGGTGGCTCTTGTCGGCCGAGATGCAGATCAGGAGGAAGCGCGATCCGTTCCCCGCGCATGTCGCGACCAGGTCGTCCACCACCGGCGCGACCTGGTCGGGCCGATCGAGGTCGAACATCGGCGGGACGACGATCCCGACGGCGGGGTCCTCGGCGAGGAGGCGGTCGGCGACGTCCTGGCTCGCGGCGACGACGGTCGCCGGCACCTGCTCGGCGACGATCCGCCGCCACAGCGCGGTGAACAGGTCGCTCCCCGCCAGCCGTCGGCGGATCGGTCGACCGACCAGGCGGCTGGTCCAGACGATCGGCATCCCGTCGGGGAGCACGACCGACGCCGACTCCGCCACCTCGCGGTCGGGTGGGTGGCGCCGGTACCGGACGATGTGGTCGACGTTCGGCGTGGCCACGCAGGACCACCCGGCCGTGGCCCGATCGTCCGCGACCAGCGCGTCGGCCACGTCGTCGATCGACGCGTCGCTGACGAAGTCGAGTCCGAACAGGTCGACCGTGGCCAGCCCCGGGGCCTTCCGCGCGTCGTCCCGTGGCATCGCCCGAGCATAGGCACCGTCGTTCACCGGTCGATCACGCCCACAGCGAGGCCTCGGACCCCGGATCCACCCGGGTGCCGTGGAGGAGTCGCCGGTAGGCGGGACGACGGGACCCGAGGGGATCGCCCTCGATGGCGGCCTTGCCGGCCACCGTGGCGACCACGGCCAGCAGGCCGAGGTAGGGGCCGAGGAAGACGTTCTCCGCGATCGACATGAGGAGCAGCGACGACACCACCAGCACCGCCCACTGTCCCACCGCGGCCGTCGATCGGTGGGCCATGGCCCGGACCGCGCCTCGCAGCGCCTGCCACACGAGCGTCGTGTACGCCGCCAGGCCGACGAGACCGACCTGCAGGGTCAGGTCGAGGGCCCCGTTGTGCGCGTGCGCGGCCTTGAACCCGATGCGGGCGTGGAGGTCGGCGGTCACCGGGTTCGTCTCGTCCATCCAGATCCCGGCCATGCCGTAGCCGAGCCACGGTCGATCTCGGATCGCGTCCAACGACGCGGCCCAGATGAAGGTCCGGCCGCTGAAGGTGACGTCCTTGTCGTACAGGTCGAGGAGCACCGGGAGCAGGCCCAGGACGAGCAGCACGCCCAGCACCGCGCTCGCGATCGACATCACGAGCAGGAAGGTCCGCTCACGGGGCTTCTCCTGCCGGCGCAGGGCCGACAGCCACAACCAGACGAACGCCACGGCGAGCAGACCACCGCCGACCGACGCCGAGCGGGTGCCGAGGATCGTCACCAGGTGCACGACGATCGCCGCGGTGCGCGACGACGACTTGGGCTGCACGAGCACCGCGCACAGCCCGTAGACCAGGAACATCCCGAGCTCGTTCTTGTGGATGAACAGGCCCCGGAAGCCGTTCTGGACGCCCAGGTAGGCCTCGTCGAACGGCGCCTCGCGGGACTCGGTGAGGCCCAACGACGCGAGCAGGCTGATCGCGGCGATCGCCGTCGACGCGAGCGCGAGCGTCCGCACGACCTTCGTCGGCGGCATCGTCCCGGCGACGGCGGCGACGAGGAGGGTGCCCGGCAGGTCGGCCCGGATCCGGAAGAGGGTGGCACCCGGGTCCTCGGTCCAGAGGACGCTCAGCGCCAGGACGACCACGACGAGCAGGAGCGACCAGAGCACCGGGACCGACCGGATCCGCTCCTTCGGCGTGAGCAGCAGGGTGACAACGCACATCGCCGGGAACAGGACCGACGATGCGGCGCCCGGGAGCGGGAACCGGAGCAGGAACGGCTCGAAGTAGATGACCAGCCACGCCACGAGGACCGCGGGGGCGAGCACGTCGACCATCGGGCGACGGAGCGTCGTGAAGTCGACCGGGGCACCGCGCTCGGGCGTTCGGCGCCGGGCGACCGTGGTCACGAGCCCCGTCCGGCGACCGTGACCGCGCCCATGTCGACGAGCCCGTCCACCGTCGACGCCACGACGGCGTCCGGGCCGTCGACGGTGATCGTCCACCGGCCCAACACGACCACCGCGTCGCCCTCGGCCTCGTGGGCCGCCGCGTCGCGCAAGCCGCGCGACGCGTACTCCCGGGCCGCGATCACGACGTCGCCCTCGCCCGCCTCGGAGCAGGCGTCGGTGGCCAGCTCGTAGCGGAAGCCGAACACCAACCCCTCGACCTCCTCGAAGAGCGGGCCGATCGTGCAGGTCGCGCCGACGTCGGACGAGAAGAAGCTCCACAGGTCGGCGTAGAGGTGGGGCTCGAACGGCGCGGCGTCGAGTGCCGGGTCGACCTCGCCGCCGTCGGTCGGCACGTTGAACGGTTCGTAGGGCCAGCCGCAGTCGGCCTCCACCATCTCGTCGGCCATGGTGGAGTCCCACATCATCACGTTGTGGCCGGCGTGCACCGAGGCGCACGCGGATCCAGCCGCGCCGGCGGTGCCGGACGCCGACTGGTCGAACAGGGCGTCCTGATCGGCATCGGCATCCCCACCGCCGTTCGCGATCACCACGACCGCGACGCCGACCGCCACGACGAGGACCACGCCGATCACCGCGGCGAACCAGCCCTGTCGCCTGAGGAACTCCTTCACCAACGACCTCCGATCGCCGACCGAGCGTACCGAGGTCCGCGCCGGCGGCCGGCGCGCCCGGGACCGGGCACTACTGTCGACCGCCATCGGGATCAACGACGATGACGCAGCGCCGAGGGGGCGGATGCAGGACGACGGGACGATCCCGCCACCGGTCGATCGGTCGTCGACGACGGCGCCCTGGTGCTCGGTGGTCATCCCCGCCCACGACGAGGAGACCGTCATCGTCGACTGCCTCGTCGCCCTCGCCGACGCCGCGGCGGGACGGCCGATGGAGGTCGTCGTGGCCGCCAACGGGTGCACCGATCGCACCGCCGAGGTCGCACGCGCCACCGCCGTCCCGGGCCTCACCGTCCTGGAGCTCGACGCGCCGTCGAAGATCGCCGCGCTCAACGCGGGCGACGAGGCCTGCACCGCGTTCCCGCGGATCTACCTCGATGCCGACATCGTGCTCGGCCCTGGCGCGCTGTCGGCCATGGTCGAGGCGCTGTCGGGGCCGGACGCCGTCGTCGCCGCGCCCCACGTTCGCTTCGACACCAGCGGATCCTCCGTCGTGGTGCGGGCCTACTACGAGGTGTTCCGCCGCCTCCCGTACGTGGCCGACGGGCTGATCGGGCTCGGCGTGTACGGCATCTCCGAGGCCGGTCGTCGCCGGTTCGGCGACTTCCCCGACATCACCGCCGACGACCTCTTCGTCCAGCGTTCCTTCGCACCCTCGGAGCGCCTCACCACCGCCGGGACGTTCGTCGTGCGCACCCCCGCCGACACCGAGAACCTCGTGCGGGTCCGCACCCGCGTGGCTCGCGGCAACGACGAGCTCGCCGCGGTCGCGCCGGCCGACCACGCCGACTTCTCCACCTCCGGTCGCGCCACCGGCGAGGCCCTCGCCCGCCTCGTGCTGCGCCGGCCGTGGTTGGCGCCCCACGCGCTGGCCTACGTCGCCGTCGTCGCCGCCGGCCGCCGTCGGGCCGTCCGCACCGACGCCACCTGGGACCGCGACGACTCCTCCCGCTGAGCCCGCGACGCGCACGGTCGGGGTCCGACCCCGAACGTGCTTCAGGTGGTCGCGGTGGCGAAGAGGGCCACGAGCGCTTCGGCCGAGCGGTCGACGTCGTGGGCGGCGAGCACCCGACGGCGGCCCTCCTCGCCCTTGCGCTGCAGCTCGGCGGGCGTCGCGTCGAGCGCCGAGCGCATGGCCCCGGCCAGTCGGTCGACCGACCCCGCCGGCACGATCCACCCGCAGGTCTCGTCGACCAGCTCCGGGATCCCGGCGATCGAGGTCGTGATCACCGGCCGCCCCAACGCCAGCGCCTCCATGATCGCGATCGGCAGTCCCTCGGCGAAGCTCGGCAGCAGCATCGCCCGCGACCGCTCCAGCTCGGCCCGGACCCGCGCGTTGTCGACCCAGCCGGTGACCTCCACGCAGGATCCGAGGTCGTGCCGCACGATCGCGGCCTCGATCGCGTCGCGCATCTCGCCCTCGCCGGCCAGCACGACCCTGACGTCGACCCCGTCCCGACGCAGGCGGGCGAGGGCCTCGATCAGCACCAGCTGGCCCTTCTGCTCGCCCAGGCGCCCGATGCAGACGAACCTCGGCACGTCGGGCACGGGCGTCGGTTCGGCGTCGACGTATGCGCGGTCGAGCCCGCACCGGACGACGTGGACCTTCCGCCAGTCGTCCCGGGCCGACCAGCGCATGAGCTGGCTGCGACCGAAGCTGCTGATGGCCACGACGAACCGGGCGGAAGCCACCTTCTCGCGGAGGTGGAGCGCCTCGGGACGGTCGAACTCCTCGGGCCCGTGCACCGTGAAGCTGAAGCCGGGACCGCCGAGCTCCTGCACGAGGAGCGCGACCATCGGGCCGTTGGTGCCGAAGTGGGAGTGGACGTGGTCGATCCCCTCGGCTTCGAACCAACTCACCAGCACGCAGGCCTCGGCGAGGTAGACGAGCTGGATCGAACGCCCCCGCCCGTTGCCGCGCCCGAGACCCCACGCCGTGCGCAGGGCGCTGGCGAACCGCCCGGGCCGACCGAGCGCGACCGCCACGACGGCACCGACCAGACGCCGCCCGGCACCGGATCCCAGCACCGTGCGGGTGCGGTCCCGCTCGGCCCGGTCGTCGGGGTCGACGACCTCACCCGCGGGACGGACGCTGTACCGCTCGACCGCCTGGCCGCGGGCCTCGATCGCCGCGATCTCCCTGCGGATGAACGTCTGGCTCGGCGACGGATACTGGTTGCAGAGGTACGCGAGCTTCACGCAGGTGCTCCCGGCCCGCACGGGAGCTTCGAGCCGGCGACCACGGGCGCCGACCCTACCATCGGCCCGAACCGACCCCGGGTCAGCCCGAACCGCCCCCGACGGTGGCGATCAGCGACTTCGGCAGGCCGGCGGCCCGCTCGACCACCAGGGCCGAATCCGGGAACAGGTGGCGCATCTGGGTCTTGTCGATCAACTCGGTGGAGAGGACGACGTCGACGGCTTCGGACCCGGCTCGCTGGTTGAACCCGAACGGCCACCTCCGGGTGATGCGGGCCCGCACCGCCACCGGCAGGAACTGGAACCCCGGGAACAGCCAGTGCGGCTCGATCGGGAAGTACCGGTACGGCGTCTGCACCCAGTGGCTCGGCGCGAGGTCGCGCACGGCCTGGGCGAACAGCTCCCGCCGTTGGTGACCGCCGACGTGCTCGATCACCGAGTTCGAGTAGACGAGGTCGAACGACCGACCTCCGACCGCTCCCACCGGGTCGCACGCGTCGCCGACGAGGACGTCGATCGCCGGGTCGTCGCACTCCTGCTCGTACACGTTGAGGATCGTGAGGTGCTCGGGCCGCACCGGGAGTCCGAGCCAGTGGTCGGTCGTGCCCCCGAGGTCGAGCACGCGCATCGATCCCAGGTCGGGGAACCGGTCGTAGAGCCATCCCCATCGTCGACTCCGCATGCGGGACCCGATCGACTGCTTGTTCGTCGGATCGGCGACCCGGCTGCGGACCCGCCCTGCCAACTCCTCGACTCCCACCCGACGTTTCCCCCGTCCTCGACGTGGAGGCGAAGGCTACGGCACGTCGTGGAAATCCGCCAGGGGTCACGCACCGCGCGCACGCGCTCCGGCGAACGGCACGATCTCCTCGCCGCTCCCGTGGTCCCGGCGGCGCGGAAGTGCCCTCCTCCCAGCGCACTAACCTCGCTCCGCATGGGCCTCCGAGCGATCACCGTCCCGCTCGTCGCACTCTCCGCACTCGTCGGGGGAGCGTGCTCGTCCTCCGACGAGGAGCCGACCGCGGTGACGGCGCCCGAACGGTCCACCGTGCGCAACGATCGGTGCCTGGTCAGGGTGCACGGCCGCAGCGAGCAGGGGGCCGAACCGGTCGACCACGGCACCTACGCCGAGGTGTCGCCCACGGGCAACGACACCTACGACGGCGGATTCCAGTGGGTGTACGCCACACCGGACGAGCTCGCTTCGGCCACCCTGAGCATCGACTCCTGGATCGACGCCGTCGGTTGCACCGAGGTGATCCTGAACGGCTTCAGCAACGGCGGTGCCGCGGTCGGGGCGCTCTACTGCGCCGGCGAGACCTTGGACGACCGGCTGGTCGGCGTGGTGATCGACGACCCGGTGCCCGACGAGGCGGTCGAGGGCTGCGCCGGTGATCCCGACGTCCCCGTCACCCTCTACTGGACCGGCGGCCTCACCCAGGCCACCGCCGGCACGACCTGCGACGACATCGGCTTCACCTGTTCCGGCGACCTGATCATCGGGATCGACGCGTACGCCGAGGCATTGGACACATCGGTCACCCAGAGCCCTCATGAAGAGCACGAGTGGTACCGACAGGCACCGGAGAACTTCGAGTGGCCCGACGCCGAGGCGGGCTGAGCAAACACACCAGACACGATCGGAGAGGGGGGACGACCCATCGGACCGTGGACTCGGCGAGCACGGCCGGAGGACAGCATGACCACAACCCCTGACGCGACCACCACCTTGACCTGCGCCCTCGTGGGCGCGGACAGCCTTCTCATCCAGTGCGGGGAGGCCCTGCTGACCAAGGGCCACCGGATCGCGGTCGTCGCCGCGTCCTCGCCCCGGGTGGCCACCTGGGCCACCGGGCACGGGATCCCCGTCGTCGACGCCACCGGCCCTGCGGCCGGTTGGGCCGACGACCTCCGGACCCACGAGTTCGAGTGGCTGTTCGCCATCACCCACCTCGCGCTGCTGCCCGACGCCGTGATCGACGCCGCGTCGGTCGGGGCGGTCAACTTCCACGACGGCCCGCTCCCCCGCTTCGCCGGCCTCAACACCCCGGCATGGGCGCTGCTGCGCGGCGAGCCGACCTACGGCATCACCTGGCACCTCATCACGCCGGGCATCGACGAGGGAGACATCGTCGCCCGGCGCACCTTCGACGTGGCCGAGGCCGAGACCTCCCTCTCGATCAACACCCGCAACTTCGAGCACGCGATCGAGTCGTTCGACGAGCTGGTCGACGCGATCGCCGCCGGCACCCAACGGCCCGAACCGCAGGACCCGACCGCGGAGCGCTTCACGTTCAGCCGCCACGACCGTCCCGAGGCCATGGCGCTGCTCGACTGGCGCGCCCCGGTCGACGAGACCGACCGGCTCGTCCGGGCGCTCACGTTCGGCCCGTACCCGAACCCGCTGGCCAGCCCGAAGGTCCTCCTCGCCGGCGACACGGTCGTCACCGTGGGCCGCGTCGAGGCCGGCGACGGCGAGGGCGAACCGGGTGAGGTGCTCGCCGTCACCGACGACGGCATCGAGGTCGCCACCGCCGACGGCTCGGTGACCATCGCCGAACTGACGACGCCGACCGGCCGCCCGGTCGAGGTGACCGAGCTCGGCCTCGCCGCCGGCTCCCGGCTGCCGGTCCTCGACGACGCCGCCCGCACCCGCATCACCGAGGTGGGCGCCGCCGCGGCCCGCACCGAGCCCCGGGTGCTGAAGGCGCTCGCCGAGCTCGAACCGGTGGAGGTCCCCTGGGCCCGGGTGCCCGGCGCGGATCACCGCGTGGAGCTCACCACCCGGCCGCTGGCCGTGCCCGCCGGGCTCGACGAGGGGGCCGTCCTGGCCGCCACCGCGCTGCTCCTCGGTCGGCTCGCCCGCAAGGACCGCTTCCACGTCGGCCTCGTCACCCCTGCGCCCCACGACGTCCCGGCCCCGCTCGTCATGCGCACGGTCCCGCTCGAGGTCGCCGTCGACGGCACGACCCTCGCCGACGTGGTCGACGACGTGACGTCCCGCCTCGGCGCCGCCGTCGACCGGGGCCCGGCGCTCGGCGACCTCGTCGGCCGCCATCCCGACCTGGCCGCCGACCCCCGCCTGGCCGAGGGCGGCCTGCTGCCGATCGCGGTGCGGACCGACGCCGACACCGATCCCGCGCCCGGCGTGGTGCTGGAGCTGCGGCGGGACGACGGCACGTGGGCCTTCGTCCACGACCGCTCGCTCCTCACCGACGACGACGCCGCCCGACTCGCCGCCTCGGTCGAGGCCATCCTCGGCGTGATCGCCGAGGCGCCCGACAGCCCGGCCTCGGAGGTCGAGGTCGTCACCGCCTCCACCCGCACCCGGCTGCTCGAGGACTGGAACGACACCGCGGTCGACGTGTCGCCGGCGTGCATCCACCAACTCTTCGCCACCCAGGCCGAGGCCACCCCCGACGCCACCGCCCTCGTGTTCGAGGACGACTCGCTCACGTACCGCCAGCTCGACGAGCGGGCGAACCAGCTCGCCGCCCACCTGCGCGACCTCGGCGTCGGTCGGGGCGACCTCGTCGGCGTGCACGTGCCCCGGAGCCTCGAACTCGTCTTGAGCGTGCTCGCGGTCCACAAGGCCGGCGGCGCCTACGTGCCGCTCGATCCGACCTATCCCCGCGACCGCGTCGCGCACATGATCACCGACAGCGGCTGCGCCGTGATCGTCACCGACGGGCCCGTCGCCCCGCCGGCGGAGACGGCCACCACCGTCCACCTCCACCAGGACGCCGCCGCCATCGCCGCCCGACCGACCGACGCGGTCGACGGCGGCGCCACGCCCGACGACCTGGCCTACTGCATCTACACGTCCGGCAGCACCGGCCTCCCGAAGGGCGTGCTGGTCGAGCACCGCAACGCCGTCAACTTCTTCGCCGGCATGGACCCGATCGTGGCCCACGAGCCGCCCGGCACCTGGCTGGCGGTCACCAGCCTCTCGTTCGACATCTCGGTGCTCGAGCTGCTGTACACGCTCACCCGCGGGTTCGAGGTGGTCGTCCACCTCGACCGGGCCCGCACCGGCACCGAGGACGACGGCTTCGTCGAGGCCCATGCCTCGAAGGGCATGGACTTCTCGCTCTTCTACTTCTCCGGCGACGCCTCGGGGGAACCCGGCCGGGAGCGGTACCGGCTGCTGCTCGACGGCGCCCGGTTCGCGGACGAGCACGGCTTCGCCGCGGTGTGGACGCCCGAGCGCCACTTCCACGACTTCGGTGGCCTGTACCCGAACCCGGCGGTCACGGGTGCGGCGGTCGCCGCGATCACCGAGAACGTCGCCATCCGGGCCGGCTCGGTCGTGGTCCCGCTCCAGCACCCGATCCGCATCGCCGAGGCGTGGAGCATCGTCGACAACATCTCCAACGGCCGGGTCGGCATCTCGGTCGCCTCGGGGTGGCAGCCCGACGACTTCGTCCTCCGCCCGGAGACCTACGCCACCGCCAAGCAGACGATGTTCGACGAGGCCGAGGAGATCAAGCGGCTCTGGCGGGGCGAGGCCGTCGCCTACGACCGTCCCGACGGCACGCCGCTGGAGGTCCGCACCCTCCCGCGGCCGGTGCAGGCCGAGCTGCCGGTGTGGGTCACCTCCGCCGGCAACGTCGACACCTACATCGAAGCGGGCAAGCGCGGCGCCAACGTGCTCACCCACCTCCTCGGCCAGTCCGTCGAGCAGCTCGCCCCGAAGATCGAGGCCTACCGCTCGGCCCGCGCCGAGGCCGGCCACGACCCCGATGCCGGGATCGTCTCGCTCATGCTGCACACGTTCGTGGGCACCGACGAGGACGAGGTCCGCGACATCGCTCGCCAGCCGCTCAAGGACTACCTGGGCACCTCGTTCTCGCTGCTCAAGGAGTACGCCTGGGCGTTCCCGGCGTTCAGCCGTCCCGAGGGCGCGACCGACGCTGGCCTCCAGGACGACGACTTCAAGAACCTCGACGAGGAGGAGCTCGACGCCGTCCTCGAGTTCGCGTTCCAGCGCTACTACGAGACGAGCGGCCTGTTCGGCACCCCCGAGCGCTGCCGTCGGACCGTCGACGGGCTCAAGGCCATCGGCGTCGACGAGGTGGCCTGCCTCGTCGACTTCGGCATCGACACCGACACCGTGCTGGCCAGCCTTCCGGTGCTCGACGAGATCCGGCGGGCCGCCAACCGCACAGTCGACCTCGACGCTGCCGGTGGGACCGACCTCCGCGAGGAGGCCGCCACCGACCACTCGTTCGCCGCGCAGGTCGAGCGCCACGGCGTCACCCACCTCCAGTGCACGCCGTCGATGGCCCGGATGCTGTCGCAGCACGACGAGTCGCGGAAGGCGCTCGGCACCATCGACCACCTGTTCATCGGTGGCGAGGCGTTCCCGGTCGCGCTGGCCGACGACCTCCGCTCGCTCGCCCCGTCGGCGACGATCACCAACATGTACGGGCCGACCGAGACCACCATCTGGTCGACCACCCACCGGCTCGACGGCCAGGTCGCGGAGATCCCGATCGGGACGCCGATCGCCAACACCAGCGTGTACGTGCTCGACGGCCAGCGGCGGCTCCTGCCCCCGGGCATCGCCGGCGACCTCTGGATCGGTGGCCACGGCGTCGTCCGCGGGTACCACGACCGCCCCGAGCTGACCGACGAGCGCTTCGTCCCCGACCCGTTCGCCGGGGGCACGAACCGGATGTACACCACCGGCGACCTCGTCCGCTGGCGCGAGGAGCCGGACGGCTCCGGGATCCTCGAGTACATCGGGCGGTCCGACCACCAGGTGAAGATCCGCGGCTACCGGATCGAGCTGGGCGAGATCGAGACCCAGATGGGCGCCATGGACGACGTGCTCGAGTGCGTCGCCGTGGTCCGCGAGGACACGCCGGGCGACCAGCAGCTCGTCGGGTACGTGTCGCCCCGGCCGGGTGCCGAGGTCGACCCGCAGGCGGTCAAGGACCACCTACGGACCACCCTCCCCGAGGTGATGGTGCCCGGGCACGTCGCCGTGCTCCCGTCCCTGCCGCACACCCCGAACGGCAAGATCGACCGCAACGCGCTGCCGTCGCTGGCCGAGGTGCTGGGCGCCCGCCCGGGCGGCAAGCCCCCGGAACCGGCCGGCAACGACACCGAGCGGGCCGTGCTCGCCATCTGGTCCGAGACCCTCGGCACCGACGGCATCGGCGTCGACGACAACTTCTTCGACATCGGCGGCCACTCGCTGCTGGTGGTGCGGCTCCACCGCCGCCTGCGCGACGCGCTCGACGTGTCCTGCCCGCTGACCGACCTGTACCGCTACCCGACCATCCGGAGCTTCACGGCGTCGCTCGCCGAGGGCCCGTCCACCGAGAGCGCACAGCGCGGTCGGGACCGGGCGGCCAAGCGCCGGACCCGACGCCGAGGCCGCTGAACCCGTGAGCGACGTCCCCCCCGACGACATCGAGGAGACCGACGACATCGCGATCGTCGGCATGGCCGCCCACCTGCCCGGGGCCCCGTCGGTCCGCGCCTACTGGGACGACCTCCGGTCCGGCACCGAACGGGTCCGGCCCCTCACCGACGAGGAGCTCGAGGAGGCGGGCGTGCCCGCCGAGGAGCGGCTCCGACCGGGCTACGTGAAGGCGGCCGCCCCGCTCGGCGGCGTGTTCGACTTCGACCCCGACTTCTTCGGCTTCTCGCCGAAGGAGGCCGGGATCATGGACCCGCAGCACCGCCACTTCCTCATGGCGGCGTGGGAGGCCATGGAGGACGCCGGCCACGTGCCGTCGGGCTTCGACGGCTCGATCGGCATCTTCGCCGGGTGCGGCACCGCCGACTACTACCGGCGCAACGTGCTGTCGAACCCCGGCCTCGTCGACGACGTGGGCCTGTTCCTGCTCCGCCACACCGGCAACGACAAGGACTTCCTCGTCACCCGGGCCAGCTACCTGTTCGACCTCCAGGGCCCGGCCGTCAACGTCCAGACCGCGTGCTCGACCTCGCTCGTCGCCACCCACCTCGCCGTGCAGCACCTGCTCTCCGGCGAGTGCGACATGGCCCTCGCCGGCGGCGTCACGATCGAGATCCCCCACAAGCACGGCTACCAGTACGTCGAGGGCGAGATCCTCTCCCCCGACGGCCACTGCCGGGCGTTCGACCACCGCTCCGCCGGCACGGTGTTCGGCAGCGGCGCCGGCGTCGTGGTGCTGCGACGGCTGGCCGACGCCGTCGAGGACGGCGACCACGTCTACGCGGTCATCCGCGGCACGGCCGTGAACAACGACGGGTCGCGCAAGGTCGGGTACCTCGCCCCCTCGGTCGACGGCCAGGCCGAGTGCATCGCCGAGGCCATCGCGGTGGCCGACGTCGAGCCGACCTCGATCGGCTACGTCGAGTGCCACGGCACCGGCACCCCGGTCGGCGACCCGATCGAGGTCGCCGCGCTCACCCAGGCGTTCAACGCCGACGGTCCGACCCCGGACGGCTTCTGCGGCATCGGCAGCGTCAAGACCAACATCGGCCACCTCGACACCGCGGCCGGCGTGGCCAGCCTGATCAAGGCGACCCTCGCGGTGCAGCACGGCGAGATCCCGCCGTCGCTCAACTACGAGGCCCCGAACCCCATCCTCGGCATCGAGGCCACGCCGTTCACCGTCGTCGACGAGCTGCGCCCCTGGCCCGCCGACATCGACGGGCCCCGCCGGGCCGGCGTCAACTCGCTCGGCGTCGGCGGCACCAACGCCTTCGTGGTGCTCGAGGAGGCGCCCGAGCGGCCGACGGCGACGCCGTCGGAACGGGCCACCGTGCTCACCCTGGCGGCCAAGAACCGCAAGGCCCTCGACGGCATCTGCGACCGGCTCGCCGCCCACCTGCACGAGCACCCCGAGGTCGAACTGGCCGACGTCGCCTGGACCCTCAACCAGGGCCGCCACCCGTTCGCCGAGCGACGCGTGCTCGCCGCCCGCGACCTCGAGGAGGCGGCCAAGCTGCTCGAGGAGCGCGACAACCGCCGGGTGTTCGACCACACGGCACCGGCCGCCGAGCGGTCGATCGCCTTCATGTTCCCGGGCGGCGGCGCCCAGCACCCGCGGATGGCCGCCGACCTGTACGCCACCGAGCCCACCTTCGCCCGCACGCTCGACGAGGGCTTCCGCATCCTGCTCGACGAGCACGACGTCGACCTGCGCCAGCTGCTGCTCGACGAGGTCGACGACGCCGCGGCCACCCTCGAACTGCCCCGCTTCCAGATCCCCGCCATCTTCCTCGTCGAGATCGCGCTCGCCCGCCTGCTCCAGGAGTGGGGCCTCGAGCCGACCGCCCTCGTCGGCCACAGCATGGGCGAGAACACCGCGGCGTGCATCGCCGGCACCATGTCGTTCGAGGACGGCCTCGGCCTCCTGGCGCTGCGGGGCCGCCTGTTCGAGCGCACCGACGGCGGCATGGCGGTGGCCCCGGTGCCGCCGGAGGAGCTCACCGACCTGCTCGACGAGCTGGGTCTGGACCTCGCCGTCGAGAACGCACCCGACCTGAGCGTGGTCTCGGGCGACCGTGCCGCCCTCGACGTGCTGCGCGAGCGCCTGGCCGCCACCGGCGTCGAGGTCCAGCCGGTGAAGATCGACACCGCGCCGCACAGCCGGCTCCTCGAACCGGTGCTGGAGGAGTTCCGCGCCCACCTCCGCACGATGGACCTGCGCGCACCGAAGATCCCGTGGGTGTCCAACCGCACCGGCACCTGGATCACCGACGAGGACGCGACCGACCCCGAGTACTGGGTCGCCCACCTCCGCGGGAAGGTCCGCTTCTCGGACTGCGTCGCCACGCTCGCCGAGGACCCGAACCGCATCCTCCTCGAGGTCGGCCCGGGCAAGACGCTCTCGTCGCTCGTCCGGGGCCACCCCGCGGTCCGGGCCCCCCACGAGGCGATCCCGACCATGCGCCACCCCGAGGAGGACGTGGCCGACGACGTCGCGCTGCGGGCCGCCATGGGTCGTCTGTGGGCCGCCGGCCTGGACGTGCCGGTCGAGCTCCTGGTCGAGACCGAGGGTCGGCAACGGCTCTCGCTGCCGACCTACGCGTTCCAGACCCAACCGTTCGTCATCGAACCCGGCGCGCCGGCCACGACCGCCCGGGCCGACGCCTACATCGGCCGCGACCAGGAGGACGACTGGGACTGGGAGGTCGTGTGGCGCAGCCGCGACGTCGAACCCGCGCCGGCCGGCCACAAGACCTGGATGGTCGTCGCCGATCGCACCGGCCTGGGCGACGACCTCGCCCTCCGGCTCCGCCGCCGGGGCGACGACGTCGTCATCGTCCGGCCCGGCGACTCCTACCAGGTGGTCTCGGACCAGGAGTACGTGATCGCACCCGAGAACGGCCTGGGCGAGTACGAGCTGCTCCTCCAGGACGTCATCCTCGCCGGCCACACACCGGACCGCATCGTGCACCTCGCACTGATCGCCGAGGACGATCGCGACTTCCGGCCCGGCAGCAGCTTCTTCCACCGGAACCAGGAGCTGGGCCTGCACAGCCTGGTGCTCCTCGCCCAGGCGTGGGGCGGGACCGACCTGAAGCGGCCGCTGCACATCTCGGTCGCCACCATGGGCGCGCACCGGGTGGTCGACGGCGATCGGGCGCAGTGGCCCGAGCAGGCCACGGTGCTCGGGCCCGTCCAGGTGATCCCGCGGGAGCTTCCGGGCGTCACCGTCTCCGCGTTCGACATCGACCAGGGCGACCTCTTCCCGACGGGCCGCCTCGATCGGGCCATGGGTGCTGCGGTCAGCGCCATCCGGTCCGTCCGCGCCAACGGGCTCCGGGCCGACCGGACGGCGGCCGACGAGCAGGAAGCACCCCGTTCGCGGGAGCGGGTGCTCGAGGACATGATCTTCGCCGAGATCACCGCTCACCCGTCCGGCGACATCGCCGCCATCCGTGGCGATCGCCGCTACGTGCGCGACGTGCGCCGCACGCCGCCGACCTCGGTCGAGCGCGAGCCGCGGATCCGCCCCGGGGGCACCGTGCTCATCACGGGCGGCCTCGGCGGCATCGGTCTCACGATCGCCCGTGCCCTCCACGAGTCGGTGGGCGCCCGCATCGTGCTGCTCACCCGGGGCGAGCTCCCCGACCGGGCCTCCTGGGACGAGCGGGCCAAGGTCGGCGACGGGACCGGGCGCCGGCTGGCCGGGTTGCTCGACCTGGAAGCACAGGGCGTCGACGTCACCGTGCAGCACGGCGACGTCACCGACGCCGACGAGATGCGGATGGTGGTGGACGAGGTCCGCCGCACCCACGGCGGCATCGACGCGGTCGTCCACGCCGCCGGCGTCATCGACGACGGCCCCCTGATCGGCAAGGACCTCACCGACATCGACGAGGTCCTCGGTCCGAAGGTGTACGGCACCCTCGTCCTCGAGGAGGTCCTCGCCGACGAGGAGCTCGACCTGTTCGTGCTCTTCGGCTCGACCAGCACGATCACCGCGCCGATCGGTCAGGTCGACTACGTGGCCGCCAACTCGTTCCTCGACGCGCTGTCCGGCGCCCGGCACGCCCACGGCGAAACGCACTACCTGACGCTCGGCTGGGGCGTGTGGGGCGACGTGGGCATGGCCGCGGAGGCCGTCGCCGACGACGAACCGGAGCCGCGCCCGGCGGCGCACATCCTGTTCGACACCGTCGTCACCGATCGTCGGGGCGTCACGCGCCTCGACGCCCGATGGCCGGTCGCCACCACGTGGGCGCTCGACGAGCACCGCACCGCGGCCGACGAGGCGCTGCTGCCCGGCGCCGGGTACCCGGAGTTGGCCAGGGCCGCGCTCGCCGAGCTCGGCATCGATCGGCCCTTCGAGCTGTCGGACCTCCTGTTCCTCCGTCCGCTGGCCCCGACCGGCGACGAGCTCGACGCGCAGGTCGTCCTCACCCCGGTGGTCGACGGCTACCGGTTCCACGTCCGCCAGGCCGTCGCGCCCGAGACGACCGACGCCGAGGGAGCCACGAGGGCCGCCAGCCCCGGTCGGGTCACCACCGCCGAAGCCACGATCCGCCTGCGCGAGCTGGACCGGCCCCCGGCAGTCGACGTCGAAGCGGCGGCCGGCCCCGACCCGTCCGCCCGACCGACCCGGACCGCGCAGCAGGACCACCTCCACTTCGGTCCCCGGTGGGACGTCGTCACCAAGGTCAGGCAGGGCGACGGCGTGTCGGTGGCCCACCTCCACCTCGCCGACCGCTTCGCCGGAGACCTGGACGACGTCGGGCTGCACCCCGCGCTCGTCGACCTCGGCACCGGGTTCGCCATGGACCTCGTCCTCGGGTACACCGGCGCCACGCTCTGGGTCCCGATCCGCTACGACCGGATCCGGGCGTTCGGTCGCCTCGGCGCCGACGTGGTGGCGGTCGCCCGGATCCGTCCGACCGACGGATCCGATGACGGGGTCGCCACCTTCGACGTCGACCTCTGCGACCCGGACGGCACCGTCGTCCTGGAGGTGCGCGGGTTCTCGATCCGCCGCCTCGACGGACCGCTGGAGGTGGCACCGGCACCGATGGCCGGCGAGATCGAGCGCGACGCCTCGACCTCGTCCGGCCACGCCTCCCCCGCCGAGCTGCTGCTCCGGCACAACGTCAGCCAGGGCATCGGGGCCGACGAGGGCGCCCGGGCCTTCGGCCGGGTGATCCGCATGCGTCCGGTCCCCGTCCGCTACGTCACCTCGATGGACCTGACGGCCCTGCGCGACCAGGCGGCGCGCGTCGCCGCCGACCAGCTCCGCGGCGATGCCCAGGGCGACGTCGTCTTCGCCCGACCCGACATCGACGTGGACTACGTCGAACCCCGGGACGAGATGGAGAGCACCCTGGTCTCGCTCTGGCAGGAGCTGCTGGGAATCCGCCAGGTCGGCGTCCGCGACGACTTCTTCGAGCTCGGCGGCCACAGCCTCATCGCGGTGCGGCTGTTCGCCCGGATCCGCAAGCTGTTCTCGGTCGACTTCCCGGTGTCGGTGCTCTTCGACGCCCCGACGATCGAGGCGGTCGCCGCGCTGATCCGCGACGCCCGCCCCGACGACGGCACCGACGACCAGGACGAGGAGGGCGGGCCCATCGTGGTCGGTACCCGCCCCCGGTACCGCCACCTCGTGGCCATGCACCCCGGCGAGGGCGGTCCGGGCCATCCGTTCTTCCTCGTCGCCGGCATGTTCGGCAACGTCATGAACCTGCGCCACCTCGCCCACCGCATCGGCTCCGACCGGCCCTTCTTCGGGGTGCAGGCCCAGGGCCTCTACGGCGGTGAGGAGCCCCACGACGACTTCGTCGTGATGGCCCGTGCGTACCTCGAGGAGATCCGGACGGTCCAGCCGCACGGTCCGTACCTCCTGGGCGGCTTCTCCGGTGGCGGCATCACGGCGGTGGAGATGGCGCTGCAACTCCGCGACGCCGGCGAGGAGGTCGGTGCGGTGGTGCTCCTCGACACGCCGACCCCGTTCAACCCGCCGCTCACCGTGCTCGACCGGGCGAAGATCCAGCGCGACAACCTCTCCCGGGAAGGGGTGAGCTGGGTGAAGCAGTGGGCGGTCAACCGGGTCCGCTGGGAACAGGAGAAGCGACGTCGTCGCGATGGGGGCACGACCGAGACCGACAGCGGCACCCTCCACTCGACCGAGATCGAACAGGGCTTCTACCGGGCGCTCGAGCGCTACGAGATGCGCCACTACCCCGGCGTGCTGACCCTGTTCCGCCCCAAGCTCGACCCGCTGCACGTGTTCGGCCCCGACCGACAGATCAACATCGACCGGCGATTCATCTTCGACGACAACGGCTGGGGGCCGTGGTGCGAGCGGGTCGACGTGACCGAGGTGCCCGGCACCCACGACAGCGCCGTGCTCGAACCCCACGTCCGGGTATTGGCCGGCCACCTGCGCGAGACCCTCGACCGGGCCGACGCTCCGACCGCCACCGACTGAGTCCTCCCGCTGCGCCGCGCCGGCGATCCGGTCGCCGGAGGATCAGCGGCGCGACATGGGCGGCTTGCCCCCACCGAGGGGCGCGGTCTCCGAGGCGCCGTCCTCGTCGCTCGCCGGTTCGTCGTCCTCACCGTCGTCCGAGGCGAGCGGTGGACGACCGGACCCGCCGGCCTTCGTGGTCGCCCCACGCGACAGCGGCGGCGCGAGCGGCGGCTTCTTGCCCGCCTTGGCGACGGCGCCCGGCTCGGCGGGAGCATCGGACGGACTCGGGTGGGCCGGCTCCGCCGCGAGGGGTGGGGCCGACGGGAACCCGTGGGCGCGCGGCGGGGTGGCCCCTCGGGCCACCGGGGGCTCGGCGAGCGTGGACCGGTACCGGTACCGGGCCCACACCGAGCCGAGCCGGTCCCAGATCTGGTGGCGCATGGTCCGGACCGGCAGGACGTCGAGGTCCCGCAGGTCGCGGCCGGCGGCGGCGAGGCCGCCCATCTCCTGGGTCTCGGGCACCGTCATGACCACGACGTCGCAGCGCCGGGCCAGGGCGACGGCCAACGAGGACTCGAGCAGCGCCCCGCCGTCGATCACCGCCACCTCCGCCTCCCGCTTGGACAACTCGTCCCAGAGATCGTCGATGACGTGGCGGATGCGCCCGAGGCCGGTCCGACCGAGCTCGTGGATCGACATCACGCCGAGCTGGCCGTCGAGCAGACCCATCGTGTCGGTCAGCGACACCTTCTCGGTCCCGCCGCCCTTGCCGGTGGCCACCCGCTGGCGGGGATCGGCGTCGACGAACATCGCCTTGCTGCCGGACTCGGCGAACTGGCGGGCCATCGCCGCGGCGAGGGTGGTGGTGCCGGCCCGCGACTGGGTGCCGGTCACGAGGACCATCAGCATCGCCTCGTCGTCGTCCCGGCCGGTCGCGGCCGAGCGGACGCAGATCCGCTTGACGAACGCGCCGGCCGGCGCCGGGAGACGGCGCGACAGGACGTCCATCGGCCCCGACGCGAGGTCCTTCTGGTACGGCAGGCGCCCGACCACGGGGTGCTCGAGGAGGGTGGCGATCTCCTCGTCGCCGAGGACCCGGGTGGAGAGGCGAGCCGCGATCATCGCGGCGAAGGCGCCGAGCATGGCGCCGACGACGATGCCGGCCACCTGCAACAGGTTGCCCGAGGAGCCGGTGGGGGCATCCGGGAGGCTGGCCCGCTGCACGATCTCGCTGGAGACCCGCATCCGGGCGTTGGTCTCCAGCTCGTTCTTCGTCTCGAGGACGTTGTAGTACTGCGCCAGCAGGACGTCCTTGCGGGAGGCCAGCGACGGCGCGACCTGCTCGATGGTGGGGACCGTGTCGCGCCCGAGGTACTGCGACAGCGCCTGGTCGATGTCGTCGTCGACCTCGGCCAGCTGCGTCCGCAACGTCTCGATCTGGGCGTCGAGCTGCTCGATCTCGGGCCGTTGGGCGTCCTCGATCTGGGACCGCAGCGACTCGAAGTAGATGTCGAGGTAGGCGTTGCCCACCTCCTGCGAGAGCTTCGGATCGTCGGTGGTGACCTCGACGTGGACGACGTCGGTGAGCGCGTCGTGGGTGAACGAGGTCCAGGACGACACCGCCGAGCCGGTGACGTCGCCCCCGACCCGCTCCGCCACCCGCTCGGCGAGGACCTCCGAACCCAGCACGGTGACCTGGCCGCGCACGTAGCGGTCGGCCTCGGTGGAGCTCATCACCTGGGAGGAGTCGCTCGGAGCCTGGATGAGCAGGATGGCCTGCGAGGTGTAGCCCTCGGAGCCGCTCGGGCTCAGGAACGTCGCCGCGGTACCGCCGAGCAGCGCCATCACCGCGACCAGCCACCAGTAGCGACGGATCGCGCTCGAGACGATGGCTAGTTCCATGGGGTCCTTCTCGGTGCCGGCCCGTCACCGATGACGGGGCAACGCCTGCGCCGCACCCCGTGGGGAGCGACGCAGGCTCGTCGCGCCTAGTACAGCATCTCGCCGTCGCCGAGAAGGTTCATGCGGCAGTCCATGCTCGTGCGGAGGCAGTTGCGGACCACTCGGTCCATCGTGTTGGTGTCCCACGCCACCCAGAGGTCCGCGTGGCCCGAGTACCCGGCCGGGCCGGAGTACATGTCGGACGCGAGACGCCAGTCCCGCATGCCGGAATTGGGCACGACGTAGCGGTAGTTCTGGGTGATGACCGGGATCGCCACCGGGTGGCTCGACGGGCAGCCCTTGCCCCAGGTGCCGTAGGCCATGTGGGCCTTGTGGTCGGGGGAGTCGAGGTTGCGACCGTCCCAGCAGGCGGGGAACTCGACCGACATGATGAACCGGTCGCCGGCCGCGCAGTTCGGGAAGGTCGCCTGCGCCGCGACCGGGTGGGCGCCCTCGCAGGAGTAGCGGACCATGCTCTGGGCGGCGGTCGACTTCGCGCTGCCCGCCACCACCTTGAGACCGGTGGGCGGCCGTTGGATGGTTCGGGGATCGGCACCCTGGTAGCCGGTCTTGTAATAGACCTGCAGCGCGTTCTCACCGAACGTCGGCGCCGGGTTGCCCGTACGGGCGTCGAGCACCGATGGGGCCCAGTAGGCGGAGCGGTTCAGCGTGCCACCCGTGCAGGTGCTGTTGCCCGAGGTGGTGAGCGTGCGGGTCGTGGTGGCGGCGGCCGTGTTGCCGTTGCCGTAGAACGAGTGCAGGTGCGTGGCGAAGGGCTTGTTCGGGAAGACGATGGGATCGTCGTGGGACTGGTGGCTGAGCGAGCAGTTGATCCGGAACGCCCCGGTGGAGCCGTCGTCGGGTGCCTGCGTCGCGTAGGTCGCTCGCGTGACCCGGGGCCCTGAGTAGCCCGGGTTCTTCGGCGGCATCGCCTTGTAGTTGACCGCGACGCCGTCACAGGCGGACAGGGTCAGGAGCGCCGCGATCCCGAGAAGGAGGGGGGCGAGCCTACGGGTGCTGTTCGACATGTTCTTTGGTCCTCGGGGTGCGGGGGCAGGACTTTTGACCTATCGGCCGCTCCTCGTCGGAAATCGAGGAAAATCGACAGCGGCCCTGCCACGAATCGGTGTGACGTGCGCTCGGGTGCTCCGAACACCTACGAGCTGGAGAGGAGACGGTGGACAGATCGGCGGAGGTTTCGATCTGCTCGACGTCGAGCCGATCGTCGGCGGCGAGGGCCGTGGCCCGCGGACACCATTGCATTCGCGTTACAGAATAGGACCAACGGCGGGCCCCGTCGTGACCGAGGCCGAAAAAACGTTCGTGACGTGGACTCGTGTGCCGCGGGCGACCGGGGCCGAGCCGACCGGCCCGTCGAGCACCGCGGCCCTCGGGCTGCCGCGGGGCCCGTCGATCGGCCCGCTCCTCGACCGGGCGACGGGGGCGTGCCGGTGGACGATCCGGCCCGGGCGGACGGCACCCGTTCGCGCACTCGTGCCGCGACCATCCGCGACCGGCCACCCGCCACGGGCCAAGCTGGAAGTGGAACCGATCGTGACCTGCGGGTTTCTTCCGGATGACGCGCGGCCCGGCGCCAGACCGCACTCCGTGACCCCCAGGGTTCACCCACCGCGGCGAGGGGTTCGCGGCGAGCGTTCGACGGTTCCACACGCGCCCGCTCGACGGCCGGCGCGACCGTCGATCCGGCCGGCCGGGCTGCCACCAACCGCGCGCACGACGACCCGGCCACCCGGCGCGCACCTTCGTCGCCGAGGGCTGCCGGAGGTTCGTCGCAGGCGGCTGCGCTGGGCCGATCGACCCAGGCGCGGCACCGGTGTCAGGTCGTCATGAAAATGTAATATGTTGCACGTTGTCCGATTTGGTCACCCTCAGTGACACCCGTGCGCGAGCCCCCTCGCTCCGCGCGAACCCGGGTCGAGACGCCCCGTCCCCCACGGTCCCCGCGCCACCCGCCCACGGCGCGTGACCGGGCGTCCGGTGCGACGACCGCACCGCCGCGTCGCAGGCCGGCCCCCGTAGCCTGGCCCGATGGGAGCCCGGCAGAGATCATCGCCCCGCCAGATCGCCCGATTGGTCGACGAGGTCGCCGAGGCCGGACTCGTCCTCGATCCCGACGACCCGGTCGGCTCGCTGGTGGTCGGCGCCCTCGACTACGCGCTGCGGCCCGAGGTGCACGAGCGGCGGATCCCGAGCTTCGGGGCCATGATCGCCCCGACCAACCCGGAGGCGTCGTGGGGGCCGGGCACGAACCTCACCTTCGACGTGCGTCGGCGGGCATCGGCCGTCAACGAGAAGGTCGACGGTGCCCACCGCTACGCCGACGGCATGTCCAGCTGGATGCTCCTCCGGGCCGACGGCGACCACGCCGGGGTCGTGCTCGACCGGGCGGCCGGCTCCGAACGGGACCTGGTGGTCATGGCCAAGGTGATGGGGGCCACCATCGTGCAGCGCCACCCGGCGGGGCTCGTCCGCATCGTCGGCGCGCACGGGGTGCTCCGCTACGACGGCATGCGCTGGCACCACGAACCGCCGGTGTGGTCCTGGATCGACACGCTCACGGCGTTCCCCGGCGACGGCCGGGTCATGACCGTGCTGGTGGCGTTCGCGCTGCACGACCTCGGCGCCCGGGGCATCGGCGCCACCCTCGTCTACCGACCCGACGACTCGCCGCTCGGGAGCTTCGAGGCCCGGCTGCCCGCACCGCCGGAGCTCAACATCCTCCATCCGCCCGACCTGGCCCCGCTGCGCCACGCGCTCTCCCAGATCGACGGCGCGACGTTCTTCGACAGCGAGGGGTCGATCCGCCAGATCGGGGTGCGCCTGATCGCCAGCGACGATGCCGAGGCTCACGTGGCGGGTCTGAAGGGCATGCGGCACACGTCGGCCCGGCAGTACAGCTTCGACGATCCGAAGGCCACGGTGATCGTGGTCAGCGAGGACGGTCCGGTCACCGTGCTGCGCGGCGGCGAGATCATCGGCGCGTCCCCGGCCGAGCCCGACGACGAGGAGCGGGTGCTCGAGAGCGAGCCGCCCGAGCAGTGATGCCGGGTCAGGCGATGCGGTCGAGCATGTCGCGGGTGATGGCGTGGCGGGCCGGCTCGCCGGCCGCGTAGCGAACGATCTCGTCGACCGCGTGCTCGGCCATGCGCCGCAGCTCCGACCCCTGCGACCCCGCGAGGTGGGGGGTGAGGAACACGGTGGGGCAGGCCCGCAACGGGTGGTCCTCGGGCAGCGGCTCGGGGTGGGTGACGTCGAGCACCGACGAGATGCGGTCGGCGTGCGCCAGCAGCGCATCGTGGTCGAGGAGACGCCCCCGAGCGGTGTTGATCAGCGTCGCACCGTCCTTCATGGCCGCCAGCTCGGCCGCACCGATCATGTGCTGCGTCGTGGGGAGGTCGGGGGCGTGGATCGACACGACGTCGGACCGCTCGCACAGGTCGAGGAGATCCACCGGTTCGACACCCATCGACGCGGCCTCGTCGTCGGAGAGGAACGGGTCGAAGACCACGACCCGGAGGTGGGGGAAGTCGCGCAGCAGGTCGATCAGCTGGCGGCCGACGAGCGACGCTCCGACGATGCCGATGGTCTTGTCCCAGTTCCCGACCTCGGTGGCGCGGAGCCGGCGCGACGCGAAGAGCGCGGGGTCCCGCATCACCTCTCGGTTCCACAGCACGTCCTTGTTGGCCAGGAGGATCATCGCGAGGGTGAACTCGGCCACCGGGGCCGCGTTGGCCACCGCCCCCGAGGTGACCCGGACGCGGTCGAACACCTCCGGTGCGATCGTCCCCTTGACGGTGCCGGCGGCGTAGGCGATCAACCCGAGGTCCGGTGCGCGGTCGAGCACCGCCCCGTCGATCGGCGGGCACCCCCAGTGGCCGACGAGCACATCGGCCCGGGCCAGCAGGTCGCCGGCCCGTGGGTCGTCCCACCGGCCGATCGGGTCGGGGTCGAGCACCTCGCCGACCTCGGCGAAGGCCGCGAGGTCCGCGTCGTCGAAGAAGCGGAGCCCGGCGAGGTGGGCGAAGGCGATGCGGGGACGGGCTGCTGCGGTCACGGGTCCTCCAGGATGCGGACGAGCACGTCGAGGTCGGCGGCCGCCGCGTCGAGGAGCGCGGCCGGGTGGTCATCGGCGGTGAGGACCCCGGTGACGAACTCGAGGGTCCACGAGCCGGTGAAGCCGTGGTCGCGGAGCCGGGCCACGGTGGCGCCGAGCTCGTCCTCGACGGCGGCGAGGGTCGGATGGGTGAACGTGGCGGTGTCGAGGTGGTTGACGTGGACGTGGGTGACGCGTTCGCCGAGGGCGTCGAACGTGGCGTCGAGCAGCGCGGCGTCGGCGTGGGTGTGCACCAGCGCCTGCGCCCGCTCGGGTGGGCCGGCGGTGTCGAGGATCCGCGCCGCGACGGTGGGGTCCTCGGCGATCGAGATGCCGGCGTGGCACTCGCAGATCGCGGTGACGTCGTCGGGGAGGTCGTCGAGCCAGACGGCCAGGCGGTCGCCGTAGGCGGCCTCGGCGGCGGGGTCGTTGCCGACGTTGAACTTCACCGCCCGGGCGCCGCTCTCGGCCACGGCCGCGGCGACCGACCGCCGGTGCCGGTCGTCGGGGTCGTCGAACCCGACGTAGGTGTTGTAGATGCGGACCGGTACCGGCCCGCCGAGCACCCTGGCCCGCTCGGCGTCGTCGACCCCGGCGAGGTGCCCCTCCCAGACCTCCATGCCGTCGATCGGGAGCGTGGCGATGCGGTCGAGCCAGTCCGAGAGCCGGGTGGACGGCGACCGGTCGGGACGGATCGTGCCCCAGCGGTTGGGTTCGATCGCGACGGTGCCGAGGAGGACCTCAGGCATCGTCGTCCCCGGTCCCGGTCATGGCCGCCTTCGCCCGGCGCTTGATCTCGATGAGCCGGGCCCGGTCGTCGCTGGTCTTGTAGAAGTCGTCGATCGGGTAGCAGCCCGACACCAGCCCGTGGCGGGGCGCGGTGGTGCAGTCGCTGAAGGTCCGGCAGAGGAGGCCCGCGTCGAGCGGCCGACCGGCGAGGACGTCGGCGGGCAGGTGCGGGTACGACAGCATCATCCGCCCGAGCCCCACCACCTGGCCGCCACCGGCGGCGACCACGGCCGACGCGACGTTCGGGAGCCACTGCTGGAGGTAGGTGAAGCCCGATCCCACGAAGGTGACCTCGGGGTGCGCCGCGGTGAGCTCGGCGGTGGCGGCCAGCATGCGGGCCACCCCGACGAGCGGGTCCTCCGGCGGGAGGTACGCGTCCGACGGCGGGAAGTAGGTCGGACGTTGGATGTGCGGGTTGTAGTACGGGCTGCCGGCGGTGACGCAGACCAGGCCGACGCCCGCATCGACGAGCGCGTCGACGAACCGGTGGGGTTCGGCCAGGTCGAGGCCGACGGCGGTCCCGTCGCCGCCGAACGCGTAGGGGTACGCGCCCTCGGTGCTGGGGACCCCGGTGCCGCCGGGTCCGGGCCGGAACGGGACCATGTCGTAGACCGAGAGCCGCACGGCCACCGCCAGCTCGGGGACCTCGGCCCGGATGCCCGCCACCACGGCGCGGAGGAACGCGGTGCGCCCCTCGAGGTCGCCGCCGTACCGGCCCGGCCGGTCGCGGGCGGACAGCAGCTCGTGGAGCAGGTACCCGTGGCAGTGCTTCACGTCGACGAAGTCGAACCCGGCGTCGGCCGCGACCCGCGCCGCGCGCACGTAGTCGTCGACCAACTCGTCCAGCTCGACGTCGTCGAACACCGCGTCGTCGGCGTCACCGGCCCTGGCGTCGAGCACGGGGTGGCGGTAGGCGGTGCGCGGCGCCGGGGCGCCGTCGGGCCTCGACCACCGGCCCGAGTGGGTGAGCTGGAGCCCGACCACCTGGTCCTCGGCCAGCAGCGATCGGAGGCCGGCGAGACCGTCGGCGTTCTCCGGTGCGGCGACGAGCTGGTTGGGGTTGGCCCGGCCGTCCGGGCGGACCGCCGTGGCCTCGCCCCACACCAGACCGCAACCGGACGAGGCGAAGCGGCGCCACCGGCGCTCCACGAGATCGGTGGGCCGGCCGTCGGTGGTCCCGTCCCACCCCTCCATCGGGAGGACGGCGAAGCGGTTCGGGAGCGTGTACGAGCCGGCGCTGCCGTCGGTGAAGGTCACCGGCGACGCGAGGAGCGACGGCGACGGCTCCGAGGCGAACGGGAGGTCGATGCCGCCCGCCGCGAGGTGGGCACGCACGTCCTCGACCGTCCGGAGCTTGCGGATCTGCGTGTACATCAGAGGATCCCGAGATCGACGGCGAGGGTGCGGAGGAGATCGCGGTCGGTATCGGGGCGGCGGGGCACGCCCTCCGGCACCAGATCGGTCGCGGCCCATCCCCGGAGGTGCAGGAACATGGCCGCGTCGTGTCGGTAGCCGGGCACCGGGTCGCGGAAGGCGAGGTGACCCAGGTACTGGAGCTTGTCGTTCAGCTCGTAGAACGCCGGGTCGCCCGCCAGCCAGAGCGCGTCGCGCCGGGCGAACAGGTCCGGCGCGAAGGTCGAGAGGCCGAGCAGGTAGTCGCTCCCGTACATGACCATGTCGATGGCCAGGTCGTTGCCGGTGAAGACGTGGAAGTCGGGTCGGACCTCGTCCCGGAGCGCGAGCCGCTCCAGCTCGAGGGTGCGGTCGAGCGAGGAGTGCTTGGCCCCGATGCACGACGGGATCTCGAGCAGGGCGCGGTAGGCGTCGAGCCCGTAGATCCGTCCGTAGGGCACGAACATCGCGCCGAGCTCGAAGCCGATGAAGCGGTCGACGTCGGCACCGAGGGTCGCGAGCGCGTCGACCAGCGCGGGATCGGGGAGCTCGTTGAGGCCGTGGGAAGGGAAGACGACCGGCGTGCCGCCCCGGGCGGCGATCGCCGCCATCGCGCGCCGGTAGGCGTCGAGGTCGAGCGGTGCGCCCGGCTCGTCGGCGACGAACGCGCCGGCCACGAAGCCGCCACCGACGAGGGCGGTCGTCCGGTCGAGCACCTCGGTGCGGGTCGCGTCGTCGAGCAACTGGACGTAGCCGGTGTCCATGTCGACCGCGGGGGTGAGGCCGGCGTCCGCCGTGCGGGCGACGTGGGCCTCGAACGCCGGCCAGTCGATCCGGCCCGGCGCGTCGAGGGGCAGGAGGATGGCGGACATCCCGACGATGCGGCGGCGGGGGACGATCCGGGCGATCACGTCGTCGGTCGTCCACCCGGCGGTGCCGGGCCCCACGGGCGCGGGCCGGGTCACGTGGACCTCCCGGGAGGTGCGGTCGAGCGGCGGGCGACGAGGGCCGGTTCGAGGCTGACGTCGGAGGGGCGGTCGCCGTCGAGCAGCGCGCCGACGAGGGCGACGGCCGATCGCCCCACGTCGTCGAGGCGACCGGTCACGGTGGTGAGCGGCGGCCACGACATCGCGGCGGCGCGCACGTCGTCGGACCCGACGACGCTGATGTCCTCCGGCACCCGCCGGCCCGCCGCGGCCAGTCCGGCGAGCACGCCCAGCGCCATCAGGTCGTTGAACGCGACCACGGCGGTGGCGCCGGTGTCGAGGACGCGGTCGACCATGCCGAACCCGCCGTCGAAGTCGGGATCGACGTCGACCAGGACGACGTCGTGGGGCCGCAGCGCGGTCGTCGCGTCGAGCGCGGCGCGACGCTCGCCGGTCGACCAGTAGCCCTCGGGCCCGAGCAGCCATGCGATGCGGTCGTGCGCGAGACCCTCGAGGTGCTCGCGGGCCAGCCCGACGACGGCTCGCTGGTCGATGGTGACGGCCGGGACGCCGGCGGTCCGCCGGTTCACGTGGACGACGGGCGGCGCCCCGGTGGGCGGGCGGTCGAGCACGGGCGAGCAGCAGATCACCCCGTCGACCCGCGCCCGCAGGAGGTCGAGCACCCGCGCCTCCTCGACCTCGTCGTGGCGGGTCTCGGCGATGATCAGGACCAGGCCCCGGGCCGACGCCGCGGCCTGGGCGGCCTGGGCGAGGGCGGCGAAGTAGGGGTTCGCGATGTCGGGCACCAGCATGGCGACGGCGCCGGTGCGCCCCCGGAGCAGGCCCTGCGCGAGCGGGTTGGGCGTGAACGACAGCTCGGCGGCCGCGGCCTGGACGCGGTCGCGGGTGGCGGGGGCCACGAGCTGCGGGTGGTTCAGCGCCCGGCTCACCGTCGACGGGTGGACGCCGGCGAGGGCGGCAACGTCGGCCAGCGTCGCTCGAACGTTCACGTCGAGCACGGTACCCAGGCTGCAAAGCTTTGTGCAAGGCTTTGCAGCATGGCACCAGGACTCCCGGCGACCGATCTCGGACCGTGGGCGAACCCGATGGCGGGCAACCCCCTGTCCACCCGAGCCGAGGTCCAGCAGGCCGTCCTCGACCTCGTCGACCCGGTGGTCCGGAACCTCTCGCCGGGCGGCGCCCGCGCCCGGCTCGGCACCTTCGGCGCGGTGTTCCCGGCGCGCGTCGCCGAACTGGAGGGCTGGGCCCGGCCGCTCTGGGGCATCGTCCCCCTCGTCGCCGGCGGCGGGCGGTTCGACCACTGGGACCGCTGGCGCGATGGCCTGGTCAACGGCACCGACCCCGACCACGAGGAGTACTGGGGACCGTGCACCACCGACGTCGACCAGCGCATGGTCGAGATGGCGGCGATCGGGGTGGGCCTGGCGTTCACCCCCGAACACCTGTGGGACCCGCTCCCGGCCGCGGCCAAGGAGCGGGTGATCGAGTGGCTGCGCGGCGTCGAACGGCACGAGCCGGCGCCCAACAACTGGCAGTTCTTCCGGTTGCTGGTGCAGGCCGGGCTCGAACGGGTCGGGGTCGACGTCGACGACGATGCCCGCGAGCGGTCGCTCGAACAGCTCGAGTCCTTCGCCCTCGGCGACGGCTGGTACGTCGACGGGTTCACCGGCAACGTCGACCACTACGTCCCGTTCGCGTTCCACACCTACGGGCTGCTCCTCGCCGCGTCGGGGCTCGGCGACCGGGCGCACGCCGCCCGATGGGTCGAGCGCGCCCACCGCTTCGCGCCCGACGTCCGGACATGGTTCGCCGCCGACGGCGCCGCCGTCCCCTACGGCCGGAGCCAGACCTACCGGTTCGCGCAGGGCAGCTTCTGGGGTGCGCTGGCCCTCGCCGACGAGGAGGCGCTCCCGTGGGGTGAGGTCAAGGGGCTCGCGCTCCGCCACCTCCGCTGGTGGGCGCAACGTCCCATCAGCGACCGGGACGGGGTGCTCAGCGTCGGCTACGGCTACGACAACCGCCGGATGAGCGAGTCCTACAACTCGGCCGGGTCGCCGTACTGGTGCATGAAGGCGTTCCTCGCCCTCGCCGCGCCCGAGGACCATCCGTTCTGGACGAGCGACGAGGTGGCGCCCGAACCGGCCGGCCCACCGGTCACCCTCGATCCCCCGTCGATGGTGGTGGCCCGCGACCAGCACCAGGTCGTGGCCTTCTTCGGTCGCACCGGACCCGACCGGACGATGTTCGAGCAGTCGGCCGCGAAGTACCGCAAGTTCGCCTACTCCAGCCGCTACGGATTCAGCGGCGACCTCGAGCCGGTGTTCGGGGAGACGACGACCGACTCGATGCTGGCCGTCACCGACCCGGCGATCGAGGTCCGCCGCGTGCGCACCGGCATCGACCGGGCCGAGGTCGACGACGGCCTGGTGCTCACCCGGTGGTCCCCGTTCGCCGACGTGGTGGTCGACACGCTCGTGGCCGCCGGCGCGCCGTGGCACGTGCGGATCCACCGGATCGACACCGGCCGGCCGCTCCGCGTCACCGAGACCGGCTTCGCCCTGCCCTGGGATCCCCAGGGCTTCGCGAGCGGTCCGCCGGCCGACGACGAGCGCGACGTCGCCCGTGCGGTCGCGGCCAGCGAGGCGGGTGCCTCGGTGGCCGTCGGACGGATCGGGTGGTCGCGTCGGGGCCAGGTGCGAGCGCTCCCGGTCAACGCCAACCTGATGTTCCCGCACACGATCGTCCCGGCGCTCACCGCATCGGTCGAACCCGGCGTCCACCTCTTCGCCGCCGCGTTGGGGGCGTCGGAGCGACCGGGCGCCGTCGACCCCGCCACGGCGCCGGACGCGACGACCGAGCTGCTCGACCGCCTCGACCGCTTCGTCGAGGGCGCCGGCTGACCTACGGCACCGGTTCGTAGGTGTAGGCCACTCGGAGCTCGTCGTCGGGAGCGAGGTGCACGACGCCGTGGCCGGCGATGCCACGCTCGGCCAGACCGAACCCGTCGTTGGCCATGGTCACCGGTTCGATCGCCACCCACCCCGGCTCGCCGGTGTACACGACCACCTGGGTGACCGGCCCCTCCCAGCGGAGGCGCACACCGGGGGCCTCGACGAACCGCTCGGTGAGCGAGGTGAAGCAGCGGTCCATGGTCGGCGGGACCGACGACACCCGGAGGTCGCCGCTCCCCTCGACCGGCACGGGCGACCCGGTCGGCAGCGGCTCGCCCGGCCACGACTCGTCGGCCGGCACCCGCACCGGCCCGGCCCGGAACCAGGGGTGGACGCCGATCCCCGCCGGCACCGACCGCTCGCCCCGATTGCGCACGACCAGCTCGTGGCGCAACCGGTCGGGGGAGAGGTCGAAGCGCTGGTGGCAGCGGAGCTTCCAGGGAGCGAGATCCACGTCGACGGCGAGGTCGAGCGACCGACCGGTGTGGTCGACGACGTCCCACGGGGCCGACGCCACGAGCCCGTGGATGGCGCTGCCGTCGGGCCAGTTGACCGGGACGTCCGCCCGCACGTCGCCCACGGCCAGCGCACCCCCGGGGATGCGGTTCGACCACGGCACCAGCGGGTAGGCGCCCCAGGCCGACCAGCCCAACGCGGCGTCCGGGCCTCGCAGCAGCGACCCGGAGCCCAGGTCGAGCTGGGCGAGGCGACCGCCCACCCCGATCGCGACGCGGGCCGACGCGGGCCCCGCCCGCAACTCGACGAGCTCGACGGTCATGCGCCGCTCGCGTCCGCGTGGACCGCCCGGATCGCCGCGCCGTCGACCAGCCGGTTGGGTTCGACCACCCGGCCGCGGTTCAGGTGCCACGCGTCGGCCACGGCGTCGATCGAGGTGCCGTGCAGCACCGCTGCAGCCTGGACCGCCGCACCTCGGGCCACGAGCTCGTCCTCGTCGGGCACCACCACCGGTCTCCCGGTCAGGTCGGCCACCGACCGCCGGAAGGCCGCGCTCCGCGACCCTCCACCGACGAGCAGGATCCGACCTTCGGTGGTCGGCAGGTGGTCGGCACCGGCCAGCAGGTTGGCCACCACCCCCTCGACCGCGGCGCGGGCGAGGTCGGTGCGCTCGACGCCGGAGCCGATGCCGAACAGCGAGCCGCGGGCGTCGGGCCGGTTCGGCGTGCGCTCGCCGTCGAGGTGCGGCACCAGCACGAGGCCGCGGGCCCCCGGGGGCGAGGCGAGGGCGAGCGCGTCGAGGCCCGCGGCGTCGACGCCCAGCAGACGGGCGACGGCGTCGGTGACCTTCGTGGCGTTGAGCGTGCACACGAGGGGGAGGTAGCGACCGGATGCGTCGGCGAAGCCGGCGACGGCGCCCGAGGCGTCGGCGGTCGGTCGATCGCTCACGGTGAACGCGGTGCCGCTGGTGCCGAGGCTCAGCGCGAGGTCCCCGACACGGAGGCCCAGCCCGAGCGCGGCGGCCATGTTGTCGCCGGTCCCGGGGCCCACGACGATGCCGTCCCACTCCCCGGCGACCTCGGTGGGGCCCAGCACCCGGGGCAGCAGGTCGGTCGACAGACCTTCGTCGACACTGGCCAGGACCTCCGGTCGGTAGCGCTCCTCGGCCGGCGACCACCAGCCGGTGCCGGAGGCGTCGCCCCGGTCGGTGGTGACCTCGCCGGTCAACCGGTGGGTGAGCCAGTCGTGGGGCAGCAGCACGCGAGCGACCCGGTCGAAGGTGCGGGGCTCGACCCGGTGCAGCCACGCCAGCTTCGTGACGGTGAAGCTGGCGACCGGCACGCTCCCGCACGCCGCCGCCCACGCCTCCGCGCCGAGACGATCGACCAGCGCCGTCGCGTCCGGCGCCGACTCGGTGTCGTTCCAGAGCTTGGCCGGGCGCAACACCGCGCCGGCCTCGTCGAGGACCACGAGGCCGTGCTGCTGCCCGGCCACCGAGATGGCCGCCGGTCGGTTCCGACCGAACAGGTCGGCGCCCGTCGCCGCGGCCTCGAACGCGTCCCACCACGCGTCGGGGTGCTGCTCGCTGCGGGGCGGGTTGGTGGCCGGGTGCGGCGCCCGCCCGGAGGCCACGAGGGTCCCGGTGTCGGCGTCGCGCACCTCGATCTTGCATGCGGAGGTCGACGAGTCGACCCCGGCGACGAGCGGCACCGCTACCGGGCCCCGAGGAGGTGCTCGACGGCGAGCTGGTCCAACCGGACGGCGCCGTGGCTGCGCTCGCCGGCGGCGTCGGGGTCGAAGGCGTCGAAGGCGTCATCGTCGGCGAGCAGGTCCTCGAAGCTCTCGCCGTCGGCCAGGGTCGGCACCGCGAGGTCGGGCACCCGGGCCGCGGCGAGGGCCTCCTGCACCTCGGGGTCGGCCCGGAACGCTGCCGACCGCTCCTTCAGGAGGAGGTAGGTGCGCATGTTGGCGGCCGCCGACTCCCAGACGCCGTCGATCGCCTCGGTCCGCAGCGGCTTGTAGTCGAAGTGCCGCGGACCGTCGTAGGCCGGCCCGCCCCCGGGGCCGCCGTGCTCGAGGAGGTCGACGAGCGAGAACGCGCTCAGCAGGTCGCCGTGGCCGAAGACGAGGTCCTGGTCGAACTTCGGGCCGTGCTGCCCGTTGAGGTCGATGTGGAACAACTTCCCCTGCCAGAGCGCCTGCGAGACGGCGTGGGTCATGTTGAGGTTCGACATCTGCTCGTGGCCGACCTCGGGGTTGAGGCCGACCATCTCGTGGTGGTCGAGCGTCGAGATGAACGCGAGCGCGTGGCCGACGGTCGGCAGGAAGATGTCGCCCCGCGGTTCGTTCGGCTTGGGCTCGAGGGCGAAGCGGATGCCGTACCCGCGGTCGAGCACGTAGGCGGCGAGCAGGTCGATCGCCTCGCGGTACCGGTCGAGCGCGGCCCGGGCGTCCTTGGCCACGTCGACCTCGCTGCCCTCCCGCCCACCCCAGAAGACGTAGGTCTGCGCGCCGAGCTCGGCGGCCAGGTCGAGGTTGCGCATGACCTTGCGGACGGCGAAGCGTCGGACGTCGCGGTCGTTGGCGGTGAACGCGCCCTCCTTGAACATCGGGTGGGTGAAGAGGTTGGTCGTGACCATGGGGACGACCATGCCGGTGGCGTCGAGCGCCTCGCGGAAGCGCTTCAGGTGCTGCTCGCGCTCGGTGCCGTCGCTGCCGAACGGGGCGATGTCGTCGTCGTGGAACGTCACCCCGTGGGCGCCGAGGCCGGCGAGCCGGTGCACGGTCTCGACCGGGTCGAGCGGGGGTCGGGTGGCGTCGCCGAACGGGTCGCGGGCCTGCCAGCCGACGGTCCACAGCCCGAAGGTGAACTTGTGCTCCGGTCGGGGTTCGAGGGCGTTGGTCATGGGATCCTCCGGTCAGGCGCTCTGCTGGTCGTCGGCGGACGTCTCGGCGGTCGGGATGGTCGTGGGGTCGGCGACGACGTCGTCGAGGGTGGCGGTGGCGGCGCCGATCAGCGCGGCGTCGAGGCCGAGGGTCGAGGTCCGGACCTCGCACGGGTGCGTTCGCCCGCCGAGCGTGTCGACCGCGAGGCGCTCGGCGAGTGCCGCGACGAGGCCGGGCACCTCCGCCAACCGTCCGCCGAGCACCACGGCCTCGGGGTCGACCAGGTGGACGACCGAGCGCAGGGCGGAGCCGAGGGCGTCGGCGACGACGGCCGGGGACGCGTCGGCGGCCCGTCCGACGACGGCCTCCAGGCAACCGCGGGCCCCGCACGCGCACCGGGGACCGGAGGGGTCGACGACGACGTGCCCGACCTCGCACGCGAACCCGTGGAAGCCACGGACGAGCGAGCGGTCGAGGACGAGGGCGCCGCCGACGCCGACGCCGGCCGACACGAGGACGAACGACGCCAGGTCGCGGCCGACGCCGTGTCGGAGCTCGGCCAGCGCGGCGAGGTTGGCCTCGTTCTCGACCGGGAGCTCGAGGCCGAGCTCGGCGCCGAGCGACGAGGGCACCACCTCGTGCCAGTCGAGGTTGGGGGAGACGACCAGCGCGTCGCCGTCGGTGGTGACGAGCCCGGGCACCGCGAGCGCTCCACCGATCGAGCGGACGTCCTGTGCCGCCGCGTCGTCGAGTGCGCTGCGGGCCACACCGAGGAGGCGGTCGACCACCGTGGCCGGGCGGGCCCGTCGGTTGTCGCCGGACCGGCGGTGCAGGGAGCGCACGGTCCCCGCGAGGTCGACGACGCAGGCCGCCACCTCGTCGACCCGGATCTCCAGGCCGAGCGCACCGATGTGGGCCGAGCGCAGCTCGAGGTCGATGCCGGGTCGGCCCATCCGACCCTCCCGACGCGCCTCGCGCTCGGCGACGAGGCCACGGTCGACGAGGTCCGCCACGAGGGCCGAGACGGTGGCCTTGGTGAGGCCGATCCCCTGGGCCAGCTCCGCCCGCGACCGCGGACCTTCGGCGGCCAGTGCCTCGACGACGAGCGACAGGTGGTGGCGACGCAGGTCGCCCAGCTCCATCGGTCGTCGCTCCGCTGACATCGTTCGGAGACTAGACGAACTGGCCCCGGAAGCGCGGGCGAGCGACGTCTGGCACCATCGCTCGATCCCGACGAGACCGCCACGAGAGACGACACGATGACGCCCCCGGAGCACCACCGCCCGAAGGCGATCCGTGACCGGTTGGCCGCGGGCCGGGCCGAACGCGAGGCCGTGCCGCTCGAGGCCCACGCCGAGGTCGACGCCGGCCCCGGACGCCCGGACCCGGTCGAGCTGCTCACCGACCAGGACGCGACCCGGCTCCAGGAGCTGGTACCGATCCGTCACGGGCGCATGCGGGCCACGCCGTTCACCTTCTACCGGGGGGCCGCGGCGATCATGGCGTCGGACCTGTCGCGCACGCCGACGACCGGGTTGCGGGTGCAGCTCTGCGGCGACGCGCACCTCTCCAACTTCGGGGTGTTCAACGGGCCGGACCGGCGATTGGTGTTCGACCTGAACGACTTCGACGAGACCCTCCCCGGCCCCTTCGAGTGGGACCTCAAGCGCTTGGCGGCCAGCGTCACGATCGCCGGCCGCCACCGGGAGCACTCGACGTCGCAGGTCGCGGCGTCGACCCGCGCCGCCGTGCGCGGCTACCGGCGGACGATCGCCGGGGCCGTCGACGTGAGCCCGCTCGACGTGCACTACCGGCGGCTCGACGTCGAGGCGTTCGTCGCCGACACCGACGGGAAGATCGGCAAGCAGGCCCGGGCGACGGCGAAGAAGGCATCCCGGAAGACGAGCCTTCGGGCCCTCGACAAGCTCACCGAGGTCGTCGACGGCCGTCGGCGCATCGTCTCCCGGCCACCGGAGGTCGTTCGGATCGACGACCTGGTGGCCGGGACCGACCGCGACCGGATCTCGGACTTCTTCGACCGGTACCGGGCGACCCTGCCGCCGCACCGGGCCGCGGTGATCGACCGCTACCGGTTCGTGGACATCGCCCACAAGATCGTCGGCGTCGGCAGCGTCGGCACCCGGTGCCTCATCGTCCTGCTGGAGTGCGACCTGGGCACGCCGCTGTTCATGCAGTTCAAGGAGGCGAACCCGTCGGTGCTCGAGCCCTACTGCGGCGAGACCGAGTGCGAGCAGCAGGGCGAACGGGTCGTGCGCGGCCAGCGCCTGCTCCAGTCGGCCGGCGACATCCTCCTCGGTTGGTCGCGGTACCACCGGCCCGACGGCGGGAACGCCGACTTCTACTTCCGTCAGCTCTGGGACGGGAAGGGCTCGGCCGATGTGGACGTGATGGGGCCCAAGCGGCTCGAGCGCTACGCCGAGCTGTGCGGTGGCGCGCTCGCGCTCGCCCACGCGCGAGCCGGCGACGCGGCGCTGATCTCGGGCTACCTCGGCGACGACCGGACCATCGACGACGTCCTCGTCACCTTCGCCGAGGCCTACGCCGACCTGAACGAACGCGACCACACGGCCCACGGCGACGCGATCCGCGCCGGGCGCGTGCCGGCGGTCGACGAGCCCGAGGCGTAGCTGCGACCGGTCGGCGACGACCGACCGGCGCGCGAGGATGCACCGGACGGGGGGACGAGCAACGGAGGACGTCGTGACCGCAGACCGATCGATGCGCTGGGGGGTGGTCGGTCCCGGCGGCATCGCCGATCGGTTCGCCACCGCGATGACCATGGTCGACGACGGCGAGATCGTGGCCGTGTCGTCGAGGTCGCTCGACCGGGCCGACGCGTTCGCCGACCGCCACGGGGTCGCCCGGCGCTACAGCTCCCGCGACGACCTGCTCGCCGATCCCGACGTCGACGCCGTGTACGTCGCCACGCCGCACGCCCAGCACCAGGCCGACACGCTCGCCGCGCTGGCCGCCGGCAAGCACGTGCTGTGCGAGAAGGCGTTCGCGCTCGACGCCGAGCAGGCCACCCGCATGGTCGAGGCCGCGCGCGCCGCCGACCTGTTCCTGATGGAGGCGCTGTGGTCCCGCTTCCTCCCCGCCTACGTCCGCCTGCGCGAGCTCCTCGACGACGGCGCCGTCGGCGAGCCGCTCCTCGTCGAGGCCGACTTCGGCTTCCGCATGCCGATCGACCCCGCCCACCGGCTCTTCGACCTCGGCCAGGGAGGCGGCGCGCTGCTCGACCTCGGGATCTACCCGGTGCAGCTCTGCGCGTTCGTCCTCGGACTCCCCGAACGGGTGGTGGCCGACGGGGTGATCGGCGGGACCGGGGTCGACGAGGTCGTGGCCGGCGTGCTGCACCACGCCGGCGACCGGCTCGGCGTGGTCAAGGCGTCGATCCGCGTCCCGATGGCCTGCACGGCCCGGATCTCCGGCAGCGACGGCTGGATCGACCTGCCGGCGTTCATGCACTGCCCGTCGTCGATCACCGTCCATGGACCGAAAGGTGTGCAGGAGATCGACACCTCGTTCGAGGGCGACGGCCTACGGTTCGAGATCGAGGAGGTGCACCGGCGCGTCGCCGCCGGAGACACCGAGAGCCCGGTCATGTCGCTCGACGAGTCGGTCGCGCTGATGCGGGTCCTCGACGACATCGGTGCTTCGGTCCGGTCGGGCGGACGACCGGGCGATGTGGTGGAATCCCGCCCGTGAGCAACCGCATCGAGATCAGCCGTGACATCGCCGCCAGCCCCGAGGAGGTGTACGCCGCGATCGCCGACGTGACCCGCATGGGCGAGTGGTCGATCGAGTGCCACACCTGCGAGTGGACCGGGGACTCGACCGGACCGGCGGTCGGCGCGACGTTCGAGGGCCACAACCGGGCCGGCGACAAGGAGTGGACCACCCAGGCGACGGTGACCGAGGCCGACCCGGGCAAGGCGTTCACGTTCGAGTGCTCGATGTTCGACTTCCACTTCTCGACGTGGGGCTACCGGATCGAGGAGACCGACGAGGGCAGCCGGGTCACCGAGTGGACCGAGGACTTCCTCCCCGACGAGATCCGGCCCGCGGCGGCCGAGCTGTCGGGCATCGACGATCGGCCGGCCCGCAACACCGAGACGATCAGCGGCACCCTCGAACGGCTGGCTGCGGCCCTGGAGGCCTGAGCACCGCGTCCACCGGCGGTCACGACGGGCGAGCCCCCTCCAGGCGGGGGAACAGGGCCTCGGTGTTGGCGCGCAGGCCCGGGAGGAGATCGCCGTGCGCTCGAAGCGCGTGCACCGCGATCTCGGCGACGAAGTCGGGCGTGAACGGGACGTCGCTGCCGTAGTGCAGGTGCGTGGGGTCGGTGAGCGAGAGCAGGGCCGGGAGCTGGCGCGGGATCGGCGTGCCCGAGAGGTCGTAGTGCAGCCCGGCGAGGTCGCGCAGCACGTCGACCGAAGGGTCGACGTCGAGCAGGAGCGAGAACCCGGCGACCCGGTCGGCGATCACCGGCAGGGTGGCGCCGGCGTGGGGGACGATCAGCCGCAGGTTCGGGTGGCGGGCGATGGTCCCGTCGAGCACGAGGTTCACCACCGCGCGGGTGGTGTCGAACAGGAACTCGAGCATCGGACGGGGCCGGTCGAACGACGTGTGCTCCCAGCAGACCGGCGAGGTCGGGTGGACGAGGACCGGTCGGCCCCGCCGGTCCAGCTCGTCGAGGACCGGTTCGAGCGACGGGTCGCCCAGGTAGGTGCCGTCGACGTTGGTGAGGAGCACGAAGCCGTCGACGTCGAGCACCTCGACGCAGTGGGCGATCTCGGCCATCGCCGCGTCGAGGTCGCCGATCGGGAGCGAGCCGAGGAGCCCGAACCGACCCGGGTGGTCGACGACGGCCCGTCGGCCCTCCTCGTTCACCTCGCGGGCCAGCGCGACCGCGTCGACGTCGGCCCCCAGGTGCACGCCGGGCGTCGACACCGACAGGAGGGACACATCGATGCCGAGCCGGTCCATCGTCGCCACGTGCTCGGCCGCCGACCACTCGGGGATCGCCGGCATCCCGTCGGGCCGGTCGTGGCCCGATCGGGCCAGCACGGCCCGGTACGACTCGGGCAGGTAGTGGGCGTGGACGTCGATCGTGCCCGGCGCCGTCATGACAGGCCGTCGGCCCAGCCGACCAACGTGTCGACGTAGAGCTGCGGATCGGCGCCGTGCAACGAGTGGGGCTGGGTCGGGAGGTCGACGAGCTCGAACGGCTGGCCGGCCTCGCGGACCAGCTTCGCCACCTGCGCCACCTGGACGTCCGACGCGGCGCCGATCAGCGAACCCGTGGCCGGGTCGATCATCCGGAAGTGGTGGGTGTAGAGCACCGGCACCTTCACCGACCGCAGCATCCGCTCGTGGTCGCAGGAGCCGTAGAAGGCCCCGGTCCAGAAGGCCCGACCCCACTCGGGGTCGTACTCGCGCAGCTCCTGCGGCGGCCCGTCGCCCGAGCCCACCCCGAAGGCGCCCGCGATCATCGCCATCGACGCCGGCAGCTCGTTCGGGAGGGCGGCGACCATGCCGTCCCAGTCGCCGATCGACCACTGGTCGCCCAGGTACTTCGCCATCGCCGCGAAGAGCGGGCCGATCGCCTGGCGCAGGCTCTGGCCGTAGGCCGGGTCGACCTGGGAAGAGAACAGCGGCGGGTCCTCGTAGTAGGCGGCGACGATCTGGCCGGGCTTCGCGTAGGCGGACAGCCAGGCCGAGGTCACCCCGCCCGACGAGAGCCCGGCGACGATCGTGGGTCGATCGATCACGTCGTCGATGAACCGGACGAGGTCGTTGCCGATCAGGTCGAGGGTGTAGCGGCCCGGCGTACGGGACGAGCGACCCTGCCCACGGAGGTCGACGGCGAACGCCTGGAAGTGCTCGGCCAGCAGACCCATCACGGCCTCGTAGCCCCACCACGACTCGGTCTGACCCGGGATCAGCAGGAGCGCCGGGAGCGACTCGTCGCCGACGGTCGCGTAGTTGATCAGCGCCTCGCCGACGTCGTGGAGGTGCTCCTCGAAGGCGTGCTCGACGTAGGTGTCGTCGGGTGCGTGGGGCCCGTAGCGGTGCGCGTAGGAGGCCATCGGTCCATCCCCTTCTCGGCGTTCACCCGGCCGGCGGGCGAGATAGATGTTGTAACACCTATCTCGCCTTCGCGCTGCCCCGGGTCGGCGAGCCCGTCGACACCGTGACGACGTAGCTTCTCGACATGGATGCTGCCGGGACCGACGTGACGCTGACCCGAGAGGGCGACGTCTTCATCCTCCACCTGGGCGACGGCGAGAACCGCTTCGACCTGCCGCAGATCACGGCGCTGCGCTCGGCGCTGGCCGAGGTCGAGGCCACCCAGGGCGCCCGGGCGCTGGTCACCACGGCCGGAGGCAAGTTCTGGTCGAACGGCCTCGACCTCGACTGGCTGGGCGACCACCCCGATGAGGCCATGGGGGCGCTCGAGCAGTTCCACCACCTGCTGGCCGAGACGCTCGGCGGCTCGGTCTTCACCGTGGCGGCGATCCAGGGCCACGCCTTCGCCGCCGGCGCGATGTTCGCCGCGGCCCACGACATCGCCGTGATGCGGGAGGACCGCGGCTTCTGGTGCGTCCCCGAGATCGATCTGCTGATGCCGTTCACGCCCGGCATGTCCGCGCTGCTCCAGGGCCGACTGCCCCACCGCACCGCACACGTCGCCATGACGACCGGGCGGCGCTACACCGGACCGCAGGCGGTGGAGGCGGGGATCGTCGACGAGGTCGCCCCGGAGGGGCAGGTGCGCGAGCGGGCCGTCGAGCTGGCGACCGGGCTCGCGGCGAAGGATGCCGGCACCCTCCGCGCCATCAAGCGCCGCATGTACGCCGGTGCCATCGAGGCGCTCGAGGCCGCGGAGATGCGCTGACCGGCGTCATCCCCGCCACCGGAACCAGTGGTTTTGTACGGTTTGCCTGGTGAGCGCGCCCGACGACGCCGAGGACGTGAGCGCGACCGGCGCCGACGCGGCCGTCGACGCGCCGACCCGGGCCGACATCGCGCGGCTGCTGCTCGTCGCCGCCCTCCTCGGCATCCTCGTGGGTGGCGGGTTCGAGGCGTTCGAGCGGGCGATGGAGCGGACCCGCGACGCGGTGTGGTTCGACCTCGCCGGGGAGCAGCCGGGGGCCTGGACGACGATCGCCATCGCCACGGTCGGCGGCCTGGCGCTCGGCGTCGTGCTCGAGCTGGTCCCCGGCGGCGGGGGCCAGCACCCCGGCGACGTGCACAGCATCGTCCCGCAGGGCGAGATACCCCTCGCCACGGCGCTCGGCATCGTGGTCGCCGGGTTCGTCTCGCTCGTCGCCGGCGCATCGCTCGGCCCGGAGGGCGCGGTGATCCCGGCCGCGGCCGGCATCGCCGCGTGGGTGGCCGCGACCTCCCGCGTGGACCCGAGGTTCGCGCCGCTCCTGCGGGGAGCCGGTCTCGCCGCGCTCCTCGCCGCGATGTTCGGCTCGCCCCTCGCCGGCGTGATCCCGCTGCTCGAGGTGGTGCCCCTCACGGGCGTCGGCATGACCACGCTGGTGCTTCCGGCGTTGACCGCGGCGTCGACGGCCACGCTGACGCTGCGGATGCTCGACGTGGAGCCCGCCGGGTTCCTGCCCCTCGAGTACGCGGGCTTCGAGCGCGGCCACATCCTGTGGGCGGTGCTGTTCGGCATCCTCGGCGGCCTCGGTGGGCTGGCGGTGCACCACCTGACGCCGCTCCTGCGGTCGGCGACCCGCCGACTGGATGCCACCAACGTGCTCCTCACCACCACGCTCGCCGGCGCCGCCATCGGCGGCCTGTACGCGATCGGCGGCGACGACACCCGGTTCTCCGGCATCCCCGAGCTGATGGACCTCATCGACCGGGGCGCCACCGAGCGGATCGTGATCGCGGCGATCGCGGTGAAGATCGTCGCGACCTCCCTGAGCCTGGCCGCCGGCTACCGGGGCGGTCGCATCTTCCCGCTCACCTACATCGGCGGTGCGATCGGACTCCTCGGCCACGTCGTGCTCGACGGCGTCCCGCTCTCGCTCGCCGTCGGCGCGGGACTGGCGGGCTCGATGGCGGCCGGCCTGGCCGCACCGGTGACCGCGGCGCTCATCGCCGGTGTGCTCCTCGGTCCGTCGATGCTGCCGCTGGCCGTCCTCGCCGTCGTGGCCAGCCACACCGTGCACCTGCTGGCCGGCCAGATGGCCGCGGGTCCGACCCCCGCGCCGCCCACCGCCCCCTGAGGCACCGTCCGGCGTTCGGCATCCTGCGTTCACTCAACAACTGTTGACTCAATTCTCGTCGAATGTGTAGACAGTCCACGTGCCCGAGCACCCGCCCCTCGCCGTCCGCGCCGAGCGCCACGCCGCGCTCGGCGACCCGGTCCGCCTGGCGCTCGTCGACGACCTCACGACGAGCGACCGCTCCCCCGTCGAGCTCGCCCACCGCCACGACCTGCCGTCCAACCTCCTCGCCCACCACCTCGACGTGCTGGAGCGCGTCGGGCTGATCGAGCGGTCGCGGTCGAGCGGCGACGGCCGACGCCGGTACGTGCACCTCCGCCAGGACGCGCTCGCAGTGGTGACCGCGAGCCAACGGACCGCTCCGGGGTCGGCGCTGTTCGTGTGCACGGCGAACTCGGCCCGATCGCAGCTCGCCGCCGGCCTGTGGCGCCAGCTCACGGGCGAGCCGGCCGAGTCGGCCGGCACCCACCCGGCCGATCGCGTGCATCCGGGGGCGATCGCCGCGGGACGGCGTGCCGGCATCGACCTCGCCGACGCCGAGCCGACCACGCTGGCGCTCGACGCGAGCGCCACGGCGCTGGTCGTCACGGTGTGCGACCGCGCCCACGAGGAGCTCGATCCCGACCCGGGCTGGCTGCACTGGTCGATCCCCGACCCGGTCCCCGACGGACGCGCGAGGGCGTTCGACCGGACCGTCGCCGAGCTCCGCGACCGGATCGTCGCGCTGGCCGGACCAGGGCACGTGGCGTGACGGACCTCGACCCGATCGACGTGGAGACCGCGCCCGAGACCGGCACCGGGGCGCTCGGCCTCGACCTCGTCCGCCGGCTGGCGGCGGAGGCGTTCGGCACCGGGATGCTGATCGTCGCCGTGATCGGGTCCGGCATCGCCGCGACCCGGCTCTCACCCGACGACGTCGGCCTGCAACTGCTCGAGAACGCGGCGGCGACCGCCGCGGCGCTGATCGGGCTGATCCTGATGTTCGGTGCCGTGTCGGGCGCCCACTTCAACCCGGTCGTCACGCTGCTCGACCGGGCCATGGGGTCGATGACCACCCGCGAGGCGTCGCTGTACGTGGCGGCGCAGGTGATCGGCGGTTGCCTCGGCGCCGTGCTCGCCAACGCGATGTTCGAGCTGCCGCTGGTGGAGCTGTCGGGCACCACGCGCTCGTCGCCGGCCCTCTGGCTCTCCGAGGTGGTGGCGACGACGACGCTGCTGCTGGTGATCCACGGCTGCGTGCGGACCGGCCGGGCGTCGATGGTGCCGTTCGCCGTCGGGCTGTGGATCGGCGGCGCCTACTGGTTCACGTCGTCGACCAGCTTCGCCAACCCGGCCGTCACGGTGGCCCGGACGTTGTCGGACAGCTTCGCCGGCATCGCCCCGTCGTCCGCCCCGATGTTCATCGTCGCCCAGCTCGTCGGCCTCGCCATCGGGTTCGGGCTCGTCCGCCTCTTCTACCCCGACGACCTCTCGGAGGATCCCGATGCCTGACACCCGCCCCGAGGTGCTGTTCCTGTGCGTCCACAACGCCGGACGCTCCCAGATGGCCGCCGCGCTCCTGGCCGACGTCGCCGGCGACGCGGTCGTCGTGCGGTCCGCCGGCTCGGCGCCCGCGGACGATCTGAACCCGGCGGTGATCGAGGCGATGCAGGAGGTGGGCATCGACCTCCGGGCCGCCGGCGCCCGGCCGAAGCGCCTCGACGACGCCGCGGTGCAGGCGTCCGACGTGGTGATCAGCATGGGCTGCGGCGACACCTGCCCCATCTACCCGGGCAAGCGCTACGAGACCTGGGAGCTCGACGACCCGGCCGGCCAGGGCGTCGAGGCCGTGCGTCCCATCCGCGACGACATCCGCCGCCGCGTCGAGCAGCTCGTCGCCTCGTTGACCTGACCACCCACCCTGACCATTGAGCGGAGCGCAGCACCACCCCCTGACCGTTGAGCGGAGCGCAGCACCACCCCCCTGACCGTTGAGCGGAGCGCAGCGGAGCCCATCCTGACCGTTGAGCGGAGCGCAGCGGAGTCGAAACGCCGCTGCGACCCACCCGTCGCGTCAACGACGACCGACCCGGACCGCGAACTGCTCGACCAGCTCACGAGGCCCGCTGACGAGCTCCACGACCTCGTCGGCGGCGTGCGCGAGGGTCAGGATGTCGGCCGCCTGCTCGCGGGGACCGAGCACGAGCGCCAGAACGGCGAGGGCCCGTGGAGGGACGGGTCGAACAGCGGGACCGGTTCGCCCGGCGCGAGCGGGTCGACGTTTTCTTCAGGGGCGGAGCACGTCCTGCAGCGCGGCGAGCCGTTCGGGGACGACCGAGTACCAGGCCCACCGACCGCGCTTCTCACGGGTGAGGAGCCCGGCGTCGACGAGGAGCGCGAGGTGGTGCGACACCGTCGGCTGCGACCGGCCCGACGGCTCGACGAGGTCGCAGGCGCAGGCCTCGCCCTCGGGCGCGGCGGCGACCATCGACAGGAGGCGGAGGCGGGCCGGGTCGGCGAGCGCCTTGAACGCGGAGGCCAGCTCCTCGGCCGCGTCCTCGTCGAGCACCCCGGCGGTCACCGGCGAGCAGCAGACGTCGAGGACCTGGATCGACTTCGCCACGGGAACCTCCGGGAGATCGACGACAACACATTGACATCTGTCGATGTGTTGGTAGGGTGACCGCACAACGCATCGACAACTATCGATGCCACGATACCCGGAGCACGCCATGTCCCGCCTCCAGCTCGCCCTCAACGTCACCGACATCGATGCCGCGGTCGACTTCTACACCCGGCTCTTCGCCACCGAGCCGCTGAAGCGCAAGCCCGGCTACGCCAACTTCGCCATCGCCGACCCGCCGCTCAAGCTGGTGCTGTTCGAGGGCCCCGAGGGGGCGACGCTCAACCACTTCGGCGTCGAGACCGACGACGCCTCCGAGGTCGAGGCCGCCGAGGCCCGGTTGTCCGACGAGGGTCTCGCCACCTCCGGCATCGACGACACGATCTGCTGCTACGCCAGCAAGGTCGAGACCTGGGTCACCGACCCCGACGGCGCCCGCTGGGAGTGGTACGTCAAGACGGGCGACACCGAGGAGATGGGTCAGGGCGGCGAGTTCGACGATGGGACCACCGCCTGCTGCACTCCTGCCTGAACGTTGCACGGTCGGGGTCGGACCCCAGCCGGGGCTGCTCCGCCGCCTCCTCGTCGACCCGCGACCGGTCCTCGACGAGCTCCGCGACGCCCACGGACCCATCGTCGGTCTCGGTCCCGGACCGATGCGGCTCGCGGTGGTGGGCGACCCGGTCGCCCTCCGCGAGCTGTTCTCCATGCCGGTCGAGCGCTTCCGGTGGGGGCACCGGTTCAACGTGCTCGAGTTCGTCGTCGGGCCGACGTCGCTCCTGGTCAGCGACGGGGCCGACTGGGAGCGTCGTCGGGGCGCGCTCCGGTCGGGGTTCACCCGTCGTCGGCTGAACGGGTGGGTGGACGCGATCGTCCAGGCCGCCGACGCGCGGATCTCGACGCTGCTGGAGGAGACCGGACCCGAGCCGACGGTCGTCGACCTCGAACCCTTCGGCCGGGCCCTCGTGCAGGAGATCGTGGTCCGCTCCCTGTTCGGCGCGCGGCTCGCCGCCCGCAGCAGCGAGATCGCCGGGCTGCTGCGCCGGGCCCAGGACTACCTGGAGTCACCGGCGCTGCGACAGCTCCCGCACCCCTTCCCGGTCGGGCGCCGCGCCGCCGTGCGCGACGACCTCCGCCGCCTCCGCGAGATCGTCGCCGAGCAGATCGACCACCTGCGCGCGCATCCGGCGGACGACCCGCTCGACCTGCTCGGCACGCTGGTGGCCGAGGGCGACCTCTCCGACGACGAGATCAGCGACCAGGTGGTCACGCTCATGGGTGCCGGCCTCGACACCACGTCGGCCACGCTCAGCTGGATGCTGCGCTGCTGCGCGCTGGCCGGCCCCGAGCTGTGGACCCGACTCCGGGTCGAGGCCGACGAGGTGCTCGACGGGACCGGCCCGTACGACGCGACCCACCTCGCCCGCCTCGACCTCGCCGACCGCGCCGTGCGCGAGACGACGCGCCTGCACCCCGCGGGCTCCTTCACCCCTCGACAGGCGGTGGTCGACATGACCGTGGGCGGCCACCGGATCCCCGCGGGGACCATGGTGCTGTGGTCGTCACACCTGGCCGGGCGCGATCCGCAGGTCTGGGACGACCCCCTCCGCTTCGACCCCGACCGCTACCTCGACGTGCCCGACGATCGCCGGACGCTGACCGAGCTCGCCTGGGTGCCCTTCGGCCGCGGCCCCCGCAACTGCATCGGCTTCGCCCTGGCCCAGATGGAGCTGACGCTGATCGTGGCCCGCCTCGCCCAACGCGTCGACCTCGGAGCGGCCACCACCGAGGAGCCCCGAGCGGTCGGCATGGTGATCAACCGGCCCGAGGGCGGCGCGACCGTGCGCATCGCCCCGGCTCCGGACCGCGGGAGCGACGTCACCGCAGCTGGTTGACGCGGGCGGCCCGACGGGTCAGGTGATCACGCTCGGCGAGGTTCGTCGCGGCCAGCGCCGCCTCGGCGTAGAGCCGGGCCGCGACGTCCAGGTCGCCGTTCGCCTCGTGCAGGTGGGCGGCGACCGCGGCGCGGCGGGGCACCTCGTCGCCGATCCCCGCCATCGCCGCCAGCCCCGCGAGCGGACCGTCGGCCTCACCGACGGCCACCGCTCGGTTGAGCCGGACGACCGGCGTGTCGGCGTAGCGGAGGAGCTCGTCGTACCACTCGACGATCTGGACCCAGTCGGTCTCCTCGACGCGCGGCGCGTCGGCGTGGAGCGCGGCGATGGCGGCCTGCGCCTGGTACTCGCCGAGGCGGTCGCGCTCGAGCGCCGCCCGGAGGATCGCGATCCCCTCGGCGATCAGATCGGTGTCCCACCCGCCACGGTCCTGGTCGGCCAGGACGACGATGCTGCCGTCGGGACGACGGCGGCTCTCCCGCCGGGCGTGGTGCAGCAGCATCAGCGCGAGCAGCCCGTCGACCTCCGGGTCGTCCACCAACGTCGAGAGCTCGCGGGTGAGGCGGATCGCCTCGGCCGCCAGGTCGACGTCGCCCGAGTAGCCCTCGTTGAACACGAGGTACAGCACCCGCATCACGTCGCGCGGGTCACCCGGACGGTCGAGACCCTCCCCGGCGATCGTGCGCTTCGCCCGGCTGATGCGCTGCGCCATCGTGGCCTCCGGGACGAGGTAGGCCTCGGCGATCTGGCGGGTCGTGAGGCCGCCCACCGCCCGGAGCGTCAACGCGACCGCGGACGACGACGTGAGCGCCGGGTGCGCGCAGCGGAAGTAGAGCTGGAGGGTGTCGTCGACGTCGGGCACCTCGCCGCCCCTCGGCTCGGCCTCGACCCGTTCCTCCCGGGCGCGCCGGGCCGCGTCGGATCGGCTCAGGTCCAGGAACGCCCGCCACGCGACGGTGATCAGCCACGCCTCGGGATCGCGCGGCGGGTCGGCGTCCCACCGGTCGAACGCTCGGATCAACGCCTCCTGCACCGCGTCCTCGGCCGTCGCGAAGTCGGCGCCGCGACGGACGAGGACGCGCAGCACGACCGGGGCGAGCCGGCGCAGCTCGGCGTCGTCCACGCTCAGCCGCCGATGACCGGCGGTTCGGTCATGAACGGGCGGACCTCCAGCCACTCCTCGACCGGAGCACCGCCCGCACCGGGTGCGGCCGACAGCTCGGCGGCCAGCTCGATGGCCCGCTCCCGGGAGTCGACGTCGACGACCATCCAGCCGGCGATGAGGTCCTTCGTCTCCGCGAACGGACCGTCGGTGACCGCGGGCTTGCCGGCCCCGTCGGAGCGGACCCACAGGCCGTCGGCCGCGAGCGCCTGCGCGTCGACGAACTCGCCGGTCACCTTCAACCGCTCGGCGAAGTCGTCCATGTAGCGGCAGTGGGCGTCGAACTCCTCGGGCGTCCACTGGTCGAACGGCACGTCGTTGGTCGGCGTCGGCCCTCCCCGGTAGTGCTTCAGGAACAGGTACTTGGCCATCGGGTTCTCCTCGTGTCTCGGCGGACCGCTCCGGTCCTCGTACCCCTGGGACGGAGCCGGACCCCGATCCTCGACATCGCCGTTCGATCTTCTCGCGCGCAGCGCCGTGGAGAAGGCGGACCGGGTGTTCGACTGGCGCAAGCAGCCCTCCTTCGACGCCGTGATGCCGCCCGACCGGTTTGACCTGGTCATCGGTCCGGACGCCTGATCACAGCAGACCGAGCTCGCGGGCCCGGCGGACCGCGTCGTCGCGGCTCGACGCGCCGAGCTTGCGGTACAGGCCCCTGGTGTGGCTCTTGACGGTGTTGACGGACACGTAGAGCTCGGCCGCGATCTCTCGCTGGGAGAGCGAGGTCGGCAGGTGCCGCAGCACGGCGACCTCGCGCTCGGTCAGCGGCTCGACCAGCTCGCCGCGCCCAGGGTCGACGGGTGCGAGCCGGTGCCGTGAGGCCGTCCGGTCGAGGTGAGCCCCCACGACGCCGGGGTCGGCCGCCGCGTCGACGATCCGTCGGGCGGCACGCAGGTGCGCCGGACCCTCCGGATCGCCGACGGCGCACAGGACGTCCGCGGCGCAGACGTGCGCGTACCCGAGGAACAGGTTGCGCGGCGACGTGCCGGCCAGCTCCGCCCCGAGCCGCGCCGACGCCGGGTCGTCGACGGCGGCCGCCAGGACGCTGTGTGCGAGCGGCGCGAGCGGCGAGTGCTCGTTCTGGTGCTCGCGACCGAGCGCCAGCGATCGCTCGGCCCGGTCTCGCGCCAGGTCGACGTCGCCGACCTCCAGGGCGTCGATGGCCTCGAACACCGGGGTGACGGTGGCGACGAAGTGGTCCGGCTCCTCCTCGGCCAAGCGCCTGGCGGCATCGAGGGGTTCGACCGCCTCGCGGCCGAGGCCGGCGGTGACGAACGTGCCGCCGACCACCATCGCCAGACGGGCGGAGCCGACGTGCGCGCCCGCGTCGCGCACCCGCCGGGCCACGGCGAGCGCGGCGCCCACGTCACCCGTGGTCAGTTCGAGCGTGATGGCCAGCGGTGCGACGACCGGCGAGGCGAGGTCACCTCCGACCAGCGCCTCGGCCCGGTCGAGGTGTCGGCGCGCGACGTCCCACCGTCCCTGCGACAGGTGGAGCCACCCGGCGAGCACCGAGCAGCCGAGGTGCTCGTCGACCGTGGCACCCAGCGCATCGAGGTGGCCGAGAAGGGTGACGAACCGACCGGCGTTGAGCAGCGACGTGGCGTGCGCCGCGATCAGGTCGGCGGCCCGGTCGGTGCGCCCGGCGGCCAGCGCGTGGTCGATCGCCGGGCCGGCGTCCCCGTTCGCCGCGAACCACTCGGAGGCCCTGGCGTGCAGCTCGGGAACCACCTCCGGACGGCGACGCGCCAGCTCGACGCGGAGGAGGTCGGCGAGGAGGTGGTGGTAGCGGAACCAGGTGCCCGTGTCGTCCAGACCGATCACCAGTTGGTTGCCGCGGGCCAGGTCGCCGAGCCACCCCGCGCCGTCGGTCGTGCCGCAGAGGTGGTCGACCAGCGGGCCGTTGAGGCGTTCGAGGATCGAGGTCTCCAGCAGACGCCTGAGGTCGACCTCGTCGAGGCCGCGGAGCACCTCGTCGGCGAGGTACGCCGCCACCGTGTCCTGGCTCCCGCCGAAGCGCTCGACGAACGCGCCGGGGTCGTCGCTGCGCCGGAGCGAGAGGCCGGCGAGCACCAGTCCCGCGGCCCATCCCTCGGTGCGCTCCAGGAGCCGAGCCCGCTCTTCCGCGTCGAGCGTCGCCACCGGCGCGAGCAGGTCGGCCATCTCCGCCTCGTCGAAGCGCAGGTCGGCGGCACGGACCTCCACCAGCTCCTGGCGGACCCGGAGCCTCGCCACGCGCAGCGGCGGGTCCGTCCGGGTCGAGATGACGATCGTGAGGTTCGGCGGGGCCAGCTCGACGAACCGCTGGAGCCCCGTGTGCACCTGCTCGGCGCCGACGAGGTGGTGGTCGTCGAGCACGAGCGTCAGCGGTTCGGCGACCCCGTCCAGGGCCCGGAGGAGGCGAGGCACGACCACGTCGGCCGCGCCGCCGCTGCCCTGCACGGCGGGCAGGACGTCGTCGACGATGCCGGGGACGAACGGGTCGAGGGCGTGGACGACGTAGGTCCAGAACGTCGCCGGGTCGGCGTCGGCCGCCTCGACCTGCAGCCAGGCCGTCCTCGCCTCCGGTCGTGCTGCGATCCACGACGCGAGCAGGGTGGACTTGCCCGACCCGGCCGGCGCGCTGACCAGCACGAGCCGGGTCCGCAGGTCGTCCCGGGCGGCATCCAGCCGCTCGATCAGACCGGTCCGGTGCACGAGGTGGTCGGGCAGCACCGGCGGGTGGACCTTCCTCGCCACCAGGACCTCATCGAGCACGGGCATCGACACCGGCACAGCCTCCTCCCCGGCTCATCCCACCACCCTGCCCGCTCGGCCACAACCCGGCGGGTTCACCCGGGTGAGATCACCCGGCGGGTGAGGACACCCGACCCCTGGCTCACCGATGGTGGGGACCATGACCACCACCACCCGAACCCGAAGCACCCCAACCCCGACCGACCGCGCCCCGGCGCCGGCCCCGACCAGGCTCCGGAGAGCGGCCGGCGTCGCCGCGCTGGTCGAGGCCGGCACGTTCGTCGTCGGCATCGCGATGTTCGCGACGGTCCTCGGCGACCAGACCACCGGCGACCCAACGATCGCCGAATCGGTCGCCTTCGTCGTCGACCACCGGGCGGCGCTGCACCTCTGGTACATCGTCACGCTGATCGTGTTCGGCATCGCGCTCGTCCCGCTCGCGCTCGGCCTGCGCGAGCGCGTGGCGGCCCGTGCCCCGGACCTGTCGAACGCGACCGCTGCCTTCGGCCTGCTCTGGGCCGGGCTGGTGCTGGCCGCCGGCATGATCGCCAACGTCGGCGTCGGCGCGGTCGCCGACCTGGCCACGACCGATCCCGGACGCGCCGGGTCGCTCTGGATCGCGCTCGACACGGTGCAGGACGGCCTTGGCGGTGGCAACGAGGTCGTGGGCGGCGTGTGGGTCCTGTTGTTGGGCGTGACCGCGCTGCGCACGGGCGTCCTCCCCCGGGGCCTCGCACTGCTGGGCGTCGTCAGCGCGGTGGCTGGCGTGGCCACCGTGGTCCCCGGACTCGGTGACCTCGGCATGGTCTTCGGCCTCGGGCTGATCGTGTGGTTCACCTGGCTCGGCGTCGTCCTCCTCCGCGACGAACGCTGAGCCGGCGGTCAGGCGCGGACGAGGATGATCCTGCTGCGGCGAACGCAGCCGCGAGCCCGACGATCGAGGCGCTGCGGGCGGGACGCCGCGTCCCCATCGAGGAGCGACGAGGCGTGGCGCCACACGTCCTCCCGCCACGACGACAGCAGTCGCACGGCCATCCACTCGTCGGCCCGTCCGAACATCGTGTCGACGATGTCGAGCCTCGGGGCGTGGCGCTCGACGACCATGTCCTGCACCTCGTCGGCGGTGGCCGCGATGACGTCGTTGACCCGGTCGTAGTCGCGGCGTCGCGACGCCAGGAGCTCGGCGTCGAGCTCGCCCCACACCGGGTCCAGGAGCTCGACCAGCGTGAGCACGAGGTCGTAGTTGATGTGCGCGTTGACCCCGACGAGCAGGAGCTGCAGCACCGACCGGTCGCCGGCCGCCGCGGCCTCGAACGCGATCCCCCACGGGGTCGGCACGTCGTCGCCGCCCGCATCCCAGCGCTCGACGGCGTCGAAGTAGTGCACGGCGAACCGGTCGAGCAGCTCCGACACCCACGCGGGATCGTCGAAGGTCTCGTCGTCGAGCGACGCGCACATGGCCCGGGTCATCCGGGCGTAGCAGTCGAGGAACACGGCCCGCCGGTCCTCGTGCTCCTCCCACTGGCCCAGGAGGCCCTCCATCCGGGCCAGCGCCTCGGTGATCACCCGATGGAACCTAGCCAACGCCGCCCGCCGTGACCGTTGACGGGCGGCCACGAATGGTCGATGGTTTGTCCGATTCGACGCGGTATCCGGGCATCCGTCGGGTCGGAAGGGAGCCACCGTGCAGACCGACTACCTCGTCGTCGGTGCGGGGGCCATGGGCATGGCGTTCACGGACGCCCTCGTCGACCACGCCGACGTGCACGTCACCCTGGTCGACCGGCGCCACGCGGCGGGCGGCCACTGGCAGGACGCGTACCCGTTCGTCCGGCTGCACCAGGCCTCGGCGTTCTACGGCGTGGCCTCGACGCTGCTCGGCGGGGGCCGGGTGCAGCGAGCGGGCCCCGAGGCCGGCCTGCACGAGCGGGCCCTGCGCGCCGAGATCCTCACCTACTACGACGCCGTCCTCCAACGGCTGATCGACTCCGGCCGGGTCACGTTCCTCGGCGGCAGCGAGCACCGGTTCGACGGCGCCACGCACCTGGTCACATCGCGGGTCTCGGGCGCCACCACGACCGTCGACGTCCGCCGGCGCGTGGTCGACGCGACGTACCTCTCCCCCACCGTCCCCGCCACCACACCGCCGCCCTTCGGCGTGGCCGAGGGGGTCCGGGTGATCCCGGTCAACGACCTCGTGGAGCTGCCGTCGTCGCCCAGCACCTTTGTGGTCGTCGGGTCGGGGAAGACCGCCACCGACGGCATCGTCTGGCTGCTCACCAACGGTGTGGCCCAGGAGCGCATCGTGTGGATCCGGCCGCGGGACCCGTGGATGCTCGACCGGTCGAAGGTCCAGCCCGACCCCGTGGTGGCGCTCGACACGGCGGCCGACACCATGGCGGCGGCCGTGGGCGCGACGTCGCTCGACGACCTGTTCCTCCGCCTCGAGGAGTCGGGTGTCCTGTTCCGGATCGACCGCGACGTCGTCCCCACCATGGCCAAGACCCCGACGCTCGGGGCGTGGGAGCTCGACCTGCTGCGCACCGTCGAGCGTGTCGTCCGCCTCGGCCACATCGACCACGTGACGACCGACGAGATCGTCCTCACCGGGGGCACCGTGCCGCTCCCCGACGACGCCGTCCTCGTCCACTGCGCGGCGTCGGGGCTCCGGTACCCACCGATCACGCCCATCTGGGGGCCCGACATGATCCGGCTCCAGACGATCCGCGCCGGCTTCCCGTGCTTCAACGCCGCGCTCACCGGCTTCGTCGAGGCGACGAGGGACGACGACCGGGAGCGGAACCGCGTGTGCCCGCCCAACGCCCTGTCGGACACGCTCGCCGACTGGGCGCAGATGCAGGTGCGGGGAACGATCGCCGCCCGCACGTTCGGGGCCGAGCCCGACATCGCCGAATGGGCGAACACCACGATGCTCAACCCGGCACGGATCGGCGCCGACCGGCGGGACGACCCGAACGTCGCGACCGCCGCGGCCCGGCTCGGCGAGGTCGCCGAACCCGGTCTCCGCGCCATGGCCGCGCTGGGCAACATGACCTCGTGACCCGGCTGCACGACGACGAGGTGGAGATCGACGAGACCATCGCCTCCCGGCTCATCGGTGCGCAGTTCCCGGAGCTCGCCGATCGACCGTTGCGGATCGTCGAGCCATGGGGGACGGCCAACGCGGTGTGGCGCCTGGGCGACGACCTCGTCGCCCGCTTCCCCCGCTACCCGGGGTCGGCCGCGCAGCCGGGCCGCGACCACCGGGTGCTGCCGCTGCTCGCTGCCCACCTGTCGGTGCCGATCCCTTCGGCGGTGGCGGTCGGACGGCCCGGTGCCGGGTACCCGTTCGAGTGGTCGATCCACCGGTGGATCGACGGGGTTCCCGCAGAGTCGCTCCCGATGGCCGATCCCTCGGCGTTCGCGCTCGACCTCGCCCTCGCCCTCGGGGATCTGCACGAGATCCCGATCGACGACGCCCCGGCCGCCCGCAACCGGGCCCGCCCCCTGGCGGACTACGACGACGAGACCCGCGGCTGGATCGACGGCGCGGCGGCGGTCGTCGACGCCGAGGCCGCGCTCGCGGTCTGGGACGACGCGCTGGCCGCGCCGGCCCAGGACGTTCCGCCGGTCTGGGTCCACGGCGACCTCGAGGGCAACTGCCTCACCTCGGACGGCCGGCTGTGCGGGCTCGTCGACTGGGGATCGGCGTGCGCCGGCGACCCGGCGGTCGACGTCCAGGTGATCTGGTCGCCCCTGTTCACCGACCGGTCGCGGACCGTGTTCCTGGACGCGCTCCAGGTCGACGACGCCACCGTCCGGCGGGCGAAGGGCGCCGCGATCCACCAGGCCTGCGCCGCGCTCGCCTACTACCTCGACACGTACCAGCCGATCGTCGATCGGTCCCGCCACAAGCTCCTCGCTCTCGGGGTTCCCGTACGGGCGTGAGCCGATCCCGAGGTCAGGGGCCCTCGAACGCGCCACCCGGTCGCACCGACGAGACCCGTCTACCCTCCTCCGGGTGGCAGATGCGGAGCTCGTCGGGCGGGCCGAGTTGGTGCGCGGACTCGTCGACCGGGCCGACCGGGGCGGCGGATTCGTCCTGACGGGGCCGGCGGGTGTCGGCAAGTCCCGGGTGCTCCACGAGGTCGCCACCCGCCTGGCGTCCGGCGACGTGCACGTGGCCGAGGTCTTCGCCACCCGCGCCGCCCGAACGGTGCCGTTCAGCCCGTTCCTGGGTGTGCTCACCGGCGACGCCCCACCCGAAGGCCCCCTGCAGATCCTCCAGGCGATCCGCCGGGCCCTGCTGCGCGCCGCCGACGGCCGCCGCCTGTGCATCTCGGTCGACGACGCCCACCTTCTGGACGACGGTTCCCTGGCGACGGTGGCGACGCTCGCCCGCGACGGCGACGTGGTGCTGGCCCTCACGGTTCGGACCGACGAGGAGACCCCGCCCGCGATCACGGACCTGTGGGCCGCCGACCTCGTTCGACGGTTCGACCTGCTCCCGCTCGACGACCGTTCGGCGAACGCGGTCGCCGAGCGGATCCTGGGTGGGCCGATGGCGGAGGAGTTGGCGGCGACGGTGCTGGCCCTCGGTCGGGGAAACCCCCTGCTCATCCGAGAGCTCGTCCTGGACGCGCGGGCGTGCGGGTCCGTCGCCGTGGCCGACGGCCGCTGGGTGGAGGCCGAGCCCCTTCGTCCCGGGCCCCGACTCGTGGAGCTGCTCGATGCCCGGCTCGCCCGGCTGCCCGACGACGAGCGCGAGGTCCTCGAGATGATCGCCTTCGGCGAGCCGATCGTCCTGCAGCGCCTCGGGTCGGACCTCGGCCGATGCGTGGACCGCCTGGAGGAGCGGGAGCTGGTCCGGGCCCGGGTGGACGCCGGCGACGTGGTGGTGGCCTGCGAGCACCCGCTGATCGGCGAGTGCCTCAGGGTCGGGACACCGACGACGCGGCGCGTCGAGGTCGTCCGTCGCCTCCTCCGCCACCACGGCGCCGGCGACCGGCTGCGCCCCGGCGAGGCGAGGCGCGTGGCCGATTGGTGCGAGGACGTCGGCGACCCCGTCCCGGCCCGCATCGCCGACGCCTCGGCCCGGGAAGCCATGTCGGCGCTCGACCTCGACGCCGCCGAGGAGCTGGCTTCGACCGCCGTGGCCGGCGAGGACCGTTGGGAGCACCGTCTCACGCTCGCCGAGGTCCTCCACCTCCGGGGACGTCCACGCGACGCCGACGCGGCGCTCGTGCGGGCCCACGAGATGGTCGTCGACGACGAGGGGGACGTCCGTGTGACCTCGGCACGGGCCCGGCTACTCGCGCACCAGCTCGGCCGTCCGGACCTCGCCGCCGAGGTGGTCGCCGAGGCCGCCGTCCGGATCGGGAACCCGGCGCTGCGGTTCGAGTTGGAACGCACCCTGGCCACGCTGGCGGCGATGAACGGGGACTTCGAGGAGCTGGCCCGCGCATCGGCGCACGTGCTCGCCGACGATCGGCTGGACCCCGCATCGCGGCGCGACGCGGTGAACCAACTCGCCTACGCCCGGGTGATGCTCGGCGACCCGACCGACATCGACGCGCTCCTCGACGAGTCGGTCCGCACCGCCGGCCGCGACGACGGCGGCGCGTGGATGGACGTCCTCGAGACGCTCCGGGCCGGCGCCCGCATCCAGCGCGGCGAGATCGACCTGGCGGCGCGGGCCGTGGGCGAGCAGGTCCGCCGACGACGGGAGCGCAACGAGCCGACGGGCGCCCTCGGACCCGTGCTGCTCGAGCTGCTGCTGATGCAGGGGTCGTCGGACACGATCGACCAGGTCGAGGCCACGATCGACGAGCTCGAGCACGCCGATCCGCACGGCGTGCCGTCCATCGCTCGGGGCATCTCGGCCTGCGCGCTCGCGCAGGCCGGGCGGATCGCGGAGGCCGGCGCGATGGTCGACCTCATCCCCGCCGCCGACGGCGACGTGCGGTCGAAGCTGTTCGTCGCCCGCGGCCGGGCGGCGATCACCGCCGCCCACGGCGACCCCGGACGAGCGGCCCGCATCGTCGCCGACGCCGGGCGCGACGCGCTCGACGCCGGGCACGTCGCGTTCAGCATCCCGGTCCTCCACCACGCGGTCCGCTTCGGGCGCGCCGATCTGGTCGCCGCACCGATGAGCGCCGCGGTGCGGGACCCTGACGCGACGCTGCTCGTGCTGATGGCCGAGGACGCTGCGGCCGAGCGCGAGGGCGACCCGGACCGGCTCACCGCGGTCGCGGAGGACTTCGCCGCGGTGGGCGCGCCGCTGATGGCCGACGACGCCTTGGCCCGCTCGCTCACCCTCCTGCCGTCCGACGCGCCGACGGCCCGCATCGCTGATGCCCGCCGACGGGTGTTGGCGGCACGGGTGCGACCGCTCTGCACGGCTCGGGGCCCGGCGGTGGCCGAGGCGCTCACCGATCGGGAGCTGGCCGCGTCCGTCGAGGCGGCCGGCGGGGCGACGAGCCGCGAGATCGCCGAGCGGGCGTTCGTCTCCCGACGGACCATCGAGAACCACCTCGGACGCGCCTACCGCAAGCTCCAGGTCGATGGACGACCCGGGCTGACCGCCGCGCTCGGCGCGTTCGTCGGAGGGCCGCGGTCCGGCGCCTGCTGACGCCCTCGGATCAGCAGCGCGATCCGGCGGCGACGATCAGGGGCAGGTGGCTTCGACCGATCCCGGGACCGACTCGGACACGGTCCCGTCGTCGACCGTCAGATCCTGGAAGTCCGCCTCGGCCGTCACGTCCTTCCCGTCCACCTCGACGAAGGGCTCCGCCTCGCCGCCGACGGTCACGGCGCTCCCGGGCGCCTCCCATTCGATGGACGGGTCGGCGAGGTCGTCCGTCGACGCCACGTGGACGGTGTCGCCGTAGGGCCCACCCTCCGCACCGCGATCGACGTTCATCCGCATCTCGTCGGACGTGGCGAGCAGGGAGAAGTCCCAGTCCTCGCTCTGGGTCTCGTCGGTCCCCTCGGCACACATCACGTTGTCGAAGGTCCAGGTCTCGTCGCCGATGGTGAGCGTCGCCGATCCCGACCCGGTGGACGAGCCCGACGAACCGCCAGCATCGTCCGACGCGGTCGTGTCCTGCGACCCGGTGTCGGTCGCGTCCGCCGAGCCGCTGGTGTCGCTGTCGTCTCCGCATCCGGCGAGCACGAACGTGAGGGCGACCACGCCCACGAGGGTGGTGCGGCCGAAGCGGCCCCGGATGGTTCGACGCATGGTTCCTCGCTCGGTCGGGACGCGGACGGATCACCGATCGGGGACCCGTCCGAGGACCGTACCGACGGCCCATGTCGGCGTCCACGGAGGTGGGTACTCATTTCACCGTCGACGGGTACTCAGACGTGGCGTGCCTCGCGCGGGCCACGAGGAGCGTCGGGGCGCGCCCGATCGGAGGTCGACGCCCGTGCCGGGAGGAACGCCGCGGCGACGGCCGCTCCCAGGAGCGCGACGCCCGCGGCGACCAGGCAGGCGACCGACAACCCGGAGACGAACGCGTCGGACACCTCCGCGAGGTACTGCGGGGCGATCGCCGGCGGGAGCCGGTCGGCGACGATCGTCGCCGCGCCCACGGAGTCCTCGGTCGGTCGGCGGGCGATCTCGGGCAGCAGCGGGAACAGCTGGCCGTCGCGGAGCGCCTGCACGTAGATCGACGTGAACACCGATCCGATGACCGCGACGCCCAGGGTGCCGCCCAGCTCTCGGGTGGTGTCGTTGACGGCCGAGCCGATGCCGGCCTTGTCGGCCGACAGCGATCCCATGATCGATTCCGTCGCCGGCGCGGTCGTCAGACCGAGGCCGAGGCCGAGGAAGACCATCTGGCCGACGATCTCGACGTACGGGGTGGCCGCCGACGCGGTCGACACCCAGGTGAAGCCGACCGCCATCGACACGAGCCCGGCGGTGACCACGCGCTTGGTCCCGACCGCCTCCACGATCTTCGGGGCGGCCACCGAGGCGACGGCGATCGACAGGGCGACCGGGATCGTCCGCACGCCGGCCTGGAGCGGGGTGTAGCCGCGGACGAGCTGGAAGTACTGCGTGATCAGGAAGATGAACCCGAACAGGGCGAAGAAGGCGGCGGTGATCGACGCGCTCGCGGCCGAGAAGCGCAGATCCCTGAAGATCCCGACCGGGAGCATGGGGTGGCGGGCCCGGAGCTCCCAGCCGATGAACAGGGCGAACAGCACGACGCCCGCCGCACCGCCGAGGAGGGTCGTCGTGCTCGCCCAGCCCCACTCGGGGGCCTCGATGATCGTGAAGACGATCGTGGTGACCGCGGCGATCGAGAGCGCCAGGCCCACCAGGTCGAGGGGCGGGGTCTCGGCGTCCCGCGACTCGGGCACGACGAGGACCACGCCGAGGATGGCGATGGCGATCACCGGCACGTTGACGAAGAAGACCGAGCCCCACCAGAAGTGCTCCAGGAGCCATCCGCCGACGATCGGCCCGGCGGCCACGGCCATGCCGCTCATGGCGCTCCAGATGCCGATCGCCGCGGCCCGCTCCTTCGGGTCGGTGAAGACGTTCGTGAGGATGGCGAGGGTGGCCGGGAAGATCATCGCCGCGCCGATGCCCATCAGCGCCCGGCTGGCGATCAACGCCCCGGGCCCGCCCACCGAGCCGGCGAGCACCGACGTGGCCAGGAACGCGACCAGGCCGACGGTGAGCACCTTCCGCCGCCCCCACCGGTCACCGGCGTTGCCCGCCGCGAGGAGCAGGCCGGTGAAGACCAGCAGGTAGGCGTCGACGATCCACTGGAGCTGGCGGGTGGTGGCCCCGAGGTCGACGACGAACGAGGGCAGGGCGACGTTCACGATCGTCCCGTCCATCACCACCACGAACAGGCTCAGGCACACCACGGCGAGGACCGCCCAGCGCCTCGGGTGCGGGTCGGGTCCCGCCGAGCGCTCGGTCGTGGGGTCGTCGATGTCGGTCGCCTGTGGCATGGGGTCCACCTCCGTCTTGACAACGTAAAGATTAGATCTTGACGCCGTCAAGACCCAACCGCCACGATCGGGGCGTGACGTCGGCCACCCCGTACCACCACGGCGACCTGCCCCGGGTGCTGCGCGCCGCAGCGGCCGAGGTGCTCGCCGAACGGGGCGTGGCCGGGTTCAGCCTGCGGGAGGTGGCCCGCCGCGCCGGCGTGTCGCACGCCGCGCCAGCCCACCACTTCGGCGACGCCACGGGCCTGCTGACCGCCGTCGCCGTCGAGGGGTTCCGGTACCTGACCGAGGCCACCCGGGCCGCGGCGGCCTCCTCCGACGACCCGCTCGACTCGCTCGTCGCCGTCGGCCGCGCGTACGTCTCGGTGGCGCTCGACCACCCCGGCCACGTCGCGGTCGCGTTCCGCTGGGACATCGTCGACGTCGACGATCCCGACTACCAGGACTGGGGCAACCAGGCGTTCGCGGTGCTGGAGGGCGCGATCGAGCGCCTGGCCGCCGAGCGCAACCCCGACCTCGACATCGGGCTGGCCAGCGCCCTCTGCTGGTCGATGGTCGAGGGACTGCTCATCGTCCACCTGCCCCTCGCGGCGATGACCGAGCGCAAGGGCGGCGCCGCGGTCCCACCGATCCCCGACCTCGCCGAGGCGTTCACCCGCCTCATGGTCCACGGCCTCGCGCCATGACCGACGACCTGGCGCCGGGCGTCGCGCCCTTGATCGCCCACCTGCACGGGCGCACCGCGCAGGACCTCCTCGCCGGCGGGGCCGCCGACCCCGCACCGCCACCCCGACCCGTCCACGGGGTGGTGGCCGCCGACGTCGCCCTTCCCGGCGACCCGCCCGTCGCCGCCCGGCGCTACGAACCGACCGGCGGCGCTGGGTCGGGGACCGGGATCGTGTGGGTCCACGGCGGTGCATGGGTGTTCGGCACCCTCGACGACGCCGAGGCCGACGCGGTCGCCCGACGCCTCTGCGACGCGCTCGACGCGGTCGTGGTGTCGGTCGACTACCGGCTCGCCCCGAGGCACCGCCACCCCGCCGCGCTCGACGACGTGGTCGCGTCCTTCGAGGCGCTCGTCACCGACGACGCGGTCGAACCGACCCGCACCGTGCTCGGCGGCGCATCCGCGGGTGGCCACCTCGCGGCTGCCGCCTCGCAGGTGCTGCGGGACCGCGGCGGGCCGGCACCGGCGGCGGTGTTCCTCGCCTACCCGGCCACCAACCCGCCCGGCGGGCCGTACCCCGCGGACCGGCCGGACGTCGTGCCCGACCTCCTCTGGCTCGACCGCGCGAAGACGAACCTCCTGTTCGGCGTCTACGCCGACGGCCGACCCGAGGCGCCCTACCTCCTCCCCGCCGGAGGAACGCTCACCGGCCTGCCGCCCACGCTCGTCACCACGTCCACGCTCGACGCGCTCGAACCGCAGGCGCTCCGCTACGTCGAGCTCCTCCGGCGGGCGGGCATCGAGGTCGAGCACCACCCGTGCACCGGGCTCCTCCACGGCTACCTCTCGATGGTCGGCGTCGTCGACGCCGCCGACGACGCGCTCGCCCGCCACGTCGCCTGGATCGCGACCACGCTCGACCGCTGACGCGCACGCGGACGTCCTCAGGGAACTCCCAGACAGCTCTGCCGGGCTTCGGACACCCACTGTCCACCCTGCGTTCATGTCCTCATCCACCGCCCTGTTCGCCATCGACCTCGTCGCCGTGTCCGTCGTCGTCTTCGGGCTGTACTTCCCCAGACACCGACGGCGGGACATGGTCGTGGCCTACCTCGTGGTCAACGTCGCCGTGCTCGCCGTCGCCGACGCGCTCGCCAGCAGCACCCTCGGCGCAGGTCTCGGCCTCGGGCTGTTCGGTGTCCTGTCGATCATCCGCCTCCGGTCGGCCGAGCTCGACCAGGCCGAGATCGCGTACTTCTTCGCCGCCCTCGCCCTCGGGCTCCTCGGCGGGCTGACCGGAGCCCCCGACGGCCTGACGCCCGCGCTGATGGCCGCCATCGTGGTGGCGCTCGCCGTCGGCGACCACCCGGCCCTGTTCGGCGACTACCGGGTCCAGACGATGACCCTCGAACGGGCCTACACCGACGAGGACGCCCTGCGGGTCCACCTCGCCGAGCTCCTGAACGCCACGGTCCACCGGATCCACGTCCGCAAGGTCGACCTGGTGCAGGACACCACCCAGGTCGAGGTCCGGTACCGCCTCGCCGGAGGCCACGACGGCCGAGGCCCGGGAGCGAGCACGGCCACGCCGATCCGATCGACGGTGTCGCGATGATCGCCATGACCGCGCACGATCCGACGCCGTACGTCGACGGGTTCGACCCGATCGACCTCGACGCCCTCCGGGACCGGGCCGAGCTGATGACCCGCCACGACCGGAAGTACGTCGTCGCCCGTGACCGGCTCGACGACCTGCTCGAGCTCCTCCCGACCTCGTGCCGGGTGCTCGAGGTCGACGGGAACCGACGCTTCCGGTACGACACCGCCTACCTCGACACCCCCGACCTGCGCTCCTACCACGACGCCGCCTGGGGCCGTCCGATCCGGTGGAAGGTCCGGAACCGGATGTACCGCGACGACCGGACGGCCTGGACCGAGGTGAAGCTGCGGGACCGGCGGGGCCGCACGGTGAAGCACCGCCACCCGCGGGCCGTCACCGACCCGTGGACCCACCTCACCGGCGACCACGACTTCGCGGCGACCTTCACCGACGATCGCCATCTGACGACGACCACCGTCGATCAGCTCCTCCCGGTGCTCATCACCTCGTACGGGCGGACGACGTTGCTCGAACCGGAGCTCGACGGCCGGATCACGATCGACACCGGGCTGCGCTGCATCCACCGGTCGGGGAAGGGCATCGAGCTGCCCGACGCGGTGATCGTCGAGACCAAGTCGCCCGGACGACCGCTGCAGGCGGACCGACTGCTGTGGCAGCTCGGCCACCGACCGCTGCGCCTCAGCAAGTACGGCACCGCGATGGCGGCGATGCACCCCGACCTCCCCGCCAACCGGTGGCGCCGGACGTTGCGGGCCACCCCGTTCCGGCCGATCGACCCGACCACCGACACGATCGAGGAGATCGTTCGATGAACCCCCCGACCATCGACCACCGGCCCGACCCCGGACCGATCCCCCGCCGCCGTGACCGCCGGCGGCGCTACCGCCGTCCGGCCGTCGCCGCCGTCACCGCGCTCATGATCCTGTCGTCGTGCTCGGCCGACGCCGACACCGACGCCGCGTCCGCCGACACCGGCTCGAACGACACCGGTGCGGTGGCCGGCAACACCACGCTCGTCAGCGACAGCGATTCGCTCTTCGACGAGACCGGCGTCCACACCATCGAGGTCACCTTCGACGAGGACGACTACGCCCAGCTCATCGACGACTACGAGACCACGGGCGACAAGACCTGGATCGAGTCGACGGTCACCATCGACGGGACGACCTACGAACGGGTCGGTCTCCGCCTCAAGGGCAACTCGTCGCTGCGATCGGTGGACGACACGTCGGCGCCGGAGGACCTCCCCTGGCTCATCGACCTCGACGAGTTCGTCGACGGCCAGGACCACGACGGCGTCGACGAGCTCGTGGTCCGTGCGAACAAGTCCGCGACCGCGCTGAACGAGGCCGTCGCCCTCGACCTGCTCGAAGCGGCCGGCCTGGCGTCCCAACAGGCGGTGTCGGCGCGGTTCAGCGTCAACGGGAGCGACGAGGTGCTGCGGCTCGTCATCGAGCACCCCGACGGCAGCTGGGTCGACGACTGGTTCGGAACCGACGGCTCGCTCTACAAGGCGGAGAGCTCCGGCGACTACAGCTACCGCGGCGACGACGCTGCCTCCTACGAGGACGTCTTCGACCTGGAGGCCGGCGACGACGAATCGCTCACCTACCTCACCGATTTCCTGGCGTTCGTCGACGAATCCGACGACGAGACCTTCGCCGCCGAGCTCGACCAGCACCTCGACGTGGACGGCTTCGCCACCTACCTCGCCATGATGGAGCTGCTCGGCAACAGCGACGACATCGACGGCCCCGGCAACAACTCGTACCTGTACCACGACCCCGAGACCGGCCTCATGAGCGTGGTCCCGTGGGACATGAACCTGGCGCTCGGCGTCGGCATGGGTGGTGGTGGCGGCGGTGGCCGCGGAGGCGGCGGGGGCGTCGGGGGCGGTCGTGGCTTCGGCGGGGGCGCCAACGTCCTCGTCGAGCGGTTCCTCGAGGTCGACGAGTTCTCGGCCGCCTACGACGATGCGCTGACCGAGCTCCGGTACGAGCTGGTCGACTCCGGCCTCGCCGACGACCTGCTCGCCGAGCGGGTCGCGATCCTCCAGGCCCAGGCGTCGGACCTCGTGCCCTCCGACACCGTGATCGCCGAGGCCGACGCGGTGGCGCAGGCCCTGTCATGAGCACGACCCCGGCCTCGACCCTCGACCGGCCACCCACCGGTGCCGAGCCCGAGGGGGACCGCCCTGCCGGGCGACGTCGAACGCGGCCACGGTCGAAGAAGCGACGGGTCGTGCGCATCGCGCTCTACGTCCTCGCCGTCGTCCTGCTGCTCGCCGGCGGGATCGGGTACTGGGCGCTCGACGAGTACATCATCGACCACGTCGAGATCGCCGACGTCGACGCCTACGAGGCCGAGACCGGCACCCGCGTCGAGGCGGCCGAGGTCACCGCCGACCCCGACGCGGAGGTCACCGCCACCACCTACACCAGCGACACCACGTCGATCACCATCTCGACGGTGGTCACCGGCAGCGGCGACGACCAGGTCACCTACTACGTCGCCGACGTCGTGGTCGACGACGCCACCCTGATCCGGGGCGGGTTCGCCGAGGACAAGTTCGGCGAGAACATCATCGAGGACACCTCCGACATCGCCGAGGACAACGACGCCGTCTTCGCGATCAACGGCGACTACTACGGCTATCGCAGCAGCGGCATCGTCATCCGCAACGGCGTCCTCTACCGCGACGACGGGGCCCGCACCGGACTCGCCATGTACGCCGACGGCACGATGGCGATCTACGACGAGACGACCACCACCGGAGACGAGCTGCTCGACGCCGGCGTGTGGAACACGGTGTCGTTCGGTCCGGCGCTCGTGGAGGACGGCGAGATCGTCGACGGCATCGAGGACGTCGAGGTCGACACCAACTTCGGCAACCACTCCATCCAGGGCAACCAGCCCCGCACCGCGATCGGGATCGTCGACACGAACCACTACGTGTTCGTCGCGGTCGACGGACGGGCCACCGGATACAGCCGGGGCGTCACCATGACCGAGCTCGCCCAGATCTTCGTCGACCTCGGGGCCACCACCGCCTACAACCTCGACGGCGGCGGCTCGACGACCATGGTCTTCGACGGCGAGCTGGTGAACGACCCGCTGGGCAAGGGCGACGAGCGGGGCACGAGCGACATCCTCTACGTGGCCGGGTGATGACCATGACCGCGATCCTCATCCCCGCCTACGAGCCCGACGACCGCCTCGTCGACCTGGTGACGGCGCTCGGCGAACGCGACCCGTTCGGCACGGTCGTCGTGGTCGACGACGGCAGCGGCCCGCGGTACGCGGAGGTGTTCGACGCGGCGCGACGGGCCGGGGCGGAGGTGCTCACCGACGCGACGAACCGGGGAAAGGGCCACGCCCTCAAGTCGGGCCTGGACCACATCGCCGTCCACCACCCCGGCGAGGACGTGGTCTGCGCCGACTGCGACGGCCAGCACGCGCCGGTCGACATCGAACGTGTGGCCGACGCGGTCGACGGCGGGATCGTGCTGGGCAGCAGGCAGTTCGAGGACTCGGTGCCGCTCCGCAGCCGCTTCGGCAACACGATGACCCGCAACGTCTTCGACCTGGCCACCGGCCATCGCATCCACGACACCCAGACCGGGCTCCGGGGCTATCCGGCCCGGCTGCTCCCGTGGCTCCGATCCATCCCGGGCGACCGCTTCGAGTACGAGCTCGAGGTGCTGCTGCGGGCCGAACAGGAGGACGTCCCCGTGACCGAGGTCCCCATCGCCACCATCTACGAGGAACACCACTCGTCGCACTTCCGCACCTTCCGGGACTCGTTCCGCGTCTACCTCCCGTTCCTCAAGTTCTCGCTGTCGTCGATCGCCGCGTTCGTGGTCGACCTGGTGGTGTTCTTCACCGTCGTCGGGGCGACGGGCAACCTGCTCGCCGCCGCGGTGATCGCCCGGGCGACCAGCGCCACCTTCAACTTCACCGCCAACCATCGGGTGGTGTTCGCGAGGTCGGGGGCGGAGCGGGGCTCGGCGGCCCGCCGCTACGCCACCCTCGTCGTCTCGCTGCTGGCGGTGAACTACCTCGTCCTGCGATCGCTGACGTCGGTGGGCCTCGGGGTCGCGCCGGCCAAGTTCGCCACCGAAGCGCTCCTGTTCGGCCTCAGCTACCAGATCCAACGCCGCGTGGTCTTCCGCAGCCCACCGCCCCTTGAGCGCCCTTCGACTTCGTTCGCTGGCGCTCACGCTCGCTCAGGAACCGCGAAGCCCACGTCCGTTCCTTGAGCGCCCTTCGACTTCGTTCGCTGGCGCTCACTCTCGCTCAGGAACCGCGAAGCGAGTCGAAAGGCCCCACGTCCGTTCCTTGAGCGAGCGAAGCGAGTCGAAAGGCCCCCGCAGGTAGCGTCCCGGCGATGGAGCGGCACCCGCCCTGGGGCGACGTCACGGACCTGATCGCGGTGCTGGACGTGCAGCCCGACGGCGACCACCGCTTCACCGGTGCGGTGCGGGCCGACGAGCGACGTCCGGTCGTCGAGGGCAGCCAGATGCTCGCCCAGTCGATCGTCGCGGCGTCGAGGGTCGTGCCCGGTCGCCGCGCCGTTCACACCTCGATGGTGTTCACCCGGGTGGCCGACGCCCGGGCGGCGTACTCGATCGAGCTCGACGAGGTGGCCACGGGCCGGACCTTCGCCGCGTTCTCGACGAGGGCGGTCCAGGGCGATCGGATCTGCGCGGCCGGCACGGTCCTGCTGGACGCCACCGCGGACGACGTCGTCGCCCACACCGAACCGCCGCCCCCGGTCGGCAGCCCCGACGACGCAGAGCCCTACGACATGGGCGTGACCGGCCGGGACCTCCGCATCGTCGACGACGCGTACACCGGCGACCCGGCCGCACCCGTCGGCCCGCCGGAGCTGTCGGCCTGGGTGCGGTTCCGGGAGGTCCCCGACGACCCGCCGGTGCACGCCGCGCTGCTCGCCCAGTTCACCGGCCACCTGTCGATCGCCGCGGCCCTCCGACCGCACGCCGGCATCGGCCAGGACCAGGCCCACGACTCGCTGTCGACGGCGATCAACGCCATCTCGCTCTCGATCCACGCGGACGTCCGGGCCGATCGCTGGATGCTCTACCACCACCGCTCGACCGTGGCCGCCGGCGGGATGACCCACGCCGAGTGCCGGGTGTTCGACGAGGAGGGCACGCCCCTGGCGTCGTTCACCGTCGACGCCATGGTCCGTGGCTTCGCCGACCCGACCCACGTCGGCGCCACGAGGACGGGACTGTGAGCCTCAGCGCCGGCCGCGGTCCCATCGGCCCGAACCCGGCCGGTCGCTTCTCGGCACCGGTCCCGAGCGGGCTGGTGTTCGTCGAGCCCCACCCCCGCCGGATCCGGGCCGAGCGCGACGGACGGGTCGTCCTCGACACCGAGCGGGCGCTGCTCGTCCACCGCTCCGGCCGCCCGCTCGCCTACGCGTTCCCGGCGGACGTCGTCGGCGACCTCCCACACGAGCCCGAGCCCGAGGCGCCGGGCTTCGTGCAGGTGCCGTGGGACGCGGTCGACGTGTGGTTCGAGGAGGGCCGCCGCCTCCGCCACTACCCGCCCAACCCGTACCACCGGGTCGACTGCCGCCCGACCCGGCGCCACCTCCGGGTGTCGGTGGACGACACGGTCCTCGTCGACACCGACGACACCGTCATCCTCTTCGAGACCTCGCTCGCCCCAAAGCTCTACGTGGCACCGGAGCACGTCCGCACCGACCTCCTCCGCCGGAGCGACACCTCGACCTACTGCAACTACAAGGGCGACGCCACGTACTGGTCGGCAGTGGTCGACGGGCGGGTCGTCGACGACGTGGCGTGGACCTACGAGGACCCGCTCCCCGAGAGCCTCCCGATCGCCGCCATGTTCTCCTTCGACCCGACCCGCGTCACCGTCGAGGCCGATCTCCCCACCCCCGAGCCGCTCTGAACACACGGTCGGGGTCGGATCCCAACCGTGTCGTCCTCGCGGGTGGTGCACCGAACGGCGCGTGCACGGTTGGGATCCGACCCCGACCGTGTCAGCCGCAGACGACGAGGCGGAGACCGAGGTCGATGGTCTCCTGGGTGCGGAGGTGGCCGTACTTGGCGTCCCAGGTGCCGTCGGCCAGCTCGGCGGCGAGCCGGGCGACGTTGCTGTCGACCGTCGCCGGGTCCATCTGGGCCATGAACGACATGCCGGCCCGCACGGTCGGATCGAGGTGCGCCTCGGGCCGGTTCCAGTACGCGGAGCCGAACCCGTCGACGCAGTCGCCTGGGATCGGGATGGTCTCCACCCGCTGCACGTCCAGGTGTCGGGCCAGCAGCTCGGGCGAGGGGGCGTCGTGCTCGGACTCGAGGTCCGCGTACTCCGGGAAGTAGTCGTCGACCAGCCAGTAGGACCCGACGTCGAACGGCGAGAAGAGGAACACGACCTGCCGGGCCGAGACCCGCCGCAGCTCGCGCAGCCCCGCGACACGGTCGCGCCAGTGGTGGACGGTGAGCACGGCCATGGCGGCGTCGAAGGTGCCGTCGGCGAACGGCAGGTGCTCGGCGACGCCCTGGATCACCGGCGCCGAACCCTTGGGCCGCTGGGAGATCATCGTCCCGGATGGCTCCACCGCGACCACGGTCCGCTCCGGAGGCTCGTAGCTGCCGGTCCCCGCGCCGACGTTGACCACGGTCTCGGCGTCGCCGAGCGCCCGCTCGATCTGCGCGGCGATCCTCGGTTCGGTCCGCCTCGTCGCCGAGTACGACCGCCCGATCGTGTCGTAGCGAGGCACAGCGTTCGACGTCATCGGGCCACCCTACGAACCGATGTGCCGGCCGACCTCGCCGCTTTTCGGCCAGGCCCAGGGCCGGGGTCGGGGTCGGGACGTGTTGATATCAACACACTTGCCCCGACTCCCTGCTATGTGCGTTTTTCAGCACATGTGGCTCGTTCAGGGGTAGTGTGTCGATATGCACACATCGACGACGTGGACCGTCCGGCGAGGCGACGACCTCGGACGAGCGATCGCGGGCGTCCGGGCCGCCCGGTCGATGACCCAGGCCGAGGTGGCCGAGCTCACCGGGATCGACCGCACCTACCTCGCCCGTCTGGAGAACGGCGCCACCGTGACCCAACTGGAACGAACGCTGCGGATCCTGCGCCGACTCGGCGCGACCGTGACCATCGAACTGGACGACGGGCCCGGCCGATGACCACCGCCCGCCTCGGCGTCTGGTGGTGGGACGGCACGCCGTTGGCGACCATCGACGGCGACGGCCCCACCATCCGGCTCACCTACGCGCCCGACATCCGCGACCGCTGGCCGGCGAACACCCCCCTGCTCTCATGCAGCCTGCCGCTGCGAACCGGCGCCCTCGACGCCGGACCGTTCCTTCGGGGACTGCTGCCCGAAGGACAACACCTCGCCGCGGTCGCCGCGGCCGCAGACATCGCGATCACCGACACGACCGGGCTGTTGGCTCGCTACGGACGCGATGTGGCCGGGGCGCTCGTGATCGCACCGGACTTCCCCGGACGCCGCCCCGGGCATCTCGTGCCATACGACACGACGACGCTCGCGGACGAGGTCGACGGGCTCACCGACACGCCGCTCGGCGTGCACGACGACTCCGAGCTCTCGATCGCCGGGCTCCAGGACAAGCTGCTGCTCGTCCGGACCGACGACGGTTGGAGCCGCCCCGCGAACGGCGCGCCGTCCACCCACATCCTGAAGCTCGATGATCGACGTCACCCGGGCCTCGTCGCGGCCGAAGCGGCTTGTCTTCGCATCGCGGCGGGAATCGGCCTCACCGACGTCGACGTCGAGGAGACGACCATCGGAGACATCGACTGCCTGATCGTCTCGCGGTTCGACCGTCGACGTACCGACGATGGGACGATCGAACGCATCCACCAGGAAGACCTCTGCCAGGCGACCGGACGAGAGCCGACGGCGAAGTACGAGCGCTCCGGCGGTCCAACGTTGCGCGACGCTGCCGGACTCCTCGATGCGTACGCCCCGGACCCGACCGCGGCGCTCGACCGCCTCGTCGCTCAGGTGACCTTCGCCGTGCTCGTCGGCAACGCGGATGCCCACGGCAAGAACCTCGCCTTCCTCCACGACGAGGACCGGGTCGAGTTGGCGCCGCTCTACGACCAGGTCCCAACGGTCCTCTGGCCGAATCTTCGCCGCGAACCAGCGCTGTCGATCGGGCCACGGGTCACGGGGATCGACGACATTCGCCTCGACGACATCGTCGCCGAGGCCCGACTTTGGTCCCACAGCCCGGCCCGTGCCCGCGCCGTCGTCACCGCCACCGCCGAGCGGGCGAGGGACGTCGCCGCCGACGCCGGGAACGACGCCGTACGAGACCTGGTCAGGCGCAACGCCGACCGCATCCTGGGAACCAGGACTTGACGAACATGCGGCGTGACGACGCGGCGGCCCGCCGCTCCCTGCGGTTCCCCGAGGCTGTCAACCTCGGAGCGGCATCGACCCGGTGAGGCCGAGCAGCTCGTCGCTCGCGTACAGCCTGCTCGGCCGCCCTGGACCGGGTCCCGGAACGGTTCCGTGGTCGACCAGCACCCCCGCGTCGACGAGATCTCCGAGGGCCGCGGCGGCCGTCTTCAACGGCACGCCGAGTTCGTCGGCCACGGCGGGACCGGTGAGCACCAACATCCGGGGGACGAGGTCCAGCACCTGCCACGCCGTCGCATCGCTCCTGAGCCTCGGTCGCTCTGGTCGCGGCGCGTCGAGGCGTGCACGCCACTGCACCCTCAGACGCTCGACCTGGAGGACGAGTTCCTGCTGCGCACGGCCTGCTCCCGACACGGCATCGGCGAACCACGTCACCCACGCGTCGAGGTCGCCGAGCCGGTAGAGCACGAGGCCAGACGCGTAGCCACCGACGTCGGCTGCGATCCGGGGACTGACCGGTGGGGCGCTGACGAGTCCCAGGCGTCGAACCAGCGTCCACGCGATCAACACCCGCCCGATCCGCCCGTTGCCGTCGGCGAACGGATGGATGACCTCGAACTGAGCATGGGCGATCGCCGCGGTCGCGACCGGATCGAGGTCCGAATCGTCGACGAACGCCACGAGGTCCTCGATCAGTTCGGGCACGAGCTCGGGTGGAGGCGTCACGAGGTTGGCGTCCAGCGGTGACGTCCCACCGATCCACCCCTGCTCTTCGCGCAGCACCCCGACGAAGCGCTCGGGCATCGGGCTACCCGCCATCAGCGTCCGGTGCCACCGCAGGAGCTGTTCGACGGTCAGGGGTCCCTCGTGGGCTTCGGCGACGGCGTCCGCCGTGGCCGCGAGGTTGGCCGCCACCCAGGCACCTGCTGGTGACACGGCGGAGGACCCTGCCTCGGCCAGCACCACGTCCAGCGCTGGAGCGGTCACCCCCTCGATGAAGGAGGACGCGAGCCCGTCGGCGCGGAGCAGGAGTCGGGCGAGCGGGCCGTGGTCCGGAGGCATGGACTCCGCCCCCTGTTCGAGCGCGGCCTCTGCACGAACGCAGCGAGCGGTGGCATCCGCTCCCAGGTCGAAGGACCGATCGGCAAGCCGGCCGGGCACGAACGCCCGCGCTCGCCTCCCTCGCCAGGTGATCGCGACGTCTTCACCGATCGGCTCCACACCAGCCCCTTTTCGTACACCTACTGTCTCAAGTGTACGAAATTCAGCCACGCCGGCGCGATCAGGCTGATCTTCGGTCAGGACTGCGGCTCGCTCCCCACCCACGAGACGCATTCGCGCCGGCGACCGAACATCTCGACGTACTCGGTGCAGTCCTCCTCCCCGGGGAGGCATCCGGAGTGCCCGACGTACTCGTCGCCGACACCGGGGTCGGCCGGGTGGTCGTCCCCGGTGTACATGGATCCCAGCTCGGACGGTTGCGCCCGGTCGTACGTCAACGAGGCCTCGGTGACGATGCACACGGTCCGAACGTCACCGAACAGGAACCTTCGCGCCTGGTACTGCCCGACCGTCCCGACGAACGCCAGCACCGCGACGACCGCGATGCCCCGGACCAGCCACCTCCCCCGCACGACGCTCACGTCGACAACGTACCGACGGCTCGGTGTCGGCGGACTTCAGTCGAGCGTCGCTTCGAGGACCGACTTCGACCGGGCGGCGTACTCGTCGTGTCCGAGCACCACCGCGTTGGCGACGGAGTTCGCGGCCTCGACGACCCTCACGAGGCGGCACCGTTCGTCCCACTGCGGGCGGTCGGGGTGGGCGCGGTCGTAGGTCGCTCGGAACGTGTCGGCCGCATCCCCGAGGTGCGGCAACAGCATCGTGTCGAGGCGGTACCACTCCCCCGCCGGGTCCCAGGCCTCGGCCATGTCCCAGTCGAGGATGGCGGCGAGGCCCCCGTCGGGCCGGACCACGACGTTGTCCGGGTGGAGGTCGCGGTGGCAGACCGTCGCAGCGACGACCGACGTGACCGCGTCGGCCAGCCGGAAGGCGACCTCTGCGACCCGTTCGAGGACGGCATCATCGAGCGCGTCCACCGCGCCCGCCCGGTCGCGGATCTGTCCGACGCGATGGCGGACGTAGCCGGCCCAGGCGTCGAACGACGGGCCCGAACCGTCGAGGCGGGATGTGAACACCGGCCGGCGCACGTCGTGCAGCGCCGCCGCGGCGCTCGCGAGCTCGGATGCCACCCGCTCCAGCCGGCCCGGATCATCGACGTCGGACAGCACGTGGCCCTCGACCCACCGGAACACCCGAACCGCCCCGACGTCTCGCACCTCGGCGTGGAGGAGCTCGGGAACGGGAATCCCGACGCCGCCCGCGAGCTGTCTGGCGTGGTCGGCCGACGACCACTTCGCGGCGGACGACGCCGGACCGACCTTGAGGACGACGTCACCGTCCTCGGTCCCCACCCGCCAGTTGGCGCTGCCGAAGCCGGTGACGATCCGCCGCACCGAACGAACCTCGAGCCCGAGGACCTGGGCGACGATCTCGCCCGCGCGAGCGTCCTGCAGATTCGCCACACCCCGACGGTAGGCGGACAGTTGGGGTCTGACCCACGAACCCGGCACGGTCGGGGTCGGATCCCGACCGTGCCGGTGTCGCAGTCCTGATCCCGTCGAACGCGTCACGGTCGGGATCCGACCCCGATCGTGCTCAGCCGCCGGCGACCGGGGGGAGGAGAGCGACGTCGGCGACGTGAGCGGGGTCGATCACGTGGTCGAGCTTGACGATCTGGTCGCCGACGGCGACGGCGCACTTGGGCAGGAGCGGGGCCAGACCGGGACCGGCGGTCGGATGGTCGGCCAACGCCTGCACGACGTCGGCCACCGTGGCCGGCGCGGCGACCACGACCTCGACCGTGCGGGCCCCGGCGGCGCGCTCGGCCGGGCCGTAGCAGCGGACCGACACGGCGAACTCGTCAGCCGCCACGGGTGTGCATCTCCCGGTGCGGGTCGCGGCGGGTGACCTCGACGGGCGTGGCGGTGCGGGCCTCGGCGAGAGCCAGGCGGTCGACGGCGCCCTGGTCGGTCCGGTCCGACCACACCGAGGCCAGCAGGTCGCGCAGTTCGCCGGGCGAGGCGCCGGCACGGATCGGAGCCCGGAGGTCCGTGCCCTCGACGGCGTAGAGGCAGCGGTACCAGCGGCCATCCGCGGTGACGCGGCTCCGGTCGCACGAGCCGCAGAACGGGGTGGTGGTCGAGGCGACGATCCCGAAGGTCGTGCCGTCGGCCGTGCGGTACCGGCGGGCCGGGGCGGACGGACGGCTGGTGGCATCGGCGATCTGGCCGAGCCCGTCGGCCAACCGGTCGAGCACCTCGACCGCCGGGACGACGAGCGACCGGTCCCAACGGGTGGCGCCGCCGACGTCCATGTACTCGATGAACCGCACCTCGGCCCCGTGCTCCGCGCCGAAGCGGACGAGGTCGGCCAGTTCGTCGTCGTTGGTGCCCCGGAGGACGACGGTGTTGATCTTGGTGCCGGTGAAGCCGGCGGCGGCGGTCGCCTCGATCCCGGCCAGCACGTCGGCGTGGTTGTCCCGGCCCGTCAGGGCGTGGTGCCGGGCCGGGTCGAGCGTGTCGAGGCTGATCGTGACCCGACCGAGCCCCGCGGCTCGCAGCGCCGACGCGGCCCCCGCCAACAGGGTCCCGTTGGTGGTGAGCGCCAGGTCGTCGATGGCCGGCAGCGCGGCGATCCGGGCGATCAGCTCGGGGAGGTCGCGGCGCAGCAGCGGCTCGCCGCCGGTGATCCGCACCTTCTCCACCCCCACCGCCGTGAAGGCGTCGACGAGCGAGGTCAGCTCGTCGAAGTCCAGCAGCTCGGCGCGGGGCAGCCACTCGTAGTCGGCCTCGGGCATGCAGTACGTGCAGCGGAGGTTGCAGCGATCGGTGACCGACAACCGCAGGTCTCGCAGGGGCCGACCGAGACGATCGGCGACGGCCCGCTCCGGGATCGTCGACGCATCGGTCATGGGGGCTCCCCGGGGGTCGAGGCTCGGGCGTGGGCGGCAAAGGACGGAAGCTATCCTCGCCGCCATGGCCGCGTGGTGCGACAAGTGGCTCACCGGCGTGCGGTCCACCGGCGCCGTCACGGTGCCGGAGCGGACGTCGTGACCGACGTCGACGACACCACCCGCCCGCGCATCTCCGACACCCCGTTGTCGGTCGACGCACTCCTGACCGGCACCGACCGACCCGACTGCGGGGCGCTGGCGGTCTTCTCCGGCGAGGTCCGCGACCACCACGGCGGCCGCGAGGTGCTGCGGTTGAGCTACACCGCCCACGAGGCCATCGCCGACCGCATGATCCGCGAGATCGAGGCCGAGGTGGCCGCGAAGCACGAGGTCCCGGTGGTGCGGGTCACCCACCGGGTGGGCGACCTGGCCATCGGCGAGTCGGCGATCGTCGCCGTCGTCCGCAGCGCCCACCGGGCCGAGGCGTTCGCCGCCCTGATCGAGGTGGTCGACGCCGTGAAGCACCGGGTGCCCATCTGGAAGGAGGAGTGGTACGCCGACGGCACCAGCGAGTTCGTCGAGGGCTGCTCCATCGCCGAGGATGGCGGCGCCGACCACGACCACGAGGCGCAACCCACCCGATGAAGGACATCACCACCAAGCCGACCACCCTTCGCACGGCCACCGCGACCGGCCGGGTGCACGTCACCGCGGCGGGCGTCGAGCTGATCCGCGACGGCGCCGTCGACAAGGGCGACGTGGTCGAGGCGGCCCGCATCGCCGGGCTCATGGCCGTGAAGCAGACGCCCTTCCTGCTCCCCCACTGCCACCCGATCCCCGTGCTCGACACGACCATCGACGTCGAGCTCGGCGACGACCACCTCACGATCGAGGCCACCGTGCGCACCGTCGCCGCCACGGGCGTCGAGATGGAGGCCCTGGCCGCGGTGTCCAACGCCGCGCTCTGCGTCTACGACATGCTCAAGCCCCACGTCGGCCTCGACCTCGCCGTGGAGGACGTGCGCCTCGCGGTGAAGCGGGGCGGCAAGTCGCAGTTCGGCCGGGCCGTCGACTCGGGCACCGCGGCGGTCGTCGTCCTGTCCGACACCGTTGCCTCGGGCGCCAAGCCCGACACCGCCGGCCGGTCGGTGGTCGAGGGCCTGGAGGGTGCCGGCTTCACCATCGCCGCCTACGAGGTGCTCCCGGACGAGCCCGCCGACCTCGAGGCCCGCCTCCGCACGTTGCTCGCCGACCGTCCCGACGTCGTGATCACCGTCGGCGGCACCGGGCTCGGTCCTCGGGACAAGACGGTCGAGACCGTGCAGCCGATGCTCACCACCGAGCTGCCCGGACTCATGGAGGCGGCCCGCTCCTTCGGCCAGGCCCGCACGCCCTACGCCATGTTGTCCCGCGGCATCGCCGGGCTGATCGGCCCGACCCTCGTGGCCACCTTCCCGGGCAGCCGGCGGGGCGCCGAGGAGACGCTGGCCGCGGTGCTGCCCGGGCTCGTCCACCTGGTCGAGGTGCTGCGGGTCACCCACCCGCACGAGGGCGGCTACGAGTGACCTCCGTCGAGGAGGCGATGGCGGCCGTCGACGCGTCGGTCCGCCCGCTCGGCACCGAGGTCGTCGCGGTCGTCGACGCCGCCGGTCGGGTGCTCGCCGCGCCGGTCGCCTCGGGGCACCCGCTCCCCCGCTTCGACCAGAGCGCCGTCGACGGCTACGCGGTCCGCCACGCGGACGTCGCCGCGGCCCCGGTGACCCTGCCGGTCGGCGAGGTCGTGGCCGCGGCCCGGCAGGCGGCCCGTCCGGTCCTCACCCCCGGCACGGCCACCCGCATCTTCACCGGCGGGCTCGTCCCCGACGGCGCCGACACGATCGTGCGCCAGGAGCTGACGACCGCCGATGCCGACGCCGGCACCGTCACCGTGCACGACGCGGTGGACGTCGGCACCGACCTGCGCCGCGAGGGCGAGGAGCTGCCGGCGGGATCGGTCGTGGCCACGGCCGGGCAGGAGGTCACCCCCGGGCTGCTGGCGTCGCTGCTGGTGGCCGGGGCGCACGAGGTGACCGTCGCCAGGCGACCGCGGGTGGCGGTGCTCGTGACGGGCGACGAGCTGGTACCGGCCGGGCAGCCGCTCGGCCTCGGCCAGACCCCCGACACCAACGGACCGATGATCGGCGCCACCCTCGCCGGCTGGGGCCTCACCGACGTCACCGTCGCCCACGTGCCCGACCGCCGCGAGGTCGTGGTCGACACGCTGGCCGCTGCCATCGCCGACGCCGACCTCGTGGTCACGAGCGGCGGCGTGTCGGTCGGCGACTTCGACTTCGTGCCCGGCGCCGCCGAGGAGGTAGGGGCCGAGCGCCTGTTCTGGAAGGTCGCGCAGCGTCCCGGTGGCCCGCTCTACGTCGCCCGCCACGGCGACGCCCACCTCTTCGGCCTGCCCGGCAACCCCGCGGCGGTGCTGGTCAACCTCCACGTCTACGTGCGCCGGGCCCTCGACCGCCTCGTCGGCCTCGACCCTGATGCCCGCTGGCGCACCGGCGTCCCCGCCGAGCCACCGCACAGGATCGCCGACAAGACGTTCTGGCTCCGGGCCTCGGCCACCACCGACGACACCGGCCGTACGGTCCTCGCGCCCCTCGGCCGCCAGGCGTCGCACATGCTGTCGAACCTCTCGGACGCCACGGCGATCGCCCGGGTCCCGGCCACCTCCGAGGACGAGCCCACCGAAACCCTCCGCTGGCTCCCCCTCCCCTGACCGGCGACGTTTCGACTGCGCTCGCTGGCGCTCGCTCCGCTCAACGAACAACGAAGGCCTCCCTCCGCTCGACACCCTTCTTCTGTTCCTTGAGCGAGCGGAGCACCCCGACTGTTCCTTGAGCGAGCGGAGCGAGTCGAAAGGCCGCCCTCAGTCCGGGCAGTCGTCGACCACCGATCGATCGAGATCGTCGAGCGCTCGGCGCTGCTCCGACGTCAGCGGCGCCGCCGTCGGAGGGTCGGCCATCAGCAGGTCCGACAGGACGCGGGTTTCGGCATCGCCGGACAACTCCGCGCGCATGCCGAGCGCGATGGCAATCCCCGCGGCCTGTTCGTCATCGAGGACCAGCGTGCCATCGGGCTCGAACCACTCGCTGGGCCGTCGTCCGTCCGGCCGCATCAGGTCGCAGGTGGGATCGACCTCCGAGCGGGCACCGCCCGGTCCACCACCATCGCCACAGAGGAGCACCACGAGAACGACGAGCCCGACGGCGCCCACCAGCGCGGCGGCGAGCACAACGGCAAGGTCCACCGATCGGATCCGTCCCATGCACCCACCTTCCGCCACAACTTGTCGCCGTCCGCACCGCTACGTATGCATAGCACGAGGAGCGCGCCTCACGACGCTTCGACTGCACTCCGCTGGCGCTCCGTTCCGCTCAACGAACAGCGAAGGCCTCGCTCCGCTCGACACCCCTCTGTTCCTTGAGCGAGCGGAGCGAGTCGAAAGGCCCCCTGTTCCTTGAGCGAGCGGAGCGAGTCGAAAGGTCGGTCAGTCGGCGAGGAGGTCCTGGAGGGCGGTGAGGTCTTCGGGGGTGTCGACGTCCTGGAACGAACGGCCGTCGGGGTCGACCTGTCGCCAGGTCGGCTCGGGCACCTCGTGGACCGACATCTCGTCGAGCAGGTGCATCAGCTTCCGCCGGCCATCGGCCAGGAGGGCGTCGGCCGCGGCGAGAGCGACGTCGCGGCGGTAGCGGGCGACCAACGGCTCGGGGTCGCCCGAGCGGATCGGCACCACGGCGTCGGCGTCGTCTCGGTGGTCGAGGAGCAGCTGCAGCAACGCCGGCACGAGCAGCGGGTGGTCGCCGCCGACGACGAGCACGTGGTCGGCCGACACCGATCGCAGACCGTGCGCGAGCCCGGCCAGCGGCCCCTGGCCGCGCTCGGGTTCGACCACGTGGCGCACGCCGTCGGGCGCCCACGGACCGACCACCACGACCTCCCCGACCACGTCGGCGACCGCTTCGACCGCGAGCTCCAGTAGCGGTCGGCCGTCGACCAGCGCACGGGTCTTGTCCGAACCGAACCGCCGGGCGCCGCCGCCGGCCAGCACGATCGCAGCGGTGGGAGGAGGAGGTGCGTCGATGGACATGACGGTACGCCGCCTTTCGACTCGCTTCGCTCGCTCAAGGAACGAGGGGGCGACTCGCTTCGCTCGCTCAAGGAACGAGGGGGCGACTCGCTTCGCTCGCTCAAGCAACGGGCGGGCGCTTCGCGGTTCCTGAGCGAGCGTGGGCGCAGCGAACGAAGTCGAAGGACGCTCAACCAACGGAAGGGTCAGCGGGGGTAGGCGGTGATCTCGGTGGCCTTCGCGGACGCCCACACCTCGGTGCCGGGGCGCAGGTCGAGCTCGGCGGCGGCCGCCGGGGTGATCTCGGCGGTCAGGTCGAGCGGGGCGGCGAAGCGGACCCGGATCCGGTCGCCGAGCAGGTCGAGGTGATCGACCGTGGCCCGCCAGCGGTTGCGGGGGCTGCCGTCGGGTTCGTGGCGGTGCAGGGCGATCGCGTTCGGGGCCAGCGTGGCGAACACCGGCCCGGTGCGGGGTTCGGCGATGGAGAAGACGTTCCCGCCGGCGGTGATCGTCGTGGCGTCGGCATCGCCCCGGATCAGGTTGGTGCCGATCAGGTCGGCAACGTACCGGGACCGGGGTCGTTCGGTCACCGCGGCCAGCGTGCCGGCCTGGGTGACCCGGCCGTGCTCGACGATGACGACGTGATCCGCGAGGGCCAGCGCGTCGACCGGGTCGTGGGTGACGAGCACGGTGGGGCCGGCCAGGTCCCGCAGATGGCCGGCCAGGTCCCGGCGGACCTCGGCCCGGGTGCTGACGTCGAGCGCGGACAACGGCTCGTCGAGCAGCAGCGCGGCCGGCTCGGTGGCCAGCGCCCGGGCCAGCGCGACCCGCTGGGCCTGGCCACCCGACAACGAGCGCGGCCTGGCCCCGGCCAGCCCCCCCAGGCCCACCCGGTCGAGCCACCCCTGGGCCACCCGACGGGCCTCGGCCGTGGGCGTGCCCCGGCTGCGCGGCCCGAAGGCGACGTTCTCGAGCGCGCTCAGGTGGGGGAACAGGAGGTGGTCCTGGTGGACGACCCCGAGGCGACGGCGCTCGGGGACGACGAAGACCGATGGCGGTTCGTCGAGGGTGGTGCCGGCCAGCGAGATCGAGCCGCGGTCGACCGCGAGCGTGCCGGCGACGCACCGCAGGAACGTGGTCTTGCCCGCCCCGCTCGGTCCGAGGACCGCGGTGACCGCGCCCGCGGGCGCGGTGACGGCGACGTCCAGGTCGAAGTCGCCGAGGCGGAGGCCGACCTCGGCGTGCAGACCGGTGGCGGTGGCGGTGGCGGTGGCGGCGGTCATGCCGTGGTCCACCAGCGGTCGCGGAGCGCCACGAGGACGACCAGGGACGTGGTCAGGAGGACGATGCTGAGCGACACGGCCACCGGCCGGGTCGCGCTGCTCTCGAGCGCGAGGTAGATGGCGAGGGGCAGCGTGCGGGTGCGGCCCTCGATGTTGCCGGCGAAGGTGATGGTCGCCCCGAACTCCCCGAGGGCCCGGGCCCAGGCCAGCACCGCCCCGGCCACCAGCGACGGTGCCACCATCGGCACCGTGACCCGCCGGAACGTGGTGAACCGGTCGGCGCCCAGGCTCGCCGCCGCGTGCTCGTAGCGCTCGTCCATGCTCCGGAACGCACCCTCGGCGGCCAGCACGAAGAACGGCATCGCCACGAACGTGCCGGCCAGCACGGTGCCCCACGCGGTGAAGGTGAGCTGCACGCCGAGGACGCGGTCGAGCCAACCCCCGATCGGGCTCGACAGGCTGAACGCGGAGAGCAGCGCGACGCCGCCGACCACCGGCGGCAGCACCATCGGCAGCAGGACCACGCTGCGGATCACGGCCCGCCCCGGCACCTCCGTGCGGGCCAGCACCCACGCGAGCGGCGTGCCGAACGCGATCGACAGCGTGGCCGCGCCGAGCGAGGTGAGCAGCGAGAGCCGCAGGGCGGCCCGGCCCGCCTCGGAGCTGAGGTGGCTCCACAGGTCCGACCAGGTCGCGCGCTGGAGGAGCGCGATCAGCGGCAGCGCGAAGAACCCGACGGTCACCACCGCGGCGACGAGCACGACCGCCGGAGGTCGCCGACGGGCCCGGTTCATCCCGGTGGCCCGAAGCCGAGGTCGGCGAGGGTGTCCTGGCCGTCGCCGAGCACGTAGGCGACGAAGGCGCGGGCCAGGTCCGCGTTGCCCGCACCCTCCACGACGGCGATCGGGTACGTCGCCACGGCGTTGACGTTCGGGTCGATCGGGACGATGTCGACCGCGTCACCGGCGGCGACGGCATCGGTGGTGTAGACGATCGCCGCGACCGCGTCGCCGTCCGACACCGCGGTGAGGGTCGCCTTGACGTTCTGGCCCCGGGTCACCGATCCCTCGTCGAGGGTGACGCGGGCCTGCGCCAGGACGGTGGCGGCGAACCGACCGCACGGCACGTCCTCGCCGCACAGGGCCACGACCCCGCTGTCGGCCAGGTCGGCGACGTCCTCGATCCCCTCGGGGTTCCCCGGCTTCGTGACGATCACCATGTCGTTGGTGGCGAAGGTCTCGACCTCGCCCTCGATCCGGCCGGCGGCGAGGAGCACGTCCATGTTCCGATGGTCGGCCGAGGCGTAGACGTCGGCCGGCGCACCCTCGACGATCTGGGTCGACAGCGTGGTCGACGAGTCGAAGTTGAACGCGACCTCGGTACCGGGGTGCGCCGCCTCGAAGTCGTCGCCGATGGCCGTGAACGCCTCGGTGAGCGACGCCGCGGCCGATACCGTGATCGATCCGCTCGGCCCGGTGGCGCCCGAAGGGTCGGCGGCACCGTCGCTGCCGTCGTTCCCGCAGCCGGCGAGGACCAGGACGGCGACGGCCACCAGTGCCGGCCGGAGCGAGCGGCGGGTCACGTCGGCGGCACCTCGACCATGACGGCGGTCGACTTCACGGCGGCGACGGCGAGGTCGCCGGGTTCGAGGGCGAGGTCGTCCGCGGCCTCTCGGGTCATCAGCGACACGAGGCGGTGCGGACCGGCGTGGATCTCCACGACCGCGGTCAGGCCGTCACGCTCGACCCGCGTGACGATGCCGGTGAAGCGGTTGCGGGCCGACTGCACCGGGATCGAATCGGGCTCGAACGCGTCGTGGTTCTCGGTCAGGTACCGGGCCAGGTCGGCGCCGCGGACGAGCCGGTGGCCACCCTCGCTGCGCACGGTGTCGAGCCGCCCGTCGTCGCACCACCGCCGAACCGTGTCGACGCTCACTCCCAGGAGATCGGCCACCTGGCCCGGTCGGTAATCGGTCGCCATGGAAGGAACTTCACCATGCAAACTCCACGATCTGCAAGCTTTGTTCTTGGAACTACCTCGCAATTTCGAGGATTTCTACGCCAGATCGATGTCGCTCTGCGACTCCTCGGAGGTTCCTGTGCGGGCCCTCCGGGGTTGGTGCTCGACCATCGGGCCATGAGACCCCATGACGACACCCCCCGCCCCCCGATCGACGACGACCACGCGGACGGTCACCACGAGCACGACCTCGGCCTGATCCACGACCTCGAGGTCATGGACCAGCGATCCCGCCTCCGACCACCGATCCCGGCCGCCCTGTCCCGCCGACGAGCGCTCGGGATGATCGGGGGCGGTGCCGTCGCCGCGGTCGCGCTCGCGGCATGCGATGCACCGGCCGGTCAGGTCACCGGCGGTGGCTGCTCGATCGTGCCCACCGAGACCGCGGGCCCCTACCCGGGCGACGGCTCCAACGGCCCGAACGTCCTCAACCAGTCCGGCGTCGTGCGCTCCGACATCCGCAGCAGCTTCGGTTCGTACTCGGGCACCGCTCCGGGCATCAAGCTCAACCTGCGCATCGTGGTGCGCGACGTGTCCGGCTCGTGCTCGAACCTGGTGGGCGCCGCGGTCTACGCCTGGCACTGCACCCGCGACGGCGCCTACTCGCTCTACTCCAGCGGCCACACCAGCCAGAACTACCTGCGGGGCGTGCAGGCCACCGACAGCGACGGCGCGGTGCTCTTCACGACCATCTTCCCGGGGTGCTACGCCGGCCGCTGGCCCCACATCCACTTCGAGGTGTTCCCCAGCCTCGCCTCGGCGACGAGCGCTTCGAACAAGATCCTGACCTCCCAGATCGCCCTGCCGGAGGCCGCCTGTCGGCAGGTCTACGCGACGAGCGGGTACGGCACCAGCCTCACCAACCTCAACGGGGTGAGCCTGAGCTCCGACGGCATCTTCCGCGACGGCGTCGACCACCAGATGGCTGCGGTCGGCGGCAACACCACCGACGGCTACATCGCCAGCCTCACCGTGGGTACCGCCTGACGGCGGGCGTGGCGTAGCGTTCTCCGGTCAGCGCTCGCGTGCGAGCTGGAAGAACGGTGGAACAGATGGCAGCTTCGACGAGGTCCAAAGCGGTCGGTGCCCCCCTCGGGCCCGGCTCCCTCCTGTGGTCCACGGCCGGCGACCCGAGAGCGCTGCTCACCGGGTCGACCGCCGGGATCCTCCAGCTCATGCTCCCCGGCCTCGGCGCCGGGGTGACCGACCACTCAGACTTCTTCGAGGACCCGTTCGCCCGGATCTTCCGGTCGATCCCGGTGATCTGGGCGTCGATCTTCTCCGACGACGAGGAGGGCACCGAGGTCGGGCACAGGATCCGGGACTTCCACCCCGACATCAAGGGCACCGACCACGCCGGCCGCAGCTACCACGCCCTCGACCCCGACGTGTACTGGTGGGCCCACGCCACCTTCACGTGGGAGATGTTCCGGGCCCGCGAGCTGTACTTCCCCCGCCCGCTGTCGAGGGCGCAGCGCGAGCAGCTCTACGCCGAGACGGTCACCTGGTACCGGCGCTACGGCGTGAGCGACCGGCCCGTCCCCGCCACCGTCGACGAGTTCGAGGCCCGGTTCCAGGAGATCTGCGCGACCGAGCTGGAGCTGACCCCGGCGGTCCAGTGGGTGCTCGACCCGACGAAGAACCCGGCCGCGCAGACCGAGGACCTCGAACTGCCGGGCCCGTTCCGCGCCCTGTCCGGCGTGGCCACCCGGGCGATGGCGAAGACGGTGCACCGCATCGTCTACGGCTCGATGCCCGACGTGGTCCGCCGCCGGTTCGACCTCCCCTGGACCAACGCCGACCGCGTCGGGTTCGCCGCGATCGCCGGCGGGCTCCGGGCGAGCGGTCCGGCCATCCGCCGCGGCGCGCTCTCCGACATGTGGCCCCAGGGCACGCCCCACCTCAAGCCCGGCACGACCGACGAGGTGATCATCGCCGGGCCCGGCCTGCGCGAGAAGAAGCTGGCCGAGGCCCAGGCCGCCGCGGGCTGACCGCACGGTTGGGGTCCGACCCCAACTGTGCGTACCGTCGCGGCGATGACGACGTCCGCGGTGCTCCTGCTGTCGTGTCCGGACCGGCGCGGGCTCGTGGCCGCGGTGGCCGACTTCGTCGCCGGCCACGGGGGCAACGTGCTGCACGCCGACCAGCACATCGACGTCGTCGGCGATCGGCCCTGGTTCTTCCAGCGGGTCGAGTTCTCCCTCGACGGCATGGACCTCCCCCGCGCCGAGCTCGAACCAACGTTCCGCCGCGACGTCGCCGACCGCCTGGACATGGCCGCCACGCTGCGGTTCTCCGACGAGCGGACGCCCACGGCGATCCTCGCGTCGCGCCAACCTCACTGCCTGACCGACCTGCTGATGCGCTGGTACGCGAACGAGCTGTCGGCCGACGTGCGCGTCGTCGTGTCGAACCACCCCGATCATGCCGAGCTGTGCGCGGCGCTCGGGATCCCCTACGTCCACGAACCGGTAGACGACGGGTCGGGCGGCAAGCCGGTGCAGGAGGAGCGCGTGCTCGCCACCCTGGCCGAGCACGGGGTCGAGCTCGTGGTGATGGCCCGCTACATGCAGATCCTGTCGCCGAGCTTCATCGCCGCATACCCGAACCGGATCATCAACATCCACCACTCGTTCCTGCCGGCGTTCGTCGGCGCGAACCCCTACCGTCAGGCCCACGACCGGGGGGTGAAGCTGATCGGCGCCACCGCGCACTACGCCACCGACGACCTCGACGAGGGGCCGATCATCGAGCAGGAGACGGCGCGGGTGAACCACCGCGACGACGTCGCCCGCCTGACCCGCGCCGGCCGGGACCTGGAGACGATCGTGCTCGCCCGCGCCGTGCGCGCCCACCTCGAGCACCGGGTCCTCGTCCACGGCCGCAAGACCGTCGTGTTCTGACCGTGGACGGCCGCCTGTTCGAGTTCCACGACGTCGTCGTCGAACGGGGAGGCCGCAGGATCCTCGACGGGCTGTGCGGCCACCTGCCCGACCACGGGATCACCGTCATCACCGGGCCGTCGGGATCGGGCAAGTCGACGTTGCTGCGGCTCGCGAACGCACTCGAGGTCCCGACGTCGGGCTCGGTCGAGCTCGACGGCACCCCGCTCGCCGACCTCGACCCGCTCGCCCTCCGCCGCAGCGTCGGCATGGTGTTCCAGCAGCCGACCGCGCTGCCGGGGACGGTGGCCGACAACCTCCGCACGGGCCAGCCCGATGCCGACGACGCCGAGATCGACGCCGCCCTCGCCCGGGTCGGCCTGGCCGGGTTCGCCGACCGGGACGCCGACTCCCTGTCCGGCGGCGAGGCCCAACGCATGAGCCTGGCCCGCACGCTCGGCACCGGACCGCGCTACCTGCTGCTCGACGAACCCACGAGCGCGCTCGACCACGCCTCGACCGACGGCATCGAGGAGTTGGTGACCGGCCTGGCCGACGAGGGCGTGCCCAGCGCGTGGGTCACCCACGACCTCGCCCAGCTCCGGCGACTGGCCCACCACGTCGTGTTCGTGATCGACGGGGTCGTGGCGCAGGAGGGTGACGTGGCCGACGTCCTCGACGCGCCCACGCCGGCGGTCGAGCGGTTCCTCTCGGGAGCGACGTCGTGACCCGGGTCGACATCGGCGCGGCCGGCGTCGCGGCGTCGCTGGTGCTGATCGCGATCGCCGTCGTCATCTCGTGGCGAGAGCGGTTGGGCCTCGAACGGACGATCGTCTGGGCCGCCACCCGGGCGGTGGCGCAGATGCTCGTGATCGGGGCCGGGCTGGGTCTCGTGTTCTCCGACGATGCCCCGATCGCCCTGTCGTGGGCGTGGGTGGCGGCCATGGTCGTCATCGGGGCCGTCACGGTCGCGTCGCGCGTGCGCGAGGTGCCGTGGGCGCTCGTCGGCGCGCTGGGCGCGCTCACGGTGGCTCAGGCCACGAGCCTCACCGTCGTGTTCGGGTTCGGCATCCTGCCGCTGGAGGCCCGCACGTTGGTGCCGGTCGCCGGGATGATCATGGGCAACACGATCTCGGCCGCCGTGCTGGCCACCCGCCGCACGTTCGTCGAGATCAGCGAGCACCGACGCCAGGTCGAGGTCCGCCTGTCGCTGGGTTGCACCGGGAGCGAGTCGGTGCGGCCCCACCTGGTCGAGGCGATGCGCACGTCGATCACGCCGCAGATCGAGCAGACGAAGATCGTCGGACTGATCGCGCTCCCGGGCACCATGACCGGCCTGCTCCTCGCCGGCGTCGATCCCCTCGACGCGGTGCTGGCGCAGACCGCGGTGATGTTCCTGATCCTCGGCTCGGTCGCCATCACCTGCGTCCTGCTCGGCCGCGGCGTGGCCCGCCACCTCATCACCCCCGACCACCGCCTGGTGCTGCCCGCACAGTTGGGGTCGGATCCCAACCGTGCCGTCCTCCGAAGATGAAGGTCTGCACCACGCGCGCACGGTTGGGATCCGACCCCAACCGTGCCTACTGGTGGCGGAGGACCTCGGCGAGGAGGACGTCGGGGTCGACCGGGGCGGGGACGCCGAGGTCGTAGCGCACGGCGACGAACGAGTCCGGGGCCGGGAACGGCGGCTGGTAGTCGTCGTTGACCGGGAACGGTCGGCCGTAGCCGACGGTGAGGAACGCGCCGTCGGGCGCGATCGACAGCGGGAGCGCGACCGGCATCGTCGTGCGGGCCAGCTCGACCCCGTCGGCCAGCATGGCCAGGTCGTAGCCGCCGCCGTCGCGGTCCGACGCCACCACCTCCAGGAGCCGGGTCCCAGCGGGCACCTGCCCCTCGACCCGGTGATCGTGGCCGGCCCGGACGTGGGTCCAGGTGGCCAGGCCGTCGCGCAGGTACCAGGCCCACCCGCTGAGCCAGTCGCCCTGCTCGCACAGGATGCCGGACGCGTCGCCGGCGAGTCCGCCACCGGCCCCGTCGTCGAACGCCGCGGCGAGGCGGAACGAGCCGCTCAGCATCGGGCCGTGGGCCTCGTGGACCTTGTCGCCGGGCCGGTAGGTGCGGGACATCGGCACGTCGAACCAGCGCAGGCGGAGGTGGGCGATGCGGTTGTCGCGGCTGTCGTCGAGCGGCAGCACGTGGTTCGCCTCGGCCGCCCGGTACCACCGGTCGACGAGCTCGGCCAGCTTGTCGGGGTGCTGCTCGGCGAGGTCGACGACCTCGGCCGGATCGTTCCGGGTGTCGTAGAGGCTCCAGGAGTCCTCGGCGAAGTTCGAGCTGCCCTCCAGCAGCTCGACCTCGGCGACGGTGAGCTGGTTGACGTGGTCGGTGACCGCCTTCCACCCGTCGTGGTACATCGCCCGGCTGCCCCACACCTCGTAGTACTGCTCGGTGCGCGGGTCGGGTGCGGCAGGGTCGTCGAGCACCGCTCGGATCGACGTGCCGTCCAGCGACATCTGGGACACACCGCCCAGCTCCACGGGTGCCTCGACCCCCAGCAGGTCGAGGATCGTCGGCATGACGTCGATCGCGTGGCAGTACTGGCCGCGCAACCCACCCGCATCGCCGAGCCCCGCGGGCCAGGACACGATGAGGGGGTCCCGCACGCCGCCCTCGAACGTGTACCGCTTCCAGCGGCGGAACGGCGTGTTGCCGGCGTGGGCCCAACCCCAGGGGTAGTGCCCGTTGGCCCGGAACCCGCCCAGGTCGTCGATGTGGGCGAGCTGTTCGGCGATGTCGCCGCCGTCCTCGCCGAGGTAGTTGGCGTACTGGTTCCAGGCCCCGTCGGGTCCGCCCTCGGCCGATGCCCCGTTGTCCGACACCAGCACCACCACGGTGTTCTCCGAGAGGCCCTGGGCGTCCAGCTCGTCGAGCACCCGTCCGATGTGGTGGTCGGCGTGGGCGACGAACCCGGCGTACACCTCCATCATGCGGGCGAAGAGTCGGCGCCTGTCGTCGTCGAGGTCGTCCCAGGCCTCGATCCACGACGGGCGGGGTGACAGCTCGGTGCCCGCCGGCACGATGCCCAGCTCGACCTGACGGGCGAACACCTCCTCGCGCCACCGGTCCCACCCGCCGTCGAACCTCCCGGCGAACCGGTCGATCCACTCGCGCGGGGCCAGGTGCGGGGCGTGGGAGGAACCGGTGGCGTAGTAGAGGAGGAACGGTCGGTCGGGCTGGTGGAGGCGCAGCTCGCGGAGCTGGCGGATCGCCTCGTCGGCCAGGTCGGCGTCGAGGTGGTAGCCCTCGTCCGGCGTGGCCGGCGGCTCGACGTGGGTCTGGTCCCGGATCAGGTTCGGCGTCCACCAGTTGCTCTCGCCGTTGAGGAAGCCGTAGTAGCGGTCGAAGCCGACGCCGGTCGGCCACATGTGGAACGGCCCGGTGGCCCGCTGGTCCCGGGGCACGAGGTGCCACTTGCCGATCGCCATCGTGGCGTAGCCCTCGTCCCGCAGGACCTCGGCGAGCGTGCCCGCACCCTCGGGGAACTCGCCGGTGTAGCCCGGGTAGTTGATGGGGATGTCGGGGAGCATGCCCATGCCGACCCGGTGGTGGTTCCGGCCGGTGAGCAGGCAGGCCCGCGTCGGCGAGCAGATCGCGGTGGTGTGGAAGTTCGTGAACCGGACGCCGCGGGAGGCCAGCCGATCGAGGTTCGGGGTCTCGAGGTCGGAGCCGTAGCAGCCGAGCTGGGCGAAGCCGAGGTCGTCGAGGACGATGACGACGACGTTGGGTGCGTCGGCGCGGAACGGCGGGTCGAGGGGCTCGGCGACGCTGTCGGCCAGCGCTTCGGCGATGTGGGGATCGGTCATCGTGGGTGCTCCGTCGGGCGGCTGGGGGTCCACGCCTATCAGAAGAACAGCTGGAGGTTCGCGACGCCGAGCACGCTGGTGTTGAGGAACACCCGTCGACCGGCGATCCGCCAGCCGTCGTCGCTCCGCCGCAGCCGGTCCCGACGGGTGCCGACGAACTGCTCCTGGTGGGTGGCGCCCCGCGTGCGGTGGACCAGGAAGTTCGAGTGGACGAGCACCTCGTCGCCGTCCGGTTCGCCATCCGGGTCGTCGAGCACGTGCACGTTGGTGATCAGCCGGGTGGTGTGCGACGGCGGCTGCTCGGCCCACGCCTTGCCCGTCTTGAGCTTGGCCACGCGGACGCTGGCGACGAGGAACGGCTCGTCGACGTAGTGCAGCTCGCCCGGACCGCCGAAGCACTCCTCGACGGGCCGACCCCACGAGTCGTCGCCCTCGACGTCGCGTCGGATCGGGACCGAGTAGTGGCCGTCCTCGGCCCACAGCGCCAGCCAGTCGTCCCACCGCCGGTCGTCGAGCAACGCCGCCTCCCGGTACAGGAAGCGGGCGATCTCCAGGTCGAGCGCGACCACGTCGGTCGTCGCGGCGCCGGTCGTCGCGGCGGTCACGGCCGGTCCATCCATCGTTGCCACGTCTTGTAGAACTCCCGCTGGTTGTGCTCGGTGAAGAGCGGCGCCACCGAACCGGGGACCCGCTCGTCGGTGTACTCGGTGCCGAGCCCCATGCCGATGTGGAGCGGGCGGGGGTCGGTCCGCGCCGTCGACGCGCCGTTGGTCATGCCGATCCAGTTCTCGCCGTCCTCCTCCTCGACGAGGCCGCCGGGACCGAAGGTCACCTGGTAGTAGCCGTGGATCTGCTCCCGGACCTCGGGCGGCGCGGCGGACGGCACCAGGCAGTACGCCCACACCTCGGTCCCCATCGGTCCCCTCGGGTGGTTGACCCGGATGCTGAACACCGATGGCAGCATCGAGAAGTTGGGGAAGACGTTGCCGGCGATCGGCACGATCAACGACCGCTCGGCGCCGAGCCGCTCCTCCACGAGCTCGTGGCGGCCGGTGAACCAGTCGACGCCGGCGTTGCCGCCCGGCACCAGGTCGGCCGGCGGCGTGCCCTCCGGCATGGTCCGCACGACCATGGCGTGACCCTCCGACGTGGTCACCTGCACACCGGGGTCGAGCGAGGCCGACACCGAGTCGCCCCCGAGCGAAAGGGCCGCGACGTGGGACACGTCCGGGTGGTAGAGGTCGCCGGCCTGGTTCTCGCACGGCAGCTTCCAGTTGCAGGCGATGTGCCACCGGTGGATGCCCGCCACCACGCTGGTGCCCGTGCCGTCGCGGTCGAAGGTGGCCTCCAGGTAGAAGATCAGGTCGTCGCCGAGGTACTCGCGCAGCGTCGGGCCGCCGAGGTCGAAGGTGGCGAAGATCAGGCCGAGGAACGTCTCGACGCGGGGCCGGTGCAGCGAGCGATCCGACTTGTCGAGCTCGCCGAGGTAGGCGGCGAACCGGGGGACGCCGAGGAGCCGCCCGTCGAGCGCGAACTGCCACCCGTGGTACGGGCAGGTGAGGGTCGAGGCGTTGCCCCGGTCGACGTCGCAGAGCTTGGTGCCGCGGTGGGTGCACGAGTTGACGACCACGCTGACCGAGCCGTCGATGCCCCGGGAGACCAGCACGGGCTCCTCCCCCATCGACGAGGCGATGAAGTCGCCGGCGTCGGGGATCTGGGACTCGTGGCCCACGAACAGCCAGGTGCGTTCGAAGATGCGACGACGTTCCTCCTCGTAGACCGCGTCGTCGAAGAACAGGCGCCGGCTGACCCGGCTCCCGTCCTCGGCCACCAGGCCGGCCGTCAGCGGCTCGGCCACCGTGCTGATGCTCATGCGGACCCCCGGGTCGACCGCTCGAATTGCAGAACGTGGCATTTCTAACACCACGTGCACAACTGGTCTACCGTTGACCCGTGACCGCCGCGGCCACCCGTCCTCCCGCCCACGACGAGCTCTCGCGCGTCCGAGCCCGCAACCGCCGCCGGATCCTCGGAGCGGTCACCGACCTCATCGAGTCGACCGGCATCGACGACGCCTCGATGCGCCAGATCGCCGACGCCGCGGAGGTCAGCGTCCGCACCCTCTACAACCTGTTCGGCGACAAGCAGGGGCTGCTGCGGGCGCTGGTGCACGAGTCGGTGGACGAGGTGGACCTCGCCGTCGGACGCGTCGTCGCAACCGACCCGGTCGAGCGCACGTGGGAGGTGGTCGAGGTGGCGTTCCGCACCGTGACCACCTCGCTGTCGCGCGCCGTCCTGCGCCCGGTCCTCACCGACGACGAGCTCCTGGTGCAGCTGGCGCAGCGGTGGCAGGTCCAGGGCCTGATGGTCGACGAGATCGCCCGGGCCCAGCGCACCGGCGAGCTGCTCGACGACCTCGGCGCGGAGGAGCTCGTCGACCAGGTCGGCCCGATCCTCCTCCACCTCCTCCGGTCGTGGGCGGCCGGCGCCATCGACGACGACGCGCTCGTCGCCGGCGCGCTCCGCGCCCTCGACCTCTGCCTCCTCGCCGTGGCCCCACCCGATCAGCGGGCGCGGCTCCTCGCCCACCTCGACGTCCTCGCCGACAGCGCCGGCGACGCACGGGTGGGCTAGCTCGATCCGGCCTCCACCGACCGGTCACCGCCCTTGCCGATCACGCCACCCGACCACAGCGCGAGCAGCACGAGGACCGGCTGGAAGAAGAGCCGGACGAGGCGCTTGGTGTCGGAGTCGAGCCCGAAGGCGTCGGTGCCCTCCGCGTACTGCGCGATGTTGCCCGGGAACACCAGCACGAAGAACGCGGCGAGGAGGGCGCCGATGGTGCGCCGCTTGTCGGGCATGGCGACGAACGCCGCACCCAGGCCGATCTCGACCACACCCGAACCGACGACGGTCACGTCGTCGTCGATGGGGAACCAGTGCGGCACCTGCGCCTGGAACTCCTCGCGCTGGGTCGTGAGGTGCGCGACCCCGGCGAACGCCACCGCCGAGCCGAGGGCGATGCGCACGATGTTGCGTCCGAGACCGCTCATGCCCGCACCCTACGCACCGAAGCTGTCCCCTGAGCGAGAACGGAGCGCAGCGGAGTGGAGTCGAAGGGCCGCCCGTGGGCTAGGAGTGGTGACGATGAGCGCACTGAAGATCGACGTCCAGCTCTCGAACTCGGTGATCGACGCGGTGCCGCGGGCGCGGGCGCTCGAGGCGATCGGCGTCGACGGCGCGTTCTCCTTCGAGAACAGCCACGACCTGTTCCTCCCGCTGGCCGCCGCCGCACCCGTGTGCTCGCTCGACCTGTTCACCAACGTCGCCATCGCGTTCCCCCGCTCCCCGATGCACCTTGCCCACACCGCCTACGACCTCCAACTCCTGAGCGAGGGGCGGTTCCGGCTCGGGCTCGGCAGCCAGATCAAGCCGCACATCGAGAAGCGCTACGGCTCCACGTGGCACAAGCCGGTGGCCCAGATGCGCGAGTGGGTGCTGGCGACGAAGGCGATCCTCGACCACTGGCAGACCGGGGCGCCGCTCCGGTTCGAGGGCACCTACACGCGCCACACGCTGATGACGCCGGCGTTCGACCCCGGCCCGAACCCGTTCGGCGTGCCGCCGGTGCTGGTGGGGGCGCTGGGCCCGAGGATGACCCAGATGGCTGCCGAGGTGTCGGACGGGATCCTCGTGATGCCGTTCAACAGCGAGCGCCACCTGGCCGAGCGCACCCGCCCTGCGATCGAGCGGGGGCTCGACGCCGCCGGGCGCGACCCGGGCGAGGTGGAGATCACGATCGAGGTGATCGCCGGCGTCGGGCGCACCCCAGAGGAGCTCGACCGGGCCCGGGCCATCACCGGCATCCTCGGCTTCTACGGCTCGACGCCCGCGTACCGACCGGTGCTCGACGTCCACGGCTGGGGCGACCTCCAGCCCGAGCTGAACCGGCTCTCCAAGCAGGGCGACTGGATCACGATGGCGTCGCTGATCGACGACGAGATGCTGCACACCCTCGCCGTGTTCGGCACGCCCGAGGAGTGCGCGGCCGAGATCGAGCGCCGCTACGGCGACTGGGCCGACCGCGTCTGCATCTACTTCCCCGGCTACGAGGTCACCGACGACCTCATCGGAGACCTGGTCACCGCCCTCCGCGCCGCCTGAGGCAGCACTGTTCCCTGAGCGAGCGCCAGCGTCAGTTGCTCCTTGAGCGAGCGCCAGCGAGTCGAAAGGCGAAGTGAGGTCGAAGGGCGGTCAGCCGGGGGCGTTGGTGAACCAGCGGTTGGTCTCGACCAGGTGGCGGCTGCGCCACCCGTCGGGGGTGCGGACCATCCGGTGGAGGTAGTGGCCGCCGCTTATGCTCGGCTCGTCGAAGCCCGGGAGCTGCATCGGGTTGAGGAACATGGCCCGCACCGTGGCCTCGTCGCCGTGGAGGTCGACCTCGACGTTGGTGATCACGTGCTGCGTCCACGGCAGCAGCGGGAGCGACGCGGCGAGGAACTCGACCAGCTCCTCCCGCGTGCCGGCCGGGGCACCCGCGGACGTGTAGTCGAGGTGGGCGTCGTCGGTGAACACGCTCCGGTAGAGGTCCCAGTCGTGATCGTCGACCGCCCGCGCGTAGCGGGCCAGCAGCTCGTGGATCTCGAGCTTGTCGTGAAGGGCCAGGATCGTCGCGTCGTCCATCGCCACCCATTCTGACGGCAGCGCCTGAGAAGCGCCGCACGGTCGGGGTCGGATCCCGACCGTGCTGTCCCGGAACCACACGCGAACCTCCACCGGGTCACGGTCGGGATCCGACCCCGACCGTGCACCGCGGCCATGATGTCCGCAGGCTCACACCCGTCCGGAAGGTCTGTTGGCTCCGGGTAACAGGGAGATCACCTCGATGGCATCGGCGCGCAACAGACCTGGCGTTTGCTGTCGCCCATGGCACCCCACACGAGCTCCCACGACCGGCTCCGCCTCGTCGTCGTCGGCAACGGCATGGTCGGCCAGCACCTCCTGGCCGCCCTGGTCGACGCCGGCGCGGCACCCGACCTCGACATCACGGTGCTCGGCGAGGAGCACCGCCCGGCCTACGACCGCGTCGCACTGAGCTCGCTGTTCGACGGCCGGACGGCCGAGGACCTGTCGCTGGTCCAGCCCGGGTTCTTCGAGGAGCACGGCATCACCTGCCGGCTCGGCGATCCGGTGACGACGATCGACCGGGAGTCCCGCAAGGTGCACACCGCGTCGGGGCTGGTGTTCGCGTACGACGAGCTGGTGCTGGCCACCGGTTCGGCCCCGTTCGTGCCGCCGATCGAGGGCGGCGACGCGCCGGGCTGCCACGTGTACCGGACCATCGACGACCTCCGCGGGATCGAGGCCGACGCCGCCGACCCCGCAGTGCGCACCGGCGTCGTCGTCGGGGGCGGGCTGCTCGGCCTGGAGGCGGCCAACGCCCTGCGCAACCTCGGCCTCGACACCCACGTCGTCGAGTTCGCCCCCCGGCTGATGCCGGTCCAGCTCGACGAGGCCGGCGGCGCCGCGCTGCGCCGCCACGTCGAGGACCTGGGCGTCCACGTCCACACCGGTCGGGCGACCACGGCGATCGAGTCCGCCGACGGTCGTCCCGTCCGCCTGACCTTCGACGGCCACGAGCCGCTCGAGGCCCAGATCGTGGTGTTCTCCGCCGGGATCCGACCCCGCGATGCGATCGCCCGGGAGGCCGGCCTCGAGGTCGGGCCCCGGGGTGGCGTGCTGGTCGACGGCAGCCTGCGCAGCTCAGACCCGACCGTCTCGGCGATCGGCGAGTGCGCGGCGGTCGAGGGCCGGTGCCACGGGCTCGTCGCCCCCGGCTACCGGATGGCCCGGGCGGTCGCGGCTCGGATCGCGGCCCGCGCCACGAACGCGGTGGCCGGACCCGACCAGCGGTTCGAGGAGGCCGACCCGTCCACCAAGCTCAAGCTGCTCGGCGTCGACGTGGCCACGATCGGCGACATCCACGCCGAACCGGCCGAGGGCGAGCGGCGCCATGCCCTGGTGTGGGAGGACCCGCTCCGCGGCGTGTACCAGCGGGTCGACGTCGACGACCACGGCCGCGTGGTGGCGGCCGTGCTCGTCGGCGACGCCCAGCCCTGGGGCGAGCTGCTGGCCCGGTTCCGGCGGGCCGAGCCGGTCGAGGACCCGGGCGCCCTGCTGCGGCCGCCCGCCGACCCCGCGTCCGGCGGTGGAGCCACGATCGAGCGGTCGACTCCGGTCTGCTCGTGCGAGAACGTGTCCGCCGGTGCCCTCCTCGACGCCATCTCCGAGGGGTGCGGCTCGGTCGCCGACCTGAAGGGCGCGACCCGGGCCGGCACGGGGTGCGGGGGCTGTGTCCCGATCATCGAGCAGGTCGTGCGGTTCAGCGAGGGTGCGCCCGCGGGCGCTGCCCCGCCCCTGTGCGCCCACTTCGCCCACACTCGAGCGGAGCTGTTCGAGATCGTGCGGGTGACCGGCCTGGCCACGTTCACCGAGATCATCGAGGCCCACGGCGTCCCCGGGGCGGCGGAGCGACAGGGCGCCGGCTGCGAGGTGTGCAAGCCGACCGTCGCGTCGATCCTGTCGTCGCTCGGCGGTGGTCACATCCTCGACGGCGAGCAGGGTGCGCTCCAGGACACCAACGACCACTTCCTCGCCAACCTCCAGAAGGACGGCACGTACTCGGTCGTGCCCCGCATCCCCGGAGGCGAGATCACCGCGGAGAAGCTGATCGTCATCGGCGAGGTGGCCCGCGACTTCGGGCTGTACACGAAGATCACGGGCGGCCAGCGCATCGACCTGTTCGGTGCCCGGGTGGAGCAGCTCCCGCTGATCTGGACCCGCCTCGTCGACGCCGGCTTCGAGTCCGGCCACGCCTACGGCAAGTCGCTCCGCACAGTGAAGTCGTGCGTGGGCGAGACCTGGTGCCGCTACGGCGTCGCCGACTCCACCTCGATGGCCATCCTCCTGGAGGAGCGGTACCGGGGCCTGCGCTCGCCGCACAAGCTCAAGCTGGCGGTGTCCGGGTGCGCCCGGGAGTGCGCCGAGGCCCAGAGCAAGGACGTCGGCGTGATCGCCACCGAGAAGGGCTGGAACCTCTGGGTCGGGGGCAACGGCGGGATGCGGCCCCGTCACGCCGAGCTGCTGGCCGAGGACCTCGACGACGAGACGCTCGTGCGCTACATCGACCGGTTCCTCATGTACTACGTGCGCAGCGCCGACCGGCTGCGGCGCACCGCCTCGTGGATCGACGGACTCGACGGCGGCATCGACGCGGTGCGCCGGGTGGTCGTCGACGACGCGCTCGGCCTCGCCGACCAGCTCGAGGAGATGATGGCGTCGCACGTCGCGTCCTACCGTTGCGAGTGGCGGGAGACCATCGAGGACCCCGACCGCCTGGCCCGCTTCGTCACCTACGTCAATGCCCCCGACACACCCGACCCCCGGGTGCAGTTCGTGCAGGAGCGGGGCCAGATCCGCCCAGCGAGGGCCGACGAGCGAGAGCAGCCCGTGACGATCGGAGGGGTCCGATGACCGCGACCGTCGACGCGCACGGCTGGGTGCCGGTGTGCGACGCCGACTGGATCCGTCCCGGCCGCGGGGTCTGCGCGCTGGTCGAGGGGCGGGCCGTGGCCGTGTTCCTCGTCGGCGACGAGCTGTTCGCGATCGACGACGTCGACCCGTGCAGCGGGGCCTCGGTGCTGTCCCGGGGCCTGGTGGGGACGACCGAGATCGACGGCTCGGCCGTGGTCTACGTGGCGTCTCCGCTGCGCAAGCAGCGGTTCGACCTGCGCACGGGACGATGCCTCGACGTGGCCGAGGTGTCGGTCGACGTGCACCCGGTCACGACGGTCGACGGCACGATCGTCGTCGACCCCGGCGTGTGACGTCGGCGACGCCGACCCGCTGATCACGGCCGGGACACCGTGTCGAAACAGCCCGGCAACACGCTCGGTGAAGGCTCGGGAAGATGTTCGGCGCACTGAGCGGCTTCCGGGTCGGCATCACCGCCGATCGGCGCGCCGAGGAGCAGGCCGAGCTCATCGCCAGGCGGGGCGGTGAGACCGTGCTGGCCCCGGTGATCCGCACGCTCCCGCTCGGCGACGAGTCCCGCACGATCGAGGCCACGCGCCGCATCATCGCCGACCCGCCGGACGTGGTCGTGCTGGCCACCGCCCTCGGCGTGCGCGGCTGGTGCTCGAGTGCCGAGGGCCTCGACCTGCTCGACGACCTCCGCGACGCGTTGTCCGCCGCGAGCGTCGTCGCCCGCGGACCGAAGGCGTCCGGCGCGGCCACCACGTACGGGATCGACGTCGACTGGGTGACGCCCACCGCCACCTACGTCGAGCTGCTCGATCGCCTGGCGTCGGGACCGGCGACGGCCTCCGACGGACGACCGCTCCGGGTCGCGGTACAGCTCGACGGCGAGCGGGAACCCGTCCTCGCCGAGCGGGTCGCCGATCTCGGGTTCGACGTCGTCGCCGTGCCGGTCTACGAGTGGGACCTCCCGGCCGACACCGGCCCCGCCACCCGGCTCGCCGGCGCCGTCGCGTCCCGATCGGTCGATGCCATCACCTTCACGTCGGCCCACGCCGTCAAGAACTTCGCCGCCATCGCCGAGGCCGGCGGCCACTTGCCAGAGGTGCTCGACGCGGTCCGGTCCGGTGCGGTGGCCGCGGTGGCGGTCGGTCCGGTCACCGCGGCGACGATCCGCTCGATCGGCATCCCCGAGTGCGTCGAGCCCCGCCACCCCCGGCTCGGCGCGATGGTCCAGGCGCTGGTGTCGTCGTTCGTCGACCGGAGCACCGCCATCGACCTGCGGGGCATCCAGGTGCTGGTCCAGGGCCGCCTGCTGTCGATCGGCGGATCGGAACCGGTCCGGCTCACCGATCGCGAGCGCGACCTGCTCGGCGTGCTCGCCCGGCAACCGGGCAAGGTCGTGTCGAAGGGGCAGCTGCTGCGGGAGGTGTGGGCCGGCGAATCGGACGACCACGTCGTGGAGGTCACCGTCGGCCGCCTCCGCCGCCGGTTCGGCCCGGCGGGCGACCGGATCCAGACCGTCACGCGTCGCGGCTACCGCCTGATGGCGAGCTGACGTGGACCTTGCGGACGGCCGACCGGGACCTCACAACGCCGGTCGGGCGCCGTGCGACGGCGGACCCGTGATGGTCACCGGTGCCACACGTCGGCGAAATCGCGAGGGCGCAGCATGCGTCCCATGACCACGGACATCATCACCACAGATCCGTCGGCTCGTGCCGCGGATGCCCCTGACCGTTCCGCCCTCGGCCTCGTCGCCACGATGTTCCGCCGAGGTCCCGCCCAACGCACGCTCCACCTCACGTGGTTCGCGTTCTTCCTGACCTTCGTCGCCTGGTTCAACTTCGCACCGTTCGCGAAGACGATCGGCAACCAGTTCGGGCTCTCCAAGGCGCAGATCGTCACCCTGGGTCTGTGCAACCTCGCTCTGACGGTCCCCGCCCGGGTGATCATCGGCGGGGTGCTCGACCGGCTCGGCCCCCGCCGCACCTTCAGCGCGATCCTGGCGTTCGCCGCCGTGCCGTGCTTCCTGTTCGCCACCGCCCAGAGCTTCGAACAGCTGATCGCCAGCCGCCTGCTGATGGGCGTCGTCGGCGCCGGGTTCGTCGTCGGCATCCGCATGGTGTCGGAGTGGTTCCCACCGTCGGAGGTGGGCACCGCCGAGGGCATCTACGGCGGTTGGGGCAACTTCGGAGCTGCGGCCGCGGCGCTCACGCTGCCGACCATCGCCACCGTGGCGGGCGGCTCGGAGGGGTGGCGGTGGGCGGTCGCGCTCACCGGTGTCCTGTGCCTCGGGTACGCCGGCATCTACCTGCGGGCCGTGACCGACACCCCCGAGGGCCACACCTACAAGGCGGTCAAGCGGGCCGCCGCCCTCGAGGTCACCAGCCGGGGCGCCGTCTTCGGGCTGATCGCCATGTCGGTGCCGCTGGCCGGCGCGCTCGTCGTGATCGCCTGGCGGATCCTCCACGTGAACGTCATCTCCGCGACCGTGTTCGCCGGCGCGGTGGCCGCTTCGCTCGCCCTCCTCGCCCTGCAGGTCACGAGCGTCGTCCGGGTGAACCGACGGGCGCTCGCCGACGGGTGGGACGAGGCCGAGCAGTACCCGTTCCGGTCGGTCGCCGTGCTGTCGCTCGCCTACATGTGCACGTTCGGCTCGGAGCTGGCCGCGGTGTCGTTCCTGCCCGAGTACTTCGAGGACACGTGGGGGCTGTCGGCCGCCCTGGCCGGCGCGGCCGGGTCCACGTTCGCCGTCATGAACCTGATCTCCCGTCCTGCGGGCGGCTTGTTCTCGGACGTGTTCGGCAGCCGCCGCCGGTGGCTCGCCCTCATCCTCGGCTGCCTGGCCGGCGGGTTCCTCGTGCTCTCCCGCATGACCGGGGCCTGGCCGCTCGGGCTCGCGCTGGCCGCCGTGCTCGTCACCTCGCTGTTCGCCCAGGCCGGCAACGGCGCCGTCTACGCGATCGTCCCGCTGGTGCGCCACCGCTCCGGCGGGCAGATCGCCGGGATGGCCGGTGCCTACGGCAACGTCGGCGGCATCGTCTTCCTCACCGTCCTCATGCTCACCTCACCCCAGACCACGTTCCTGGTGATGGGCACGTGCGCCGTCCTCGCCTGCATCGCCTGCCGCTGGCTGGTCGAGCCGGCGTCGAGCCACGACGCCGTCGTCGACGAACCGGTCGCCGGCGAGGCGCCCGTGCCGGTCGCGGCATCGGTCACGGGTCCGGTCGTCGACCTGGCCCCGGCCGGGCTCGAGGAGGCCGTGGTCCTGTGACCGACCTGTCCGTCCGGCCGTCGGCCGTCCCCGTCACGATCGAGGGGCGCGATCCCGATCCCTCGGCCTCGGCCGTGGAGCGGTTCGAGCGGTGGTGGGAGTCGTGGGACGGCGCGGCCGACGGCGCCGACGGCCGGGCGGCGACCTACCGAGCGCTCCTCCCGGCCGAGGCGCCCGGGGCCGGCCGCCAGTACCGGTTCGAGGTCGACCTCGACCGGTGCACCGGCTGCAAGGCGTGCGTCACCGCGTGCCACTCGCTCAACGGCCTCGACGACGGCGAGACCTGGCGCTCGGTCGGGGTGCTGGCCGGCGGTTCGACGCTCGGTACCTGGATCGGCCGGGTGGGCGCCGCGGCCGCGCCTGCGGCTCCTGCCGCCGCGCCGGTCTGGTCGCAGCACGTCACCACGGCGTGCCACCACTGCGTCGAGCCGGCGTGCCTGGCCGGCTGTCCGGTCGACGCCTACGAGAAGGACCCGGTCACCGGCATCGTCGCCCACCTCGACGACCAGTGCATCGGCTGCCGCTACTGCATGCTCACCTGCCCGTACGAGGTGCCCTCGTTCAACGCCCGCCTCGGGGTGGTCCGCAAGTGCGACATGTGCACGCACCGCCTGGCCGACGGCGAACCGCCGGCCTGCGTGCAGGGGTGCCCGACCGAGGCGATCTCGATCGGGCTCACCGATCCCGCGACCGACGTCGACGCCCGGGCCGACCGCACGGTGCGCCTCGTGCCCACCGCACCGCGGTCGCACCTCACCCGCCCGACCACCGTGTACCGGACCGCCCGCCGCGTGCCCGACGACGCCGTCGCCGGTGACGACCACCGCCTCAGCCCGGCGCACAACCACCCGCCGCTCGTCGCCATGCTCGTCCTCACGCAGCTCTCGGTCGGGGCCGTCACCACCACCGAGCTGGGGAGCCGGTTCGGAGGCTGGCTCGGCGGCACCGACGCGCTCTCGACCCAGGCCGCGATCGTCGCCTTCCTCACCGCCATGGTCGCCATGGCCGCCGCGGTCCTCCACCTCGGCCGCCCCCTCGTCGCGTGGCGGGCGGTGCTCGGGATCGGGCACTCCTGGTTGTCGCGCGAGATCGTCGCGTTCGGTGCCTACGCGGGCATCGCCGCGGCCACCGCGGCGAGCGCGGTCGGTCTGCTCCCCCGGTCCTGGGAGGACCTCCTCGGCGGTGTCACCGTCGCCTCGGGCCTGTTCGGCCTGTGGTGCTCGGCCCGCCTCTACGCGGTGACGGGTCACCCCCTCTGGCGCATCGACCGGGTCGTGCTCCGGTTCGGCGCCACCGCGCTCTCGGCCGGGGCGGCAACGGTCGCGCTGGTGGCCTGCGCGGCCGCCGCCCTGGCCGACCCCTCGACGTCGGGCACCACCGGGACGGCGTCGGACATCGACGTCCGCGCCATCGGGTCCGCGGCGGCGGTCTCGGTGGCCGTCGGCGTCGCGGCCGTGCTCCTGGCGACCGTCGTGTTCGTCGTACGCCACCGCGGTCGGCGAGACGCGCTCGGACGCTCCGCCCACCTGCTCAGCCACCAGCTCCGCCGGCAGGTCGAGTTGGCCGTCGGCCTGGGCGTGGCCGGTGTCGCGCTGGCGCTGACCGGTGCGCTGGTCGCGCCGTCGGACCCGGCCGTCGGCGCCGCCGTGTGGGCCGCCTGCGTCGTCGCCGTCGGCACCGCGGCCTGGATCGAGCGCGAGCTGTTCTTCACCGCGGACGCCCCCGACCGGATGCCGGGAGGGTCCCGGTGAGCCTGCACCTGCCCTTCGGCAGCCTCCGGGCCAAGGACGGTCCGCGGACCGAGGAGCTGCGCCGGGCCCGGCTCGCCGCCGGCGCGCCGGTCCAGGTGCCGGTCAACCGGATGCCCGACGAGGTGACCTCCGCGATCTGCGGGTACTGCTCCACCGGGTGCTCGCTCGACGTCCACGTGCGCGACGGGCGGGCGGTCAACGTCGTGCCCACGGCCGGGTACCCGGTGAACGACGGAACGGCCTGCCCAAAGGGGTGGGAGGCCATGGCGCCGATGCGCCACCGCGATCGGGCCGCCCGCCCGATGGTGCGCAGCGGTCGTTCGCTCCAGCCGACCGAGTGGGGCCGGGCGTTCGAGGCGTTCTGCACGGGGGTCCGCCGGGTGCAGGCCGAGCACGGGCCGGACTCGGTGGCGTTCCTCTCCACCGGCCAGATCGTCACCGAGGAGATGGCCCTGCTCGGAGCGCTGGCCAAGTTCGGCCTCGGCATGGTCCACGGCGACGGCAACACCCGCCAGTGCATGGCCACCTCCGTCGTCGCCCACAAGGAGTGCTTCGGGTTCGACGCACCGCCGTACACCTACGCGGACCTCGAGGAGTCCGACGTCGTCGTGCTCGTCGGCTCCAACCTGGCGGTGGCCCACCCGATCCTGTTCGAGCGGCTCCTGCGCAACCCGCACTCGCCGGAGATCATCGTGGCCGACCCCCGCGTCACCGACACGTCGATGGTCGCCACCCAGCACCTCGCGCTGCGACCGAAGTCCGACCAGGCGCTGCTCTACGGGATCGCCCGGGCCCTGATCGCCCGCGGTGCGATCGACCGGGCCTTCGTCGACGCCCACACCACCGGCTTCGACGGGTTCGCGGCCCACGTCGAGCCGTGGGATCCCGAGCGGGTGTTCGCCGAGACCGACATCGACCCCGAGCGGCTCGAGGCCGCCGTCGACGCCATCGCCGGGGGCGAACGGGTGTCGTTCTGGTGGACGATGGGCGTGAACCAGGGCCACGACGCGGTGCGCACCGCGCAGGCGATCATCGCCCTCGCCCTCATGACCGGCAACATCGGCCGTCCCGGCACCGGCGCGAACTCGATCACCGGTCAGTGCAACGCCATGGGGTCGCGGCTGTACTCCAACACGACCGCGCTGTTCGCCGGCCGGGACACGACCGACCCCGCGCAGCGGGCCGAGGTGGCCGACATCCTCGGCATCGACCCGGGCGTCGTCCCGGACCGACCGAGCCTCGCCTACGACCAGATCCTCGACGGCATCGAGGACGGGACCATCCGGGGCCTCTGGATCATCGCCACCAACCCGGCGCACTCCTGGATCGGCCACGGGCGCCTGCACCGGCTGCTCGACGAGCTCGACCTGCTCGTGGTCCAGGACCTCTACGCCGACACCGAGACGGCGAGCCGGGCCGACATCTTCCTCCCGGCGGCGGGGTGGGGCGAGAAGGAGGGCACGTTCATCAACTCCGAGCGGCGCGTCGGCCGGGTGCGACGGGCCCAGGCCCCGCCCGGTCAGGCCCGCACCGACTTCGAGATCTTCAAGGGGATCGCCGAGGAGTGGGGCTGCGGCCCGATGTTCCGCCGGTGGCGGTCGCCGGCCGCCGCGTTCGACCTCCTCGCCGAGCTGAGCCGGGGCCGGCCCTGCGACATCACCGGCATCGGCGGCCACGAGGGACTGGACCATGACTTCCCCGAGGGCGTGCAGTGGCCGCTCCCCGAGGGGGCGGCGAAGCCCGAACGGGAGCGCCGCCTCTTCGTCGACGGCCGGTTCTTCACCCCCGACGGTCGGGCCCGCTTCGTCTGGTCCCAGCCGACCGAACCACCCGAGCAGATCGACGCCGACCACCCGCTCGTCCTCATGACCGGCCGGGGCACCACCGCGCAGTGGCACACCCAGACCCGCACGGCGCGCTCGTCGCTCCTCGCCTCGCTCGCACCCGAGCGGCCCCACATCGAGGTGTCGCCGAAGGACGCCGACGCCCGGGGCCTCTCCTCGGGCGACCGGGCCGCGGTGCGCTCGGTCCGCGGCTCGATCGATGCCACGGTCGTGGTCACGCCCACCGTCCAGCCCGGCCACGTGTTCCTCCCGATGCACTGGCCCGAGGTCAACGTCCTGACCGCCCCGGGCTTCGACCCCTACTCCCGCCAGCCCGCCTACAAGCACTCCGCCGTCGAGCTAACCAAGGCCTGACAGTTGGGGTCGGATCCCAACCGTGATCTCCCGGATGAGTTCGTGACCGTTGACCACAGCACGGTTGGGATCCGACCCCAACGGTCACGCGAGGCTGCGGGGGTGGGTGACGAGCGCTGGAACCTCAACATCGCGCGTCGTTCCGGGGCGGACTCGGCGCCCGCTTCGAGGTGACGTGGACCGCGCCCCGCTGACAGCACGGTCGGGGTCGGATCCCAACCGTGCTGTCCCGGAACCGCTCGCGAACCTCGACCCGGTCACGGTTGGGATCCGACCCCGACCGTGCACCGCGGCATGATGTCGGCCGTGGATGCCCCTGATCGGACCGTGTGGATCGACGGCGACGCCGACGGCACCGTGGAGGTCATCGACCAGCGGTACCTCCCGTTCGACGTCGTGGTCCGGCCCGTGCGCGACGCCGAGGACATGCACGACGTCATCGCCGACATGGTCGTCCGGGGCGCCGGGTGCATCGGTGCGTGCGCCGGCTACGGGGTGCTGCTCGCCACCCGCCAGGTGGCTGACCTCCCAACCGACCAGGCGGGTGTCGAGCTCCGGCGCCTGGCCGACCACCTGATGGCCGCCCGCCCGACCGCGGTCAACCTGGCGTGGGCCGTCCGTCGCCAGCTCGCCGCGCTGGAGGGCATCGACGATCCCGCCGAGCGCATCGCGATCGCACACCGGGAGGCAGAGGCGATCGCGGACGAGGACGTCGCCGCGTGCGCCGCGATCGGCGAGCACGGCCTCGCGCTCGTCCGCGAGGTGCACGAACGCACCGGCCGACCGGTGAACGTCATGACCCACTGCAACGCGGGCTGGTTGGCGTTCGTGGAGCACGGCAGCGCCACCGCCCCGATGTACGCGGCGCACGCCGCCGGCATCCCGATCCGCGTGTTCGTGAGCGAGACCCGTCCCCGGGGCCAGGGCGCACGCCTCACCGCGTGGGAGCTGGATCGGGCCGGGATCGACGTGTCCCTCATCGTCGACAACGCCGCCGGACACCTCCTGCAGCACGGTGAGGTCGACATGGTGATCGTGGGCAGCGACCGCACCACCCGCCACGGCGACGTCGCCAACAAGATCGGGACCTACCTCAAGGCCGTCGCCGCCCGGGACAACGACGTGCCCTTCTACGCGGCGATGCCGTCGAGCACCCTCGACTTCTCGATCGGCGACGGCCTGGCCGGCGTACCCATCGAGGAGCGCGGGGCCGACGAGGTGACGCTGGTGTCGGGCCGACCGTCCGACGGCGGCGAGGAGACAGCGGTCCGCATCTGCCCGGAGGGGGTCGGCGCGACCAACCCGGGCTTCGACGTCACGCCGGCGCGGCTGGTCACCGGGATCATCACCGAACGGGGCATCTGCGAGGCATCCGAGGCGGCGCTGACCGCGCTGCACCCCGAGCTCGCGAGTGGAGGAGACCGATGAAGGACCTGTGGGACGACGGAATCCGCCACGACGACCCGCTCGACGAGTGCGTGTACGGGTCGCGCCTCCTCGGGGCCGACCCGAACGCCGTGCTGCACGGCGGCGGGAACACGTCGGTGAAGGTCGACCGGGCAGACCTGTACGGCGACGTCGCGCCCGTGTTGCACGTGAAGGGGTCGGGCATGGGCCTGGACGTCATCGACCGGAGCGGGTTCGCCCCGCTCGACCTCGCCCGCGTCGCCCGGTTGACCGAGCTCGACGAGCTGTCCGACACGGCGATGATGAACGCGCTCAAGACCGCGTCGCACGACGCGGGTGCACCGGCCCCGTCGGTCGAGGCGATCCTCCACGCCGTCATCCCGGCCACGGCGGTGCAGCACTCGCACCCCGACGCCGTGCTCGCCGTCACCAACACCGCGGATGGCGACCGCCGGGCCCGCGAGCTCTACGGCGACGACGTGATCGTGGTCCCCTACGTGATGCCCGGGTTCGCGCTGGCGAAGGCCGCGGCGGACGCGGTCCGCGAGCAGTACCGCCCCGAGTCCCGGCGGATGGTGCTGCTCAACCACGGCCTGTTCACGTTCGCGGAGACGACCCGTGAGGCGTACCACCACATGGTCGACATGATCTCGATGGCCGAGGACTACCTCGACGCCGAGGGCGGCGGACCGGTGCCCGAGCCGGCGGCGACGGGCTGCCCGCTCTGCGACCGGGTCGCCATCGCGGGGTTGCGCCGCGACCTCTCCCGGACGGCCGGACGGCCGCTGCTCGTCCGCCAGCACCGCGACGCGCGGAGCTGGGCCTACGCGCAGCGCGACGACGTGGCGTCCATCTCCCAGCAGGGACCGGCGACGCCCGACCACGTGCTGTTCACCAAGCGCCTGCCGATGCTGGGACGCGACGTCGACGCCTACGCGTCGGCCTACGAGGCCTACTTCCTGGACAACGTGGGCGACCGCGACCTCGTGATGCTCGACCCGGCGCCCCGGGTGGTCATCGACCCGGAGCTGGGGCTGCTGACCGCGGGCCGCGACCTCAGCGCCCTGGTGGCCGCCACCGACATCGCGGATCACACGGTCACCGTCGTCGAGCGGGCCGAGCGGATCGGCGGCTACCGGGCGCTCCCGGCCAGCGACATCTTCGACCTCGAGTACTGGGAGCTGGAGCAGGCGAAGCTGAAGCGCACCCAGCGCACCGACCAGCCGTTCCAGGGCGAGGTGGCACTCGTGACCGGCGCGGCCTCCGGCATCGGGCGGGCCTGCGCCGAGGCGCTGCTCGCGGGAGGGGCGTCGGTGATCGGCATCGACGTCGCCCCCGACACCGCGGATGCCATCGACCACCCCGGGTTCCACGGCACGGTGTGCGACGTCACCGATCTGGGCGCGGTGGAGGCGGCGCTGGACGAGGGCGTCGCCCGCTTCGGTGGCCTCGACATCGTCGTCGCGGCCGCGGGGATCTTCCCGCCGACGAAGCCCATCACCGAGCTCGACGGCAGCGCCTGGCAACTCGCCTTCGACGTCAACACCACCGGCCTCGTCAACCTGCTCGCCAAGGTGCAGCCGCTGCTCGCCCTGGCCCCGAACGGCGGCCGGGTCGTGGTGATCGGCACGAAGAACGTCGACGCCCCGGGCAAGGGCGCGGCGGCATACTCGGCGTCGAAGACGGCAGCGAACCAGATCGCCCGGATCGCCGCGCTCGAGTGGGCCGACGACGGCATCCGGGTGAACTCGGTGCACCCCGACGCCGTGTTCGACACCGGGCTGTGGTCCGAGGAGCTGCTCGCCGAGCGGGCCGCCAGCTACGGGATGACCGTCGACGAGTACAAGCGCCGCAACCTGCTGTCGGCGGAGATCACGAGCGCGGACGTCGGCGCGGTGGTCGCCCGCATGGCGGGGCCGGAGTTCGCCGCGGTCACCGGCGCGCACGTGCCGATCGACGGCGGCAGCGACCGCATCATCTGACCCGGCCGTACCATCGCCGGGTGACCGCCCGACGACCGAACCGAGTGGCGACCGTCGCCGCCGTCGCCGCCACCCTCGTCGGCACGGCGTGCACGTCGTCGGACGGGCCGGGGACGCCGCCGACCACCACGGCCGGGTCCGTCGCGTCCGCTCCCGGCTCCGACGCGATCACCGTGCCGACGCCGTTGTGGGCCGCGGTCCTGACCGGGCCGTCGAACGAGGACGAGGTCGACGGGGTCGCCGCCGGGCCCGACGGCTCGCTGTGGGTGACGGGCAAGTTCGAGCGCACCGCGACCCTCGGCGGCACCGAGCTGACGAGCGCCGGCATGGCGGACATCCCGCTCGCCCGGTTCGACGCCTCCGGCGAACCGGGCTGGGTCCAGCGGTTCGGTGGACCCGGCGAGGACAACCTGTTCGACATCGACGCCGACGAGTGGGGCGCGGTCGGCACCGGCATCATCAGCGGCACCGTCGAGCTCGGCGCCACGACGCTCACCTCGTCGGGTCCGACCGACTGCGTGGTGGTGGCGGTGGACCTCGACGGCGCCGTGCGGTGGGCCACCACGTTCGGGGGGCCGGGCCTGGACGGCTGCAACGAGGTGGTCATCGCACCGGACGGCTCCGTCGTCACGTCGATGGACACCGAGGGCGGCTGGGGCCCCGATGGGAGCGACGACGCCTCGGCCGGGCGCGACACGGTCCTCCTCCACCTCTCCCCCGACGGCGACCTCGACTGGGCCCGCACGGTCGGCGGACCCGGACGCCAGCGGGGCAAGGCGCTGGCAGTGGCCGACGACGGTTCGATCGCCTTCGGCGGCGACACCGTCGGGCCGGTGACCGTCGACGCGACGACCACCGACGCGCCGGGCACGAAGGCCGACGCCTTCCTCACCCGGTGGAGCGGCGAGGGCCAGCTCGACTGGGTCACGACGTGGGGCGGACCGGCGAACGACCTGGCCAAGGGCGTCGCCTTCAGCCGCGACGCCGCGATCGTCGTCGGGACGGTCACCGGCTCGGTCGCCTTCGACGACGGCGCCATCGACGGCGGGATCGACGCCGGCCCCGACACCGATCTGCTGGTGGCCCGGTTCGACGCCGACGGCACGGTGGCGTGGCACACCACCGTCGAGGCCGACGTCTCCCTCGCCGGCGCCGAGATCGCCGCACACGGCGACGGCGTCGTGTTCGGCGGCGCGCCGACCACCGGGCTGGTGCTCGGGCAGGCCGACGGATCGTCGGCGCACCTCGACGAGGACCCGGGCGGATCGACCTGGATCGTGAGCTACGCCGACGACGGCACCGTCCGCTGGGCGTCGACCATCGCCGGCACGGTCGACGCCCAGATCGACGAGGTCGCGATCGTCGGCGACCGCGCGTACCTGGACGTGGTGATCCGGGGCGACGAGAACGTCCTGCCCGGCACCGACGAGTCGGTCGTGGCCGCCCGCAAGGACGGCTCGGTCTGGGCGATCGACCTGCCCACCTAGGAACGACGGAGGGTACCCTCGGGCCCGATGACCGAGCTGGTGCGGGTCGACCGCCACAGCCCCGAGGTCGCCGAGCTGGTGCTCGACGACCCGGACCACCGCAACGCCCTGTCGGTCGCGCTCCGGGACCGGATCTCGGACCACCTGGACGAACTCGCCGCCGATCCCGACCTGAAGGTGCTGGTGGTGTCGGGCGAAGGACCGGTGTTCTGCGCGGGATTCGACCTGAAGGAGTTCGAGCGGGCCTTTACCGACGAGGTCTTCTCGACGCAGCTGTGGGCATCCAGCGACCGGTACCACCGGGCCGTCGTCGAGTTCCCGGTGTTCATGATCGCCGCCGTCGCCGGCCCGGCCATCGCCGGCGGGATGGACCTGGCCGTCCTCTGCGACCTGCGGGTCGCCGCGACCACGTCGTGGTTCGCCCACCCCGAGCACGCCTTCGGCGAGGTGGTCTACGGGCCGCTGCGCGACCTGGTCGGGGGCGGGTTCGCCCGCGACCTGGCCTTCACCGGGCGACGGGTCGAGGCCGACGAGGCCCTCCGCATCGGGCTCGTGACCCGCGTCGTGCCGGCCGAGAACGTGCGAACGGCCGCGCTCGCGCTGGCCGAGGAGATCGCCGCGCCGCCCCGCGAGATCGTCGTGCGGATGAAGGCGAAGGGTCGGCGCTTCTCGTCACCGAACCCCGACGCCGGCACCCTGGACCTGTAGACGGCTTCGCCGGCCCGGTCTGTTCGCGACGCGGCGTCGCTATGATGTCGACGTGATGTCGACATCTTCCCGGGAGGCACGCCGTGTTCGTCGCACTCCGTGACCTCCGCCGGGGCTTCCGGCGCTTCGTCCTGCTCGGCGTGGTCGTCGCCCTCGTGGCACTGCTGTCGACGGTCCTGTCCGGCCTGGCCACGGGGCTGGTCACCGACGGCATCTCCGGGCTCCGCGCCCTGCCCGCCGAGCGGCTGGCGTTCGAGCCGGGGGCCGACGCGACCTTCAGCCGATCGACCGTCGACGAGTCCGACCTGGAGGCCTTCGCCTCCACCGACGGCGTCGAGGCCACCCCCATCGGTGCGAGCTTCGTCAACGCGGCATCGACCGATGGCGGCCCGAGCCTCGACCTGGCGCTGTTCGGGGTCGCGGCCGACAGCTTCCTCGTGACCCGCGAAGACGCCCGCCAGGCGCTCTCGGGCACCCCGGGCATCGTCCTGGCCAGCGAGCTGGAGAGCGAGGGCGTGGCCGTCGGCGACCGGTACACCCTCGGCGGTTCCGACGTCGAGCTCCCGGTGCTGGGCTTCACCTTCGCCGGCACCTACGGCCACGCCCCCATCGCCTTCGTCTCGCTCGAGACCTGGCAGAAGATCCAGTACGGCGACCAGCCGAACGGTCGGTTCTCCGCGATCGCCCTGCGGGGCGACGCCGGGACGATCGACCGGGTCGCCGACACCGTCGGGTTGGACGTCCTCACCAAGTCCCAGGCCTACACCGGCTCGCCCGGCTACAGCGCCGAGACCACGACCATGACCCTCATTCGAGCCTTCCTCCTCGTGATCTCCGCGCTGGTCGTCGGGGCGTTCTTCACCGTGCTCACCGTCCAGCGCACCCGCCAGATCGGCCTCCTCAAGGCGATGGGAGCGAGCAACGGCTACATCGCCCGCGACAGCGTCGGGCAGATGACGATCCTGGTCGCCGCGGCCACGGTGGTCGGCGTGGGCATCGGCATCGGGGTCGTGGCGTTGCTGAGCGGCGGCGATGCACCCGTCGAGCTCGACCTCCGGGCCGTCGCCACCGTCGCCCTGCTGCTCGTGGCGTCAGGGGTGGTCGGCAGCCTGTTCGCCATCCGCCGCATCACCCAGATCGAACCCGCGATCGCGCTGGGGGTCGAGCCGTGACCACCGCCCCGCTCCGCTGCCGCGACCTCGTCGTCACCTTCCCCGACGGTCCGACCCGCCGCACGATCCTGGACCACCTCGACCTCGACGTCGAGGCCGGTGAGATCGTCACGATCTCCGGCGAGTCGGGCTCGGGCAAGTCCACGCTCCTCACCGTCGCCGGCCTGCTCCGCCGCGCCGACAGCGGCGAGGTCACCGTCGCCGGCCACGACGCCGCCGACCTCTCGGAGCGGCGACGCACGGCCCTTCGGCGGGACCACATCGCCTTCGTGTACCAGTCGGCCAACCTGCTCCCGTCGCTCACGGCGGTCGAGCAGCTCCAGCTCGTCGGGCACATCCGCGGCGAACGCCCCTCGTCGACCCGGGCCCGGGCGCTCGCCCTCCTCGACGACCTCGGGCTCGCCGATCGGGCGAACCAGCTCCCCACCGAGCTGTCGGGCGGCGAGCGCCAGCGCGTGGGCGTGGCCCGCGCCCTCATCGCCGAACCGGCCGTGCTCATCGCCGACGAGCCCACCGCATCGCTCGACCCGGCCCGGGCCGACAGCGTGGCCGAGCTGCTGGCGTCGGCCGCCCACGACCGGGGCATCGCCACCCTCGTGGTCGCGCACGACGACGCCACCCGTCGACGAGCCGACCGCCACCTCCGCCTCGTCGACGGCCGGCTCCGGGATGAGTCCGCAGCGGCCGGGGCGGCCGACGTGGGACGCTGATCCGGTGCCCCGGATCAAGGCCGACAACATCGCCGAGCACGTCACGCAGCAGCGCGCCGCGGTCCTCGACGCCGCGGTCGAGCTCTTCACCACCCGGGGCTACGCCGAGGTCGGGCTGGCCGACATCGCCGCCGAGGTCGGCCTGGCCCGCAACTCGCTGTACCGCTACGTGCCCGACAAGCTGCACCTGCTCGTCGAGTGGTACCGGGCGACGGTCCCCCGCACGATCGCCGCGTGGGAGGAGGCGACCGCCGGCGACGACCCGGCGCCCGAGCGCCTGAAGCGCTGGTCCCGCGCCTACCTGGCCTGGGCCGCGAGCCCCGAGCACCAGTTGGTCGCTCCCCTCACCGACGGGCTGCAGCACCTCGACGACGAGACCCGGACCGAGGTCGCGACCCTCCACCGCTCGATGATGGACGTGGTCGCCCGCGCGGTCGCCGACGCCGGGATCCCCGAGGCCGAGGTGCCCGGCACGGTCGACCTCCTCGCCGGCCTCACGCTCGGCGCAGCCCGGGCCGAGGCGCAGGCCGGCGGTCCGGTCGACGCGATCGGGGACCGCCTCGACGCCGCCATCGACGCCATCGCCACCGCCCGCACCTGAGCGAGGACGGGCGTCAGAGACCCTCGACGCGAAGGCGTTCGAGGCGGGTCGACGCGATCAGCCAGCGACCGTCGACCCGCACGTAGGTCTCGTGGTAGTGGCCGTAGCCCCGCAACCCGACCCGGGAGCCGTCGTCGGCGCGGGGCCATGCGACGAAGTCGAACATCGCCCAGATGCCCGTCGCCGTGTCCGGACCGGTGAGCTCGATCTCGGGCATGTGGCCGTGGTGGGTCGTCGTGGCGCCCTCGATCGCGGCGCTGACCGTGGCGACGACCGCTTCGCGACCGTCGAGCTCGAGGTCGGCCTCGGGGACCTCCATGCGCACGTCGGGGGCGAACACCTCGCCCCACGCGTCCCACTGCTTGGTGTCCATCAGGCGGAAGTACCGGGCCTTCAGCTGCTTGATGGCCTCGATGTCCGAGAGCTGTTCGGGGGTCATGGTCGCCCTCCTCGGTCGATGGCGTCGACGATCCACCCGTGGCGTTCGGCGTAGTCGTGGCCGATCTCTCCATGGGTCACGATGAACGGGTGGTCGGCCTCGAGGTCGGCCAGCAGATTGCGGACGGCGTGCGCCGGGTCCACGACCTCGGCGGCAGCGCTCGGGCGATGGGTCAGCATCTCGGTGAGGTCGTCGTCCTGCGCCCCGGTCTCCCCCAGCTCGGCCGGTCTCGACTCGGCGCTCGACTGGAGGTGAGTGGTGATCATCCCGCCCGGGAACATGACGCTCACGCCGATGCCCACGTCCGCCAGCTCGTAGCGCAGGGTCTCGCCGAAGCCGAGCACCGCGAACTTGCTGGTCTGGTACGCCGCCATCCGCACCGCGGGCGCCAGCACGCTGAGCGAGGAGGTGAGGACGATGCGCCGGAAGCCGGCCCGCTGCCGGATCAGCGGCAGGAACGCCCGCACCGTGCGGATCGTGCCCAGCACGTTGACGTCGAGGACGAACCGCCAGTCGTCGTCGGTCAACCGGTCGACGGCGCCGAACTGCTGGACGCCGACGTTCGCGCAGAGCACGTCGCAGCCGCCGAGGGTCGAGGCCACGTGGTCGGCGGCCGCCACGATGCTGTCGGCGTCGCCGACGTCGACCCGCACGGCGGTGGTGGCCACCCCGTGTCGTTCGGCGATGGCGTCGGCGGTGGCCGCCGCGGCGTCGCCGGCGATGTCGAGGATCGCCACCGCGGTACCCGCGGCGGCAAGCACGTCCGCCATCGCGGCGCCGATGCCGGCGGCCCCGCCGGTGACGACGGCGACACGCCCGGTCAGGTCGATGGTCAAGGTGGGTCCTCCCGTGACGATGCTCCTGCCCGCGGTTGTACCGCAGCGCCGAGCCGGCCGCCGGGGTGCGACGTCAGGGGTCCCGACCGATGGGACCGACGTCAGATCTCCTGGCCGATGTCGGCGAGGATCTGGCGGTGGGCGGCCTGGCAGCCGGCCTCGTTGCGGCCGAGGATCGCATCGCTGGTCCCGGTGGCCAGGCCGATGCCCGACGACTCGAGCACGACCCCGTCCTCGTCGCGGACCACGGCCTGGATCAACGGGGCGTAGTCGTCGTAGAACTCCCGAACCCCCGGTTCGTCGAGCCGTTCGCGAGCGAGGACCGAGTGCCTGACCCTGCTGGAGCCCGGCGTCGGGCCCGGCCAGAACTGCAGGAGCTCACCACCGATCGGCGACGTCGCCAGCACGGTGCACGGGTAGAAGTAGTAGATGCACGACACGTGCTCGCCCGGTGGCGGCTCGGGGTCGGTGCCGATGCTCGCCAGCGGGACCCCGAGGCGGTGGTGGCGACCGAACCGGTCGAGGGTCGAGATGTTGCTGATGGTGCCCTGACCGACGATCGAGTCACGGTGCACGTACGGGAAGTGGTACGTCTCCTGGAACGCCTCCAGCGCGCACTTCCAGTTCGATCCCAGCTCGAGCTCCATCACGGCGCCCAGGTCGTAGTGGAAGCCCCAGGACTCGAGCTCGGCCTCCAGCGGACCCAGGTGGGCGTCGAGGTCGAGGACGCCGTTCGGATCGCGCATCGCCCACAGGAAGCCGGCGCGCTCCCCGCTGGGCAGCTCCACCAGCCCGAGCGTGGCCTGATCCTGGTCCGAGAAGCCTTCGCGTCCGGGCATGCCGGCGAGCGCGCCACCGTTGTCGTAGGACCACGCGTGGTACGGGCAGGTGAACCGCCGGGCGCACCCCTCGCCCTCGGCCACCTGCGCACCGCGGTGGCGGCAGGCGTTGACGAGGACCCGCGCCCGCCCGTCGTCGCCCCGCACGACGATCACCGGCACGTCGACCAGGGTCAGGGCCACGTAGTCGCCGGGCTCCTTCACCATCGACGACGGGCCGACCACCAACGGCTGGGCGAAGCTGGTCTCGAGCTCACGGGCCGCGATCCCGGGGTCGGTGTAGTTGGCGTTCGGGATCGTCAGCGTCGAGGGCTCGAGGTGGCCCTGGCCGGCGAGCACGGCGGCGTGGACCCGCGCCGTGAGCTCGCGGACGGGTGCGGGCACGGTCGCGTCGATCGCGTCGTCGGCCTGGGTGGTCATCGGTGGGCTCCTCGCTCGGGTGAACGTGATCGTGGGCGGTGACGGGTTCGACGGCCGGCGTCGCTCGACGTCGACGGGTGGACATCGACTGCCGGGCCGACCCACCGACGCAGGTAGGCGCGCACCTCGGGCCCGGCCAGCGACGGCTCGGAACGGTCGAGGACCAGCATCTGGAGGTTCCGCAACATGAAGACCACGAGCTCGTCGAGGTCCTCCGCGGACCGGTAGCCGTGGGCGGCCCAGTCGACCCCGGTGGCCGTGAGGATCTCCCGGCCGAGCTCGATCGCCGCCTCCGAGGTCATCTCCTTGCGACCCGCGCCCCGACCGCTCTCGAGCACGAGCGCGACCTCGACCCGGCGCTCGATCTCCTCGGCCGTGAACGCGATCCCCTCCACGACGACCTCCGCCGCGTCGTCGATGGCCGACAGGCGCCCGGTGATGTCGTCGAGGAACGACGACAGCCCGTCGGACACCGCGGCGAGCAGGAGCGACTCGGCGCTCGGGAAGTACCGGTAGACGGTCGCCCGCGAGACCGACAGCGCGTCGGCGACCTCGGCCACCGTCGGCGCGGCCTCGGTCGCACGGACGATGGCCCGGGCGGCGTCGACGAGCCGGCGGCGGGCCTCGTCGTCGCTCTCGGGGAGCTCACCGCCCCATCCGTGTCGCCTCACGGACATGACGATACACATTCTCGAAGTGGATTGTCAGCGAGCGCGGGGGCTGGCGTACGCTCCGACCGATGCGGTCAGGAGAAGGGTCCGACGGGGCCGCGGTGCGGAGGCTCGTCCGCTCGGACCGGAAGGTGGCCACGGCCACCGCGGCCCGGGCCTTCACCATCGACCCGATGTTCGACCACTTCACGCGGGACCGGCTCCACGCCCACCGGATCCTCCCCCGCCTCCTGGCCGGCGTGGTCGACGATCTGGTCGCCCACGGCGACTGCTGGGTCGCCGACTCGTCCGACGGCGTGGTCGGCATCGCCGGCTGGAGCGCTCCGGGCACGATGCCCCGAGGGACCGCCCGCGACGCGGCGATCGCGGCGAGGAGCGCGCTCGGCGCCCTGCGGGTCGTCCACCGGGCCGCCGGGATGCGGCTCCTCGCCCAGGTCGAGAAGCACCATCCCGCGGAGCCGCACTGGTACCTCGGCCTGCTCACCGTCGACCCCACCTGGCAGGGTCGGGGGCTGGGTGGCCGGCTGATCGGTCCCGGGCTCGACCGGGCCGACGACGACGGCCTGCCCGCCTACCTGGAGACCCAGAAGGAGTCGAACCTCTCCTGGTACGGGCGCCACGGCTTCGAGGTGACCCGCACGATCGAGGTCCGCGGCGTACCGCCGGTCTGGTGCCTCACCCGCTCGCCGCGCTGAGGGCCGCGCCGGTAGCGTCGCGCCCGATGGGACGACCGGGGGGGAAGTCGGATGGGCACGACGCGGGCACGACGGGCGCGGGTGATCGCGCTGGTGGGGATCTTGATCGTGGCAGCAGCGGCGTGCGATCCGCGCCTGCCGGCCGGAGGACCGGTCGGCACGCCGTCGGAGACGTCGACCCTCGTCGGGTGCGAGCGCGCCGATCAGTTGATCGTCATCGACGCCGACGCCCACCTCGACCCGGCCTGCACGTACACCCGCGGGATCGAGATCGTCGCGTCGAACACCACGCTCGACTGCCGCGGCGCCAAGATCGTCGACGGCACCGGCACCCGACCCCGGGGCGTGCACGTCCACGTCCCCGTCGGGCAGGACCTCACCGGCGTAGTCGTCCGCAACTGCTTCATCGAGGGCTTCACCAACACGATCCGGGTCAGCCGTGACGGCTTCCAGTCCCTCGTGCCCGGCTCGGAGTACCTCGACGACATCGGCGACATCACGCTCGAGAACAACCACCTCAGCAACTCCCGCGGCAGCGGCATCTTCGTCAACGCGTTCGTCACCGGGGTGACCATCCAGCACAACGAGATCGCCGGTGCCGGCAGCGTCGGCATCTACCTGGAGGCCAGCTCCCGCAACTCCGTCGTCGCCGACAACGACATCCACGACAACGGCTATGCCACCGTCGATCCGGCCGGCTACCCCGAGACGATCGGCGGCACCACGGTGCTGACGCTCCGCACCGGCCGGGAGGGCATCGCCGTCGACGGCTCGTCGGGCAACCGGATCGTGCGCAACAGCATCCACGGCAACTCCGCCGGCGGCATCTTCCTCTACAAGAACTGCGGCGAGTACGTCCACGACGACCCCAGCGGGTGGTGGCAGCGGAACTACGGCGCGAACGACAACGTGATCGAGGACAACGACATCGTCGACGAGCGCAACGGGATCTGGGTCGGGTCGCGCATGGCCGAGAACCAGTACTTCATGGACTGCTCGGACCCCACCTACCTGTCCGGCGCGCTGCAGGCCGTGCACCTCGACGTGGCGAAGGACAACACGATCACCGGCAACACGCTCGTGGCCGTCGACAACGCCATCCGGGTCGAGGACGACGGCACGACCGTGACCGGCAACGACATCCACACCGAGGACCCCGCGGCGCGCGGCATCCTCGTCGGCACCAAGCACCGCACGCAGGTGCTGGCTCAGCCGGTCGCCGGCACCACGATCACCGACAACCAGGTCGAGGGCCCGGCCGGCGTGCAGGCCTACGGCTGGGTGCACGGCCACACCGGCACCGCGTTCAGCGGCAACCGGCTGAACGGCGCTCCGGTGGCCACCCTCGGTCCGGGCACGCAGCCGACGATCAACCCGTTCCTCTTCGTCATCTCGGCCTGGGTGCCGTAGCGGTTCGGCGCTCCTCGAGGAAGGCCCGCTCGGCGGAGTTGGTCGTGAGCTCGATCGCCCGGTCGTAGGCGGAGCGGGCCTCGGGACCTCGACCCGCCCGGGCCAGGAGGTCGGCGCGGGTGGCGTGGAAGGGCTGGAACCCGTCGAGCGAGTCCGCCTCCGGGCCGTCGCCGAGCGCGTCGAGCGCCACCAACCCGGCGGCGGGACCTTGCAGCTCGGCGACGGCCACGGCCCGGTTGAGCGCCACGACGGCGTCGGGCCGGACGGTGGACAGCTGGTCGTAGAGCGCGACGATCTGCGACCAGTCGGTCGCCTCGGCGGTCGGGGCGTCGGCGTGCACGGCGGCGATCGCGGCCTGGAGCTGGAACGGTCCCGGTCGGTCGCGGCGCAGGCAGGCCCGCACGAGGTCGTGGCCCTCGACGATGACCGCCCGGTCCCAGAGGGTGCGGTCCTGGTCCGACAGCCGGATCATCGAACCGTCGGTCGCCGTGCGGGCCGGGCGCCTGGCATCGGTCAGCAGCATGAGGGCCAGCAGACCGACCGCCTCGGGCTCGTCCGGCATGAGGTCGACGAGCACCCGGCCGAGACGGATCGCCTCCGCGGAGAGGTCGACCCGCACCAGCTCCGCACCCGACGTCGCGGTGTGACCCTCGGTGAAGGTCAACGAGATGGCGGCCAGCACCGCGTCGAGGCGGTCGGGCAGCTCGGCCGCCCGGGGCACCCGGTAGGAGGCGTGGTTGTCGCGCAGCTTGCGCTTCGCCCGCACGATGCGCTGCGCCATCGTCGCCTCGGGCACCAGGAACGCCCGAGCGATCTCGGGCGTCTCGAGCCCTCCGAGCAGGCGGAGGGTGAGCGCCACCTGGGCGTCGACGGCGATCGCCGGGTGGCAGCACAGGAACATCAGTCGGAGCTGGTCGTCGGCGACCACGTCGACGAAGGCGTCGAGGTCGCGGCGGTCGGGCGACTCGTCGGAGGTCATGGCATCGGTGCCGCGGAGGTGGTGGGCCGCGAGGTGGCGCTCGGTCCGCGTGGACTCCCGTCGGATCCGGTCGATCGCCCGGTTGCGGGCGGTCGTCACGATCCAGGCGCCAGGGTTCGACGGCGCACCGTCGACGGGCCACCGCTCGGCCGCGATCGTGAACGCCTCGGCCACCGCGTCCTCGGCGAGGTCGACGTCGCCGAGGACGCGGATCAGGGTCGCGAGGCAGCGGCCGGACTCCCGCCGGAAGACCGCGTCGAGGTCGCTCACCTCCCCGAGGCGGTCACTCGCCCTGGAACGGCCGGAGCTCGAGGGTCTCCTCGCAGGCCACGGCGGCCTTGCCCGCCCATTCGAGCGCCGCGTCGAAGTCGGGGGCCTCGATCACCCAGAAGCCGCCCATCTGCTCCTTCGTCTCGGCATAGGGGCCGTCGGTCATCGACACGTCGCCCCCGCTCGCCTTCACGACGGTGGCCGACGACGTCGGCTGGAGACCGCCGCCGAAGACCCAGGCCCCGGCCTTCTCCATCTCCTCGTTGAGGGCGAGGACCTGGCCGTGCCGCCGCTGCAGATCCGGGTCGTCGAAGTCCATCTCGTCGCTGTAGTCGTCGTCGTGCCAGACGGAGATCAGGTACTGCGCCATGGGGGTTTCCTCCTCGGGGATGCGGTCGTGCGACCTGTCGACCGCTCGGTCGACACCACCACGACGAACGGGATCGACCGGATCGACACGCTGCTCCGGATTCTTCCGGAGATCCGGTCGGGACGCCCTACGGGAGGAAGGCCACCACGCGGGCCGGGGCCGCGCTGCAGTGGGCGAGCTTGATCGGGAAGAACCCGACCTGGAAGCCGTGGGGCGGCAACGCTGCGAGGTTGGTGAGCTGCTGGACGATGAACACCTCGCGGTCGCGGCCGGCGAAGTGCCCGTCCCAGATCGTGGCCGGGTCGCCGGTCTCCTGGAAGTCCTGGCGCATGACGAAGAAGGGCCGGTCCCACCCCATCGCGTCGGTGCCGAGCACCTTGGCCCCCAGCTCGGCGAGGTGGAGCGTGCCGGCGCGGGTCATGCCCGGGTAGGCGTAGTTGGCGAGGTCCGTGAGGCCGTAGACCTCCATGCCGGTGCGGATCATCACCGCGCACCCCGGGGTGAGCTCGCCGCCGTTGGCCTCGATCGCCGCGTCGAGCGCCTCCACGGAGATGCCCTCCCCCGGCGTCGCCATGTCCCGCACGTCGAGCACCAGGCCGTCGCAGAACAGCTCGTCGAGCCCGATCTGCTCGATCGTGCGGGCGGGCTCGCCCTCGCAGGTGGAGCCGTAGTGCAGTGGCGCGTCGACGTGGGTGCCGATGTGGGAGTTCATGGCGATGCGCTCCTCGCCCCAGCCCTCCCCGTCGGGCAGGTCGTGCCGCTCGCACCCGAAGATGGCGCACATCACGTCGGCGCCCTTGCCGGCCGGTTCATAGTGCTCGATCTTCGGCGTGATGATGCTCGCCGACGGCCGCACGGGATCGGGCAGCCGGTCGTAGTCGGTGGCGTCGAGCGTGCGGGTGAGGTCGACCAGGCGCATCGATCAGGCTCCTTGTCCGAGGTCGGCGACCCGGAGCACGACCTTGCCGATCGTGGCTCCGGCCTCCAGTGCCCGCTCAGCCTCGCGCACCTCCTCGAGCGGGAGGACGGTCGGCACGACGAGCTCCTCGGACTCCAGCCACTCGCGCACGAACTCGATGCCGGCCTGGTGCTCGGGCGTCCCCATCCAGGCGATGCTGGAGAACGGCATCACCGTGATGCCGTCGTAGCCGAACGTGCTCGTGTCGAGGCGACCCCGTCCCGCGGCCCACCCGTAGATCACCCATCGCCCACGCTTGCGGATCACCCGGGGATCGGTGGTGAGCGTGGGACCCGACACGCCGTTGAGCGACACGTCGACGCCACCGCCGCGCTCGCCGCCGGTCATGAACCCCGACGCCTTCGGGCCGAGGGTCCGCTCGATCTCCTCGACGTAGTCGGTCGTCGTGCGATCGACGACGACGTCGGCCCCGTTCGCCCGCACGAGATCGGCCTTCTCCTGCGAGCTGACGACCGCGACCACGGTGACGTCGTCGATGCGTCGCTTCATGATCTGCAGCGCGAGGAGCCCGACCCCGCCGGCCGCGGCGTGGAGCAGCACCCGTTCGCCGGGCTGGACGCGGCCCCACACCTGGACCACGTAGTACGCGGTGAGCAGGTTGACCGGGTAGGCGAGCACCACGTCCAGGCCGACACCGTCGGGGACCGGCAGCACCTGTGCCTCGGGGACGACCACGTACTCGGCCCACGCGCCGCCGAAGGTCAGGACGACCACCCGGTCGCCGACCGCGACCCCGGTGACGTCGTCCCCGACCTGGTCGACGATCCCCGACGCCTCCTGCCCGGCCACGAACGGCGTCGGCCGGGCCCGGGTCGGGAAGCCGTTGCGCTGCATGATGTCGCCCCAGCGCAACCCGCCGAACGCCACCCGGACCCGCACCTCGCCCGGTGAGGGCTGCGGGACCTCGCGCTCGGCGACCACCAGGTTGTCGGCCGACCCGTAGTCGGCGATCTCGATCACCTTCACGACGGGAACGTACGGTGGCATCGCTACCGATGGAAGCGAAACCGGTGCATGAGCGATATCGATGACGAGAAGATCAGACGGCTCGACGGCGGCCTGCTGCTCGTGCTGCGCGAGCTGCTCCGCCACCGTCGGACCACGGTGGCCGCCGAGCACCTCGGGATGAGCCAGTCGGCGGTCAGCCACGCGCTCGGACGCCTGCGGAACCTCCTCGACGACCCGCTCTTCGTCCGTCGACCGCACGGCCTCGAACCGACGCCCAGGGCGCTGGAGCTGGGCCCCCGGGTCGACCAGCTCCTGGCGTCGATGTCGGCCGTGCTGGGCATCGACGACGACTTCGACCCCGCCACCGGCCGGCACACCTTCCGGATCTGCGCACCCGACCACGTGACGACGATCCTGCTCCCGGAGCTCGTCGACCGGATGGCGACCCACGCCCCGGGTTGTCGGACGTCGGTCGACCAGCGCCTCGGCGACGACGCGATCGAGGCGCTCCGCCGCCACGAGGCCGACGTCGTGCTCGGGCGGTTCGGGGCCCGACTCCCACGCGACGTCACCGCCGAGCTCCTGTTCGAGGACACCTACTGCCTCGCGATCCGGGCCGGACATCCTGCCGCCGCCGAACGCCTCACCCTCGACGCCCACCGCGCCCTCGACCACGTCGTCGTGTCGGTCACCGGGGACTTCCGCACGCTCGACATCGAGTCGGCCGGCCGCCGGTCCCGTCCGGTGCGGGTGGTCGCCTCGGTGCCCCGCTTCACCACGGCGCTGGCGATCGTGGCCGGGTCCGACGTCGTGGCGATCGCGCCGCGGCGGCTGGTGACGACGCTCGGCCCGTCGTTCGGCGTGGTCGCGCACGACCTCCCGATGCCCACCGATCGCATCGAGGTCATGGCCGTGCACCGACGCGACCCGAGCCCGGCGACGCGCTGGCTCGTCGACCTCCTCCACCGGCTCGACGCCGCACGCCCCGCGGCATCTTCGTCGCACTGACGAACCCGCGGTGCATCATGGGGCGATGTCGTCGACGGGTGTGGTGATCGGGGCGGGTGACCGGGGCTACGACGCCTACGCCACGCTCCTGCTCGACGAGCCCGACCTCGGACGCATCGTGGGGGTCGCCGATCCGGACGAGGGACGGCGGGACCGGTTCGCCGACCGGTACTCGCTCCGGACCGACCAGTGCTTCGCCGGCTGGGACGACTTGTTCGCGCAGCCACGGATGGCCGACTACGCGATCGTCGCCACCGGCGACGCGCACCACGTCGAGCCCACGCTCCTCGCGCTGGAGGCCGGCTACCACGTGCTGCTCGAGAAGCCGATGGCCCTCGACGAGGCCGACGCCGTGCGCATCGTCGAGGCGGCCGAGTCCAGCGGCCTCGTCGTCGGCGTCTGCCAGGTGTACCGCTACTCCAACCTCTTCTCGGCGCTGGACGACGTGGTGCGGTCGGGTGAGCTGGGCGACCTCGTCTCGATCCAGCTCGCCGAGAACGTCGCGTTCTGGCACTACGCCCACTCCTACGTCCGGGGCCACACCCGGCGCAGCACCGTGCCCTGGCTGCTCCAGAAGTCGTGCCACGACCTCGACCTGCTGGCCTGGCTCGCCGACGCCCGGGCCGAGACGGTGTCGTCGCACCTCCGCCCCACCGAGCTCACCGAACGCAACGCACCCGAGGGCGCGCCGCAGCACTGCATCGACGGCTGCCCCCACGCCGCGACCTGCCCCTACGACGCGGTCGCCACCTACCGGGACCTCACGCCGCTGCTGTCGGACCTGGCCATGGCCGAGCGTCCGATCGGGCTGGGGTCGGCGGCGAAGGCGCTGCGCGCGGTGCGACCCAAGCTGCTCGCCTCCGACCGGGTCCCGTCGGCGGCGAAGCAGCGCCTCGAGTGGTGGCGGTGGCCGGTCGCCGCGGTCACCGACGACCACACGCCCGAGGGCCTCGATCACGCGCTCCGCACGACCCGGTGGGGCGAGTGCGCCTACCGGGTCGCCGACAACGACCAGCCCTCCGCGCAGACCGTGTCGATCACCTTCGCCAACGGGGTGCTCGCCAACTTCACCCTCCAATCGTGCTCGCACCGGTCGATGCGGACGGTGCGGGTCAGCGGCACGCACGGCTCGGCGTGGGGCGAGCTGCACGCGCTCGACGGGTGGCTGAAGGTCGCCGACCACCGCACCGGCCGGGTGCGCGACCTGAAGGTGCCGACCGCCTACGACGGCCACGGCGGCGGCGAGGCCCCGCTGTTACGGGACTTCCTCCGGGCGATCGGGTCCGGGACCCAGCCCTCCGCGTCGGCGCGGTCGAGCCTGGAGGGCCACCGGATCGCCTACGCGGCGATGACCGCGGCCCACACGCAGCAGACCGTCCGGCTCTAGCGGCTCCAGACCCGGCGCTGGCCGTGGTCGAAGTCGAGGTCGAGGCGGGCGTTGCGGTCGCCGAGGCGGTACCGCGTGGCCAGGCGGTCGACGGTGCCGAACTTCGACTCGTGGCGGGGGAAGTCCGAGAGCTGCTGGACCTGGCCGCCGACGGTGAACGGCGCGGTCGACCCGAAGCCGAGCGCACCGGCGGACGGGGACGTCCACCCGACGGTGAAGCCGTCGGCGTCGCGCACCACGTCGGGTTCGTCGGCCAGGATCGAGGCCTGCCAGGCGGCGAAGCCCGCCGCGGGACCCTCGCCGACCTCGACGATCCACACGTTGTCGGGGCCACCGGGGGCCACGAGGTCGAACGGCTTCGTCATGCCGTTCGTCGCGTTCACGGCCGGGTCGTAGATCCGCCATTCGGGCTGGCGCCACGACCACAGCGCGACGAAGCCGGAGCCCTTGCGGGCGAACGTCCAGTGCCCGGACTGCACGACCTCGTCGAAGCGGTCCTGGGGCACGTAGGCGTGGGTGTAGTCCCGGTAGCCGAACACCGCCCAGAGGAGCGCGTCGGTGTTGGCGTCCCAGGCCGGTTGGTAGATGTGGATGCCGGTCCGCTCGAACTGCGCCGACCGGGGCATCGACGCCTCGCCGGTCCAGTAGCCCGGCTTCCCGTCGTTGCCCCAGTCGGTGGACCTCGCCGGCTCGGTCACCGGGTGCGTCGTGAACACCAGCGCCTCGGCATCGATCTGCGCGACCCACGCGTGGACCTGGTCGCGCATCTTGCCGAACCGGTGGTCGACCACCGACGCGAGCGCGATCGAGTCGCCCCGCCAGGCGTAGGTGTTGGCCTCGCTGAGGAAGCCGAAGTTCACGATGGCCTCGTTCTTCTGCTCCCACGCCCGGACCCGGTCGGGGTCGCGGCCGTTGAGGTCCGCGAGCAGCTTCACCTCGGCGAGGATCGGCGCGCTGTACAGGTCGTGCGCCTCGGCCTCGGACAGGCTGATGCCGGCGACCTGCCACATGCCGAGGGCGCCCATCGACCACCAGAAGGTCAGGTTGTCGGGATCGGCGAAGTCGTAGCCGAACGGCGCCACCGGATCGGGGGTGACCGGCGCCGCGGCATCGACGAAGATCCCGTGGCGCTCCCGGGTCACCCCGGGCGACGGCGCGGTCGCCATGTCGAGGATCGCCTGCGGCGGCCGGTAGCGCTTGGCCGCACACAGGTAGGTGGCCCCGTTGTCGGTGTTCGACTGGTACGGGTAGGTCGTGTCGTCGAAGAGGAACTTGGCGCTGCTGAACGTGTCCTCGTCCAGCGCGGTCATCTTGTCCTTCTTGTACGTTCGACCGCGGGGCGCCGCGTAGCAGCCGTTCTGGAGGTGCGCAGCGATGTCGAGCAGGACGAGGTCGAGCGCCATACCGGCAGCCCGGACGAGCTCCCGGTCGTCGGCCAGCTCGGCCAGGGTCAGCAGCGGCGACAGGTTCTTCAGCATGTAGACGTTGCTGTGCCACTCGAAGAACCCGAACCTCGCCCGCTCGTGGACCCAGTCGAGGATCCGCTGCCGGGACCGGCCCATGTGCTCGCGGCCGGTGAGCCCGGTGATCTCGAAGACGTCGTCGGGGAACCGCTGGCCGGCCAGGTACTCGTTGACGAGGCAGATGATCACGTGGTTCTCGGACCAGAACCACTGGTTGTCGACCCGGCCCGCCGGCTTGGGGTCGTCGTAGCGGTAGCGGTTGGCCAGCATCCGGGCCTTGATCGCGGCGATGACGCTGGAGTCGAGCGTCGTCATCGGGGTCGGACCCCGGCCGTAGGCGAGCACCCAGTGCAGGTACATGAGGTTGAAGTCGCGGGTGTCCTGCCAGGTGTCGATCTGGTTCCAGACCCCACCCAGCCCGTCGACGGTCACCCGCTCGATGTCCCACGTGTAGCTCGGATCCCGCTCGGCGCGGATCAGGTGGGCGGCGATGCCGGTGGGGCTGCCGGGGTTGAGCCCCGAGGTGGCGAGGCCGAGGTAGTTCGCCACGCGCTGCTGGTAGAGCCCCTCGTCGACCAGGCCGCGGCTGCCCGGCGATGCGAGCGCCCCGAGCAACCGGCGCGGTCGGAGGTCGGTCCCACCGATCCACCCCCACGGCCCACGGCGCGGGTCGCACGCGCCGAGCGCCAGCGATCCGGCCACCCCGACCGACCCCGCCACGAACGTCCTCCGACTGAGTGCACCCATGCTTCCCCTCCTCGTCCCCCAAACCAGAGCACATCCTCGGGTTCCCGGCCAGTCGGTCGGCGATGACGCCGTGTCAGCGCATCTCGGCGGCGCCGAACCGCTCGGTGCCGGCGAGGGGCAACAGGTCCTCGTGGCCGATCTGGCGCAGGAGGCTGGCCCCGTCGAGGTAGACGCGCTCGTTGGTGATCCGGTCGCCGTCGAAGGTGAACACCGCGATCACCGCCACCCGGAACGATCGTCCGGTGGGCGCCATGCCGAGGAACTCGCCGGTGTTGGTGCCGAGGAGGTCGAACTCCGAGACGATCGTGTCGTCGTCGGCGACGTGCATCCGCACGTTCTCGTGGCGCTGGTCGGGGAACGCGGTGCGCTGGGCCCGGTGGTAGGCGACCACCTCGTCCGCACCCTCGTGGACCTGGCCGGTGGCGACGATCTCGTAGCGGGGCACGTCGCGGAACGTCGCCAGGCAGGCGTCCCAGTCGTGGTCCACCTCGGAGCGGAAGTGCTCCTCGAGCACGGCGAGTCGGCGGCTTCGGAGGGTGTCGGTCACGGGTCCACGTCCTTGTCGATCGACCCGCACGCTACGAGCCCGCGACGGCCCGCGCCCCGCCCGAGACGTTCGGTTGATACCCTCCCGGGTATGGACGAGACCGCCACCCGTCGAACGACGGAGAGGAACCCGACCATGACGATGCCCGCCGAGGACGTCATCACGTTGCCCGAGGCCGCGGCATCGGAGCGGCGCGGTCGGGCCTGGCTCCTGTGGTCGTTCCTCCTGTGTCCGTGCCACCTCCCGCTCACCCTCGCCGTCCTCGCCTCGGTGCTCGCCGGCACCTCGTTCGGCGTCGTCCTGCGCGAGCACACCTGGGTGGCCGGAAGTGTGATCAGCGTCGCCTGGGTCGTCGGGACGGGGTACGGCCTCGGCCTCATCCGCCGGGCCGACCGGCTGAAGGGGGCCTGCCCCGTCCCGACGACCTCGCGTCGCTGAAGCGCCCGACCCGGCGCCGGAGCGGTCGGGCTACCGTTCGCCGCGATGGACGCACACGGGGCGTGAAACGAGTTCGTCGAGAAGCTCCGAGATGCGGGCGACCGCCTCGCGGCCGACACCGCCGAGCTCGATCCCGTCGAGCGCGCTGATGCGTTCCGAGCGCTGCTGCGGGGGCTGAACAACCAGCTCGGTCACTTCGAGGTCGACCGGGCCCGCCCGGAGCTCGTCCCCTTCAACGGGTGGCGCGAGAAGATGTTCATGGACAACCCGGCCTTCCGGTACTGGGTGGCCGACATCCGCGACGACCGCTCGTACCGCATCACGGGTTCGATCGGTGACGCCGTCTACCAGTCCGTCACCGTCTACTCGTCGACGGGTGGGTTCGGTGCCACGGCGGGGGCGCGCATCGACAGCGACGAGATCACCATCGACGACGGCTCGTTCGCGATCACCATCGCACCGGACGAGCCCGGGGACGGGAGCGACTGGCTCCGGATGCCGGACGGGGCATCGGCGGTGTGGGTCCGCCAGTTCCACCAGGGCACGGCGGACGACGCCCTCGGTCGGTGCCGGATCGAGCCGCTCGGCGATCCACGGCCCACCCCGGTGATCGACCCCGACCGGTTCGGGCGGCGCCTCACCCGACTCGGGTCGGTGGTCGCCTCGTTCCCCTCGGCGTGGACGACGGCGATCGCGGACGACGTCGAGGCACCGAACGAGGTGCGGCACTGGTCCGAGATGGCGGCCGGAGCTGCGTTCACCGAGCCCGGGATCCACTACCTGCGCGGGTCGTGGAGCCTCGACGAGGGCGAGGCCCTGGTGATCGAGGGCACGGCGCCACCGAGCCGCTACTGGAACGTGCTGCTCTACAGCCGGTTCCTCAACTCGCTCGACCACCGGTCCCGGTCGGTGTCGTACACCGACGGCACGGCCCGCGTCGTCGACGGCCGCTACCGGTTCGTCGTCTCCGCCACGGGACCGGCCGCGGACGGGGTCCGCACGCATGGCGACTGGCTCGACACCGAGGGTCGGTCCTTCGGCCTGTTCGTGTTCCGGTTCCTCCAGCCGGCCAGCGAGCCGGAGCTCCCGACGGTCCGCCGTTGCGCCGTCGCCGACGCCTGGGGCTGAGCATGTGGCGCCCCGCACCACGCACCGACGCGGCGCTGGCCGCCCTCGCCGCCGCGGAGGAGGATCTCCGGACACGGCCGGAGCGCTACCGACTCGACGTCGACCACATCGCCGGCGTCGCCGCCCGATCGGACGGCGACGAGGACCGCTTCGACAGCGGTTGGCGATCGGGCTCGGAGCACTACCTCGGTTCGGCGGTCCAGGACGGACGCCTCAACGCGATGGGGACGCTGCACGCGGCCCGGACGGCGATCGGCCGGTTGCGCGCCGGCGCGGCGATGTCGCGCTTCCGGGAGGAGCACCCGACGGAGGCCCGCACACCGATCGCACCGCCGATCTTCATCACCGGCGGGTGGCGCACGGGCACGACGTTCCTGTTCCGCCTCCTCGCCACCGATCCACGGCTCCGGGCGCCGCTGCCCGCCGAGCTCGCCGCACCGTGGCGGGTCGCCCTCATGCACGACGACGAACGCGAGCGGTTCATCGACGCCAGCGTCGTCTCGCAAGGGACGCTGCACGCACTCAACCCGGAGCTGCGCGCCATCCACGACTCGGGCGGGCGGTTGCCCGAGGAGTGCGGCATCGCCATGGGCACGGACCTCCGCAACTGGGCGTTCACCTCCACGACCCGGCTCGACTCGTACGCCGACTGGCTCGCGGGCGAGGACCTGCGCCCCACCTACCGGAACTACCGCTCGGCCATCGAGGCGCTCGATCTCGCCGACGGGCGCCGGTGGGTGCTCAAGGCCCCGCCCCACCTGGCCGAGCTCGACGCCCTGGCGACCGCGTTCCCGGGTGCGGTCGTCGTGGTGCTCCACCGCGACATCGTGGAGACCATCGCATCCGGCGCGAGCCTCTTCGCGGTGTTCCGGTCGACCTTCAGCGACGACGTCGACGCCGCCGACGTCGGCCGCTTCCAGGCCGACCAGACCGAGCGGTGGCTCCGCCGCGCCCGATCGTTCCGCTCGGGACCGTCGGCGTCCGCGGTCACCGTCGTCGACCTCGACTACCGGGAGCTGGTCGCCGACCCGGGGGCGGCGATCAGCACCGTGTACCGGGCCGCCGACATCGAGCCCCCGGACGACCTCGCCGAGTTCGTCGCCGCCTACGACGAGGCGAACCCCCGGCACGCCCACGGCACCCACCGCTACACCGCCGCCGACTTCGGGCTCGACGAGGCCGAGCTCCGGGAGCGCTTCGCCGACCTCGTGGGCTGACCGACGCGGAGTCGAAGTCGAAGCCGTCCCCGCTGGTTGAGCGGAGCGGAGCTTGCGGAGTGAAGTCGAAGCCGTCCCCGCTGGTTGAGCGGAGCGGAGCTTGCGGAGCGAAGTCGAAACCGTCCCCGCTGGTTGAGCGGAGCGAGCGCCAGCGAGCGCAGTCGAAACCCGACCGACCCGGCGACGATCTCTCGAAGTTTCCTGTTTGGATCGAACATGTGTTCGGTAGACTGATCGGCATGACGGCGGACGTCGAAGGCGAGACGAACCAGTTCAGCGACCCTTCGGGCACGTTCGCGTCCCTGGCCGCGCAGCTCACCGAGTTGGCGCCGCTGCTCGACGGCGACCTGGCCGGCTCCACGGTCGGTGAGCGCCAGCAGGCGGTGGTGACGTTGTGCTCGGCGTTGGACCGGATCGAGGCCGCCGCGGCGACGGTCGCCGGTGTCGGTGAGGGTCGGTTCGACCACCTGCTCGACGGTGCCCGGTCGATGGCGACCTGGCTGTGTGCCCGCACGGAGACCGACCGCCCCCGGGCCCACACCCTGCTGGGCCTGCACGGCTCGCTCGAACACTTCGACACGATCGCGGCGGCGTGGCGATCCGGAGTGATCGGCACCGCCAAGGTCAAGGCGATGCTCAAAGCCGGCCACGGCCTCCAAGAAGAGCTGGCCCGTGACCAGGCCGCCCTGTTGGACCACATCGCACCGCTGCGGGTCGGCTCCGCCCGTGCGGTGCTCACCCGGTGGCGCCATGCGGTGTTGGCCGACCGCGACGAGTCACCGGACGATCCGCGTCCCACCGACCAACCGGTCAACAGCACCCGCTTCGCACCCGGCGTCGGTGACGAGACGAACGCGACCACGATCCTCGACC
>JAHBSO010000005.1 GCA_019639075.1 Actinomycetota bacterium | reverse complement strand
ACAAGACGTCGAGCGAAGCGAGACCCCTTCGACTGCGTTCGCTGGCGCTCACAGCCCGTTCCTTGAGCGAGCGGAGCGAGTCGAAAGGCAACAAGACGTCGAGCGGAGCGAGACCCCTTCGACTGCGTTCGCTGGCGCTCACTCCGCTCAAGGAACACACAACAGTTCGCTCCTTGAGCGAGCGCAGCGAGTCGAAAGGCAACAAGACGTCGAGCAGAGCGAGACCCTTTCGACTGCGTTCGCCGGCGCTCACTCCGCTCGAGGAACAGAAGAGGCCTATGCGCAGTCGCCGGTGGCGACGTAGGTGGGTTCCTCGGCGCCGGCGGCGAACTCGACGTTCCACCCCTCGACATCGTCGGCGGACACGATGCCGCTGTCGACGAGGACGTCCTTGTTGACGGGATAGGCGTCGTTCGCCGCGTGGTACTGCTCCGCCGCGGTCTTGAGGGCACGCAGCGCGTCGCGGCAGTTGCCGTCGCGGGTGTCGTCGCGGATCCCGTTGACCGACACGACGGCGACGATGAGCAACCCGGTGACGCAGACCACGACGAAGACCAGCTCGAGCCACGTGAACCCGGCTTCGGCGTGGCGCCGGGTCACGCCGGCTCCGGGGCCCGGCCGCAGGCCCGCGCCAGTTCGTCGGGCGCGCCCGACCGCCGGACCGCCTGCTCGAAGGACACCACGCCCCGGTTGACCAGGTCGGCCAGCGATTCGTTCATGAGCTGCATGCCGGCCCGGCGGCCCTGGAGCATCGCGTTGTGGATCTGGTGGACCTTGCCGTCACGGATCAGGGCCCGCACCGCGGTGGTCGACACCAGGATCTCCGATGCCACCGCCCGACTGCGACCGTCGATGGCCGGGACGAGCTGCTGGGTGACGACCGCCTGGAGCGAGTTGGCCAGCTGGATGCGCACCTGGCCCTGCTGCTCACCGGGGAAGACGTCGATGATGCGGTCGACGGTCTGCGCCGCGTCCTGGGTGTGGAGGGTGGCGAACACGAGGTGGCCGGTCTCCGCCGCGGTGATGGCGGTGGAGATGGTCTCGAGGTCGCGCATCTCGCCCACGAGCAGGACGTCGGGGTCCTGGCGCATGGCCGAGGTGAGGGCCTGCCCGAACGAGGAGGTGTCCTCGCCGACCTCGCGCTGGTTGACGAGCGCCCGCTTCGAGTGGTGCACGAACTCGATCGGGTCCTCGATCGTGACGATGTGGCACTGGCGGCTCTCGTTCACGATGTTGACGAGCGACGCCAGGGTGGTGGATTTGCCGGAGCCCGTTGGACCGGTGACGAGCACGAGGCCGCGGGGGAAGTCGGCGAAGGTGCGCACGATGTCGGGCATGCCGAGGTGCTCGAACTGGACGACCTCGTAGGGGATCACCCGGAAGGCGGCGCCGACGGCGTTGCGCTGGACGAAGACGTTGACCCGGAAGCGGGTGCGGGTGCCGTGGGCGTGGCTGGTGTCGAGCTCGCGCGTCTCCTCGAACCGCTCCTGCTGGCGCTGCGACAGGATCGAGTAGACGAGCTCGCGGACGCGGGCGGCCGACAGCTCCGCCTCGTCGGGCATCCGGATGAGCTCGCCGACGATGCGGATGCACGGGGGCTGCCCGGCGGCCAGGTGGAGGTCGGAGCCGCCCAGCTCGATGGTGCGGTCGAACAGGCGACCGATCTCGATCGATGCCTCCGAGGCCTGGACGGTCGTGTCGCCGAGCCGGCCCATGCCCTCGGGGTAGGCGACGTTGAGGGCGGCGGTGATGCCCTCCTCCTCGGCCAGGCCGGGCACCAGCTCGTGGCCGTTGGCGGTGAGGTGGTCGGCGATGGCCTCGACGGCCTCGGCCGAGACGGGGTGCTCGAAGGCGACGACGACCTCACCCCCCTCCGCGGTGACCGGGACCGCCCGGTGCGCTCGGGCGAGCGACGCGGGGATGGTCACGACCGCGTCGGGCTCGAGGACCTCGATCGTGAAGTCGATGTACTTCATGCCGTGCACGGACGCCCAGGCGGCAGCGACGTCGGAGGGCGGGACGTAGAAGCTCTGGAGCACGACCTCGGGGAACGACTGGCCCGATGCGGCGGCCCGGTCGAGGGCCCCTTCCATCTCCTCCCGGGTGATGACCCGACGCTCCACGAGTGCGTCACCGAACCGGTGGGCCTGGCTGCTCAACATCTGACGTTCCCCCTCGGACCCGGGCGGGCCGTCCGCCCGTCCCGCCCGCGGCGCGGGCTCGGGAGATGTTACGGGAGGGCTGCCCGCTCCGACAGGGTCGGGCGGCCCCGATCCCCCGAAAACATGGGCCTCGCGGACCTTTCCGACATCTGGCTCGTTGTGTGACACTGACCGGATGCAACTGTCCCAGGTGAACGCAGCGCCCATCGACGGCCTGATCCGTGAGCTCTGGGACCGGGGGGGGACCGACATCCACATCGCCGCCGGCACCACGGCGATGCTGCGGATCGACGGCGAGCTCACCCCGGCCCGGACCTCGCCGATCCTGTCCGCGTCCGACATCGAGGCGCTCGCCACGGCGATGCTGCCGCCCGAGATGCAGGAGATGTTCCTGGCGGACAGCCAGCTCGACTTCTCGTTCTCCTGGGGCGACGTCACCCGCTTCCGCGGCAACGTCTTCCGCCAGCAGGGCGCGGTCGGCATGGCCCTCCGGGCCATCCCCTACGAGATCCCGACCATGGAGGAGCTGCTCCTCCCCCCGGTCCTCGGCGACCTGTGCCGGCGCCGTCAGGGCCTGGTCCTGATGACCGGCCCGACCGGCTCGGGCAAGTCGACCACCCAGGCGGCGATGATCGACCGGATCAACGAGCACCAGGCCCGGCACATCCTCACACTGGAGGACCCGCTGGAGTACCTGCACCACCACAAGCGCTCGATCATCAGCCAGCGCGAGGTGGGAAGCGACGTGCCCACGTTCCCCGCCGGCCTCAAGGCGGCCCTCCGCGAGGACCCCGACGTCGTGCTGGTGGGCGAGATGCGCGACCCGGAGAGCATCGCCACCACCCTGACCGTCGCCGAGACCGGTCACCTGGTGTTCGCGACCCTGCACACCAACGACGCGTCGTCGGCTCTCGACCGGATCATCGACGTGTTCCCGGTCGAGCGGCAGGCCCAGATCCGGGTGCAGCTCGCGGCGTCGCTCGCCGCGGTGGTGGCCCAGCGCCTGGTGCCGCTGGCCACCGGGACCGGGATGATGGCGGCGTTCGAGATCCTGCTGGCCACCCAACCGGTCCGTGCACTCATCCGTGAGGGCAAGACCCACCAGCTCCGCAACGTGATGAGCCAGAGCGTGCGGGACGGCATGCAGACCCTCGAGCAGAGCCTCTCGGTGCTCGTGGCCCACGGCCTCATCACCTACGACGATGCGATCGAGCGGGCGGTCCACCCGAAGGAGATCCGCGGTGCCCCCGAACCCGGTGCCGCTGACCAGGTGTTCGTCGACGCTCCGGCCTGAGACCCGACGACCCGAACGCGTGATGGCCCGCCCCCTGGGGGCGGGCCATCACGCGTTTCGCCGGGCGCCGTTCGACCTACCGGTCGTCGGACCACCAAACGATCTTCGGCTTGTCTGCGCCGGTTCCCTCGAACCTGACGCGGGACCGGGTGAGGATCTTGTCGCCCTCACCTGCGTCACAGCTACGATCCGCCGCCGGTAGCGCCCGGCGCGCATCGGACTGGATGCACGCGAGGAACGTGGCTTCTCGAGGGTCCGGATCCTTGTTGATCTCGTTGCTGATGGCTTCGCCCGAGTAGTTCGGACGGAAGCCCCACCCGCTGACACGGAGGTGACGGAGGATGGCCCCGCGGGTCGCGAGCGGGTAGGCGTCGTCGGTGTCGTCGACCTCGATCGCAGCGGTGGGCGCGTAGATCGTTCCCTTGACGCTCAGTCGTCCGCGCGACTGGCCTTCCTTGTCGGCCCAGAACGGCGTCCAGTCGTCGCTGAAGTCACTGGTGTCGGCCCGGATGACCGCACAATCGGGGTTCCCGGTTCCACCGTTGTAGTTGGGATGAGCGGTGATGCAGCCCGACTGCGGCCGCAACCACGCCTTGCTCGTATCGGTCGGCGCGATCGTGACGTCCAGCTCGATCCCGTCGAGGGTGTCTGTGTACGACGAGCCAAGGCCGCCGTTGGCTCGAGCGTAGTACCGAACGGTCGCACCCGACGCCAGTTGAGCAGGGGTCAAACAGTTGGCTCCGCCCTCGGTGTAGAGGTTGAGAGCCGCTAGGTTCGCTACTTGAAGGTTGCCCAGGTCCGGGTTCCGGGGGAGGTCGATGGTGCCGGGGCAGTTGGGCGGTTTGACCTGTGGAGGAGCGCCAGTGGTGCACTGCCACAAGAAGGTACATCCCTGGTTCTTCGGGTTGTACGAGACCCGAGCGTCAATGCGAGTCACCTTGTAACCGGCGGGAGGGGTGTAGCCCCCCATGCGTATGTCAGCCCATGCGTTGATCGCCGAGGCCGAAATGTCCGTGCCGTAGTGGAAGGTCATCGACCGGTTGTCGATAGCGAGAGCATTCTCCTGACCAGTCGGAGTACTCCACCAGGTGCAAAGACCAAGGAAGCACTCAGAGGTGCCACCAACCGCGGACACTGAGGCACCCTTGACGGAAGCGACCGCAGGGACGGCCCAGACCCCGATCGACTGGTGGTTCTCCGGGTCGTCCGGGTAGGGACCGGCACAGATCTCTATCGACCCATCACCGATGTACGCGTTCGATTCTCCACCGAACACGAACTGGGCGCCGGGCTTGCGGGGGTCGCAGTCGCTCTTGGCCGCAGCCTGCTCGGATGCCGTGGACCCCGCACCCGTCGGGTTCGGGAAGTTGGCGCCCTGGATGGCGTCGTACCGGAAGCTGACGCCATCGAGGTAGATCCGCGTGGCCGGCTGGTTGAACGGGTTCCCCGTGACCTTGAGCGTGACCTCGAGTCCGTTGATCAAGTCAACCTTGCCGCACCGATCAGCGAGCTGCTGGGCCTGGGCATCGGTGAACTCGTAGGTGTGAAGCCCCGTGGCGTAGTCCGCGTCGCTCCTCGTGGTGAAGAGGTCGTAGGTTCCGCACGACGCCGGCCCGGACTCGGGCGACACCGCGTTCACCTCGACCTGCGCGGCGTTCGCGGCGTTGGGGTTGGTGACACCGTAATCCACACGCAGGTAGAGCCGACCGTTGGGGGCGGCAGGGAGCGACCCGGCAGCGACCTCGTCGATGGGCGGCGCCGTCACGTCGGGGGTGAAGTCCCGCATGCGGATCGCCCGATCGGACGAGAAGCAGATCGAGGTGAACGGGATGCAGACGTTTGCCGTGTAGACCGCGGCGTTGCCGTCGATGGTCCCTGCGTTGGCCGACGAGCTCCAGGACTGCGAAAGGTCCTCGTCGATGGTCTGCGCCGTCCCGATCGCGACCCGGACCCGCGTGCGGGTGTCGGTCGAGCCCGAAGGCGCTCCGACCACCGACCCGATCGGTGACCACCCGTCCGGCGTGCCTGCCACCACGCGAGCGTTCTGGCTCGTCGAGTTTCCGATGCACCACCTGACAGCGCTCGCCCCCATGCCGCTGCATGCCTGAGCATTACCACCGCCGCTGAAATCGAAGTAGAAGGCGCCTGTCTGATCATCATCGGTGAGCAGGCGTCCGTCGGCACCCGGATCCGGAGCGAACCAGAACGTGACATCGCTACAGCTCGGTGCGGCGGTGTACTTATTCAGGACGTCGGCAGTCTTGTACCAGCCGGGAAGAAAAATGACCGTGGCGGTAGAACTCGTGCAGCCGCCCGACGCACTAGCCGGAGTCAAGCTGCCGTCTGCGGCCCAAAGATACGCGCGCGTACGCTCGGGGAACGTGCCTGTGACTGATCCATCGGCACCGAACCCGACTGGGAGCCACTGCGATCTGATGTCGCCGATCGCGTTGGCCGCGGACGGGTTGGAACGTGCCGGATCGGTGTCACGCGAGGTCCCGTTTAGATACGCGAGAGGATCGCTTGCTGCATAGGAGCGAGTCGGAATCGTCGTGCTGCATGGAGTGAAGTTGCAGCCACTGCGGGCGTAGATGGTGCCGCCGGCCGACTGGACGACCATGCCACTGCTCTGGACCTGGATGCGACCGGCCGAGACGACGTCACCGTTGATCGTGAAGTTGCTGTTGGTCCGAGTCCGTTCGGTGTCACACGTCGCGGCGGCGAAGCCCAGCCCACGACGCTTCTGGAACAGGGCGGACCACTCGCCAGGACCGGTCAAGTTGGGGTTGGTTCCCGTCGCGAACCAGCCGGTGACGGTGTCCCACCACCCCGCACAGTCGGGCACGTTGTACGGCCCCGGCTCGTCGCCGGCATTCGCACCCGTCGTGTTGCTGCTCGTCTTGCGCGTGCCCAGGAGTAGGAGCGCCTCAGGTGGGACCTGCCCAGCGTCGTTGGGTTTGCCCGACCCGGATCCGGCGTCGGCTGCACAGGTCGCCGTCACGATCCCCACCTCGGTCGGAACGTCGTAGACGCATGCAGGATCGTTCAGGTTCAACTCTGGGTCCCGGCCGACGAGCGCGTTTGTCTGCGCCCAGTTGATCGCCGATTTGATCGCCGCATCGCCGGCGTAGCGCTCGTCGCGCTGCGTGCGATAGGCCACGGTGGACTTCTGGTTCGCCGCGGCATAGGACACGAGCGACGAGAGGATCACCGCCATGACCATCAGGCAGGCCAGGGCGATGATCAGCGACGAACCCTCCTGCCCCGCTTGGACGATCGGTCGACGATGACCTCGATGCGACACCTTGCGGCGTGCCGATCCCTGCTTCACGGGCTCTCCCCCCCGGTTCGGTCACGCAGACCGCTCGCGACCGCGTGATCGTAGTTGCTCGTGGGCTGCTTGTTCCATCGCGACGCCACGTCGGGCCGGAACGCCCAGCCGCGTTCGGTGGGGCTCCCTACGGGTCGCCCAGGCCCGCGACACCCACGCACCGCCCTGCCCACTGCAGCTGGAGCGTGTTACCACCCGACCCGGTGGCAGTCACCAAGGTGGGCACGTTCGACAAGTACCCGTCGGTGCGCAACTCGTCGAGGTCGTCGGTGAACGACCGACGCTGCGCGAACCGCGCCTCCTGAGCGCCTCGGACCGTCCGGGCCTCGATCTCGCACGCGCTGTCCTGGCCCCGGTTGGTGATGCCTCCGGTCGACACGACGACCACCGCGGCGAGCACGCCGAGGATCGCCACCACCACCAGGAGCTCGATCAACGTGAAGCCATTCTGATCAGGCCGGCGCCAATGATCATGTTCTTGATCGCTCATCTTCGGTCTCTGCCCTCCCACGTCGACCCGAGTCGGAATCCCCGACCCATGAAGCAAAAAGCACACCGGGGACGGAACGCCGCAGCGTTCCGTCCCCGGCGAAGCACTGAACCCGAACGACTACGGGGTGCTGGCGGTGCCGACGCAGTCGCCGGCCCAGGCCAGGGCGATGGCACCGGCGGTCGAGGTGTCGGTGACCAGCGTCGGGGTCTTCGACAGGAAGCCGGGGACGAGCCCGGCGCCGGCGACGGCGTAGGTGCCGTTCTCGGCGTAGTAGGCCTCCTGCGCGGTGCGCACGGTGCGGGCCTCGGTGACGCAGGCGCTCTCCTGACCACGGTCGTTGATGCCCGACACGGCGAACACGACGACGGCGGCGAGGATGCCGAGGATCACGATGACGACGAGAAGCTCGATGAGCGTGAAGCCCTTGGCGCCGAGGCTCTTCTCGGAGAAGTCGTCCTGGGACTTGAGGTGCTTGAGCACTGTTTCCCCCCTGGGAGATGTTGTTGTTGACCAGGGGGCAGGAAGAGTTTCCCGAATCGGGCCCGGGCATCGGGCCTTCCCCCCTGGATGAACCTACGGCGTGCGACCATTCATGGGAAGGGGCCAAAAGGCCCATCTTGCAGTCGAGCTCGTCGCCGACACGCGAGCGACGTGTTGGCGGGGCAGAGCCCCGCTACGTCGTCAGTTCGTCAGGCCCGGCCCGACGGCAAGCGCAAGAGCCACGGCGTAGCCGCGGAGATCCACGTCCGGCGTCGGAGCGGTCATCGAGATGTGCACCACGCCATTTCCCCAGAGCGCATAGAGCTCTCCTGTGGCCTTACTGACAGGGTCGAGCAACCACACCGCAGCATCGCCGACCCCTTCGACGGGCTTTGGCTCCCAGGCGTAGGTCGTGCCATCGACCTCGGATGACCGTCCGAGCCCCGCCAGATCGGCCTTCGTGCCGGCGCCCGAGACAAGCTCGATGATCGCGTTGGTGCCCTCCTCCGTCCCCACCTCACATGACGACGCCCCGAGCGTCCGAATGGTCACGCTTGAGGCTGGGACTTCGAGGACCTTGGCCACGACGTCAGTGTCGGCAGCTCCACATGCGGCAGCCGCGGCAGCGGTGTCCACTGCTTCGGCGCTGAAAGGGCGATCGTCCAACCGTACGACCGCTACGTTCGCGAGCGCCACGATCCGCTTCCGCAACTCGGAACGCAGCGCGTCATCCACGCCCTCGACCCCGGTCGTGGTCGTGCTGGTGCCGGTCGTCGCTGTCGCCCCGTCCACCTGGGTGGAGGTCGTCGCCGACGCCGATGTGGGACCGACGCCGGACAAGCGGACCGTCACCGCCGCGCCACCCCGGCGCGTCACGAGAGTCGCGACGAGCGGATCGCCGTCGAACCAGAGAAGCGCCTGGTCTCCCACGCCGTCGACCTCGATCGCATCGTCACCCTCGACGAGCCCCTCGAAGGAAAATTCATCGGCGACATCAGACGTCGAGTAGGACACGAAGCCCGTCCCGTCCTCGCTGCGAAGCAGGCATCCGGCCTTCGACGACGCGTCGGGGTCGCTCGTGTACGACTTTCCGAGCACCTTCGCGATCTCACCGGAGCTCAGGAGTGAGCAACCTTCGGCCTCAGTCGACTTCGCCGCCGTCGTGCCGTCCGCATCGGATCGGTCATCCCCCGTGCAGCCCGCGACTGACAGCATGAGCACCGCGCCCAGGATCAATGGGGTGATGGTCCGGCTCAACTTCACGACTAGTAGAAGGTGATCACGAGATACGGCTTATCGCTTGACTCCGTGGACCGGAACGTCGAGAACGGATTGCCGGGATCGTAGTTACCAGCATCCTTCAACAGCCAGCCGTTGCGTCCTGTTCCGTTGATCTGATCCATGAGATCCGCCAGGATCACACCCCAGCTGTAACGGCGATTCGACGATGACATCGGGATGGAATCCGACTGATTGTACTCACCGGTTCCTGAAAGACTCTGATATGCGTTGTAACTGGTGCCACCGGTCCACGCCTTCCCCGACCGCCAGAGCTCGATCGTCCGTGTCGAGAAGATCGAATCATCTTCGATGAAGTAGACGGAAACGGCTCCAGACTCGACTCCTGCTGCGGATGGGAGCCGAGTCCCGATGTCCTCGCAAACGGAGCCGCTGGAGGGTCGAGGATCGAACCGGAAGAGCGCTCGCGACCCGTTTTTTGAGACGGTCAGGGTGGTCGCGCCACCATACGAATTGCCGCGCCGACCACCAATCCCGAAAAGTCCGTTGTACTCGTCGATATAGGTGTCTTCAACCGCTGGCACGGTGCATGTGGCCCGCGGCTGGAATGACTGCCAGGCAGATGCACCTACCTGATCGGCCGTGTTGATCGCAACGACCCGGAAGTACCGAGTCGAGACACCCGCCGTGAGGCCAGTGATGGACGTCGACAGCGCAGGCTCACCGCCGCACAGGGCGTTCGGTGTTCCGGTCGTCGAGACCGACGGCGACACAGGGTGCGAACCGTCGATCGAGTACTCGACGCGGTACTCGCGGATGCATGCCCCACCCGTGTTGAGTGGCCGTCCCCACGACGCGCTGTATGCGAACGGGTAGTTGTTGCCGGTCTGGCGTCTGAAGTCCACGTTGATCGGGGCCGACGGAGCACCGACCGGCACACCGGTCCTCGAACCTTCCGGACCGTTCCCGATGGCGTTGATTGCCCGCACGTAGAAGGTGTACGTCTGCCCGGACGACAACCCGGTGAACGTCGCCGTCAGCGTGCCGGCCCCGGGGGTCTGCGGGGTCGGCGTGGTCGGACCCGTCGCGCGGATCGCGTACCCGGTGATCGGTGATCCGTTCGCGCTCGGGGCCGTCCAGGTCACCACGATCGTTCCGAGACCGGATGCCGTGGCCGTGATCGAACCCGGGACGTTGGGCGGCGTCGCCGACAGAGCCGGGCCGGACGCGTCGGAGTCGGAGTGTCCGCGAGCGTTCCAGGTCTCCACGATGAACGTGTACGTCGTCCCCAACGTCAGGGTCGGCGTGGTGAAGCTGGTGCTGTTCGCCGGCAGCAGATCAGACGTCGACGACGACGGCCACGGGCCGCCCGACCCGCCGGAGGCGATGCGGACCCGGTAGCCGAGGATCGGTCGGCCACCGTTCGCCACCGACGAGTTCGCCGGGAGCGTGGGCGGTGTCGCGTCCTCCGGCGACTGCCAGGCGATCTCGATCGAGCCATCGGCATTCGTGTTGACGCCGGTGATGAGGGCCTTCCCGGGGATGCCGTACGGAACGTAGGGCAGTGACGGCTCCGCGTGGATCCCCTCGCCCATCGAGTTCACACCGGCAACTGTGAACCGGTACTCGGTCCCGTTGGTGAGACCGGTGACGAGGCCGCTCGTGGCGCTCGAGCCGAACGTGAACGGGCCCAGCGTCGTGCTCCCGCCAGTAGCCCACACCCGCCACTCGGTCACCGCAGATCCACCGTCGTTGGCGGCCGGGGTCCACGAGATCGTCGCGTCGGTGTCACCGACGGCGACGTTGGTGATCGTCGGCGCGTCCGGCGCCGTCGGTGCGGGCGTCAACGGTCCGTAGGCCGGACTGAGATCACCCCAGCCGACCGAGTTGTGCGACTGCACCCGCACCCAGTACGGAGTGCCGTTGTCCAGATCGAGCAGATCGGCCGCGGTCGAGAGCGAATCGACCTCGACCGAGGCCACCGGCGAACCCGTGGGACTCGTGTAGGCGTAGGCCCGGAAGAGGTCGATCGGCGGCGTCCACGAAGGAGGCGGGGTCCATACGACGGTGATGTAGGTGTTGCGGGCGACCGTTCCACCGGTGATCGTCGGCGGGGGTGGCACGGTGTCCGGCGTGACCACACCAGATCGATCGGGAACGCGCCGGGCCACCGTCAGTCGATAGGAGAAGCTCCCCTCGACGACGATCGTGCACCGGTCCGAGATACCCCCGACGAGAGGGCAGAAGTTCCGAGGCTGCGAGAGATCAGGGCCGTGGACCACCGAGACCACTGGTTCGCCCTCGATGCCGATCTTGTCGGCGAGCCGGGTCTCCTGGACGGGAGCGTCGTTCTCGCAGTACCGCCGAACGAGCTTCAGGTCCTCGCCCTCGCCCACCGCGACCCACGACGCAGACTTCTTCGACGTCCCAGCCGAGACGTCGGTGTCCCACGAGAAGGTCACCAACTGCGTCTCCGTGGCCGAGGCCCCGAGCGCCGACCCGCAGGTGCCGGTGACGTTGATCCCGTCCTTGTCGACGCTCTGCACGTCCTTCGTCCACGCGGCACCGATGCGCTGGGCGTCGGCGCTGCGCGACAACTGGTCGTTCACGTCCCGTTGGCGCTGGAGCATGGTGATGAACGCCATCGTCAACGGGGTCAGGATGATGGCGAGGATGGCGAGCGCGACGACGATCTCGACGAGGGTGAAGCCACGATCGCCTTCGGATCGGCTCGGGTCCGCGTGCACGCGGCGGTGGAAGCTCAGCACGGTTCGCTCAGACAATCGGCACGCTCGTCGCGCTTGTACATCACGACCTCCTCGGTCACCGTCGTCTGGTTCAGCGAGACGATCGTGACCGTGATCTCCTGGACGCCCTGGTCCCCACCACCGGGGCAGTCGTCATCGAACGAAGCCGTGGACGTCAGCCGATCCTGCAGATAGCGGACGCTGAACGTGGCGTCGTACCCCGACTGCAACGCATCGTCGACCGGCACGTCCGGGCCTGTCTTGAAAAGGGTGTCGAGCGCGGCCTGGTACGACGGGGTCCCATCGGTCGCGCACGGCACGTACGTCACGTTCTGCAACGCCTCGACGGCAGCGACCGATTCGTTCGCCGAACGCACACGGCGACGGTGCGAGTTCGATGAGATGACCAGGGCGAGCATCGTGCCCACCAGCGCAACCACCGCGACCCCGAGCAGGACCGTCGTCATCAGGACCTCGATGAGCGTCTCGCCGTTCTCCCGTGCGATGACGCGACCGAGCCTCGACCGCCGTTTGGTCGACACCGGCACACGCGACGGCTCCGTGAGCCTGACGACCCGCCCGCTCCTCACTGGAGCTCCTGGCCCTGGAAGACGCCGTACATCGCCGAGATCAACGCCACGGCCACGAACCCGACGATGAAGCCCATGAACACGATGACCGCCGGCTCGAAGAGATCGGTCAGGCGCTTCAGCTTGTACTCCAGTTCCCGGGAGTAGTACGTCGCCGCCGAGTCGATCTGGGTGTCGAGCGTGCCCGTCTCCTCACCGACCCGGAACATCTGGATGGCAGCCGGCGGGAACAGGCCGGTGCGGTCGAGCGGCCCGGAGACCCCGTCGCCCTCGAGCATCTCGTCGCGAGCGGTCCGAAGTCCGTCCTCGAAGATCTGGTTGTTCGTGGACTCGATCGCCGATGCCATCGCATCGGGGAGCGGCACACCAGCCTTCATCATCGCCGAGATGATGCGCGAGAACCGCTCGATCGCCGAGTACCTGACGATGTCGCCGACGACCGGGATCTTCATGAAGGCCGAATGCCGGATCCTGCGACCCTGCGGCGACTTCCCGCTCATGTAGAACAGCACGCCGCAGATCACGACGATGAGCCCGAGCAGCCAACCCCATGTGAACATGAACGACGCGAAACCGAGCAGCAACCTGGTCGGGAGGGGGAGGTCGGCCTTCATCTCCTCGAAGAAGTCCACGAACTTCGGGAGGACGAACAACACCATGACGAGCATGGTCAACACGCTCATGACCATGACGACCATGGGGTAGGTGAGCGCGCTCTTGATCTTCGATCGCGCTTCCATGTCGCGCTCGATGTACAGCGACAGCTGATCGAGGACGGTGTCGAGCTGGCCGGTCAGCTCGGCGGAGCGCAGGATGCCGAGGTAGTACGGCGGGAAGACGGCGGCGTGCGGGGCGAGCGCCTCGGAGAAGGGCACGCCGGCCTCGAGCTGCTCCCGGACGTCGACCAGGATCAGCTTGAACCGCTTGTTCGCAGTACCTTCCTCGACCACCTTCACGGCGTCGATGATCGGGATGCCCGTGCGCACGAACGCGGCGATCTGGCGCGAGAAGTGCATGACCTCCTGGCGCGGGACGCGCTCGGGGGAGATCTCGATCTGCGTGAAGCCCTTGCGCTCCTTGATCGACTTGACATCGAGGTTGAGGCGCAGGAGCTCGTTCTCCGCCGATGCAAGGCTGACACCCTCGATGGTGTCCTTGATCTGCTGACCTTCCGGCGTGACCGCCGTGTACTTGTAGATCGCCACGTGTACTCCCCCCCAGGATCAGCAAGGCGGCCCTTGCAGGGCTTCAGAGAATGTAGATGGTCCGAACGACTTCGGCAATGGTGGTGGTGTCCTCGGCGACCAGCCGGAGCGCCTGGTCGCGCATGCCGACCATGCCCTGCTCGACCGCCAGCCTTCGGATCTCGTCGACCGGCGCGTTGCGCACGATCAGGTCCCGCATCTCGTTGGTCACCCGCAGCACCTCGTAGACACCGATGCGGCCCGAGTACCCGGTGCCGGAGCACTCCGCACAGCCCCGACCCCGAACGAAGGTGTCCTTCGGTTTGCCACCCATGCGCTCGTAGAACGACAGGTCCTCGACGTGGGGCTCGTACTCCTCCAGGCAGTGCGGGCAGTTGCGCCGGATGAGGCGCTGGCCCACGACGGCCAGCATCGACGACGCCAGCAGGAACGACTCGATGCCCATGTCGACGAAGCGGTGCATGGCGCTCACCGCGTCGGTCGCGTGGAGGGTCGAGAGCACGAAGTGGCCGGTCAGCGCGGCCTGGATGGCGATCCGGGCCGTCTCCACGTCGCGGATCTCGCCGACGAGGATTGCGTCGGGGTCCTGGCGCAGGATGGACCGGAGCCCGGCGGCGAAGGTGACGCCCGCCTGCTCGTGGATACCGATCTGGTTGATCGTCGGGAACGTGTACTCGACCGGGTCCTCGACGGTCATCACGTTGATCTCGTCGTTGTTGATCGCCATCAGCGACGCGTACAGCGTGGTGGTCTTGCCCGATCCGGTCGGTCCGGCGCAGACGACCATCCCGTACGGCGATCGGATGATCTCCCGGTACACCGAGGCGACGTCGTCGGGCATGCCGAGGGTCTGGATGTCGTAGAGCGCCCGCGACTTGTCGAGGATCCGGAGCACGGTCTTCTCGCCGTTGACCGTCGACGTGGTGCTGACCCGGATGTCCAGCTCCTTGCCGTCGACGGTGGCCTCGATCTGGCCGTCCTGGGGCCGGCGGCGCTCGACGATGTTCAGGTCGGCCATGATCTTGATGCGGCTGACCAGGGCCTGCGCCATCGACTGGGGCAGCGACATCACCTCGTGGAGCGCACCGTCGATCCGGTTGCGCACCCGCACCCGCTCGCCCATGGGCTCGATGTGCACGTCCGACGCGTTGTCCCGCACCGCCTGCGTCAGGATCTGCGACACCACCCGCACGACCGGGGCGTTGGCATCGACCTGGACGGTCTCGCCTCCGGTCGCGGTCTGACGCTCCGAGACGCGGGCCTCGAACACCCGCACCGCGTCCGAGACCGCGGTCGATGCCTCGTAGGCGACGTCGATCGCGGTTTCGACGGCGGCGATCGGGGCCACGACGAGGTCGACCTGCAGCCCGGTGAGCTCCACCAACTCCTCGACCAACCCGGGACGGCCCGGCTCGGCCACCGCGAACGTCGCCCGGTCGCCACGGACGAGCAACGGCACTGCCAGCAGACGCCGGGCGTCGGGCTCGGTGAGGATGGCCACGGCCTTGGGGTCGAAGGAGAAGTCGGTCAGATCGGTGTACGGCAGGCCGAGCTGCTGGGCCACCTCCTGCGGCGTGAGCCCCGGGTCGAACACCTCCTCGCCCTCGACGGGGACGTGCACGCCGGTGCTCGCGGCAACCAGACCGGACGTGCGGTCCTTCGAACGCCTCAATGCCACGGTCGGTCCTTCGCGGTGCGCACCTTCATCTCTCCCCCCGGAGCTCGCGGCAGCACGCCGCGCCCGGCGCAACCTTACTGCGCACGGTCCGCAGGACCACGGTCGGGGCCGCCCGGATCGCGCGGTTCGACGCCGACCCAGCCCTCGACCGACTTGTGCGACCCCCGGCGCCGGCCGCGACGATGCCCTGGTGACCGGATCCGAGCCCCCCGCCCGCAGGGGTGCCCGCACCACGCACCGTCGGGGACGCATGACCCCGGCGCGCCTGGCCACGATCGACGAGCTGGCCCCGATCTGGATGCTGCCGTCGGACCGGCCGCTCACCCCCGACCACCTCGACACCTCGTTCGGGCGCCGGGCGCCACACCTCCTCGACATCGGCATCGGCAACGGGGACGCCACGCGGGCCTGGGCCCTCGCCCACCCGGAGGTCGACGTCGTTGGCGTCGAGCTGCACCGGCCCGGCATCGCCCACCTCCTCCGCCACCTCGACGCGGACGGTCCACCCAACGTGCGCGTCGTCGACGGCGACATCACCGCGCTCCTCCTCACGGCGCCCCCGGCGAGCATCGGAGCGATCCGGGTCCTGTTCCCGGACCCGTGGCCCAAGAAGCGCCACCACAAGCGCCGGCTGGTCGATGCCACGTTCGTCCGTGAGGCGACCGACCGGCTCGCCCCGGGTGGTCGACTCCACCTCGCGACCGACTGGCCCGACTACGCGGACGCCATGCGCCTCGCCCTCGCGGCGGAGCCGCGGCTGCGTCCGGTCGTGGACCACGACGAGGGAGAGACGACCTGGCGCACCGACCGACCAGATCGACCGGTCACCGCCTACGAGCAGCGCGGCCTCGACGCCGGCCGCGCCATCACCGACCTCGTCGCCGTCCGAGGCTGAAGCCTCTCGACTGCACTCGCTGCGCTCGCTCCGCTCGAGGAACAGAGGTGGGGCACTCGCTGCGCTCGCTCCGCTCGAGGAACAGAGGCTGTTGGTTGAGCGGAGTGGAGCGCCAGCGGAACGCAGTCGAAACCCGGAAGGATCGTCGAGCGGAGCGAGTCCACCCGCTGCGCTCGAGGAACAGCGCCTGTTGGTTGAGCGGAGTGGAGCGCCAGCGGAACGCAGTCGAAACCCGGAAGGATCGTCGAGCGGAGCGAGTCCACTCGCTGGCGCGCCTTTCGACTTCGCTCGCTGGCGCTCGCTCCGCTCAAGGAACAGAGGTGGGCGCTCGCTCCGCTCGAGGAACAGAGGTGGGCGCTCGCTCCGCTCAAGGAACAGATGAGGCGCTGGTTCAGAGGGGGCGTTCGGCGCGGAGCTGGCGGGCCCGGGCCGCGGCGATCGCCTCATCGGAGGCGTCGGGGCCCAGCTCCTCCAGGAGCGCGAGGTCCCTCGCCAGCGCGACGAGGTCCCGGGTCGGCTCCAGCACCTTGACGTCGCCGTGCGGGTCGTCGCCGGGGCGGACCCAGCCCACCCCGGGCTCGAACCGGCGGATCACCTTCGCCGGCACGCCACCGACGACCGCGTGGTCGGGGATCGTGCCCCGGACGACCGAACCGGCGGCCACCACGACGTTGCGCCCGATGGTCGTCCCCGGCAGCACCACCGACCCGTGCCCGATCCAGGTGCCCGAGCCGATCTTCACCGGTTCGTGCGGACCGAGCTGCTTGCCGATGGGCGTGTCGGGGTCCTGGTAGCCGTGGTTGGCGTCGGTCACGAAGATCTCCTGGCCGAACCACACGTCGTCACCGATCTCGATCGACTCGTGGGCGACGATCCCAGACCGCAGGCCGATCACCGAGCGGTCCCCGATGACGAGCGCCCTGGGCGGCACCGACGACTGGTCGGGGCTGTAGCCGGCGGCGAGCGTGCACCACGTGCTGACCAGGGTGCCGGTGCCGATGTGGATCGACCCCTCGCCGTAGAGCACCGCGGTCGGGAAGCCGACCACGCTGCCCTCCCCGAAGGACCCGAACCGCTCGGCCGCCGCGGTGCCGGGGGCGATCGCCCCGGCGACGCGGAGACGGGCCCAGCTGCGCTGGATCACCCCGTTCACGACCCGGTGGACACGGTCTCGGACCGGCTTCGGCAACATCGGCGCCGAGCGTAGGGCGCGGCCCGCCGCCCGGCGCCAGTCGGCCGCGAACCGACGGCGCTGGTGCGAAGCCGACCCGCGTCCCTACGCTGGCCCGCATGGAACCCGCCGTGCGCGTCGATGCGGACCTCGCCGACGCCCCGTCGATCACCCTCACGGCCGACGACCTCGCCGCGATCGAGGGGCTCCGGCGGATGCACGCCGAGCGCGCGCAGGCCACCGCCGCAAGCCCCGCCACGCTCCCGACCGCGCCGACGCCCGACGCGACGGTCGACGTCACGGTCGACCGCTCCGGCGGCGCCTGCCCGATCCCCGGCATCCTCCGGGGTGGGGCGACGAGCTGCCCGGTGGCCCCGGGCACCCGGCCGGCCGCCCCGATCGAGCGCAGCCGGGCCGACCTGTTCGTCCGCCGCCTGCTGCGCATCCAGGACCGCCCGGCCGACCTGAGCGACGCCAGCACCTACCGCGCCTTCCAGCGCTCGATGTGCATCTCCGCCGTGCGGTGCACGCTGACCTACGTCATCTTCCCGTTCGTGCTGCCCGGCATCAGCTTCCTCAAGGGTGTGGGACCGGTCGTCGGCATCCTCATCGGTTCGTTCGCCCTGGTGTGCGACACCTTCACGATCCGCCGGTTCTTCGCCGTGGACCACAAGTACCGCTGGCAGTTCTCGGCGATCGCCTTCTCGATCATGTGCCTCCTCACCGTCCTCCTCGTCGAGGACCTGGCCCACGTCACCTCCCAGCTCTTCTCCTGACGCGCTGCACGTTCGGGCTCACCAGGTCACGAGGCGCTGCAGGGCGTCGGTGATGTCGTCGAGCTGGGGGAGGATCGCCCGCTCCAGGGTGGGCTCGTAGGCGACGCAGGTGTCGGTGGCACCCACCCGGGCGATCGGGGCGTCGAGGTCGGCGAAGCAGTGCTCGCCCACCCACGCCGCCACCTCCGCGCCGAACCCGGCGGTCAGCGTGTCCTCGTGCACGACGAGGAGCCGGCTGGTGCGGGCGACGCTGTCGGCGACGAGGTCGTGGTCCCACGGCGCGATCGTCCGCAGGTCGATCACCTCGACCTCCGCGCCGACCGTCGACGCGACCTGCTCGGCCGCCCGGAGCGCCAGCTCGACCGTGGCGCCCCACGTCACGACCGTGGCCTCGTCGCCGGGGCGGCGGACCTCACCGACCCCCCACGGCAGCACCCAGTCCTCGGGTGGGAACGGATCCGCGGTGTAGGGCTGGCGCAGCAGGTGCTTGTGCTCGAGGAACAGCATCGGGTCGTCGCACGCGAACGCGTACCGGAGCAGACCCACGGCGTCGCGGGCCCGGCTCGGCATGGCGATCGACAGCCCGGGGACGTGGGCGAAGATCGACTCGCCGCACTGGCTGTGCCAGATCGCCCCACCGGTGAGGTAGCCGCCGATCGGGACCCGGATCACCGTCGGGCAGGTGAACTCACCGTTCGAGCGCCAGCGGATCGTCGCCGCCTCGCTGCGCAGCTGGGTCATGGCCGGCCAGATGTAGTCGAAGAACTGGATCTCGGGCGCCGGTCGCAACCCGCGGATCGCCTGGCCCACCGCCCGCCCGACGATGTTCGCCTCCGACAGCGGCGTGTTGTAGCAGCGGGCCTGGCCGAACTCGCGCTGGAGCCCATGCGTCGTGCCGAACACGCCCCCCTTGCCCTCCACGCCGGCCAGCACCTGCTCGCGGGCGTCGGCGACGTCCTCGCCGAACACGCGGATCCGGTCGTCGGCGGCCATCCGCTCGTGCAGGGCGAGCCGGATCGCCTCGCCCATCGGCACCACCGGCCCGTCGTGCTCCGGGACACCGTCGACGCCGGGGGTCGGCGGCACCGGCAGCGCGGGAAGGTCGGTCACGTTCGTGGTGACCGAGGCCGGATCGGGTCGGCGACCCTCCAGCGCCTCCGTGGCCGCGGCGATGACCACGGCTCGGGCCTCGGCGCGGATCTCGCCGACCTCGTCCTCGGTCAGGACCCCGCCGGCGACCAGGTCGAGCGCGAAGCGGATCAACGGATCGCGCCGGGCCTCGTCCTCCAGCTCGCCGACCGACCGGTACTTCGACTGCGTGTCCGCGGCCGAGTGCGAGTACGGCCGGACGACGTCGGCGTGGATCAACGCCGGACCGACCCCGGCCCGCACGTGCTCGATGATCGACCGGGCCGCCTCCCGCGACGCGAAGTAGTCGGTGCCGTCGACCCGGTGGACCCGCAGGCCCCGGAACCCGCGCACCAGCTCGTGGATCGGCGCCGGGTGCTGGTCGGACGCCGGCACCGAGATGGCGAACCCGTTGTCGGGCACGACGTAGAGCACCGGCAGGGCCAGGTTGCACGCCGTGTTGAGGCTCTCCCAGAACTCGCCCTCGCTGCACGCGCCCTCCCCGAGCGACACGTAGGTCAGCTCGTCGCCGTGGGCCGCGCTGGTGCCGTCGCGACCCGGGCCGACGTCACCCTCCTCGGGCAGGTGGCCGCGCCCGCGCACGATGTAGCGGCCACCCTCGGCGCAGCCGACGGCGGGAATGCACTGGCTCCCGGTGGGGCTCGACTGGGTGACGATGTTGAGCCGGCGGTTGCCCCAGTGCGACGGCATCTGACGCCCGGCGCTCGACGGGTCGTCGGCCGACCCGACCGCCTGGAGCAGCACCTCCGTGGGGGTGACCCCGAGACCGAGCACGAGGGCCTGGTCCCGGTAGTAGGGGAAGAACCAGTCGTACCCGGGGCGCAGGTGACGGGCGAGGGCGAGGTACAGCGCCTCGTGACCCGCCCCCGAGATCTGGAAGAACACGCGCGACTGCTTCTGCATCGCGATCTCGCGGTCGTCGATCGCCCGCGAGATGCAGGCGGTGCGGAAGTCCTCGACCAGCTCGGCGACCGGCACACCGCGATGGCTCGGCACCGAAGCCGCCTCGGACGACAACGTCGTCCAGCTCACGACCCGACCTCGCTCGACCAGTCCCGCTCCTCGAGGATCGACCGCACCCGGGCCAGGAACGCGGCCGCGTAGGCACCGTCGATCGCCCGGTGGTCGAAGCTGAGGCTCAGGTTGCCGACGGGGTGGACCGCCACCGCCCACTCGTCGCCCCCGGACGCCGGGTCGACCGGGACCGCGACCGGCGCGCGACGGACCCCGTCGGTCGACAGGATCGCCACCTGCGGCGCCCGGATGATCGGCGCGGCGATGACCGTCCCGAACGAGCCGACGTTGGTCAACGTGAACGTGCCGCCCTCGAGCGATGCCGGGTCGAGCCGGCGGCGACGGGCCCGATCGGCGAGGTCGGTGATGCCCTCGGCGATCGCCGTGAGCCGGAGGTCCTGTGCGCCGGCGAGCATCGGCACGACGAGCGCCTCGTGGTCGACGTCCACGGCGATCCCGAGGTCGATGTCCCGGTGCACGACCAGCCGCTCCCCGTCGGTGCTGGCGTTGACGTGGGGGAACTCCCGGATCGCGTCGACGACGGCCCGGGCCACGAACGGCAGGAAGCTCAACCCGGCGGCCCGACGGACCGGGTCGACCGCCGCGTAGTCGACCGGGACCACGACGAGCGCGTGCGCCGCGGTGTCGAGGCTCTGCCGCATGTGCCCGGCGGTCGCGGCCCGGGCCCTGCCGAACGCGATCACCTCGTCGCCAGGGCGGGACGGCAACGGGACCGCAGGGGCCATCCGCGCCGAGGGGGCGGGTCCGCCCGCGGCACCCGCCGCGGCCGCGGCCAGCACGTCGGCCCGGGTGATCCGACCGTCACGACCGGTGCCGACGACGGCCGTGGGGTCGAGGCCGTGCTCGGCGAGCAACCGGCGCACCACCGGGGTGAGGATCGCGTCGGCGGCCCCGACCACGGGTGCCGGCGAGGTGGGGGGCCGACCGACGGGCGGGGGCGACGCGTCGTCCACCGTCGGCGCCTCGGGCGGCGCGACCTCCGGTGGTGGGGCCGCCACGTCGCCGAGGTCGATCGGCTCGTCCGCCGTCGCGGTGATGACCGCGACCGGAACCCCGACGGCCACGGTGTCACCCTCCTCGACCAGGATCGCCCGCAACACCCCGACGAACGCCGACGGAACCTCGGTGTCGACCTTCTCGGTGGACACCTCGAACAGGGCGTCGTCGACCTGGACCGCGTCACCGACGGCCTTGGACCAGGTGGTGATGGTCCCTTCGGTGACGGTCTCGCCCAGCTGCGGCATCGTCACGACGTCCACGCCGGGAGGCTACCCCGGGACCCCCGGCCGATCGCCGGGCGTCACGCAGGCTTCATGACGGACGAATCAGGCGCTGGGCCGCTCCGCGGCGGCCGCGGGGACCGCGCCCCGCTGCTTCTCGAACGCGAACGCCACCCCGCGCTGGGCGACGAGCCGCGCGACGCCGATGGCCGCGCCCGACACGACGGCCCACACCATGGCCTCGCTCCAACTCGTGTCGCTGGTCGCCGGGTTGCCCGGCACTCCGCCCCGCTTGCGCGTCCACGCACTGGTCAGCGCCCGGCGGGCCACCTGCGCGCCCACGAGCGCCGCCACGCTCGCCGCCGCCGTCCACATCACGTCGTCCTCGTCCACGACCGTCCTCCTCGCTGCCGGTCACCCTTGCTACCCGATCGGACGCCCTCGCACCCGCCGCACGAGATTGTCGGACCCCCCGGGGACGATGGCGGCACCGGACCCACCCGAGGAGGCCCCGTGTCCCACATCCGCTCCGTTCCCGACCTCGCTCCCGACGACGACAGCGATCCGGCCGCGTCGTCGCGGGTGCTGCGCGACCTGGCCGCGGCCACCGCCGAGGCCGCGCTGGCGAGGACGTTCGCCCCGTGGCACAGCGGCCGCCCGGGCCGCCGCCACCCGACCGACCCCGGTCCGGCGTTCGGGCGGATCCTCGCCTGGTTGGAGGGTCAGCCCGCGCCGGCAGGACCCGACGCCGCGGCGCACCTCGTGGGCACCTACGTGCGCGGGTTCCACCGCCTGCGGCCCGCGCTCGGACTGGAGGAGATCCTGCGCGGCATCGAGCGGTCGGTCCGCGAGCCGTCGCCGGACATCGGCCGGATCGAGGCGCTGTACCGGCAGGCCCGCGCCGCCTGACCCACCCGGGCGGCCGGCGCCGGGTCAGCTCTTGATGATCGCCTTGATCTCCGCGAGCACCTCGGGCGTCAGCTGTTCCAGCACGTCGAGCGCCTTCAGGTTCTCGCGCACCTGGTCGGCCGAGCTGGCCCCGGTGATCACCGTCGACACGTTCGGGTTGGCCGCGCACCACGCGATGGCGAGCTGGCCGGGCGTCCCGCCGAGGCGCTCGGCCACCGCCGCCAGCTCGGTCACCTTGGCGTTCTTCACCGGGTCGGTGAGCGCGTCGCGCAGCCACTCGTAGCCGGGCAGGGTGGCCCGGCTCCCCTCGGGCACGCCGTCGACGTACTTCCCGGTGAGGAGCCCCGAGGCGAGCGGCGACCAGGTGGTGAGGCCGAGGCCGATGTCCTCGTACAGCCGGGCGAACTCCCGCTCGACCTTGCGGCGCTCGAACAGGTGGTACTGCGGCTGCTCGACCACCGGCTTGTGCAGGTGGTGGCGCTCCGCGATGTCCCACGCGGCCCGGATCTCGTCGGCGGACCACTCCGAGGTCCCCCAGTAGAGGGCCTTGCCGGACGAGATCATGTCCGACATCGCCCACACCGTCTCCTCGATGGGGGTCTCGGGGTCGGCCCGGTGGCAGTAGACGAGGTCGACGAAGTCGAGCCCGAGTCGCTCCAGCGAGCCGTCGATGGCCTGCATGAGGTACTTGCGGTTGAGCGTGTTGCGCATGTTCACGTCCGACCGGATGCCCCAGTAGAGCTTGGTGGAGATGACGTAGGACCACCGCTCCCAGCCGAGCTCACGGATCGCGGTGCCCATGATCTCCTCGGAACGACCGCCGGCGTAGGCCTCGGCGTTGTCGAAGAAGTTGACGCCGGCCTCGCGGGCGACGCCCAGGCAGTCCTTCGCCAGACCGGTGTCGAGCTGGTCGCCGAAGGTGACCCACGAGCCGAACGACAGCACGCTGACCTTCAGTCCGCTCCGTCCCAGTCGCCGGTAGGTCATCTCTGCCATGGGGCACCTCGGTGGTTCGCGCTCGGGGTTCGGCCGACGGGATCGCCGACCGCGGGCGAGCCTACCGAGGTCGCTCCCGGCGCGGACCGGGTGGTCCGCTCAGCCCGTGGCGAGGATCTCGTAGACCTTGCGACGGGTCTCGACGAGCAGCTCGGTGGCCTTGGCCTGCTGCTCCGACGAGCCGACCATGTGGAGCTGGCGGACCGCCGGGAGGAGCGACTGGAGGGCTTCGCCGAGCGCGGCCTCCTCGGCGTCGTCGGCGAAGCGCTCCCAGGGCGCCGGACCGGTGGCCTCGGCCGCCTGCTCGCGGCCGGCGTCGGTGAGGGCGTACCGGCGGGTGCCGTCGACCTCCTCGGCGGTGACCAGGCCCTCGTCCTCGAGCATCTGGAGCGTGGGGTAGACCGAGCCGGGGCTCGGCGTCCACACGCCGTTCGTGCGGTCGGAGAGCTCGCCGATCATCTCGTAGCCGTGCATCGGGCGTTCGGCGAGCAGGGCCAGCGCCGCGGCGCGGACGTCGCCCCGCCGGGCCCGTCGGCCACCGCCCCGGCGACCCATGGGGCCGCGCCCCATCGGCGGGCGACCCCGGCCGTTGCGGCCCGGTCCGTCCCACCGGTCGAACGGTGAGCGGTCGGGTCGCCCCCGGCGGCGGGAGGTGGTGGATTCGGTGGTGTCGGAGCCCCTGGCTCCGTCGTGGTTGCGTCCCATGATCGGGACCTCCTCGTTCGAATGATCTATCTCGATGTGTTGACGATATATCGCGATAATAGAAACGACAACCCCGGTTCCCGCGCCTGTGCCCGATGTCTCGCAACGATCGAGGTGCCGGGACGACCCGGGCTCAGGGACCGATGCGCACCGCGTGCGACGGCAGGTCCGCCACCCCCGCCGGCCACTCGATCCGCAGCGCACCCGTCGCGCCGACCGTCGCGTCGAGCGGGCCGTGGCCCAACAGCTCGACCGGCCGATCCACCAGCGCGGCCAGGTCGGGCAGCGTCACCGCCGCCCCCACCCGGGGGGTCCCCTGCAGCACGGCGAACACCGAGCCGTCGGCCTGGGTGTAGCGCACGTCGACACCCTCCCCCGTCCGACCCTCGGCGCGCACCCACGGACGCGTCCGCCGCAGCGCGTCGCCGTACACCGCCATGAAGTCACCGAGCGCCCGCAACCTCGACACCTCCCGGTCGGTGATCCGCCCCAGCCCGTCGGGGCCGACGTTGAGCAGCATGTTGCCGTTCTTCGACACCACGTCCACGAAGCCCTGGACGAGGTCCACCGGGTCGATCAGGTGGTCGTCGGGCTCGTTCGCGTTGTGCCCGAACGCCGCGCCCATGCCACGGGTCGTCTCCCACTTGTGGCGCCGGGCCTCGTCGGGCGAGGAGTACTCCGGGGTCCGGAAGTCGGCCAACGGGTGCTGCCCGGGTTCGATCGGACGGGCGGGCAGACGGGGCAGCACCGTCGCCGCCAGACCGTTGAGCGCCCGCCTCGCCCGGTCGTTGGCGACCAAGCGACCCGGCGCCTGCCACCGGTCGTTGGTCGTGCCGTCGGGAACCACGGTGTAGTAGTCGACCAGGAACGAACGCAGGTCGAACCCGGGCGGCGCACCGATGTCGGCCCACACCACGCTCGGGCGGTACCGGTCGACCAGCTCCCGCAGGTGGGCGTCGACGTAGGCGGCGTAGGCGGGATCCCGAGGGATCGCCGCGAACAGGTCGAGCGGCTCACGGATCGGCAGGTCGTCGAAGGTCCAGTCGAGCCCCGTCGAGTAGTAGACGCCGAACCGCAGGCCGCGGGCCCGCACCGCGTCGGCCAACTCACCCACGAGGTCCCGCGGCGCGTGCCAACCCGGGCGGTGCGGGTTGCGGACCGACGACGGCCAGAGCAGGTACCCGTCGTGGTGCTTGGTGACCAGGACGACGTAGCCGGCCCCGGTCGCCGCGAACGCGTCCGCCCACGCGTCCGGGTCCCACGACGCCAAGCCGTCCTCGAAGGGGACGCGGAAGTCCTCGTAGGGCGCGTCGCCGTAGGTCTCGGCGTGGTGGCGCGCCGTCGGGCTGCCCGGGATCCGCATCGCGTTCGAGTACCACTCCGCGTACGGCAGGCGGGCGCCCAGCTCACGGGGCGCCGCCCGAAGCAGGTCCGGCATCGACTCGCCGAGCGGCAGCATGGGGGCGAACGCGGGCACCGAGAACACCCCCCAGTGCACGAAGATGCCGAGCTTGGCGTCCTCGAACCACGGCGGCACCACGTGCCCCGGGATCGCCTTCGTCTTCGCGTCGTTCGCCACGTTCCCTCGCTCCCAGGTCGATCCGGCCGGACCATAGGTCGACCGCCCCCGGCCCGCTCGGCCGGTAGGGTCCGCGGGTGGCGCGTCGGAAGGACCAGCCGCCGGGCGACGGCGAACGCCCGGGCACGCTCAGCATCTTCCGACGCCGCGGCCGCCCCGCCACCCCGGACGTCCTGCCCGACCACCTCGGCGGTGAGCTGGGCGTCCGCCTGGTCAAACGGATCCGACTCCAGCTCATGGCGGCCATGGCGGTGGCCAACACGCTCGGCGTGGCCCTGGTCGTCACGTGCATCGTGTGGATCCTCCCCGGCACGGAGGTCGAGGTGACCACCCGCCTCGTCGTCGCCAACGCGGTGGCCGCAGCGGTGTTCCTCTTCGTCGTCTGTCCCATCGGCGTCCTCTGGGGCGAGGTGTGGCTGCGATCCGGTCGCCGCTGGCTCCAGGAGGGGCGGCCGCCGACCGAGTCCGAGGTGGTCGCCGTCCTCCGGGCCCCGCTCCGCCTGTTCCTCGTCCACGGCACCATCTGGCTGCTCGGCGCGGTGGCGTTCTCGATCACCAACGCGCTCGTCGACGTCGAGCTGCTGGCCCGGGTGGCGTTCACGACGATCTTCGGCGGGCTGACGACGTCCGCCTTCGCCTACCTCCTGGCCGAGCGGATCACGCGTCCGCTGGCGATCGCCGCGATGTCGATCACCGGGCTGCCGAAGCCCCGACTGCCCGGCGTCGTCACCAGGACCCTGCTCGGGTGGATCCTCGGCACCGGGATCCCGCTGCTCGGGCTCATGATCACCGCCGTCTTCGCCCTCGCCGAGGGGCAGGCCACCGCCACCCAGCTCGCGGTGACGATGCTCGCGCTCGCCGCCATCGGCCTGAGCGCCGGGTGGTGGATCACCGTCCTCGGCGCCCGGGCGATCGCCGACCCGGTCCGCAGCCTCTACCAGGCCATCAACGCCCTCGGCGACGGCGACCTCGACACGAGGGTCGAGGTCGCCGACGGTTCGGTGCTCGGCCTCCTCCAGGTCGGGTTCAACGACATGGCCGAGGGGCTCCAGGAACGCGAGCAGCTCCGCGACCTCTACGGCCGCCAGGTCGGCGAAGAGGCGGCGCAGCACGCGCTCGAACAGGGCATCGAGCTCGGCGGCGCGGTGTGCGACGTCGCGGTGCTCTTCGTCGACGTCGTCGGCTCGACCACCCTCGCCTCGACCCGGCCCCCCGAGGAGGTCGTCGCACTGCTCAACCGCTTCTTCGGCACCGTCGTGGACGAGGTTCACGCCCACGGCGGGTGGATCAACAAGTTCCAGGGCGACGCCACCCTGGCGGTGTTCGGCGCACCGGTGCCGCTCGACGACGCGGCCGCCCGGGCCCTCGCCACGGCCCGGGCCCTCGCCCGCGCGCTGCCCCGCTCGGTGCCCGAGCTCGCCGCCGGCATCGGCGTCGCGTTCGGCCCGGCCGTCGCCGGCCACATCGGCAGCGAGGCCCGCTCCGAGTTCACCGTCATCGGCGACCCGGTGAACGAGGCCGCCCGCCTCACCGAGCTGGCCAAGCTCTGCCAGCCGATGGTGCTGGCGTCGATGGCCACCGTCGACGTCGCCGCACCGGACGAGGCACGCCGCTGGCAACCCGCCGGTCGGATCCAGCTGCGCGGCCGCCTCGACGAGACCCGACTGGCCCAACCCGTCGGGGCCACCGTGGCAACGTCGTTCGACCGGCGGGGGACCACGACCCCGCCCGAAGGACGCCCGCAGGCCGACCGCCCCGACGGGCAGCTCGCCGACCGCGGTCCGGTCACCCGGTCCGGCCGGCGCTGACCGCCGCTGCTCGACGACGCCCGATCGCCGCGCCCGCCGCCGCCCGGCCGGCGACCCGACCCGACGACGTCGCCGCGTCGGCCAGCAGGCCCTCCTCGGTGATCGCGTCGCCCGCCAGGAACACGCCGTCGAGGTCCTGCACCACCACCGCCGGCCTCGACGACCCCCCACCGACCACGCGGGGACGATCGTGCGCGACGACCATCCGCTTCCGTTCCACCACCTCCACCACGTGGTCCCGCCAGCCGGGCTGGGTCAGGTCGAGGGCCGCCTCCAGGCGCTCGCGGGGATCGACCTCCGGCCACCGGTCGGGCTCGTAGAACAGCCCGTGCACGAGCGCCCCGCCGTCCGGCGCGAGTCGGGCGGACACCGCGTGGTCGACGCTGTAGACCGGCTCGTCGAGCGCGTAGCTGCCCGCACGGTGCTTCGGTCTCGCACGCAGGAGGACCTCCAGCGTGGCCGCCAGCACCGGCTCGGATTCCACCACCCACCGCGCCATGGCCGCGCTGCGCCCGCCGAGCAGGCGATCGGCCTCCACCGGCCCGCCCGACGCGAGCACGACCGCACCACAGCCGAAGCGTCCAGCAGTCGTGGCCACGCTCCAGCGCCCCGGACCCACCGGGAGCACCGCGGTCGCCTTGGCGTGCACCCGCTCGACCCCGGCCCCGGACGCGGCGGCCCCCAGACCGTCGACCAACGTCTGCCACCCGCCGTCGAGGTACTCGACCCCCCTGGCACCACGCCGGAGCTGGGCGAGCATCGCGCTCGCGTCCGAGGTCGAGAGGTCGGCTTGGTACGCGCTCGTTCGGATCGCCGCCGCGAGCGCCGGACGGGCCCGCTCGGGTTGGTCGGCCAGCCAGGCCGCCGCCGTGCGCCCGGCGTGGCGCTCGGCCTCCCCCTCGCGCACCGCTCGGGCCAGCGCCCGCAACCCCGCCACGCCACCGAGCGGTCCGAGTCGACGGGCCGGCACCCGTCGACCGTCGACGAGGAACGCGCTGCCCCGGACGCGCGGACGGTGCCCGGACCACGACACGCCGAGCGCGCCCAGCACCTCCACCGTCGCCCCGGCCCGGTAGAGGGCGTGGGCGCCGTGGTTGACGGAGAAGCCATCGACCCGATCCGACCGCGCCCGCCCTCCCCCCGCCGACCGGGCCTCGACGAGCACGGTCCTGGCGCCACGTCGGGCGGCGTGCGGTGCGGCGACGAGACCGGCCAAGCCCCCACCGACCACGACCACATCGACCTCGGTCACCTGCTCACACTGCTTCCGCTCGTCCATCATCGGCTCCTCCTCGGATCGGGGCTTCGCGGGAAGGACGCCACGGCCACCCGACCTGTGACACCGGGTTTCGATGTCGGCCCCCCGGGCTACGCTCCCTGCCGCCTTCCGATTCCCGAACAGGACGATCGATGAGGTCGGCGGTAGCAATGGCAATGAGCGAGAAGAGCAGGTCGGCCCTGTACCAGGGCTTCATGCACGTGATCCCGAACGAACAGGCGGTTGAGGAGATGCTCTCGTACTTCCCAGCACGTGACGTGGAGGAACCGGTCACCAGGGACCACCTCCGAGCGGAGGTCGCACTGCTCCGAACCGAGCTGCACACCGAGATGGCCGGTCTCAGGGTCGAGCTCAAGGGCGAGATGGCCGACCTCCGAACCGAGCTGCACACCGAGATGACCGACCTCAAGGTCGAGCTCCGCTCCGAGATGGCCGACCTCCGCGAAGAGCTCAAGAGCGAGATGACCAACCTCAAGGTCGAGCTCCGCTCCGAGATGGCCGACCTCCGCGAAGAGCTCAAGGGCGAGATGGCCGACCTCCGCGAAGAGCTCAAGGGCGAGATGGCCGACCTCCGCGAAGAGCTCAAGGGCGAGATGGCCGACCTCCGCGAAGAGCTCAAGGGTGAGATGGCCGACCTGCGGACGGACGTGCGGGTCGAGATGGCCGAGCTGCGCACCGACATGGAGCAGATGATGCGGCGGATGCAGATGTGGATGGTCGGTACTGCGATCTCCGTCGGTGGGATCGTGGTGGCGGCGACCGCCGCGCTCCACTGAGCCCGCGACCGCTCACGGGGCCGGCGGCACCGAACCGAGCTTGTCCGGGTTCACCTGGATGAAGATGCGGTCGATCCGTCCGTCGTCGTCGACCTCGGCGATCACGACGCCGTAGGGCGTGCCGTCGGCCCGCCGAACGGCCAGGGCCGCGGCGCCGTTGATCTCGACCACGTCGGGCGAAAGATCGAGCTCCATGGCCCGACGCCCGAGGAACAGCATGGTGCGGGCCACCCGCTCCGCCCCCACCACGGGACGCCTGGCGGCCCGTTGGAGCGCGCCGCCGTCCGACAGGGCGACCACGCCCGGCGCCAACGCGTCCATCAGTGCAGCCACGTCACCGGTCGCCATCGAAGCGAGCAGGTCGACCAGGCGCTCGGGGGCGATCGACCGTCGCGGCACCGGCGATCCTCCGCCCGCGACCGCGTCGCCCTCCCAGCCCGGCCGGGCTGCGGCGATCCGCCGTCGGGTCCTCGATGCGACCTGGCGCACCGCCTCGGGTGTCCGGTCCACCGCTGCGGCCACCTCGTCGAACGGGTAGCCGAACACGTCGTGGAGGAGCAGGACCGCGCGCTCGACGGGTTCGAGCTCGTCGACCAGCACGAGGAAGGAGTAGGTCAGCGAGTCGGCGAGGAGGGCGTGGTCCTCCGGCGAGATGGGGCCGGCCACCGCCGAGTCCGTCACCCCGCCCGCGACAGGCTCCGGAAGGTAGGGACCCACGTAGGTCTCACGGCGCCGCGACGCCGAGCGCAGGCGGTCGAGCGACAACCTGGTCACGATCCGCACCAGGTACGCCTCGGGGTCGACCACCTCGGAGCGGTCCGAGGAGGTCCACCTGAGCCACGCGTCCTGCACGACGTCCTGGGCGTCGGCGCTGCTCCCGGTCATCCGGTAGGCGATGCCCTCCAGCTTCGGGCGCAGGTGCTCGTACGCAGTGGCGTCCACGTCACCCAGCCTGCCGGTCGCTGCACCTCGGGTCGACCACGTCGTGCTCCTCTCGTCGATCGGCGGCCGCGCGTTCCGAGGCCGCGGTTGGAGGACGATGCGGGCGAGCAGGACGTGACACCCCCGGTTCTGGCGTAGGTCCTGGTGGGCCACCCACCACCAGCTACGCCAGAACGGGTTGGGGTTGGGGTTGGGGGTCGGGGGCGGGTTGGGTCGGTAGCGTCGTCCGCCGTGGCCATGCTCGAGGATCCGCCCTTCGACCTGCTCTGCCCGGGCCGGCGCCCGACCGGGATCGGCCCCGTGCTGCTCCCGGCCGACGAGGCGGACGGGCCGGACTGGGACGGCTTCGCCCACCTCCTCGGCCGGGTCGCCGACACCCGGCTCCTCCCGGGCGTCAACCTCGGACCGGGCGGGGGCGAGGGCATCGACGCGACGATCCGGGCCGAGGTGCTGGCCACCACGGGCGCGGCGCTCGCCGGGGAACCGTTCGTCGCCGGGGTGCGCGCCGAGCCGGGCGCCGACGGCGGGTTCGACCCGTCGCGCCTGGCCGGGGCGGTGCAGTCCGCCGCCCGCCACCACGCCGTCCCCCTCCTCCTCCCGTCGCCCGCGCTCGACCTGCTCGACCCCGACGAGCTCGTGGCCCTGGTCGCCTGGACGGGCGACTGGTGCGAGCGCCTCCTCGTCGCCGAGGCGCCGGCGGGACCGCCCGAGGATCCGGGCTGGGGCATGGACGTGTTCGGCGCGCTCCTCTCGGTCGACCACTGCATCGGCGTGGTGCACGGGTCCCGTCGCCGCCAGCCCGAGTGGGACCGGATCCGCCGCCGCGACGACCAACGAAGCGGCTTCCAGGTGTTCAGCGCCAACGACCGGGCCGTCGACCAGGTGATGTACGGCGCCGACCACTGCCTGGACGTGTCGGCGGCGGTGCCCGACCTCGTCGAGGCACGCGACGACGCGTGGGAGGCCGAATCGCCCGACGCGCTGGAGCAACAGGACGCGCTGCAAGCCCTGTCGAGCCTCGTGGCCCGGGCGCCGAGCGCCGGCACCCGCCATGCCGTCGCCCGGTTGCTGCACCTCCGGGGCTGGCTCCCCCACGACCGGGCGCTCGGTGCACCGTTGCGCCGCCCGCCCGGCGACGACGACGTGCTGCGCGCCGCCCTCGACCGGCTCGGGCTCTGACGGGCCGTCGCCCGACGGTCCGTCGGAGCCGTCGGAGCCGTCGGAGCCGTCGGAGCCGTCGGACGGCGCCGGGCTCGCGCCATATGGTGACGCGCCGTCACCGAACCCGAGCCGCGGAGGCCACCCGATGATCCTCGACCGCTTCCACGTGACCGATCAGGTCGCCATCGTCACCGGTGCGGGCCGCGGGATCGGAGCCGCGACCGCCGTCGCGCTCGCCGAGGCCGGTGCCGACGTCGTCATCTCGTCCCGCACCGAGGACCAGCTCCGCGAGGTGGCGGAGCGCATCGAGGCCGCCGGCCGCCGCGCCCACGTGGTCCCCGCGGACCTCAGCGACCTCGACGCGGTCGCCGCGCTGGCCCCGGCCGCGGTCGAGGCGTTCGGACGGCTCGACATCGTGGTCGACAACCTCGGGGGCAGCATGCCCCGCGAGTGGGTGCGGACCTCGACCCGCGTGCTGGAGGAGGCGTTCACGTTCAACGTGACGACCGCGCACGCCCTCAACCGGGCCGCCGTGCCGTTGATGCTCGAGACCGGCGGCGGGTCGATCGTGGGGATCTCGTCGGTCATGGGTCGCGTCACCGGTCGCGGCTACCTCGCCTACGGCACGGCCAAGGGCGCGCTCGCCCACTACACCCGCCTCGCCGCTCGCGACCTCGCGCCGCGCATCCGGGTCAACGCGATCGCCGTCGGCTCGGTCGCCACCTCGGCGCTCGAGATCGTGGTCCAGGACGACGACCTCCGCACCCGCATGGAGACGGTCACGCCCCTGGGGCGCATCGGCGACCCGGAGGACATCGCCGCCGCCGTCCTCTACCTGAGCTCGCCGGCCGGCGCGTACGTCACCGGGAAGGTCATCGAGGTCGACGGTGGCATCGAGCAGCCCAACCTCGATCTCGGCTTCGCCGACCTCTGACCCGTCGGCGGCGACCCGCGCCCGGTCGCCCCGGCGCGTGGCATGCTGCCGAGACCGCCCGGGGACGCCGTCCGCCGCCGACGACGGGTCTCCGCACACGATCGAGGGGACCCATGGCCGACCTGTCTGCCGACCACCGCACGTTGCTCGCCGCGATCGTCGGCGACGACCACGTCCTGACCGGCGAGGCGGTCAACGAGGACGACACGCACGACGAGTGCCTGACCGTCGAGCCGGTGCGACCGATGGCGGTGCTGCGCCCCGCCGACACGGATCAGGTCGCGGCGATCGTCGCCTGGGCCCGGGACCACGGTGTCCCGATCACGGCGCGGGGTTCGGGCACCGGCCTGTCGGGGGCGTGCACGCCGCGCGAGGACGGCGTCCTCGTCTCGTTCGAGCGCATGGCGGAGATCCTCGAGATCGACACCGCCAACCACGTGGCGGTGGTCCAGCCCGGCGTCACCCTCGCCCAACTCGACGAGGCCACCGCCATGGTCGGCCTGGTGTACCCCGTGTTCCCCGGTGAGAGCTCGGCCAGCCTCGGTGGCAACGTGGCGACCAACGCCGGCGGCATGCGGGCCGTCCGCTACGGCGTCACCCGGAGCCAGGTGCTCGGCCTCCGGGCCGTCCTCGGCACCGGTGAGACGATCCGCACCGGCGGCAAGTTCGTCAAGGCCACCTCGGGCTACGACCTGACCCAGACGATCGTCGGCTCCGAGGGGACGTTGGCCATCGCCACCGAGGCGACGCTCCGCCTCCACCCCCGCCTGGCCCACGGTGCGACGGTGCTGATCCCGTTCCCGACCCTCGACGAGGTGGCCGCGGCGATCCCGACCATCGTCGGGACCGGCCTGCAGCCCACGATCCTCGAGTACATCGACTTCATCACCATGGGGGCGATCACCGCGGCGGCGGGCCTCGACCTCGGCGTGCCCGACGACGTGAAGGACGCGGCGATGGCCTACCTCGTCGTCGTCCTCGAGAACCGCAGCGACGACCGGGTCGAGGAGGACGTCGCCGAGTTGGGCGGCGTGGTCACCGACCTCGGCGCGCTCGACCTCTACGTGCTGCCGTCCGGCTCGGGCGCGGCGCTGATCGAGGCCCGCGAGAAGGCCTTCTGGACCGCGAAGGCGATGAACGCCGACGACATCATCGACCTCGTCGTGCCGCGCGCCGAGATCCCCCGCTACCTCGCGAAGGTGCAGGAGATCGCCGGCGAGTCGGGATCGCTCGTCGTCGGCTGCGGGCACGCCGGTGACGGCAACGTGCACCTGTCGGTGTTCCAGCCCGACGTCGCCGCTCGCAAGGACGTCGTCGGTCGGATCCTCGCCGCGGGCGTGGACCTCGGTGGTGCGGTGTCGGGCGAGCACGGCATCGGCCACGCCAAGAAGGCCTACCTCGCCGCCACCGAGGATCCGGCCAAGATCGAGCTCATGCGCCGCATCAAGGCGGCCTTCGACCCCGCCGGGATCCTCAACCCCGGCGTCATCTTCGACTGACCACCAGGAGGACGCCCGTGAACGGCGCCCAGGCCCTCATCCGCACCCTCGTCGATTCCGGCGTCGACGTCTGCTTCATGAACCCCGGTACCTCGGAGATGCACTTCGTCGCCGCGCTGGACGACGTGCCCGAGATGCACGGCGTGCTCGCGCTCTTCGAGGGCGTCGCCACCGGCGCCGCCGACGGGTACGCCCGCATGGCCGACCGGCCGGCAGGGGTGCTGCTCCACCTGGGCCCGGGCCTGGGCAACGGCCTGGCCAACCTGCACAACGCCCGGAAGGGCCACGTCGGAGTGGTGAACGTCGTCGGGGACCACGCCACGTACCACAAGCAGTACGACGCCCAGCTCGAGTCCGACATCGAGACCGTGGCCCGCAACGTGTCGACCTGGATCCGCACGTCGAACGACGTCGCCACCGTCGCCGCCGACGCGGCCGAGGCGGTGGCGGTCGCCGCCGGCCCACCGGCGCAGGTGGCGACGCTGATCCTGCCGGCGGACACCTCCTGGACCGAGGGCGCCGAACCGGCAGCACCCGCCCCGGCCGCCACGCCGACGCCCCCCGATCCCGACGAGGTCGCCCGCATCGCCGCGATCCTCACCGGTGACGAGCCCGCCGCCCTGTTCCTCGGCGGGCGGGCCTGCCGGGCCGACGCGCTGGTCGACGCCAGCCGCATCGCCAACGCCACCGGCACCAAGCTCATGGCCGAGACGTTCCCCACCCGCATCGAGCGGGGCGCGGGCCGGGTGAACGTCGACCGCCTCGGCTACCTCGCCGAGTTCGCCGCCCTCCAGCTCGACGGGCTCCGACACCTGGTGCTCGTCGACTCGAAGTCGCCGGTCTCGTTCTTCGCCTACCCGGGCAAGGCCAGCGACCTCGTCCCCGAGGGGTGCACCGTCCACGTGCTGGCCGACACCGCCGGCGACCCTGCGGCGGCGCTCGCCGCGCTCGCCGAGGCGGTCGGCGCCGACCCGGACGGCGCGACGCTCCAGCGCGCCGAGCGTCCCGACCTGCCGACCGGCCCCCTCACCGCCGAGGGCGTCTGCCGCGCCGTCGGCGCGCTGATGCCGGAGGGGACGATCATCTCCGACGAGGGCAACACCTCCGGGCTCTTCGCCCCGGGCCTCACCGCCGGCGCGCCGGCCCACGACTGGCTGTGCCTCACCGGCGGCGCCATCGGCCAGGGCCTCCCCGTGGCCCTCGGCGCCGCGGTGGCCTGCCCGGACCGCCAGGTGATCGCCCTCCAGGCCGACGGCTCGGCCATGTACACGCTCCAGTCCTGGTGGACGATGGCCCGCGAGGGGCTCGACGTGGTGACGATCATCTTCAACAACTCCTCCTACGCGGTGCTCAACATGGAGCTGTCGCGCGTCGGGGCCGACGCCGGCGGGGAGAAGGCGAAGGCGATGCTCGACCTCACCGGTCCGGACCTCGACTTCGTGGCGCTGGCCACCGGCATGGGCCTCCGGGCCACCCGGGCCACCACCGGGGAGGAGCTGTCCGAGCAGCTGCAGGCCGCCCTCGACGCCGACGGCCCGTCGGTCATCGAGGCGATCGTCCCGTCGATCCTCTGATGGCGCGCCGGATCACCGCTGCGGCCGAGGCCTTGCTGGCGCCCTACCCGCCGTGGGTCCCGGAGACGGCGACCCGGCTGGAGCAGGTCGTCGGGATCGCGTCGGGCACCACCGCTGCGCTGGCGTCGCCGCTGTACGCCGGGCTCCTCCGCCGGGCCCTGCAACCCCTCGGCACCGACCCGGCCAAGCTCGCACCCACGGAGGAGGAGATGGGCGACCCGGGGTGGTTCGGGCCCGACAGCGTCGCGTGGCGCGTCCACGCCGAGCCGTCGCTCCTCGTGGCGGGCATCTCCGCGTTCACCCTCCAGTCGCTGCACCCGCTGGCCATGGCGGGGGTGGCGGAGCACTCGTCCTTCAGCGAGGACTTCATGGGCCGCACCCAGCGCACCGGCGACTTCGTGCAGTGCGTCGTCTACGGCTCGACGGCCGAGGCCACCCGCATCTGCCGCACGGTCCGCCGCATCCACGACACCGTCGTGGGCATCGCCCCCGACGGCCGCCCCTACGAGGCCAACGACCCCGAGCTGCTCCACTGGGTCCACATCACCGAGTACGCGGCGATCGCCGCCGCGCACCGGCGGTTCGCCGTGCACCCCATCAGCCGGGCCGAGATGGACACCTACATCGGCGAGGTCGCCCGGGTCGGGATCGAGGTGGGCGTCGTCGACCCGCCGACGGACTGGCACGGGATCGACGAGGGGATCGAGCGCCACCGGCCCCAGCTCGCCGTCGGGCGGTACGCGTCGGCCGGCCTGGCGTTCCTCGACCGCCCGCCGTTCCTGCCCGCCGCGGCCCAACCGGTCTGGCGGGCCCTGTGGCACGGAGCCATCGCCTGCCTGCCGCCGGCGGCCCGCGACCTGCTCAACCTGCCGATGCCGAGACCCCACGAGCTGGCGGCGACGCGCGCCGTGCTCCGGGTGCTGCAGGGGCCCGGGGGCACGCCGCCCCGCCTCGCCGCGGCGCGGACGCGCCTCGGCATCGGCTGACCGTCTGACGACCCGTCAGCTCCCCGAGGTGACAGCCGGGACGACGCGCGCGGAGAATGGTCGACATGACCGCCGACAAGCGCACGCCGGACCGTCCGTGGATGATGCGGACGTACTCGGGCCACTCCACGGCCAAGGCCTCCAACGAGCTGTACCGCACCAACCTCGCCAAGGGGCAGACCGGCCTGTCGATCGCCTTCGACCTGCCCACCCAGACCGGCTACGACAGCGACGACCCGATGGCGCGCGGCGAGGTCGGCAAGGTCGGCGTGCCGGTCAGCCACCTCGGCCACATGGAGACGCTGCTCGACGGCATCCCGGTCGGGAACATGAACACGTCGATGACCATCAACGCCGTCGCCGCGTGGATGCTCAGCCTCTACACCGCCAACGCCGAGCGGCAGGGCGTGCGCTCGCAGGAGCTGCGGGGCACCACCCAGAACGACATCGTCAAGGAGTACCTGAGCCGGGGCACCTACATCTACCCGCCCCTGCCGTCGAAGCGCCTGATCGTCGACATGTTCGCGTTCTGCCAGGAGTGGATCCCGCACTGGAACCCGATGAACGTGTGCAGCTACCACCTCCAGGAGGCCGGCGCGACCCCCGTCCAGGAGATCGCCTACTCGCTGGCCACCGCCATCGACGTGCTCGACGCCGTCAAGGAGTCCGGCCAGGTCCCCGAGGACCGCATGACCAACGTCGTCGCCTCGATCTCGTTCTTCGTCAACGCCGGCATCCGCTTCGTCGAGGAGACCTGCAAGATGCGGGCCTTCACCCAGATGTGGGACCGCATCACCGAGGAGCGCTACGGCATCACCGAGCCGAAGGCCCGGCGGTTCCGCTACGGCGTCCAGGTGAACAGCCTCGGGCTCACCGAGGCCCAGCCCGAGAACAACGTCCAGCGCATCGTGCTCGAGGCGCTCGGCGTCACGCTGTCCAAGGACGCCCGGGCCCGCTCCCTGCAGCTCCCGGCGTGGAACGAGGCGCTCGGCCTGCCCCGGCCCTGGGACCAGCAGTGGGCGCTGCGCATCCAGCAGGTGCTGGCCTTCGAGACCGACCTGCTCGAGTACGACGACATCTTCGCCGGCTCCCACGTCATCGAGGCCAAGACGAACGAGCTGATCGACGGCGCGCAGGCCGAGCTCGACGAGGTGCTGGAGCTCGGCGGCGCGTTCGAGGCCATCGAGGAGCTCAAGGGCCGACTGGTGCGCAGCCACGCCGAGCGCATGCGCCGCATCGAGTCGGGTGACCTCACCATCGTCGGTGTCAACAAGTTCACCGAGACGGCCGCGTCCCCGCTCGACGGCGACGACAACATCCTCCGGGTCGACCCCTCGGTGGCCGACGCGGCCATCGCCGAGCTGGCCGAGTGGCGGGCCCAGCGCGACAACGACGCCGTGAAGCGCAGCCTCGACGAGCTCCGCCGCGTCGCCCGCTCGGGCGACAACATCATGCCGGCATCGATCGACCTGGCCCACGCCGGCGGCACCACGGGCGAGTGGGCCGAGGTCCTCCGCGAGGAGTTCGGCGAGTACCGGGCCCCCACCGGCGTGGCCGCCGCGGCCGGCGCCGCCGGCGGGTCCGAGGGCCTGCGGGCGGTCAACGAGCGCCTGAAGGCCGCGCCGGGCGGTCCCCCGCGGTTCCTCGTCGCCAAGCCGGGTCTCGACGGCCACTCCAACGGTGCCGAGCAGATCGCGGTGGCCGCGCGCGACGCCGGCTTCGAGGTCATCTACCAGGGCATCCGTCTCACCCCCGAGCAGATCGCCGCGGTCGCCCGCGACGAGGACGTCGACGTCGTGGGGCTGTCGATCCTGTCCGGCAGCCACCTCGAGCTGATCCCCGAGGTCGTCCGGCTGCTCCGCGCTGCCGGGGTCGAGGCACCGGTGATCGCCGGCGGCATCATCCCCGAGGGCGATCGTCCCGGCCTCCTGGCCGACGGGGTGGCAGCGGTCTACACGCCGAAGGACTTCGACATCGCCCGCATCATGGGCGAGGTCGCCGATCTGGTCCTCGGCGGCGACTGATCGTGGGCGAGGTGCCGTGACCCGGGAATCGGACAGAGATCCCGGTCCTGCACCTTTCCAACGTCCCCGATCTGCCGACGGAGTGGGGATGGATCGCAGCAGAGCCGTCGTCGCCGTGGGGTTCGGCATTCTCGCCGTGGCCCTCGCGGTGGCCGCGGTCGTCACCGATGAGGCCTACCTCGTGCTCCTGGCCGCCGTCGCGGCCGTCGGATCGGCCGCGGTGGCGAGCGAGGCCGGCTGGCGACGTCTGTTCGGGCGACGCTCCCGCGCCGAACTGGAGGCGGCGACCGTGCGGCTGGACGAGGAGCGTCGAAAGGCACTGGAACGCGCCTCGAAGTACGAGGCCGAGGCCATCCGCGCCCGCCACGACCTGGCGACGGCGATGCGGGCCCGCGGGAGCGTGGGCGCCGGCGACGAGCCCGAGGATCGGGTCGAGGACCAGGGGCCGTCCGACGGCGACGACGAACCCGTCGTCGATGGAGGGCCCGCCGAGGCCATCGACCTCACCGTCCCGCCGCCGGAGACCCAGACCGATCGACTGCTCGACGCCGACACCGGCATGTTCAGCCAGCTCTTCTACGAGGCATCGCTCGAGAAGCGGGTGTCCGCGGCGCGCCGGGGGATGCGTCACCTGTCCATCGCCAGCGTCGAGGTCATGACCGGCGTGGAGGACGGCCGTCCCCGTCCCGCCGATCCGAAGCTGGTCGCCCGGACGATGACGGCGGTCTTCCGCGACGCCGACACCATCGCCCGCGCCGACGACGGCACCTTCCTGCTCCTGTTCGAGGACACCCCCGAGACCGGTGCGGTTTGGACCATGGAGCGGTTCCGGCGGCGCCTCGCCGACGAGAACCCGGGCCACACCACGTGGGTGGGGATCAGCTGCTACCCGGCGTACGGGTTCACCGCCGACCAGCTGCTCCAGCAGGCCCACGAGGCACTGGACCGGGCCCGCGAGTGGCGCCAGGACCGCATCGAGATCACCACCGCCAGCCCCGACTGACCGCGCACACTCGGGGTCGGACCCCAACTGTGCGCCACCGAACCACTCGACCCGACGCACGACACAGTTGGGGTCCGACCCCGAGTGTCACTCGCGGTCGAGCTCGGCGCGGATCGCGTCGCCGTCGGCGCCGAGGGGGCGGCCGGCCCAGCGCAGTCGCCCAGGGGTCGCCGACAGGCGGGCCACGAGGCCCTGCATCGGGGTGCCGTCGAGGTCGGCGACGATCCCCCGGTCGACGGCGTGGGGATCCTCGGCCAGGTCGGCCATCGTGTACACCGGCGCGGCGGCGGCCTCGGCGGCGTCGAACGCGGCCAGCACCTCCGCCAGCGGACGCTCGGCGCAGTAGGCCGCCATGCGGGCCTCGACCTCGTCGCGGTGCTCGACCCGTCCGGCGAACGTCGCCATCCGGTCGTCGCCGCCGAGCCCGATCAGCTCCATCACCCGCAGGGCCACCGAGTTGGCAGAGGTGGAGATCGCCACCCACGCCCCGTCGGCACAGCGGTAGGTCCCGCGGGGCACGGTGTAGGGGATGCCCGAGCCGAGTCGGGGCTGGAGCTCCCCCCGCGTGCCCCACACGCTCATCAGCGGACCCATGAGCTGGAACAGCGACTCCAGCAGGTTCACGTCGACCACCTGTCCGACCCCGGAGTGCAGGGCGACCATCGTGGCGAACGCCGCCACCAGCGCGGTGACCTCGTCGGTGAGCGCGATGGGCGGCAGCAGTGGGCCACCCTCGGGCTCACCGTTGATGGCGGCGAAGCCCGACAGTGCCTCGGCGAGGGTGGCGAAGCCCGGCCTGTTCGCGTAGGGCCCGCCCTGGCCGAAGCCGCTGACCCGGGTGATCACGAGGCGCGGGTTGGCGGCCAGCAGCACCTCGGGCGCCAGACCCAGACGTTCGAGCGTCCCCGGACGGAAGTTCTCGACCAGCACGTCGGCGTCGTCGACGAGGCGGCGGAACACCGCGAGGTCGCCGGGGTCCTTGAGGTCGAGCACGATCGACCGCTTGTTGCGACCGGCCAGCTTCCACCAGAGCGTGACGTCGTCACGCGGATCGACCCACCCCATCGACCGGGTCGTGTCGCCGCCGGGACGCTCGACCTTGATCACGTCCGCCCCGAAGTCGCCCAGGTAGCGGGCGCAGCCAGGCCCGGCCACGACCGTCGACAGGTCGATCACCCGCAGGTCGTGGAGTGGACCGTCGGCGGGGGTCGGGCGCGGTGGGGTCGAGGGGCTCGGTCCGGTCACCGGGCCAGCCAACCACGACGTCGTCGCGGCGCTCCAACCCGGCCGGCGTATCCCAGACCGGCCCGGCGCCGTGACCTCGGTCGCACCCCCTTTCCGACGTCCACGAGCTGCTTTATTCTGCGAATGACTAGAAGAAAGGTCGCCCATGACCGATGGACCGCACCGGCACCGGGGCCGAGACCTCGACGACCCGACCGAGATCGCGGAGATGGTCCGCCGCTTCTACGCCGACGTCGCGCAGGACGACCTCCTCGGCCCGCTGTTCGAGGAGGTGGCCCGCGTGGACTGGTCCGAGCACCTCCCGAAGCTCACCGCCTTCTGGTCTCGCGCCCTGCTCGATCGGCCGGGCTACGAGGGGAACCCGTACCGGAAGCACCAGCTCGTGCACGAACGCTCCCCGTTCGGCCGGGCCCACTTCGAACGCTGGCTCGACCTCTTCGAGGAGACGCTGGACGGAGGATGGCGGGGACCGAAGTCGGACCAGGCACGAGCACTCGCGCACAAGGTGGCGTTCGTCCACTCCAAGCAGATCGTCGGCGATCCCGTCGTGCGTGGCGCCGAGGACGGCCGAGCGTGAGCGTCGACCGGTGGAGCCTCGTCCGGTTCCTGCACGTCACCGCGGCGATGGTGTGGGTGGGCGGCCAACTGCTCCTGAGCGGGGTCGTCATCCCTGCGCTCCGGGCCAACACCGAACCCGAGCTGCGGGCCCGCCTCGTGCGAGCCACCGCGTCACGGTTCACGGTTCTCGCCACCGCGGTCGTGCTCCCGATCCTCGCCGCCACGGGCATCGCGCTCGCGTGGCACCGCGGCGTGACGATGCAGACGTTCTCCCGACCCGGCTACGGGCACCTGCTCGGCATCAAGATCTCCCTCGCCGTGCTGTCGGTGGTGCTCGCCGCGGTGCACGGTGTCCTGACGGCGACCCGTCCGATCGCCGCCCGGGCGACCGCGATGGCCGGCCTGGCGACATCGCTGGCCGTGGTCGTCTTCGCGACCGCGCTCGTGCCCTGACCGATGTTCAGGACCCGTGCGGGTCGACCTGGATGCGACACCCGGCGCGGCGCGGCGGCCGCACCACCAGACCCACGACCTCGGCGTCGCCCTCGGCGGCCGCCGCGATCCCCTCGGCGATGCCCTGGTGGAGCACGCACACGACGTCGGCCGCCGCGGACGCGGGGCCCACGAACGGGCAGCGGTCGAGGACCACGTCCACGCCGCCGGGACGGCCGGGGCCGACCTCGACACGGGGTTCGAAGCCCAGTCGTCGCGCCACCGCCAGCAGCACGTCGACCGCATCACCCGGGTTCGCCTGCTCCTCGGCCAACCTTCGGCCGGCTCGCCGACCGACCTCCAGCGGCGCGTCGCCACCGACGACGAGCTCGACGAGGAGCTGCGACAGAGCCTCGTGGGGACCCGAACCACCGAACCGCTCGGACACCCCCGGAACCGTGCGGTAGCGGACCGGCGGCCGCCCCGGCCCGACCACCGGGCCCGGTTCACCGACGACGAGGCCTGCCTCCACCAACGTGACCAGGTGTTGGCGGATCGCGTTGTGGTTGAGACCGAACCGGTCGGTCAGCTCGGCCACGGTCCGCGACGCCGGCGCGTCGCGCAGCTCGACGAAGATCGCACACCGCGTCGGGTCCCCGAGCGCCCGACTCTGCGCGAGCAGGGCGTCGTCGGAGGTCGACCACCGTCGCGCACTTCTACCAGCCACCCCTAGAAGATATGGCCACCCGGCCGAGCCGCCAACCGGCCGCGGCCGAGATCGCGGTCAGCCGAGGACGTTGGTGAGCTGCACGTCCGCGTCGCGACCGGTGAGCAACCGCAGGATCGCCGCGAGGTCGGCCGGCCGGGCCAGGCCGATGAGCACCGCCAGCGCCACCGCGGACGACTCCTGCGGCGGCTCGGTCGGCAGGTCGAGCGCCCGGGCGAGGTCGGTGCCGTGGACGACCAGCTCGACGACCCTGGTGGCCAGGTACTGGTCGAGCTCCATCTCCCCGACGAACAGGTGCATCACCGTCGAACCCGACGCGGTCTCGACCAGCTTGGCCGCCCGTCGGGCCAGCTCCTCGGTGACCGCGACCATGTCGCGCCCCACGTAGTCGGCCACCTCGCGCCGGGCCCGCTCGGCGATGTGGACGTGCGGGGTCTCCTCGGCCAGCACGATGCGGAAGTAGTCCGACGCCGAGCCGATCGGCGTCGGGTCGATCGTGTCCCCGGCCACGTAGTCGAGGAGCGTCCGGTACACGCGGTTCGTGTGGGCGACCAGCTCGCGCACCGACCACTCGCCCAACCCGGTGCCGTCCCACTGGTGGTCGTCGACCGCGCCCACGAGCGATCGCCACCAGTGGTCCGCGTAGCGGAACGCCGTGGTGACCTCCTCGCGGGAGAACTGGGCATCGGCCACGGTCAGCTCCGTTCGTCCACGGTGATCGAGAAGCAGCGGTCGGCGAGCGTGCCGAACGCGTAGTCGTGGTACAGCCCCTCGTACATGTGTCGGGTGCGGTCCGACCAGGCGAGCGCCTCCGGCGTCGAGATCCGGTGCATCACCTGGACGATGTTGCCCTCGTACACGCCGTACTCCGCCCAGGCCCCCGGGTAGTCCTTCACGCAGGCGACCTCGACCCACGGGACGGCCCCCGAACCGGCGAAGCGGCGCACCCGGTTCCGGTGGGTGTGGCCGGCGAAGTAGCCCGCGAAGCGGGGCCGCCGACCGGCCAGCTCGACGAGGCGGTCCGACACGTCGACGTCGATCCCGAAGTCGCGGTCCGACGCCTCCGACGACGTCCGGTCGCCGAGCGGATGGTGCCCGAACACCAGGACCGGACGGTCGGCCTCCACCAGCGTGGCGTCGAGCTGGTCGAGCTGGTCGTCGGTCAGGGTGCCGGCGACCGCACCGTCGATCGACGTGTCGAGCAGGACGATGCGCACGCCCGGCAGGTCGCGCTGCTGGAACGGGTCCGACGCCACCCGGGACAGGTTGTAGGACTCGTGGTTCCCGCGCACCACGAGCAGCCGCTCGCCGAACGCCGGCTCGTAGACGGCCCGGAACCGCTCGTACTCCTCGTCGGTCCCGCTCGAGGTGAGGTCACCCTTGACCACGACCATCGCGGGATCGACGGCCGCCATCTCGGCGACCGCCGCTGCGTTCATCACCTCGGGGTACGGCGGTTCGCCCGGCTCGCTGCGGAAGACGGGACCGATGTCGGAACCGCTGATGAGCCCGCACACCTCCTCGCCGAAGTGCACGTCGTTGACGGCGGCGAAGGTGGTGAGCAACTCGCCGACGGCCGGCAGGGTGCGGAAGCGGTGCCCACCCCACTCCTGCTCGGTGTCCGGCGTCAGCCCGTCGAGGCGCTCGACGTGGCGGCCGTGGTGGCGCACCGCGAGATCGACCCCGACGGTGGTCAGCTCGGTCTGGTGCAGGGGTGCGCCGATGGCCCCGAGCCAGCTCTCGACGCCGGCCTCGAGGGCATCGTCGGGTCCGGGGGTCACCACTCGTCCGACAGTACCGGTGGCCCTCGGTGCCCGCAGCGCGGCGGTCCCGGACGAGCCCCGACGAAGGTCACCAGGGGCGGACGCGGCGGGCCGGGATCGGCTTGCTCCACCACCGACCCGACCAGCGCCAGCGGGGTGCCTCGACCGCGGGTGCCCCAGCGCCGGCCCGTGGCCACGCGCCCTCGACCGCGGCGATGATCGCCGCGACCTCCTCGTCGCTCGGGTCCGGGGTGATGCTGAGCTCGGCCATGGTGGTTCCTCGTCGCGTCAGAGCGGCATGTTGCCGTGCTTGCGCGGCGGCAGCTCTTCCTTCTTGGACACGAGCATGTTCATGCCGGCGATCAGCTTGGCGCGGGTCTCGGTCGGGTCGATCACGTCGTCGACGTAGCCCCGCTCGGCGGCGATGTACGGGTTCAGCCACTTCTCGCCGTAGGCGTCGGCCAGCTCGGCCTTCTTGGCGTCGGGATCGTCAGCCTCGGCGATCTCCTTGCGGTTCAGGATCTCGACCGCACCCGCGGCGCCCATGACCGCCAGCTCGGCCGACGGCCACGCGAAGGCGAGGTCGGTGCCGATGCTCTTGGAGTCCATGACCACATAGGCGCCGCCGTAGGCCTTGCGGGTGATCACCTGGATCCGCGGGACGGTGGCCTCGCAGTAGGCGTAGAGCAGCTTGGCCCCGTGGCGGATGATGCCGTTGTGCTCCTGGTCGACGCCGGGGAGGAACCCGGGCACGTCGACGAACGTCACGAGCGGCACGTTGAACGAGTCGCAGGTCCGCACGAAGCGGCCGGCCTTCTCCGACGCCTCGATGTCGAGCACGCCCGCGTAGGCCGCGGGCTGGTTGCCGACCACGCCGACGGCCCGGCCGCCGAGGCGGACGAACCCGCAGACGATGTTGGTGGCCCAGCCCGAGAAGTACTCGAAGAACTCGTTGTCGTCGGCGACGGCCTCGATCACCTGGCGCATGTCGTAGGGCACGTTGGCGCTGTCGGGGATGAGGTCGATCAGCTCCGGCGTGGGCCGGTCGTGGGGGTCGCCGCTGTCGAGGTCGGGTGCCGTCTCCATGTTGTTCGACGGCAGGAACGAGAGCAGGAAGCGCACGTCGTCGAGCACCGCCTGGTCGTCGGGCGCGGTGAACGCCGCGATCCCCGACTTCTTCGAGTGGGCCGACGCACCACCGAGCTCCTGCTGGCTGACGTCCTCGCCCGTCACCGTCTTCACCACGTCGGGCCCGGTGATGAACATGTAGGAGGTGTCCTCGACCATGAAGATGAAGTCGGTCATGGCCGGGCTGTAGACGGCGCCGCCGGCGCACGGTCCCATGATCACGCTGATCTGGGGGACCACGCCCGAGGACTTCACGTTCCGGTAGAAGATGCCGCCGTAGGACGCCAGGCTGACCGGCCCCTCCTGGATGCGGGCCCCGGCGCCGTCGTTGAGGCCGACGACCGGCGCCCCCACCTTCAGCGCCATGTCCATGAGCTTGTGCATCTTCTCGGCGTAGACCTCGCCGAGCGCGCCGCCGAACAGGGTGAAGTCCTGCGAGAAGACGAAGACGGTGCGCCCGTCGACGGTGCCCCACCCGCAGATCACGCCGTCGGTGTAGGGCCGATCGGGGATGTCGGGGTTGCGGTGGCGGGCCAGCATGTCGAGCTCGTTGAACGACCCGTCGTCGAGCAGGTACTCGATCCGCTCGCGGGCCAGCATCTTCCCCCGGTCGCGCTGGCGCTGGACCGAACGCTCCGAACCGGGGTTGCGGGCCTGTTCCTTGCGGGCGAGCAGGTCGTCGAGACGCTCGCGGATGGGGTGCTCGGGCATGGCCGCAAACCTAAACCGCGGCCCCGGGGGCCCGGAAAACCGCTCGGCGAGCACGACCTCGAAGGATCGGACATGGTTGGGCCATGACCGACGGACCACGCATCCCACCCCTCCCGCCGAGCGACCGAGACCCGCGCACCGCCGAGCTCCTCGACTCGCTGCGCATGGGCGACGAGGACATGAACCTCTTCGCGACCCTCGCCCACCACCCGCGCCTGCTGAAGCGCTGGTCGGCCTTCGGTGGGCTCCTGCTCTTCGGAGGCGCGCTGAGCGATCGTGACCGCGAGGTGCTCATCCTCCGCACGGCGGCGAACACCGGCGCCGACTACGAGTGGGGCCACCACGTGGCCCTCGCCACGTCGGCGGGCCTGTCGTCGGACGAGATCGGCGAGCTGGCACGGCCCGAACCGGCGGTCGGTCCCGACGATGCGCTGCTCGTGCGGGCCGCCGACGAGCTCCATTCGGACGGGGTGCTCTCCGACCCGACGTGGGAGGCGCTCGCCGCCCGCTACGACGAGCAGCAGCTGATCGAGGTGTGCATGGTCGTCGGCCAGTACCACCTGGTGGCGTTCACCCTGAACAGCCTGCGCATCGAGCGCGAACCCGGCTTCGAGGGGGTGCCGCGGTGAACGAACCGGTCGACCCCGGTCTCCGCCCGACCGAGCGCCTCGCCGGGCGGCGCATCCTCGTCGTCGGGGCCGGCACCGAGACCCACGGCCTCCCCGACGCCCCGACCGGCAACGGCCGGGCCATCGCCGTGCTGGCCGCCCGGGCGGGCGCGACGGTCGTGTGCGCGGACCGCAACCGCGACGCGGCGAGCGACACCGCGTCCCAGATCCGCGACGAGGGCGGCCACGCCCAGGTCGTGGTGGCCGACGTCAGCGACGCCGAGGCCTGCGCCGGCATGGTCACCGAGGCCCACGACCTGCTCGGCGGCCTCGACGGCATGGTCCTCAACGTCGGCATCGGCGCCGGCTCCTGGTTGGCCGGCACGAGCGACGCCGACTGGGACCGGGTGTTCGACGTCAACCTCCGCGCCCACTTCGTGGCCTGCCGCACCGCGCTCCCGATCCTCGACGACGGCTCGGCCATCGTCTTCATCTCGTCGGTCGCCGGGCTCCGACCGGGTAGCCGCATCCCGGCCTACGACACCAGCAAGGCCGCACTGGCCGGGCTCTCCCGCCACGTCGCGTTCGAGGGCGGCCGGCGGGGGATCCGGGCCAACGTGGTCGCCCCCGGCCTCATCGACACGCCACTCGGCCGACTCGCCACCCAGGGCCGACCCAGCCGGACCGCCGCGCCGGTCCGGCTCGGACGGCAGGGCACGGCGTGGGAGGTCGCGGCCCCGGTCGTGTTCCTCCTCTCCGACGAAGCGTCCTACGTGACCGGCCAGGTCCTCGCCGTCGACGGCGGCCTCTCCACCGTCTGACCACCCTTTCGACTCGCTTCGCTCGCTCAAGGAACAGTTGTGTCGGGTGACTCGCTCAAGGAACAGTTGTGTCGGGTGAGCGGAACGGAGCGCCAGCGGAGTGCAGTCGAAGCCTCCACGGTCCGACCACGGCAGACTCCCCGGATGGATCCGGCCCGCCACCTCGAACTGCTCCGTCGCGAGGGCGACCTCCTCGCGGCCATGCCCCCCGACGCGCTCGGCGCGACCGTGCCCGCGCTCCCCGACTGGACCGTCGAGCGGGTGGTGCGCCACGTCGGCAAGATCCACCGGTGGGTCACGGCCGCGCTGGCCACGCCGCCCGACGGCGAGTCGCCCGCGGCCGAGGGCCTTCCGAAGGGCGCCGCCTGTCTCCCCGCCTACGCCACCGCGCTCGACGAGGTGATCGGGGCGCTGGCCGCCACGCCGCCCGACCGGACCACGTGGACCTTCCTCGGCCCCGAAGCGGCGGTGTTCTGGATGCGGCGGCAGGCCCAGGAGGTCGCGGTGCACCGCATCGACGCCGCCGACGCCGTCCAGGCCGCCGGCGGCCCCGAACCCGTGCCCATGGAGGCCGACGGCGCGGCCGACGGCATCGACGAGTGGGCCGAGGTCTTCCTCGCCGTCCGCTGGCACCAGCGCTTCGGAGAGCTCCCGGTCGAGCTGCAGGGCCGGACGATCGGCCTCCGCACCACCGACGGCGATCGGACCAGCCGCCGCATCACCCTGCGCCCCGACGGCGCCACGGTGGACGCCGGCGACGACGCCGATGTCGTCGTGAGCGGCCCCGCCGAGCACCTGCTCCTGGCCCTCTGGCGGCGCCGCGACCTCGACGGGCTGACCATCGACGGCGATCGCACCGTCGTCGACCACCTCCTCGACGTCGCCCGCTTCTGACCGCACGGTCGGGGTCGGATCCCGACCGTGCTCCCTCCGACGAACCGGTCGCTCCGCGCGTGCACGGTCGGGATCCGACCCCGACCGTGCACGGGAGTAGGTTGCGCGGCGATCGCACGTCACCCAGGGGACCAGACATGACTCGACCCACCTCCGCCCGGCGGTGCCTCGCGGCCGCGATCGCGAGCGCGCTCGTGCTGTCCGTCGCCGCGTGCTCGTCGGACGACAGCAGCAGCGCCACCACGACGAGCTCGGCCCTCTCGACCACCACCGTCGCCGACGGAGGGGCGACGTCCGTCGCCAACGAGTGCGACCGGCCCCCGGAGGACGCGCCCGAGGTCGCTCCGGTCGACGGGGTGGAGAGCGACCACACGATGACGTCGTTCGACGGCACCGAGATCCGGTTCCACTGGTTCCCGACCGACGACACCGGCGACGACGGCGCCCCCGTCGTGCTCATGGGCCCGGGTTGGGGCCAGGCCGGCGACACCTCGGCCGAGGGCGCGCCCCTGTTCGGTGCGCTCGGCATCGCCTCGATGAACGACCGGGGCTACCACGTGCTCACCTGGGACCCGCGTGGCTTCGGCGAGTCGACCGGCAAGGCCCAGGTCAACGGACCCGACACCGAGGGCCGCGACGTCCAGCTGCTCCTCGACTGGGTGGCCGCGCAGCCCGACGTGCTCCTCGACCGGGACGGCGACCCGCGCACGGGCATGGTCGGCTTCTCCTACGGCGGCGGCATCCAGCTCACGACGGCGGCCATCGACTGCCGGGTCGACGCGATCGTCCCCGGCATCGCATGGCACTCGCTCGAGACGTCGCTCTACAAGAGCGGGATCACGAAGCTGGGCTGGTCGGAGTTCCTGCTCCGGGTGGCCGAGGAGGGACGGCTCGCGCCCGAGATCGTGTCGGCCGGCGAGAGCGGACGCGAGACCGGCGTCATCGACCAGCACGACCAGAACTGGTTCGAGGCCCGTGGTCCGGCCGAGCTGGTCGAGGACATCACGGTCCCGACGCTCATCGTCCAGGGCACCGTCGACACGCTGTTCACGCTGGACGAGGGCGTCGACAACTTCCGCATCCTCGACGGCAACGACGTGCCGGTCGCCATGGTCTGGTTCTGCGGCGGCCACGGCGCCTGCCTCACCTACGACGCCAACGCCGACACCGACTGGTTGAGCGACGTGACCTTCGCCTGGCTCGACCGCTACGTGAAGGGCGACGAGTCCGTCGACCTCGGCCCGGGCTTCCGGTTCGTCGACCAGCACGGGGACCACTGGTCCGCACCGGCCTACCCCGATCCGGTGGTGGGCGAGGACGGTGTGGTCGGGCTGACGGGCAGCGGTTCGGGCACCCTCACGCTCGTCGCCGAGGGCGGCGCCGGCCCCGTCACCGAGAAGCCGGCCAGCGACGACATCCTCTCGGGGATCGTCACCGGCATCACCCCGGCCAAGGCCGACCACGCGGTGAACGTCACGATCACCGCCGACCAGGAGGGCATGGTCCTCGGCGCCGGTTCGCTCACGCTCACCTACACCGGCACCACGCCCGACGGGGAGCGGCCGACGCGGATCTTCGCCCAACTGGTCGACGACGAGACCGGGCTCGTGCTGGGCAACCAGATCACGCCGATCGAGGTCGTCCTCGACGGCAGCGACCACGAGGTGACGGTGCCGCTGGAGACCGTCGCGCAGCGCGTCGCACCGGGTGACACCCTGACGCTGCAGCTCGTCGCCACCACGGTGAGCTACGCCGAGCCCCGCCTCGGCGGTTCGGTCGACCTGTCGGGGATCGAGATCACGCTCCCGCTGGTGACGTCGGGGCTCGTCGGCCTCGCCGCCTCCGACGCCTGACGACGCCCTTGGCTCCCTAGGGTTCGGGCATGGACCTGCCGGTGAACCCACCGCTGCTGCCGATGCTGGCCAAGTCGACGCCGGAGCTCCCGGTCGGCGACGAGGGCACCTGGTGGTTCGAGCCCAAGTGGGACGGGTTCCGGTGCATCGTCTTCCGCGACGGCGACGAGGTCGTGCTCGGCAGCCGCAACGAGAAGCCGCTCACCCGGTACTTCCCCGAGCTGATCGGCCCGCTCCGAGCGTCCATGCCCGACCGCTGCGTGCTCGACGGCGAGATCGTGGTCGCCACCGGCGACGAGCTCGACTTCGACGCGCTCCAGCAGCGGATCCACCCGGCCGAGTCGAGGGTGAACCGCCTGGCCGAGGAGACCCCCGCGCAGTTCGTGGCGTTCGACCTGCTCGCCGTCGACGACCGGTCGCTCCTGGACCAGCCGCTGCGCGAGCGTCGCCGGGCCCTCGAGGCCGCGATCACCCCCAACGACACCGTGCACGTCACCCCCGGGACCACCGACCGCACGCTCGCCGCCGACTGGTTCGAGCGCTTCGAGGGTGCCGGGCTCGACGGGGTGATGGCCAAGGCGGCCGACGGCACCTACCAGCCCAACAAGCGGGCGCAGCTGAAGGTCAAGCACCTGCGGACCGCGGACTGCGTCGTCGCCGGGTTCCGGGAGCACAAGAACGGTGACGGCCCCGGCTCGCTGATGCTCGGCCTGTTCGACGACGAGGGGAACCTCCACCACCTCGGCGTCGCGTCGTCGTTCTCGGTGGCCCGGCGGGCCGAGCTGCGCGAGGAGCTCGCCCCCTACGTGGCCGCGGACCTCACCGACCACCCGTGGGGCCGGTGGGCCGAGGCCGCGGCCCACGCCGGGGGCGAGCACGGGCGCCTCCCCGGCGGGCAGTCGCGGTGGAACGCCGGCAAGGACCTGTCGTTCATCCCGCTGCGCCCGGAGCTGGTGGCCGAGGTCGCGTACGAGCGGGTCGACAACGGCCGCTTCCGCCACAGCGCCCGGTTCCAGCGGTGGCGGACCGACCGGACACCGGCGTCGTGCACGTTCGAGCAGCTGGAGGTCGTCGCCCCGACCGAGCTGGCCACGGCGCTCGGGGCCACGCCGCCGCCCGCACCTCGGTGACGGCGCGGGTCGCCGCGATCGGCGTCGCGCTGGCGCTCGTCGCCGGCGGCGCCTCGGCCTGCACCCGGCAGGGCCCTGCGACCTCAGGACCTGGACCGACGACCACGACGTCCGCCCCACCCACCACGTCCGGCCCGACGGCCCCGCCGACGAGCGAGCCCGACCCCGACCTCCGCCCGTCGGCCGACGAACGCGACGTCGACGACCCGGTGGTGCCCGGGCTCGGCGATCCACGGATCGACGTGTCCCACTACGACCTGACGCTGCGGGCCGACCCGGGGCAGGACCGGATCTCGGGGACCGCCGTCCTCACGCTGTCGGCCGTCACCGCCGAGCCGCTCGACGACCTGACCCTCGACCTGCGGGGCCCGACCGTGGACGAGGTCGAGGTCGACGGGGAGCCGGCCCGGGCCCGCGCGGAGGGCGACCAGGTCGTCATCACCCCGGCGGCACCGCTGCAGCCCGGGGAGGACGCCACCGTCCGGATCACCTACGGGGGCGAACCGAGGACCGGCCGGCTCCTCGACCTCGACATCCCGACGGGTCTCCGCCACGACGACGCCGGCGGCTGGTTCGCCCTCTCGCAGCCGGACGGCACCCGCACCTGGGCGCCGGTGAACGACCACCCGTCGGACAAGGCCACGTGGAGGATCACGCTCGACACCCCGACCGACGCCGTCGGCGTGGCGAACGGTCGCCTCACGCTCCGGGAGCAGGAGGGCGGGCGGCGACGCTGGGTCTGGGAGGTCGACCGACCGATGGCGACCTACCTGGCGGTGGTGGCCGTCGGGGACTACGACCTCGTCGAGCGCGCCGGACCGGCCGGGAGCCGCGTGCTCTCGGCCTTCCCGACCGACCTCGGCGAGCGGGCCAGGCTCCCGTTCGACGACCTCGACGAGATCGTGGACGAGTACTCGGCGACGTTCGGCCCGTACCCCGACGACGACCTCGGGGTCCTCGTCGTCGACGACCGGCTGGGCGTCGCGCTCGAGACCCAGACCCGGCCGCTGTTCGGCCTCGACGCCCTCGGCACCGACGTGCGCCAGGTCCTCGCCCACGAGCTCGCCCACCTCTGGTGGGGCGACGCCGTCACCCCGGCGACGTGGGAGGACCTGTGGCTGAGCGAGGGCTTCGCCACCTACTCGCAGTGGCTCGACGACGAGCAGCACGGCGGACCTTCGCTCGCAGAGCGCGCCGCGTCGGTCGGCGGGACCGACGTTCCGGTGCACTCGGCCGAGGCCGCCCGGGCGATCGGGAACGAGGTGTACGAGGGCGGGGCGACCGCGCTCGTCGCCCTCCGCGACCTGGTGGGCGACGACGCGTTCGACGAGGTCCTGCGGGCCTGGTTCGAGCGGTACGAGGGCCGATCGGCCACCACCGAGGACCTGGTCGCGTTGGCGACCGAGGTCACGGGCACCGACCTCACGACCTGGGCCGGGACCTGGCTCGACGCGCCCCAGCCGACCTACCGACCACGCTGACCGGGTCCGTCCGGCACCCTCGTAGTGGTTTGCGACACGTCGGGGAGGACCGGTAGCGTTCGCTCCGCTCCGGCAACGGAGCAGTGGAGCCGGTGTCCTCGGGCATCGGGTCCGGAAGGTCCCGTGGTGCAGTTTGGAGTGCACGCCGGCCTGTCAAGCCGGAGGTCGCGGGTTCAAATCCCGTCGGGACCGCTCCGGCGGTCGGATTCGTCCGACCGCCGGCGGAAACCCCACGGTCGGGTAGCTCAGTTGGCAGAGCGTCCGCCTGAAAAGCGGAAGGTCACCGGATCGACGCCGGTTCCGACCACATGGACCAGGTCAGGCCCCCGGGCCTGCCCTGGCGCCGTTCCGGGCGACGCACACGTGGGGTCGGACCCCGACCGCGCGGCGCGCGGGGCAACGGTGCGCGCGGGCGGCGGTAGGGTCGCGCGCGGCCGACAGGAGCCACATGACCGATCCACTGATCACCGACGGGCGCACGGCGCGCCGGGAACGCAACCGGGCCGCCGTCCTCGACGCGGTGCTCGACCTTTTCGCGGAGGGCGTGGCCAACCCCACGCCCGATCAGGTCGCGGAGCGGTCGGGGGTGTCGCTGCGGTCCGTGTACCGGTACTTCGACGACCGGGAGAGCCTGGTGCGCTCGGCGATGGAGCACCACTTCCTCCGCATCGAACCGCTGTTCCAGATCGCGGTCGGGCTCGACGGCTCCCTCGACCAGCGCATCAACGGCCTGGTGGCCCAGCGCCAGCAGCTCTACGAGGCGGCGTCGCCGGTGTTCCGGGCCGCCATCGCGCGGTCGAGCAGCATCCCGGTCATCGCCGAACGGGTGCAGAACCGCCGGGCGCTCCTCGCCCGCCAGGTCCGTGAGATCTTCGAACCGGAGCTGGCCGAGCTCGGCGAGCGGGCTCCGGAGATCGAGGCGGCGGTCGACGTGCTCACCGAGTTCGAGGCGATCGACCACCTCCGCAACTTCCGCGGGCTCGACGACGACGCGATCGCCGCGACCCTCGTGCGGTCGCTGCACGCATTGCTCCGCCCGGCCTGAGCCACCGCGGCGCGGCGACCACCGCACCCCACCGGCGGAACGAGGTGACGAACGTCGCTCTGCCGTCTAGCATTCTTTTGGCAGCGTGAATGCCAAAAGAATCGGGGCGCCATGACCGAGCGATCGAACTTCCAGGGGACCATCGACCGGTACCACCGGGACTCCACCCCCTGGTGGCCCGAGCGACGCCACCCCGGTGCGCAGGCGCCCAACGTCGTGGTGGTGCTGCTCGACGACCTCGGCTTCGCGCAGCTCGGCTGCTTCGGCGCCGACATGCCGACGCCGAACATCGACCGGCTCGCCGCCGAGGGGCTCCGGTTCACCAACTTCCACGTCACCCCCCTCTGCTCGCCGACCCGGGCCGCGCTGCTGACCGGCCGCAACCACCACGAGGTCGGCATGCGGGGACTGTCGAACTTCGACACCGGCTACCCGCACCAGCTCGGGCACGTGTCGAACCACGCCGGCACCATGGCCGAGGTGCTCGGCGACGGCGGCTACGCCACCTTCGCGGTCGGCAAGTGGCACCTCTGCCCGATGGAGCAGGCGTCGGCCGCCGGGCCGTTCGACCAGTGGCCGCTCCAGCGGGGCTTCGACCGCTACTACGGCTTCCTCGACGGCGAGACCGACCAGTTCCACCCGGCGCTCGTCCACGACAACCACCACATCGACCCGCCGGCCACCGTCGAGGAGGGCTACCACCTGACCGAGGACCTGGTGGACCACGCCATCGGCTTCGTGCACGACTCGGTCTCGGTCCGGCCCGACCGGCCGTTCTTCCTCTACCTCGCGCTCGGCGCGATGCACGCCCCCCACCAGGCGCCGGCCGAGTACCTGGCGCGCCACCGCGGCCGCTACGACGAGGGCTGGGACGTCGCCCGCGAGCGCATCCACGCCCGCCAGCTCGCCGAGGGCACGATCCCGCCGGGCACCGAGCTCGCGCCCCGCAACCCGGGCGTCGACGCCTGGGACGAACTGTCGGACCCGCAGCGCCGCCTCGCCATCGCGCTCCAGGAGGCGTTCGGGGCGTTCCTCGAGCACACCGACGACCAGCTCGGCCGGCTGTTCGACGACCTGGAGTCCCTCGGCGTCCTCGACGACACCGTGGTCGTCCTCCTCTCCGACAACGGCGCCAGCCAGGAGGGCGGCCCGTTCGGCGTGCTCCACGAGATGAAGTACTTCAACTTCCTCGGCGAGACCCCCGAGGAGGCGATGGACCGCCTCGACGACATCGGCGGGCCCCACAGCCACACCAACTACCCGTGGGGGTGGGCGCAGGCCGGCAACACGCCGTTCCGCTGGTACAAGCAGAACACCCACGAGGGCGGGGTCCACGTCCCGCTCATCGTGCGCTGGCCCGATCGCATCGGTGACCCGGGCACGTCCCGCGGCCAGTTCCACCACGTGAGCGACGTCGCCCCGACGATCTACGAGCTCGCCGGCATCACCCCGCCGGAGGTCTACCGGGGGCGCGAGCAGATGCCGATCACCGGCACGTCGTTCGCCTACGCGATCGACGACGCCGACGCGCCCACCGCGAAGCCGGTCCAGTACTTCGAGATGATGGGCCACCGCGGGCTCTGGCTCGACGGCTGGAAGGCCGTGACCCGTCACGACGCTGGCACGTCGTTCGACGACGACACCTGGGAGCTGTACGACCTCGGGGCCGACCACTCCGAGTGCCACGACCTCGCGGCCGAGCGACCCGAACGCCTCGCTGCGATGGTCGAGCGGTGGTGGGCCGAGGCCGACGAGCACGGCGTCGTGCCCCTGGACGACCGGACGATCGAGCTGTTCGGTGCTCGCTTCCGACCCGGGTCTCCCCATCCGCCCGAGCGGGTCTACCGCTACTTCCCGCCGGTGACCCCGCTCCCGGTCCAGGCCGGTCCGCCGATCGGGGGCCGCAACTGGGACCTGCGGGCCACCGCGGAGCTGACCGACCGCGACGAGGGCGTGATCTTCGCGACCGGCACCGAGAACTCCGGCCTCAGCCTGTTCGTCCAGGGCGGTCGCCTGGTGTTCGACTACAACTGCTTCGGCGACCACCACGTCGTCGAGAGCGACCGCCCGGTGCCGACCGGGCGGTGCGAGCTCGGGGTGCGCTTCCGCAAGCGGGCGTTCGGCGATCTCGGCCGGGCCGGCGCCGATGCGGACCTCCTGATCGACGGCGAAGCGGTCGGATCGGTGGAGATCCCCTTCGCGATGTTCGTGATGTCGAGCCTCGGCCCCAGCGTCGGCTTCGACGACGGCTCCCCGGTCAGCGACCGCTACCGGGACCGGTTCGCGTTCACCGGCGCGCTCCACGAGGTGGAGATCACCCTCGTGTCGGCGGCACGCGGCTCGGCCGACGATGCCGCCGGCGACGAGCGCTCGACCATGTCCCGCCAGTGACCGCCGACCGCTGACGACCCCACACCCACGACCCGCCCATCCCGCACCCAGGAGCCACCCATGGACACCTACCGCACCCCCGACGAGTCCTTCGCCGACCTGCCCGACTTCGCCTTCGAACCGCACTACGTCGACGCCGACGACGGTGACGGCGGAACGCTCCGCGTCGCCTACCTCGACGAGGGGCCGGCGGACGCCGCGCCGGTGCTGCTCATGCACGGCGAGCCGTCGTGGAGCTTCCTCTACCGGAAGATGATCGGCCCGCTCGTGGCCGCGGGCCACCGGGTGGTGGCCCCGGACCTGGTCGGCTTCGGTCGCAGCGACAAGCCGACGGCCAAGGACGACTACACGTACGCCCGCCACGTCGAGTGGATGCGCCAGCTGCTCTTCGACCACCTCGACCTGCGCGACATCACGTTCTTCGGCCAGGACTGGGGTGGCCTCGTCGGGCTCCGCCTCGTGGCCGCCGCACCCGACCGCTACGCCCGCGTCGCCATCGGCAACACCGGCCTGCCGACCGGCCACGGCGAGTCCAGCGAGGCCTTCCTCGCCTGGCAGCACTTCTCGCAGACGACCGAGCAGTTCCCCGTCGGCTTCATCATCAACGGCGGCACCACGACGGACCTGTCGCCGGAGGTGATCGCCGGCTACGACGCGCCGTTCCCGGTCGAGGAGGCGAAGGCCGGCGCGCGGATCTTCCCCTCGCTCGTCCCGACCTCGCCCGACGACCCGGGCGGCGTCGACAACCAGGCGGCGTGGACCGTGCTCGAGAACTTCGACAAGCCGTTCCTCTGCTGCTTCAGCGACGGCGACCCGATCACCAAGGGCGGCGAGGCACCGTTCCTGGCCAAGATCCCGGGCACGAAGGGCCAGGCCCACACCACGATCGAGGGGGGCGGCCACTTCCTCCAGGAGGACCGGGGCCCCGAGCTCGCGCAGGTCCTGGTCGACTTCATCGCGTCGACCTGAACCCGGCCGTCCACCGCGCCCGGAACGGGTCGGTACGGTGACCGCGATGTCGAACGCCACGTCCCCGTTCACCCCCGAGGTCGTCGCCGCGGTCACCGCGCACATGAACACCGACCACCCCGAGGACAACCTCCTCATCGCCCGCTCGCTCGGCGGCGCGCCCGACGCGACCGGCGCGACGATGGCCGACGTCTCTCCCGCCGGGGCCACGTTCCGGGTGACGAGCGGCGACGGCGAGCGCGACGTGACGGTGCCGTGGGCGGTCGAGGTCACCGAGCGGGCGACGATCCGCCACGAGGTCGTGCGGATGTACCACGAGGCGTGCGACGCCCTGGGCGTGACGCCCCGCGGGGCCGAGGATCACTGACCTCATCCGGCACTTGTTAAGCTCCCCTATCATCTGATAGCCACTGCGGTTACCAGATCGACGAGCCAGGGAGACCACCCCGCATGTCCGCCGCCCAGACCGACGCGACGTTCTCAGCGATCCTGCGGGAGCGCACCGCCGACGACCACCGCGACGCCGAGACCTCGACGTTCATGTCGGCGCTGGTCGACGGCCACCTCCCCCTCGCCGGCTACACCGACATGCTCGCCCAGCACGCCTACGCGTACGAGGCGCTCGAGTCCCCCGCTCCGACGGTGGCCGACGACCCGGTGCTCCAGCCGTTCCTGCATCCGGGCCTGCTGCGGGCCGACGCGCTGGCCGCCGACCTCCACGCGCTCGTCGGGCCCGAATGGCGCACCGTGCACCGGCCGACCCCGGCGACCGAGCGCTACGTCTCCCGCCTCCGCGAGGTCGGCTCGTCGTGGACCGGCGGCTACGTCGCCCACCACTACACCCGCTACCTCGGCGACCTCTCCGGCGGTCAGTTCATCGGGCGCATCGCGGCCCGCACCTACGACCTCACGCCCGAGCGCGGCGGGCGGTTCGCATCGTTCGACCAGCTCGGTGACCTCACCGCGTTCAAGGACGCCTACCGGGCCGCGCTCGACGCCGCCCCGTGGGACGGCGACGAGCAGGTGCGCATCGTCGACGAGATCCGGGCCGCCTACGCGCTCAACGGCGACGTCTTCGCCGGCCTGGAGCACCACACCGCCTGACCCGTTCGGCCGACCGGGCGGCGGTCGAGCGGGTCAGGAGTCCGAGCTCAATGGCCGGTCATCTCGTTCCTCCGGAGAGTCGCCGGAGCTCAGGGAGCGCTTCGCGGTCCTTCGGGCGGTCGGCCCATTCCTTCGACGCGATGATGTCGGGCAGCGACGCCACGCGCACGACGGCGCCGGCCACCTGCATCGGCGTCGCTCGAACGGCAAGGTCGTCATAGAACGCCCGGCCGCCATCTCGGGTCGGTATTGCCGTCAGCACATCGAGATCACCTGCGTCGGTCCGCCACGTCGAGATGTCCATGCGAGCCAGCGACTCCTCGTCGAGCCTCGTCGGGAGAGCACGGGTCTCGTCGTCATCGAGGCCCTCCACCCGAAGGAACGCGTTCAGCTCCCTCATCGCGGCAGCGAGGCGTGCCAGGTTCTCCTTCGACGTCGACGGCAACGAGTCGAAGTCCGCGGTCGGCCGGCTCGCTCCGTGGAGCTGGGCACCGATGCCGCCAACGACCAGGTACTGCACGCCGTGTTCGTCGAGACACTCGATGATGCGAGCTCGATCGAGTAGTGGTCCGCCAGCCACCCGAGCGCCCTACGTCCCCTTGGAAGCGAGCTCGGTCTCGAGCTGAGCGAAGAACTCGAGCACCGCTTCCTTCGAGTCGAGCCGACGTCCATCACTCGTGATCGACACGTCATCGGACGAAGGGGGTGGCGCGTCGCGCAGCATCTCGTTGAACTCTTCGCGGGTCAGCACCCGTTCGAACGGCACGTCGGTCACGTCGCCATGCTACGGGCCCAAGGAGAACGACGCGGCTCGCCCCGACGCCGGCGCAATGGGAACTCGTCGCGGCAGTCGCACCGCCACCGATCGGGCGGCCAAACTTCACACCCATGCTGTCGCCACAACCCGCCGGCAGTTCCCTCGACCATCAGTTGTACCCATCCTCTCGTCCTGAACCAGCGGGTCAGGAGTCCGACGGGACGACGCCACGGAGCCCGTCCTCGCCGAACACCGGCCCGAGGACCGATGCCAGGCTCGGGCCGCGGCGCAGCGACTGGCCACCGTCGACGGTGATGTTCTGGCCGGTCAGCCAGGTCGCTTCGGGACCGACCAGGAACCGGACGAGCGCAGCGATGTCGTCGGGACGGCCGAACCGCCCGAGCGGCGTGTTCTCCGCGTAGCTCTCCAGCACCGGACCGCCCGCGGTGATGAACTCGACCATGTCGGTGTCGATCAGGCCCGGGTTCACCGTGTTGACCCGGACGTCGCTCGGGCCCAGCTCGTCGGCGGCCTGCCGGCACAGCTGGTCGATGCCGGCCTTCGACGGGCCGTAGGCCCCGAACCACGGGTGGGGCAGCGCGGCGGCGATCGACGAGATGGCCACGAACGAGCCGCCCCCGTTGCGGACCATGGCCGCCGCCCCGTGCTTCAAGCTGAGCATCACGCCGGTGAGGTTCATGGCGATCGTACGGTCCCACGTCTCGCGGTCGAGGTGGGTCACCGGGCCGATCGACTCGCTGCCGCCCGCGCTCGCGACCACGGCGCGCAGGCCCGACGGGGCCCGCTCGTCGGCGGCCCGGACCGCGGCGGCGACAGCGTCCTCGTCGGTGACGTCGGCGACGGCGGCGTGCACCGACGCGTCGGGGAGGTCGGCCGACAGCTGGGCCACGGCGTCGGTCAGCCTCGCCTCGGTCCGGCCGCAGATCGTCACGACCGCACCCGCCTCGGCGAGCTGCCGGGCCACCGCCAGGCCGATGCCGGACCCTCCCCCGGTGACGAGGGCCCCCTGGCCCGTGAGCGGAAGGTCGACGGCGGGATCGGTCATGTCGGGCGGGCCTCTCGGGTGGCGGTGGTCGGCCGGGTCACCTTAGGCAGGCCCGGGCCACTGCGAGAGCGGTGTGGATCAGCCGGCGCGGGCGGGTTCGAGCACGCCGGCGACGAGGGCGTCGAACTGCTGGTGCATCGAGTCGTGGTCGAAGGCGAGGGCGACGACGACGAGGCGGTCGACGCCCAGTTCGGCGTAGCCGGCGACCTCGGCCGGGCCGACCGGCTTGAAGTACGGGCTCACGGTCACGGTCACGTCGCTGCGCTTCCGGCCCTCGGCGTCGAGCGCGGCGTCCAAGCGGTCGAGCGCCTCGGGCAGGTCCTCGGGGAGGCGGTCGAACGAGAACCAGCCGTCACCGTGGCGCGCGACCCGCCGCAGCGCGGCGTCGCTCTCGCCCCCGACGACGATCGGCGGGTGCGGGGTCTGCACCGGCTTCGGGTACATGCGGCACGGCGGCAGGTCGTAGAGCTCGCCGCGGTGCTCGGAGACGTCGTCCTGCCAGAGGGTCCGCAGCACGGCGAGGTACTCGTCGGTCCGGGCACCCCGACGCTCGAACGGCACGCCGAGCGCCTCGAACTCCTCCCGGAGCCACCCGACGCCGATGCCGAGCTCGAACCGACCACCCGAGAGGCGGTCGAGGTCGGCCGCCTGCTTGGCCGTGTACACCGGCGACCGCTGCGGCAGGAGGCAGATGGCGGTGCCGAGGCGGATGCGATCGGTCACCGCGGCGAGGAACGTGAGCGCGGTGAGCGGGTCGGACATGCCGAACTCGGCCCCGCCCGGCATCCGCCCGTCGGCGGCGTAGGGGTACGACGACGCGTAGTCGTCGAAGAGCACGACGTGCTCGGGCACCCACACCGATTCGAAGCCGCGCTCCTCGATCGCCGGACCCAGCGCCCGCAGCAGATCCGGTTCGGCGTTGCCGGTGCCGATCGGGACGAAGACGCCGACCTCCATCGTCAGCGGGAGGGCCAGCGCGTGACCATGCGCATGACCTTCTGCACCATGCCCGAGTACGGCGCGTAGGCGACCTTCATGTCGCCCTTGGTCGGCCGGCGCAGGATCGACTTGGTGTGGCTGAACGTGTCGAAGCCGGCCTTGCCGTGGTAGGCGCCCATGCCGCTCGGGCCCACGCCGCCGAACGGCATCGACGGGATCGCCACCTGGTACACGGCGTGGTTCACGCAGGCCGAACCCGACGTGGTCCGCCACAGCACGTCGGACGACGTGTCGCCGGACTCGCTGAAGACGTACAGGGCCAAGGGGCGAGGACGCTTGTTGACGAACTTCACGGCGTCGGCCACCGACTCGACCGAGACGATCGGCAGGATCGGACCGAAGATCTCCTCCTGCATCAGCGGCGAGTCCAGGTCGGGCTCGCGCACCACGACCGGGGCGAACGTGCGGCTGTCGGCGTCCACCTTGCGGGGCAGCAGCTCCTCGCCGCCGTGCCCGTCGAGCAGGCCCTCGAGCCGGGCCAGGTGCGACGAGTTCACGATCGAGGTCGGCTCGGCCCGGTCACGCACCGACGCCAGCTCCTCGACCACGTGCCGGGTGAACGTGTCGGCGACGTGCTCCTCGACCAGCACGTAGTCCGGTGCCACGCAGGTCTGGCCGGCGTTCAGCCACTTGGCCCAGGCGATGCGGCGGGCGGCGACCTTCAGGTCGGCGTCGCCGGCGACGATCGTCGGGCTCTTGCCGCCGAGCTCGAGGGTGACCGGGGTGAGGTGCTTGGCCGCCGCCTCCATCACCACCTGACCGACCCGGGTGCTGCCGGTGAACAGGATGTGGTCCCACGGCTGGTCGAGCAGCTCGGTGGTGACGTCGACCCCGCCCTCGACCACGGCGACCGCGTCGGGATCCAGGTGCTGCGGCACCAGCTCGGCGAGGACCGCGGACGTCGCCGGCGCCAGCTCCGACGGCTTCAGCACCACGGTGTTGCCGGCCGCCAGGGCACCCACCAACGGTGACAGGAGGAGCTGCACGGGGTAGTTCCACGGCGCGATCACCAGCACGGTGCCGAGCGGCTGGGACTGGGTCCACGCCTTGCCCGGCTGAGCGACCGACGGCACCGCGTGCTTCGTCGCCTTCATCCAGTCGTCGAGGTGCTTGAGCGCGTACTTGGCCTCGTCCCTCGTGGTGAGCAGGTCGGTGAGCCAACCCTCGAACGCGGGCTTGCCGAGGTCGGCGGCCATCGCCTCGGTCAGCTCCTTCTCGTGCTTCTCCACGAGGGTGATCACGGCCTTCAGCTGGCGTTCCCGCCAGACGACGTTGGTGGTGCGGCCGCTCTCGAAGGTCTCCCCGAGGCGCTCGCGCACCTCCTCGACGGTCTCGGTCCGGGCCTTGGCGCGGTCGCTGCTCATGGGAACCTCCAGGTCGGCCGTCCGTCGACGAGCCCGGTGCGAACGGTACCCCGCTGTGGCCGGATCAGGCGATGCGGCCGAACGAGCCCCCGTCGGCCAGCCACTCGGCCGCCCGGGACCGCTCGACGCCGATGCTGCCTGTCGAGCGCAGCTCGGCCAGGTCGTCCCGGAGTCCGAGGAGGTCCGTCGTCGGTCGCAGGACCGCGCTTTCGAGGATCGACGTCGTGCGCTCCGTCGACGGCAGGCCGACGGCGTCGAACAGTGCGCCGGGGTCGGCGATGCGGTCCGCCGGCGGCAGCTCGACCAAGCCCAGCGCCCACGCCAGCACGACCGCCGCCTCGGTCCGCCAGGCGCCGTCGATGCGGTCCCGTTCGGAGAGCCCACCGGCCGGCGCGTCGAGCAGGGACGCCTCCCACGGTTCCAGCTCGACCGCGGCACCGGTGTCCTCCACCCAGTCGAGGAGACCGGTCCGGGCGGCGTCGAGGTTCCGACCCTCGGTCTCGGCCAGCGACCGTGCCGCGACCGCGGCGGTGACCACGAGGCGACGTCCGACCCGGTCCACCGCCGGTGGGTCGGCGGCCGGCACGGCGTCGGTCAGCTGCGCATCGAGCACGACGCCGCCCTCGGGGACCCCTTCACGGTCCAGCACCGCCCGGGCCTCCCGCACGAGCGGGTCGAGACCGTCGAGCGGATCGTCGTCCATCCGGGCTGCGGGCGTCGGCACCCCCCGAGGCTCGAGCCACACCGACCCGTCAGGACCCAGCACGACCCCCGAGGCCATCGCCAGCACCAGTCCGTCGGTCCAGGCCGCGCACCGGACCGCCAGCTCGACGACGGCGTCGACCGCATCCTGGTCCGCACCGTCGTCGATCGTGAACGAGATCGAGACGTGCAGGTCCGGGACGAGGGCCAGGGCCGATGCCCTCCCGGAGCCGACGAGCTCCGGCTGCGACAACCAGTCGGTCATCCCGGCGCGCTGGGCCGCGCCCTGCTCGCCCCGGAGGTGTTCGGTGGTGACGTCGACGATCACGGTCGACCCGCCGGGCAGCCGCCCCGACACCCGGGCCGCCGTCGTACCCGCCAGCTCGACCTTCGCGTCGTCCAGCGCCCCGACCAGCCGGTACGCGACGTCGGCGACCTCGGACCGACGCCCGAAGACGTTCACCGGCATGGTCACGGCCGCGGCCCGCCGCTCATCCGATGCCGAGCGCAGCGACCAGGTCGGCGTGATCGCCGAGGACCACGCGGGCCTCGACGGCGTCGGTGCCGTCGTCGGACGACCCCGGGTCGTCGAACGCGCCGGTGTAGCGGACCGACGTGATCCCCATGGCGTTCGCCCCGGCGATGTCGGTCCGGCGGAGGTCCCCGACGTGCGCGGCCCGATCGGCCGACACCCCGCCGAGGCCGGCGAGCGCGTGCTCGAAGATGACCGGATCGGGCTTGAAGGTGCCCACGTCGTCGCTGAACGACCAGTGGTCGAAGAACCCGAGCAGGCCGTGGCGGGCGAGGATGCGGCGCAGCGTCGTCGACGGCGCCAGGCCGACGTCGCAGATGATCCCGATGCGCACGCCGGCCGACCTCAGCGCCTCGAGCGCGTCGCCGACGTTGGGCGTCGGATCCGGGTCGTGCTCCTCGTCGGGATCGGTGATGAGCGCGACCAGGTCGCGACGCATCGCGTCGGACACGGTGAGCGACTGCTCGGCCAGCACCAGCTCGATCGCGTCGGCGGCGGCGAACCGCTCGTTGCGACGCCAGTGGTGGTCGAAGCGGGCGCCCGCGCTCCGCAGCGACGTCCGCAGCGCCTCCGGGTCGGCCTGCACCCCGTCGCGGGCCAGCAGGCGGAGCATGGAGGTCAGCCGCTGCTCGCCCTGCCGCGCGTAGTCGGCGAGCAGGAGCGTGTTCCAGTAGTCGAAGGTGACGGCGTCGATGGGGGCCATGCGGTTCCCGACCGGCCCGATCAGGCCGGGTCGGGACGACTCGGCTTCGTCCGGGTGACGCCGTCGACGACCGCGGCCTCGGCCACCGCGGTGGCCACCAGCTCGGCGACCCGCGGGTCGAACACCGACGGGATCACGAAGCCGGGACCGAGATCCTCGGGCGCGACCGCCGAGGCGATGGCCGCCGCCGCCGCGACCTTCATGTGCTCGGTGATGGTGGTGGCACCGGCGTCGAGGGCACCCCGGAAGATGCCGGGGAACGCGAGCACGTTGTTGATCTGGTTCGGGTAGTCGCTCCGACCGGTGGCCATGACCGAGACCAGGTCGGTGACCAGCTCCGGCCGGATCTCCGGGTTCGGGTTCGACATGGCGAACACGATCGGGTTCTCGGCCATCTTGCGGACGTCGTCGGGGGTGATCAGGTCGGGCGCGCTCACGCCGATGAAGACGTCGGCCCCCGGCATCACGTCGGACAACGAGCCGGAGATGCTCTCGGGGTTGGTGATCTCGGCGAACATCGCCTTGACGTCGTTCAGGTCGGTGCGGCCCTTGTGGATCGCCCCGTTGCGGTCGGTCGCGACGATCTGCTGCACGCCGGCGTTGAGCAGGATCTTGGCGATCGCGACCCCGGCCGCACCGGCGCCGGCGATGACGACGCGCAGATCGGCCATGGACTTGCCGACGATCCGGATGGCGTTCTCGAGCGCCGCCAGCGTGACGACCGCGGTGCCGTGCTGGTCGTCGTGGAACACCGGGATGTCGAGCGACGCCTGCAGGCGCTCCTCGATCTCGAAGCAGGCGGGGGCGGCGATGTCCTCGAGGTTGATGCCGCCGAAGACCGGGGCGATCCGCTCGACGGTCTCGACGATGGCGTCGATGCGCTCCTGCAGCGGGGCCGACGTGTTGCCGGCGTCGATGCAGATCGGGAAGCCGTCGACCCCGGCGAAGTTCTTGAAGAGGAGCGCCTTGCCCTCCATGACCGGCAGCGACGCCTCGGGGCCGATGTCGCCCAGGCCGAGCACCGCGGTGCCGTCGGTGACGATGGCGACCGTGTTGCGCTTGATCGTGAGGTCGTGGACCCGCTCGGGCCGCTGCTCGATCTCGGTGCACACCCGCGCGACGCCCGGCGTGTACGCCATGGACAGGTCGTCGCGGTCCTTGATGTCCATGCGGGCGAGGACCTCGATCTTGCCCCCGTGGTGCATGTCGAAGGTGCGGTCGCTGACCGACAGCACCTCGACGCCCTCCAGGTGGCCGATCGCCCGGGCGACCTCCTGGATGTGCTCCTCGGAGGAGCAGTTCACGATCAGGTCCTCGTCGAGGTACTCACCGCGCGCCTCGAACCCCTCGAAGGCGACGATGTTGCCGCCCACCTCCCCGATCGCGGCCGCGAGACGACCCAACGCACCGGGCTTGTTGTCGAACCGCACCCGGACGGACACGGAGAAGGCTGCGGTGGGCAACGGCATGGGACGAACCTAGCCGCGGCGGTTTTCCGATCCCCAGCCCGATGGACGCCGCCGGGGGCGCCGTCAGACCGTGCCGGCCTCCAGGGCGGCCCGCACCTCACGCACGGCGGCAGCGGGGAAGCGCCGGTGCCCGCCGAGCGTGCGGACCACGGGCAACTTCCCGGCCTCGGCCCACCGGGTCACGGTCTTGGGCGTCACCCGGAACATCGCCGCCACCTCGCCGGGGGTGAGCAGTTCGTCCCGTTCGGTCATCGAGACGTCGGTCGTGGAAACTTCGGGCATCGCGGGAACACCTTCCTTGGGGTCGTCCAGCCGAGGGAGACGTCCGGGGACGTCTCGCCCACCCTCGGGCGCATGTCGCACGATTCGCATCCTTCACCCGAATCCGACATGCCAAACAGGTTTATCACCGGAATGCGCCAGATGGAACGAATAGCCACGGCGTCACCCCATGTGCGTGGGCCGTCCGGTCGGCGAGGCCCGGTTCCGGTCGGGGTGCAAGACTCCGGGCCATGACGACGACGGCGATCGCCAACCAGAAGGGCGGGGTGGCCAAGACCACGAGCACCCAGGCCCTCGGCGTGGCGCTCGCCGAGCGGGGCCGGTCGGTGCTGCTCGTCGACCTCGACCCGCAGGCGTCGCTCACCTGGGCGTGCGGCATCGACCCCGACGCGCTGGAGATCTCGATCCACGACGTCCTGCTTCGTCGTCTCCCGGCCGGCGACGCGGTCATCGAGCTCGACCCGCCGACGCCCCGGCCGGCCGGCGGACCCACCGGCCGGCTCGACCTGCTGCCCTCCACCATCGACCTCGCCGGCGCCGAGCTGCACCTGCTCACCAAGACCGGTCGGGAGTACGTGCTGCGCAAGGCGCTGGCCGGCGTCGCCGACCGCTACGACCGCATCCTCCTCGACTGCCCGCCGTCGCTCGGCATCCTCACCATCAACGGGCTCACCGCGGCCGACGAGGTGCTGATCCCGCTCCAGTGCGAGTCCCTCGGCCAGCGGGGCGTCGGCCAGCTGCTCGACACCATCGCCGACGTCCGGGACTACACCAACGAGCACCTCCGGGTGCGCGGCGCCATCGCCACGCTGTTCGACCGGCGGACGAACCTGGCGAACGAGGTCGTCGCCCAGGTCCGCGAGGACTACGACATCGAGGTCCTCGAACCGTTCGTCCCCAAGTCGGTCCGGGTGGCCGAGGCCCCGGCGCTCGGGCGCTCGGTGCTGGCCCACGCGCCCTCGTCCAAGAGCGCCGTCGCCTACCGCGAGCTGGCCGCCCGCCTCGACGAGGACGCCAGGGCGTCGCAGAGGTCGTCGGCGTGACGCCCGACGACGCCCGCCGTCGCCCCCCGGCCGGACGCACCGCGTCGGGCCGACGGGCCTCGCTCGACCCGCAGGGTCGCCGGGCGCTGTTCGAGACCCCGGTCAGCGCGGCCCGCGACACCATCCGCTCCGGCGACAGCCGTGACGGGCGCGACGCGCTGTTCTCGACCGGCCCCCGTCAGACCGGCACGGTCGTGGTCAGCTGCTCGTCGTGCCATGCCCGGAGCCGGATCAACCTCACCGACCTCGGGCTCCGCTGGCTCACCGGGACCGTGTGGATCCCGGGGCGACGGGACGGCCACTGGATGCGGTGTCCCTCGTGCAGCCGTCGGACGTGGTGCCGGATCGGCTGGCAGGACTGACCGGAGCATCGCCATCGGCGTCGGGTGCACCGACCCGGGCGAGGGCGGCGTCGACGGCCCGGGCGATCCGCCGTCGGTGCGCACGACGTCGCCACCACCAACCGAGCGCCAGCCCCACGACGACCAGGACCAGGGCCCAGGGGAACGTCGTGACCGCGCTCGACGCGCCCGTCACCTCGTCGACCATCGGACCCTCGCCGTCACCGACCGCCCCGACCCGCGGCCGGAGCACGACCTGCGCGGTGGTGCGCACCGCCGGTCGCACCCCGTCGATCTCGACGCGCACCGGGATCGACGCGCCGGGCAGCAGCTCGGGCACGTCGGCCAGGGTCGCCTCGCGACCGGTGATGCCGAAGAGCCCACGCAGCCGCACGACCTGCCCGGCCGCGGTCCGCACGTTGCCGGTGTTGGTCACGACGTAGCTCACGGTGGCCCGGCCCGTCCCCAGGGGGTTCGCCGAGCCCTCGAAGTCGACGTCGAGCGCGCTCACCTCGAGACCGACGTCGACCGCACCGGTCACGCGGAGCTGGACCCGGGCCACCAGTCGCATCTCGGTGGTCACGTCCCGTCCGAGGTCGTCCTCGCCCCGGGTGGTGCGCGACGTGACGATCCCGCCGGTGCGGTCGCCGGGCGCGGCGTCCTCCGGCACGTGCAGCTCGAACGGGAGGTCGACGCCCTCGCCCGCGGGGACGACCACCCGGTCCTCCGGGAGCTCGATCCAGTCGCCCACGCCCTCGGTGGCGTCGGCGGCCCGGGTCATGTCGATGGTGGCCCCGTCGCCGAGGACGACGTCGGCCGGGTAGAGGTCGAGCTCCACGGGGGTCGACCCGAGGTTGGTGATCCTGACGGTGTCGTCGATGGTGTCGCCCGGTGCCGCGACGAAGCCGAAGCCGGTCCGCTCCCCCGCGATGCCGGTCGGATCGGGTTCGACCGACCAGCTCACGGCCGGCCGGTCGTCACCGGACCGCGACGACCGCGCCGCCGCCGGGGCGGCGACCGGGGCGACGCAGGCGACCACGACGGACGCGGCCACCGCGGCACGACCGATCACCCCCACCGAGGTTCGGGGCGTCACGAGATCGCCGTCACCGTGACGGTGATCGGTCCCTCGCCGTCGGCCACCTCCAGGTCGGCCGCCACGGTCGACCACCCGGAGGGGTGCCCGTCCGGGGCGAGGGCCAGCACCGAGGGTCGGCTCAGGTCCCCCACGACCAGGTGACCCAGTTCGGTGCCGGCCCCCTCGCGCAGCAGCTTCGGCGTCCACCCCGCGGTCGCACCCCAGACCCGCCCGACCATCGTCCATCCCCGACCGTCGCGGGTGTCGGCGACGGCGATGGGACCCAGCTCGTCGCCCGACGGCGCGAGGACCCCGTCGGCGGGAACGGACCAGGCGAGCGCACCGGTGCGCGACGTCGTGGCGACGGCCGACCGGGTCGGCGCGCCGGTCGTCGGCGTCGTACCTCCGTCCGCGGTCGATCCGCCGACGGTCCGGTACACGATCGAGCTGGAACCGGGAGCGACGGTCGTCGACGGGCCCGACCCGCTCCCCGAGGTCGAGGGCGTCGAGGTGGACGTGGTGACCGCCGGCGCGGCGGTCGTGGTCGTGCTGCTCGTGGTCGCCGTGGTGGTGGTCGTCTCCTGCGGGAGCGGTTCGCCGATGCCCTCGTAGGTGATCTGGAACGGCAGCGGCGGCTTCTTGGCGTCGAACGCGCCCCCGCTCGTGTACCAGTACGAGCTGAGGCCGGTGACCATGTGGAAGTCGACGAAGGACACCGGCCACGAACCCCAGCCCGTGGTGGTGCGCACCTGGGGAGCGGCGATCGAGGTGTCGGCGTCGTAGCGGACCCCGCCGAACTCGGGTCGGGCGACGAACCCGGTGTCGTTGGCGCTGTCGACGTCGCGCACGTCGGCCACGACCACCCCGGGCACCGGGTCGATCGGCGTCTTGGTGTGCGGGTCGTCCAGCGACGAGGCGAAGCCCTCCATCGTGGCCACCATCGACCCGTTGCCCTCGGCGTCGACGGTGATCACCGGGTCGACGATCGTGAACGGCAGGAGGCCGCCGTAGAACACGACGGAGGCCGCCCCCTCGAACGCGAGGGTGACCTCGCCGGTGTCGGGGTCGACGGTGCCGGTGCCGCCGGTCCAGATCAGCTCCTGGTCGGTCCGGCGCTGGTCGTCCAACTCGCACTTGGTGGCCCAGGTCGGCGCGCCCCCGGCCTTCTCGATCGTGACGTCACCCTCCGACGCCCGGTACGACGCCTCGCTCCCGTCGGACCGGCCGGCCGAGAGGTAGTTGCACTCGCCGAACGGCGACGTGCCCTGCACCTCGGGGTTGAACCGCCACCGCAGCGACGCGTCGGTGACCGTGAGCGGTGCGGCCGCGGCCGATCCGGGAGCGGCGGCGACCGCGGCGGCGACGGCGAGGGCGACGAGCGCGGCGACCACCGACCGTCGGCGACGACGGACCGGGTGCGGACGGGCGGTCATGCCGCCACCCCGTCGACCGGACCGCGGCGACGCCGCACCACGACGGTCGCTCCCCCGGCCCCGAGCGCGACCAGCGCCGCTGAAGGAACGAGCCACCGGGGGACGCGACCGGTGTTCGTGACCGACGTCGGCTCGGCCGAGAGGGTCGGGCCGCCGGCGACGGCGACGGCCACCGGAGCCGCCGACGCCCCGGGGACGCCCGCGGCCGCCGCCACCTCGCCGCCACCTCCGGCGGTGGGCAACCCGGCAGCGTCGTCCCCCTCGGCGAACGCGCCCGGGGTCTCGATGCCGTCGACGCTCTCGACGCTCTCGACGACCTCGGCACCGGTCGCGACCTCGGCCTCGCCCCCCGACCCGACGCTCCCGCCGCCTTCGGTCGGGCCCGGATCGACCGTCGTGGTCGCAGCGCTCCCGGTGAAGGTGATGGGGACGAACCGCTCGTTCGTGGCGCTGGCCTTGCCGTGCGCGCCGATGCTGAAGATGCCGCACCGGCCCGAGGCGAGCGACCGGCAGTCGATGGTGCGGGTCTCACCCGTGGACGGGACCACGAAGCGGATCAGGGGGGACGGGATGGTCATCGTGGTCTCCCAGTCACCGTCGCAGTCCATGTGGAACGGGGTGGCGGCTCCCGATTCGCCGCCCGAGGTGAACGAGACGAGCCGCACCCGGCCCGAGCCGTCGTCGCGGATGCTCGCGTCGCCGCCCTCGCCCGGGTACGCGTAGGTGGAGCCGAACACCCCGGCGCTGCTGGTCGAGCTGCGGGCCGACGGACCCCACCCCTTGGTCGAGGCGACCCATCCGAACATCACGTAGACGCCGCCGAACACGTCGGTCGCCGGGCAGTCGTGGGGAGGCACGAGGTAGTCGGTGCCCCGCACCGTGACCGTGGTGGCCCGGTCCGAGGGCACGCTCGCCACCGACACGGCCATCGTCGGCGACCCGCTCCCCAGCCCTCCCGTCGCCGGGGAGGCGATGCCCGCGACCGTGAGCACCGACGCGACGACCGCCACCACGCCCCTCACGACACGGTCCTCGTCCGACGCGGCACCACCATCGGTCCGCCCGAGTGCGGGTGGTCCACGACGTCGATCGGGTGCTCGTAGACCTCGCTCAGCAGCTCGGCGGTCATCACCGCGCCCGGCCGACCGGACGCGGCGACCCGGCCCCGGGACAGGACGACGACCCGATCGGCGTACGACGCGGCGAGGTTCAGGTCGTGCAGGACGACGACGACACCGTCGCCCCGAGCGGCACGGAGCCCGACGATGGCGAAGAGCAGCTCCTGGTGCCTGATGTCGAGCGCCGCGGTCGGCTCGTCGAGCAGCAGGATGCCGGGTTCCTGCGCGAGCACACGGGCGAGCGCGGCACGGGCCCGCTCGCCTCCCGACAGCGACCGGTAGATGCGATCCGCGAACCGGATGAGGTCGACCTCGCCGATGGCCTGGCCGACGACGTGGTCGTCCCAGTCCTCGGCGGCGGTGCCCTCCCACGGCGCCCTCCCCATGCGCACCACCTCGGTCACCGAGAACGGGAAGGCGACGTCGATCTGCTGGAGGAGCACGCCACGGCGCACGGCGAGCTCGCGGAAGGTCCAGTGGTCGAGCGGTTCGCCGTCGATCCGCACCGACCCGGCCCCGGGGACGACGTCGCCGGCCATCACGCCGAGCAGGGTCGACTTGCCGGCACCGTTCGGCCCGACGAGCGCGACGACCTCGCCGGCACCCACCTCCAGCGTCACGTCCGCGAGCACCGGGGCATCGCCGAAGGAGACCGACACGCCCTCGACCGCGAGCACGACGTCGCCCGCCGCACGACGTTCCGGGAGCCGGAGGTCGGTGCGGCGGAACGCGTCGAGGACCGTCATGCCCAGCCTCCCGCCTGGTTGCGGGTCCGGAGGAGGAGCCAGAAGAAGAACGGACCGCCGACCAGCGAGGTGAGCATCCCGATGGGGAGCTCGGCGAACTCGATCGCCGTCCGGGCCACGACGTCGGCCACCATGAGCACGAGGGCCCCGCCGAGCGCGGAGGCCGGCACCAGCACCCGGTGGGACGGACCGACGGCCATCCGGACGACGTGCGGGACCACGAGGCCGACGAAGGCGATGATGCCGGCGAACGCCACGCCGGAGGCGACGAGGAGGGTCACCAGCACGACCGCGGTGAGCCGCAGACGTTCGACGTCGACGCCCAGGTGGCGGGCGGCCCGCTCGCCGAGCGAGAGCAGGTCGAGCCGGCGGGCGAGGGCCATCGTGCCGACGAGCCCGACGAGGACGAGCGGCCCGGCGACGCGCACCGCCGGCCAGCGGATGCCGTTGAAGCTGCCGAGCTGCCAGAACACGATCTGCTCGCGGGCCGCGGTGTCCCCGAGGAAGACGAGGAAGGCGATGAGGCCGCCGCACACCGCGTTGACCGCCACGCCCATGAGCACGAGGGTGACGACGTCGGTCCGACCGTCCTTGCGGGACAGCGCGTAGACCACCACGGTCGTCAGCAGCGCGGTGACGAAGGCGGCGGCCGGCAGGGTGAACGGGCCGAGGACCGCCCACCCGAACACGATGACCGAGCAGGCGCCGACCGCGGCCCCGGCCGAGATGCCGATCACCGCCGGCTCGGCCAGCGGGTTGCCGAACACGCCCTGCATCACGGCTCCCGACGACCCGAGCGCCGCGCCGACCAGCATCCCCATCACCAGGCGGGGGAAGCGGATGTTCCACAGCGCGTGCTCGCCGTTGACGTGGCTCGGGAGGAACCCGATGTCGAGGCCCAACCTGCCGGCGATCGATCCGAACACCTCGGCGGGCGCCACGTACACCTGCCCCACGCACGCGGAGACGACCGCGGCGACGACGACGCCGACGCCGAGACCGACGAGGACCCGGGTCCCGCGCCGGGACCGGACGGGCGCGAGCTCGACCGCCCGACGGGCGCGGTCGGCGGCATCGGCCGCCACGATCGGGCGTCGATCGATGGAGCGGGCGGACGCCGCGGTCACGTCGTCCCGCTCCCGCTCGCGCCGCCGTAGATCGCCTCGGCCAGCGCGTCGAGCGTGGACGGGAACTGCGGACCGAAGCTGAGGATCTCGAAGTCGCTCATGTCGACGATGCAGGAGTTGAGCCCGGCCGGCGTGTCACCGACGCCGGGGACCGACAGCAGACCGCCGACGTCACCGACCGACTCGAGGCCCGCCGACATCATCAGGTACAGGTCGGGCGCGGCCGTGACCAGGCCCTCGGCGTTGAGGGGCTGCGAGCCCTTCAACCCCGAGGCGGCGGCCACGTCGACCCCACCGAGCGCGTCGATGAGGTCGTCGGCCCCCGAGCCCTCGCCGAACCAGTAGTAGACGCCGGCGTTGCCCCGCACGTAGAGGAAGACCATGCGGATGCGGTCCTCCGGGTCGTCCGGGATCAGCTCGGCAACGCGGGCCTCCGCCGCTTCCACGTCGACCGCGACCGAACGGGCGAGCGCTGCAGCCGCCTCGGGGACCCCCAGCACCTCGCCGACGGCCTCGATCTGCGGACCGATCTGCTCCCGGGAGCGCTGGTCGCTCATGATGACCACCGGGATGCCGGAGTCGCGGAGCTGGAGCTGCACCTCGAGCGGCCCGATGCTGTAGTCGGTCAGCACGACGGTCGGAGCCAGGTCGAGGATGGCCTCGCCGTTGAGCTCGTGTCCGTTGTGGGTGACGAGCGGGAGATCGGCGAGCGCCGGGATGCCGGTGGACACATCGCGCCCGACGAGGCGGTCGCCGAGACCGAGCGCGTACACCGTGGTGGCCAGGGTGCCGTAGGTGTCGAGGGCGAGGATCCGGCTGGCGTCGCTGATCGTCACCTCGGCACCGGTGACGTCGGTGACGGTGACGGGGAGCTGCGGTTCGACGTCGGTCCCGATCGGCTCCACCACGCCCTGGACCTGGGCGGTCCTGGGGCCCGTGCACGCCGGTGGACCGCTCGACTCCTCGACCGGGGTCGACGTCGCCGCGGCGCACGAGGTGACGAGCAGCGCGATCGCGGCGACCGCAGCCGTCCCGGGCCACGACCCAGGTCGCCACCACCTCGTTAAGCGTGCTTTACACATCCCCCGCACGTTGGCCGATCGCCGGTCCGCCTGTCAAGCCCCCTCATCAAGGTTGCGCTCTCGGAAGGAATACGCGATGTTAAGCCTTCTTAACTACCGACCACACCTTCACGGGGGTCCCATGAGCATGTCTCCATCCGTCACCAGCGGCCGAGGTCGCACCACGATCCGCATCGCCGCCGTCGCGGCGCTCGCGCTGGTCCTCACGGCCTGCAACGGCGTCTGGGGCATCCGCGGCTCCTACCGCAACTACGTCGCCGGACCGATCGGCCAGGGCGAGATCGTCCCCATCGAGGGCGCCGGCTGGGAGGAGGGCGACGGTGCCGGCCAGGGTCCGTTCACCTGGACGTTCGAGTCCGCCACCTACGACGAGGGCACCGCCACGGGAACCGTCCGGATGGGTGGCGGCGTCGAGACCCGGGCCCACCGGAACGCCGACGGGGTCTGGCTCCTGGACACCACGTTCCGCAACCCCCGCCTCGAGATCGACGGCACCACCGCGGTCCTGTACGCGGACCTGAACTTCCGACCCTTCCTGGGAACGGACCCCGATCCCCTCCCGAACCTGCAGGCCGCCACGAACGTCGCGTTCGCGACCGTCGACCTCTCCGAGCAGGACCTCACCCCCGGCGCGAAGGGTTGGCGCCACATCAGGAACGCTCCCATGGTCGGCGTGCAGTCGACGATGGAGCTGATCGGATGGGACGCCTTCTACGGCAACCCGGTCACCCTCGACCCGCTGTCGATCAGCTTCACCGAGCGGGCCCCGGCCCCGGCCGCCACGGCGTCGATCACCGTCTCGGAGACCGAGGGACTCGCCCCCGGTGACCAGATCACCGTGTGGGGCGAGGGCTTCGACCCGAACGCCCACACCGGGGTTCGTCCGCCGCTCGCCGGCCAGCCGTCGGGGGCCTACGTCGTCTTCGGCCGGTTCGCCGACGTCTGGCAGCCCTCGCAGGGTGCGCCCAGCAGCGCCCGGAGCGTGATCTCGCAGATCTGGGCGCTGCCCGAGGCCCAGCACCTGGCCCTCGATCCCACCCAGACCAGCCCCTCGTTCGTCCGCATCTCGCCCGAGGGCACGTTCACCGCCGTCCTCACCGTCGGCACCAGCACCGCGACCGGCAACGACGGCGTCTACACCTACCCGGGCTCCGGGGCGGTCGACGCCACCCAAGAGGTCGCCCAGCTCGTGACCGTCGTCGGCTGAGCGCGATGTCGAACACCACCCCAACACGAGGAGCACCCATGACCACCACCACCCGCAACCGTCGTCGGCTCACCCCGGCCGTCGGCGTCGCCTGCCTGGCCGTCCTCCTGTCGGCGTGCCAGAACGTCTGGGGCGTCCGCGAGTCGTACCGCAACTACATCGCCGGACCGGTCGCGAACGGCGAGCTCGTCGCGTCGAACGGCGCCAACCACCCCGAGGGCGGCAGCGGGTCGGGCGGCGGTGCGTTCACCTGGAAGCTCCGGTCGTCGACGTTCGACGCGGCGACGACCACCGGCACGGTGCAGCTCGAGGGCACCGTCGAGACCCGGGGTCACCACAAGACCGGTGACGTCTGGATCCTCGACGCGACCTTCAGCAACCCCCGCCTCGTGATCAACGGGAGCACGGGGACGTTCTACGTCGACGTCACCTTCCGGCCCTACCAGGGGATCAACCCGAACCCTGTTCCGGCCAAGCAGACGGTGAACGACCTGGCGTTCGCGACCGTCGACCTCTCGGGCGTCGACTGGACGCCGAACGAGGACGGCAGGCGCACGATCTCGAACGCGCCGATGGTCGGCATCCCCGCCGCCATGCAGCTGATCGGCTGGGACCTGTTCTACGGCAACCCGGTCACCCTCGACCCGCTCTCGGTCACCTTCTGACGGGTCGTGCACGGTCGGGGTCGGATCCCAACCGTGCACGACCCCGAGCCGATCGACGTCGAAACCCGATGGCACGGTCGGGGTCGGATCCCAACCGTGCACGACCCCGAGCCGATCGACGTCGAAACCTCACGGCACGGTTGGGATCCGACCCCAACCGTGTCGTCACGCGAAGCGGACCTGGCCGTCGCCCTTCTCGATGCGGCCGATCTCGACGGCCCGCTGGCCCTTGCCGCGGAGCAGGTCCATGGTCCGGTAGGCCTCGTCGCCGGGCACGACGACGACCATGCCGATGCCGAGGTTGAACACCTTGCGCATCTCGTCGTCGGAGATGGACCCGGCCTGGCGGATCTCGGAGAAGATGCGGGGCGCCTCCCACGCGGAGGGGTCGACCGCGGCGTCGACGCCCTTGGGGAGCACGCGGTTGAGGTTGCCGGCCAGCCCGCCCCCGGTGATGTGGGCGACGGCCCGCACGTCGACCTGGTCGAGCAGCGCGAGCACCGCCGGCGCATAGATGACCGACGGCACCAGCAGCTCCTCGGCGAGCGTGTGGTGGGCCCCGTCCCATGCCGGGCCGTCGAGGCTGCGGCCGCCGGTCTCCAGCAACGCGTGGCGCGCGAGCGAGTAGCCGTTGGAGCGGAGCCCGGGTGAGGGCAGGCCGATGATGACGTCACCGGCCCGCACGTGGTCGCCGGTGATGAGCTGGTCACGCTCGGCCACGCCGACCGAGAACCCGACGAGGTCGAACTCGCCCGGGTCCATGGCGCCGGGGTGCTCGGCCATCTCGCCGCCGATCAGCGCGCAGCCGGCCTGGCGGCAGCCCTCGGCGACGCCCTCGACGAGCTGCTCGATGTGGTCCGGGTCGAGCTTGCCGACCGCGATGTAGTCGAGGAAGAACAGCGGCTCCGCGCCCTGGCACACCAGATCGTCGACGCACATGGCGACGAGGTCGATGCCGATGGTGTCGAAGCGGTCGGCGGCCTGGGCGACGAGCGCCTTGGTGCCGACGCCGTCGGTCGACGACACCAGGACCGGGTGGCGGTACCGGTGGTTGGCGAAGCTGAACAGGCCGCCGAACCCGCCGATGTCGCCGATCACCTCGGGCCGGAAGGTCGAGCGGACCTTGTCCTTGATGCGCTGGACGGCGGCCTCGCCCGCGGCGATGTCCACACCCGCGGCTTCGTACGTGTCACCCATTGGTCGGTCGGTCCTCGATCAGGTCGGCTGGTTGGGGCGTGGGGTGGGGGCGGCCGGCGGTCCGGGTCACGGACCGGCCTGCTCGTCGGCCGGGAGCATCGTGGGGAACAGCCCCGGCACCGAACCCGGGATGGGACGACTGCCCCCGCACTCCCCGGGGCTCTCACCGCCCTCGAGGACCCCCTTGCTCAGGGTCACCGGCACCTCGACCGGGTAGTCGCCGGTGAAGCACGCGTCGCAGAACCCGGCGCCGCTGGCCCCGGTCGAGGCGACGAGACGGTCGAGGGTGATGAAGGCGAGGGAGTCGACGTCGAGGTAGCGCTGGATCTGCTCGACGGTCATGTTGTGGGCCAGCAGCTCGGACCGCTTGCCGGTGTCGATGCCGTAGAAGCACGACCACTTGATCGGGGGCGAGGTGAGCCGCAGGTGCACCTCGGTGACGCCGGCCTCGCGCAGCATCTTGACCAGCTGGCGCTGCGTGGTGCCCCGCACCACCGAGTCGTCGACGACGACCACCCGCTTGCCCTGGAGGTTCTCCTTCAGCGGGTTGAGCTTCATCCGCACGCCCTGGGCCCGCAGCTCCTGGCTCGGCGCGATGAAGGTGCGGCCGATGTAGCGGTTCTTCACCAGGCCCTGGCCGTAGGGGATACCGCTGGCCCGGGCGAAGCCCTCGGCGGCGGGCAGGCCGGACTCGGGCACGCCCATGACCATGTCGGCCTCGACCGGCGCCTGCTCGGCCAGCAGCTCGCCCTGGCGGACGCGGGCGTGGTGGACGCTGCGGCCGTAGAGGCGGGTGTCGGGCCGGGCGAAGTAGACGAACTCGAAGATGCAGAGCTTCGGGTCGAGCCGCTCCTCGGGGAACGGCATCGACGAGTGCACGCCCTCACCGTCGATCACCACCATCTCGCCCGGGTCGACCTCGCGCACGAAGTGGGCGCCGACGACGTCGAGCGCCGGGCTCTCCGACGCCAGCACCCAGCCGCCGCTGTCGAGCCGGCCGAGGCACAGGGGCCGGAAGCCGTTGGGGTCGCGAACGCCGATGACCCGGTCCTCGTCCATGAAGACGAGCGAGAACGCGCCCCGGAGCCGGGGCAGGACCCGGGCGACGGCGTCGTCGAGGTGGATCGGTCCCTCACCGGCACCGGCCTCGAGCTCGCCGGCGATCAGCTCGGCGATCAGGTCGCTGTCGGAGGCGACGGTGCCGGGCAGCATGCCGGCCTCCTCGGCCAGCTCGCCGGTGTTGACCAAGTTGCCGTTGTGGCCCAGGGCGAACTGCGTGTCGCCGACGCCGCGGTAGACCGGCTGGGCGTTGCGCCAGGTGCTCGATCCGGTCGTGGAGTACCGGGTGTGGCCGATGGCGAGGTGGCCGGTGAGCGGGGCGAGCGTGCGGTCGTCGAACACGTGGGACACGAGGCCCATGTCCTTGACCACCATGACCTGCTCGCCGTCGCTGACCGCCATGCCCGCCGACTCCTGCCCGCGGTGCTGCAGGGCGTAGAGCCCGAGGTAGGTGAGGTGCGCCACCGGTTGACCGGGGGCGTAGACCCCGAAGACGCCGCACGCCTCCTTGGGCGAGTCGTCCTCGTGGGGGGTGGTGGGGTCCGGACCGACGACGGGTTCGGGGGCGGGCACGGCGCCATTGTCGCACGGCCCCTCGCCCGTTCCACCAATCCCCCTCCGCCCGGGCGTCGCACCGCCGGTCTGTGAACATCGCGTTTCCCCCCTTGACCCCGGTCGGCGCATTTTCGACACTGCTTCGAAATGAGGCCGGACCCCATCCCCGACACCGCCACCACCGGCGCGGCGCGCGACCACGCCCGCTCGATGGCCGCCACCCGCGTCGCGCACATGCCGACCGTGCCGCCGAGCGCGGCGACCGACCTCCCCCCGGGCGTCGACCCCGCGTCGGTGCTCTGGGACGAGCTGGTCGCGCCGGGCGGGTACACGTGGCTGTCGCTGCCGCGGGGCGCCCGGCTGCGCCTGACCGACGTCGAGGGCGACGCCTGCGCCGGGCTGCTGCTGCACCGGGCGGACCGCCCGACCGAGCGGCTGAACGTGGCCGACACCGTCAAGGTCCAGTGGCAGGCGTACCTGGGCCCCGGGAGCCTGCTGCTGTCGGACATGGGCCGGGTGCTGGCGACCATCGTCGACGACACGTCCGGCCGCCACGACACCTTCTGCGGCACGAGCACCCGGGCGGCGAACGAGCGGCGGTACGGCAGCGGCGGCGTGCACGGCCCCCACCCGAACGGCCGGGACCACCTGGCGGTGGCCGTCGCCAAGGCCGGGTTGTCACGGCGCCACGTCGCCCCGAACGTCAACCTCTTCAAGGGCGTCCGGGTGGCGCCGGACGGCTCGCTGGGGTTCGAGGGCGAACCGCGACCGGGCGCCCACGTGGAGCTCCGCTGCGAGCTGCCGCTGCTGGTGAGCGTCGTGGACGTGCCCCACCCCGTCGACCCGCGTCCGACCTACGAGGTGACCCCGCTGCGCGTCACCGCGTGGACCGGCGAACCGGCGGGGGCCGACGACCCGGCGAGGACGGCCACGCCCGAGGCGACCAGGGCGTTCCAGAACACCGATGCGGAGATGGCCCGATGAACGCGACGACCGAGGACCCGATCGGCGAGATCGTCCACGACGAGACCGTCGAGGCCCGGGCGCCGTGGTCCCACGTGGTGCGGGCCGGCGAGACCCTGCGCATCGTCGACCTCGAGGGCAACCAGGCCGTCGACTGCCTCCTCTACGACGCGGCCGACCCGGCCGAGCGCTACAGCGCACCCGACACGATCGCCGCGCAGGGCAACGTCTACCTCCGCACCGGGAGCGTGCTGCGCTCGACCGAGGGCCGGCCGATGATGACCGTCACCGGTAGCGCCGTCGAACGCCACGACACCATCGGCGGCGCGTGCTCGAAGGAGTCCAACACGCTCCGCTACGGGTTCCACACCTACGCGCAGCACGCCTGCGTCGAGAACTTCGTGCACGAGCTCGGGCTGCACGGCATGGGCAAGCCCGACGTCCAGTCGAACATCAACTGGTTCATGAACGTGCCCGTCGAGGCCGACGGCACCCTGGGCATCGTCGACGGCATCTCGGCCCCCGGGCTGTGGGTGGACCTCCGGGCCGAGCGCGACGTGCTCGTCGTCGTGTCGAACTGCCCGCAGGTCAACAACCCGTGCAACGGGTTCGACCCGACGCCGGTGCGCATGGTCGTGACGAGGTGACGGGGTGATCGACTCGTGACCACGACCGTCGAGGTCGTCGCCGGCGGCAGCTTCACCACCGTCCAGGACACGCCGGGACGGCTCGGCTACTGGATGGTCGGCGTGCCGCCGAGCGGCGCGATGGACGACCGCTCGCTGCGCCTGGCCAACCGGGTCGTCGGCAACCGCCCGGCGGCCGCAGGGCTCGAGTGCACCGCCACAGGACCCACCCTCCGGTTCGGCGGACCGGCCGTCCTGAGCCTCGGCGGGGCCGACATGGGGGCGGCCCTCGACGGCCGCCCGATCCCCCTCTGGGAGCCGTTCGAGGTGCGCGCCGGCCAGACGCTCGCGCTCGGCCCGGTGCAGGGTCCGGGCCTGCGCACCTACGTCGCGATCCGAGGCGGGTTCGACGTGCCCGAGGTGCTCGGCAGCCGGGCGACCTTCACCCTCGGCGGCTTCGGCGGCCACCACGGCCGCGTCCTCGAACCCGGCGACGAGCTGGTGGTCGGCGACCTCGCCGACGCGCTCCGACCGTCACCGGTCGGCCCCGGGGCCCGACCGGTCGTCACGCGGACGTGGCGGATCGGGGTGCTGGAGGGCCCGCACGCGGCACCCGAGTTCTTCACCGCCGACGACGTCGAGCGGTTCTTCGCCACCGACTGGACCGTCCAGAGCCACTGCGCCCGCACCGGCGTCCGACTCGACGGGCCGAAGCCGACGTGGGCCCGCCCCGACGGCGGTGAGGCCGGGCTCCACCCGTCCAACATCCACGACACCGGCTACGCGTTCGGCACCGTCGACTTCACCGGCGACACGCCCGTGGTGCTCGGACCCGACGGGCCGAGCCTCGGCGGGTTCACCTGCCCGGCCACGGTCGCGGCGTCCGAGCGCTGGAAGCTCGGCCAGCTCACCCCGGGCGACACCGTCCGGTTCGTGCCCGTCGACGAGGACCGGGCCCGGGCGATCGGGCGGTGGCAGGCCACGACCTACGACACGCTGCGAGCGCCCCGCGACACCGTGCGGCTCGCGGCGCGGCGGGACCCCGAGTCGGGTGTGCTCTCGCGATCCGAGGGCGACGGCGACCGGCCCGGGATGACGATCCGACGTTCGGGCGACGAGTTCTTCCTCGCCGAGTACGGCGACATGCGCCTCGACCTGGTGCTGCGGGCCCGGGTCCACGCCCTCGACGCCTGGCTCCGCGACCACGCCCCCGACGCGATCGTCGACGTGACGCCGGGGGTGCGCTCGCTCCTCGTCCACGTCGACCCGACCCGCATCTCGACCACCGAGCTCGTCGACCTGCTCCACAAGGGCGACGACGAGCTGCCCCCCGACCGCGAGCAGGTGTTCCCGTCCCGCACGGTGCACCTCCCCCTGTCGTGGCAGGACCCGGCGGTGCTCGAAGCGGTCCGCCGGTACATGGAGGTCGTGCGCGACGACGCGCCGTGGTGCCCGTCGAACCTCGAGTTCATCCGCCGGGTGAACGGCCTGGCCGACACCGAGGACGTGCACCGGATCGTGTTCGGTGCCGACTACCTCGTGCTCGGCCTCGGCGACGTGTACCTCGGGGCGCCGGTGGCGACGCCGGTCGACCCGCGACACCGGCTCGTCACCACGAAGTACAACCCGGCCCGCACGTGGACCCCGGAGAACGCGGTCGGCATCGGCGGGTCGTACCTCTGCGTCTACGGGATGGAGGGGCCCGGCGGCTACCAGCTCGTCGGCCGGACGGTGCCGGTCTGGTACCTGGGCCGGCCGACGCCGGGCGACGAGCCCGACGTGCCCTGGCTGCTCCGGCCCTTCGACCGGATCCGGTTCCACCAGGTCTCCGCCGAGGAGCTGCTCGACCAGCGGGCCCAGGCCGCGGTCGGCGAGCTCGACCTCACGATCGAGGCGTCGACCTTCGACCTCGCCGCCCACCTCCGGTTCCTCGACGACGAGGCCGACGACATCGCCCGGTTCCGGACCGAGCAACGAGCGGCGCTCGACGCCGAGCGCGACCGCTGGCGCGCCTCCGGCGAGCTCTGACCCCGAGGCTTCGACTCCGTTCGCTACGCTCACTCCGCTCAACCAACAAGCCAATTCTCCGTTCCTTGAGCGAGCGGAGCGAGTCGAAAGGCGGCCGCTACGCGGGGGTCCAGTCGACGCCGTCGGCGAGCAGCGAGCGGACCCCGGCCACCGCGACGTGCGCGGCCACGTCCTCCTCGGTGTAGTCGGGGTCGCCACCGACCCGGAACCAGTTCTGGGTGGCCTCGTCGGCGGCGAGGAGGCTCCGGGCGGCCAGCACCGGGTCGACCGGTCGCAGCGCACCCGAGGCAACCCCCTCCGACACGAGGGCCGCGACCTCCTGGTCGAGCCGGGCCCGCTCCTCCCAGTAGTCGGCGAACCCGTCCGGGTCGCCGGCCGCCAGCCGGTGGATCTCGTTGATGTCGAACGGGAACCGGCACAGCGCGAGCACGTCCTCGCGGATGAGGCGGTGGAGCCGATCGGCGATGGGTCCGCCGCTCGTGCGGGCCTCCTCGACGATCCGGAGCGGGATGCGGTTGACGTCCTCGAGGATGGCCCGGAGCACGTCGGCCTTCGACCGGAACCAGTAGTAGATCGACGACTGCTGGAGCCCGGCCCGCTCGGCCACCTGCGCCATCGTGACCGCCTCGATCCCCTGGGCGGCGAACAGGGCGCTGGCCGCCGCGACGATCGCCACGCGGGGATCGGCGTCGTCGCCGCCCTGGCTCTTGCGGGGGCGGCCCCGGCGGCGGATCGCGGTCGACTCCTCGGCAGCCACGGCGACGACGGTACCCCCGCGCCGGTGATCGCTCGACCGTCCCCGCGCGACCGATCCACGGCCGCCGCGGCACCGGACGCTGCGACCAGCGGTTGTCAGGTTCGCAGCAGAGTGCTGTAACCGTCCCGATTTTCGATGGACATTCGATGGGAACGGGCGCTCCGTACGTTCCTTCCCATGCACCGCTCGAAGCTTCGTCTCACCGGCGTCGTCGCCGCCCTGCTCCTCCTGTTGGCCGCGTGCGGCAGCGATGGCAGCAGCGACAGCGCCAGCTCATCGTCCGACGACGGCACCACCAAGGACAGCATCGTCCTCGGCTACTCGGCCTGGCCCGGGTGGTTCCCGCTCGCGGTGGCCGACGAGGTCGGGATCTTCGACGAGGTCGGCCTCGACGTGGACCTCCGCTTCTTCGCCGACTACATCGCCTCGCTCGACGCGATGGCCGCCGGCGAGCTCGACGGCAACACGCAGACGCTCAACGACACCATGTTCGGCGTCGCCGCCGGGTCCGAGCAGGTGATCGTCACCAACAACGACAACTCGACCGGCAACGACCAGATCATCTGCGACGACTCGGTCCAGACGATCGAGGACCTGAAGGGCAAGACGGTGGCCGCCGAGCCCGGCGTGGTCGACCACTTCCTCCTGCTCCAGGGCATGAAGGACGCCGGCCTCACCGAGGACGACATCGACTTCCGCGGCGTGCCGACCGACGCGGCCGCGGCCAGCTTCGCCGGCGGCGAGTTCGACTGCGTGGGCGTGTTCGCCCCCTTCACCGTCACGGCGATGGAGCGGGAGGGCGCCCACGTGCTCTTCAGCAGCGCCGACTACCCCGGCACGATCTCGGACCACATCGTGGTCAGCCGGGCGCTCGTCGACGACCACCCCGAGACCGTCCAGAAGCTGGTCGACGCCTGGTACCTGACGCTGGCCTACATGGACGAGCACCCGGACGAATCGCTGACGATCCTGGCCAAGGCCGCCGAGACCAGCGAGGAGGACTACAAGTCCTTCGCCGACGGGACGACGATCTTCACCGCCGAGGAGGCCCTGGCGTCCTTCGAGGACGGCGACGACACGACCTCGTTGCTCTACACGGCCCGCCTCATCAACCCCTTCCTCGTCGAGGCCGGTCTGATCGAGGAGGAGGCCCCGCTCGACGGGTTGTTCGACGCCTCCTTCACCCAGGACTGGGTCGACCGCCAGGGCGACGGGTGACCCGGTGCCCGAGACGGTGAGCCCCCCGACCGCGGACGCCGAACCGGCGGCCGACCTCCCCGCCGCCGAGCCCGCGCCGTCGGGCGAGCCGCTCCTCCCCACCGGGACCCGGGGCCGGCGCCACCACCCGCTGACGACGGTCCGGGGCGAGCTGTCGCCCGGGACGTCGCTGGGGCTCGGCGTCGCCGGGGTCGTGGTCCTCCTCGGCGGATGGGCGGTCCTCGCCGCGATGACCGACACCTACCTCATCCCCAGCCCGGCCGAGGCCTGGCGGGCGGCCATGGAGCTCAAGGCCGACGGCCGGCTCTGGGACGACCTCACCGCCAGCCTCCGCCGCATCGGCATCGGCTACGCGATCAGCATGGCGATCGCCATCGTGGTCGGACCGCTCATGGCCAGCTTCCGCTCGGTCGAGTCGTTCGTCGAACCGCAGATCGGGTTGCTCCGCTACATCCCGGCCTCGGCCCTCACGCCGCTCTTCCTGCTCTGGCTCGGCATCGACGAGGCGCCGAAGATCGCGCTGATCACCGTGGGCACCGTGTTCTTCAACATCTTGATGACCGCGGACGTCGCCCGGGCCGTCCCCCAGGAGCTGGTGAACGCCGCCTACACGATGGGGGCCGGACGGTTCACCGTGATCCGGCGGGTGATCCTCCCGCACAGCGCACCGGGGATCATCGACGTCGCCCGCATCAACCTGGCCGCCGCGTGGCTGATGCTCGTGGTGTCGGAGCTGCTCGCCGCCCAGGAGGGCCTCGCCTTCCGGGTGGTGCGGGCCCAGCGCTTCCGCGACGTCGACACGATGTTCGCGATCTTCATCGTGTTCGCCGTGATCGGCATGGTGAGCGACCTCGGCCTGCGGTGGCTCCGCAAGGCGGCCTTCCCGTGGTCGGAGGGCTCGCGATGACCGGCGGCCTGATCGTCCGAGGGGTGACCAAGGAGTTCCCGAGCCGGCGCCGGCGCCCACCGGTCACCGCGCTCGACGGCATCGACCTGCACGTCGACGAGGGAGAGATCGTGTGCATCGTCGGCGCCTCGGGCTGCGGCAAGTCGACGCTCCTCAACATCGTCGGCGGGTTGGACACCGCGACCGACGGCGACGTCCTCGTCGGCGGCGACCGCGTGGTCGGCCCGGGACCGGACCGGGGCATGGTGTTCCAGGGCTACTCGCTCTACCCGTGGAAGGACGTCGCCGCGAACGTGGCGTTCGGCCTCCAGTGCGCCCGCACGCCCCGCGCCCAGGCGAAGGCCCGGGTCGAGGAGCTGCTCGGGATCATGCAGCTGAGCGACGTCGCCCACCTCCGCCCCGGCCAGCTGTCCGGCGGCATGCGCCAGCGGGTGGCCATCGCCCGGGCGCTGGCGCCGCAGCCCGACCTGCTCCTGCTCGACGAACCGTTCGGGGCCCTCGACGCCCAGACCCGTCGTTCGATGCACGAGTTCCTGCTGCACGTCCGCCACAGCACGCAGTGCACGGTGCTGATGGTGACCCACGACGTCGCCGAGGCGATCTACCTGTCCAACCGGATCTACGTGCTGTCGGCCCGACCGGGACGGGTCGCCGCCGAGATCGAGGTGCCGTTCTCGAACTCACGGGGGCCGAACACCCAGCGCGACCCACGGTTCCTCGACCTGCGTGACGAGATCGAGGACCTGCTCCACGGCCGGGCCGTCGCCTGAGCGAGACAGGGGCGGCGAGCGAGATGACCACCACCGAGCTTCCACCGGCGGGCGACACCGTGCCGATCCCACCGGGGCGTCCCACCGAACGGGCGGCCGCCGCCCACGGTCGCGCCGTGGCGTCGGGTCGCCCCGAGGTCTGGATCACCCTCCGGTCCCTCGACGACGTGCTCGCCGACGCCGCACTCGTGGAGCAGCGGCTGGACGCGGGTGAGGACCTCCCGCTGGCCGGTCTCGTCGTCGCGGTGAAGGACAACATCGACGTGGCCGGCGTCCCGACGACCGCCGCGTGCCCCGACTTCGCCCGCACCCCCGAGCGTTCGGCCACCGCCGTGCAACGCCTGGTGGACGCCGGCGCCGTCGTGCTCGGCAAGACGAACATGGACCAGTTCGCCACCGGCCTCGTCGGTACCCGGAGCCCCTACGGAGCGGTCGGCGCGTCGTGGGACCCCGACCGCATCGCCGGCGGGTCGAGCTCCGGGTCCGCGGTCGCCGTGGCGCTCGGGTTGGTCGACCTCGCGCTCGGAACCGACACCGCCGGATCGGGGCGGGTGCCCGCCGCGTTCAACGGCATCGTCGGCGTGAAGCCCACCCTCGGGCTCGTGCCCACGACCGGGGTGGTGCCTGCGTGCGCGTCCTACGACGCGGTCACGACCTTCACCACCGACCTCGCGCTCGCCCGTCGGGCGCTGCGGGTCCTCGTCGGACCGGACGACGAGGACCCGCGCAGCCGCACCTGGCCAGCGCACCTACCCCTGGCCGCGCCCGACCGGCCCCGCGTCGCCGTACCGCGGCCCGAGGACCTCGGCCCGCTGCGGGGCGGGTACCGCGAGGCGTTCGAGGACACCGTGGCCTCGCTCGCGGCGCTCGACGTCGAGGTGGTCGAGGTCGACATCGCACCGCTGCTCGACGCGGCACGGCTGCTCTACGACGGCCGGTTCGTCGCCCAGCGGTTCGCTGCGGTCGGGGCATTCCTGGCCAGCGATCCGCCGTCGGCCGACCCGATCGTGTCGTCGATCATCCTCGCCGGCGACTCGCTGTGGGCCGTCGACTACGTGGACGACCTGCTGCTGCTCGACGAGCTGAAGCGACAGGTCGCCGCGCTGCTGGCCCCGGTCGACGCGCTGCTCCTGCCGACGACCACCGAGCACCCGACGATCGCGGACGTGGCGACCAGCAGCGTCGGGCTCAACACGCGGCTCGGCACGTACACGAACGGCTGCAACCTCCTCGACCTCGCCGCGGTCGCCGTCCCGGGCGCACCGACGGCGGACGGCCGGCCGTTCGGCGTGTCGGTGTTGGTCCCGGCGTTCGCCGACCAGGTCGCGATCGACCTGGCCAGCCGCCTCATCGGGGAGCCGGTCGGCGACCCGCTCCCGTCGATCGGGGTCGACCTCGCCGTGTTCGGCGCGCACCTCCGGGGCCAGCCGCTCAACGACGAGCTGGTCGCCCTCGGCGCCCGCTTCGTCGACGAGATCGAGACGAGCCCGGCCTACCGAATGCTGGCGCTCGACACGGCGCCGCCCAAGCCGGGGCTCGTCCGGGCCACCGACGGATCGGGTCGACCGATCGCCGGCGAGCGATGGCGGCTCAGCCCGACGGCGCTCGGCACCCTCCTGGCCGGACTGCCGGCACCGATGACGCTCACCGATGTCGAGCTGGCGGACGGGACGCACGTCGTCGGCTTCGGGTGCACGCCCGACGCCGCGGCGAGCGGCGTCGACATCACCGACCACGGCGGGTGGCCCGCCTACCTGGCGGCCCAGCACGGCTGAGGGGTCCGTGCCACGATCGTCGGCATGACGATCCGTGAGGTCCAGATCACCTTCGACGCGCTCGACCCGGCCGCGCTCGCCGAGTTCTGGAAGGACGTCCTGGACTACGCCGTGCCCGCGCCCCCCGGCGTCGAGCTCGGCCCCGACGACGACCCGCTCGCCGCGTGGGACACCTTCCTCGAGGCCGCCGGGGTGCCCGAGTCCGAGCGCAACACCGCGAGCGCGCTCGTCGATCCCGACGGGCGCGGTCCCCGTCTCTTCTTCCAGCGGGTGCCGGAGGGCAAGACGGCGAAGAACCGCGTGCACCTCGACGTGCGGGCCGCGCCCGGCCTCGTCGACGACGACCGCATGGCCGCCCTCGAGGCCGAGGCCGCCCGGCTCGTGGCGCTGGGCGCGACCCGTGTGGCCCGCTTCGACCCCGAACCGCCGATGTCCGCCGGCTTCCTCGTGATGGCCGACCCCGAGGGCAACGAGTTCTGCCTCGACTGACGTCGGCGCCGCCCTGGCCATGTGCCAACGTTGGGTCGTGCAGCGGGCACTCGGTCGTGCGGTGGCGGTCTCCCTCGTCGTGCTCGTCGCGTCCTGCGCCGACGTCACGCCGAAGGATGCGCATGCGTTGACCCGGGACAAGGCTCAGCGGACCATGAGCCACCTGGCCGCCGAGCGCGGGCTCGTCACGCGCGACGACGTGACCAGCGCGTTCGGCGGGGGCGTGATGTCCGTCGAGGAGCGGGAGGGCGGGGGTTTCGACGCCGTCGTCCGATACACGGTTTCCGAGGGCCAGGTCGACGGAAGCGACCGGATCTGGCACGGGTGCTGGCGCTACGGCATCTCCCCGGCGGGCGGCGTCGACTCCGGCCCGGATCCGGTGGCCTGTACCGACGGCGAGCCGTTGACCCTTCCTCCGACCACGACCACGGTTCCCCCGACGCTGGGCGATCAACCCGATGAACGGGCGAAGGAGGTGTTCGAATCGTTCACGGCGGAGGACTGGTCCGACACCGAACTCGTGCACGAGACCGCCGCCGCCGTGTTCGTCGATCCCACCGCGACCATCGAGGTGATCGAGGATCATGGGGTCACCGGCCTGGCGGTCGGGGTCGAGGGCGACTGTCTCATGCTCCGCTCCGAGCCGTTCGAGGTCTGGATGCCCTACCGCGTCTACCGATCGTTTGGCGGGGCGACGTGCAACGCGCAGAGCGCCGCGTTCGGTGAGATGCAGCGCGCACCGCACTGATCGCGGCCGTCGGTGTCGACCCGCCGCCGTTCAGGTGGTGTGGATGACGGCGTAGGCGACGAGGTAGCCGAGGGCGTTGGTCGACCAGTGGGCCAGCATCGGCGCGGCGAGGCTCCCGGTGCGCTCACGGAGGAACGAGAACCACACGCCCACCGCGGCGGTGCTGAGCACCGAACCCAGGACGATCCACCACGACGACACGTCGCCGATCGCATCCTCGGCCACCGGGTTCACCGTGCCCATCCCGAGCGACGGCAGGACGTGCCACAGCCCGAACAGCACCGCCGAGATCCCGATCGCCCGCCACCTCGACGTCCGGAGGGCGAACATGGCGGGCAGCACGCCCCGGAACGCCACCTCCTCCAGCAGCACGGTCCCGAGCGGCACCCGGACGAACGCGGCGTACACGACCCCCCACCCCGACAGCGACTCGACCCGGCGGTCCTCGAACAGCTCGCGGGTCGCCGGCAGCAGCGCCCCGGCCACCAGCACGGCCGCCGTGATCGCGGCGATCACCAGCCCCCACCGCAGCCCGGACGCGAGGTGGCGTCGGCCGAGGCCCACCGCCTCCCAGCTCAGGTGGTCGGCGTACCGGCCGATGGCCAGCACCGCGGCGGTCGACGCCACGGCGAAGGGCACGTAGCCCGCCTTCGGCACCAGCTCGTTCGAGGCCACGTTGACCACCAGGAGCACCGGTACGATCGCCCAGATGGGCCACCAGGACCGGACGGAGGCCATGGCGGGCGACGGTAGCAGCGGCCCTCCGCAACGCGACCTCTTCATCGATTTCGTGCGGGCGTTCAGCCTGCTCGTCGTCGTGGCCTGGCACTGGGTGTTCACCATCATCATCTGGCAGCCCGACGGCCCCCACGCGTCGAACCCGATCGGCTTCACCCGCGGCCTGTTCATCGCCACCTGGCTCTTCCAGGTCATGCCGCTCTTCTTCTTCGTGGGCGGGTTCGCGCACAGCGAGGCCTGGGAGGCCGCCGAGGAGAAGGGCCGGTTCCGCACGACCGTCGGCTTCGCCTGGAACCGGGCCGGCCAGCTCGCCCGACCGGCGTTCGCGCTCGCCTTCGGGTGGTGGCTCATCGGATCGGTGGTCGTCGCGCTGTGGGACCTCGACGGGGTCGGCCGCTCGGTCCGGCTGATCCTCAGCCCGCTGTGGTTCATCGCCGTCTACCTGCTGCTGATCCTGCTGTTCCCGATCACCCACTGGCTGCACGAGCGATTCGGCGGGCTCGTGCTGGTGTTCGGCGTCGGGATCGCCGCGGTGGTCGACGTCGCCCGGTTCTCCCACGACGTGAGCTGGGCCGGGTGGATCAACATGATCGTGGTCTGGGCCACGTGCCATCAGCTCGGGTACTTCTGGGAGCAGCTCGTGGCGGCCGGGCGGCGCACCGCGTGGGGGCTCATGTGGGCCGGGCTGTTCTGCCTCACCGCCCTCGTCGGCTCCGGCCTCTACCCGGGGTCGATGGTCGGCGTCCCGGGCGAGAAGTTCTCCAACATGGCCCCGCCCACCATCTGCATCCTCGCCCTGCTGCTCTTCCAGGCCGGCGTGGCGCTGCTGGTCCGACCGTGGGTGCTGCACCGGCTCGAGACCTCGGAGGGCTGGGCGACCTTCAGCAGCGTCATCAACCGGTTCTCGCTGCCGCTCTTCCTGTTCCACTCGACCGGCATGGCGTTGTGGGCGGCGTTCGGCCACTTCGTGCTCCACAGCACGTCGGTCCGGGAGCCGACGCTCCAGTGGTGGCTGACCAGGCCGTTCGCCTTCATCGGCCCGCTGATCTTCACGATGCCGATCATCCTCCTCCTCGGCCGCAAGTACGTGAAGAAGCGCCCACCCGCGAGCGTCGGGGTCGGAGCCGACGCGTGACGTCGCACGATCACCGTCGGGGTCGGAGTCGAACCGTGCTGCCCATGCGATCGACGCACGAAGAGCGCACGGTTCGACTCCGACCCCAACTGTGCGCCCCCGACGGTGACCCGTAGCCTGGACGGCTCATGTCGACGCTCCGCATCGGGCCGCACGAGGTGTGGCCACCCGTCGTGCTCGCCCCCATGGCGGGGGTCACCAACGCGCCGTTCCGCGACCTGTGCCGGGCCCACGGCGCCGGGCTGTACGTGAGCGAGATGATCGCGGCGCGGGGTCTCGTCGAGGGCCACGAGAAGACGGCCCGGCTGGCCCGGTTCGGTCGCGGCGAGACGCCGCGCTCGATCCAGCTCTACGGCACCGACGGGCGGATCATGGAGGCCGCGGTGCGGCGCCTGGTCAACGAGATGGGGGCCGAGCACGTGGACCTGAACTTCGGCTGCCCGGTCCGCAAGGTCACCCGCCACGGCGGCGGCGCCGCGCTCCCCTGGCGCCGACGGCTGTTCCAGGACGTCGTGGCCGGAGCGGTCCGCGGTGCGGGCGACGTGCCGGTCACGGTGAAGCTCCGCATGGGACTCGACGACGACCACCTCACCCACCTCGACGCCGGGCCGATCGCCGAGGCCGAGGGCGCCGCCGCCGTCGCCCTCCACGCCCGCACCGCGTACCAGGCCTACTCGGGCACCGCCCGGTGGGAGGCGATCGGCGAGCTGAAGCAGGCGGTCACCTCGGTGCCCGTCCTCGGCAACGGCGACATCTGGGTCGCCGCCGATGCCATCCGCATGGTGGAGGAGACCGGGTGCGACGGCGTGGTGGTCGGCCGGGGCTGCCTCGGTCGCCCGTGGCTGTTCGGCGACCTCGCCGCCGCGTTCGACGGACGCACGGTCGACTCGGCACCGCCGGTCGGTCGGGTGGTCGACGCGATGCGCGACCATGCCCGAAGGTTGGTCGAGTGGCACGGCGAGACGGTCGGCGTGCGGGACCTGCGCAAGCACGTCGGCTGGTACCTTCAGGGTTACCCGGTCGGTCCGGCGATCCGCCGTCGGCTGGTCGAGGCCGAGTCGCTGGAGCAGTTCGAGGACCGGCTCGACGAGCTCGACCCGACGATCGAGCTGCCCACCGATGCCATCGGCCTCCCGCGCGGCCACCAGCACGGCCCGAAGCCGATCACGGTCCCCGAGGGGTTCTGGCGCGACCGCGACGACCCCACCCCGCTCGGCGCCGCCGCCGACCTCCTCACCAGCGGCGGCTGACCCCAATCCCCAAACCGTTCTGGCGTAGGTGGTGGTGGCTGAGCCACCACCACCTACGCCAGAACGACGAGAGAGGTCGACGTGGGCCGGGTGGGAACCGGGCGCAACGGTGGCATCCTCCCTCGGTGACGACCGCGCCGCCCGCCGCGACCCCCACCGCCCGGCGGCGCTGGAGCGCCCTGGCCCCGCTGCGCCACCGCAACTACGCGCTCGTCTTCGCCGGCGGCGCCATCTCCAACTTGGGTACCTGGATGGAGACCGTCGCGGTCGGTGACCTGGTCGCGAACCGCACCGGCGAGGCGGGATGGACCGCGCTGGTCGCCGCCGCCGGGTTCCTGCCCATGGGCCTGCTCGGTCCGGTCGGCGGCGCCATCGCCGACCGGGTCGACCGGCGGCGGTTCCTGCTCCTCACGACGTCCCTCCAACTGTGCTGCGCGGCCACCCTCGCGGTGCTCGCCGCCACCGACCACGTGAGCCCGCCGGTCGTGGCCGCCGTGGTGTTCGTCGCCGGCTGCATCCAGGGCGTCGGCTTTCCGGCCTACATGGCGATGGTCCCCGACCTCGTGCCGAGCGACGAGGTCCTCTCCGCCACCTCGCTCAACCAGGCGCAGTGGAACCTCGGCCGGGTGCTGGGTCCCGCGCTGGCCGGCGTGGCCATCGGCCTCGGCTCCTACACCGCGGCGTTCGCGATCAACGCGGCATCGTTCGCCGCCATGCTCCTGGCCTGGCGGGCCCTCCGCCTCCCGCACCGCGAGCCCGTGATCGTCGAGGACGGGCTCTGGGCCCGGATCGCCACCGGGGCGCGCGCCGCCTGGACCGAGCCGGGCGTCCGGTCCGCGATCGTGCTCATCTCGGTGGTGGCGCTCACCGCGTCGCCGTTCATCTCGCTCATCCCCGCCATGGCCCGCGTGAAGTTCGAGGGCTCGTCGACCCTCACGTCGTGGTTCGTCTCGGCCCAGGGCGTCGGCGCGGTGCTCGGCGCGCTGGTGCTGACGCCGGTCGCCGAGCGCGTCGGCCGACACCGCCTCCTGATCGGCAGCGTCGGCCTGCTCGCCGCGGCCCTCGTCGCCTACGGCGCCGCGCCGACGCCCCTGCTGGCCGGCGTCGGCCTCGGCTTCGTCGGCCTCTCCTACCTGTGGCTGTTCTCCAGCCTCGGCACGATCGCCCAGCTCCGCGCCCCGACCGACCTGCGGGCCCGGGTGCTGGCCTGCTACTTCCTCGCCCTCGGTGTGCTGTACCCGGTCGGCTCGATGATCCAGGGTCCGATCGCCGACCGGATCGGCCTGTCGAGGACCACGGTCGGATCCGGCGTCCTCCTCGTGACCGTCGTCGGCCTCATCGCACTCGCCCGCCCCGAGCGCATCGCCGCCCTCCGCGAGCCCGCCGCGCCACAACCCCACCCCACCCCCTCCGAACTGGCGTAGCTCCGGGTGGCAGACCCACCACCACCTACGCCAGAACGGGAAGAGGGGTCAGTCGGGGGTGGGTCCGAGCAGTTCGGCGACGCGGGCGGTGGGGAGGCCCACGACGTTGTCGTAGCTCCCGACGATGCCGGTGACGAACGCTCCGCCGAGCCCCTGGATGCCGTAGGCCCCGGCCTTGTCGAGGGGTTCGCCGGTGGCGACATAGGCCGCGATGTCGGCGTCGGCCAACGCGGTGAAGGTGACCGACGTCCGCTCGACGACGACATCGACCCGCACCTCGCGGCCGTCATGGCCCGGTCGGGCCACGGCGACGCCGGTCAGGACGTCGTGGGTCCGGCCCGAGAGGGCTCGCAACATCGAGGCAGCCTCCTCCGGGTCGACCGGTTTTCCCAGCACCCGACCGTCCAGCACGACGACGGTGTCCGCGGCCAACACGGTCAACCCATCCGGTGCTTCCCCTGTGGTTCTGCACCGGTCCTGGTGCAGAACCACAGGGGAAACGCGAGGGGTAGCCACGGAGCGGCGGCGGGAGAACACAGTGCGTGCCTTCAGTTCGGCCAACCTGGCGACGAGGTCGGCGGCGCCCTCACCGGGGCGGGGCGTCTCGTCGACGTCGGCCGGCTCGACCTCGTGGTCGAGGCCGATCGCCCGGAGGAGCGCCCGGCGACGGGGTGACGCCGACGCCAGGACCAGCACCGTCAGCCCTGGACGTTGCCTTCGCCGAGCGCGTGGGGCAGACGGTCGCGCCAGGTGCCGGTCAGCTCGTCGAGGCCGACGTCGACCAGGGCCCCGGCCGCACCCGACACCGTGAAGCGATCGCCGCCGGCCCGACCGATCACGACCGCGGGCACGCCGGCGTCCGCCGCCGCGGTGAGCACGGCGTCGACGCGGTCGGCGCCGACGGCGGCCACGACCCGACCGGGGAGCTCGGCGAACAGGTGGGCCGACGACGGCACCGAGTCGACGGTCGTGCCGACGCCGCCCCGCACCGCGAGCTCGGCCAGCGCGACGGCGAGCCCGCCCGACGACACGTCGTGCACGCCGCGGAGCTGCCGGTCGGCGACCAGCGAGCGAACGAGGTCGACCACCCGGGAATGCGCGGGCGCGTCGAGCTCGGGGAGCGCACCGCCCTTGTCCCCGGCGAGCCACGCGGCCGCCGAACCGGCCAACGAGGGCTCGGGTCCGTCGAGGGCATCGCCCACGAGCACGAGCACGTCGCCGTCGGACTGTCGGACCGTGGGCGGCCGCTCGGTGAGCTGGTCGACGACGCCGAGCACGCCGATCACCGGCGTCGGGTCGATGTTGGTGCCCTTGGACTCGTTGTAGAGGCTCACGTTGCCGCCGATGACCGGCAGCCCGAACGACCCGCAGCCCTCGGCCAGCCCGTCGACGGCCTCCGACAGCTGCCACATGACCTCGGGGTGCTCGGGGTTGCCGAAGTTGAGGCAGTTCACGACCGCGATCGGCCGGGCCCCGACGCAGGCCAGGTTGAGCACGGACTCGGCGAGGGTGAGCCGGGTGCCGAGACGAGGGTCGACCGCGCACCACCGGTGGTTGCCGTCGGTGGTGATCGCGAGGCCCCGGCCGGTGTCGCCCCCGGTGGTGGGGTGCTTGAGCCGCAGGACGACGGCGTTGCCGCCCGGGCCCTCCACGGTGTTGAGGAAGAGCTGGTGGTCGTACTGGGACGACACCCAGGTCGTGTCGTACACGAGGGCGAGCAGCGTGGCGGTGGGGTCGACGGGGGCGGCGGGGGCGGCGGCCGCCCGCTCGGCCCGATCGGCCGGCGCCTCCCTGGGACGGTCGTAGAGCGGTGCGTCGTCGTGGAGGCTGGCCGCCGGCACGTCGGCCAGGACCTCGCCGTCGAAGCCGTCGACGATCCGGAGCCGACCGACGCCGTCGACGGGCTCGGTGACCCGCCCGACCACGGTGGCCTGGACCTCCCACTTGGCGCACAGGCGCATGACCTCGTCGAGGCCCTCGGGGGTGACGATGGCGAGCATCCGCTCCTGGGACTCCGAGGTCATGACCTCGAAGGGCTCCATGCCGTCCTCCCGGCGGGGCACGGCGGACACGTCGAAGTCCATGCCCATCTTCCCGTTGGCCGCCGTCTCGCTCGCCGCGCAGGTGAGGCCGGCACCGCCGAGGTCCTGGATGCCGACCACGAGGCCGGCGTCGAGCAGCGACAGGCAGGCCTCGATGAGCCGCTTCTCCTCGAACGGGTCGCCGACCTGCACGGCCGGCCGCTTGTCCTCGCTGCCCTCGTCGAAGCCGGCCGAGGCCAGCACGCTCACGCCGCCGATCCCGTCACGACCGGTCGACGAACCGAGCAGCACGGCCAGGTTCCCGACGCCCGTGGCCTTGGCCAGCACCAGCCGCTCGACCGGCAGGGTGCCCAGGCACAGGACGTTGACGAGCGGGTTGCCCTGGTAGCAGGCGTCGAACACCGTCTCGCCGCCCACGGTGGGCACGCCGACGGAGTTCCCGTAGCCGGAGATGCCCGACACCACGCCCTCGGCCACCCACCGGCTGCGGGGGTCGTCGAGAGGACCGAACCGGAGCGGGTCCATGAGCGCGATGGGCCGGGCGCCCATGGTGAAGATGTCGCGGAGGATGCCGCCCGCACCGGTGGCCGCGCCCTGGTAGGGCTCGATGTAGGACGGGTGGTTGTGGCTCTCGATGCGGATCGCCGCGGCGATGCCGTCGCCCACGTCCATGACGCCGGCGTTCTCGCCGGGGCCGACCAGGACGCCCTCGCCGCTGGTCGGGAGCCGCTTGAGGTGGATGCGGGAGGACTTGTAGGAGCAGTGCTCGCTCCACATCACCGAGAACATCGAGAGCTCGAGGCGGTTCGGCTCCCGACCGAGGATCGACACGATGTCGTCCAGCTCCGAGTCGGTGAGCCCCAGGGCCCGGTGGATCGGCGTGGCTTCGGCGTCGGTCACGGGATCGAGGCTACCGGCGCACTCGCGCGCCCCGGAACCCGTCCCGATGTTGTTGCAATGGTGATCATCTGTTTCACTTGTATCCATGCCCCCAAAGAGCGCCAAGAAGCGCACCATGTCCGATGACCACAAAGCTGCACTCGCGAAGGGTCGCCAAGAGGGAAATGCGGTCCGCGCGTACCTCGAAGCACTCGCAGCGACGAAGCCCAAGCGTGGCCGAAAGAGGACCCAGGCGACCGTGGTCAAGCAGCTCGCCGAGGTCGACGCCGCGATCGCGGAAGCGAGCCCCCTCAACCAGCTCCAGCTGACCCAGAAGAAGTTCGACCTCGAGGCCGAGCTCGCCGCCTTCGACGAGGACGCGATCGACCTCGACGCCCTGGAGAAGGGCTTCGTCGAGGCCGCGGCCGGCTACGCCGAGCGCAAGAAGATCGGCTACGCGGCCTTCCGTGCCGTCGGCGTGAAGCCCGACGTGCTCCGCCGGGCCGGCATCGGCCGGGCCTCCTGATCGGCTGATCGTTCCGGCCCGGGCGGCGTGCGGGGGCACGCCCGGGGCCGGGACGTCGGCGCCCTCAGACGCGAGCGGCGGCGGCCGACGCGACGAGCGACGAGAGCAGCGGGAGCCCGTCGTCGGAGCCGAGCAACGGACTGATGGCGCGCTCGGGGTGCGGCATCAGCCCGACGACGTTGCGGCCCTCGTTGGTGATACCGGCGATGTCGTCGACCGAACCGTTGGGGTTGTCGACGTACCGCAGGACGACCTGGTCATTTGCCCGGAGCTGGGCCAACGTCTCGGGGCTACAGGTGTAGTTGCCCTCGAAGTGGTTGATCGGTACCCGCAGGATCGCACCCTTGGTCGCCGACGACGTGAGCACCGACTCGGTGGAATCGACACGCAGCTCGACGGTGGTGCACAGGAACTTGAGACCGCGGTTCTTCTGGAGCGCTCCGGGCAGCAACCCGGCCTCGGTCAGGACCTGGAACCCGTTGCAGATGCCGACGACCGGACCACCCGACCGCGCGAACGACACGACGGCCTCCATGACCGGGGAGAACCGGGCGATCGCGCCGGGACGGAGGTAGTCGCCGTGGGCGAAACCGCCCGGGACCACCACGGCGTCGACGCCCTGCACCGAACCGTCCCCGTGCCAGAGGATCTCGGCGTCGCCGCCGAGCAGGCGCACCGCCTCGACGACGTCGTGCTCGCAGTTCGACCCCGGGAAGAGGACGACCCCGACGCGTGGTGCCATCAGCGCGCTCCCGAGGCGGCGGCGACCGTGATGGTCGCGTCCTCGATCACCGGATTCGTCAGGAAGCGCTGGCAGAGATCCTCGACCTCCGCGGTCGCCGCCGCCTCGTCGGCGGCCTCGAGGTCGAACCGGATGCACTTGCCGACCCGGACACCCTGCACCCCGTCGAACCCGAGGTGGGGCAGGGACCGCTCGATGGTGGCGCCCTGCGGGTCGGCCACCCCCTCGCGTAGGGAGACCTCGACCTGCACGGAGAACAGCATGGGGCCATCGTCCCACACCGGTGGGGCGGCCCGGGAACCCATCGGGAGCGTCAGGCGGTCACGCCGGGCCAGTCGGCGAAGCGCAGGCCGGTGATCCGCTCGTAGGCGTCGACGTAGCGGGCCCGGGTCTCGGCCACGAGCTCGTCGCTCAACGGGGGAGGCGGCGGCTTCTTGTCCCAGTCGAGGCCGTCGAGGTAGTCCCGCAACGGCTGCTTGTCGAATGCGGGGGGCGTCGAGCCCGGCTCCCAGCGGTCGGCCGGCCAGAACCGGGACGAATCGGGGGTCAGGACCTCGTCGCACAGGACGAGCTCGCCATCGATCAGGCCGAACTCGAACTTGGTGTCGGCGACGAGGAGACCTCGCTCGGCGGCGACGGCCGACGCCCGCTCGTAGATGGCCAGGGAGACGTCGCGGAGCTGTTCGGCCCGCTCCCGCCCGACGAGGTCGACCGCCCGCTCGAACGAGATGTTCTCGTCGTGGTCGCCGAGCTCGGCCTTGGTCGACGGCGTGAACACGGGCTCGGGGAACCGAGAGGACTCCAGGAGGCCGGCGGGCAGCGCCACCCCGTTCATGGACCCGGAGGCGCGGTAGTCCTTCCACGCCGAACCGGCCAGGTAGCCGCGCACGATGCACTCCACCGGCAGCATCTCGGCCCGCCGGCAGATCATGATCCGACCGGCCAGATCGGCGTCGGGCGGCAGGTCGACGTCGAGTTCGGCGACGTCGGTCGACAGCAGGTGGCTGGCCACCAGGTCGGCGACGCGCTCGAACCAGTAGTCCGACGTGGCGGTCAGCACCCGACCCTTGTCCGGGATCTCCTCGGCCATGACGACGTCGAACGCCGACATCCGGTCGCTGGCGACCATCAACAGGCGATCGCCGCCGAGGTCGTAGATGTCTCGGACCTTGCCCGAGTAGAGCTTCGGGATCGGCAGTTCGGTCATGGGCCCACGTTACGCGGGCAGACTGCTGACCCGTCCGCCCAGGGGAGGCCCGCATGACCGAGACCACCGCCGACCGCGTCGGCTGGGAACCCACCCGCACCTTCGACGTCGACGGCGTCACCCTCGCCTGGGACCGTTGGGGTCCCGACGAGGGCGTGCCGCTGGTGCTGGTGCACGGGTTCTCCGGGTCGGCGTTCGACTTCGCCCTCCGCGTCGAGGCCCTCGCCGCGGACCGCCCCGTCATCACGATCGACCACCGCGGCCACGGCCGCTCGACCAAGCCCGGTCGCCTCGACGCCTACTCCCTCGACCGCCTGGTCGCCGACCTCGCCGCCTTCGTCGACGAGCACGTCGAGGGGCCGTTCGACCTGCTCGGCCACTCGATGGGCGGGGTGCTGGTGCAGAAGCTCGTCCTCCAGCACCGACCGGCGGTCCGTCGCCTCGTCCTCATGGACACGAGCTCGACCAACTTCGTGCCCGACGACGAACCCACCGCCGACCTGATCGCCGGTTTCCTCGCCGCCTTCGACCCGGCCCGCGGCCTGCCGGCCGCGATGCCGCCGTCGCCCGAGGACGCGCTCATCGAGGCCAGCACCCCGCCTTCGTGGCGGGAGCGGAAGGACGAGCTCAGCGCCGGGTTCGACCCGTACGCGATGAAGGTGCTCGGCACCGCGCTCCTCGCCGATGGCGAACCCCTCGGCCTCGACGACGCCATCGCCGCCATCGACGTGCCGACGCTCGTGCTGGTCGGCTCGCTCGACGGGGCCCTGGTCGAACGGTCCGACGAGATGGCCTCGACGATCCCCGGGGCGAGGCTCGTCCGCATCGACGGCGCCTACCACTCGCCCCAGCTCACCCACCCCGACGAGTGGCTCTCCGCGCTGCTCGGTCACCTCGAAGGCGACTGACCGGCGACCCGGGATGCGTCAGAGGATGGCGCCGGGCCGGTAGGCGGCGGCATCGGGGTCGGCCGCGATCAGCGCGTCGACCCGGGCCACGAACGCGTCGACCTGGGCCGGCGCGGTGCCGACGAACGAGATCGGGTCGGCGACCACCGCCTCGATCTCCGCCAGTGTCAGCCCCAGCCGCTCATCGGCCGCGAGCCGCGCGAACAGGTCGTTGTCGGCACCGACCTCCTCGCGCATCGCGAGCGCCACCGCGACGGCGTGCTCCTTGATCGCCTCGTGGGCCACCTCGCGCCCGACGCCCTTGCGCACCGCGGCCATCAGGACCTTGGTCGTGGTCAGGAACGGCAGGTAGCGGTCGAGCTCGCGCTCGATCACCGCCGGGTAGGCGCCGAACTCGTCGAGGACCGTGAGGAAGGTCTCGAAGAGGCCGTCGACCGCGAAGAACGCGTCGGGCATGGCCACGCGCCGGACGACCGAGTCGCTCACGTCGCCCTCGTTCCACTGGTCCCCGGCCAACCTCGCCACCATCGCCAGGTGACCGCTCAGGATCGCCGCGAAGCCGTTCACCCGCTCGCACGAGCGCGAGTTCATCTTGTGGGGCATCGCCGAGGAGCCGACCTGCCCCGGCTTGAACCCTTCGGTGACGAGGTCCTGCCCGGCCATCAGCCGGATCGTGGTCGCCAGGCTCGACGGGCCCGACGCCACCTGGACCAACGCCGACACGACCTCCAGGTCGAGCGACCGGGGGTACACCTGACCGACGTCGTCGAGCGTGTGCTCGAACGCGAGGTGCGACGCGATGGCTGCCTCGAGCGCCTCCACGTCCTCGGCCGAGCCCAACAGATCGAGCATGTCCTGCTGGGTGCCGACCGGGCCCTTGATCCCTCGCAGCGGGTAGCGGGCCAGCAGGTCGTCGACCCGGTCGAGGGCGACCAGCAGCTCCTGGCCGGCGTTGGCGAACCGCTTGCCGAGGGTGGTGGCCTGGGCCGGCACGTTGTGGCTGCGGCCGGTGATCACCGTCGTGCGGTGCTCGGCCGCCCGCTCGGCCAGGCGGGCCAGCGCGGCGAGCATCCGACCTCGGACGAGGACGAGCGCGTCGCGGATCTGGAGCTGCTCGACGTTCTCGGTCAGGTCCCTCGACGTCATCCCCTTGTGGATGTGCTCGTGGCCGGCGAGGGCCGAGAACTCCTCGATCCGGGCCTTCACGTCGTGGCGGGTCACCCGCTCGCGCTCCGCGATCGACCCCAGGTCGACGTCCTCGACCACCCGCTCGTAGGCATCGATCACGCCCTCGGGGAGGTCGACACCGAGCTTCTCCTGGGCGCGGAGCACCGCCAGCCACAACCGTCGCTCGAGGACCACCTTGGACCGGGCCGACCACAGCTCGACCATCTGGTCCGACGCGTACCGGGAGGCCAGGACGTTGGGGATGGTGGTCACCGACCCATCGTAGGAGCGGCACCCGGACGGGCGGCCATCCGGGGACGGACCCGAACCCGAAGGGCGGCCGTCGGAAATGGTCCGAACGACCCCTATCGAGCACCGGCGGCGCGACCGATGAGACAAGGGCAGCACCGATGTCCCGGAGGCCCCTGATGACCCACTGCGTGCGCCACTTCGAAGAGGAGATGGAGTCGACCTGCCGCTCGTGCGGCGCACCGTTCTGCGGACGGTGCCTGGTGTTCGCCTTCGGGCCGAAGAAGCCGCCGTTCTGCATCGGTTGCGCCCTCAACGCCGGCGGCGTCCGCAACAGCTACCGGCCCGTCGTGATGGCGACGCCCGCAGCCTCGGGGCGACAGGCGGTCAAGGCCGCCAAGGCCGCGGCCAAGGCGGCGGCGAAGCAGGAGCGGGCCAGCCGCCGTCACGGCCGCCGCGGCGGAGGCGGGGGCGACGGGGAACCCGTCCCGCTGCCGCCGGCGGCCGCGACCCCCATCGCGTTCGAGGACACCTGGACCGACGCCGAGGAGGAGCACGACGCTCGCGTGCCGGCGACCGCCCAGCTCGCCAGCCTGATGCGGGTCCGGCCCTCCGACCCGCTCAGCCAGGCGATCTGACCTCCGTCAGGCGTCGATGACGCCGATGTCGCGCCGGGCCCGCTCGGCGACCGCGGCCACGGCGCCCGGATCGTCGCCCAGCACCGTGAGGTGCCCCATCTTGCGGCCGGGTCGGGCCTCGACCTTGCCGTAGAGGTGCAGCTTGAGGTCGGGCACGCCGAGCACCGCGCCCCACGGCGGCTCACCGCCGGCCGGCCAGAGGTCGCCCAGGAGGTTGACCATGACCGCCGCGGCCACCGGTCGGGGTGACCCCAGCGGAAGGCCGCACAGCGCCCGGACCTGTTGCTCGTACTGGCTGGTCACGGTGGCGTCGAGGGTGAGGTGGCCGCTGTTGTGCGGACGAGGGGCCAGTTCGTTGACGAGGATCCGCCCGTCGGACACGAACAGCTCGACGGCGAGGACGCCGACGTAGTCCAGGGCCTCGGCGATGCGCACCGCGACGTCGCGGGCCTCGGCATCCTGCTCCGGCGTGATCGGGGCCGGCGCCATCGACAGGTCGAGGATCCCGTCCCGGTGCCGGTTCTCCGCGGTGGCGAAGCACGCGACGTCGCCCCACCGGCTGCGGGCGAGGACGACCGACAGCTCCCGGTCGAGCGGCAGCCGACGCTCCAGCACGCACGGCGCCCGGTCGAACCCGTCGAACGCCGAACGGGCTTCGGCGGCGTCGGCGACCTTGGCCTGGCCCTTGCCGTCGTAGCCGAACCGGGCCCGCTTCAGGATCGCCGGGAACAGATCGTCGGCGAGGTCGTCGAGGTCCTCCACGGCGGCGACGGAGGTGTGGGGACCGACCGGCAGGCCGTGGTCGACCAGGAAGGCCTTCTCGGCGATCCGGTCCTGGGCGACGGCGACCGCGTCGGCCGACGGGTGCACGACGGTCCGGGCCACCAACGCCCGCAGGGTGTCGGCCGGGACGTTCTCGAACTCGGTCGAGACCGCCCGGCAGCCCGTGGCCAGCTCGTCGATCGCCGCCGGGTCGTCGTACGGCGCGACCAGGTGTCGGTCGGCGATGCGGCCGGCGGGGCTGTCGGGATCGGGGTCGAGGACCCACACCCGGTAGCCCAGCTCGTGCGCGGCGATCACGAAGTACCGGCCGAGCTGCCCGCCGCCGAGCATGCCGAGCGTGGCCGGTGGGAGCACCGGCCGCACCGACCGGTCGCGCACGCCGACGGGGCCGGCCGGGTCGCTCACGGCTGGTCGGGCAGCTCGAGGCCGAGGACCCGTTCGGTCTGCGCCGAGCGATAGGCGTCGAGCCGGGCCGCGACGTCGGGATCGGTCGTGGCCAGCACGGCGGCGGCGAAGAGGGCGGCGTTGGCGGCTCCGGCCTCGCCGATGGCGAACGTGGCGACGGGGATGCCCTTCGGCATCTGCACGATCGACAGGAGCGAGTCCTGACCCGACAGCGCCTTGGAGCGCACAGGCACGCCGAGCACCGGGATGCGGGTCTTGGCCGCCAGCATCCCGGGGAGGTGGGCCGCGCCACCCGCACCGGCGATGATCGCCCGCAGGCCTCGGCCGGCGGCCTCCTCGGCGTAGGAGAAGAGGAGGTCGGGCGTGCGGTGCGCGGACACGACCCTCGCCTCGTACGCGATGCCGAGCTCCGCCAGCACCTCGGCGCCGGCGCGCAGCGTCGGCCAGTCCGAGTCGGACCCCATCACCACCCCGACCAGTGGCTGCTGCTCGCTCATCTCGTGGTGCTCCTGTGGTCGTCGGGTCCGCCCGAGACGATACAAACGCCGGTCAGTCGGCGGCGATGTCGGTGCGGTGGTGTTCGCCGGGCCAGGAGATGTGGCCGAGGGCCTCGTAGGCCCGGGCCCTGGCCGTGGCGACGTCGGGGCCGCGGCCGAGCACGTTCAGCACCCGCCCGCCGCCGGTGACCAGGCCGCCCGGACGGTCGGGATCGGCGGCCACGCCGGCGCACAGCACGGTGGCGCCCTCGACGGCGCGGGCCTCGTCGATCCCCTCGATCGGGTCGCCCGTGCGGGGCGCGACCGGGTAGCCCTCGCTCGCCGCGACCACCAGCACGACCGCGTCGTCGGAGAAGGTCGGCGCCGGCACCGAGGAGAGGTCGCCGTCCGCCGCCGCGGCCAGCAGCTCGCCGAGGTCGCTCGTCATGCGAAGGAGAACGGGCTGGGAGTCGGGATCGCCGAAGCGGACGTTGTACTCCAGCAGCTTCGGGCCGTCCTCGGTCAGCATGAACCCGGCGTAGAGCACGCCCCGGAAGTCGATGCCCCGGCGGCGCAGCTCGGCCAGCGTCGGCTCGCCGAAGCGGGCCACGACGTCGGCCTCGAACCCGTCGGGCACGAACGACAGCGGGGTCCAGGCGCCCATGCCGCCGGTGTTCGGGCCGGTGTCGCCGGCGCCGACGCGCTTGAAGTCCTGCGCCGCAGGCAGCGCCACCGCCCGGGTGCCGTCGCACACCAGGAACACCGACACCTCGGGACCCGACAGGCCCTCCTCGACGACGACCGTGCGGCCGGCGTCGCCGAAGGAGCCGCCCGAGAGCTTGTCCCGCACGTCGGCCTCGGCGGCCTCGATCGTGTCGGCGACGAGCACGCCCTTGCCGGCGGCCAGCCCGTCGGTCTTCACGACCCACGGGCCGGGCAGGGTCCGCAGGAACGCGACCGCCTCGTCGGCGTCGGTGAACGCCCCGTACCGCGCCGTCGGCAGTCCGGCCGCGTCGGCCAGGCCCTTCATGTACTCCTTCGAGCCCTCGACCTGTGCGCCGTCGCCACCGGGGCCGAAGACCCGGACCCCGAGTGCACGCAGCCGGTCGGCCAACCCGTCGACGAGCGGGATCTCCGGTCCGACGACCACGAGGTCGAGGTCGCCCGCCGCGGCGAGCTCCTCGATGTCGGTGGCGACCGACTCGGGGATCCCGGGGTTGCCCGGCGTGAGCACCACCTCGTGGTGCCGGGCCAGGACCTCGACGAGGGCGTGCTCGCGGCCACCCGAACCGACGACGGCGATCTTCACGGGGTCTCCTCGTGGGAAGGGGTCAGACGTCGCGCTTCACGTACTGCTCGCGGCCGGGGCCGACCCCGACCAGCCGCACCGGCACCCCGACCTGGTCCTGCAGGAAGGCCAGGTAGTCCTCGGCCTCCTTCGGCAGGCCGGCGGGCTCGGTGACGTCGCCGAGCGGCGTGGACCAGCCCGGCAGCTCCTCGTAGATCGGCCGGGCGGCGTGCAGGTCGCTCTGGTGGTACGGCAGGTGCGTGTGGCGCACGCCGTCGACGTCGTAGGCGACGCACACCTTCACGGTGTCGAGCCCGTCGAGGATGTCGAGCTTGGTGATGGCCAGCTCGGAGAGCGAGTTGAGCCGCACCGCCTGGCGGAGCATGACCGCGTCGAACCAGCCCGGGCGGCGGCGGCGGCCGGTGACCGTGCCGTACTCCCGACCGACCTCGACGAAGTGGTCGCCGAGCGCGATCTCCTCGGCCGAGGCGTCGTCGCGGGGCTTGCCGCCGATGGCATCGGCGGTGATGGCCAGCTCGGTCGGGAACGGGCCGGTGCCGACCCGGGTGACGTAGGCCTTGGCCACGCCGACCACCCGGTCGATGTAGCGGGGGCCCACCCCGGCGCCCGTGGTGACCCCGCCGGCCACCGGGTTCGACGAGGTGACGAACGGGTACGTGCCGTGGTCGAGGTCGAGGAACGTGGCCTGGGCGCCCTCGAAGAGCACGTGCTGGCCGGCGTCGAGCGCGTCGTGCACCAGGGTGACGGTGTCGGCGATGTACGGCTCGATCTTCGGCAGGCACTCGTCGAGGTACTCGGCCGCGATCTCGTCGACGTCGAGCGGGAGCTGGTTGAAGACCTTGGCCAGGATCTGGTTCTTCTCCTTGGCCAGCGCCTCCAGCTTCTGGCGGAAGATCTTGGCGTCGAGGAGGTCCTGCACCCGCAGCCCGACCCGCGACGCCTTGTCGGCGTACGCCGGGCCGATCCCCCGCTTGGTGGTGCCGAGCTTGCGGTTGCCGAGCCGCCGCTCGGTGAGGCGGTCGATCTCCTGGTGGAACGGCAGGATCAGGTGCGCGTTGCCGCTGACCTTGAGGTTCGACGTGTCGACGCCCCGGGAGCGGAGCATCTCGGTCTCGCTGATCAGCACCCGGGGGTCGACGACCACGCCGTTGCCGATCACCGGGACGATGTAGGGGTAGAGGATCCCGCTCGGGCACAGCTGGAGGGCGAAGCTCTCGCCGTCGACCACGAGGGTGTGGCCGGCGTTGTGGCCGCCCTGGAACCGCACCACCATGGACATGTCCTTGGCCATGAGGTCGGTGAACTTGCCCTTGCCCTCGTCGCCCCACTGGGTTCCGACCACCACGGTCGCTGGCACGGTCCTTCTCCATTCGACGGCGGAACAGACCGAGGGGCGAGCCTAACGGGTGACCCCGCCTGGCCCGAAGGCCGATCCTCGGGCCGTCGTGGAACCGGCGACCGCGTCGACGGACCGGCTGTCTAGCCTGTGGGTCCCCGGGAGGGTCGGCCCCCGGGTCCCGAACCTCGTGTTCACTCCGCCGCGCCCCGAGTCAGGATCGAGCCATGTCGATGACCGAATCCGCCCCGCCGCCACCTCCTCCGCCGCCCCCGCCGTCGGGCGACGTCGCGGCCCGGGCGATCGAGGCTCGGAAGATCTACGGCAGCGGCGACACCGAGGTCCAGGCTCTCGCCGGGGTCACCGTCGACTTCGCCGCCGGACAGTTCACGGCGATCATGGGCCCGTCCGGATCGGGCAAGAGCACGCTCATGCACTGCCTCGCCGGCCTCGACACGCTCACCTCCGGCAGCGTCTGGATCGAGGGCGTCGACCTCACCCGGCTCGGCGAGAAGGACCTCACCAAGCTGCGCCGCGACCGCATCGGCTTCGTGTTCCAGGCGTTCAACCTGATCCCGACGCTCGACGCCGAGGAGAACATCCTCCTGCCGCTTTCGCTCGCCGGCGCTGACGTCGACCAGGCCTGGTTCGACCAGGTGGTGCGCACCGTCGGCCTCGCCGACCGCCTGAGCCACCGGCCGAGCGAGCTGTCGGGCGGCCAGCAGCAGCGGGTCGCGGTGGCCCGGGCACTGGCCAGCAAGCCGGCGATCATCTTCGCCGACGAGCCCACCGGCAACCTCGACTCCCGCTCGAGCTCGGAGATCCTCTCGTTCATGCGCGAAGCGGTGGACCGCTACCACCAGACCATCGTGATGGTCACCCACGATCCCTACTCGGCGTCCTACGCCGACCGCGTGCTCGTGCTGGCCGACGGCAACATCGTCCACGAGATGATGGACCCGACCACCGACAAGGTCGTCGACTTCATGCGGACCTTCGGCGACTGACCGCCGCCACCCGACGCCCCGACGAGGTCTCCACCGATGCTCCGCACCACCCTGCGCTCCCTGTGGTCCCACAAGCTGCGCCTGGTCCTCACCATGGTCTCGATCGTCCTCGGCGTGGCGTTCCTGGCCGGCACCCTGGTGCTCAACTCCACCGTCGGGCGCGTGTTCGACGACCTGTTCGCCACCCTCGGCGAGAACGTCGACGCCGTCGTGCGGGGCAAGGAGCTCTACACCTCCCAGCAGGGCGGCACCGAGCGGGAGCTGCTGTCCGACGAGGTGGTGGACGAGGTGCTGGCCGTGCCCGGCGTCGCCGCCGCCGAGGGGGACGTCACCACCGTCGACGTCACGGTCATCGACAGCAAGGGCGACCCGCTGGGCGGCTTCGGACCACCGACGATCGTCGGATCCTGGACCAGCGACCGTCGCATGGCCAGCTACCAGGTCGCCTCGGGGCGTGCCCCGACCAAGGCCGGCGAGGCCATCATCGACCGGTCCGGGGCGAAGAAGGGCGGGTTCTCGATCGGCGACCGGATCGAGGTCATCGGCGTCGACGGCACGTCGGAGGACCTCACGCTGGTGGGCATCTCGAGGTTCGGTGAGGCCGACTCGGCCGGCGGCTCGATCTTCGTCGGCACGGTGCTCACCGACGCGCAGCGCCTGGCCGGCGACCCCGGCAAGCTGAACCACGTCAACGTGCTCGCCGACGACGGCGTCACCCCCGAGCAGCTCGTCGACCGACTCGAGGAGGCGAACCTCGCCCCCGGCGTCGACATCGTGACCGGGGCCAAGGCGTCGGCCGAACAGGCCAGCGACGTGAAGCAGGGCCTGGGCTTCTTCACGACCGTCCTGAAGGTCTTCGCCTTCGTGGCGCTGTTCGTCGCCCTGTTCATCGTCTCCAACACGTTCTCCATCCTGATCTCCCAACGCGCCCGCGAGCTCGCCCTCCTCAGGGCGATCGGAGCCAGCCGCCGGCAGGTGCTGATGTCCACGCTGACCGAGGCGGTCATCATCGGGGTGGTGTCGTCGATCGTGGGCTTCCTGGCCGGGATCGCGCTCGCGTTCGGGGCGTTGAAGGGGCTCGCCGCGGCCGGGGTCGACCTGCCCGACACCAGCCTGCTCGTCACCCCGTCCGCCGGTGTCTACGTCCTCGTCGTCGGCCTGTCGGTCACGCTCGCATCGGCCATCTTCCCGGCGATCAAGGCGACCCGCGTCCCGCCGATCGCCGCCCTGCGGTCCACGGCGATCGAGACGAAGGGAAGCGGTCGGGTCCGCCTCGGCGCCGGCATCCTGGCCCTGGTGCTCGGCCTGGTCTTCGTCCGCCCGGCCTTCAGCCGACCGCCCACGGACGCCATCCCGGGCATCGGGATCGGCCTCGGCCTGGTGGTCCTCGCCGTGATCCTCCTCGGCCCGACCTTCGCCCGCCCGATGTCGCGGGTCGTCGGCTCGTGGCTCCCGTTGGTCAAGGGCGTCATCGGTCGCATGGCCCGCGAGAACGCGATGCGGTCACCGCGCCGCACGGCCAGCACGGCGGCCGCCCTGATCATCGGTGTCGCCCTCGTGGTGTTCATCAGCGTCATCGCCACCTCCTTCCGGGCCACGATCGACGAGGCGTTCGACAGCGGCTTCAACGGCGACTACCTGGTCACCCCGGCCAACCAGGCGAGCGACGTGGGCGCCGATCCCAGCCTGGCCGAGAAGCTGGCCCAGGTCCCGGGTGTGGCCGCGGTCGACCCGTCCGGCGCGGTCGGCGGCCAGATCGAGCTCCCCGACGGGACGAAGACCGGCGCGTTCCTCTTCGCCATCGACCCGACGAGCTACGTGGACCTCTACAACGTCGACATGGCCGAGGGGGAGCTGACCGACCTCGTGCCCGGGACGATCGTCGTCGACAAGACCGTGGCGAACCAGTACGACCTCGCCATCGGCGACCAGGTCACGATCCTCGGCTCCGGCGGGCGACAGGCGACGTTCCGGATCAGCGCGCTCAGCAACGACCCGGTCGTCCTCAACCAGTGGACGATCAACCGCGAGGACATCACCGAACTGGCCCCGGCGGCCACCGACGTCTTCATCAGCATCCGGCTGGAGCCGGGCGTCAGCCTCGACTCGGTGCGACTGCAACTTCGGGCGGTGGTCGGCGAGTACAAGAACATGAAGCTCCAGGACAAGGATCAGTTCCGCAACGGCCTGGTGGGCATGATCAACGCCCTCCTCAACGTCATCCTCGGCCTGCTCGCCGTCTCGGTCCTCATCGCGTTCATCGGGATCATGAACACGATGCTGCTGGCCGTCCACGAACGCACCCGCGAGCTCGGCCTGCTCCGCGCCGTCGGCATGACCAAGGCGCAGATGCGCGCCGCGGTGCGGTGGGAGGCCGTGATCGTGGCGCTCATCGGCACCGGGGTCGGCATCGGGCTGGGCCTCACCCTCAGCTACGTGCTGGTCCGAGCCCTCGAGAGCCAGGGCGTCAACCAGTTCGCGGTCCCGACGATGCGACTGGTCATCGTGGCGGTCGCCGCCGTCGTGTCGGGCATCCTCGCCGCCGCCTGGCCGGCCCACAAGGCCAGCAAGCTCGACATCCTGGACTCGATCGCCACGGAGTGATCCGCGCTCCGGCGCACCGTCCATGCTCCGCACGTCGCTCGTCTCGCTCTGGTTCCACCGTCGCCGCTTCGTGGCGACGGGTCTGGCGGTGGTGCTCGGCGTCGGGTTCCTCGTCGGCACCCGGATCCTGACCGACGCCATCGAGTCGGCGACCGGCCGGTGGCGCGAGAGCAGCGAGGAGACCGACGTCGTCATCCGGGGCGCACCGCTCTACACCACCAACCAGGGCCGGGTGCAGTACGACCTCGTGGCCGACGAGGTCGTCGCCGAGGTCGCCGCCGTCGACGGGGTCGAAGCAGCCGGTGGCCGGAACTTCACCAACCAGATCGTCCTGCTCGACCACGACGGCGAGCAGGTGCGGGGGTGGCAGGGCCGGTTCGTCCGGTCGTGGCCGACCGACCCCCGGTTCGGGCTGGCCGAGGTGGCGGAGGGCCGAGGTCCGACCGCGCTCGGCGAGCTGACGATGGACGCGCAACAGGCCGAGGAGAACGGCTTCGAGCTCGGCGACGAGGTCCGGGTCCTCACCCCCACCGGTCAGCGCACCATGCACCTCGTCGGCATCACCGACGACGACGACGTCGACTTCGGCGACGGACGCCCCGGGGCCATGGCCGTCAGCCTGGAACAGGCCCAGGCCCTGGCCGGCGAGGAGGGCCGGCTCGACGGCATCGACGTCATCGCCGCCGACGGCGTCTCCGCCGACGACCTCGCCGATCGGATCGAGGCCGAGGGCTTCGCCGCCGACCTCACGGTGATGACCCGGGCCGAGGTCCAGGAGGAGAACGCGGCGGAGTTCCGCGAGCGGATCCGCTTCTTCACCGCGCTGCTCCTGCTGTTCTCGGCGATCGCGCTGTTCGTGTCGGCGTTCATCATCACGAACACGTTCGGGATCCTCGTGTCCCAGCGCATGCGCGAGCACGCCCTCCTGCGGGCCATCGGGGCGAGCCGCGCCCAGCTCGCGGCATCGGTGCTGGTCGAGGCGGCGGTGGTCGGCGTGGTCGCCGGCGCGCTGGGCATCGGGGTCGGCTGGTTCCTCGGCTGGGGTGCGCTGCACGGGCTCCAGGGGCTCGGGCTCCGGCTACCCGGGAACCTGCCGATCCGCCTCGACGCGGTGCAGGCCGTCGAGGCGGTGCTCGTCGGTCTGGCGGTCACCCTCGTGGCCGCCGCGCTCCCGGCGGTGCGGGCCATGCAGGTCCGTCCGCTCACCAGCCTCCGGGCCGCCGACGTCGACCGGTCGGACCGGTCGTTGATCCGTCTCGCCTCGGGGGCCGTGCTCGTGCTCGTCGGCGGGTACCTGACGGCGCCCGCGTTCGTCGGGACCCCCGCCCTGGACGAGATGACACCGATCGGCGTCGGCCTCGGTCTCCTGCTGATCGCGGTCATCGTGCTCGGACCGATCGTCACCCGACCGGTGGTGGCACTTCTCGGCATCCCCCTGCGGTCGATGCGACGGGTGACCGGACGACTGGCCGCCGAGAACGCCCGCCGCAACCCCCGACGGACCGCGGCGACGGTGAGCGCCCTGACCGTCGGCGTGGCGCTGGTGGCGTTCATCACCGTGCTGGCGTCCTCCGCGCAGGCATCGGTGCGCGACCGCCTCGACGCCGCCTTCGTCGGCGACTACCTGGTCGCCCCGGCCGACGGACGCACCCGCCTCGGCGTGGACCCGAGCCTGGCCGAGCGGGTGGCCACCATCGACGGCGTCGCCGCCACCACCGCGGTCACCGGCACCACCGGGCAGGTGACCCTGCCCGACGGCACCGGCCTCGGCGGGTCGATCGCCGGGGTCGACCCGGCGACGTTCGAGGACCTGTTCCGGGTCGACATGGTCGAGGGATCCTTCGACGATCTCACCGCCGAGGGGATCGTGGTCAACCGCGTGATGGCTCGGGACGAGGGCATCGAGGTCGGCGACGAGGTCGAGGTCGTCAGCTTCCAGACCCTGCGGGCCACCTACACCGTGGTCGGACTGTTCGACGAGCAGACGCTGCTCGCGCCGTGGACCACGACCGCCGAGGGCATCGACCGACTCGTGACCCAGCGCACCGACCAGCTGATCGCGGTCGACCTGGCCGACGGGCGGGAGGCCGAGGTCCTCCCCCGCCTCGAGGACCTCGTCGCCGAGTACCCATCGATGTCGGTGCAGGACCGCGAGACCTACGCGGGCGACACCGTCGAGGGCATCTCGGAGGTGCTCAACATGCTCTACGCGCTGCTGGCCATCTCGCTCGTGATCGCGTTCATCGGCATCACGAACACGTTGTCGCTGTCGGTCCACGAGCGCACCCGCGAGATCGGGCTGCTGCGGGCGGTGGGCATGGCCCGCAGCCAGGTCCGCCAGATGATCCGCCTCGAAGCGGTGCTCGTCGCCGTCCTCGGCACGACGATCGGTCTGGCCGCGGGGCTCGGCATCGCGTTCACCATCGTCAACGCGCTGGCGTCCCAGGGCCTCACCACCTTCCGCGTCCCCGTGCCCGCGATGGTCGTCCTCGTGCTCGGCGGCGCCGCGCTCGGCGTGGTCGCCGCGCTCCGCCCCGCTGCTCGGGCGTCGCGCCTCGACGTCATCGAGGCCATCGCCGAGGAGTGACCAGCCGGTGGTCAGGCGTCGCCGATGGCGTAGAACTTGCCGCCGCGGGCGCCGACGTAGATCCGGCCCTGGAACACGGTCGGCGTCGACTCGACGCAGCCCTCGAGCTGCAGGTTCCACAGCTCGGGCGGCTCGACCCGGGGGTTCGAGAAGTCGAAGCCGTGGAGCACGCCGTTGCAGTCGCCCTGGACCCAGACCCCGTCGACGATCACCGGCGACGACCAGGTCGGCCCCGGGAGCTTCTTCTCCCACAGGACCTCGCCGGTCTCCTGGTCCGCACCGATGATCCGGCCGCTGTCGGTCGGGGCGATCACCACGCCGTCGCTGATCCCCGGGGTGGCCCAGATGCCGTGGTCGTCGGCCACCGACCACACCAGCGGATCCTCGGGCTTGGACGGATCGAGCTTGATCAGCTGCCCGACCTCCTGGTTGCGGGCCGAGCTGGAGCCCCGCTCCACCTCCTGGCCGACGTAGAGCATCCCCTCGGCGTCGATGACGATCGATGCGTCGGTGTCGTCGCCGGTCCAGTACCGGAACGTCCGCTCCGGCATCGTGCCGTCCTTCAGACCCGAGATGTCCCAGCCCTGCACCAGCCCGCCCGAGTTGGTGAAGTACACGGTGTTGCCGCTGATCGCGAGCGAGTTCTCGATCGACACGTCGTTGACCCGCGAGCCCGACCCGGAGAGATCGCTCAGCAGCTGGTCGTCCCAGCCCGGGGCGTGGAACACGAGCTCGGGAGCGATGGTGACCTTGCCGGCGTCGTCCATGCCTCGGTTGAGCTTGATGACGTACCACTGGCCGTTCTCGCCGCCCTCGAAGAGGTAGTCGTCGATGACGAGCGGCGAGCTGTCCCAGTCGTTGTTCCACTTGGTCGGGCTGACCTCGTCGGCCGACATGCTCCACAGCGACTCGGGTACCCCGTCGTCGCGATCGGTGGCGAGGATGTGGAAGTCGGCGCGGCTGCCCGAGTACAGCAACGGGTAGCCGTCGGGGTCGCGGGTGACCGATCCCTTGATGATGTCGCCCATGTCGTACGGCTCGAGCAGGTTCTCGCCGGTGGCCGCGTCGAAGAAGTGGATGTTCTTGTCGTACGCACCGAGCGACACCCAGGTCGTGTCGCCGTCCTTCCACACCGCCGGCTCACCGGTCCAGCCCGAGCCGCACCACGTCTTGGCCTGTCCCCCGACCGCCGACTCGCCGCACATGCCGCCGCTCTCGGGGTACTGCCACAGGATCTTCGGGTTCGTCGGAACCGGACCGAGCCCGTAGTACGAGCGGGTCGGGTTCCCCCTGAAGGTCAGCTGTCCGAGCACCGTGCTGCTCCAGGGTTGGCCGGACGTGGCGGGGTCGACCCACCCGTCGTAGGGCACCGTGGTCTCAGGCGCGAGGCCGGCGGTCGTCGCCGGCACTGCCGTGGTCGCGCTCGCGGCCGACGACGACGGGTCGCTCCCGTCGTCGCTCCCGCGGGAGGCGAACCAGACCACACCGACGAGCAGTGCCACCACCGCGGCGACCACGGCGAACGCCCGCCACGGCAGGTCGGGGACCGAGAAGCCTCGCCCGCCCGAGGAGCGCTCGGCCTGCTTGACCTCGACGAGCCCGGCGACGTTGGCCGCCGCGGTGTCGGGTCGGACCCGGCGGGTGGGCTCGGGTGCGGTCCGGGGCCCGGACGGGCGCTCGGACCGAACCGGGGCCGCGGTGACCGGCGGGGTGGGCCGCTCCGGCCGCGGCGCCGGTCGAGGGGCTCGGCGCGGCACCGTCCCGCCGGCGTCCGTGGGGCCCGCGCCCGGACGGGGTGGACGTCGCGGCCCTCGACGGGGTTCGTCAGGAGAAGACATGGTCGACGGGCTCCTCGTGCCTTCGGCGACGTGCGGCGGGACCTCCACCCTACGAACCGGGTGCGTCCCGATCGGGCACCTCGGGGCGCACCCGGGGCCGGGCCGGTACCGTCACCGGCGTGACGGACCTGACGAACCATCAGATCGTGCTCCGACGCCGGCCCACCGGCCTGGTCGACCCCGACGACGTCGAGGCGATCGCGACCCCGGCCCCCGAACCGGCCGAGGGCGAGGCCCTGGTGCGCAACACCTACGTCGGCATCGACGCCGCGGTGCGGACGTGGCTCGACGACAAGCCCGGCTACCTCCCGCCGGTCGGCATCGGCGAGGTCGTGCGCGCCGCGGGCGTCGGCGAGGTGGTGGCCTCGCGCTGCGACGCCTACGCGGTCGGCGACGTCGTCACCACGCTGTCGGCCTTCCAGGAGTACGTGATCGTCCGCGACGACCTGTTCACGACGGTCATCCCCGGGGTCGTCGACCAGTTGGCGATGCTGTCGGTCTACGGGTCGACCGGCGCCACGGCGTACTTCGGCATGACCGACATCGGCAAGCCGCAGCCGGGCGAGACCGTGGTCGTGTCGGCCGCGGCGGGCGCGACGGGGTCGCTCGCCGGGCAGATCGCGAAGATCGCCGGCGCCCGGGTGGTCGGCATCGCCGGCGGACCGGAGAAGTGCCGGGTCGTCACCGAGGAGTTCGGGTTCGATGCGTGCATCGACCACAAGGCCGGCGACCTCGAGGCCGCGCTGCGGGAGCACTGCCCCGACCGGGTGGACGTCTACTTCGACAACGTCGGCGGCCCGATCCTCGACGCCGTCCTCGGGCGGCTCAACCAGGGCGGACGGATCGCGCTCTGCGGCGTGATCTCCAGCTACGTGACCGGCGAGCACCCGGGGCCGGCGAACTACGTCCAGCTGCTGGCCCGCTGCGGCACCATGCAGGGGTTCAACACCCTCAACAACTGGGGCCGGTTCGAGGAGGCGTTCACGGCGCTCAAGCAGTGGGAGGCCGAGGGGCGACTGGTCCACCGCGAGCACGTGTACGACGGCCTCGACCACGCCGTCGAGGCGCTGAACGGCCTCTTCACCGGGACCAACATCGGCAAGTCCGTCGTGAAGGTGTCCGACCCGAGCTGACGGCCTTTCGACTCGGGTTTCGACTGCACTCCGCTGGCGCTCCGTTCCGCTCAACCAACGGCTCTGTTCCTCGAGCGAGCGCAGCGAGTCCTCCCTGTTCCTCGAGCGAGCGCAGCGAGTCGAACCCTGTTCCTTGAGCGAGCGCAGCGAGTCGAAAGGCCGACCGACGTCGAAACCTGGTCAGCGGAAGTCGACGCCCTCGAAGGTGCCCTTGTCGCGCCAGGCGTCGAGGTAGGTGAAGTAGGCCACCGCACCGCCCGGGTACCCGGCCATGCCCTTGCGGGCCGCGTCGTCGATCGGACGGCCCTCGTTGTTGTAGTAGCCCGGCGTGCACTCGGGGTTGCCGAACAGCGCGGAGCCGTTGAGCAGCAGCGCCAACCATGCCTCCTCGGCCTCCTCGCCGGGCTCGACCTCGACGGCGCCCACCGCCTCGGCGTGGGCGATGATCGCGGCGATCGTCGTCGCCGACTCGACGTAGTTGTGGGGAACGTTCGAGATGAGGTTCCCGGCCTGGGTGAGCCCGGCGATGAACAGGTTCGGGAACCCATGGGTGTGCATGCCGTGGAGCGTCCGCTGGCCGTCGGCCCAGTGCTCGGCGAGCGTCTCGCCGGCCGGCCCGGTGATCTCGTAGCCCGACCGGCGGCCGACGTCGGTGCCGAACTCGAAGCCGGAGGCGATCACGAGCACGTCGAGCGGGTAGTGCTCGTCGCCGACCCACACGCCCTCGGCGTCCACCTTCGCCACGCCCTTCCCTTCGGTGTCGACGATGTGGGTGGTCGGCAGGTTGTACGCCTCGAGGTACTCGTCGCTGAAGCACGGCCGCTTGCAAAGCTGGCGGTACCACGGCTTGAGCGCTTCCGCGGTCGCCGGGTCGGTGACGATCTCGTCGACCCGAGCGCGGATCTCGTCCATCTTCAGGTCGTCCGCATCGCCGAACGCCTTGGCGACGGTCTCGGGCGTGAACTCGGCACCCTTGCTGATCTCGTCGATGACCGCGTCGCGGATCCGACTCGAGATGTCGGTCCAGCCGTCCTCGACGAGGTCGACGTCGGTGATCCCACCGGTCTGGAGGGTGGCGAAGTTGGTCTGCCACTCCTTCTGCCACCCGGGCTGGAGGTCGGCGAACCAGTCGGGGTCGATGTCGACGTTGCCGCGGGTGTCGACCGACGAAGGGGTCCGCTGGAAGACGTACAGCTCGCCGGCCGAGGCGGCGAGGTGGGGGATGGCCTGCACCGCGGTCGCCCCGGTGCCGATGATCCCGACCCGCTTGCCCTGGAGCGCGGTCATGGGCTCGCCCTCGGGGCTCCCGCCGGTGACCGAGTAGTCCCACCGGCTGGTGTGGAACGCGGGTCCGGCGAACGTCTCCAGCCCCTCGACGGCGGGGAGCTTGGGTCGGCTGAGCGGTCCGGTGCCGGTGATGACGTAGCGGGCGCGGAGCACGTCGCCACGGTCGGTGCGGACCACCCAGCGGGAGATCTCGGGGTCCCATCGGACGTCGGTGATGCCGGTCGACAGCAGCGCCCGGTCGTAGAGCCCGAAGGTCTCGGCGATGCGCTTGGCGTGGGCGAAGATCTCCGGTGCCGGGACGTACTTGCGGCTGGGCACCGTGCCCGTCTCCTCCAGCAGGGGGAGGTAGATCATCGCCGCCGTGTCGCACTGGGCGCCCGGGTACCGGTTCCAGTACCAGACGCCCCCCACGTCGCCGGCCTTGTCGACGAGACGGAGGTCGGTGATGCCCGCCTCGACCAGCCGCGCCGCGTGGACCAGTCCGGCGAACCCGGCACCGATCAGGAGGACGGTGAGGTCCTCGTCGATCGGGTCGCGCTCGACGACGGGGGTATAGGGGTCGTCGAGCAGCGACGCGAACCGGCCGGTCGGCTCGAGGTACTGGTCGTTGCCGTCCGGGCGCAGGCGCTTGTCGCGCTCGGCGGCGTAGCGGGCGCGGAGATCGGGACGGGACATGGCGGCGGCCTCCCCTGGCGTTGCACGTGGGCCGGCGGAGGTCGGCCCGTGGGCGTCGAACCTAGCCAAGAATCTTGACCCGCGGGTCAAGATCGACGCCCGGTACGCTCCGTGCCCGTGCGGCGGCCCCGGTCACCGACTGTTACCGTCGCACCCGACTCGGCGGGATCGGGGGTTGACGTGACGAAGCTCGGATTCGTGAGGCGGGCGGCCATCGCGACGGCGATCGTCGCGGCATCGACGGCCGTCGTCGTCGGTGCCGGTCCGGGGGTGGGGATCGCCGGGGCCGCGCCCAGCGGCCTGCCCGCCGACGCGTCGGTGTTCGTGCCCGTCCGACCCTGCCGCATCGTCGACACCCGCACCCTCGGCGCCGCCCCCGCCGCCCAGCGCAACCACACCTACGAGATCACCGGCCACTGCGGCATCCCCGGCACCGCAACCGCCGTCACCGCCACCATCACCGTCACCGACCCACCCGCCCCCGGCTACCTCCGCGCCTGGGCCACCGGCGACCCCGAACCCACCGGCAGCTTCCTCAACTTCAAGACCCCCCGCACCTCCACCACCGGCAGCGGACCCATCCCCCTCGCCACCACCGGCACCATCGACCTCCGCACCTACACCACCACCCCCACCCACCTCGTCCTCGACGTCACCGGCTACCTCCTCCCCCTCGACACCGCGCCCACGGCGCCGGCGATCGACGTCGTGGCCGGCGCCCACCACTCCTGCCTGCTGCGATCCGACGGCACCGTCGCCTGCTGGGGTGACAACGACCGCGGCCAGTTGGGCATCGGGGTCCGGGGCGCGGCCCGTTCGGCGCCGGTCGAGGTGATCGGCATCACCGACGCCACGCAGATCGCCGCCGGGGGCGCCACGTCCTGCGCCCGCCTCGCCGGCGGCACCGTCCGTTGCTGGGGGGACAACCAGACCGGCCAGCTCGGCAACGGCGGGACGAGCGCGCTCGGGAACCCGACGCCGGGGCCGGTCCTCGGCCTCACCGGCGCGGCCTCCGTGTCGGTCGGTGCCCGTCACACCTGTGCCCGCCTCGCCGGCGGCACGGCGACGTGCTGGGGCGACGACTACTGGGGCCAGCTCGGCGACGGCAACGTGACCGAGGCCGATGAGCCGGTGACCACTCCGGTGGCGGTCAGCGGGCTCACCGGGATCACGTCGATCACCGCCGGCGGGAACCACAGCTGCGCGACCGTCGCCGACGGCACCGTCCGGTGCTGGGGTGCGAACGACCTCGGCCAGATGGGCATCGGCGGCAGCGATCTCGACCCCCACCCGAACGCCGAGCGGGTGCTCGAGGTCATCGATGCCGTCGACGTCGTCGCCGGCGCGTCGCACACCTGCGCGCTGATCGATGCCGGCAGCGTCGACTGCTGGGGGTCGAACGCCGACGGCCAGCTCGGGCGCCAGTACGTCAGCTCCGGCGCCACCCCGTCGTCGTACCCGGTCACCGGACTCCACGACGCGGTCGCGATCACCTTGGGCTACGCCCACTCGTGCGCGGTCAGGATCGGTGGGACCGTCGTCTGCTGGGGCGACAACGCCCTGGGTCAGCTCGGCGACGGCACCACGACCGACCACAACCTCCCGGCGCCGATGACCGGCATCACCGGAGCGGACGCGGTCGCCGCCGGCAACGAGCACACGTGCGTGCTGGTGGCCGGCGGCGTGATCCGCTGTCGTGGGACGGGCTGGGCCGACCCTGTCCCGCTCTGACCGGCTGGGCCGGCGACGCCCTCAGGCGTCGATCGTGAGGTTGCCGTCGCCGTCGACGCCGACCGTCACCGTCGACCCGTCGGCGACCTTGCCCTCCAGGAGCAGCACGGCGAGGCGATCGCCGATCTCCCGCTGGATCACCCGCTTGAGCGGGCGGGCCCCGAAGGCCGGGTCGAAGCCCTCGCGGGCGAGGGTGGCCTCGGCGTCGTCGGTGATCTCGAGATCGATGCGACGCTCGGCCAGGCGGGCCCGCAGCGAGGCGAGCTGGATGCCGACGATGTGGGCGAGGTCGCCCTCGGTGAGCGCCTTGAACCGGACGATCTCGTCGATGCGGTTCACGAACTCCGGCTTGAACAGCGTGAGCGGATCGCCCGCGAGGTTCGACGTCATGATCAGCACGGTGTTGGTGAAGTCGACCGTGCGCCCCTGACCGTCGGTCAGCCGGCCGTCGTCGAGGACCTGGAGCAGGATGTTGAAGACGTCCGGGTGGGCCTTCTCGATCTCGTCGAGGAGGATCACCGAGTACGGGCGGCGGCGGACGGTCTCGGTCAGCTGCCCGCCCTGGTCGTAGCCGACGTAGCCGGGCGGGGCGCCGACGAGCCGCGACACGGCGTGCTTCTCCATGTACTCGCTCATGTCGATGCGGACCATCGCCCGCTCGTCGTCGAAGAGGAAGTCGGCCAGCGTGCGGGCCAGCTCGGTCTTGCCGACGCCGGTCGGCCCGAGGAACAGGAACGAACCGATCGGGCGGTTCGGATCGGACAGGCCGGCCCGGCTGCGACGGATCGCGTTGGCCACGGCGACGACGGCCTCGTCCTGGCCGACGACCCGCTCGTGGAGCACGTCCTCCATGCGGACGAGCTTTGCCATCTCGCCCTCCATGAGGCGGGTGACGGGGACGCCGGTCCACTTGGACACGACCTCGGCGACGTCCTCCTCGTCGACCTCCTCCTTCAGCATCTGCTGGGACGACTGCAGCTCGGCGAGGCGGTTGGTGGCCTCCTCGACCTGCAGCTCGAGGACCGGGATCTGGCCGTACCGGATCTCCGACGCCTTCTCGAGGTCGACCTCGCGCTCGAGCTCGGACCGCTTGGCCTCGAGCTGCTCCTTGAGCTCGCGGATGGTGTCGATGGCCTCCTTCTCGCCCTGCCAGTGGGCCTTCATCGACATCGACTGCTCCTGCAGGTCGGCCAGCTCCTTGTCGAGCGTGGCCAGCCGTTCGGCGGAGGCGTCGTCGGTCTCCTTGGCGAGCGCGACGCGCTCGATCTCGAGCTGGCGGATGCGCCGCTCCACCACGTCGATCTCCGTGGGCAGCGAGTCGATCTCGATGCGGAGCTTGGAGGCGGCCTCGTCGACGAGGTCGATGGCCTTGTCGGGCAGGAAGCGCCCGGTGAGGTAGCGGTCCGAGAGCACGGCGGCGCCGACGAGGGCCGCGTCCTGGATGCGGACGCCGTGGTGCACCTCGTAGCGCTCCTTCAGGCCGCGCAGGATGGCGATCGTGTCCTCGACCGACGGCTGGCCGACGTACACCTGCTGGAACCGACGCTCGAGCGCCGCGTCGGCCTCGATGAACTTCCGGTACTCCTCCAGGGTGGTGGCACCGATGAGCCGCAGCTCGCCGCGGGCCAGCATCGGCTTGATCATCTGGCCGGCGTCCATGGCGCCCTCGGCCTTGCCGGCACCGACGATCGTGTGCATCTCGTCGATGAACGTGATGATCTCGCCCTCGGCGTCGGTGATCTCCTTGAGGACGGCCTTCAGCCGCTCCTCGAACTCGCCGCGGTACTTGGCGCCGGCGACGAGCGCGCCCATGTCGAGGCTGATGAGGCGCTTGTTCTTCAGGCCCTCGGGCACGTCGCCCTCGACGATGCGGCGGGCGAGGCCCTCGACGATGGCGGTCTTGCCGACGCCGGGCTCGCCGATGAGGACGGGGTTGTTCTTGGTGCGACGGCTCAGCACCTGGATCGTGCGCCGGATCTCCTCGTCCCGCCCGATGACGGGATCGAGCTTGCCCTGGCGCGCCGCCTCGGTGAGGTCGCGGCCGAACTTCTCGAGCGACTGGTACTGGTCCTCGGGGTTCTGGCTGGTGACGCGGTGGCTGCCGCGCACCTCGCGCAGCGCGGTGAGGACCTGCTCGCGGGTGACGTCGATGCGGTCGGCCAGCGCGAGCAGGAGGTGCTCGGTCGAGAGGTACTCGTCACCGAGCTCGGTGCGGGCGGCGTCGGCGGCGTCGACCACCGACTCGAGCTCGCGCGACAGCCGCGCCTCGGAGCCGTACGCCTTGGGGAGGCGGGACAGCTCGTCCTCGACGCGGTTGCGCAGCGGGGTCGGGTTGGCCCCGACCTTCTCCAGGATGGGGAGGACGACGCCCTCCTGCTGGCCGAGCAGTGCGGAGAGCAGGTGGGCGGGGACGACCTCGGGGTTGTTGTCGGTGCGGGCCCTGGAGATGGCGTCGTTGAACGCTTCCTGGGTCTTCAGGGTCCAGCGGTTGGGGTCCATCGGCATGACGTCATCCTAGCACATGTTGTCAGGAAAGTTGATGGTGCGGCACTCAACTTGGAGGTGCCTTCGGTCACCCTCGTCCCAACGGTCAGCGGCGCCGTCGCTTGCCCTCGTAGAGGACGACGGCCTGCTTGACCGGGACCAGGTCGGCCCGGTGACGGCGCTCGACCTCGGCCACCTGCTCCCGGGCCTCCGTCCGCGCCCGCTCCAGGTCCGCCCGGAGCCGGTCGAGCTCGGCCTCGAGGTCGAGGACCCGCTGCACCCCGGCGAGGTTGAGCCCCTCGTTGGTGAGGTCCTGGATCCGGCGGAGCACCGCGATGTCCTCGTCGCTGTAGCGACGGCTCCCCCCGCTCGTACGGGCCGGGTCCACCAGTCCCTTGCGCTCGTAGATGCGGAGCGTCTGGGGGTGCACGCCGGCCAGCTCGGCGGCCACGGAGATCACGTAGACCGCGTGCTTGGGCGATCGTGGGGCCACGGGTCAGTCCTCTCGGTCGGTCGCGGACCTTCCGGCCGCGGTGGTCTCCGCCAGCAGGTGCTCGCGCGGCGATGCCGTCGACACCTCGGCGAGCGCCTCGATGGCCGCCCGCTCCTCGTCGGACAGCTTGGCCGGAACCGCCACCTCGACGGTGGCCAGCAGGTCGCCGGCCTTGCGCTTGGCCTGCACGCCGCGCTTGCGCACGCGGAAGGTGCGGCCGTTGCGGGTGCCCGCCGGGATGCGGACCTTGACCTGATCGCCGTCGAGCGTCGGCACCGCGACGACCGCGCCCAGCGCGGCCTCGGCGAAGGTGACCGGGAGCGTGAGCCGCAGGTCGTTGCCGTCCATGCGGAACACGGGGTCGGGCTCGACCTTGCACTCGACGTAGAGGTCGCCGGGCGGTCCCCCGTTGCGGCCCGGGTCGCCCCGACCGGCGATGCGCAGCCGTCGACCGTCCTTCACGCCGGCGGGGATCCGCACCTTGACGTCACGGGGACGGCGCTCGACGCCGCGACCGTGGCAGGTGTGGCACGGGTGCTCGATGATCGTGCCCCGGCCACCGCAGTTCGGGCACGGGCGGGTGGTGGCGAAGAAGCCCTGGTCGTCCTGGACGACCCCCCGCCCGGCACAGACCGGACAGGTCACCGGCAGCGTGCCCGGTTCGGCCCCGCTGCCCGCGCACGTGTGGCACACCGCGTCGCTGACGAGGTGCAGCGTGGTCTCGATGCCCCGGACGGCGTCCCGGAAGTTGAGGTGCAGCTCGGCCTCGAGGTCGGTGCCCCGCTGGGGGCCGGGCCCCCGGCTGCGGGACGCGCCACCCCCGCCGAAGCCGCCACCCCCACCGCCGCCGAAGAGGTTGCCGAGCACGTCACCGATGCCACCGGCACCGGCGAAGTCAGACGCGTCGAAGGTGAACGAGCCACCGGGGCCGGGCCGCCCGCCGCCCGGGAAGCCCTGGCCGCCGCCGCCGAAGCCACCCATGGCCCCCATCGGGCCCATGGCGCGCGCCTCGTCGTACTCCTTGCGCTTCTCGGCGTCCCCGACCACGTCGTACGCGGCGGAGATCTCCTTGAAGCGCTCCTCCGCGGCGGCGTCGTTCGGCTTCGCGTCGGGGTGGTTCTCCCGCGCCAGCTTGCGGTAGGCGCGGGTGATCTCCTTGGCGGTGGCGTCCTTCGCCACGCCGAGCACCGCGTAGTAGTCCTTCTCGAACCACTCGCGCTGGACGGTCATGTGGGGTCCTTCCTCAACCGCGCACCCGGACCATCGACGGCCGGAGGGTGCGCTCGTGCCACGTGTACCCGGGTCGGAGGACCTCGACGACGACGGTGACGTCGTCGCCCTCCTCCGCCGGCTCGTGGAAGACGGCCTCGTGGTGGTTCGGGTCGAACGGCTCGCCGACCCCGGCCACGCGACCCAGGCCCTCCTTCTCGAGGGTCCCGAGCAGCGCGGCGTAGACGGGTTCGACATCGGTGGCGCCGTGGCCGATCGCGCTGTCGCACGCGTCGAGCACGGGGAGCAGGCGCTCCGCGAACTGCTCGACGGCTCGGCCAGCCGCGTCGGCGGCCTGCTTGGTCAGGCGCTTGCGGATGTTCTCGAACTCCGCCTGGTTGCGGCGGAGCTGGTCGAGGTAGCCGTCGCGCTCGGCGGTGACCCGCTCGAGCACGACGATGAGCTCCTCGACCGATGCGTCGGGGCCGAGCCCGGTCCCGGGGTCCTCGGCGGGCGCGTCGACGGGTGGGAGGTCGGACTCCCCGGCGGCGGCGGGGGCGCCGTCGCCGGGGGTCTCGGGGATCGACATCACTCGGACTCGTCGTCGTCGATGACCTCGGCGTCGACGACCTCGTCGTCGTCCGCACCGGTGGCTCCGGCGCCGGCGGCGCCGCCGGCGTCGTACTGCCCGGCGCCCTCGGCCGCGGCCGACTCGTACAGCTTCTGGGTGAAGCTCTGCGAGGTGGTCATGAGGTCCTCGATGGCCGACTTGATGGCCTCGAAGTCCTGGCCCTCCTGGGCGGTCTTGAGGCGACCGAGCGAGGCCTCCACGGCCTCCTTCTCGTCACCGGGGACCTTGTCGCCCTGCTCGTCGAGGAGCTTCTGCGTCTGGTACACGAGGGTGTCGGCCTGGTTGGTCAGGTCGGCCTCCTCGCGGCGCTTGCGGTCCTCCTCGGCGTGGGCCTCGGCATCCTTCACCATCTGGTCGATCTGGTCCTTGGAGAGCGACGACTGACCGGTGATGGTCATCGACTGCTCCTTGCCGGTGCCCTTGTCCTTGGCGGACACGTGCACGATGCCGTTGGCGTCGATGTCGAAGGTGACCTCGATCTGCGGCACGCCACGGGGGGCGGGCGGCAGGTCGACGAGCTTGAACTTGCCGAGGGTCTTGTTGAACTGGGCCATGTCCCGCTCGCCCTGGAGCACGTGGATCTCGACCTGGGACTGCATGTCCTCGGCGGTCGTGTAGGTCTCGGTGCGCTTGAACGGGATGGTGGTGTTGCGCTCGATGAGCTTGTGCATCACGCCGCCCTTGGTCTCGATGCCGAGCGACAGCGGGGTGACGTCGAGGAGCAGGATGTCCTTCACGTCGCCCTTGAGCACGCCGGCCTGGACGGCGGCGCCGACGGCGACGACCTCGTCGGGGTTCACCGACTTGTTGGCCTCCTTGCCGGTGAGCTCCATAACGAGGTCGGCGACGGCGGGCATGCGGGTCGAGCCGCCCACGAGGATGACGTGGTCGATCTGGCCCTTGGTGAGGCCGGCGTCCTCGATCGCCTGCTCGAACGGGGTGCGGGTGCGCTGGAGCAGATCCGCGGTGAGCTCCTGGAACTTCGCGCGGGTGAGGGTGACGTCGAGGTGCAGCGGACCGGAGTCGGTCGCGGTGACGTACGGCAGGTTGATCTGGGTGGACTGGACCTGCGAGAGCTCGATCTTCGCCTTCTCCGCGGCCTCCTTCAGCCGCTGCACGGCCATGTTGTCCTTGGAGAGGTCGACGCCGTGCTCGCCCTTGAAGGTGTCGACGAGCCAGTCGATGACCTTCTGGTCCCAGTCGTCGCCGCCGAGGTGGGTGTCGCCGTGGGTGCTCTTCACCTCGAACACGCCGTCGGCGATCTCGAGGACCGACACGTCGAAGGTGCCGCCGCCGAGGTCGAACACGAGGATGGTCTGCTCCTCGCCCTCCTTCTCGAGGCCGTAGGCGAGGGCCGCGGCCGTGGGCTCGTTGATGATGCGGAGCACCTCGAGCCCGGCGATCTGACCGGCCTCCTTGGTGGCGGTGCGCTGTGCGTCGTCGAAGTAGGCGGGCACGGTGATCACCGCCTGGGTGACCGTGTCGCCGAGGTAGGCCTCCGCGTCACGCTTGAGCTTCATCAGCGTGCGGGCCGAGATCTCCTGCGCGGTGTACGCCTTGCCGTCGATGTCGATCGTCCAGTCGGTGCCCATGTAGCGCTTGACCGAGCGGATCGTGCGATCGGGGTTGGTGATCGCCTGGCGCTTGGCGACCTCGCCGACGAGGACCTCGCCGGACTTGGAGAACGCCACGACCGAAGGCGTGGTGCGCGACCCCTCGGCGTTGGGGATCACGATGGGGTCGCCGGCTTCGAGGACGCTGACGACGGAGTTGGTGGTGCCGAGATCGATGCCGACGGCCTTGGGCATGGTGCCCCTCCTGGGTGGTGGGTGGTGTCCGGGGGTGGACGTGGGTGGTTCTTGAGCGATTCTGGCGGCCGACCCCGGTCGGGGCCAGTCACCTCCATTGGTGCCAGCATAAAACTTGAGTGCATGACCATCAACTCCAAGAACCACAGGATCGTGCGACATCGGTCACCTGCGACGGGCCACCTCCGCCGATCTCCCGGGCCCACCTCGGAGGGCGTGCCACGATCTAGGCCATGGCCGATCCCGCCACCGACTTCGTCGCGATGATGGACCTCGAACCGCACGGTCCCGACACCTTCGTCGGCACCGGCCCCCGCTACCCGTGGGGCGGCCTCTACGGGGGCCAGATCGTGGCCCAGGCGCTGCGGGCCGCGGCGGCCACGGTCGAACCGCAGTACCGGGTGCACTCGTTGCACGCCTACTTCATCCGCCGCGGCGACCACGCCGAGCCCGTGCGCTACGAGGTCGACCGCGTCCGCAACGGCCGCTCGTTCGTGACCCGCACCGTCACCGCCCGCCAGGCCGTGGGCGCCATCCTGTCGATGTCGGCGTCGTTCCAGGTCGACGAGGAGGCGCCCGACGCGCAGACCGCCGAGCTCCCCGAGGTCCCCCGCCACGACGAGCTCCCGCAGGAGTCGTGGACGACGATGTTCGACCGCGTCACCGTGCCCACCCGCGGGATCCCCGGGCTCGAGGGTCGGGCACGGGGCTGGATGCGGATCAACGGCGACCTCGGCGACGACCCCGTGCTGCACGCCTGCGCCATGGCGTACATGTCCGACGACTACCCGACCGACGCCGTCGTCTCGCTCCAGCCCGACGTCGACGCGCCCGGGGTCGACGATCCCTACGTCGCCTTCAGCCTCGACCACGCGCTCTGGTTCCACCGGCCGCTCCGGGCCGACGACTGGCACCTCACCGCCATGGTGTGCCACGGCATCATCTCGTCGCGGGGGCTCACCGTCGGCCACGTGTTCACCGAGCAGGGGGTGCACGTGGCGACCATCTCCCAGGAGGTCCTCCTCCGCCGCCGCCGCAGCTGACACCCGACGACGCGACGACCCACCCGCGGATCCCGGCAGGCCGACGACCGGCTCGCTAGGGTGCCCGCACGACGCACCGGTTGCGGGAACCGGGCGAGATCACGGGTGGGTGAACCGATGCTGTCGACGAACATCTCCATTCGGAGGACGAAGAGCTCAGATCGGACGATCGAGCGGCGGAGAGCGACGGCCACGGCCGTCGTGGTCGCCGCGATCGCCGCGCTGCTGGTGCTCGTCGCACCCGGCGCGGCCGGCGCCCAGGACGCCGGAGGGGACGCTTCGTCGACCTCGATCCCGGCGGACACGACCACGAGCACGCCGCCGGACGACCCGGCCGCCGCTCCGTCCCCGCCCGAAGAACCGGGCGAGCCCCCGGCGACCGACGAGCCGAGCACCGACGTCCACAGCACCGATGACGCCGACGAGGAACCGACGGCGGCCGAGGTGACCGACACGAGCGCGGGCGCGACCGTCCCGGCCGGTGACCTCGCGGCCGCGGTCGTGGTCGACCCGAACGCGGACCCGGTCGACCTGGCCGTCGTGAGCTCCCCCGGCTACTGGTTGGCCGACACCGGCGAGGAGGTCCGCCAGACGGTGCGCGTGACGAACCCGGCCACCAGCAGCGGGCCGGCCACCGGGGTGGAGATCACCTCCACCGTTCCAGCCGGGCTCACCCTGGTGTCGGCCACGGTCGGGTACTTCACCAGACCCTGCACCGTCACCGGCCGCGACGTCACCTGCACCATCGGGTCGATCGCCCCCGGCACGTACAACATCGCCATCCTCACGCTCACCGCCGACCACCTCGGCACGCACACGTCGACGGCCACCGCGCTGGCCACCAACCCCGACCCCGACCCGTCGAACAACACCGCCTCGACGATCATCGCCGCCGACCCGGTCGAGTTGACCCTGACCGCCTCGCCGGAGACCGTGAGCGCCGCGCCCGGTGCGCAGGTCCGACAGACCCTCTCGGTCTCCAACGCCGCGGGCATCCCCGTCCCGGCCACCGGGGTGGAGATCCGGTCCACCGTGCCCGACGGGCTCACGCTGGTGTCGGCGACCGTCGGCTTCTTCGCCCGACCGTGCACCGTCGTCGACCGCGACGTCACCTGCCGCATCGGGTCGATCGCCCCCGGCACGTACAACGTCGCCGTCCTCACCTTCACCGCGGGCACGACCCCCGGGACCGTGACGTCCACCGGCACCGTCACGTCAGCGAACCCCGACCCCAACACCTTCGACGACACCGCGTCGACCGCCATCGCGATCGGCTCCGTCGACCTCGCGCTCGCGAGCGCGCCGGCCACCGTCGAGGTCGGACCGGGGGGTGAGGTGCGACAGACCTTCTCGGCGACGAACCCGGCCACCAGTCCGTTCCCGGCCACCGGGGTGGAGATCCGGTCCACCGTGCCCGACGGGCTCACGTTGGTGTCGGCGACCGTCGGCTTCTTCGCCCGACCGTGCACCGTCGTCGACCGCGACATCACCTGCCGCATCGCGTCCATCGCCCCCGGCAACTACAACGTCGCCGTCCTGACCCTCACCGCCGGCCCCTCGGTCGGCACCTTCACGTCGACGGGGACGCTCACCGCGCTCAACCCCGATCCCGACCCCTCGAACAACACGGCCGCGTCGACCGTGACCATCGCCCAGGCCGCGCCGACCACCGACCTCGCGATGCACCTGAACTACTCGCCGGCGAACGTCGACGTGGGTTCGACCTTCGCGGTGCCGTACACGGTGAGCCATGTCTCCGGGATCGCTCCGACCGACGTCGAGGTGCGGTTCGAGGTCAGCGACGGCCTCGAGATCGTCCAGGCCACGGTCGGGTGGCTCGCCCGGCCGTGCACGGTCGTCGGACGCACCGCCACCTGCCGGATGCAGCCCCAGGCCCAGTACTGGTTCGGTGAGCTCCAGGTGCTCGCCGTCGCCGAGGGGAGCCGGTCGGTCACGGCGACCGCCACGAGCCCGACCACCGTCGACGTCGACCCCACCGACGACGCGGCGACGGTGCCCGTCGGCGTGATCGGACCGTCGAGCGTCGACGTCACGATCGACTCCACGGTCGATGCCGCCACCGTGAGCACGGGCGGCCAGGTCCGCAACACCCTCACGGTCAGGAACGTGTACGGGACCACCGCCACCGGCGTCACGGTCACGGCCACGGTCCCCGACGGGTTCACCCTCGTCTCGGCGACGGTCGGGTTCTACGCCCGCCCGTGCACCGTCGTCGGGCGCGACATCACCTGTTCGGTCGGATCCCTCAGGAGCGCCGCCTGGAACGTCGCCGTCCTCACGCTCGCCGCCGACACGCCGGGGACGTACTCGCTCGAGGGTGCGGTCACCACCACGAGCCCGGATCCGGTCGCGACGAACGACCGGGCCCGCGTCGTCGTCACCGTCCTCGCGGCCGCGCTCTGACGACCTCGCCCGGGACGGTCCTGGCGGGATCCGGCTTCCGGGGCGAGATCGACCGGACGGTACGCTCGCCGGCCATGACCTCGACGCTCATCCTGCTCCGGCACGGCCAATCCACCTGGAACGCCGAGAACCTCTTCACCGGCTGGTGGGACGCCGACCTCTCCGAGCTCGGTCGGACCGAGGCGGCGGCCGCCGGCCGGCAGATGGCCGAGGCCGGCCTCCGCCCCGGCATCGTCCACACGTCGCTCCAGACCCGGGCGATCCGCACCGCGAACCTCGCCCTCGACGAGATGGGGCTGCTCTGGGTGCCGGTCAAGCGGCACTGGCGCCTCAACGAGCGCCACTACGGCGACCTCACCGGACGCAACAAGGCCCAGGCCACCGCCGAGTTCGGTGAGGACCAGGTCAAGGTCTGGCGCCGCAGCTACGACACCCCGCCACCGCCGATCACCGACGCCAACGAGCACAACCCCAACACCGATCCCCGCTACGCGCAGGTGCCCGGCGACGTGCTCCCCCGCTCGGAGTGCCTGGCCGACGTCGTCGACCGGATGCTCCCCTACTGGTTCGACGCGATCGTCCCCGACCTGGCCCACGACGCCACGGTCCTCGTCGCCGCCCACGGCAACAGCCTCCGGGCGTTGGTGAAGCACCTCGAGGGCATCTCCGACGACGCGATCGCCGGGCTCGACATCCCGACCGGCGTCCCGCTCGTCTACGAGCTCGACGGCGACGCCCGCCCGGCGACGACCACGACCGACGTCCTCGACCGGGCTCTCGGCGACCCCGAGGCCATCCGGGCCGCGGCCGACGCCGTCGCCAAGCAGGCCACCGCCGGCGCCTGATCCTCCGCCGGCGCCAGACAGGGCGTCAGGTCGTGGTGGTCGACACGGTGGACGAGTTGTCGGCCGGGTTCGCATCCTCCTGGTCGGTGTGCACCTCGACGACCACGTCGTGGGTGCCGGGCGAGGTCGGTTGCACCACGATCGTCGCGAACCACGTGGTCGAGGACGATGCGAACGAGCAGGTCACCGTCGACCCGGCCACCGAGCACGGACGGCCGAACCACCCGATGCTCGACGACACGGCCTCCAGTCCGTCCGGGAGCTGCACGGTCGCCACCACGCCGGTCGGCGGGCCTCCGCTGCCCTGGACCGCGGAGATGCGGAGGTCCACCGGCGTACCCACCGTCGTCGACGCGGGGAGCGACCGAAGGATCGCCAGGTCCGGCAGCGCACCGGACGCGTCCACGGTGACGGTCGACGTGGCGACGGACCCGGACGTCACCGCGCCGGGGGTCGACGAGACGATCCGCGCCGCGAGCTGGAAGGAGCCCGACGAGGCGTCGTCGGCAACGACCAGGTCGAGCAGGATGAACCTCGAGGTGCCCGCGGCGAGATCCCCCACCGTGCAGGACACGTCCTGTCCGACGACGGTGCACGGGCGGGCGAACCAGCCGATCCTCGCCGAGCGGATCTCGAACGCCGACGGGACCGTGGTACCCACGACCACCGCGGACGCGGGGACCTGGCTCCGGTTCACCACGTCGATCCGCTGGGTCACGGCGTCGCCGGGACGGACGAAGTCCCGCGACACCTGGCTCGTGACCTGGAAGGGGATGGGGGCGATGCCGCCGACGGCGATCGTGCGCGACGTCTCGTTCGACGAGAGGTCCGCGTCGGTCTGGTCGGCGCGCACCGTGGCGACGACCTCGTGGGTGCCGTCGGCCGGCGCGAACACCAGGTCGGCGAACCAGAAGGTGGTGGAGGTGCCGAGCGCGCAGGTGACCGTCGTCCCGGAGATGGCGCACGAGTGCGGGTTGAGCCCGGTGGTGGCCGACACCAGACCCATGCCCGCCGGCACCTCCAGCTCGACCACGACCCCGCTGACCTGCCCGCCCAGGTTCGCCACCTGCACCTTCCCGTTGACGGTCGCACCCGTGTACGCCGTGGCCGGCAGCTGCAGCGCGACCACGAGGTCGGGCGGTTGCGCGACGCCTTCGATCGTCACGGTCGACGTCGTGACGTCGTCGTCGGGGAAGGGATCCGGAAGGGATGAGGTCACCTCGGCGGAGAGCTGGACCTGCCCAGGGAGGTCGCGCGCCACGAGCACGATCGCGATGTCGACCGAAGCCCTCACCCCGAGGGCACCGACGTCGCAGGTGACCACCTGGCCCGACACCGAGCACGTGCGGAACAGACCGATCGCCGTCGACCGGATCTCGAAGGCGTCGGGCACGGTGCTCGTGACCCGCACCCCCGACGTGGGGAAGTTGAAGAGGTTCGTGACCGTGAGGGCGTAGTCGAGCTGCTCGGTCGGAGCGAGGGTCGCCGGCATCGGCGAACCCGTGAGCCGGAGGTCGATCGCGGACGGGCCCCGGACGTACACCGACCCGGACGGCGAGTTGTCCGACGGGTCGGCGTCGGCCTCGTCGCTGCTGAGGACCACCCCGATGTCGACGGGCCCCTCGGCGGCCGCGTGGAGGCCGAAGGAGACGAACTGGGAGGGATCGACCGTCCCGATGCTGCACGTCGCGGTCGATCCGACGACCGAGCACGATCGTCCGAACCAGCCGATGGACGTCGAGACCACCTCGATCCCAGGCCCGACGTCCAGCACCAGCTGACCGTTCGTGGCCGGCCCGCCCGAGTTGACGATGTCGATGCCCAACGTGAAGTCGGACCCGACGTCGACCTGGGAGGGCAGGGTCCACCTGGACACGCGAAGGTCGGGCGCGGGCGCGGCCTGATCGACGGCACCGGCGGCCGAACCGGGGAGGGCGCCGACGAGTGCGGCGGTCGACACGACGGCGACGATCATCGCGGCGAGCCCGCCGCGCCGGAGCTTCCCGGCCATGTGCGACCCCCTTCACCGAGGCGTCGTCCAGCCGACGCACCCCGACGCGACGGACACTACCGAGCGCAGCCGGTCGACGCTCCGTATGCTCCCGTCCATGGCAACCCGGAGCAAGCACCTCGAGAGCCTCGCGGCGAACCCGCTGTTCTCCTCGCTGAGCAAGAAGGACCTCCAGAAGATCGCCAGGGCCACCAACGAGGTGACCCGTCCGGCGGGCGCCGTCCTGGTCGACCAGGGTGACCTCGGACGCGAGGCGTTCTTCATCGTCGAGGGCACCGCGACCGTGAAGCGCAACGGCCGCAAGATCGGCACGCTCGGCCCGGGCGAGGCGGTCGGCGAGCTGTCGCTCCTCGACCACGGTCCCCGCACGGCCACCGTCACCGCCGACACCGACCTCGTCGTGCTCGTCCTCAGCTCCCGCGAGTTCTCCGGGATCGTGGAGGAGGTGCCGAGCGTCGCCCACAAGCTGCTCGGCCAACTGGCGTCCCGCGTCCGGGAGCTCGACCGTCAGATCTACGGCTGACCTCGACGCCGCTCCGCGGCGGACGCCACCCAGAAGTTCGGACCACCCCGCGACCTGCGAGTAGGTTTCGAGCTGCTATGGCTACCGAAGAGACCGTCGAAGCCCCGAAGCGCATCAAGCCCCATCACCTGGTGATCGGCCTGGGCGCTGCGATCGCACTGTTCACGGCCACCTCCGGCGTGATCCCCCTGATCACCGAGTGGCACGACGACTCGCCCGTCCAGCGGCACGTCTTCGACAACATCCCGAGCGGCCTGAAGCTCGCGTTCTACGTGGTGATGCCGGTCGTCATCCTCTACGGGGCGTACATGTTCGCCCAGCGGGTGAAGAACTGGGAGCGCGGTGCGCCCGACGACCGCCGCACCACCCCGCAGAACGCCGCCCGCCGCTTCGGCGACTTCCGCTCCGGCGTCTACATGCAGACCCTGCTGCGCGATCCCGCGGCCGGGATCATGCACAGCCTCATCTACTTCTCGTTCCTCATCCTCCTGGCGGTCACGACGATCCTCGAGATCAACCACCAGGTGCCCGAGGGCTGGAAGTTCCTCCACGGCGACGTCTACCGGGCCTACGCGTTCGTCGGCGACGCCGCCGGCCTGATGCTGTTCATCGGGGTGTCGTGGGCGATCGTGCGCCGCTACGTCATCCGCCCGTACCGCATCCGCATCAAGACCAAGTCGGACCACGCGATCGGGTTGGCCACGCTCTTCGTCCTGTCGGTCAGCGGCTTCGGCGCCGAGGCCTGGCGCATCGCCGTCGACGGCCGGCCGGACTTCGAGAAGTGGTCGTTCGTCGGCTACCCGATCTCGGGCCTGATCGACGGCACCTCCACCATCCACGGTGTCCACCAGATCTGGTGGGTGGTCCACGTGCTCGCCTTCATCACGTTCCTCGTGATCCTGCCGGTCACGATGATGCGCCACGTCTTCACGTCGCCGCTGAACATGTACCTGAAGGACAAGGACCGTCCGAAGGGCGCCATGCGGGCGATGCCGAACCTCATGGAGACCGAGCTCGAGAGCTTCGGCGCCTCCACCGTCGAGGAGTTCACCTGGAAGCAGCTGCTCGACACCGACGCCTGCACCATGTGCGGTCGCTGCACCAGCGTCTGCCCGGCGCACGCCACGGGCAAGCCGCTCGACCCCCGCGAGATCGTGCTCAAGACCGGCGAGGTCATGGCCGCGTCGGGTTCGCCGGCCGTGTCGCCCCCGATCAGCACCGTCCCCGAGATCACCATCGGGTCGAACTCCGTCTTCGAGCGCATCACCTCCGAGGAGGTGTGGTCCTGCACCACCTGCAAGGCCTGCGACGAGATCTGCCCGGTCAACATCGAGATCCTCGACAAGATCCTCGACATGCGGCGCTACCTGTCGCTCATGGAGTCCGACTTCCCGACCGAGCTGGGCTCGGCCTACCGGGGCATGGAGAACTCCGGCAACCCGTGGGGCATGAGCCAGTCCGACCGGGCGGCGTGGACCTCCAAGGTCGAGGACATCGAGATCGTCGACGGCACCGAGCCCTTCGACCACGAGTACCTCTACTGGGTCGGCTGCGCCGGCAGCTTCGACGACAAGAACCAGAAGGTCACCCAGGCCATGGCCAAGCTGATGCAGCGGGCCGAGGTCGACTTCGCCATCCTCGGCCCGTCGGAGAACTGCACCGGTGACCCGGCCCGGCGCTCGGGCAACGAGTACATCTTCCAGATGCTCGCCATGCAGAACATCGAGACCCTCGACGGCATGGGCGTGAAGAAGATCATCACGCAGTGCCCGCACTGCTTCAACACGCTGATGAACGAGTACCCGCAGCTCGGTGGGCGCTACGAAGTCGTGCACCACAGCCAGTTCCTCGAGTGGCTGATCGACCAGGGCAAGCTCGACCTCTCCGAGGCCCGGCTCGAGGAGCGGGTCGTCTACCACGACTCCTGCTACCTCGGCCGCCACAACGACGTCTACATGAGCCCGCGCAACGTCATCGGCAGCCTCGGGGGCATCGAGGTCGTCGAGGCGTCCGCCAACGGCACCAAGGGCATGTGCTGCGGCGCCGGTGGCGCCCGCATGTTCATGGAGGAGACGATCGGCACGAAGGTCAACGACGCCCGCTCCGAGCAGCTCGTCGAGACCGGCGCCAGCCGCGTCGCCACCGCCTGCCCCTTCTGCTACATCATGATCGACGACGGCGTGAAGGGCCTCGGCAAGGACGAGGAGGTGCGGGTGGCCGACATCGCCATGCACATCCTCGAAGCCGTGGAACAGGGCGAGGCCGACCGCATCGCCTCGGTCACCGTCGAGGACTGATGCCCGGCGCGACCGTCGCCGTCGCCGCGGGTGACGACACGGGCCGCGACCTCCTCCTGCGCATCGTCGAGCGGGCCGGGCACGAGCCGGTCCCGATCACGGTGTCCGCCGACGACCTCGGCGCCGTCGCGTCGTCGGTGCCGGGCCTCGCGCTGCTCGATCTCGACGGGGAGGCGCCGGCGGTCGTGGCCGCGCTGCGGGGCCACCCCGACCCGATCGTCGCCTCGTGTCGGGTCGTGGTCCTGGCCGACGGACCGGCAGTCGGCCTGCGGGCCTGGCAGGCCGGAGCTGACGGTTTTCTGGCACGTCCGTTCCACCACGATCGCCTGATCGCCACACTGCGTGATGTTCTGGACCGTCCCGAAGCCGGTCGGGAGCCGGTCAGGCGGGCCGCCGCCACCGAGTACCTGGGCGGACGCGACGCACCGTAGGCCGGACGGCCTAGACACGGGGAACCACTGTCCGTAGTATGCGGCCACTGTTCGCAGCGCCGGAACCTGGAGGGGGATCCACCGCCGTGTCGAAGCCAGCACCAGACCGACCCGAACCCGGCCCGATCGGGGGCCAGGCCCTGATCGAGGGCGTGATGATGCGCCGGGGCAAGGCGTGGGGCGCGGCCGTCCGCACCCGTGAGGGGTCGATCTCGACCACCGGCCACCGCCTGCCCGAGTTCGACGGTTGGCGCACCCTCCCCCTCGTGCGGGGCGTGCTCGCCCTCGGCGAGACGGTGGTGCTGGGCACGCGGGCCACGCTCTGGGGCGCGACCGAGCGGGGCGACGAGTCCGGCGACGGCTACACCCGTGGCGGCCTGGCCCTCACCGTGCTCATCGCGGTCGTCGCGGTCCTCGGGGTGTTCGGCCTGCTGCCCGCCGTCGTCGTGAAGGCGGCCGGCATCGACAACGCGCTGCTGTTCTCGACCGTCGAGGGCCTGATCCGCCTGGGCATCCTCGTCGGCTACCTGTGGCTGCTCTCCCGATCGGCCGCCGTCGCCCGGGTGTTCGCCTACCACGGCGCCGAGCACATGACGATCCACGCCTTCGAGCACGGCCGGCCGCTGGTGCCCGCCGAGATCCGCCGGTTCGACCGCCGCCACCCGCGCTGCGGCACCGCCTTCCTCCTCACCGTCGTGCTGGTGACGATCCTGGCCCACGCGCTCGTCGGAAACCCGGGCTGGGGCCTGCTGATCGCTTCTCGGGTGCTCGGCCTGCCGCTGGTGGCCGCCGTCGCCTACGAGACCATCCGCTTCGCCGGCCGCCATCAGGACACCCTCGTGGGTCGCATCCTCATGGCCCCCGGTTCCTGGTTGCAGGGCATCACCACCAACGAGCCGACCGACGACATGATCGAGGTCGCGGTCGCCGCCCTCGAGGCCACGCTCGCCGCCGAGGAGCTCTCGCCGGTCACCGCCGAGGACGCGGTCGCGATCGGCGGTGCCGCGTGACCGGTCCCACGACCGCTCCGGTCGCGCCCGGCACGGCGCGTCCGCCGTGGTTCTCGCTCCACACCCTCCGTCGCCGCCAGATCGTCCTGCTCGCCGCGTTCACGATCGTGGTCGAGGTGCTCAACACCCTCGAGCTCGTCCCGTCGGTGCGGATCGGCGCCCTCGACCTCTCGCTGGCGACGATCCCGGCGTTCGGGCTCGCCGTGGCCTGCGGGGCCCGGCTGCTCGGTCGCTCGTCGCACCGGTGGTTCGCCGTCGCGTACTGGATCCTGGTGGCCGGCGCCCTCCCCGCGCTCCTCGTCGCCTTCCTCCGCCAGGGCGACGGTGGCCTCTGGGTGAGCTACGTCGTCGCCGCGTTCGGCGAGGAGTTCATCTACCGGCTGGCGATCCCGATGGTCCTCGCGCTCATCCTCCACCAGGCCGGGATGCGGCTGGCGTGGGCGCGGCCGTCCGCGTTCGCGATCGCTGCACTCTGGTTCGTCCTCCTGCCCGGCCACCGCGACCAGATGACCCATGTCTCGTCGGCGGCCCCCTTCATCGCCTACGCCGTGCTGGCCGCCGTCGTCGTCTACCGCTCGGGCGCCGTCCTCCCGATGGGCGCCGCCCACGCGGTGTCCAACCTGCTCACCGCCCTGCTGTGGTCCGGCTCCACGACCGAGAACCAGCGGGCCGTGTCCCTGGTGGTGGTGCTCGTGGCGCTCCTCGTCGCCTACGGCCGGCCCCGCCGGCTGACCATCACCGACGGCGGTGAACTGCTCGACACGACCACGGGCCTCTCGGTCCGCTCGCTCGACCTGCGCGACGGCGAGCCGGTCACCGCGACGCTCACCGACGGGTCGGTCATCGTCGTCGAGGGCGACGTCGGCCCGCTGTCGGCGGCGCTCCGCCGATCGACGCGGAACGTGGCCTCCGATTCCGAGACCGCAGCCTGAGAGACCGGCCGGCCGCACCCACTACCGTGCTGCCGTGATCCTCTCCGACCGCAGCATCCGCGATGCCCTGGCCGACGGCCGCATCGAGATCGACCCGATCGGCGACGGCTGCATCCAGCCCTCGTCGGTGGACCTCACCATCGACCGGTACTTCCGGGTGTTCCGGAACCACACGACGCCGATCATCGACGTCAAGGAGAACCTCGAGGACCTCACCGAGCTGATCGAGATCCCCGACGACGGCGAGCGGGCGTTCATCCTCCACCCCGGGGAGTTCGTGCTCGGGTCGACCGCCGAGCGCATCAAGCTGCCCACCGACCTCGTGGGGCGCCTCGAGGGCAAGTCGAGCCTCGGTCGCCTCGGGCTGCTGATCCACTCGACCGCCGGCTTCATCGATGCCGGCTGGGACGGTCACATCACCCTCGAGCTGTCCAACATCGCCACCCTGCCGATCACGCTCTACCCCGGCATGAAGATCGGTCAGATCAGCTTCCTCACCATGAGCACCGCGGCCGACGTGCCCTACGGTTCGGCCTCCGCCGGCTCGAAGTACCAGGGCCAACGGGGTCCGACCCCGAGCCGCTACTGGGAGAACTTCAAGTAGGTTCTCGGCGTGCTGATCATCGGAATCCTGGTCTTTGGAATGCTCGTCGGCGCGCTCGCGCAGCTGGTGCTGGGCCAACGCACCACCACGATCGACTGGACGACGGCGTTGATCGCCGGCCTCGTCGGGTCGTTCGTCGGCGGCCTCCTCTTCAGCCTGATCGCCGGCGACGGACTCGCCCTGCGGCCGAGCGGGATGATCGGGTCCTTCATCGGCGCGGTGATCGTCACGGCCGGGCTCGGGGCGATGCAGTCCCGCAAGGGCTGACGCAGCGGCGCCCGACCGTCAGCTCGTCGCCTCGAGCAGCGTCGCGAAGATCCGCTCCTCGACGTCCAACCCGCCGAGGTGGCTCTCCCCCGGGAGGGTGAGCAGCTCGGCGTCGGGCAGGAACTGGACGACGTGAACCCCGTGCTCGTACGGGACGATGTGGTCGGCGTCGCCGTGCCACCAGCGGACGGGCACCGCGACATCGGCGAGGTCGAATCCCCAGTCCCGGCTGAACAGCAGCACGTCGGCGAGCGGCGCCGAGAACTGCTTGCGGCTCCCGTGGAACAGGTCGTCGAGGAACATCGCCCCGAACTCGGGCCGGTTGAGCAGCCGTCGGTCACCCTCCGGCGACACCCGGGCATAGACCTTGAGCGCCGGTTGGCCGATCGGGCGGATCAGGCGGACCATGCCCGTCAGACCGATCCCGATCGGTGTGCGGGCGTGCGCGATGACCGGGGACAGCGTCTTGCCGAGCGCGACGAGGCCGCCCCCGATCGCGTAGGGGCCGACGGTCGGCGCCACGCCGCCGAGCACGGCGACCGCCTGGACCCGGTCCGCCAGCAGCGCGCCGGTGGCCAGCGCGTACGGGCCGCCGCCGGACAGGCCGATGACCCAGGTCTGGTCGATGCCGAGACGGTCGAGGAGCGCTTCGATGTCACCGGCGCTCTCGGCGATCGACCCGTAGAGGTGCGGCGTCGACTTCCCGATGCCCGGGCGGTCGACGCCGATGATCCGCAGGTCGTCCCGCACGGCGAGCCGTCGGGCCTCGGGCGGGATCTGCCGCCGGGCCCCCGGGGTGCCGTGCAGCCACAGGATCGGACGGCCGTCGGGCGGTCCGAACTCGGCGAAGCTCAGCCGCCGCCCACCGGGCAGGGCCACCGTCCCCTCGAGCCGTGGTTCGATCACCCCTTCCGGCATGCCAGCAGCCTGCCACGTCGCGACCGATGACCGCCCGTCGCGTCCCGCTGAGCGGTCCGCCGTCACGGATGGGGTCGGATCCCGACCGTGACCCGGCGAGCCGAGCTGTTGATCACGAGGACCATCACGGTCGGGATCCGACCCCATCCGTGATCCCATCCGTGACCTCCAGGCGGACCGCGCGGCGGGTGCGCTCGCGTGCCCGCCGCTCGTCGGCGCGGGTCGAGTCGTCGAACAGGGCCGCGGCCCGGATCGCCACGAGCCGCTCGGTCGACCCGTCGACGACCTTGGGCACCCCGCCACGACCGGCCACGTCGAGGGCCAGGGTCCCGATCCCGACCCGGGCCTGGAGCGGGGACCGACGGATCCTCACGCTCTGCAGGCGCGCCATCGGGATCAGCGTCGTCTCCCGCTGGAGCACGCCGGCCCGAGCCACCACCACGTCGTCGCCGAGCCCGGAGCCGAGCGCCCGGTACGACGGACCGACCAGCGCGAACGCGACGGTGCCGGCGACGACGCCGGGCACGAGCCATCCCCATGGTCCACCGGTCAGCACGACCAGCAGCCCGGGGCCGAGGACGAGGGCGGTGACGAGGCCCGCCCGGGTGAGACGGCGCCGACGGGCCACCTTCGGCGCGCCCTCGATGGGCGGCAGGGGCCCGATACCCGGCAGGAGCTCGTCGAGCAGCGCGGCGAGCTGTGCGGTCGGGAGGACGGGGATCACGACCTGGGCGGCGTCGAGCGACGACTGCTCGTTGCCGCGACGGGTCCCGCCGCTGCCGGCGTTCTGGAGGCGGAGCGAGCACCGGCCGAGGATCCGGCGGGCCGGGTTCTCCACGATGCGGATGCACTGGATCCGGTGGAGCGCGAGCGTGGTCTCACGCTGGTCGAGGAGGCCCCGGCGCACCCGCAGGTCGTCGCCGATCCGCTCGACGGTGAAGTCGTTGTCCCGGAGGACGGTCGAGACGACGGCCGATCCCCCGACGAACACGGCCAGCGCGGCGGCCATGAAGAGCAACCCGGCCAACGCGGCCACGCCGCCGCCGAGATCGGTGCCTCCGGCCACGACGTCGGCGATCGGGCCGGCGAAGGCCAGCAGGAAGACCACCCCGACGCCGAGCGCCGGACCGGTGAGCGCGGCGACGACGAGGTCGCGCGTGCCGAGCGAGACCAGGGTCCGGGCCGGCACGGCGGGCGCACCCCACGGTGCCGCGGTGGCGCCGGGAGGCGGCGGCAGCGACGACCGGGGACCCGACCACGCCCCGATCGGGGGTGCCTGCGGTGGGGCCGCCGCCGGTCGACCGTGGGCCAGCAGGATCCGGTGCAGCGCGATGGCGTCGGCCTCGGCGAGCGACGCGAGGACGACCTCGGCCCCGGAACCGCTGCTCGCGGTGTCGACGTGCAGGGCGCTGAGGCCGAAGATCCGCTGCACGAAGCTCCGCCGCACGTCGACCTGCTGCACCCGTCCGAGCGGGACCTCCCGACGTTGCCGGTTGACGAGGCCGCTCTCGACGATGAGTGCGCCGTGCTCGATGGCGTAGGTGAACCGCGACCAGGCGATCGTGGCGGCGACCCCGAGCACGACCATCCCGACCACCAGCAGCGGGAGGACGATCACACGGCCGACCCCTTCGGCGATGACGAGGAACGCCATCGGGATCGCCACTCGCCAGATCTGCTGCACCACCGTGATCAGCGGGGTCAGCCGGTCCGTGCGCCGTGGCGGGATCGTGACGGCCGACCCCGGGTCGACCGGTGGGTCAGACACCGTCGTCGTACCCGGCCCTGGCGAGGACGTAGGCGCGGATCCGGTCGGCGTCGGCGGGGTCGATGCCGGGGAGGGTGGAGTCGGTCGACGGCGACGCCGTGGAGATGTCGAGCGAGACGACGTTGCGCCACCGTTCGAGGGGGCCGCGCCGGATGTCGATGTGCTGCACCCGGAAGTACGGCACCGTCGACTCCTCCTTCACGACGATCCCCTTCCGGATGTCGAGCTGGTCGGCGCTCAGCCGATAGCTCCAGTTGCGGTAGCGGGCCTTGGGCACGGTGACCAGGAGGACGAGGAACAGCCCGGTGAGCACGAGGAGGACGACGCCGACCCCGGTCGGCGCGCCGGCCGCAAGGGCGATCGCCGCCGCGAGGAGCACCACGATCGCGAGCACCGCGAAGGGCAGTTGCCACAGCACCTGCACCCTCGGACTCAGCGGCCGGTGCTCGTCGAACGAAGCGCCGGCCGGGTCCACGACCCGGACCCTACCGGCCAGGTTCGCGGGAGCGGGTGCGCTGCCGGTTGTGGGGGCCGCAGAGCCGTTGGAGGTTGTCGATGGTGGTGGGGCCGCCTTCTGTGTAGGGCTGGACGTGGTCGTACTGGAGGAAGGCGCGGGCGGTGCAGCCGGGGTGTTGGCACTGGTCTGCTCGGGCGTCGAGGACACGTCGTTGGCGTCGGGTGGGGTGGCGTCGGCGGGGGCTGGCGTCGATGGGTTGGCGTTCGGTGTCGTGGATGAGGAGGGAGACGAAGGCATCGGGCAACAGCTGAGCGACGGCGTGGTCCGAGAGCGGGGTGCCGTCGGGGAGGTGGTTGCCGTCGGTGGTGACGTGCACGACGACCTCGGCCTCGACCTGACCGCCGCCGTCGGTCACCACGGCGGCGAGGGCGTCGGCCCGTTGGTGGGCGAGTGACGCGCCCGCGGGCGCGCCGGTCCGGGTGACCGCGGTGTCGATCACGGCGCACACGGCGCCGGCGACTTCGGGGGTGAGGCGGGCGGTGAGCAGGACGGTGCCGTCGGGTTCGGTGCGCCATGACAGCGACCGGGCTTCGTGTTGGCGGGCCCTGATCGTGGCGGCGTCTTCGTGGCGTTGGGACCAGGCGGCGATCGCCGCGCCGAGGCGCCCGGCGGGGTTGCGTTCGGCGAGGTCCAGCAACGCGTCGGCGTTCGCCGAGGTGAGGTGCGGGACCAGCACACGCGCCTTCGCGTAGGACACGTCACCGTTGGCCATCGCCTGATCGAGGATCGGGAACAGGAGCATCGCCCGGGCCACACGCACCTGGCTGCGGGCGGTGCAGATCTCGATGTCGCACCGATCGGCCAGCCACGCCGCACACGACAGGGCACCCCAGGCGGCCCACGAGCCGCGCCGGTCGAGCTCGCCGACCAGCACCAGCAACTCGTAGGTGCCCGCCGCCATTCGGGTGGTGAGGTCGACCACCTCGGTCTCGAGCCGTTCGGCCGGCAGCCCGGTCAGATCCGAACGCGCCCGCGGGCGCGCCGGACCGGGAGGCTCAGAAGATGTGGTCGAAGAGGGAGGATCGATGACGTTGTCCGCCGGAGAACGCATGGGGTGACCTCGGTAGGCTGATCGAACGGAATACCAGAACACGTGTTCGATCAGCCTACCGAGGGGGTGTGACAGTTGAGCGAGGCTGTCCCGGTCCGGGGTCCAGCCCGGGTCTGACTCTGGGTGTGACTGGCGTGATGCCTATCCGTTGATCTGTCGGCTCGGTGTCTGGATCCCGGACGCGCACCAGCCGGTCGGACGAACGTGACCTCATAGGAGCGTTGGTCTTGCACACCAACTGTCTTGTCCGTCGTTCCGGCTGATGGTGCTTCCCGAAATCTCGCGAATCAGGAGCAGCTCCACGATGCCAGCAATGCCGTCCGAAGTCATCCTCGGGGTCGACACTCATGCCGACACCCACACCGCCGCGGTCCTCAACGCGATCGGCGAGCTCGTCGCCGTGATCGAGGTTCCGGCGACCGCTGGTGGCTACCGCCGGCTCTTGTCCTGGGCCGCCAGTCACGGCGATGTGCAGCGCGCTGGGGTCGAGGGCACCGGCGCTTATGGGGCCGGTCTGGCCCGCCACCTCATCGAAGCAGGCGTGTGTGTTCTCGAGGTCAACCGGCCGAACCGTCAACAGCGGCGTCGTCACGGCAAGTCCGACACCGCCGACGCGATCGCCGCGGCACGGGCGGTGTTGGCGGGCGTGGCCGACGCGACCCCGAAGGACTCCACCGGGCTGGTCGAAGCGGTCCGGGTCTTGCACCTGACCAGGCGATCGGCTGTGAAGGCCAAGACCCAGGCCGGCAACCAGATCAAGGACCTGGTCATCACCGCACCGGAGGCGGTCCGCAACGAACTCCGCTCGCTCACCACGATCCAGCGCGTCCGGAAGGCCGCGAGCTGGCGGCCCGGGACGATCGACGGACCCGCAGCCGCGACCCGCCACGCCATACGCACCCTGGCTCGCCGCTGGATCGCCCTGCACGAGGAGATCAAGACGACCGAAGCCCAACTCTGGCCGCTGCTGCGCGAGCTCGCTCCGAGCCTGCTCGCCGAGACCGGCGTCGGCCTCGACGTCGCCGCGAAGCTCATCGTCGCCGCCGGCCAGAACCCCGAACGGATGCGCAGCGAGGCATCGTTCGCAGCGCTCTGCGGCACCAGCCCCGTCGACGCGTCTTCCGGCAAACACCAGCGGCACCGACTCAACAGAGGGGGCAACCGCCACGCCAACAACGCCTTGCACACCGTCGTGCTCCACCGCAGCCGACGATGCCCCGAGACACGCGCCTACATCGACCGACGCCGAGCCGAGAACAAGACCGACCGCGAGATCTGGCGATGCCTCAAGCGCTCCCTCGCCCGACGGTTCCACCACCTGCTCATCCAGGATCTCGCCGGGACCTTGACATAGGAGCATCAACCTCGCTCGGCAACGAAGTCGCGGTCGCCGGGAACTAGACCAGCTCGGCGGGGTGGCGGTCGGCGAGCACGTCGGCCCACCGCGCCCGGCCGGTCGAACGCAAGCGGTCGAGGTAGGGCCGCAGGTGGTGGCGGACGTGGAACGGGCCGCCCTCCTCTCGCACGACGTCGAGCGGGTCCCCGAGCCCGGTCCGCTCCAACTGCTCGGCCGTCCACGTGGCCAGCCGGGACGCGCCCGCTCCGAGGGTGGCCGGGTCGTCGGCCGCCAGGTCGCGGGTCTCGTGAGGATCGGCCACCACGTCGAACAGCATCTCGTCGGCCCAGTGGGCGTGGTAGCCGTCGTGCCACGTGCGCAGGTACAGGTGGTCGCCGAAGCGCACGCCGCGCTGGCACGACCACGCCCCCTGGCTGAGCACGAGCTCGTCACGTCCGGACCCACCGAGGCGGATCGGGACGCCGTCCCAAGCCCTCGGGACGTCGATGCCGGCCAGGTCGAGCGTCGTCGCCGCCAGATCCATCTGGTAGTGCAGACCGGTGTGCACCTGCGGCTCGACGCCCGGCCAGCGCAGCACCGCGGGCACGTGGCAGGTGGCCTCGTCGGCAGCCTGGTGGTCGGCGTAGACGCCGAGCTCGCCGAACGCCTCGCCGTGGTCGCTGCTCACCATGACCGCCGTCTCGTCGAGCACCCCGAGGTCGTCGAGCTTGTTCAGCAGCGTGCCGAGCGCGTCGTCGGCGTAGCGGACTCCGACGTCGTAGCCGTCGAAGATGCCCTTCACGTCGTCCATCGACGCGGCCTGCCACGGTTGGCGGGGCGGCGGGTCGCCCCACTCGTCGGGCGTGAAGCCCCAGGGCTCCTGGGCCGAGTGCGGCCCCGACAGCTCCCAGTTGCGCTCCCGCACCGCGTCGGTGTGCCACGCCGGTGGCGGGTCCGACGCGAACGGGTTCCCGTACTCGGGCGGCGTGTTGTACGGGGTGTGCGGGTCCCAGAGGTGCACGTGCAGGAACCACTCGTCGGCCCGGCCCCGACGGTCGAGCCAGTCGAGCGCGCCGGGCAGCACCTGGTCGGCCCGCTCGGTCCCCATCCCCCGCATCAGGTTGGCCGCTTCCATGAACCCGGCGTTCCACCACGTCGCCGAGTGCCGGAACGGGAAGCTCGACAGCGACGCCGTGTGCCACCCCGCGTGGTAGAAGCAGCTCGCCCACGAGTTGAACCGCCACCAGTCGACGAACCAGCGCTTCGACCCCAGCGAGCGCAGGTCGGCGGCGGCACCTCCGTGGTTGACGACCCCGTTGCGGATCCCGAACGCCCCCGTGGCCAGCGCCGTGCGGCTCGGCAGGCAGGGCACGTCCGAGGCGTACACGTTCGTGAACCGGACACCCCCTGCCGCCACGGCGTCGATGTTCGGCGTCGTGTCCCGGTGGTACCCGTAGCAGCCGAGGTGGTCGGCCCGCAGCGTGTCGATGTCCAGGTAGAGCAGCCGCATCACGTTCCCCTCGGTCCGACGCCCCCGCACTGTGGCACGGCCCTCGGGCCACCGCCCACGGCATCGGTGATCAGCTGCAGCAGCGGGCGGACCCCGGGGAGCCGACCGATCCAGCCGACGACCGCCCAACCGAGGTGCAGGTGCTCCAGCCCTCGGCCGATCGCCGCGATGCCCGACGACGTCCGACCATCGCGCACGTAGGTGATCCGACGGAGCGGCACCGCCGAACGCTCGGCCGGGACGATGTCGAGGCCGACCGGGCGCCGACGGACGAAGAAGCGACCGACCTGGCTGCACGGGTCGCAGGTGCCGGCGACGTACAGGACCGCGACCCCCGTGGCCCGCGGGCGCGGACGAGGGAGCCACGGACGGACCTGCCGGCGGTGGTCGAGCCAGTCGTCACCGAAGCGCCGGCGCAGCTCGCCGTCCTCGTTCCACGCCGCGATGCCCGCCGAGAAGACCACGCCCATCGCCGCGGCGGCCACGACCGACGGGGCGCCGAGCAGGACGCCCCAACCGGCGAGCAGCACGGTCGCACCCGCCTGCATCGGGTTGGCCACGTACGCGTAGGGGCCGGTCGTCACGAGCGAACGCGGCGGGTCGAGCGGGAGCGGGGTCCCCCCGTGGAGGCCGAACTCGCGCACCGCCTGGATCGCGATGGCGCCCGCCGGTGCCAGCACGACGCCGGCGAGCACGAGGTGCCAGCGCGGGCGGGCGAGGAGGACGTCCCAGCCCCCTGCCGCGTCGGGGGCCGCGGTGAACACCAGCGTCGGCAGCACGAAGAAGACGAGGCCGGCGAAGCCGACCACCTGGAGCGCGACCCGCCCGTCGAGCTGCTCGTCGCGCTCGGTCCACCGACCGAGCAGCAGCCCGGGCCCGAGGCAGGTGACGACCGCGACGACCTCCCCGACGAGCCACCAGCGGCCGAGGACCACCACCGGCTCGGCCAACGGCATCAGGACGACGTCGGCCGCGACGAGCGCGACCGATGCGGCGGCGAGCGGGATCGTCCGTCCCGTGCCGGCGAGCATCGGGACCGCTCCCCAGAGCAGCGCCCAGCCGAGCCAGAGATCCGCGGGCACGCCGGCGACCACGGCGACGTCGGCGTTGAAGGTCCACCACCCGGCCCGCACGGCGACGAGGTTCACCGCGAGCAGCATCACGACGTTCCACACCGTCGCGAGCAGCGCACCGGCCACCCGGCGACGATCGGGCCGGCGGCGCACGACGAGCGCCAGGGCGACCCCGATCGGCAGGTAGAGCGACGCCGCCCGCACCAACGCCTCGGTCGGTTCCAGCGACCTCATGCGACCCGATCCACGACGACGGCGTCGAGCAGGTATTCGGCCGACTGGCCCATCCCGTAGCGCTGCAGCGGCGCGAAGTACGCCGTCGGGAACAGGAGTCGGTCGTACTCGAGGGTCCACGACACCCGCGTGGTGCCGTCGCCCACCGCACGCCAGGTGACCACCGCACGCCGGAGGTCGGCCCAACGCGACGTCATGGTCGTGTCGTCGTCGATCCGGAAGACCACCCGACCGGGCGCCGACTCGACGACCGTGAGGTCCATCTGCGAGTGGTGGTCGTGGCCCCCGCCGTCGACCAGCCCGAGCAGCCGGAGCGGGTGGTCGTCGTGGCTGCCGCCCGAGAAGTGGATGGACCGGCGATCGCCCACCTCGATCCCTGCGCCCGTGGCCCCGACCGGCCGGTTGAACCCGAGCGTCAGGAACATCGGGAGCTCGGCGTCGAAGGTGGGGGTCGTCGCCAGCGCGTCGGCCACCTCGGCGGGCGTCGCCTCGACGACGACGCTGGCGGTCGCGTGGTCGGCGGGGTCGAAGGGGGTGCCGACGACCCCTTCGAGGCTGAGCACGAGCAGGGGCAATGTGACGGCCATGAGCGTGGGGCCCTCGCGGTCGCGGCGCTTTCGGGCCCAGTCGATCGGGCCGCCGACGATCACCGCGATCAGCGCGACGAGCGGCAGCGCGAAGAGCAGGCAGAGCAGCCCCTCGGGCAGCACCACGCACGCGATGGCCATGGCGAGCATCGATCCCTTGAGGAGCATGCCCGTGGCGCTGTTGCTCCGCGGCGTGAGGACCAGGCCGACGGCGAGGAGCGTCGGGATGCCGACGTACAGCGCCGCGGTCTGCTGGATCCCGGTCGCGTAGACCAGGCGGTACGCGACGTTGACCACCGCCAGCACCAGGATGAAGCCGATCATCTGCTTCTGGGCCGTGGTCAGGTTCCGCATCATATCGAGACCGTATACTATGCTAGTATTCATTAGCAAGATGAACGTTCATGGAGTCGTACGATGACGGACCGTCCCGGTGAGATGACGATCGACGACCTGGCCCGAACGGCCGCGATCCCCGTGTCCACGGTGCGCATGTACCAGCACCGCGGCCTGCTGGCCCCACCGACCAAGCGGGGGCGGGTCGGCTACTACGACGACGACCACGTCGGCCGGCTCCGCCTGATCGCCCAGCTCCAGGGCCGGGGCTTCTCCCTCGCCGGCATCAAGGAGCTGGTCGACGGGATGGAGAAGGGCGACAGCCTCGGCGCGGTGCTCGGCCTCGGCGACCGACCGCCGACCTGGACCTCGGAGGCGCCGCGGGAGATGACCTTCGCCGAGCTGGCCGAGCATCTGCCCGGGGTGGAGATCACCCCCGACGTCGTCCGGCGGGTCGTCGAGCTCGGTCTCGTCGAGGTGGCGGGCGACGGGTCGGGTGTGGTCCTCCACAACCCCTCGTTCCTCGAGATCGGCAGCGCGCTCGCCGCGCTCGGCATCCCCACCGAGGCCATCCTCGACCAGTACGCCGTGCTGCGCGACGACGCCGACCGCATCGCCGGCCGGTTCACCGACCTGTTCCGCACCCACCTGTGGGAGCCCTTCGTCGCCGACGGCCTCCCGCAGGACCGGATCGGCACCGTGGTCGACGCGCTCGAGCAGCTCGGTCCCCTCGCCGAGGGCGTGGTGGTGATGGCCCTGCGCCACGCCCTGCAGGACCGGGCCGACGCGTTCATCCGCTCCGAGGCCGACCGCCTCGACATCGACATCCCCCGCCCGGGCACCGCCGGCTGAGCGATCGGATCAGGCCGCCTGCGCGACGACCGATGCCGGCAGGAAGACGAGGCGTCGGTCCGACCGCTCCCCCGCCGGCACGGCCCCGAGGCCGGAACGGCGGTGGAACACGTGGCCCGCCTCCGGGAGCCGCTCGCCGGGGCGGACCCGGCGGAGGCGGCCGGCGACCACGCCGAGGGCCGCCTCGTCGCAGCCCGCGAGCTCCGGGAGCGAGCGGAAGGCCAACGTGGCCCGGACCCGCCACCCCCGCTCCATCCGGAAGCGGCACCGGCGGACCGTCGGGGCGAACGCCGGCACCCGGTGGAGCCGCCCGGTGGCCAGGGCGGCGGCGACGGCCAACCCGGCGATCCCGACCGGTCCGGCGTGCCAGAGCAGCAGGACCAGGTCCCCGAAGAGCAGCCACCAGAACCAGAACGACGAGGCCAGGAGCACCGCAGCCACCGCCGAGTCGGCCACGGCGTACGCCACGAGCGCAGGATCCCGACGCAGGTCGGCACCACCCCGCCGCAGGACCGCCCGGGTCCGCTGCGCGAGATCCGGCTCCCGGACGAGATCGCCGAGGAGGAGGGACCCGTCGAGCCGCACGAACGGCAGCAGGTTGGTGAGGATGCCGATGGTGTTGACCACGGCGAACCGTTGGAGCACCTGGGCCGGCGCGCCACCGGCGGGCAGGACCAGCGCGACCAGGACCACGATCGAGGTGACGAGCCATTCGGCCCAGGGGCCGGCGGCCGCCTGGAGCATGCGCTGGCGCCGGTCGAGGAGCACGGCGTCGGTGGAGTCGACGTAGAACGTCGGCGACCCGAGGTGCAGGACCATCCCGGCGGCCCGGACCCGACGACCGTGGCGGACCGTCAGCAGCGCGTGACCGGACTCGTGCACGACCATCGCGACGAGGCCCAGGACGACGATGACCGGCACCTCCCACGGCGTCGCCCGCCACTGGACCGGCTCGCGTCCGATCAGCCCGAGCAGGCCGACCAGTCCGACGACCGCCAGCACGACCTGCCCGACGAACCCGGACCGGCCGAACAGCGGGGCGAGGCGCCCGTCGTGGATCCGTCGGGCGAACCGGTCGGCCCCCCACCAGACGACGCCGTCGCCCGGCCGCCGGATCGAGGACGGCACCGCCGGCCGGGCATCGCCGGCGAGGAATGCGCCGTCGTGCAGCTCCGGGGTCCCGGCGACGACCTCGGCCGGATCGACCTGGACCACCTCGTCGGTGATCGTGTTGACGGCGACGACGAGGCTGCGGCCCCGCCGGCAGCGCTCGAGGCGCCACTCGACCCAGGGGGCGAAGTGCTCGGCGGTGACGGTCTCGGCGGCGGTGTTGGGGCGGTTCCGGGTCATGTGGTCATCGTCCGCCGACCGGTCTCTGCCGTCCGTCCGTCGGGCGACGGTCCGAACGTGTCGGCGCGCACACTGCGTAGGGTCGGGCCATGACCGGTGAGACCGACCTCGGCCGCATGCTGGCCACGCTCCGGGTCGAGCGGCTCGCCGACCCCGTCACCGTCGTGACCCTGCCGGAGCCGGTCGAACTGGGCGACGGCGTCCTGGCGCTCGTCACCGAGGCGGAGGGCACGACGGCCGTGGTGACCGTCGACGAGGCCGACCGGCGGGGGTGGCCGATCGGCTTCCGGGCGGCGTGGCTGACGCTCGCCGTGCACAGCTCGTTGGCGGCGGTCGGGCTCACCGCCGCCGTGTCGACGGCGCTCGCCGATCGCGGCATCGCCTGCAACGTGCTGGCCGGCTTCCACCACGACCACCTGCTCGTGCCCCTCGACCGCGCCGACGACGCTGTCGCCGCGATCGAGGGGCTCGCCCGACGGGTCAGGGGATGAACCTGCCGAACGTGCGCCGGCTCGGCGGGAGCCGCCGGCCGAACGTGCGCCGGCTCGGGGCGCCGTAGCGGCCGAAGGTCCGCCGACTCGGGGACCAGCGACCGAACGTGCGGCGGCTGGGGGACCAGCGACCGAACGTGCGGCGGCTGGCGGTGCGGTGGGACGGGACCGTCTCGGCGGCGGCCGGGTCGGTCTCGGTGGGGAGGACGGGGACGATGTGCATGGTGGGCTCCTGACGGGCTGTTGGTCGGTGTGACCCGACTGGATCACGCCGTCATCGTCCGCCCATCTACGGCGAGCGTCCGTCCACGGGCCGACACGCCGAACGTGTCGGCGCCGACACTTCGCCGCCCGATCAGTCGCCCGTCGGCAACCGCCCGGCGGCCACGTCCTCCTCGTCGACGACCTCGTAGCCGGCCCGCCGCAGCGCGGCTGCCGCCACGCCCTCCCCGTCGACGAGGGTGCCGGAGAACGTGCCGTCGTAGACCTGGTGGCAGCCGCACGACGGCGAGCGCGCCTTCAGCACCGCCCCCACCGCACCGGTGCGCCGCGCCAGCTCGACGGCCACCTCGGCCCCGACCTCGTAGGCGGCCGTGACGTCGTCGCCCGCGGCGGTCCGCACCCGCCCGTCGTCGCCGCGCTCGGCCGCCGGGCGGGGCACCGGGAGCCCGCCGTCGACCTCCGGGCACACCGCCTGCAGGTCGAAGCGATCGGCCAGAGCAGCGACCGCGGAGCGGGGGCTGGCGCCGCCGCGGTAGTTGCAGTCGACGCCGAGCAGGCACGCCGAGACGATCAACACGGGCACGCCCCGAGCCTACGGTCGGCCGCATCCGCGGATCGCCCGGACGCCCGGGGTACCTTCATGGCTCGCCGTGACTGCGGCCGGGGGCGACCCGGTCCGGACGCCCCAGGAGCCGACGTGTCGGGCCACCGACCCCCAGACGAGCGTGAGGCACTGTTCCGACGCCGCCTGCGCGCGCTGTCCGGTGCACCGCTCATGACCGACGCGCAGGAGCTGGCCGCCGCGGCCACCGTCGCCGACGGACGGGCGGCCGAGAACGAGCTCGCCGCCCTGCGCCACGAGGGCGTCGCCGACATCGAGCGGGTGCAGGTCCTGCGGGGCCGCGTCGCCCGCGGCGACGTCGCCCGGGCCGACCTGATCGCGTCGAGCCGTCGCCTCGTCGTGTCGCTGGCCCGCCGTCACCCGGCCCCGGCCAGCGCCACCGAGGCCCTCCTCGCCGCCGGCGACGAGGCCCTGTCGCGCGCCGTCGACCGCTACGACCCCACCGGTGGCCTGCCCTTCAGCTCGTTCGCCCGCTGGTGGGTCGAGCGGGCGATGCGCGAGGTCGAGATCCGCCCCGACGAGCCGGAGGACCCGCACCCCCAGCCCGCGGATCCGACGTTGCTGACCGCGCTCGGCCACCTCCACCAGGACGACTGCCGGATCATCGAGCTGCGACTCGGGCTCAACGGCGGCCCGGCGCTCGACACGCGCGGGGTCGCGACCGTCCTGGGCGTCGACGAGGAGTCGGCCGAGGACCGCGAGGAGCGGGCGCTGGCCAAGCTCCGCCACCCGTGCACACCGGGCGACCTCACCACGCTCAAGCGCCTCTGAACGGTCCCCCGTCGCGGGCGCCCGACCCCGGCACCGGCCGCGATGCCGGCGACCGCGACGCCCGGGCCAACCGGATCAGCGCGGCGGCCGCCTCCGGCTGCAGCTCGGGCAGGGACTCCCGGTCGAACCAGGCCAGCTCGACGATCTCCGGCGACCCGGGGGCGGCCGTGGCCGGATCGACGCCGGGAGCCAGCCGGGCCCGGAACACGACGTCGACCCGTCGGGGGTCGGGGTCGACCACCACGGTCGGCTCGCCGAGCAGCTCGACGGCCAGCCCGGTCTCCTCGAGCACCTCCCGGCGGGCGCCGGCCTCGGCCTCCTCGCCCCGCTCGAGCAGTCCGCCGGGCGCACCCCAGCGCTCCCGGTACGCGAGGCGGGCGAGCAGCAGCGCGCCGTCGGCACGCTCCACGAACACGATGGCGCCCACGGTGAAGGACGGCGCGATGGTGCGCACGGTCCGTCGCCGGGCCCAGGGCGGCATGCGCCGGAACACCTCGAGCGCGGCCGCGTGGAGCCGGTCCCGGGGCGAAGGCGAGACGGTCACGACGGGCCTCCCGGGTGCAGGGCCGTGAGCGCGGCCACCAGCTCGGGCCCGGCCCCGGCCACCGGGATCCGCCGGGCCGCGTGGTCGAGGACGCACAGGTCCCGCCCCCGGGCGTCGACCACCGGCGCGCCGGCCTCGGCCAGCACCAACGAGGCCCCCAGGTAGTCCCACACGCCGAGCTCGTCGGTCGTGCAGTCCAGGTAGCCGTCGAGGGTGCCATCGGCCACCGCGCACAGGTCGAGGGCCGCGGCGCCGAGCGCCCGGTACTGGGCCCAGCCACCGTGGCCGGCGGGCACCCCGTTGAGCCCCACGATCGCGTCGCCGATCGACCGGCAGCCCGACGGCGCGATCGCCTCCCCGTCACGGCGCGCGCCGCCGCCCCGGGTCGCGGTCCACCTGGTGCCGTGGCGCAGATCGACCACCAGCGAGGCCAGCGGACCGACCGCGTCGACCGCGCAGAGGCTCGTGGCCCACCAGCCGATCCCCCGTGACGCGTTGGTCGACCCGTCGAGCGGGTCGACCACCACGACGACCGGCCGGTCGACGCCGACCGACCCGCTCTCCTCGCTCAGCACCCCGAGCCCGGCCGCGGCCAGCACCGTCACCGCCGCTGCGTCGGCGGCCACGTCGCTGTGGTGCTCCCCCGGCCGGCCACCGGTCGGCCCCCAGTCCGCGGTGACGGCCAACGCCTCGACCACCGCGTCGGCGGCATCGGCCAGCACCGCGAGGAGGCGGTCCGGGGCGGTCGGTTCGCTCGCCATCGTGGGGACGGTAGCGGGGCGTGGCAGGCTTGCCCCGTGCGCCAACGAACAGGAGCTTGCCCGTGGCCGTGATCGACGTCGCCGGTTTCGTCGCCGACCTCAAGGACCACGCCGTCGACCACGGGTTCCACGTGCACGACGAACGCCATTTCGTGGAGACCTACTCGCTCCGCCAGGCATGGGAGGTGGACCTCCACCCCGAGGATGCGTGCGGCGGCCCCCTCGACCTGCACCTGGCGCTGGAGATCGATCCCCGCGTCCTGCTGTCGTTCGAGGACGCGGTGCTCGACCTGGATGACGAGGCCGACGACCCGCCGGACATCCACCGCTTCCCGCTCCACTTCAACTGGGGACTGCCACCGCTCCCCCACGGCCCCGATCTGCTCATCCTCGCGACCGACCTGGCCGGCGTCGGCGGGCCGGAGCTGCCGCTCGAGGTGTCGGCCATCGACTCGTTCGCCTCGGTGACCGACGGCGCCGACCGCACGATCGGGATCGTCGGCCGGGTCGAAGTGTCCCTGGCCAGCGTCTACCTCGGCCACCAGGACCTGCTGTGCGACGTGCTCGACCGGTGCCACGAGGTCAGCGCCTACCTCCTCGACCGGGCGCCGGCCTGGCTGGGCGACGACTACTGACGCCCGTGGCGACGCCGCCGGAACCCCGACCGATCCTGGCGAAGGTGGTGCTGCTCGCCGGGCCGTCGGGGTGCGGCAAGACCCACGTGGCGCTGCAGTCGGGGCTCCCGGTCGTGGCCCTCGACGACTTCTACCGCGGCGGTGCCGCTCCGGATCTCCCCCGCACCGACGACGGTGCCGTCGACTGGGAGGACCCGGACACCTGGGACGCCGACGCCGCCGTCCAAGCCCTCGACGAGCTCTGTCGCTCCGAGACCGTCGACGTGCCGACCTACTCGTTCGGGGCCAATGCGGTGGTCGGCCACCGGACGATCGAGCGCAACGGATCGCCGGTGGTGGTCGCCGAGGGGATCTTCGCGGCCGAGATCGTGGCCGCTCTGCGCGAACGGGACCTGCTCGCGGACGCGCTCCTGGTCCGCCAGCCCCGGACGGTGACCTTCGTCCGCCGGCTGCTGCGCGACATCCGCGAGGCCCGGAAGTCGCCCTGGTACCTCGTGCGCCAGGGGTGGACGAAGACCATGGCCGAACCGGCCGTCGTGGCCCGTCAACGGGCGCTCGGCGCCCGACCCACCACCAAGGCGACGGCGCTGCGCCGCCTCGCCGAGTTGGCCGGCGACGGCCCGCCGATAGCGTCGGAGCCATGTCCGTCGCCGTGAACGCACGCTCGATCGACGACCTCGACGAGCTCCCGTTCGACAACCGGTTCACCCGGGACCTCCCCGCCGACCCCGACGAGCGCAACGTGCGCCGCCAGGTCGAGGGGGCGGCCTACACCCGGGTGCGGCCCACGCCGGTGGCGGCGCCCAGCACGATCGCCTGGTCGCCGGAGGTCGTCGCCCTGCTCGGCATGGCCCCCGACCTGCCCCTGAGCGACGACTTCGCCCAGGTGTTCGGCGGCAACCGGGTGCCGGCCGGGGCCGACCCGTTCGCCATGGCCTACGGCGGCCACCAGTTCGGGTCGTGGGCCGGTCAGCTCGGCGACGGGAGGGCCATCGCCCTCGGCGAGGTGCTCGACGTCGACGGCCACCACCAGATGCTCCAGCTCAAGGGTGCGGGGCCGACGCCGTACTCGCGCACGGCCGACGGCCGGGCGGTGCTGCGGAGCTCGGTGCGCGAGTTCCTGTGCAGCGAGGCGATGCACCACCTCGGCATCCCGACCACGCGCGCCCTGAGCCTCGTCACCACGGGCGACGAGGTCGTCCGCGACATCCTCTACAGCGGCAACCCGGCGCCCGAGCCCGGTGCGGTGGTCTGCCGGGTGGCGCCGAGCTTCACCCGCTTCGGCACCTTCCAGCTGCCCGCCTCGCGGGGCGACCACGAGCTGCTGGAACGGCTCGTCCGGGTCACGATCGACCATTCCTTCCCCGACCTGGCCGACCCGTCGGTCGGTCTGCCCGAGCTGGTCGGCCGATGGCTCGGCGAGGTGGCCGAACGCACGGCCACGATGGTGGTCGACTGGATGCGGGTCGGGTTCGTCCACGGCGTGCTCAACACCGACAACCTGTCGATCCTCGGCCTCACCATCGACTACGGCCCCTACGGCTGGCTCGAGGACTGGGACCCGATGTGGACGCCCAACACGACCGACGCGTCCGGACGCCGGTACCGCTACGGCCAGCAGCCCCAGGTCGCCCACTGGAACCTGGTCCAGCTCGCCAACGCGCTCGTGCCGTTGGTCGACGGCGACGTCGCGCCGCTGCAGGAGGCGGTCGACCGCTACCCGGCGGCGTACGAGTCCGGCTACCGGACGATGATGGCCGAGCGTCTCGGATGGGGCCCGTGGCGCGACGGCGACGACGAGCCGATCCAGGCGCTCACCGAGGTGCTGGGCGTGACCGAGATCGACCAGGTGCTCTTCTTCCGGGACCTGGCCGACGTGCCGGTCGATCCCGACGTCGACGTGTCCGACGCCGACCTGCTCGCCCCGCTGGCCGACGCCTGGTACCGGCCCGAGGAGGTCACCGGTGACGTCGCTGCCGACCTCGCCGGGTGGGTGCGGACCTGGCGGGCCCGGGTGGCGGCGACCGACCGCGATCCCGATGCCCGCGTCGCCGGCATGGACGCCCGGAACCCCCGCTACGTGCTGCGCAACTACCTCGCCCAGGAGGCCATCGACCTGGCCGAGGCCGGCGACCCGTCGCGGATCACCGAACTGCTCGACGTGCTCCGCGACCCCTACGACGACCAGCCCGGGAACGCCCGGTTCGCGGCCCGCCGCCCGGACTGGGCCCGGGACCGGGTCGGCTGCTCGATGCTCTCCTGCAGCTCCTGACCCCGGGCGCGCGCCAACCGCGTCAGACATATCGGGCAGGATGGAGGCGGGACGGGTTCGAGGGCGACGATGCAGCGACCTGCGATCGACGACGACGGAGCAGCGGGCGAGCGCCGGGCCGGCGCGCGGTCCGACCTCCCGGCGCAGGCCCTCCCCATCGACCAGCTTCGGTTCGGCATCGCGATCATGGGCGCCGACGCCCGGATGCTGGCGGTCAACCCGGCGCTGACGGAGCTCACCGGCTACACGCAGGAGCAGCTCCTGTCCGACATGGACCTGCGGATCCTCACCCACCCCGACGACATGGCGGCCGAGATCGACCTCGCCGAACAGATGTGGCGGCAGGAGCTCGACCACTTCGTCGTCGAGAAGCGACTCGTGCGCCCCGACGGCAGCGTGTGCTGGGCCCGCCAGGAGATGACGGTGCTCGCCGACCCCGACGGCACGGTCCGCTACCTGATCCAGCTCCAGGACATCTCCCCGTCCAAGCAGGCCGAGCACGACCTCCGTGACAGCCGGACCCGCTACATGGAGCTCGTCGAGCGGATGCCGATCGGGATCCTGAGCAGCGACGCCGAGGGCCGCATCGTCACCGCCAACACCGCGGCCGCCGCCATCGCCGGCCTCGGCTCGATCCCGGTCGGGTTCCGCATGGAGACGATCATCCACCCCGACGACCTTCCCGAGCTGGCGACCGTCATCGCCGAGCACGTCGGCGCCGGCCTCGACTTCCACGTCGAGTTCCGGATCGTCCGACCCGACGGCACCCACCGCTGGGTCCGCAACGACGCCCACCCCAACATCGCGGCCGACGGTCGCTTCGAGGGGCTCACCGGCACCTGGCTCGACGTGTCGAGCATCCGGGCCGCCGACGTCGTGCTCCGCCAGCAGGCCGAGGAGGACCAGCTCACCGGCCTGGGCAACCGGCGCTACCTCTTCGACGCCCTCGACGCGGCGGTCAAGGCCGGCGAGACCGGCGGGGCGTGGCCGTCGGTGCTCTTCGTCGACCTCGACGGGTTCAAGGCCGTCAACGACGCCAACGGCCACGGGATCGGCGACCTGGTGCTCATCGAGGTGGCCGACCGGCTCGGCGACGCGCTCGGACCCGACGACGTGGCCGCCCGAATCGGCGGCGACGAGTTCGTCGTGTGCATCGCCGGCGCTCCGAACGCCGGCGGGACCCGCGCCGAGACCGTGGCCGAGGCACTGATCGACTCGTTGAGCGACCCGTACGTCATCGACGGACGGGTCCTGGAGATCGGCGCCAGCATCGGCATCGCCGACTGGCGGCCGGGACTCGCCCCCGACGACCTCGTCCGCGACGCGGACCGCGCCGTGTACCAGGCCAAGCGGGACGGCCGCGGGTGCTGGCGACGGTCCTGAGCGGTGGGGCGGGCGGGGATCGAACCCGCGACCGAGGCATTATGAGTGCCCTGCTCTGACCATTGAGCTACCGCCCCGCCGCCATGTTGGCAGACCTCGTCGACCGGGTCGGGACGCGACACGAGCCGGTCCGTGCGGACCGGCTCGCTGGTGGCTCGGAGGGTGGGGCTCGAACCCACGACCCGCTGATTAACAGTCAGCTGCTCTGCCAGCTGAGCTACCTCCGAAGGCGATCGCCCACGGTAGCAGCGGGGCCTCGGTGTCCCGAAACCCCTACTCCGGGCCTGCGACGGGGCCCGGTCAGTCGCCGTCGAGGTAGTCCCGGAGCTTCTGGCTGCGGTGCGGGTTGCGCAACTTGGCGAGCGTCTTGGCCTCGATCTGGCGGATGCGCTCCCGGGTGACGCCGAACTCCTTGCCCACCTCTTCGAGCGTGCGGGCTTGGCCGTCGTCGAGCCCGAAGCGGAGGCGGACGACGTCCTTCTCCCGGTCGCTCAGCTCCGACAGCGCCTCGATGACCGCATCGCCGAGCATCTTGCGGGCGGCCATCTCGGCCGGCGCGTCGGCCTGCGTGTCCTCGATGAAGTCCGACAGGTTCGAGTCGTCGGTCTCGCCGACGGGCGAGTCGAGCGACAGCGGGTCCTGGCTGATCCGCATGATCTCGCGGACCCGCTCCGGCGTCATGTCGACCTTGGCGGCCAGCTCCTCGACCGTCGGCTCCCGCTCCAGCTCCTGCATCATCTGCCGCTGGATCCGGTGGACCTTGTTGATCGACTCGACCATGTGGACCGGGATCCGGATGGTGCGGGCCTGGTCGGCGATCGCCCGGGTGATCGCCTGGCGGATCCACCACGTGGCGTAGGTGGAGAACTTGAAGCCCTTCGTGTAGTCGAACTTCTCGACCGCCCGCATCAGCCCGAGGTTGCCCTCCTGGATGAGGTCGAGGAGCTGCATCCCGCGGCCGACGTAGCGCTTGGCGATCGACACGACGAGGCGCAGGTTGGCCTGGATCAGGTCGCTCTTGGCCCGCTCGCCGTCGCGGGCGGTGCGCTCGAGCTGGCGCTTGTCGGCGAAGGACAGGTCGCCGAGGCGCCCGGCGGCCTCCAGCTCGGCGAGGCGGTCGCCGGCCTGGCCCCCGGCCTCGATGCGGCGGGCCAGCATGACCTCCTCGGGACCGGTCAGCAGGGCGACCCGACCGATCTCGCGCAGGTACACCCGGACCGGGTCGGCCGAGCCGCCGGCGGCGGCGCCCGCGCGATCGCGGCCGGGACTCACCAGGCGGAGACGGCGACGGGGGTCGTCGGTGGCGTCGACCTCGAGGTCGATGCCACCCAGCGGGTCGGCCAGGACGTCGGCCACCCGGGTGGCGCGGTCGATCTCGGCCTGCTCCTCGGCGGTGAGCACCGGGGCGCCCACCTCGACCAGCGGCAGGCTCTCGTCGAGCGCGATGCCGTGCGACGTCAGCTCGGCGCGGAGCCAACCGAGATCGGCGTCGAAGGAGTCGGTGCCGAGCGCGAGCACGTCGCACACCTCTTCCTGCGTCACCTTCCCCTGGAGCCGGCCCCGGTCGAGCAACTGCTGCCAGGCCGACGGGTCGATGTGAGGGGAGGATGCTCCGTCATTCATTGCGCACCTCCACTCGAGTGGAGAGCCAGGTTAGCAATTCCGATTCCCGGGGCCCGTCGGGGAGGGCGTCGGGGCCGATGGCCTCGATCTCGCCCTTGAGCCACCCGATCACGGCCGCGAACCCGGCGAAGTCGTCCGAGGTCAGGGCGTCCCGCTGGATGTCGGCGAGCGCTCGTCGCGCCCGGTCTCGCAGGAGCATGCGGCGCACCTCCTCGGGGTCGGCGGCCGACGGTTCGACGGCCAGCCGGGTGAGCTGCTCCGCCACGAACGGGTCGGCCGCGTCGGTGGCCCGGTGCAGGTCGCCGTCCGCGTCGCGCAGCGCCCGGAACACCTCGCGGTCCTGCGGCTGGTCGAAGAGCGCGTCGTCGAGCAGCGGCAGCACCTTCGCCGGCTCGGCGATCGCCAGCCGCAGCGCCTCGGTCGCCGCGGTCTCGGTGCGGCGGTGCACGACCGGGGCCGGTCGGGTGGCCACCCGGACCCGTCCGCCGGCGCTGCCCGCCGCGGCCCGGAGCCGGTCGGGGTCGAGCCGGCAGCGGGTGGCCACGTCGACGACGTACGGGTCGCGCACGAACTCGCTCGGGTGCTCCGCGATCGCGTCGAGCGCCTTCTCCGCGGCCCGGGCCCTGGCCTCGGGGGTGGACAGGTCGGCGGCCCGCAGGATGCGCTCGACCCGGAAGCCGAGGAACGGCACCGCGCCGGAGATCGCGGCCCGCAGCCGGTCGGGGTCGCTGCGGGAGAGGTCGGCCGGGTCGTCGCCGGAGGGCAGGTCGGCCACCGCGACCTCGATCTCGTGCTTCTTCTCCCACTCGTAGACCCGTTCGGCGGCGGCCTGGCCCGCGGCGTCGGGGTCGAAGGCCAGCACGAGCCGGGGGGCGAAGCGCTTGAGCGTGTTGACGTGGTCGTCGGTGAGGGCGGTGCCGCAGGTGGCGACGGCGCGGTCGAGGCCGACGTGGGCGAAGCCGATGACGTCGGTGTAGCCCTCGCACACGATGATCTCGTTGGTGCGGACTGCTTCGTCCTTCGCCCAGTTGAGCCCGTAGAGCACCTTGCTCTTGCGGTAGAGCGACGTCTCGGGGGTGTTCTGGTACTTGGCCTGCGGTCGCCCGTCCCGCCGCGGCGCGGCTCCCGGGAGGATGCGGCCGCCGAAGCCGAGGGGCTGACCGCCGGCGTCGAAGATCGGGAACAGGACCCGGTTGCGGAAGAAGTCGTTGGTGCCGCCCCGGGCGCTCTGGCGGCCGAGGCCGGCGTCGCGGAGGGTCTTCGGGGAGATCTTCAGCGAGCGCACGAGCTGGTCCCAGTCGTCGGGCGCCCAGCCGATCCGGTACCTGCGGACCGTGTCGCCGTCGAGGCCGCGGTCGCGCAGGTACCGACGGGCCGCACCGGCGTCGGGGGCGTGCAACAGGCGCTCGTGGTACCAGTCGACCGCCGCGCTCAGCGCCTCGCGGAGCTTGCGGCGGGCGTCGCTGCGCTCGCCCTCGTTCTTGTCGGTGTAGCGGAGGACGATGCCGAACTTCGCGGCGAGGGACTCGACCGCGGTCTGGAAGTCCAGGTGCTCGATCTCGCGGACGAAGCTGATCACGTCGCCCTTCGCCTGGCAGCCGAAGCAGTAGTAGACGCCCTTGACCTGGTTGACCGAGAACGAGGGCGTCTTCTCACCGTGGAACGGGCAGAGCCCGGTCCAGTTCTGGCCACCGCCACGCAGCTGCGTGTGCGCGGAGATGACGGCGACGATGTCCGCCGTCTCTCGCACCTTGGCGACGTCCTCGTCGACGATGCCCATGGAGGGGCAAGGTACCAGCGCCCCGCCCGGTCCCCTCCCGGGGTCAGGGGCCGACGGCCCCCTCGGTGTCGTGGTGCTGCGGATCGCGCTTGTCGGCCTGCAGCGACGCCACGATCGTGATCGTGAGGATCAGGACGATGACCCCGAGGGACAGCCAGGTCGGCAGGTGGAACCCGGCCGACGGCCACTCGAACTGGGCGGCCGAGAAGGTGAGCAGCATCTTCACGCCGACCCAGGCGAGGATGGCGCCCAGGCCGTAGTTGAGGTAGCGGAACTTGTCCTGCATGCCCCCGAGGAGGAAGTACAGGGCCCGCAGGCCGAGGATGGCGAACGCGTTCGACGAGAACACGATGAACGGCTCCCGGGAGACGCCGAAGATCGCCGGCACCGAGTCGACCGCGAACACCACGTCGGTGGACTCGACCATCACCAGCACCGCGAACAGCGGGGTGGCGAGCCGCTTGCCGTTGACGTGGGTGAACAGCTTCTGGCCGTCGAGCTTGTCGGTCGACGGGACGACCCGTCTCACCAGCCGGAGCACAACCGACGTCTCCGGGTCGACCTGGTGGTCGTCCTCCTGGAACGCCAGCTTGTAGGCGGTGTAGAGGAGGATGATGCCGAAGACGGCGAGGGTGACCGTGAAGCGCTCGATCAGCGCCGAGCCGGCGAAGATGAAGATCGCCCGCAGCACCAGGGCGCCGAAGATGCCCCAGAAGAGCACCCGGAACTGGTACTTCTTCGGCACCGCGAAGTAGGTGAAGATCACCGCCCAGATGAAGACGTTGTCGACCGACAGCGACTTCTCGAGCAGGAAGCCCGACAGGTACTCGGTGACCGCCTTCGAGCCGAGGTCCTGGCCGTGGACGCCGTCGACGATGCCCGACGACGAGCCGATCCAGTAGATGACGGCGCTGAACGACAGGCCGATCGAGATCCAGACGGCGGACTCGATCGCCGCCTCCTTGAACTGGATGTCGTGCGGCTTGCGGTGCACGAGTAGCAGGTCGGTGACCAGCAGCACCGTGATGAACGCCGCGAGCGCCGCCCACTCCCAGATGTGGATGTCGAGGTTGACGAAGTGGCTCTCGGATGCGGCCAACAGGGTCGTGGACAGGGTGGGCAACGGGGTCTCCGGCTGAGTCGGGATCGGTCAGCCGGGAGTCTCTCCGCTCCTCATGGGGAGCCGGCCGCCCCGGGCCGCCGGAGCGGCCGTGTTGACGTTGCGACTGCGAGGGATACTCCCTCCCGGACCGACCCAGCATAGGGGTGCGCTCCCGCGGACCGCGATCTCGCCCCCGGGTGTCCGGATCCGTGACGGACACCCGGGGAGCGGGTCAGGCGGCGGCGCTGGTGGCCGCCGTGTCCGTGGACGTGCCGCTGTCGCTGGTGCTCGGCGCGGAGCCGTTCGGCGCGCCGCCCCGCTCGGCGCAGTCGGGCTTGGCCGACGCGTCGGGCGCGGTCTGGGTGTCGGGTGTGGTCGCGGTCGAACCGTCGGTCGTCGACGGCGACTCCTGGACCGTGGTGCTCGACGAGTCGTCCTGGGCGGACGCCAACGCGGAGCCACCGAACACGGCACCGGCGAGCAGTGCGGCACCGGCGAGGTAGGTGATGGGCTTCGTGGCCATGGGGCCATCTCCTTCGTGGTGGGGGGATGCCACCAGGAGACCAACCCGCGCTCAGATCGCCCGCAGAACCACCTGGGAGCTCACCGGCAACCCGCGTCAGAGGTCGAGGCGGGCGGCGAGGTGGTCGACGAGGCCGTCGATCGGGACCCGCTCCTGCTCCATGCTGTCGCGGTCGCGCACGGTGACCGCCCCGTCCTCCACCGAGTCGAAGTCGAACGTGACGCACAGCGGCGTGCCCAGCTCGTCCTGGCGGCGGTAGCGCTTCCCGATGTTCTGGGTCTCGTCGTAGTCGCACATGAACCGGCCCTGGAGCTGGCCGAGCAGCTCGAGCGCGGGCCCGGTCAGCTCCGGCTTCTTCGACAGCGGCAGCACCGCCACCTTGTACGGGGCCAGGCGGGGGTGGAGGCGCAGGACGACGCGGGTCTCGCCCCGGACCTCCTCCTCGTCGTAGGCGGCCATGAGGAACGCCATCATCGTGCGGGTGGCCCCGGCCGCGGGCTCGATGACGTGCGGCCGGTAGCGCTCGCCGGTGGTCGGGTCGAAGTAGTCGAGCTTCTCCCCCGACGCCTCGGCGTGGGCCGACAGGTCGAAGTCGGAGCGGTTGGCGATGCCCTCCAGCTCGTCCCAGCCCCACGGGAACAGGAACTCGACGTCCGCGGTGCCCGACGAGTAGTGGCTGAGCTCGTCGGCCTCGTGGTCGCGCAGGCGCAGCATCGACTCGGGGATCCCCAGGTCGAGGTACCAGCGGAACCGCTCCTGGCGCCAGTACTGGTACCACTCCGCCGCCTCGGCCGGCGGCACGAAGTACTCCATCTCCATCTGCTCGAACTCGCGCGTGCGGAAGACGAAGTTCCCGGGCGTGATCTCGTTGCGGAACGACTTGCCGACCTGCGCGATGCCGAACGGCGGCTTCTTCCGGCTGGTCTGGAGCACGTTGGCGAAGTTGAGGAAGATCCCCTGCGCGGTCTCGGGGCGGAGGAACACCTCGTGGCCCTTGCCCTCCACCGGCCCGGCGTGGGTCTTGAACATGAGGTTGAACTGGCGGGCCTCGGTGAAGGAGTCCTTCTCACCGCAGTTCGGGCAGGTGTGGGGGTCGTCGAGCTTGTCGAGCCGGAACCGCTCCTTGCAGTTGCGGCAGTCGACGAGCGGGTCGGTGAAGTTCGCGAAGTGCCCCGAGGCCTCCCAGACCGCCGGGGGCGACAGGATGGCGGCGTCGAGCCCGACCACGTCGTGGCGCAGCTGCACCATCGACCGCCACCACGCGTCCTTCACGTTGCGGAGCATCAGCACGCCGACCGGCCCGTAGTCGTAGGTGCTGCGGAAGCCGCCGTAGATCTCGGCGGACGGGAACACGAAGCCCCGACGCTTGGTGAGGTTGACGATCTTGTCGAAGAGGGCCGGATCGGGCGACGCGTCGGACATGTCGCCGAGGATAGAGGGCGCCCCCTCCCGGGCCCCACGTGGAATCGACCGGACCGGTGCAGGTGCTCACCTACATTGTGGGGCGTGACCAGCTACACGACCTCCATGCCCGGCGCCGATCCGACCAACGTCGTGGGTCGCCGCATCGGTGCGTGGATCATCGACCTGATCATCTTCGTGATCCTCTGGGTCGTCGTCGCCACCGTCTCGGGCTTCGAGGTCAAGACCTACGAGGGGCTGCAGACCCAGACGGCCGCCGAGCGGTTCTGCGACGCCTGGCAGGACCGCTACGACGGCACCTGCATCGCGACCCAGGACTCCGCGATCACCGTCGAGGGCCCGCCGGTGTTCCTCATCCTGGTGGCGGGCCACATGGTCGCGTACGGCGTCCTGAGCGGCGTCCTGGGCGGCAGCCTCGGCAAGCTCGCGGTCGGCCTCCGGGTCGTCACCGCCGACGGCCAGCGAGCCGGGATCGGCAAGAACCTGTTGCGCACCGTGCTCTGGGTCGGCGACGCGTTCACCTGCATGATCCCGCTGATCGGCGGGATCATGATGGTCTCGACCAAGGGCCATCGCCGGCTCGGCGACATGGCGGCGGGGACGTTCGTCGTCGACAAGGGACAGGTCGGTCTCCCGTTGGAGATCCCCGGGCTCACGTCACCGGCGACCGCGTACGGACCGGGCTATGCGCCGCCGAGCTACGGCGCGCCCGCCGGTTGGGACGTCGGTGCCCCCACCGGCCCGCCGCAGCAGCCCGGGTGGGGCACCGGCCCGACCCAGCAGCCGCCCGGCTCGTGGGGCCAGCCCATGCCCCCCGCCGGCCCGACGCCGCCCATGCCCTCGGCCCCGACCCCGACCGCCGGCGCGACGCCCGGTGCCGACAGCCCCACCTGGGACCCGGCCCGCAACGCCTACATCCAGTACGACCGCGAGCTGGCGGCCTGGATGCAGTGGGACGACGCCACCAACGCCTGGAAGCCCATCACCCAGTAGGGCCTTCGCCCTTCGACTCGCTGCGCTCGCTCGAGGAGCATCGGCGGTCAGTCGAGCAGGCCCACCGAACGGAGGCGGCGCTCGAGGTGGTGCTCGACCACCCGGGTGGCCAGGTGGTCGACCTCGTGGGTGGCCGGCGACGCCGGCGCCCGCAGCGCCTGCGCGAGGCGGCCGCCGAGGATCTGCTGGAGGAGCTCCACCGCCTCGGGCGACATCCGCGTGCCCCGACGGTGCTCGCCGCAGAGCAGGCCACCCTCGATCGGGTCGAAGGCCACCAGGCCGTCCGGCTCGTCGCAGACGACGCAGCCCTCGACGTTGGGCCGGAACCCCTCGAGGGCCAGGACCTTCCAGTGGAACCCGGCCACGACGAGCGCGCTGTGGTCGGTGGCGAGCGTGCGGAGCGCGCCGAGCAGCATCCGGTAGAGGTCGGGGTTCGGTTCGCGCTCCAGGCCCATCTGGTCGACGGTCTCGAGCATGGTGATCGCCGAGGTGAGCCGGTCGAGGTCCTCGCGGATGGCCCGGAAGTGGTCGACGACCTCGGCCTGGGTGACGATGTCGAGCTCGCGGCCCTCGTAGAGCTGGAGGGCGACGTGGGTCGTCGGTTCGAGGCGGGCGCCGAACTTGCTCTTGGTCTTGCGGATGCCCTTGGCGACCGCCCGGACCTTGCCGTGCCGCTCGGTCGCGAAGGTGACGATGCGGTCGGACTCACCCAGCTTGTGCGTGCGCAGCACGATCCCGTGGTCGCGGTACAGGGCCACCGGATCAGCTCGGTCCGACCCCGCCGAAGCGGCGATCCCTCGCCTGGTACTCGCGGATCGCGTCGACGAGGTCCTGCTTGCGGAAGTCGGGCCACAGCACGTCGGTGAACACCAGCTCGCTGTACGCGAGCTGCCAGAGGAGGAAGTTCGAGATCCGGCACTCGCCCGACGTGCGGATCATCAGCTCGGGGTCGGGCATCCGCGGGTCGTACAGACGGGACTTGATCGCCTTCTCGTCGATCTTGTCGGCCCGCACGCCGTCGGCGACGAGCTGGCGTACTGCGTCGACGATCTCGGCCCGACCGCCGTAGTTGAACGCGATCGTGAAGGTGAGGCCGGTGTTGTCCTTCGTGAGGTCGGTGGCCCAGTCGATGCGGCCGGCCACGCCCCGGGGCACCCGCCAGTCGCGGCGCCCGATGAACTGGATGCGCACGTTGCGGGAGTGGAGGTCCTCGGCGTGGCGTTCGAGGATGCCCTTGTTGAAGCCCATGAGGTACTTGACCTCGTCGGGCGGGCGGCGCCAGTTCTCGGTGCTGAACGCGTAGACCGTGAACCAGTCGAGGCCGAGGTCGATGGCCCCGTCGAGGGTGTCGAACAACGCCTCCTCGCCGGCACCGTGACCCTCGGTGCGCTTCAGGCCCCGCTGGGTCGCCCACCGGCCGTTCCCGTCCATCACCGCAGCCACGTGGCGGGGGATGCGATCGGGGTCGATGCCGGTGAGGTCCACGGTAGGCAACCTACCGTCCACCCCGCCCCGCCACGGGCCATCTCGGGGGGTGTCGGTGCCGGTCGCCACGGTTGGGTAGAACCGACGTCACGACGACTCCCCCGAGGTCCCCATGACGGTCAAGGAACGACTCCGCGCCTACGGCGATCAGCACCCCACGGTGGGGCAGGCGCTCGACATCCAGGAGCGGTTCGGCGAGGTGAACGGCTCCTTCGTGAGCAGCGGCATCGCCATCTCGGTGTTCATCGCCGTCTTCCCGCTCCTGCTGGTCGCGATCGCGGTGGTCGGCTTCGTCGCGTCGGGGGACGAGAACCTCGGGGCGAAGGTCGTCGACAACCTGGGGCTCACCGGGTCGGCCGCCGACCTCGTCACCAACGCCATCGCCAAGGCGGAGGACTCCAAGCGCGCGGCGTCGATCGTCGGTCTGCTCGGCCTGGCGTGGTCCGGATCCGGGGTCGGCGTCGCGCTCCAGCGGGGCGTGCGGACCCCGTGGCAGGAGCAGGCCAACGGCGTCGGCGAACGGCTGGCGGCCACCGCGTGGCTGGTGGTCGCAGGCCTCGGCTTCGCGCTCGCGATCGCCATGTCGAGCGCGCTGAACTGGCTGCCCGACTGGCTGCCGGGCGCCGTCGTGGTCCCCATCACCGTCCTCGTGGGTGTCGTCGTCGAGGTCGCGCTGTTCTGGTGGATGTTCTGGGGCCTCGGCACCCGACGGGTCCCGGCGCGCGACCTGCTCCCCGGGGCGATCGTGGCCGGGATCGGCTTCGAGATCCTGAAGCTCGCCGGCACCCTGTTCGTCCCCCGGCTCGTCGCCAACTCCTCCGCGCTCTACGGCCCGATCGGCGTGGTGTTCGCGATCATCGCCTGGCTGACGCTGTTCGCCCGGCTCATCGTCTACTCGTCGGTGGTCAACGCCGTCCGCTACGAACGTCGGGAGGGCACCGTCGTCGTGCCCGTCCACGTGCCGAAGCTGCCCGGCGACGAGGCCGAGGCGGCCACCCGGTCGGGTCTCATCCTCGTCGCCGACGATCCCCGCCCGGCGGTGCCGGGGTGACCACCACCGCAGCCCGGCGGGCCGCGGGCGCCCTGCAACGGGTCACCGCCGAGCTCCGCGGCGCCGAGGACCGGCCCGGCCAGCAGCAGATGGCCGAGGCGGTCGCCGACGCGATCGACCGCAAGCGCCACCTCGTCGTGCAGGCCGGAACCGGCACCGGCAAGACCATCGCCTACCTGGTGCCGGCGCTGCTGTCGGGTCGGCGGACCGTCGTCGCCACCGCCACCAAGGCGCTCCAGGACCAGCTCGCCACCAAGGACCTCCCGTTCCTCCAGGAACACCTGGGCGAGCCGTTCGACTTCGCCGTGCTGAAGGGGCGGTCGAACTACGTCTGCCGCCAACGGATCGACGAGCTGTCCGGCGCCGGCCAGCTCGCCCTCGACGGGTTGGCCGAACGGGCATCGCCGGCCGAGCTGGCCACCCTGAAGCTGTGGGCGGCGACGTCGGAGACCGGCGACCGGGCCGAGCTGCCCGCCGAGCCGTCCCCGGCCACGTGGGCCGCGATCAGCGTGTCGGCCCAGGAGTGCCCGGGCGCCCGCCGCTGCCCCATGGGCGACACGTGCTTCGCCGAGGCCGCCCGCCGGAAGGCCGGCGACGCCGAGGTCGTCGTGGTGAACCTGCACCTGCTCGGCCTCGACGTGGCCACCGACGGCGCGATCCTCCCCGAGCACGACCTGGTGATCGTCGACGAGGCGCACCAGCTGGAGGACATCGTCTCGGACACCTGTGGCTTCGAGCTGTCGGCCGGCCGGTTCCAGAACCTGGCCCGCTCGGTGCGGTCCATCCTCGAGGACCCCGCCGTCGTCGACGACCTGGAGACGTCGGGCTCGCTGCTGTCGGCCACCCTCGCCGAGCACGTCGACCGCCGGCTGCGGGGCGCCCCGCCGGCCGACCTCGTCGACGCGCTCACCCTCATCCGGGCGCGACTGGATCGCGTGGCCGACGGGCTGCGGGTGATCCCCGACGACGCCGGCGACGACGTGGGCGCCCGCAAGAGCCGGGCCGTCCAGCTGAACGGCCACCTCCAGGTCGACGTCGCCGCGGCGATCTCGGTCCCCGAGTCGATGGTCGCGTGGGTCGAGGGACCGTCCGGCAACCCCCGTCTCCGGGTCGCGCCGATCGACGTCACCGACGTCCTTCGCCAGGGCCTGTGGGACCGGCGCCCGACCGTCCTCACCAGCGCCACCCTGCCCGACGGCCTGGCCGACCAGCTCGGGATCGCCGCGGAGGACCACGACCGCATCGATGTCGGCAGCCCGTTCGACTACGAGCACCACGGGCTCCTCTACTGCGCCACCCACCTGCCCGATCCCCGCCAGCCGACCTTCGACCCCGCGGTGCACGACGAGCTGGTCGCGCTGATCTCTGCCGCCGGGGGCCGGACGCTGTCGCTGTTCACGTCGTACCGGGCGATGGACGCCGCGCTGGAGGCCGTGCGGGCCCGGATCGACACGCCGGTCCTCGGCCAGCGCGACCTCCCCAAGCCCGCGCTGGTCGAGCAGTTCTCGGCCGACGAGGCCACGTCGTTGTTCGCCACCATGGGCTTCTGGCAGGGCATCGACGTGCCCGGGCGCACCCTGTCGCTCGTGACCATCGACCGACTGCCCTTCCCCCGCCCCGACGAGCCGCTGCTGCAGGCCAGGCGCGAGCGGGCCAAGGCCGACGCGTTCCGCCTGATCGACCTGCCCCGCACCTCGATGATGCTGGCCCAGGGCGTGGGGCGACTGATCCGCAGCGCGTCGGACCGCGGTGTCGTGGCCGTCCTCGATCCCCGCCTGGCCAAGGCCCGCAGCTACCGGTGGGTGCTCCTCGACGCGCTGCCGCCGTTCCGGCGCACCAAGGACCGGGCCGAGGTCGAGGCGTTCCTCGCCGAGATCACGGCCTGACGGGGCCGCTCACCACACGCCCGCGGGGCGGAACTGCACGCTCATCCGCGGGCCGGCCGATCGCACCTTGGGTACGGCGTGCTCCCAGGTGCGCTGGCACGAGCCGCCCATGACGAGGAGGTCGCCGGACGCCAGCGCGAACCGCAGGGACCGCCCGCCACCCCGGGGCCGCAGGCACAGCGTGCGGACGTCGCCGAGCGACACGATGGCCACGAGCGTGTCGCGCGACCGGCCCTTGCCGATGCGGTCGCCGTGCCAGGCCACCGAGTCGGACCCGTCCCGGTAGAGCGCGAGCCCCGCCGTGGCGAACCCCTCGGGGAGCTCGGCCCGGTACTGCTCGTCGAGCGCGTCGCGTGCCGCGCCGAGCAGCGGATCGGGCCAGGCGTCGCGCTCGTGGTAGGTCGAGACCAGCCGGGGCACGTCGACGACGCGGTCGTACATGGGCCGACGCTCGGCGCGCCACGGCACGTCGTCGCGGAGCCGCTCGAAGAGACCGACGGAACCGGACATCCAGCCGGGTCGGACGTCGACCCACGCGCCGTCGGTCAGCTCGTGCCGCCGGACCCGGTCGGCGAGGGGACCCAGGACCGGCACGTCGGATCGGGCGTCGAACAGCGAGGGCTGCATCGTGGTGGCCACGGCGGCCACCCTACCCGGTGGATCGAACGCACGTTCGCCACCGGGACGTCAGTAGCCGAGACGCTCCAGGGCCCGGGGGCGTCGCTGCCAGTCCTTGTCGACCTTCACGAACAGCTCCAGGTACGCGCCCGGGGGCAGCTGCTCGCGCACGGCGATGCCCACCTGCTTGAGCACCGAGCCCTTCCTCCCGATCACGATCCCCTTCTGGGACTCGCGCTCGACCAGGATCTCGCAGCGGATCCGGGGCCACTCCCACTCGGTCACCCGGGTGGCCACCGAGTGCGGCACCTCGTCGCGGGTCACCGCGAGGAGCTGCTCGCGCACCAGCTCGGCCACCCAGAACGCCTCGGGCACGTCGGTGACCATGTCGTCGGGGTAGTACGCCGGCCCCTCGGGGAGCCGGGCGACGATCGCGTCGACCAGCTCGGGCACGCCGTCACCGGTGCGGGCCGACACCGGGAAGTACTCGTCGCCGTTGTCGAGCTCGGCCGCGGCGGCCAGCTGGGCCAGCACCGCCTCGGGCGGGGCGAGGTCGGTCTTGTTGACGACGACGATCGCGTCCCGCGGCACCCGGGACGCGACCCACTGGTCCCCGCGACCCACCGGTGCGGTGGCGTCGAGCACGAGGCAGACCACGTCGACGTCGCCGATCGCGTCGGTCGCGGTGTCGTTCAACCGCTCCCCCAGCAGGGTCCGCGGCTTGTGGATGCCCGGGGTGTCGACGAACACCACCTGCGCGTCGGGCCGCGACAGCACCCCGCGCACCTGGGTGCGCGTGGTCTGCGGCTTGTCGGAGACGATCGTGACCTTCTGGCCGAGCACCGAGTTGAGGAGCGTGCTCTTGCCGACGTTGGGCCGTCCGACCAGGGTGACGAACCCGGACCTCACGACGACTCGCCGTCCGCCCCGGCGTCGGTCGGCCCCGTGGAGGCCGGCTCCGTCTCGACCGGGTCGATCCGCACCCGCATGATGCGCCGGCCCTGCACCCGCTCGACGGTCAGCCGGGCGCCCGCGCACTCGGCCACGTCGCCCACCACCGCGAGCCGGCCGAGCTCGTCGAGCACCAGCCCGCTGATCGTGTCGAACTCGCCCTCGGGCAGGTCGAGCCCGAGCAGGTCGTTGGCGTCACCGATCGTCAGGCTGCCGCTGACGCGGGCCCCACCGTCGGGCGTCGGCTCGACCCGGGCGTCCTCGACGTCGAACTCGTCGACGATGTCGCCCACGAGCTCCTCGATGAGGTCCTCCAACGTGACCAGACCGGCGGTGCCGCCGTACTCGTCGATGACCACCGCCATGTGGAACTGCTCGGACTGCATCTCCCGCAGCAGCTCCGACACCGGTTTGGTCTCCGGGACCGCCCGCGCCGGTCGCACCAGCGCGGAGACCGGCTCGGCCTCCCGCCCGTCGCGCTCGGCCCGCATGAGGTCCTTGGCGAAGACCAGGCCGATGATGTCGTCGATGCCCTCGCCGAGCACCGGCACCCGGCTGTAGCCGTTGAGGAGCACGACCTCCATCACGTCGGCGACCCGGAAGTCGTGGGCGACGGTGACCATGTCGGGCCGCGGCACCATGACCTCGCGCACGACGGTGTCGCCGAACTCGATGATGGACTCGATCAGCCTCGCCTCGTCGGCCTCGATCGACTGCGCCTCGGCCGCCTCCGCGGCCATGGCCAGCAGCTCCTCCTCGGAGACGTACGGACCCTCCTTCAGGCCCTTGCCCGGGAGGATCACGTTGGTGATGACGATGTACATCTGCGCGAGCAGCCGCAGCGGCGCGAAGTTCGCCAGGAGCTTCACCGGGCGGGCGCAACGCAGCGCGGTGCTCTCGGTGTGCTGGATCGCCCACGTCTTCGGCGCGGTCTCGGCGAGGACGTACATGACCGACACGTTGAGGGCGACGCCGATGATCACGCCCTTCGCCCCGAACAGGTTCCCGGCGAGCACACCGGTGAGCGACGCCTGGACGATCTGGCTGACGAGGACGACGAGCAGCAGCGCGTTGAGCCACCGCTCCGGGGACTCGACGAGCTCCTGGAGCGCGACGGCGCCCGGCTTGCCCTCCTCGACGAGGGACTTGGCCTTGGCCTTCGAGATCCGCAGCAGCGACGTCTCGGCCATGGCGGTGAAGACCGACAGCAAGGTCAACGCCACGATGGCGACCGCCATCCAGACGTCGGTGGTGCCCAGCTCGGCGGCGAGCACGGTGGCGCTCACCGGGGGGACCGGTGGAACCGGTCGAGCAGCTCGCGTTCGCGGGCCTGCATCACCTCGGTCTCCTCGGGGGTCGCGTGGTCGTGGCCGAGCACGTGGAGGATCCCGTGCACGATCAGGAGGGCCAGCTCGTCGTCGTAGGTGCCGGCGTGGGCCGGCGCGTTGCGGGCGGCGACGGTCGGGCAGATCACGACGTCGCCGAGCAGCAACGGCACGTCGCCCCCCGGGTCGCGATCGGGGCCGGCGGTGCCGCCGTCCGGCGACCGGCCGGTGCCGAGGTCCTCCTCGGCATCGATCGGGAACGCCAGCACGTCGGTCGGCCCCTGCTTGCCCATGAACGTCTCGTTGAGCCGGGCGATCGTCGCCTCGTCCACGAAGAGCAGCGACAGCTCGGCGTCGCCGCCGGCGCCCTCGGCGAGGAGGACCGAGCGGGCCAGGGCCTCCCAGCGGACGAGGTCGACCTCGGCGTCGGACTGCTCGTCGGCCACGAACACCTCGAGCGTGCCTTCGTCGGCCCTCGGCCTCCGGGGTCTCGCCGCGGGCGGGGTCGGCTGGCTCAACGCCGATCCCCCCGGTCGGCGGCATCGTGCTCCTCGTAGGCCCGGACGATGTCGGCCACGATCCGGTGGCGCACGACGTCGCGACGGCCGAGGCGCACGAACGCCAGGCCGTCGATGCCCGACAGGATCTGCTCGAGCCCGCCGAGGCCGGACCGGCCGCCCGGGACGTCGACCTGGGTGGTGTCGCCGGTGACGACCGCCTTCGACCCGAACCCGATCCGGGTGAGGAACATCTTCATCTGCTCGGGCGTGGTGTTCTGGGCCTCGTCGAGGATGATGAAGCTGTTGTTCAGGGTGCGGCCCCGCATGAACGCGAGCGGGGCCACCTCGACCACGCCCCGCTCGAGCAACCGGGCCGCGCTCTCGGCGTCGACCATGTCGTGCAGCGCGTCGTAGAGCGGCCGCAGGTACGGGTCGACCTTGGCCATGAGGTCGCCGGGCAGGAAGCCGAGCCGCTCCCCCGCCTCGACCGCGGGCCGGGTGAGGATGATGCGGTCGACCTGCTTCTGCTGCAGCGCCTGGACCGCCATGGCGACGGCCAACCAGCTCTTGCCGGTGCCGGCCGGCCCGACGCCGAAGGTGACGATGTTGGCGGCGATGGCGTCGACGTAGGCCTTCTGCCCGGCGGTCTTGGGGCGGACGTGACGGCCTCGCGGGGCCCGGAGGATGTCGGAGGTGAGGACCTCCGACGGGCGCTCGTCGGCCTTCACCATGTCGATCGTGCGGGCCAGCAGCGGACCGTCGATCACCTCGCCGGCCTGCAGGAGCGTGATCAGCTCGCCGAACAGCTGCGCCACCACCTCCGCGCCGTCGCCGCCGATCGCGATCTCGTTCCCCCGCACGTGGACGTCCGCGTCGGGGAACGCCTGCTCGATCGCGCGGAGCGACTCGTCGCGCTCCCCCAGCAGCGGGCCCATGAGGTGGTTGCCGGGGACGTGGATGGTGACTTGCGTGGTGGTCAAGGACGGGCTTTCGGTGGGAGCGCCGCAATCGTACCGCTCCACCCGGCTCCGGCGGTGAGACGGTTTGACCGCGGGGCACGCCGGCCATGCTGCGGCCATGGCGCCACCGAACGACCGCGAGCTCCGCGAGCTCACCGACCGGACCCGGGCCGAGGAGGCCGCGTCGGCCCGACGGCGGCAGCGGTCGCTGCTCGCCCAGGCCGGCGAGGAGGGCACCTTCGCCGGCGTCCTCGTCGACCTGGCCGAGCGGCGGGCACCGGTCGCGCTGCACACCCGGGCCGGTCGCCTCCTGCGGGGGACGGTCCGGTCGCTCGGGGCCGACCACCTCGGCCTCGTCGGTCCCGGGGGCGACCTGACCTACGTCCCGCTGGCGGCCGTCACCGGGATCCGCCCGGAACCGGGGGCGCGCTCCACCGACGGGGACCGGCGCGATCGCCGGACCGCGACCCTGCACGCGCTGCTGGTCGAGCTGGCGATCGATCGACCGACGGTGGCGATCTACACGGTGGGCGGCGACCGGGTCCCCGGCCGACTGCGAGCCGCGGGTCGGGACCTGGCGACGGTCCGGGGAGGGACGGGCAGCGACTGCTACGTCGCGCTGGCGGCGATCAACGACGTGGCGCTGATCTGACCTGGGGTCAGGCGCGGGTGTCGCCGACGACCTCGGGGTAGAGGTGGTCGAGCGTGCCCGGGGTGATGCGGCTGTTCTCGATGAACGAGTCGACGTCGTCCTGCTTGAGGCGGATGACCCGGCCGAAGCGGTAGCCCGGGATGTGCCCTTCGTCGATGAAGCGGTAGAGCGTCCTCGGCGTGATGCCGAGGTACTTCGCGGCGTCAGCGGTGCTGAGCCAGGTGATCGGGGTGGCCATGGTTGCGGAGCCTAGTACCTCACGCTTTTTCATGGGCGCTGGACCACATTCCGACGGCGGCACCGCCGCGACCCGGCCACCACCCGTCCGAAATCGGAGGTTTGGCGGCCGGCTCGGGGGTCCATACTGCCCGGGCAGCACAACCGGCGGACCTCGGCGATGCAGGCGGCACGCCGCGCCCTCACCCACCCGGCACCCCCGGGCGCACGTCCCTTTCATGGCGTTTCCCACGGTTTCCGCTGCGCACACGACACGCGACCCAGATACCAGGAGCATCCGTGCCCGCGCCCCCCACCCCGCCAGATGCCCGACCGCCGGCCACCCGGACCCTCGGACCGCCCCGTGGCCTGCCCAGCAGCCGGGCCGCGCTCGGCGGCCTGCTCGTGGCCGTCGCGGCCATGGGCACGTGGGTGGCCGCCACCGGCGACCGCGGGACCGAGGCACAGACCTACGTCGTCGCCGTCCGCCCCGTCGCCCCCGGGGTCGAGCTGTCGGCCGACGACCTCGCCCTCGCCGAGGCCGACCTCCCCCACCGCCTGCGGTCGAAGGTGTTCGGGGACCCGAGCGACCTCGTCGGCGCCGTCACCCGCGGTCCGCTCGGGCCCGGCGAGCTCGTGCAGTCGTCGTCGGTCGTCGTCGACCAGCGCAGCTCGGCCGCCCTCGAGCTCTCGTTCTCGATCGACCCGGCGTGGGCCGTCGCCGGCACCCTCGGCACCGGCGACCGCATCGACGTCTACGCGACCGACGACGACGGGACCGAGCGGGTGCTGGTCGACGTCACCGTGCTCCACGTCGACGACGGCGACGACGGTGGCCTCGGCGGCGGGATCGGCACCCAGACCCTCACGGTGGCCGGCGACGACCCGGCGACGGTGGCCGACGCGGTGTCGGCGATCCGGTCGGCCGACGTCACCGTCGTGCGCCGCAACCGCCCGGTCGACGACGCGCCCGGAGACGACGAGGACGGGGGCGACCGGTGACCGACGACCGCTACGTCGTCCTCGGCTTCGCCCACGTCCGCTCGGAGTGGTCGACCGAGGTGTCCCGGTGGTCGACCATGGGATCGATCCCGGTCGAGTACGTCAAGTGCGTCGGCGCCGACGAGGTCCGGGCCCGGGCCGCCGGCGGGCGCACGTTCTCCGCCGCCCTCGTCGACGGTCGGTTGCCCGCGGTCGACCGGGACCTGCTCGCCGGTCTGGCCGCGGCGGGCATCGCGGTGGTCGTGGTCCCCACGGCCGGTGACGGGCGCGACTGGGAGGCGCTGGGCGCGGTCGCCACCCTGCCCGAAGGGTTCGACCGCGCCGGGCTCCTCGGGGTGCTGGTCGAGCACGCCCGCCCGATCGACCCGCTCCACGACGCCCCCGAGCCTCCGGGGCCGTCCGGCCTCCACGTCCTCCCGGCCTGGCGGGGCCGGCTCGTCGCGGTCACCGGCCGTCCGGGGGTCGGTGGCTCCACCGTCGCCGCCGCGCTGACCCAGCGGCTGGCCGACGATCCTCGCCACGGCGGGGACGCGCTCCTCGCCGACCTGTGCCGGCGGGCCCACCAGGCGCTGCTGCACGACGCACGGGACGTCGTCCCCGGGGTCCAGGAGCTGGTGGAGGCCCACCGCACGGGTCGGCCGACGCCGGAGCAGGTGCGGGCCACGTGCTTCGACGTCGCCCCCCGCCGCTACCGACTCCTGCTGGGCCTCCGCAAGCCGCGGGACTGGGCGTCGGTCCGGCCGAGGGCGTTCGAGGCCGCGCTCGACGGGCTCCGCCGCTCGGCGCGCATCCTCGTCGCCGACGTCGACGACGACCTCGAGGGCGAGGCCGAGACGGGATCCTTCGACCTCCAGGATCGCAACCTCATGGCCAGGACGGTCGTCGCGTCGGCCGACGTGGTCGTCGCCGTCGCCACGCCCACGATCACCGGCATCCACGGCGTCGTCGGCCTGCTCGACGAGCTCCGGACCTTCGGCGTACCCGGCGAGCGCATCCTCGTCGTGGTCAACCGGGCGCCCCGCACGGCCCGGGCCCGCAGCGAGATCACCCGGGTCGTCGCCGACCTCGCCGGCGCGGCCGATCGTCCCGACCCGCACGTCGGTCCGGTGTACGTGCCCGAGCGCCGCGGGATCGAGGCGGTGCACCGGGACCTCGGACGCTTCCCGTCCGCGGTCGCCGATCCTCCCGGCCGGGCCGTGCTCGAGCTGCTCGACCGCCTCGGGGCCAGGGACGAGCCCGCGAGCGAAGCGACCGATCCCGTCCCGATCCGGCCCGGCGAGCTCGGCCACTGGTCCGACACGGAGCTGCCCGACGCGGAGGCCGGATCGTGACCGAGCCGTCGCCCCTCGAGGAGATCGAGCGGATCGTGCAGACCCGCGCCCGCGAGCTCGCGCTCGACGCCGACGACGACCCGGACGCGCTGGCCGGGCTGGTGCGCGAGACGGTCGAGCAGTGGTCCGTCGACCACAAGCGCGGGATCCGCGCGTTCGACCTCGCCGAGCCCGACCGGATCGTCGACCGGGCCCTGCGCAACCTCACCGGCTACGGCCCGCTCGCTCCCCTCCTCGCCGACGACGACGTGTGGGAGATCATGATCAACGGCCCGACTGAGGTCTTGTTTAGGTAGTACCTTGTCGGTCATGGTCACGATTGCCACCTACGCACGGATCAGCCGAGACGCCGACGGCCGAGCCGAAGGGACCGAGCAGCAGCGGAAGAAGGCAACCGCGTACGCCGCGAAGACGTGGCCCGACGCCACCGTCGTCCACTACGCCGACAACGACCTTTCCGCCGCCGATCCGGGGACCCACCGACCCGGTTACCACGCTCTCCTCGACGCCGTCCGCCGCGGTGAGGTCGACGGCGTGGTCGTCGCCGAGCAGTCGAGGTTCACGCGCCAACCGGCGGAGTGGGAGGAGGCGCTCGTCACCCTCTCGCTCGCCGGTATCGAGGAGGTCCACGCCTACCGCGGGTCGCCGATCCCTGTCCGCGGCTCCCGCCTCGTCGGTCGAATCCTGGCCGCCGTCGACGCCGAGGAAGTAGAGCGGCTACGCGCTCGCGTGGTCGAGCGACTCGACACCCTCGCCGCCGAGGGACGTCCGCCTGGCGGACCGTCCTACGGGTACGACCGCTCCACCGACGACAACGGCAGGAAGGTGCTCATCGTCAACGAGGCCGAGGCCGACGTCATCCGCGAGATGGCGGACCGAGTCCTCGCCGGCTGGTCGCTCACACGCATCGCCGCCGACCTCTCCGAGCGCGGTGTCCCTACTGCCCGCGGTGGCCGCTGGGCCGCGACGACGGTCCGCTCCACAGTCACCCGCCCCACCCTCGCCGGCCTGCGCGTGCACCGCGGCGAGGTCGTCGGTGAAGGCACCTGGACGCCGATCCTCCCGGTGTCGATGTGGCGTCAGGTGTGCGCCGTTCTGGACGGTCCCGTGAACGTGTCTCGACCCGACGGCACGACGTACCACCGATCCTCCCGACGTCGGCAGCGGTCCGGTCGTCGGTACCTACTGACCGGCGGTGTCGCCCGATGTGGCCGATGCGGTGCCGCGCTGGTCGCTCAGCAACGAAGGTCTCGCGCTGGTGGACGGCAACCCTCCTACCTCTGTCCCCCTCGTGAGCGTGGCGGCTGCGCCGGCATCGGGATCTTGGCCGCCGACCTCGAGAACTACGTCTCCGAGCTCCTCCTCGACAAGCTGGCACAACCCGACTTCCTGGCCGCACTCGCGAAGGGTGGAACCGATGATCGGGAGCAGATCGTCGCCGACCTCGCAGCGCTCGAATCCCGGTCGGCCGAGCTCGCCGGAACCTGGGCCGCTGGTGGTCTGTCGTCAGCCGACTGGAAGGCCGCACGCGAGGTACTCGACGCCGAGCGCGGAAGGCTGACGTCGGCTCTGGCGGACCTCCCCGTCCCGGTCGACTTCGGCATCGCTCCATCAGAGCTGGGAACCGCTTGGGTCAACATGAACTTGGACGAGCGGCGCGCCATCATCGGCCGCTTCCTGGAGTCCGTGGTGGTGCTCCCGGCGCAGCCCGGAACTAGGTGGTTCGACCCGGGTCGGGTCCAGGAGAAGTGGAGGATCTAGCGG
>JAHBSO010000004.1 GCA_019639075.1 Actinomycetota bacterium | reverse complement strand
CCCACCGCCCGGCCCGTCCCGGCCGGCACCCGAGGTTCCGGCTTCCGCGCCTCCGTCGTCGGCACCGGCGTCGCCGCCGAGCGGTGATCCCGAGCCGGCCCCTCCGGCGCCGTCGGGCGGCCCGCTCGACCTCGAACGGCTCGAGGCCACGTGGGTCGACGCCGTCCTGCCGACCCTGGGGGGCCTGGCCAAGGCGATGTTCAACGTCGGCCGGTTCACCGGGCTCGACGGCACCACGGCGGTGCTGGCGCTCCCCAACGACGTCCACCGCCAGAAGTGCGAGCGCAAGCGCCCGGAGGTCGAGCAGGCGCTGTCCGACGCGGTGGGCTCGACGATCACCCTCCGCCTCGTCGTCGACGATGATCCCGGGGCCGAGCCCGACCGGCCCGCGGGTGGTGACTCGGGAGGCCGGGGCCGACCCGACCCCGGGCCGGAGTCGCACGAGGACGTGCTCGACGGGGCGGACGTGCACGACCTCGACGACGCGCCCGATGCACCCGCCGGCGGGCTCCAGGCGTTGACCGAGGCGTTCCCGGGCGCCGAACTGGTCGAGGGCGAGCGGTAGGCCGCGTCGGGTCACCGCGACCCGGGCGGAGTCCGTAGGCTCGGAGCCACCGCGGCGCCCCACGGCGCCGCACCGAAACGAGGAGGACCCGTGGGAACCGACGACGAACGCCTGACCCCCGACGGCATCGTCCCCGCACCGGTCGACGAGGACGTCGACGACGTCGACGTCGACCCGCTGGCCGATCTCCTCGGCGGAGGGGGCCTCGACTTCGGGGCGCTCATGGAGCAGGCGTCGAACGTGCAGGCGCAGATGCTGGCCGCGCAGCAGCAGGCGGCGGCCACCGAGGTCGAGGGCGTCGCCGGCGGAGGAGCGGTGCGCATCGTCGTCACCGGCGCCATGGAGCCCCGCTCGGTCGTGATCGACCCGGCCGCGGTCGACCCCGACGACGTCGACATGTTGCAGGACCTCGTCCTCGCCGCGCTGCGCGACGCCGTGGAGCGGGTCAACTCGTTGCAGTCCGAGTCGATCGGTCTCGGCGGGCTCGACATCTCCGGCCTCTTCGGCGGATGAGCCGGCGCTGACGTGGCCGGGACCTACGCCGGTCCGGTCCAGGACCTCATCGACGAGCTCGGCCGCCTGCCCGGCGTCGGGCCCAAGTCGGCCCAGCGCATCGCCTTCCACCTGTTGAAGGTGCCGAAGGAGGACGCCCACCGGCTGGCACGGGCGATCGACGAGGCGAAGGCCCGGGTGGCCTGGTGCCAGCGGTGCTTCAACCTGTCCGAGGGCGAGCTGTGCGGGATCTGCTCGGACGACCGGCGTGACGCGTCGGTGCTGTGCGTCGTCGAGGAGGCCAAGGATCTCGTCGCCGTCGAGAAGACCGGCGAGTTCAAGGGGCGGTACCACGTGCTGCAGGGCGCGATCAGTCCGATCGAGGGCATCGGCCCCGACCAGCTGCGGGTGAAGGAGCTGCTGGCGCGCCTCGATCCGGAGGGGGTCACCGAGGTGATCCTGTGCACGAACCCCAACATCGAGGGCGAGGCCACCGCGATGTACGTGGGTCGGCTGCTGGCGCCGCTCGGCATCACCGTCACCCGCATCGCCAGCGGGCTCCCGGTGGGCGGCGACCTCGAGTACGCCGACGAGGTCACGCTCGGCCGGGCCATCGAGGGCCGCCGCGCCCTCTGACCCACCCGCGGTGTTTCCCCTGTGGTTCTGCACCGCAACTGGTGCAGAACCACAGGGGAAACACCGCGGCCCTGGTCAGAGGGGTGAAAACGGCCGAAGCACCGGCTCACGAGGAGCCGGTGCTTCGGTGCCTTCGTCGAGTGTCGGGGGGGAGGGAAACTCGACGAAGTATTGCGGTCACGTTACCGTTGTTGCGGTTTCGTGACAACGAGATCTTTGTGGCGTTCCGCCGTGAACGCGAACGGGGGACGGTGTATCCCACCGTCCCCCGTCTCAAACGACGAATGTCGAAAAAGTTCGGCGGCACCGGGCCGGGGCCCGGCGCCCGCCGGATCAGCCGGCGACCTGGAGCAGGATCGCGTCGCCCTGGCCGCCGCCACCGCAGAGGGCGGCCGCGCCGAGCCCACCGCCACGACGGGCGAGCTCGAGGGCGAGCGTGAGGGTGACCCGGGCGCCGGACATGCCGAGCGGGTGGCCGATCGAGATGGCGCCACCGTTCACGTTGGTGACCTCGTCGGTGATGCCGAGGTCGCGCATCGAGGCGATGCCGACGGCGGCGAACGCCTCGTTGAGCTCGAACAGGTCGATGTCCGAGACCGACTTGCCGGCCCGGGCGAGCGCCTTGTCGATCGCGCTGGACGGCTGGTGCAGCAGCGAGGCGTCGGGCCCGGCCACCTGGCCGTAGCCGACGATCTCGGCGAGCGGGGTCACCCCCAGCGCCTCGGCCTTCGCCTTCGACATCACGATGAGGGCCGCACCGCCGTCGGAGATCTGGCTGGCGTTGCCGGCGGTGATCGTGCCCTCCTTGTCGAACGCGGGGCGCAGCTTCGACAGGCTCTCGGCGGTGGTGTCGCCACGGACGCCCTCGTCGTCGGTCACGACGATCGGGTCGCCCTTGCGCTGCGGGACCTCGACGGAGACGATCTCGTTCTCGTACAGCCCGTTCTTCGCCGCGGCGGCGGCCCGCTGGTGCGACTTGGCGGCGAAGTCGTCCTGCTCCTCGCGGGAGATGCCCTTCGCCTCCTTGCCGCAGTAGGACTCGGTGCTGGCGCCCATGGCCATGTGGTCGAACTGGTCCCAGAGGCCGTCGTACATCATCGAGTCGACGACCTTCTGATCGCCGAGGCGGTAGCCGGTGCGGGCGCCGGGGAGCAGGTACGGGGCCTGGCTCATCGACTCCATGCCACCGGCGACGACGACGTCGGCCTCGCCGGCCTGGATCATGAGGTCGGCCAGGTAGATGGAATGCATGCCCGACGGGCAGACCTTGTTCACGGTGGTGGCGGGCACGCCCATGCTGATGCCGGCCTTGACGGCGGCCTGGCGGGCGGTGATCTGACCGGCACCGGCCTGGAGCACGTGGCCCATGAAGACGTACTCGACCTGTTCGGGGGTCACGCCCGCCCGCTTCAGCGCGGCCTCGATGGCGAACCCGCCGAGGTCGGCGGCGCTGAACCCGGACAGGGCGCCCGACAGCTTTCCGACCGGCGTACGAGCGCCGGCGACGATCACGGATCCAGCCATTGAAGTTCCCCTACGTGAGTGGCGGACGGGTTTCGGATCAGCGTACCGATGACCCACCGGTCACCGCCCATCCGAGCTGGCGGAAGCGCGGGACCGGTCCGGCGCGCGGGCCGTTCGCCGGTGCTCCGGAGCGCGTCAGGCGACGTCGGACGCGGGGCGACCGTCGTCGTCGGCCGGCACGTCGGGCCCGCCGGCGGTCGCCAGCGCGTCGTCCACCCTGGAGCGCACGTCGGCCAGCGCGGCGGCCGCGTGCTCACGGGCCACGGTGAGCGTCTCGATCTGCTTGGTGAGGTCGGCCACCGAGGCCTCGGCCTCGGCCTTGGCCCGCTCCTTCGACGAGGCGAGCATCGCGTCGACCCGCTCCTGCGCGTCGGCGACCAGCCCGAGGGCCTGCTCCTGCGCGCCGGCGAGTGCGCGTTGCGACTCGGCGCGGTCCTGGTCGGCGGCCTCGCGGGTGGCCTGGGCGTCGGCGTCGGCCTTGGCCCGCACCTCAGCGGCCTCCTTGGCCGCGTCGTCGCGCAGGGTGGCCGCCTGCTCGTGCGCGGTGCGCAGCACGGTGGCGATCTCCTGGCCGACGTTCTCCCAGTCGGGCGTCGCGCCGGTGGCGGCCTCGGTGGCCCCGGACCGGTCGCCCACCGCACCGTTGTCGGCGGTGCCTGACGCGGCCTCGCCGTCGGTCCACGTCGCCGCGGCGGCCTCGGCCTCTGCCCGCGCGTCCGCGGCCTGCGCCTCGGCGTCGGAGGCGCGGCGCTCGGCGTCCGACGCCCGCTGCTCGGCCGCCTCCACCTCGGTCGAGGCGGAGGTCGCGGCATCGAGCGCCTCGCGGTAGCCGTCGGCGACCGTTCGCAGGAAGGACCGGACCTCGTCCTTGTCGTAGCCGCGGAGGCCGACGAGGAACGTCCGATCGGCGATCTCCTCTGGGGTGAACGGCATGGTCGTGTGGCTTCCGACGCGAACTGTGGCGGGAGCCTATCGGCGCGAACCCGTGCGGTGTTGAGCGTCCGGACGGCCGCCGGACGGTCCGGTGGATGGAACCCCTTCGGGGCCCTCCACCTAGGATGCGCGCCCATGCAGGCCATCCTCGACGCCATCCAGGCCGGTGCATCCGGCGACGACCTCGCGAACCTCGACATCCCCGAGTCCTACCGGGCCGCCTTCGTGAAGCGGGACGAGCAGACCATGTGGGAGGGGGTGGCATCGGAGGACAAGGATCCCCGCCAGTCGCTGCACGTCGACGAGGTGGCCACCCCGGAGCTCGCCCCCGACGAGGTCTACGTGGCCGTCATGGCCTCGGCGATCAACTTCAACACGGTGTGGACCTCGATCTTCGAGCCGCTCCCGACGTTCGGGTTCCTCGACCGCCTCGGCAAGGAGAGCGTGTGGGGTGCCCGGCACGCGCTGCCGTACCACATCGTCGGTTCCGACGCCTCGGGCGTGGTCGTGCGGGTCGGCTCGGCGGTTCGCAACTGGAAGCCGGGCGATCGGGTCACCGTCCACTGCAACCACCTCGACGACCAGGACCCCTCGGCGCACGACGACTCGATGCTCGCCGCCAACCAGCGCATCTGGGGCTTCGAGACCAACTTCGGCGGCCTCGCCGACCTGGCCCTCGTGAAGGCCAACCAGCTCATGCCCAAGCCGACCCACCTCACCTGGGAGGAGGCGGCGTGCAACGCGCTGTGCAACTCGACCTCGTACCGCATGATCGTCTCCAAGCACGCCGGTGACCTGAAGCAGGGCGAGGCGGTCCTCATCTGGGGCGCCACCGGTGGCATCGGCGGCTACGCGGTGCAGTACGTCCTCAACGGCGGCGGCACCCCCGTCGGCGTGGTGTCGTCGCCCGAGCGGGCCAAGATCCTGAACGAGATGGGCTGCGAGCACGTCATCGACCGCAAGGCGGCCGGCTACCAGTTCTGGAAGGACGAGCACACCCAGGACGAGAAGGAGTGGCGGCGGCTCGGCAAGGACATCCGCGGCCTCATCGGCCGCGACGTCGACACCGTCTTCGAGCACCCGGGCCGGTCGACCTTCGGCGCCTCGGTGTTCGCCGCGGCCCGCGGCGGCAAGATCATCACCTGCGCCGCCACCTCCGGCTACATGATCGAGTACGACAACCGCCACCTCTGGATGAAGCTCAAGCGGATCGTCTCCTCGCACTTCGCGAACTACCAGGAGGCCTGGAACGCCAACCAGCTCATCTGCGAGGGCAAGGTGCAGCCGCTGCTGAGCCGCACCTACGCGCTGGAGGAGACCGGCGCCGCGGCCCTGGCCGTGCACAAGAACGAGATCGAGGGCAAGGCCGGCGTGCTCTGCCTGGCCCCCGAGAAGGGCCTCGGCATCGACGACGCCGAGCTCCGCGAGAAGATCGGCGAGGACAAGATCACCCTGTTCCAGCGCCACGACCGCGGCGAGCTCTGAGCGCCGACTTCCCTCCCTTTTCCGATCTGGCGTAGATCCTGGTGGGTGATCCACCAGGATCTACGCCAGATCGCTGGTTTTGCGCAGAAGGAGCGTCCCCATGGGTGTGCAGGCGAGGAACCCGTTCGAGAACGACGACCTGCTCGACGTCGAGCGCGACGACGCCGGCGAGGCGCTCGACGGCGACGACGGCGACGACGGGGTCGAGGAGGACGAGGTCGAGCTCGAGCCGATCGAGCTGCGCGAGGTGCACCACGTCGCCATCGCCGTGGCCGACCTCGACGACGCGCTGGCCGAGTACCGCGACACGTTCGGCGTCACCGTCGACCACCGCGAGACGGTCGCCGACGAGGGTGTCGAGGTGGCGATCCTCACGGTCGGCGGGTCACGCCTGCAGCTGATGGCGCCGATCGACGACGACTCCTGGCTGGTCGAGTTCCTCGACGATCAGGCGTCGGGGATCAACCACATCGGCTTCACCGTGGACGACTGCGCGGCGGCGCTCGACCAGCTCGCCGCCCGGGGCTACGAGCTGGTCGACGAGGTGCCGACGCCCGGCCCGTCGGGCTCGCTGACCGCGTACGTCCACCCGCCGGACCAGCCCGGCACCCTCATCCAGCTCGTCCAACCCTGACCAGAGGAGCCGGCCAGCTCGAGGTCAGTGGGGGTCGGAGCCGGGTTCGACGAGCTCGACGAGGACGCCGCCCGCGTCCTTCGGGTGGATGAAGTTCACCCGCGACCCGGCGGTGCCGTTCTTCGGCTCCTCGTAGAGGAGGCGGACGCCGCGCTCGCGCAGGGTGGCGCAGACGGCGTCGATGTCCTCGACCCGGTACGCCATCTGCTGGATGCCGGGGCCCGACTTGTCGAGGAACTTCCCGATGGTGGACTCCGGGGTGAGCGGTGCCAGCAGCTGGATGCAGCTCCCGGAGTCGCCGACCTCGAGCATCGCCTCGCGGACGCCCTGCTCCTCGTTGACCTCCTCGTGGACCGAGCGGAGGTCGAAGGTCTCGGCGTAGAACTTCAGCGCCTCGTCGAGGTCCGGCACGGCGATGCCGACGTGATCGATGTGGGTGAACATGGGCCCATCTTGGTGCCGTCGAGGCCGGTTGCCCAACCGGTCGTCCGGTGACCAGGGCGGGTGCGGTCCGGTGGAGAAAATGCGCGCCCATGCCCGCACGTCGCGCCTGTTTCTGCCATGCTCCCTGTCCGTGAGCGCGCTGCTACTACGTGTCGCGGCGGTGACCAAGCGATACGGCGATCATGTGGCCCTGGACGGGGTCGATCTCGACATCGCGCCCGGTGAGATCTGCGGACTCCTCGGGCCCAACGGCGCCGGCAAGACCACCCTCGTCTCGATCATCGCCGGCCTCCGCGGCGCCGACCGCGGCACGGTCACCGTCGACGGGCTCGACGTGGCGACCGACCGGCGCACCCGTGGCCTCGTCGGCCTGGCCGGCCAGGAGACGGCGATCTACCCCACGCTCAAGGTCCGGGCCAACCTCGAACTGATGGGTGGGCTGGCGGGCATGTCCAAGCGCGAGGTGCGGCGGCGCATCGGCGAGATCGCCGAGGTCCTGGAGCTCGACGACCTGCTCGACCGCAAGGCCCGGTTCCTCAGCGGTGGCGAGAAGCGACGGCTCCACACCGCCATGGCGATGCTGCACCGACCCCGGTTGCTGATGCTCGACGAACCGACGACCGGGGTGGACATCGCCACACGGGCGCGGCTCCTGACCTCCATCCGGGAACTGGCCCGACAGGAGGGGTGCGCGGTGCTCTACTCGACCCACTACCTGCCCGAGATCGAGGACCTGGGTGCGACGGTGGCGATCCTCGACGGCGGCCGGATGCTGGCCCGCGGCCCCCTCGACGAACTGGTCGAGCAGCACGGCACGGGCATGGTCGAGCTCGTCTTCGAGGGTGACCCGCCCGACCGGCACCTCCTCGAACGCCTGCTCGGCCCGCGTCCGCTCACCGTGATCGGCCCGGTGGTGCGGACCCCGAGCGAGCGTCCGGGCGCCGATGCCGCCGTCCTGCTCGCGGCGCTCGGCGAGCTGGCCGGAACGCTCGCGTCGGTCGAGCTGATCCGTCCGAGCCTGGAGGCCGTGTTCCTCGGGGTCACCGGCCGGGCCTACGCCCCCGGGGACGAGACGTCCGACGCGGAGACGACCGATGCCCGCAAGGTCGACGAGGTGCGGTCGTGAGCCTCCGCTGGTCCCGTGTCTCGGCGATCGGTCGCAACGACCTGCGACTGCTCGGCACCGACCTCTCGTTCATCGTCGTGATGACGATCGCACCGCTGTTCTTCATGGCGTTCAGCCGGGAGTCGTTCGGTCTCGCGCTCCAGCTCCAGCACCCCGACCAGGACATCTCCGGATCGGCGTTCGTCGTCCCCGGCGCCACGGTCCTGTTCAGCGGGTTCATGGTCGGCAACATCGGGTTCTGGACCTTCCGCGAGCACGGCTGGGGCACCTGGGAGCGCCTGCGGTCGGCCGACGTGTCGACCCCGGAGCTGCTGCTCGGGAAGACGCTCGTGCCGATCCTCACGCTGGCCGCGCAGCTCGTCGTGCTCCTCGGCGGCGGCGTCCTCCTGTTCGACCTGGAGCTGACCGGCACCTGGTCGGCGTTCCTCCTGGTGGCTGCCGCGCTGGCGGTCATGGAGGTGTGCCTCGGGTTCATGCTGCTGGCGCTGTGCCGATCGGTGATGCAGCTCAACGCGATCACCAACGCCGGGACCCTCGTGCTCGGCGGTCTCGGCGGCGCCATGGCCCCGGTCGAGCTGATGCCGGGGTGGGCCCAGGCCATCGCCCCGTTCACGCCGGCCTACTGGGCGATGCGGGGGTTCCGCATGGTCACGATGGACGGTGGCACCGTGTCCGACGTGGCCGGCTCGATCGGCGTGCTGCTGCTGTTCGCGGTGGTCTTCGCCCTCGTCGCCCTGTCCCGCTTCGAGCTGGAGTCGTCGAAGGTCTCCTGGGCCTGAGCGGGTCGGACCCGGCGTCGTCGGCGGCGTCCGGCGAAACGTCGCCGCTCGCCTGTACGTCGCGACCTGCGCGGGGTTAGCGTCGCTCGCCGTGTCGATGACCCGAGCCGAATCGATCGCCGCCCTCGGCGACCTGCGCCGGGCCCGACGTCGTCAACGGGTCGCGGAGATCCACTGGATCGACGCGATGTACCAGGTGTACATCACCGGCGTCATCGCGGTCGTGGCGCTGGTGTTCCTGTCGACCTTCATCGGCGACGGGCAGGTGGATGCCGACACCGCGGCCGACGTGCTGCGCCACGGACCGGCCGTGTGCGGGCTGGTGGCCGCGCTCGCGATCTTCGTGGGCCTCCGGTCCGGGGCCCGGGGCGGCCCGCTCGCGCTGGAGCGGCCCGACGTGCGCCACGTGCTCCTGTCGCAGGTCGACCGCGGGGTCGCGCTCCGGGGTCCGGCGTGGCGCCAGCTCCGCTTCGCCCTGTTCGTCGGCGTCGCGGTGGGTGCCGGTCTGGGTCAGCTCGCGCTCCGTCGGCTGCCGGGCAACCAGGCCGAGTGGATGGCCACGGGCGCCCTGTTCGGTGCGACCGTCGCGATGCTCGCGTTCGGGAGCGCGCTGGTGGCCTCCGGGGTGAAGCTGCCGTCGTGGGTCGCGACCTTCGGGGGTGGCGCGCTGGTGGCGTGGTCGGTGGCCGACATCGCCGGCCGGGCGCCCACGGCGCCCGGGACCATCGTCGGCCGGCTCCCGCTCTGGCCCATGGACTTCGACCCGTTGGCGGTCCTGGGCGTGGTGCTCGCCGTCGCCCTCGTCGCGGTCGGCATGCGGACCGTGGCCGGCACGTCGCTCGAGTCCGCCGAACGACGCACAGCGCTCGTCGGTCAGCTCCGGTTCGCCGTGACGCTCCAGGACCTCCGCACCGTGCTGGTGCTCCGCCGGCAGCTCGCGCAGGAGCGCCCGCGATCGCGGCCGTGGGTCCCGGCCCGCGCCGGCCACGCCCGCTACCCGGTGCTCCAGCGGGGCGTCCGGAGCGTGATGCGCTGGCCGCTCGGTCGCATCGGCCGGATCGCCACCCTGGTCGTCGTGGCCGGCCTGGCGTTCCGCGGCATCTGGGCCGGGACCACCCCGTTGATCCTCGTCGCCGGCCCCGCGCTGTGGCTCGCCGCGCTCGACGCCGCCGAGCCACTGGGCCAGGAGGTCGACCACCCCGGCCGCACCGACACGTTCCCCTTCGAGCGCGGCCTGCTGTTCCTCCAGCACCTGCCGCTCGTGTTCATGGTCTCGGGCGTCGTCGGTCTGCTCACGGGCGTGGTGGCGTTGCTCCCCGGGCCGTCCGCCGTCCCGCCGGGTGAGGCGCTCCTCGTCGGGGTCGTGGCTTCGCTGTTGGCCGCGTGCGGGGCGATCGTGTCCATCGTCCAGGGGGCGCCCGAACCCGTCGACAACCTGGCGATCACCACGCCGGAGATCGCGGGCACGCGCACGGTCTTCCGCACGGCGTGGCCGCCCGGACTGGCCGTCATCGGCACCCTCCCCCTGCTCGCGGCGCGCGGCGCGTTCGACCGTCCGGTCACCGAGACCGGCGCGACCCCGATGGCCGCCGCGCTGCTCGCGACGCTTCCGATGATCCTGCTGATCGTGCTGGTGGCCGCGTGGGCCCGGTTCTACGACCGCATCCACGCCTTCCTCCGCGATGCGATGGAGCAGGCGTCGCCCACCAAGGCGGCCGAGCGGGCCTCGGCCGAGCGCGAGGCCCGGGAGCAGGCCGCGCTCGAGGAGGTCATCGCGTCGGCCGACGCGGCGAGGAAGGGCGACGGTGACGACGCCGCGGGCGGGTCGAACGCCGAGCGCACCCCGAAGCCCAAGCCAAAGCCCAAGCCGAAACCGAAGGCCAACCCGTCGCCGCCGGCCGCCGGCGTGCAGGGCGGCACCAGCGCCAAGCCGATCGGCCGTCGTCGAGATCAGGAACCGTCATGACCAACACCCCCGCCCTCACCGCCGACGGCCTCACCAAGACCTACGACGAGCTCGTCGCCCTGCACCCGCTGGAGCTCGTGATCCCGTCGGGCCAGTCGGTGGCGCTCATCGGCCACAACGGGTCGGGCAAGTCGACCTTCCTGCGCATGGTCGCCGGGCTCCTCGAACCGAGCGGGGGCGACCTGGAGGTCCACGGCTTCGACCTCGGCGACGTCGAGGCCCGGGCGACCACGTCGTACCTCCCCGACGAACCGGTCCTCTACGACGACCTGTCCCTGCGCGAGCACGTCGAGTACATCTCCCGGCTGCACGGCGGCGACGGGTTCGACGACTACGCCGAGGAGATGTGCGCTCGGCTCGGCCTGACCGATCGCGTCGACGACCTGCCGTCGCGGTTCAGCCGCGGGCTCCGCCAGAAGACGGCGATCGTGCTCGCGATCGCCCGGCCCTTCTCGCTCCTGCTGGTGGACGAACCGTTCGTCGGGCTCGACCAGCCGGGCAAGGCGGTCCTGCTCGACCTCCTCGACGAGGTCCACGCCGACGGCGCCACGACCCTCGTCGCCACCCACGACCCGGCCTACGTCGACCGGGTGGATCGGAGCATCGCCCTGCGCGACGGTGAGGTGGTGTTCGACGGGACCGCCACCGTCGACCAGGTCCTGGCGCTCGTGGGAGGTTGATGCGGTGACGGAGTCGGCCCGGCCCTCCGAGGCGTGCCGCCTGTGGTGGCGTCTGGAGCCGATCCATGCCGTCACGTACTTCTCGCCCGAGGCCCGCGCCGCCACCGAGGACGTCGGGCTCCGGGGCTTCTGGCGCGGGTACTTCGGCACCCGCGCCGCCGCCCTCGGCCCGGCCCCGGCCGGACTCGTCACGGCGACGTTCTTCAACTTCCGGCCCTCGATGGTGGAACGGGCGGTGCCCGAGGTGTGGACCTTGGCGACGCCCGAGGAGGCACTGCGGGCCCGGCTCGACGGTGCCGTCGCCACGCTCCGGCGGGTCGTCGACGACCACGGGCTCGCGCTCGATCCGCTCGCCGAGGCCGCGGCGCTGGCCGAGGCCGCGGTCGCGGACCTCCCGGCCGACGGTCGCCCGCTCTTCGGCGCGCTCACCTCGGTGGCCCGACCGTCCGATCCGCTCGGCCGGCTGTGGCACGCCGCCACCCTGCTGCGCGAGCACCGGGGCGACGGGCACGTCGCGGCCACGCTCGCCGACGGCATCGACGGCCTCGGCGCCCACGTCCTCTTCGTGGCCGTCGGCCCGATCACGAGGGCCCGCCTCCAGGGCGCGCGGGGCTGGACCGACCAGGAGTGGGACGCGTCGGTGGCGGCCCTCGCCGGTCGGGGGCTGGTCGACGACGAGGGTCGGGCGACCGAAGCCGGCCGCGCCCTCCGGGCCGGGATCGAGGCTCGCACCGACGAGCTGGCCGCAGGTCCGGTCGAGCGCCTCGGCACGGACGACGCCGAGCGGCTGCGCACCCTCGTCACCCCGCTGGCCCGGGCGATCGTCGCCGACGGCGTCGTCCCGGCCGTCAGCCCGGTCGGCGACCTCGGCGGGGACGACGCCTGATGCGCCCGCCGCTGCTGGCCTACGACGACTCGTTGCGGGACCGGGTGCTGACCAACCTGGCCGGCCACGATCGTCGCACCCACCCGGCCGACGGCCGCCGCCACGCCGCGGTCGCCGTGGTGCTGGTCGACTCCGACGTCGGCGAGGACCGGGTCGACCCCGCGCCGTGGGCCCAGAGCGACATCGACCGGATCCCGGGCAGGACCGAGGACCTCGACGGGCGCATGGCCGACGTCGCCGGCGGGGCGGCGTTCCTGCTCTGCCGTCGCTCGGCGGGACTCAACGCCCACGCGTCCCAGTGGGCGCTGCCCGGCGGGCGGCTCGACGCAGGGGAGGACGCGATCGACGCCGCGCTCCGCGAGACCGACGAGGAGCTCGGGGTGCGGCTGGGTCGGGAGCACGTGCTCGGCCTGCTCGACGACTATCCGACGCGCTCGGGCTACCTGATCACCCCGGTGGTGGTCTGGGGTGGCGGCCGGCTCGACCTGGCGCCGTCGCCGGCCGAGGTGCTGGCCGCCTACCGGGTCGGTCTGCACGAGCTGTGCCGGGAGGACTCGCCCCGCTTCGTCACCATCCCCGAGAGCCCGCGACCGGTCGTGCAGGTGGCGCTGGGCGGCGACCTCGTCCACGCCCCGACCGGCGCCGTGCTGCTCCAGTTCCGCCGGCTCGGCCTCGACGGCGACCCGTCCCCGGTCGACGGCTACGAGCAACCCGTGTTCGCCTGGCGCTGACCACTTTCGACTCCCTCCGCTCGCGACGCTGTTCCTTGAGCGGAACGGAGCGCCAGCGGAGTGCAGTCGAAAGGCCTCGTTCCGCTCGACGTGTGTCTGCCTTTCGACTCGCTTCGCGGTTCCTGAGCGAGAGCGAGCGCCAGCGAGCGAAGTCGAAGGGCGCTCAAGGGGCGGGCAGCGGAGTGCAGTCGAAAGGCCTCGCTCCGCTCGCGACGCTGCCCTTCGACTCGCTTCGCGGTTCCTGAGCGAAGTCGAAGGGCGCTCAAGGGGCGGGGGTCGCAGCGCGGTCGAAGCCCGCGTGGGCCAGGATGGGCCGCATGCAGGTGCACCTCGTCGACGGGACCTACGAGCTCTTCCGCTACCACTTCGCGCTGCCGTCCCACCTGACCGACGCCGGAACGGAGGTGGCTGCCGCCCGCGGCGTGGCCTCGTCGATGCTGGGCCTCCTCGAGGACGGCGCCACCCACGTCGGCATCGCCACCGACCACGTGATCGAGTCGTTCCGCAACGACCTCTACGACGGCTACAAGGACGGCAGCGGCGTCGAGCCCGCGATCCTCGGCCAGTTCCAGCTCCTCGAGGACCTGCTGGAGGCGGCGGGCTTCACCGTCTTCGCCATGGTCGAGTTCGAGGCCGACGACGCGCTGGGCGCGGCGTCGCGCCTCGCCGCGGCCGACGACCGGGTCGAGCAGGTGCTCATCTGCACGCCCGACAAGGACCTCGGGCAGTGCGTGGCCGGGAAGGTGTTCCAGTACGACCGGCGCAAGCAGCTCCTGGTCGACGCCGAGGGCGTACGGGAGAAGTTCGGCGTCGGACCGGCGTCGATCCCCGACTACCTCGGCCTGGTCGGCGACACCGCCGACGGCTTCCCCGGCCTGCCCGGCTGGGGCGCCAAGTCGGCCGCGGCGGTGCTCGACCGCTACGGACACCTGGAGGAGATCCCCCGCGACGCGGCCGACTGGGACGTGACCGTGCGGGGTGCGGCCAAGCTGGCGACCACGTTGTCCGACCGCTTCGACGAGGCACTCCTGTTCCGGACGATCGCCACGATCGCCTACGACGCGCCGACCTTCGCCGACCTCGACGACCTGCGCTGGACCGGCCCGACCGACGCCCTTCCTGCCCTCGCGCAGGAGCTGGGCGCCCCGTCGCTCGTCGAGCGCGCCGAACGCCTCGCCGCATCCCGCGCCTGAGACGGCACGGTCGGGGTCGGATCCCAACCGTGCATTCGTCGTAGGGGTTGTTCCGCCCTCGGTGACGGCACGGTTGGGATCCGACCCCGACCGTGTCAGTCGTTCTGGCGGGCTCGGCTGGGGGCGACCCTCGGGGGTTCGTGGGGCATCTTCGGGTAGACGGGGGGCCAGGGGGCGTCGGGGACGCCGTCGTCGAGGTCCTTCCGGTACCGGGCGAGCAACGGGCCGATGTCCTGGGGGTCGCCGCCCATCGGCTCCCACGGGTCGCCGTCGGCGGCGACGCGGTCGGGGACGACGTCGAGGGTGAGCGCCTCGGGGTCGAACGTGGGCACCTCGTCCCACCGGACCGGGCACGACACCTGGCCGCCCACGCGGGGTCGCACGCACCACGCACCGAACACGGTCTTGTGCGGCGCGTTCTGGTTGTAGTCGACGAACACCCGGGGGCCCCGCTCCTCCTTCCACCACGCCGCGGTCAGCAGGTCGGGTCGACGACGCTCCAGTTCCCGGGCGAGCGCGACGGCGGCCTGGCGGACCTCGTAGGAGTCCCAGCCGGTCGCCAGGTGCACGTAGACGTGCAGCCCCCGGCTGCCGCTCGTCTTCACGTAGGACGTGATGCCCTCGTCGGCCAGCAGCGAACGGGTCTCGATCGCCGCCTCTCGCACCTGGTCGAAGCCGATGCCCGGGGACGGGTCGAGATCGACGCGCAGCTCGTCGGTGGTGCCCGGCGTCGCGGCGTGGAACGGCCAGGGGTGGAACCCGAGGCAACCCATGTTCACCGCCCAGAGGAGATGGGCCAGGTCGGCGACGACGAGCGCGTTGCTGGTCGTGCCGTTGGGTGTGGAGAGCTCCGTGGTCTCGATCCAGTCCGGGGTCCCCTTCGGCACGCGCTTCTGGAAGAACGACTTGCCGCTCGCGCCGTCGGGGAAGCGCTGCATCAACGTGGGCCGGCCCTGGATCGTGCGCAGCAGCGGATCGCCGACCGCCTGGTAGTAGCGGACCAGGTCGAGCTTGGTGGCGCCGGCCTTCGAGAAGAACACCTTGTCCGGGTGGGTGATGCGCACCTCCCGGCCGCTCGCCTCGACGGTGACCGCGTCTGTCGCCATGGACGAGACGGTACCGGCGGGGCGGTCGGTCGGACCGCGAGCCGGCGCCGGGACACGGCGGTAGCGTCGGCGCGATGGCCTGGATGCTCGCCCCCGTGTACGACCGGCTCGTCGCCCCCGCCGAGGAGGCGTCGTTCCGGACCTGGCGGCAGGAGCTCCTCGGCGAGCTGACCGGCACCGTCGTCGAGATCGGGTCCGGCACCGGCGTGAACGTCGAGGTGTACCCGGAGACGGTCGATCACGTGACCTTCACCGAGCCCGATCCGGGCATGCGCCGCCAGCTCGAGGCCAAGCTCGGTCGGGCCCGGGTCGGCGGTCGGTTCGGGCCGTCGGGCTCCGACGTCCGCACCGACCGGGCCGGATCCCTCACCCTGGCCGACGACTCGGTGGACCACGTCGTCGCCACCCTGGTGCTGTGCACGGTGCCCGACCCGGCGGCCGCGCTGGCCGAGGCCCACCGGGTCCTCAGGCCCGGCGGCCGGCTGGTGTTCCTCGAACACGTGGCCGCCGATCACCACCCCGACCGCCTCCGGTGGCAGCACCGGTTCGACCCGGCATGGAAGCGCGTCGCGGGCGGCTGCCGGCTCACCCGCGACACGCGGACGACGATCGAGGAGGCCGGGTTCACGATCGAGCGGTGCGACCGTGAGAGCGCCCGCAAGGCGAGCGCGCTGGTGCGCACCACGATCCGGGGCACCGCAGTGGCGGGCGGGTGACCGGGACGGTCGTGGCCGGGTCCTTCGCCTCGCTAGTGCCGACCCCGACCTCCGTCGAACCCGGCACCGGCACGCTCGTGCTCGGGTCGGACACGGTGGTCGTCGCCCCGTCCGGCGGCCGGGCCGACGACGCGATCGCGCTGCTGCGCACGGCGGTCGGTGCATCGTCGGGTCTCGACCTCCCGGTGCGCACCGAGCGGGACGTGGCCGACGGGCCGTCGATCACCTTCGTCGGGCCGGCGGATCCGGATGCGCTGGGGGAGGAGGGCTACGAGCTGTCGATCACGAACGACGGCGTGGAGGTGCGGGCCGGGTCCCACGACGGCTTCGTCTGGGCGGTGCAAACCCTGCTCCAGGCCCTTCCCGCCGAGGCGGTCGGACCGAGCGGTGGCGAGAGGTCCTTCGCCCTGCCGGTCGGCGTGGTCCGCGATGCGCCCCGCTACCCGTGGCGCGGGGCCATGTTGGACGTCGCCCGCCACTTCTTCGGGCCCGACGACGTCGAGGCCTTCGTCGACCTGTTGTCCGCCTACAAGCTCAACCGGCTCCACCTCCACCTGAGCGACGACCAGGGCTGGCGCATCGAGATCCGCGCCCACCCGGAGCTGGCCGAGGTCGGTGGCGCGAGCGCGGTGGGTGGTGGTCCCGGCGGCTCGTTCATCCAGGAGCAGTACCGGGGCATCGTGGAGTACGCCCGGCGGCGCGGCGTCACCGTCGTCCCCGAGATCGACACCCCCGGCCACACCAACGCCGCCCTCCACGCCGTCCCCGCCCTGAATGGCGACGGATCGGCGCCCGAGGCCTACCGCGGCGTGCGGGTCGGCTTCAGCAGCCTGTGCGTCACCGACGAGTTCACCTTCGAGTGGTGGGACGACGTCGTGCGTGAGCTCGCCGCGCTCACCCCGGGGCGTTGGATCCACCTCGGCGGCGACGAGTCGAACGCCACCGAGCACGAGGACTACCGGCGCTACGTGGCCCGGGCGTCGAGGATCGTCGTCGACCACGGGAAGGTCCCGATCGGGTGGGAGGAGATCGGCGCCGCCGACCTCCCCGACGGCACCATCGCCCAGCACTGGCTCGATCCGGCCAAGGCCGTGGCCGCGGCCGGCCGGGGCGCGTCCCTGGTGCTGTCGCCGGCCTCGCACACCTATCTCGACATCTGTCACGTCGAGGGCGGACCGGGCAACCCGTGGGCCGGGACGGTGTCGGCCCGCGACGTCTACGACTGGGATCCCGCCACGCTCCTCGACGGCGTGCCGGACGAGCAGGTGCTCGGCGTGGAGGGTCCGCTGTGGACCGAGCTGGTCGAGGACCGGGCCACGATCCAGGAGCGCACGATCCCCCGGCTGCCGGCGCTCGCCGAGGTGGGTTGGTCGGAGCAGTCTGCGCGCTGCTGGGACGAGTTCCGCGCCCGGATCTCGGTGCACGCCGAGCGGTGGGATCTGCTCCACTGGGCGTGGACCCGCGACGCCGGGATCGACTGGCCGCCATGACCGGCGACCCCGCCACGGGCCACGAGCCGGGAGGACGGACCATGTTGGAGATGCGACCGATCTGCGAGCGGTGCGAGGCGCCGCTCCCCGCCGACGGTTCGGCCCAGATCTGCAGCTACGAGTGCACGTTCTGCTCCGACTGCGCGATCGCCATGGACCACCGCTGCCCCAACTGCTCCGGCGAGCTCGTCCCCCGCCCGCGCCGCACCCCCTGAACGCGGCACAGTTGGGGTCGGATCCCGACCGTGCGCCCGGCATCGATCGACGTGGCACGGCGTGGCACGGTCGGGATCCGACCCCAACTGTGCGTCTGCGAGGAGTGTGACCATGGCCCACGAGGTGGACTTCAAGACGGTGTCGACGGAGGGCCTCGAGTCGTCGCCGGTCGCCGACGCGCTCGCCGGGCTCCGGGCCAACGAGGCCCGGTACTTCAAGAACAAGTTCGACCACACGTTCACCGTCGAGCCGGCGGCCGATGCGCCGGACGCGGTCGAGCGGGTGCGACGCATCCTCGCGGACGAGCGCGACATCGTCGTCGGCTCGAAGCCCCTCGAGGCGAGCGACTTCGAGGTCGACGGCGTGCGCTGGACCCACGTGTTCTACGAGAGCGGTCTGGCCATCAACGTCCTGTACACGTTGGCCGAGGGCGGGAAGCGGGCCGTCGGGTTCAAGCTCTCGGAGGGGATGGACGTGCCCGAGGAGCTGGCCGACCGGTTCAAGTTCGCCCGCCAGAAGTCCAAGTTGGCCGGCACCATCCGGGGCTCGTACTTCGTCATCAAGGGCGAGTACTGACCGACGCCACGCCTGATCAGCGTCGGCGATCGGCTCGCTGACCGCGCCGCTGTTCCGGCGAGGTCGTCTCCTTCGGTCGATGATGGCGTGGTGCAGTGCGACGACCGATCCGAGACCACCACCCGGCCCGCCACGGAGCCGTTCCCCGACGGCTTCCTCTGGGGCGCCTCGACCGCCGGTCACCAGATCGAGGGCGGCAACCTGTCGTCGGACATGTGGGGTTCCGAGTGGGCCGAGGGATCCGTGTTCGCCGAACCGTCCGGCGACGCCTGCGACAGCTACCACCGCTTCGCCGAGGACGTCGCGCTCGTGGCCGACGCCGGGCTCGGTGCCTACCGGTTCTCGATCGAGTGGTCCCGCGTCGAGCCCGAGGACGGATGGATCTCCCGTGCCGCCCTCGACCACTACCGCCGGGTGATCGGCGAGTGCCGGGAGCGCGACGTGACGCCGGTGGTCAGCTTCAACCACTTCTCCACGCCCCGCTGGTTCGCCGACCGCGGCGGGTGGACCTCGGGCGACGCGGCCGAGCGGTTCGGCCGCTACTGCGAGGTGACGGCCGGTCACGTCGGCGACCTGATCGAGTGGGCGTGCACCCTCAACGAGCCGAACCTGTCCGCCGCGCTGCGCCACATCGGCGTCGCGCCGGTGGGCGGTGGCGTCGGCGGTGGCGACGTGCACCCCGGGCCGACCGAGGCCGAGCGGGCCCGGATCGCGGAGCTCCGGGCACGGTCCGCCCAGACGTACCCGGCGACGATGCCGGCGTTCCAGGGCGCGCCGGTGGAGGTGATGGCGGCCGCGCACCGTCGCGGGGTGGAGGCGATCCGTTCGGGGCCCGGCGACGCGAAGGTCGGGTGGACCCTGGCGCTCATCGACGTCCAGGCCGTCGACGGTGGTGAGGCCCGTCGGGACGAGGCGGTCGAGCTCGCGCAGGGCGTGTGGCTCGACGTGTCGGCCGGCGACGACTTCGTCGGCGTGCAGACCTACACGCGCGAGCGGATCGGACCCGACGGCATCGTCGCCCGCCCGGACGGTGCCGAGACGATGCTGACCGGCTGGGAGGTGTACCCGCCCGCGCTCGAGCACTCGGTACGTGCGGCCGCGGCGCGCGCCGGGGTGCCGGTGCTCGTGACCGAGCACGGGTGCGCGACCGACGACGACGAGCTCCGCATCCGATCCACGACCGAGGGGCTGGAGGGGCTCCGGCGCTGCATCGCCGACGGCATCGACGTCCGCGGGTACCTGCACTGGTCGTTGCTCGACAACTTCGAGTGGATCTCGGGGTTCGGGGTCACGTTCGGGCTCGTCGCCGTCGACCGGACCACCTTCGAGCGCACGCCGAAGCCGTCGTTGCAGTGGCTCGGCGAGGTCGCCCGACGCAACGGCCTCCGCTGAGGTTCGTTCGCCCGTCGGTCGGCGGTCCCACCCGCCGATCAGCGTCCCGGCCGACCTCCGCCGCCACCCCCGCCGCCACCCATGTGGCCGGCCGGGATGGAGTCCAACTGCTCGCCGTTGACGGTGATGGTCCCGCCGGTCATCTCGGCGGTCGTGTCGTAGTCGAACGAGGAGGTCGGGGCGGTCACGGTGATGTCGCCGCCGGTGACGGTGATCGACCCGTTGGCGTCGAAGGCGTCGGTGTCACCGGATCCCACCGTGACGTCGACGACGCCACCGTTGACGGCGATGAACACGTCGCCCTCGATGTCACCGGCCACCGCGTTGATGCCGTCGTCGGATGCGTTGACGGTGACGTTCCCGTCATCGATCGTGATGTTGATGGCCTCGATGCCCTCCACGCTGTCGAGGACGTCGATCGTGCCGCCGTCGATCGTGATCGTCGTCGCCGCCTTCACGGCGTCGTCGCCCGCGCTGATCGTGAGCGACCCTCCGCTGATCGAGATGACCCCCTTCTCGAGGGTCTCGGAGTTCGTCGTCTTGAACCCGTCGTCCCCGGCGGTGATCTCGATGTCGCCGCCGGTCATCGTGATCGAGTCCCGGCCCCGGATCCCCTCGTCGACGGCGTCGACGACGATGGTCCCGGACCGGATCTCCAGGTCGTCCTTGGTGACGATGCCGTCCTCGAAGTTGGCGGTGACGGTGAGCGAACCGGCACCGGCGAACGACAGGTCGGCGGTGGAGTAGACGGCGCCGTTCACCTCGGCGTCGTCACGGGTTCCGGCGTCCTCGAGGGTGTTCTCGCTGCCCTCGGCCAGGTAGATCAGGACGTTGTCGGCCTCCTGCACCTCGACGGCGGCACCGGTCCCGCTCACGATGTGCGCCCCGTCGAGGATCAACGTGACGTCCTCGGTGGTGTCGACCACGACCGCCGCGTCGCTGTCGCCGGTGAGCGTGTAGTTCCCGCCTTCGGTGATGACCAGGTCGTCGCTGCCGAGCGCGATCGTCTCGTCCGAGGTCGGCGCCTCCTCGACGACGGTCGACCCGCCGGTGCTGCTCTGGGCGGCGGACGCACTCGTGTCCGAGCTGCCGTCGTCGCTGCCGGCGCTGCACCCGGTGGCCAGCAACGCCACCGCGGCGCTCGCGGCCACCAGCCGTCCGGCGACCAGTCGTGGTCGGAGTCGGCGGCCTGTCGGGTGGTCGGTCATCGTGCGCTGTCTCCGGGTCGGGGCAGCGCCCGCGGACGCTGCGCTCGAGAGGTTCGGGGTCAACGTAGGAGGGCTTCTTGGGAGTCGATCGAGAGCTTCCTGTGCGTTCGCGGAAGGTCGGCGCACCGGCGCGCGGCCTCAGCGAGCGCAGTCGACGGCGACCTCGAGCGCCGCGCACATCTCGTGCATCCGATCGCTGCTGAGCGTCCCCAGGCGATCCACCAGCACCGCGTTCGAGACGCTCTCGATCGAATCCAGGTTGACCGCGGATCGGCGCGGCACGGGATCGTCGCCGGGTTCCAGCACGACCTCGCTGGCGAGGTTGCGAATCGTGGTGGTGCAGGGCGCGACGAGGGTGCGGCCGAGTCGGGGGATCGCTGCGTCTCGCGACAGCACCACCACCGGCCGGCGGCCGATCTCCGGTAGCTCGCACCACCACAGCTCCCCTCGGCGCGGGGTCGGGGTCACGTGGCAGCTGCTGCGGCCCGGAACGATGCGAGGTCTCCCCACTCGTCCGGCTCGTCGATCGGGTGCTCGTCGTAGGCGGCGTAGGACGCGTCCACCTCGGCCGAGCGGTGCTGGGCGAGCAGTGCCCGGAGCGCTTCGATCACGTCTCTTTCGAACCCGCTGACCAGCGAGAACGTGGCCCGCGTTCATCCGCCCACGCGTGTTTGATCATCGGATCCAGCGCTGGTTCGCAGGGACTCTTGGGTCGGCGGTCCAAAGAATTGCTGACACAACGTTCCAGACGAAGGGTTCTTCATACTCGACAGGCCCGTCGAGCTCGACCGGCTCGGACCTCCAGTCGGGGCTGTCGTCGGCGGCGTGAAAGGTCGGCGCCGGTCCGACCGACGGCTTTCGCTTTTGGCTGGCGACGGCCTCTGCGCGGCAGTCGGCCGCCGCTCGTACGGCAGAGCCACGGAGCCACGCGGGCGCGTCGTGCTCAGCGACGTCAAGGTCGAGCTGAGCGGTCTTGGGATCCCTCATGTGCCGTCGGATCACTTCGCCGCGCACGTAGCGCAGGATTGATCGACGTGGTTCGTCACCGATCCAGTTCTTCAACGCGAGGTCGGTTGCGTGCACCGCAGTCTTCGGTTGTCCGACCTGAAGTGCATGAGCAACGGCGATGAGCCACGGGCCGAGCGTCTGAGCGCCGCCGTTGGTGATCCACGCCCGCTGATAGTCGTACGCGATCATCGGATGTCCGGCGGCCAGACCGGCAAGTGCTTCGCGCCGGCACCCGCCCGCGACTTCCCACGCCGATCGCCCGCCCCTCATGGTCAGGGTTCGATGCCTTCGCGTGCTGCTCGGATCGACAGGAGCATGGCGGGCAGGTCGTTGTGGGCCGTGGCCAGGAGCACGTCGAGATCGACGCTCCAGTAGCCGTGCACGATGCGGTTTCGAAGGCGAACAGGGTCGGACCACGGAACGTCTGCGTGGTCGGTCTTGATGTCGTCGGACACCTGGTTGCTGGCCTCGCCGAGCACGGTGAAGTTCCAGAGGAGCGCGTCGATGCGGTCGCGGTCCAGCTCTGGTGATTCCAGGTCGACGTCGCCGGCGATCTGGATGATCCGCTCGATCGCTCCGATGATCTCGCTCAGGAGCAGGAGATCACGCTGCATAGAGCGGACGGGCCTCGGCCAGGACGTCGTCACGGATGAGCCGGTGGAGCGCGGTCTTGCTGATGAGGTCGATCGGGCGTCCGAACAGCGCCGCGAGGTCGTCCTCGAGCGCGTTGATTCCGAACCCCAGGTGGTGCCCCGGCGCCAACACGTACAGGAGGTCGATGTCGCTGTCCGCCCGGTCGTCGTCGCGTGCGACCGACCCGAAGACCGAGAGCTCAGCGATCCCGTAGCGGACGCAGATGTCGACGAGCGCCGACACATCGAGGTCGCCCAGGATCTGAGGTGCGCGGGCGCTGATCATGGACGCCATGTTGCCACCTCAGCTCGGACCCGGACCCGCACCTGTCAGCACCCCCAACGGGATTCGAACCCGTGTTACCTCCTTGAAAGGGAGGCGTCCTAGGCCGCTGGACGATGGGGGCCTGCCCGTCTCCGGGACCCGGTCACGGTAGCAGTCGACCTCTCGCCGGCCCCCAGCCCGTTCGCGACCGTGACTGCGCTCGGCGAACCTGCCGGCACGCGCCGTCCCGGCGGTGGATGGGCTTGTAGGGTTCGACCCCTATGCGACCACTGGGGGGAGTCATGCCATCGCTCAACGCGGCGCGATCCCGTGCCGACAGGAACTTCAGCGTTCCGTGCGGAACGTCCCCCTCGCGTCCCGTCGCAGCTGCGGCGATCGCGGACCCGACCCGATCCGGAGGAACCTGGTGAGCGACGAGTGGCCCGAGCCACCCCGGGAGCCCGGCCCCTTCGCCGGCGGACCGTCGGTCGGACCCGACCCGGCCTCGCCGCCCAGGCCGAACCCGCCCACGGGCTTCCCGCAGCCCCCTGCGTCGGCGGCGAGCGATGTGCCGCCTCCCCCCATCGGGTTCCCGCAGCCGCCGCTGGGAGGCGGCGACGCGCCGCAGCCCGGCGCGCCTGCCGTTCCCGGCGTCCCCTCCAGCGGTGCGATCCCGTTCGAACCCCCCGCGGATGCGCCCGCTCCGGCGAACCCGTTCGCCAGCCCCGAGTCCTCGCCGTTCGCGTCACCCGCGGTCCCGGGCGTCCCCGATGCCGCCGGCGGGCCCGGTATCGGTGGGCCTGGCCCGCTCCCAGTCCCGCCGCGGCCGGCAGCGCAACCCGGCAACGTCGGTGGGTACCCCGCGGCGCCCGCTGCGTACGGCAGTCCGGCCGCGATGCCGCGCGTGGGCGGGCCGTTGCCCGGCGGGATGCCTCCCGGCGGGATGCCTCCCGGCGGCATGCCCCCTGGCGGCATGCCCCCCGGTGGCGGGTGGCCGACGGGGCCCCAGTCGCCGGGCGGGCCTGCGATGTGGCAGCAGCCCCGTCCGCCGGGGGCCCGTCCGCGTCCCGTGGTCGACCGGGCACCGGTGTGGATGCGCGGCATCGCGGTCGTCGTCGTCGCCCTCCTCGTGGCCGGCGCGGTCTACGTCGTCACGAGCTCGAGCGGCCCCGACTACCCCGACGCATGGGACTCCCGCGTCGCCGACCTCGCGAAGTTCGTGGAGAAGGAGCGGGGTCTCGAGTACGAGCACCCCGTGACGGTCAACTTCCTCACCGCCGAGGAGTACACCGCGGCATCGTCGGGTGACACGTCGAGCGCCGAGAGCGAGACGTCCGAAGAGGAGCAGGCCCAGCTCGACGACACGGTCGCGATGCTGCGGGCCCTCGGGCTCGTGGAGGGCGAGGTCGACCTGGAGGCGGCGACGTCGGACCTCGCGGACAGCGGCACGCTCGCCTTCTACAGCCCGGACACCAAGGAGGTGTACGTGCGGGGCACCGACCTGACGCCGGCGCTGCGCGTCACCCTCGTCCACGAGCTCACCCACGTGGTGCAGGACCAGCACTTCGACCTCAGCCGGATCTCCGACACCGACGACAACTCCGTCACGTACCTCCGCGACATCGGCGAGGGCGATGCGACCCGCATCGAGAACCTCTACATCGACGACGTCCTCACCGCGAAGGAGCGCAAGGAGTACGACAAGGAGTCCCAGGCCAGCTCGGACGACGCCGAGGAGGGCCTCACCGACGTGCCCCAGGTGCTCCAGGTGGTGTTCGCCGCGCCGTACTTCTTCGGCCCGGTGCTGGTCGACCTGGCCGACGCCCAGCAGGGCAACGCCGGCATCGACGCGCTGCTCGAGGACCCGCCGTCGGATGCCGCGATGTTCGACCCCGTGGACGTGTCCCCGTTCGAGAACCCGGCCGTGAACCGGGACCCGCTCACCGTCGAGCTGCCCGACGGGGCCGAGGAGATCGACGGGAGCGAGACCGAGACCTTCGGCTCGGTGTTCTGGTACGTCCTCCTCGCCTCCCGCATCGACCCCAAGGCGGCCTACCACGCCACCGTCGGCCTCGAGGCCGACGGCATGCGCAGCTACCGGCTCGACGGCGCGGTGTGCGTGTCCGCCCGGGCCCAGATGAGCGACGCCCAGAACACGACGGAGCTCGAGACCGCGCTCCAGCAGTGGGTCGGCGAGTTCAAGGGCGGCGCGGCAACGGCCTCGGCATCGGGCACCACCGTGTCGTTCCAGTCGTGCGACCCGGGCGAGGACGCCCTCGCGGGCGACGTCGACGTCGCGCTCCTCCAACTCCCGGTCACCCGGACCCAGATCTTCACCCAGGGCATCACCGAGGGCCTCCGCGAGGACCAGGCCCGCTGCTACGCCGACGGGGTGATGGACATCTTCTCGGGCGCCGAGCTGACGAGCGACGACTTCAACCCGACCGCGGAGCAGCAGAGCGCGATCCTTCGGGCCGGGGCCGCCTGCCGCTGACCCGCCGCACCGCGGTCACTCCTCGAGCACTCGGATGATGTGGTGCTGGACGACCATCGAGAGGTCGTAGAGCGCCCAGATCCCGTAGGCGGGTTCGTCGGGGTCGAGGTCGGGGTCCGGCTCGTCGTCCTCGGTCTCGATGCCGAGCAGGGTGCCGGTCACGAGGCGGATCGAGTTGAGCGCCCGGATCGCCGCCCAGAGCTGTTCGCCGCTGGCCGAGCCCGATCCGAACACCTCGCGCAGGGTCTCGATCGCGGCCTGGTGCGAGGTCCGCAGCTCCTCGCCGGCGAGCAGCCGGTAGCCGGCCTCGCGCTCGGGGTCGTCGGGGTAGGTGGTCGGTAGGAGCCGCTCGATCCCGGGCTGGTCGGGGTCGTCGAGCAGGCTGCCCACCCCCTCCAACGCGTCGTCGAGGATCGCCCGGTACCGGGGATCGAGCACGATCTCGTAGGTGTCGTCGCCGTCGGCGCGCACCACCGGGTTCGGCGGTCTGAACAGCGGCATCAGTCGTCGTCGTGCTGCATCGTCGCCCACAGCCCGTGCTCCTGGAGGCGGAACACGTGCACCTCGGCCTGGTCCCGCGGTCCGGTCGACACCGCCGCGCGGCCCTTGTTGTGGACGTCGAGCATCAGCGCCTCGGCCTTCGCCTTCGCGTAGCCGAACACCTTCTGGAAGACGAGGGCGACGTACTCCATGGTGTTGATCGGGTCGTTCCACACGAGCACCACCCACGGGCGGTCCTCGCCGACGTGCTCATCGACGTCCGGGGACGAGGTCTCCACGGGGGACAGCACGGGCGTCGGGCTCACCGCTCCATGATGGCCCGGTTCCGGCGACCGACTCCAGAGGCGATCGCATGCGCAGCAGCACCGCGAGCGTTGCGCACCAGACGAGGCACGCGCCGAGGACGTGGAGCCCGACGAGCAGCGGCGGCACACCCGTGAAGTACTGCGCGTAGCCCAGGGTCGCCTGGAGCACGAGCAGGGTGAGGAGGAGGTCGGTGGCGGTGCGCAGTGGCCCCTTCGCATGGTGCCGTCGGACCTGCACCAGCACCCAGACCGTGACCGCGAGGAACGCGATCATCGCGATGCCGTGGATCCGGGCCGCGTCGTGGACCGCGATGGGGAGGCGCCGGATCTGGGTGACGTCGTCCTCGTTGTGGCCGCTGTGCGGGCCGGAGCCGGTGACGAGCGTGCCGGTGAGGACCACCACGGTCGCGGCGCCGACGAGGACCCAGCCCCATCGCAGCAGCGCGGGCGTGACGCCCGGGCGCACCGGGCGGTCGTCGGGCAGCCCGGCACGGTGGGCGAGCACGATCGCGTCGGCGATCAGCACCATCGACACGACCATGTGGGTCTGCACCCACCACGGGTTCAGGTGCGAGACGACGACGATCCGGCCGACGAGGATCTGGGCCACGACGCCCCCGACGAGGCCGAGCGAGAGCCATGTGAGGTCCCGGCGGCGAGGCGCCCGGCGCAGCGAACCGAGCACGGCGAGCGCGACCGCGGCGGAGACCAACCCGGTGACGAGCCGGTTGACGAACTCCACCATCGGGTGCAGCTCCATCGGGGCCACGAACTGTTCGTCGGTGCAGTTCGGCCAGTCGGTGCAGCCGAGTCCCGAGCCGGTCAGCCGGACCGCCGCGCCCGTGACCACGATCAGCACGAGGAGAGCGAGCGCGACCCACGCGATCCGTCGGTACGCGGCGGGTGTCACCGGTCGGCGGAGGCGGTCGAGCACGTTCGGAGGCTACGGCCGTGCCGACCCCGGGCACCAAGCGGCGATGCCGGGTCGGCGCCCGCACCCGCCGGCCGGGACGGCTGCGCCGGATGGGGGCCGGACGGGTGCCGCCTCTTATGGTGGGGCCGTGCTCAAGCAGTCCCGAGCCCCGCTGCGCACTCGTGTCGCCGGCTACGTCGCGCTGACCAAGCCGCGCATCATCGAACTGCTGCTGATCACCACCGTGCCGACCATGGTGGTGGCCGAGCGCGGCATGCCGTCGGGCTGGCTGATGCTCAACACCGTCATCGGCGGCACCTTGTCGGCGGGCGGGGCCAACGCCATCAACATGTACGTCGACCGCGACATCGACCGGATCATGGAGCGGACCAAGGGTCGGCCGCTCGTCACCGGGGTGATGTCGCCCCGCGCCGCGCTGACCTTCGCGATCGGCCTCGAGGTCTTCGCGTTCGCGTACCTCTGGTACTGGGTCAACCTGCTGAGCGCCGTGCTCGCCCTCGGCGCGTGCCTCTTCTACGTGTTCGTCTACACGCTGTGGTTGAAGCGCACGTCCACCCAGAACATCGTCATCGGCGGCGCGGCCGGCGCGGCGCCGGTGCTGATCGGATGGTCGGCGGTGACGAACAGCCTCGGATGGGCGCCGATCGTGCTCTTCGCCCTCATGTTCTTCTGGACGCCGCCGCACTTCTGGGCGCTCGCCATCAAGTACAAGGACGACTACGCCTCGGTCGACGTGCCGATGCTGCCGTCGGTCGCCAGCCTGGACGACACCGCCGATCGGATCCTCCGCTACACGATCGCCGTGTGGGCCTGCTCCCTCGCGTTCTGGTGGGTCGGTGACCTCGGGGCCCTCTACCTCGGTGCCGCGATCGTGCTGGGGGCCGGGTTCACCTGGCTGACGATCGTCCTGCGCCGCGACCCGACCACGAGGAACGCCATGAAGGTGTTCACGTTCAGCATCACCTACGTCACGCTCCTGTTCGGGGCGATGGCCGTCGACCAGCTCCTGTCGGGTGCCTGAACCGGTGACCTCCGGAGCGACGCGACAGATGGTCGAAGGCTCGATCATCTCCCTGGCAGATGGCCGCGACCATCCCGGCTTTTCCTGGCCGGGAGGGCGACTGTGTAGTGTCCCGAACCGTACGGATCCGTTTCACCACGAGACGCCGACGCGCCCGCACGCGAGCGCTTCGGTGGTGAGGTCAGCACGCACATGGCTGTAATCGACACCGCTCCCGAGACCGTCGCCGCGGCCTCCGAGGCTCCCCTCGGCGAACGGGTGGAACCCACCGGTTTCGCCGCCGTGCTCGGCACCGGGGACCACAAGGTCATCGGCCGCCTCTACGTCGGCACGGCCCTGGTGCTGGGTGCGGTGGTCGCCGCCCTCGGCCTGCTCTTCTCCTTCGAGGGCATCGCCACCGATTCCGTCTCGATCTTCGCCAACGACACGGTCGTGCAGTTCTGGACCCTGATGCGGCTCGGCGGTGTGTTCCTCGTCGCCTTCCCGCTCACGATCGGCGTGGCGATGATCGTCGTGCCGCTCCAGGTCGGCGCCCGCGCCATCGCCTTCCCCCGCGCCGCGGCCGCCTCGTACTGGGCGTTCCTCGTCGGCGCCGGCCTGTTCGTCGCCTCCTACGCCATCAACGGTGGCCCCGGCGGCGGCCGGACCGAGGGCGTCAACCTCTGGATCGCCTCGTTCGGCCTGATCGTCGTGGCCATCCTGCTCGCCGCCGTGTGCCTCGCCACCACGGTGTTCGCCCTCCGCCCGACCGGCCTGACCATGGACCGCGTCCCGCTCTACGCCTGGTCGGTGGCGGTCGCCGCCGTCATGTGGATCCTGACGCTGCCGGTGCTGATCGGCATGCTCGCCCTGATGTACGTGGACTTCAACCACGCGGGCACGAGCTTCGGCGACAACACGGTCATGTTCGGCCAGCTCGACTGGGTGCTGCGCAACCCGCAGATCTACGTCGTCGCCGTGCCGGTCCTCGGCTTCGCCGCCGACGTGCTCGCCACCACCGCCAAGGCCCGCATCGCCCCCCGCGCGGTGGCCCAGGGCGCCATCGGGGCGTTCGCCATCTTCGGCTTCGGCGCCTTCCTCGCCGGGGCCAGCGCCCACGACCACGAGGCCTGGGTCGTCATCCTCCTCGCACTGATCGCCGTGGTTCCGGTCCTCGCCATCGTCGGTCTGGCCGGCGATCTGTTCCGCCGGGGCTCCTTCGCCCTCAACCCGGCCGTCGTCTCCGCGGTCGCCGCCCTGCTCATCCTGCTGCTCACCACGGCGGCCGGCGCCCTGGGTGCGCTGATGACGAGCGACACCTACGGGACGATCTACGACCTCGGCGTCAGCAACGGTGCCGTCCTCGCCTCGCTCATCGCCTCGCTCGGCGGCATCACCTGGTGGGCCACCAAGGTCGGCCGCCAGCAGGCCGCGAAGGGTCCGGCGCTCATCGCTCCGCTCGCGCTGCTCGTCGGTGCCGCCGCGGTGGTCCTGCCCGACCTGATCTCCGGCCTCGCCGGCGACGGCCAGGAGCTGTACGCCTCGTGGGAGGGCGGCATCGAGGGCCTGAACATCATCGTCGTGATCGGCATGGTGCTCGTGATCCTCGGTCTGCTGGCCTCGCTCGCCGCCTACCTGCCGCTGTTGCGCACCCCCGACGAGCCGGCCGACGCCGACCCCTGGGAAGGGCAGTCGCTCGAGTGGCTCGCCCCGTCGCCGCCCCCGTTCACCAACTTCGACGAGGAGCTGCCGGTGGTCACCTCGGCCGAGCCGCTCGTCGACCTTCGTGAGGAGAAGTGATGGCCTCCGACGCCGCACTCGCCCTGCCCCCGGCCCCGGAGCCCATGCGTCCCCGCGTGCTCCTGGTCGGCACCTACCTCGCCGCCGGCGGCGCCTTCATGGCGATCATGGGGCTCGTCGGCCTGTACCTCAGCGCCCGGTCCCACGCGCTCGCCGCCGGCACCGCCTGGCTGCCCGACGGTGGGCAGATCCCGCTCACCCCGTCCAACCTCGCCTTCGGCACCATGCTGCTGTCGGCGATCACCGTCACCTGGGCGGTCGATGCGGTCGGCAAGAACGACCGGGCCATGGCCTACCTCGCCCTCGGGATGACGCTCCTGTTCGGGCTCTCGGTGGTCAACCTCACCGTGTTCCTCTACAAGGTGTCGGGCATCGGGGTCGACACCCCGATGGGCCTGCTGTTCTACGTGGTCACCGGTGCCCACCTGGTCATGATGATCGCCGGGATGGTCTACGTGCTGGCGATGACCCTCCGGGTCCTCGCCGGCGACTACCGCGGCCCCAACGACCGTGAGGGCGTCGTCGCCGCCGCCGTGTTCTGGTACGCCACCGTCGCCGCGCATGCCGTGATCTGGCTCGCGATCTACATCACCAAGTAGGCCCCGATGATCAAGACCGGTTCCAAGTTCTTCTACGCACTCGCCGGGCTGGCCTTCGTGGCCGCCGTGCTCTACGCCGGGTTCACCGGCGATCACAAGCTGGGCATGGACACGCTCCTCGGCCCGCTCACCTTCGGGTGGAAGGGCTACGTCGGCGAGCACATCGGCTACACGATCCTGATGAGCGTCGCGGCGGTGTCGCTCGTCATCGCCGTCTTCTTCTCGGTCACCCGTGACACCGATGCCGAGCAGGCGGCCGCGGTGCTCGACCTGCCCGCCGCCCCCGGCGCGGCGGTGCCGGTGTCGGTCAACTACTGGCCCACCGTCGGCGCCGTCTCGTTCGGCTGCCTCGCCCTCGGGCTCGCCGTCGGGCCGGTGCTGTTCGTCATCGGGATCGTCGGCTTGATCGCCACCCTCTTCGAGTGGACGGTCCGGGCCTGGGCCGACCACGCCACCGGCGACGCCGAGCTCAACCGCTCGCTGCGCTCGGCCCTGCTCGGCCCGTTCGAGCTGCCGATCGGCGGGGTCCTGATCATCGTCGGCATCGTGTTCGGGATGTCCCGCATCCTGCTGGCGCTGCCGAGCGTCGGTTCGATCGTCGTGTTCGGCGCCGTCCCGGCGGTCGTGCTCGGCGTCGGTGCCCTCGTGGCCCTGAAGCCGAAGCTCTCGCACTCGGCGATCGCCGCCCTGATCGTCGTGGGTGCGCTCGCGCTGCTCGTCGGCGGCACGGTCGCCGCCGTGGTCGGTGAGCGGGACCACGACACCCACACCACCGAGACCGAGCACAGCTCGGCGCCATCGAGCGTCGTGATCGAGGTGGGGAGCTGACATGGCCCCCCGAGGAGGAACCATGACCGGAGGCGCTCGTTCGCGTCTGCTGAAGCTGGCCCCGGCGCTCGGTGCGGTGATGCTGTTCGCGGCATCGTGCGCCAGCGACGCCCCGCAGGACACGCTGAAGCCCGAAGGCCCTGCGGCCCAGAAGATCGACAACCTGATCAAGCCGATCTTCGGCATCGCCGGGGTGGTGATGGTCCTGGTGCTGGGCGGTGCGCTCTTCATCGCCTGGAAGTTCCGGGCCCGTGACGACGACGACTTCAACGAGATGCCCAAGCAGATCCACGGCCACTTCAAGGCCGAGATCGGCTGGACGATCGCCCCGGCGCTGCTCCTCGCGGTGATCGGCGCCTTCACCGTCAACCTGATCTTCGACCTCGCCCAGAAGCCCGAGAAGGACGCCGTGCAGGTCGAGGTGTACGGCCAGCAGTGGTGGTGGGAGTACCGGTACGACCTGAACGGCGACGGCGACTACACCGACATCATCACCGCCAACGACCTCGTCATCCCGGCCGGCCGCGAGGTGGCCCTCAAGATCAAGTCCCGCGACGTCATCCACTCGTGGTGGTCGCCCCGGCTCAACGGCAAGAAGGACGCGGTCCCCGGTCGCGTCCACCCGCTGACCATCGAGGCCGACGACCCGGGCGAGTACATCGGGCAGTGCACCGAGTTCTGCGGCCTGTCCCACGCCGAGATGCGCATCAAGGTCGTGGCCGTCACCGAGGACGAGTTCAGCGCCTGGACCGAGCACCAGCAGCAGCCGTTCGAGAAGCCGACCGACGAGGCCGCGATCAACGGCTGGGGCTCGTTCGCCGGCCAGTGCACGTCGTGCCACGAGCTCACCGGCATGATCGACCCGAGCTCGGCCGACGACCCGTCCGACGCCACCGACGAGTTCGTCTTCCCGCAGCAGAAGAACCAGGTGTCCAACGCGGCGCCCAACCTGGCGCACTTCATGACCCGCTCGACCTTCGCGGGCGCCATGTACGACCTGCGCAAGGACACGCCCGAGTGCACGGCGCTCGGCACCACCTGGGCCAGCACCGACGACGGCATCGAGAAGTGCCTCAACCGCACCGACCTCGAGGCCTGGCTCCGCGACGCACCGGCCATGAAGCACATGGCTCCGGGTGACGTCGCATCCCTGAACAGTCGGGGCATGCCGAACTTCGACCTGTCCGAAGACCAGATCGACGATCTGGTCGCCTTCCTCACCACGCTGAAGTAGGAGCGCGTCGATGACGACCAACGACGGAGCCCTCGCCCTCGGATCCGGTGGAGCGCTCACTGCACCGCCGATGGGCGTGTTCGCCCGAGCCGGCCAGACCAAGGGCTGGCGGAGCTGGATCACCTCGGTCGACCACAAGCGGGTCGGCATCATGTACGGCGCCGCGTCGCTGTTCTTCTTCGTGATCGGTGGCCTGGAGGCCTACCTGATCCGCCTCCAGCTGGCCCAGCCCGAGGGCAAGCTGCTGAGCGCCGACCTGTACAACCAGGTCTTCACGATGCACGGCACCACGATGATCTTCCTCGTCGTGATGCCCATCGGTGCGGCGTTCATGAACTACCTGATCCCGCTGCAGATCGGCGCCCGCGACGTCGCGTTCCCGCGGATGAACGCGCTCTCCTTCTGGGTGTTCCTCGCCGGTGGCATCGTGCTCAACTCGAGCTGGTTCCTCGGTGGCGGCGCCGACGGCGGTTGGTTCAACTACGCCCCGAACAACGGCGTCGTGTTCTCACCGAGCCACGGCATCGACTTCTGGAACATGGGCCTGCTGCTCACCGGCATCTCGTCGCTCGTCGGCGCGGTGAACCTGATCACCACCTGCCTCAACCTGCGGGCCCCCGGCATGACCCTCATGAAGATGCCGGTCTTCACCTGGATGTCGCTCGTCACCCAGTTCCTGCTGCTGTTCGCCATCCCGGTGCTCACCGCCGCCCAGGTGCTGCTGATGTTCGACCGGCTCTTCGGTGCCCGGTTCTTCGACGTGTCCGCCGGCGGTGACCCGCTGTTGTGGGAGCACCTGTTCTGGATCTTCGGTCACCCGGAGGTCTACATCATGATCCTCCCGGCGTTCGGCCTGATCTCGGAGATCATCCCGACCTTCGCCCGCAAGCCGATCTTCGGCTACCCGTTCATGGTGTTCTCGGGGATCGCGATCGGCTTCATGGGCTGGGGCGTGTGGGCCCACCACATGTTCGCCTCGGGCATCGGCCCGATCTCGGTCGCCGCCTTCTCGGTCGCCACGATGTTCATCGCCGTGCCGACCGGCGTGAAGATCCTCAACTGGTTGGCCACCATGTGGGGCGGCAAGCTCCGGTTCACGGCGCCGATGATGTACTCGATCGGCCTCATCACCATGTTCACCATCGGTGGTCTCTCGGGCGTGACCCACGCGATCGCACCGGCCGACACCCAGCAGACCGACACGTACTACATCGTCGCCCACTTCCACTACGTCCTCTTCGGCGGCGCCCTCTTCGGCTTCGTCGGCGGCTGGTACTTCTGGTGGCCGAAGGTGTTCGGCTACAAGCTGAGCGAGCTCCACGGCAAGATCAACTTCTGGGTCCTGTTCGTCGGGTTCAACCTGACCTTCGGGCCGATGCACATCCTCGGCCTCCAGGGCATGCCCCGCCGGACCTACACCTACCGGGACGGCTACGGCTTCAACTTCTGGAACATGGTGTCGACCATCGGCGCCACGCTGATCGGTCTGTCGTTCCTCTACTTCTTCTGGATCATCTTCCACAGCTACCGGGCCCACAAGAAGGCCGGCGTCGCCGTCGGTCCGGACCCGTGGGACGCCCGGAGCCTGGAGTGGTCGCTGCAGTCGCCGACGCCGGCGCACAACTTCGACTACACGCCGACGATCGAGGTCTTCGACGACTTCTGGCACCGCAAGTACGGCGAGGACGAGGACGGCCGGCTGGTCCCGGTGGCCACCGGCGCCGAGATCGCCCAGCCCGGCAACGGCGAGGGCGTGCACCTGCCGTCGCCGTCGTACTGGCCGATCGTGCTGGCGTCGGGCATGCCGTTCCTGGCCTACGGCCTCATCTTCAACCTGCTGCTCGTCATCCCGGGCGTGCTGCTCATCGTGGGGGCGATGATCGGCTGGATCCTCGAGCCGTCGACCGATCCCAACGCGGACCACGGCCACGACGACGAGCCGTCCGGGCCCAACGACACGTCCGACGTCGCCGTCGAACCTGCGGCGAACGACGAGGGTGATGCCGTCGCCGACGAAGCCAACGCGCCCGAGGAGGTCGCCGCCCGATGAGCGACGCGACGTACGTGGTCTCCGACGGCCACACCGTGGACCACATGGACGAACACCCGCCCACCAGCACCGGCATCTCCAACGAGAAGCTCGGCATGTGGGTCTTCCTCGCCTCGGAGTGCCTGCTCTTCGGCGGTCTCATCTCGACCTTCGTGCTGTACCGCAACAAGGTCCTGCCGTCGGCCCCGGGCGAGACGGCCGAGCACCTCCACGACGCGTTCGACATCGCCTTCACGTCGACGTCGTCGTTCGTGCTGCTCATGAGCTCGCTGTCGATGGTGCTCGCCGTGTCCGCCGCGCAACGGGGTGACATGCGGATCCTGCGCAGCTGGCTCGCCGTGACCGCCCTGCTCGGCACGGTGTTCATCGCCGGTCAGTTCTACGAGTTCTACGAGTTCTCGGCCATCGAAGGCTTCGGCTTCACCCACAGCCCGGCCTGGTCGGCCTTCTACACGCTCACGGGCTTCCACGGTGCCCACGTCACCATCGGCATCGTGATCCTGCTGGTCACCCTCGGGCTGACCTTCAGGGGCAGGGTCGGCCAGCACAACGCCGAGGCCGTCGAGATCGTGGGCCTCTACTGGCACTTCGTCGACGTGGTGTGGATCGTCGTCTTCACCATCGTGTACCTGATCAAGTGAGGGATCGGACATGACCGACATCACCGTCACCCCCGAGGCCGCATCCGGCGACCATGCCGACGACGGCCACGCGCACCCGACCGACGCGCTGTTCGTCCGGACAGCGGTCATCCTCGCGATCATCACCGCCTTCGAGGTCGGCTGGTCCTACCTGCCGTGGTGGGACGGCGCCCACGGGCTCCGCTCGTTCATCGAGATCAGCGGGCTCCTGATCATGATGATGGCCAAGTTCATCATCGTGGCCAACGTCTTCATGCACCTGAAGTTCGACAAGCCGCTGCTCAGCTGGGCCTTCTACTTCGGGTTCGTCCTGGCGGTCATCGTCTACATGGCCGTGTTGACGACGTTCGAGATCTGGAGCAGCGGCCCTCCCGGCTTCGCCCCCTGACGCAGCCTTCGGCCTCGCTCCGCTCGACGCCTTTCGACTCGCTTCGGGCGCTCAAGGAGCAGTTCTGGGCTGTTCGTTGAGCGGAACGGAGCGCCAGCGGAGTGCAGTCGAAACGCGGCGCCGCGTCTGTTCGTTGAGCGGAACGGAGCGCCAGCGGAGTGCAGTCGAAACGCCGCGCTACTCCCAGCGGAACGTGCGGGCCGCGGCGGCCGGCGCCAGCACCGCCCATGCTGCGAGCACCATCCACGCCCGCCCGGTGACCGCGGCGTCGCCGAGGGTGCCCCGATAGATCTCCGCCAGCGCGCCGCTCGGCAGCACCTCGGAGAACACCTGCAGCGCGCCCGGAAGCTCGTCGACGGGGAACAGCATGCCGCTCAGCAGGAGCAGCAGCAGGTAGACGCCGTTGGCCGCGGCGAGCGTGGTGAGCGCCGGCAGCGCGCCGGCCATCAGCAGGCCGAGCCCGGCGAAGGCGATGGTGCCGAGCGCCGTGGCCAGGAACGCCAGGCCGAGATCGGCACCCCCGAAGTGGAAGCCGAGCAGCAGCCCCTGGATCACGAGGACCACCACCTGGAGCGCCTCGATGATGACGATCGACGCCGTCTTGGCCCACAGGAGCTGCGGTCGGGTGAGCGGGGTCGCTCCGAGGCGTTTCAGCACCCCCATCTGGCGTTCGAAGCCCGTGGCGATGGCCGTGGAGACGAACGCCGTCGACATGACCGCCAGCGCGAGCACCCCCGGGAACAGGAACTCGACCGCGGTGCCGTCGCCGTAGGGGAGGACGTCGATGGTGGAGAAGAAGCCCAGCACCACCATCGGGATCAGGAACGTGAGCAGCACCGACTCGCCCCGGCGCAGGGTGAGCAGGAGCTCGCTGCGGGTCTGCGCCCACCAGATCCGTGACGCCGATGCGGCCTGGTTGCGGACGTCGGGATCGATCGCGGTCACCGTCGGGCCGCCCGTCGCCCTCGGCCGCCACGCCGGGCCCGGACCGATCGGTCGTCGCCCTCGACGGTCGCGCCGGCCGATTCCCTGGTGAGCCGTACGAACACGTCCTCCAGGCGCTGGCGGCCGGCCCGGAGGTCGGCGAGCGGCTGGTCGTGGTCGGCCAGCCACCCGGTGAGCCGGGCCACGGTGGCCGGGGTCGGCTCGGCCTCCACCCGGTACTCGCCGGGCGACACCTCCCGCACCGGGGCGCCGAGCGCCTCGGCCAGCGAGGTGACGTCGAGGCCGGCGGTCGCACCGAAGAGGATCTCGTCGGATCCGGTCGCGTCCATGAGGTCCCGCGGGGTCCCGGCCACGACGAGCCGACCGTGGTCGATGATCACGACCCGGTCGGCGACCTTCTCGGCCTCGGCCAGGTCGTGGGTGGTGAGCACGACGCAGGCCCCGTCGTGGGCCAGGTCACGCACGATCGACCGGATGAGCTGGCGGCCCTGCACGTCGACGCTGTTCGTCGGCTCGTCGAGGAACGCCACCCGCGGCCGGCCGACCAGGGCGAGGGCCAGCGACAGGCGCTGCTGCTCGCCGCCCGACAGGTTCCGCCAGGTGGAGCGGCGCACCCCGCGTAGGCCGACCCGATCGAGCAGCTCGTCGGGGTCCTCGGGGTCGGCGAAGAAGCTGGCGTAGGTGCGCAGGGCCTCGGCGGGTCGGGTGCCCGGGCTGACGCCCCCGGCCTGGAGCATCACCCCGATGTCGGGCATGAGCGCGGCGTGGTCGGCGACCGGGTCGAGACCGAGCACCCGGACCCGACCGTCGGACGGGCGCCGATAGCCCTCGAGGGTCTCGACCGTCGACGTCTTGCCGGCCCCGTTCGGCCCGAGCACCGCGAGCACCTCACCGAGATCGGCGGAGAAGCTGAGGTGGTCGACCGCGACGGTCGTCCCGAAGGTGATGGAGAGGTCGTCCACCTCGATGGCCGGCACTCGACCGACGCTACTCCTGGCATCCGACGGCACCCCAACGGGTGCGGGGCGGTCACGGGGCACCCACTACCGTGCCTCCCATGCTCGACATCCGTCGCATCCGCACCGAGCCCGAGGTGGTCCGCGCCTCGCTGGCCCGCCGGGGGATCGACACCTCCGAGCTCGACCGGGTCGTCGAGCTCGACGCCCGGCAGCGGCAGGTGGCCTCCCAGCGGGACGAGCTGCGCAGCGAGGTCAAGCAGCTGTCCAAGCAGGTCGGTGAGCTGCACCGGGAGGGTCGGGGCGACGAGGCCGCCGGCCTCCAGGACCGCAGCCGTGAGTTGGGTGCCCAGGAGCAGGAGCTGGCCCACTCGACCTCGGAGGTCGAGGCCGAGATCCACGCGCTGCTGCTGCACATCCCGAACACGCCGCATCCCGACGCCCCCGACGGCGCATCCGACGCCGACAACCCGGTGGTCCGCATCAGCGGCTTCGACCCCGACCGCTACGGCGACCACCAGCGCATCCCGCACTGGGAGCTGGGGGAGCGCTACGGCATCCTCGACAACGAACGGGCCGTGAAGGTCTCGGGCGCGATGTTCACCGCGCAGCGCAAGGGGGGCGCCACGCTCTCGCGCGCGCTCCTGCAGTACGGGCTCGACCGCAACGCGGCCGAGTACGAGGAGGTCCGGCCGCCCACCCTCGTCACGAGCGAGACGCTCACCGCCACCGGGCAGCTCCCCAAGTTCGCCGACGATGCGTACCTGATCGAGCGCGACGACCTGTGGTGCATCCCCACCGCCGAGGTGCCGCTCACCTCGCTGTACCGCGACGAGATCATCGACCTCGACGCGCTGCCGCTCAAGATGATGGCGGCGACGTCGTGCTACCGGCGCGAGGCCGGCTCGGCCGGGCGGGACACCCGGGGCATGTTGCGCACCCACGAGTTCGACAAGGTCGAGATCTTCTCGTACGCCACGCCCGAGGAGGCACCCGAGCTGCTCGACCACATGGTCGACTCCGTGGCCGAGACGATCGGTTCGCTCGGCCTGGCCTACCGGGTGCTCGAGATCTGCACCGGCGACCTCGGCCAGAGCCACCACCGGTCCTTCGACGTCGAGGTCTACGCGCCGGGCTCGGACCAGTGGCTCGAGGTCTCGTCGGTGTCGTGGTTCTCGGACTACCAGGCCCGCCGGGGCAACATCCGCTACCGGCCCGGGACGGGCGGCACGGCCATGGTCCACACGCTCAACGGCTCGGCGCTGGCCGTGCCCCGGGTGTGGGCCGCGATCGTGGAGACCTTCCACCGGGCCGACGGCGGCATCGACGTGCCCGAGGCGCTGCTCCCGTACTTCCGCGGGGCCGACCGGATCGCCTGACCGCCGGTCGCACCACCGCGCCGGCTCGGGTGCGGGTCAGATCGTCACGCCGACCGCGTCGAGCAGCGCGGCGTAGTCGGCCGCGTGCCGGCGGACGAACGTCGCCGACAGGTGGTTGTCGTCGCGGTGGACGATGACGTCGTCGATGATCGCCGGGCACGTGCCGCCCGGGCAGGCGAACGAGGTCGGGTCGACCACCCGGACCTGCCCGTCGTGGGTGCCGTCGAGGGCGGTCACGGCCGCCTGGTAGGGGATGACCCGCTGGTCGACCGACACCGGGAAGTCGCAGTCCGTGGTGCCCTCGCCGTGCTCGACGAGGCACGCCGGGATGCGTTCGGGGAGGGTGGGGAGGAGCTGGTTCACGACGACGGTGGCGCCACCCGAGGTCAGGGTGTCGAGCGTCCAGTCCCAGCCGTCGGTCCAGGCCGCCAGGTGCACCGGGCCGCCCTGGTACACGTAGGAGCCGTCGACCTCGAGGCCGCGCACGAAGGAGCGGGTGCCGACGATGACGACGTCGGGGTCGTACTCGTCGATCAGCTTGCGGTAGACGACGTGGCGCCACTCGGTGCAGTCCCGTTCGACGCGGAACTGGCGGGTCTCGTCCCGGAGGAAGGCGGTGACGTCGTTGGCCGGGCAGCCGCCGCGGGTCGCCCGGACGATCGTGGCGTCGTCGGGGATCGCCAGCTCCTCGAGGGCCGGCTGCCACTGCTGGCCGTGGGAGTCGCCGACCAGGGCCACGACCGGGCCGGTGCCCTGCCGGTAGACGCACGGCTCGCTGTCGGCCGGGGCCGGCCAGTCCTCGGCGAAGTAGGTGCAGGACCCGGGCTTCGCGAGGTCGCGCACGGCGTCGAGCGCCTGACGCTCGAACGCCGAGTCGGGCTGGAAGCGGGCGTAGGCCACCGTGGCCATGAGCACCGAGCAGCTGAGGCCGACGGCGACTACGGGCAGGGGGCGCAGCGACGGCGCCAGCCGGAAGCGGATCGGCCGCTCCACCAGCAGGTACGACGCCAGCGCGATCGCGACGGTCACCGCGGCCAGCCCGGCCGTGCCGGTGAGCCGGTCGAGCGGGCCACCCCAGTGCTCGGCCGCGACGGGCAGCAGCACGATGACCGGCCAGTGCCAGATGTAGAGGCTGTAGGACAGGCGCCCCACGGCGGCGAGCGACCGATGGCCGATCACCGCCTGGGCACCGCCGGCCGGCGCGAGGTCGACGCCGGCGATCACGGCGAGGCTGGCCACGGTGACCCACATGCCGGGCCACCCGGGGTACTGCGTGGCGTCGGAGATGTCGTGGGCGAGGTAGGCGAGCACCGCGAGGCCGGCGGCGGCCAGCGTGCCACCCGCGACCTGTCCCGACCGCCCGTCGGGGAGGCGCCAGCGCCAGCGGCCCACCCCGATCGCGAGGATGCCGCCGGCGAGGAGCTGGTAGGCCCTCGTGTGGGTGCCGTAGTAGGTGAGGGGGCTGCCGGCGAGCGCGATCGACGCCACCGCGCTCGCGAGCGCCAGCCCGGCCACGGCGCTGAGCACCACCGGCAGCGGGTCGCGGGGGCGGAGCCGCCGGCCGAGCGCGTGCAGCCCGAGCAGCAGCGCCGGCCACACCAGGTAGAACTGCTCCTCGACGGCGAGCGACCAGTAGTGCACCAGCGGGCTCGGCACGTCGCCGGGGGCGAAGTAGTCGCCGCCGACCAGCGCGAACCGCCAGTTCGCGCTGTAGAGCGCGGCGTACACGGCGTCCCAGCCCACCGACTGCTGCTGCACCGCGTCGAGGAGCTGGGCGGACAGGACCAGGACCACCGCGATGACCGCGATCGACGCCGGCAGCAGTCGGCGGGCCCGCCGGGCGTAGAACCGGCTGAGCCGCAGCGTGCCCCGGCCGTCGACCTCGCGGAGCAGGATGCCGGTGATCAGGTAGCCGGAGAGGACGAAGAAGACGTCGACGCCGACGAACCCGCCGGGGATCCACCCGTAGCCGAGGTGGAACAGGATGACCGCCACCACGGCGAGGGCCCGGATGCCGTCGAGGTGGGGGCGGTAGCCGTGGGCGGTCTCGCTCCGGATGGCGTCGTCGGCAGCGCGCACGGCGGTGGGTCTCCTGGGTCCGGGCCGACCTCCGACGCTACCGGCTGGGCCTTCGGTCCTGAGGATCGGCCCGGCGCGCTCCCGACCGCTTTGCAAAGCCGGGACCGCGGCCCAGACTGGACGGCATGGACGCTCCCGACACCGTCACCGAGGCCCTCGCGATGCTCGATCGGGAGGGCTACGACGTCGACTTCCAGTTCGTCGACGGCGAGATCACCTGGGAGGGGCGACAGCAGCGCTGCGCGGTGGACGACGTCGTCGTCGAACAGGTCATGCGCTTCGAGGGGCCGAGCGATCCGGGCGACGAGATGATCGTGTTCGGGCTCCGCGACCCGTCCACCGGTGCGCGCGGCCGGCTGGCCAGCGCGTTCGGCTCGGCGGCCGACCCGGAGCTGGTCGAGCACCTCGCCGGCCTGGCCTCCCGGTTCGACGTCGACGGCGGCGCCGGGACCGGGTCCGGCCGGTGAGCCCCGACCTCGGCCACTTCCGCGAGAACTACGACCGCTCCGAGCTGCGAAGGGCCGATCTCGCCGACGACCCGGTCACCCAGTTCGGGATCTGGTTCGACCGGTGGATGGAGGAGCCGCACTACGACGCCGCGGCCTGCGTGATCGCCACCGCGTCGGCCGACGGTTCGCCCTCGGCCCGGTACGTCCTCTGCCGGCAGTTCGACGCAGACGGCTTCGTCGTCTACACGAACCTGGAGAGCCGCAAGGCGTCGGACCTGCGCGAGAACCCGCGGGCCGCGCTCGTCTTCGGCTGGCTCGACCAGCAGCGGCAGGTCCGCATCGAGGGCCCGGCGTCGCTGCTGTCGGCCGAGGAGTCCGACGCCTACTGGGTCACCCGCCCCCGGGGCAGCCAGATCGGGGCGTGGGCGTCCGGCCAGAGCGACGTGATCGCCGACCGCAGCGTGCTCGACCGGCGGGCCGCCGAGGTCACCGAACGGTTCGGGGCCGACGAGGAGGACGGACCGATCCCGCGCCCCGACGATTGGGGCGGGATCCGCATCGGGGTCGACGCCGCCGAGTTCTGGCAGGGCCGCCCCGATCGACTCCACGACCGGTTCCGCTACGCGCGCGACGCCGACGACCCGTCGCGGTGGCAGATCGACCGCCTCGCCCCCTGACCGCCTTTCGACTCGCTCCGCTCGCTCAAGGAGCAGTGACCTGACCGCCTTTCGACTCGCTCCGCTCGCTCAAGGAACGAAGGATCTGTTCGTTGAGCGAGCGGAGCGAGTCGAAACGTCAGCGGTTGCGGGCGGCGCGGTCGGCGCGGAGCAGGAACACGAACAGCACCGAGGCGATCAGCAGCGCGAACGTCAGCGCCACCTGCATGGCGTCGAGCCCGGCCAGCCGCTCGGTGAGGTGGGCCGACCACCGGGTCATCACGTCGATCGGGCCGGTGCCGTCGGTCGGTTTGTTCTGGCGCAGGAGCCTGATCTCGTAGATGCCCCACCACACCAGGTAGGCGCCCATCAGCGCCATGATCACGCCCGACACCGTGTGGACGTAGGGGAGCGCTCGCCGCAGGGCGGTGACCATGCCCTGGCGGGCCGCGGCCAACGTGAGGGTGAGCACCATGAGCAGCATGCCCATGCCCAGCCCGTAGGCCGCGAACGTGGCGACCCCCGACCACAGGTTCTCCCGCGAGAACGTGGTGACGACGACCGTGGTGAACACCGGGAGCGTGCACGACAGCGAGGCGATCGCGTAGGAGATCCCGAACACGAACATCGACCACAGCGTGGTGTCGCGACCGCCCTTGTCGAGGCGGGGGAGGAGGATCCTCGGCATCCAACCCCGTGCGAACGCGATGCCGCCGACCAGCAGGACCGCGCCGATGGCCACGGTGAACCACGGCGAGATCTCACCGACGCCGATCGAGGTCCACGACACGAGCATCCCGGCGGCCGCGAACAGCACGAGGAAGCCGGCCGACACCGTGGCGCCAACGACCAGGCCGCGCACCAGGCTCGACAGCAGGTCCCGGTCGGGCTCGTCGTCGGCCCCGAGGAAGAACCCGAGGTAGGCGGGCAGCATGGCGAATCCGCACGGGTTCACGGTGGCCACCATGCCGGTGGTGAACGCGTAGGCGAGCGGTGCGTCGATCACGACGCCTCGCCCTTCGGGAGGTTGTCGTCGACGAACGCCTGGATCGCGGCCTGGTCCGCGAACACGCCGACCTTCGAGGCCAGCAGCGTGCCGTCGGCGGAGAACAGCATCGTGTCGGGCAGGCCGACGGTGCGGGCCGCGTGGGCGAAGTCGCCGGCCGGGTCGCGCACCCACGGGTAGGTGATGCCCGTCTGGTCGGCCATCCGCTGCGCCGCCTCCAGGAGGTCCAGGTCGTTGACGCCGAGGACGTCGATCTGCGGGTTCGCCTTGGAGATGGCGTCCAGCCAGGGCATCTCCTCGACGCAGGGGGCGCACGTGCGCGACCACTGGTTCACGAGCATCGGCCGGTCGCCGAGCAGGTCGCCGAGGGTCGTCTCGTCGCCGTCGGGGGTGAGGAGGGTCGACGAGAGCATCGCGTCGACGTCGGGGGTGCCCGACCGGCCCGGGATCGCCGCGGCGGGGACCGTGGTACCGGAGGCCGAGGCGTCGCCGTCGTCGCCGTCGATCATGAAGGTGGCGACCAGGAGCACCAGCAGGACGACGACCGCGAGGCCGCTCACCGCGAGCGCGATCGGGCGCCGCGGCGCGGATCGGGAGGGCTCCGGAACGGCGTCCATGACCCCAGGAACGGTATCGCCGGCCCGTTCCGGTGCCCCCATCGGGGTCCTGACGCGCCAACGGCGCGGCCGGCACCGGGTGTGGGTGGTGCCGGCCGCGCCGATGGAGGTTCCGTCGGCAGTTCGGGGCTCAGTCGTCGGCGTTCGGTCGCCCGCTGTCACCCCTGCTGCGTCAGGCGGACCGGAGGTGCTCCGGGATCTCGACCTCGGGAAGCTCGTCCTCGGGACGGGCGACCTTCGGGGGCCGTCCCCGGCGCCGCTTGGACGCCAGGATCCGGCCGTTGAGGAAGAGCTGGCCACCCCAGACCCCGAAGGGCTCACGGCGGGCGAGCGCACCCTCGAGGCACTCGGCCATCACGGGACAGGCCGCGCACATGCGCTTGGCAGCCGCGATGTCCTGGAGCTCCTCGGAGAAGAAGAGCGCGGCCAGGCCGGCGCCCCCGGTGTTGCACGACGCGTCCGCCCACCAGGAGCGGTCGTCGTGTGCTTCGGTCAGCTCGATCTCGGCAACTGCGTACATGTCGGTGTCCTGTCTCGTTCGTTCGTCGTGTCAGCCGGGTGGTCGGAGTGGTCGTTCGTGGGTCACGGGTGAGGTCCTTTCCTCGGTGTGGGGAACCTGGACCGAAAAGCAGCGAGGCCGCCGGTTGCCCGGCGGCCGCTTCTCGGAGTGTGGTTCGTGCTGGGTGTGGTACCTAGCTCGAACCGTCCGACGGCCGACGGGCGTTGCCGTGGAACGGCTTCACCTCATAGGCGGTGGCGGTCACCGGGGTGGCCCCGATCAGGGCGTTCCGGCGAATCCGCGAACCACCGTCGTCAGCAGACCAACGCGCGGAGAGGGGCGCGACGCTGCCAGCGACCATGTGGTCCTGGGAGTGGTGCGTCATGCCTGCCATCGGGGGCGTTCTCCGTGCGTCGGGTCGGTCCGGTTCGTCGTACGCCCGTTCGGGCGCCGGTGCATCGCAACACGAACCGGACCGGTTCGTCAATCCCTTTTCCCGGATCGCCCGGAACGTCGGACGTGGCCGGTCCCGCCGAGCGCTCGGTGCGAGCGGTTCAGACCGTCGTCGTCGGCGGCGTGCTCGGGTTCGCGTCGGGGGCCCGGAACAGGTGCGTCCGGTACCACTGGAGCTCGCCGATGCTCTCCTGGATGTCGTCGAGCGCCCGGTGCGCCGCGGCCTTGCGGGGCACCGCGTTGACCGAGCCCGGGTACCAGCGGCGGGCCAGCTCCTTGATGGTCGAGACGTCGACCGATCGGTAGTGGAGGTGGTCCTCGATCTCGGGCAGGTACCGGGCGAGGAAGCGCCGGTCGGTGCCGATCGAGTTGCCGCACAGCGGCACCGTGCGGGCCTCGGGCACGTGCTCCTTGATGAACGCCAGGGTCTGCGCCCCGGCCTCCTCGAGGGTGACCGTGGATTCCCGGATGGCGGTGAGCAGACCCGACGACGTGTGCATGTCGACGACGACCTGGTCCATCTCCGCGAGGGCCGCCTCGGGCTGGTGGATCACGAGGTCGGGCCCCTCGCCGACGACGACGAGCTCGTCGTCGGTGACGATGGTGGCGATCTCGACGATGACGTGGCGGTCGGGGTCGAGCCCGGTCATCTCGAGATCCATCCACACCAGCATCGACGGGACCTTAGTGCCGTCCGGAAGGTCGAAAGACCGCCGGTACCCGGACGCTGGTGCGTCAGGCCGGACCGGGGCCCGGCGACGTCACGCCCGTGGAACCGAAGCCGCCCAGGCCGCGCTCGGTGTCGTCGAGCCCGTCGACGACCACGAACTCGGCCCGCTCGACCTGCTGGATCACGAGCTGGGCGATGCGGTCGCCCCGGGCCACGGTGAACGGCTCGGTCGGGTCGAGGTTGACCAGGAGCACCCGGAGCTCGTCGCGATAGCCGCTGTCGATGAGGCCCGGCGTGTTGAGGCAGGTGACGCCGTGGCGCAGGGCCAGCCCGCTCCGGGGCTGCACGAACCCGGCGGTGCCCGGCGGCAGGGCGAGGGCGATGCCGGTGGGCACGAGCGCCCGCCCGCCGGCCGGCGCGAGCGTGACCCCCTCCCGGGCGACCAGGTCGGCGCCGGCATCGCCGGCCCGGGCATAGGACGGCAGGGCGAGGTCGGGGTCGAGCCGCAGCACCGGGACGCGCATCGCCCGAACCTACCCGTGCACACTTGGGGTCGGATCCCGACCGTGCGGTGCGGGGGCGGCGGACCTCCCGTCGCCGCGCGTCACGGTCGGGATCCGACCCCAGGTGTGCGCAGGCGTGCTCAGGTGGGGTCGTGGTCGATGCCCTCGACGCGGAGGCGGTTGCGCATCTGGTCGAGGCAGCGGGCCAGCAGGCGCGACACGTGCATCTGGGAGATGCCGAGTCGCTCGGCGATCTCGGACTGGGTCAGCTCGTCGAAGAAGCGGAGGCGCACCATGAGCTGCTCGCGCGGCGGCAGCGCGGCCAAGAGGCGCTCGACGACCAGCCGGTTGTCGACGTGGCCGGGCCCGACGTCCTCGGTGCCGAGCACGTCGGCGAGCGTGCCCTGGATGCCGTCGGTCGACTGGTCGAGCGAGGTCGACCGGTACGCCTGCGAGGCCTCCAGCGCTTCGAGGACCTCCTCCTCCGACGCCCGGGCCGCGTCGGCCAGCTCGGGGATCGACGGCGACCGGCCGAGCCGCTGGGTCAGCTCGGTGACCAGGCCGTTGAGCCGGACGTGCAGCTCCTGGATCCGGCGCGGGACCCGGACCGACCAGCCCTTGTCGCGGAAGTGCCGCTTCAGCTCGCCGATGATCGTGGGGGTGGCGAAGGTCGAGAACTCGAGGCCGCGCTCGGGCTCGAACCGCTCGACGGCCTTCACCAGGCCGACCGATGCCACCTGGACCAGGTCGTCGAACGGCACGCCGCGGTTGTCGAACCGGCGGGCCAGGTGGACCGCCAGCCGCAGGTGCGCCTCGATCAGTTCGTCGCGGATGGCGGCGTCACCGGTGATCCGATAGTCGTCGAAACGCCGCCGGAGCGCTGCTCGTTCGTCGTCGGAGATCGCCAACGTCAGCCCTGGCGCTGCTTGGTGACGAGGACGTGACCCGCCGTGGCATCGATCTCGACCTCGTCGGCGACGGCCTCGAGGATCTGCTCGCTCAGCTCCCCGACCTCGACGCGCGGCCCGGCCGGCTCCCGGGTGACGTCGACGGTGATCCGTGCGTCGGTGGTGGAGACCCGGACGGTGATCCTGGCGTCGGAGTGCGGCGCGACGAGCAGGCCGCACACCTCGCCCACGGCGATGCGGAGGTCCTCGATCTCGTCGTAGGAGAAGCCGACGCGGGAGGCGACGGCGGCGACGGTCAGCCGGGCCACCTGGACGAAGCCGGGCTGCGCCGGAAGTCCGAGGCGGACCTCGCCCACGCGGTCGGAGGTTGGGGGGACGGGCGTGATCGGCCCATGGTAGGCGTCGATCGCCGGAGGTCGGTCAGCCGCCGGCGTCGTCGTCGGGCTCGGCGAGCGTGCCGATCAGGACGTTCGAGGTGGTCTGCTGGTCGACCGTCGTCGTGGATCCGTCCGCCCCGGTGACCTCCATCGTCTGGGTGGTCTCGGTCGCGGCCTGGAGGGTGGCGTCGAGCGAGGTGAGCGAGAAGCGGCCGGAGCCTCGCCCGGTGGTGCGCGCTTCGACCAGACGGGCGGTCCGACCTTCGCCGAACACCTCCGGGTCGAGCGGTCGATCCGACGCGGTGCCCTCGGAGGTGCTGGTGAAGGTCACGTCGTCGCCGTCGATCGCGGTGAGCTCGTAGACGGTGGTGACCGGCACGGCGGCGCCGCCGACGTCGGCGAAGGTGGTCGAGCGCCACCGGGCGCCGACCCCCACCGGCTCCTCGGGCACCGGGGCGACCATGCCCGCCAACTCGTCGGAGAACCCGGTGACCAGGCCGTCGATCGCGCCGTCGGCGCCGGTCGGCGCGTCGTAGGTGAACGAGCGCACCCGACCCCGATCGTCGACCTTCCCCTGCCCGGTCAGCCCGACCAGCTCGGCGAGCTCCCCGTCGATCTCCTCGCGATCGCTGTCGGACAGGGCGGCGGCGGGGTCGACCTCGAGGGACTCGATCTCCATCTCGACGTCCGCCTCGCCGCCGACGAGGGCGCCGGTGCGGATCCGCACCCGCTGGCGCACCGGTGGCAGGTCCACGATCACCGGGTCGCCGCCCTGGTCCTGGACCACGTCGAGGTCGACGACGACGTCGACGGTCGACTCGGCGGCCTCGAAGCGGAACCGCAGCGCCTGCCGGGGTTCGGCCCCCGGGTCGAGCAGCTCGGTGCTCGGGACGGGGATGGTCGTGGTCGTCGTGTCGGGCGCCGGGGTCGGTTCGTCGTCACCGCCGAAGAGCCCGCAGCCCGCCGTGACCAGAGCGACCGCGCCCACGACCGACGCGAGCCGCACCTCGGCGCGACGGAGCGGGGGCAGCGGGCGCACGGTCGGCCACGGTAGCGGTGGCCGGGCCGGGGTCCCTCAGCGGTCGGTCCTGGCCATCGCTCGGTAGACGAGCAGCGCGATCGCCGCGCCGATGACCGACCCGAAGATCCCCGAGATCTGGATCCTGCCCTCGGTGACGTCCTTGCCGAAGAGGACGTAGCCGAGGAAGCCGCCGATGAACGAGCCGATCATGCCGACGAGCGCCGTCGGGAAGCAGCCCTGGACGCCGCTGCCGGGCACGAGGGCCCGGCCGATGAGGCCGGCGATGAACCCGAAGCAGAGGAAGGTGAACAGCGCCCACATGTCGGTCCTCCCGATGGGACGAGGTGGTCAGGAAGCTCCAGGTTCGCAGGTCAGGACGCCTCGCGCCTGCGGATCGCCGCCCGGCGGTACGGTCGGCGGCGATGGAAGGCGTGCGGCCGGGACCCCGGAACGACCTCACCGACGTGGCCGGGATCGCCGTCGGGCACCACCACCGCCGGGGCCGCGGCTGGCTCACCGGCACCACGGTGGTGCGCACACCGCTCGGAACGGTCGGCAGCGTCGACGTGCGGGGCGGCGGCCCGGCCACCCGGGAGACCGACGCGCTCGCACCGGACACGCTGGTGCAGGACGTCGACGCGATTTGCCTCAGCGGCGGCAGCGCCTACGGGCTCGACGCCGCGTCCGGCGTCATGGCGGTGTTGGCCGAGGCCGAACGTGGGTTCCGGGTCGGGGCCGAACCCGGTCGGGTCGTGCCCATCGTCCCAGCGGCTGCGCTCTTCGACCTCGGGGTCGGCGGCCGGTTCGACCTCCGGCCCGACGCGTCGTTCGGTCGCCGGGCCGCCGAGGCCGCCCGGCCGCGGACGTTCGCGCTCGGCAACGTGGGTGCCGGCGCGGGCGCCACCGCGGGGGTGCTCAAGGGCGGGCTGGGCGCGGCGAGTGCGGTCGCCGACGGGCACGGGTGCACGGTCGCCGCGCTGGTCGCGCTGAACCCGGCCGGCTCGCCGGTCGACCCCGCCACCGGCCGGTTGTGGGCCGTCGACCGGCTGCTGCCGGGCGACGCGCCGCGGCTGCGAACGCCGTTGCGTTCCGAGGTCGCCGCGCACCGGGCCGCCCGGGACGAGGCCCGTCGCGCGCCGTTCAACACCTCGCTCGTGGTGGTCGCCACCGACGCGCTGCTGACGAAGGCCGAGTGCCACCGGCTGGCCGTCGCGGGCCACGACGGGCTGGCCCGGGCCGTCGACCCGATCCACGGCTACGTCGACGGCGACGTGGTGTTCGCGCTGGCCACGGGTGGACGTGGCCTGCCCGCCGGCGTCGAGCACGGACCGCCCCGGCCGGCGGGGGACCGGCTCGTCGAACTGTCCGGTCTCGGCGCGATGGCGGCCGACGTCGTCGCCCGCGCGGTGGTGCGGGCCACCCTCGCCGCCGAGGCCGCCGCCGGCCGACCGTCCTACCGCGACGCGTTCCCCTCAGCGCTCCGCTCAAGGAGCTGATGTGTTGGTTGAGCGGAGTCGAAACCTGGTCGCTCAGCCACTGTTGGTTGAGCGGAGCGGAGCTTGCGGAGCGGAGTCGAAACCCCGGGGCTACGCGGGGGCGACCATCGGCCACGGGTGGTTGCGCTCGACGGCGAGCGCCACGTCGAAGAGCAGCGCGTCCTCGTGGTGGCGGCCGAGGACCTGCATGCCGATCGGCAGGCCGTCCACGGTGCCGGCCGGGATCGACACCGCCGGGTTCCCGTAGATGTTGGCGAGGATCGTCAGCGCGCCCATGTTGACCATGTCGGGCAGTCGGCGCGACGCGGTGTCGAGCAGCCAGTTGGGAAGGCCGGGGGCCGCCGCGGCGGCGAAGCGCACCCCGCCGAGCGCGCCCCGGAGGCCGAGCTTGCCCGCGGTGCTCGAACGCACGACGTCGGTGAGGTCCTTCTCGGTGTTGCTGGTGGCGGCCTCGGCGTCGAAGGCCGGACCGGGGTTGGTCGCGGCGATCACGAAGTCGACCTGCTCGAAGGCCCGGCCCATCTCCTCGTTGGCGGCGACGCGGAGGTTCTCGGCGACCGCTGCGGTCTTCAGGTTGTAGAGCGACTGCGACAGGAACATGCCGAGCGCGACCTCGTCGGTGAGGTCCTTGGCACAGCTCGGCCAGCGGTCGCCGAGCTCGGCGAGCAACGTCGCGAGGTTGCCCATCATCCACTGGGCGGCGAGGTTCGGGGGCTCGATGGTGAGGTCGACCTGGACCATGCCGGTGGCGGCGATCAGTTCGGCGGCCTCGGTGCGGATGCGCTCCTCGACGCCGGGTTCGAGGGTCACGCCGCCGAGGTTCGGGACGACGGCCACCTTCTTGCCGGCGAGGTCGTGGGTACCGAGGCCGGCCTCCCAGCCGCCGGATGAGGGGAGCGTGGTGGGGTCCCACGGGTCGAGGCCGGCGCACACGTCGTAGTAGCGGGCGGCGTCGCGCACCGAGCGCGAGGTGTTGCCGAGCACGACGGTGTTGGGTCGGGTGTTGGCGCCGGGGGCGCGGGTGATGCGGCCGAAGGTGCCCTTCATGCCGAGGAGCCCGCAGTAGGCGGCGGGGATGCGGATCGACCCGCCGCCGTCGCCGGCGGTGGCCAGGCTGACGAGGCCACCGGCGACCGCGGAGGCGGAGCCGCCGGACGAGCCGCCCGCGGTGCGACCGTGCTTCCAGGGGTTGTGGGTGACGCCGTTGAGGCGGGTGACGCTGATGTTGAGGCCGCCGAACTCGCTGGCGCAGGTGAGCCCGACGGGCACGGCGCCGCCGCCCTCGACGAGGCGCACGACCGAGTGGCCGGTGTGATCCGCGATGCGGTCCTTGTAGACGAGCGACGCGCCGGTGTACGGCCAGCCCTCGTAGGACTCGAGCTCCTTGATGGCGGTGGGCACGCCACCGAAGGGCAGGCTCAGGTCGGCCTTCCGGGCTGCCGCGAGGGCCCGTTCGGGGTCGACGAACGAGAAGCAGTTGAGGTCGGAGGACTCGATCGCGGCCAGCGTGGCCTCGACCTCCTCGACGGGGGAGCGGTCGCCGGCGCGGAACGCGTCGACCAGCGAGCAGGCGTCGTCTTGCCACGGGGTGTCGGTCACCTGGGCATTGTCGCACCAAAACCCGAGTCGGTGCTCACGTTGTGCCGCGCTGGTGAGCGCAGCGAGACCGCTCAGGTTTCGACTGCGCTCGCCCAGGGGCTCGCTCCGCTCAACCAACACTCCTGCTCCTCGAGCGGAGCGAGGCCCGCTTCGTCAGGGGGTGGGTTCCCGGACGACGGTCGCCGGGTCGCGGTCGTCGCGGAGGCCGAGGTAGACGGGGGCGCGGACGTTGCCGGCATCGGTCCAGTTGGCGAAGGCCACCTCGGCCACCAGCTCGGGTCTCACCCATCGGCTGGTCCGGGCCAGCTCGGCCGGCGGCGGCGGGTCGAACGGGCACTCGTCGACCTCCAGCGGTTCGAGCTGCGCCACGAGCCGGTCCAGGGCGGCGTCGGTGAAGCCCGACCCCACCCGACCGGCGTAGCGCAGCGGCGAGCCGGGCGACGCGGGGTCGTGGTAGCCGACGTGGAGCGCGCCGAGCGTCGAGCCGCGGGCGCCGTCGCCGCGGGTCCAGCCCCCGACGACCAGTTCCTGGCGTTGCCGGATCTTGCACTTGCGCCACGACGACGACCGTCGCCCCGGAAGGTACGGGCTGTCGATCCGTTTGGCCATGATCCCCTCGAGGCCGGCCCGTGCCGCGGCCTCGAACAGGTCGTGGCCCCCGCCGACGCGGTGCTCGGGCACCCGCCAGGTCGGGCCGTCCTGGAGGAGGTCGGCGAGCAGTCGCCGGCGCTCCAGGTACGGCAGCTCCACCGTCGGCAGGTCACCGATCGCGAGGAGGTCGAACACCACGTAGGTGGCCGGTCCCTCCGCGAGGAGCCGGGCGACCGCCGCGTCCGAGCCGGCCTGCATCCGGGGTTGGAGCCGACCGAAGTCGCTGCGACCCCGGTCGTCGAGCACGACGATCTCACCGTCGAGCGTCACCGGGTGCCCGTGGAGGTGGTCGCTCAGGGGCCGCAGCTCGGGGAACCGGCCGAGCACGTCGCGCCCGTTGGTGCTGACCGCCACCGGTTCGTCACCACCGAGGATCGACGTGACCCGCATCCCGTCCCACTTGATCTCGAACGCCCAGCCGTCGTCGTCGGCGGGCACCTCGCCGGCGACCGCCTTCATCGGCGCCGGCGGGGTGGCTCGGGGCACGCTCAGGTCCCGGCGAGCGACGGGAGCGTCTCGTCCTGCTCGGCGGACCCGGTGTCGACCGGCATGGCCCGCACGAAGAACGCCCGGTAGAAGGCGAGGATCATCACCGCCATCGACCCCAGCAGGAGGACCGCGCTGAGGAACCGGTACTCGGCCATCTGCACGGCGAGGAACCGGAACGACAGGAGCATCGCGGCGTGCAGCGCGAACCCGCCGAGGACGAGGCCCCAGCGGGTCGTGTCCCAGCCCCGCTCGGGGTCACGGAGGATCGACTCGATCGTCAGGGCGAAGACCACGCCGGCCACGAGGTCGACCCCGTAGTGCCAGCCGAGGCCGAGCGTGGCGATGATCGTGCAGGTGGTCCAGAAGGTCCCGAACGCGCGGATCGCCCACGGTTGGCGCCGGGTGTGGACGAAGATCAGCACGGTCCAGGCGGTGTGCAGGCTGGGCATGCAGTTGCGGGGCGTGATGTCGTCGAACCGGAACGCGTGGGGGGTCAGGTCCCACGGGACCGAGTGCGGCCACGCCGCGGCGTCGACCGCGAACCCGTGGCCGAGCGGACCGAAGGCGAAGATCGGACCGACGACGGGGAACAGCAGGTAGAAGATCGGGCCGATCAGGGCCACGAGCAGGAACGACCGGACGATGTGGTGGGAGGGCCAGCCCTTCCGCAGCTGCCAGATGGCCACGAGCATCGCCCCGACCGGGAGCTCGATGTAGACGGTCTCGATGATCCGGTGGACGAGTGGTCCGCTGGCGTCGAGGGCACGACCGACGACCCACGAGGGGTTGCCGAGCGCGTGGTCGGCGGTCTGCACGAACTGGTCGAGCACCATCGGGCGGGCCTCGACGGTGAAGCGCAGCCAGGTGTCGCTCATCTTCGTGCCCATGATGAGCATGAGGCCGAGCCCGACGGCCTTGAGCGCGGTGGTGCGCTCCTCGCCCTCCCAGCGGGTCCAGGCCACGAACCCGATGGCCAGCAGGACGATGAACGGGCCGTTCCCGTAGGTGAGCCGGGTGTCGAACGGCAGGCGGGCGAGGAAGAACGCGAGGTCGAGGACCACCGCGGCGGCGACGGCGCGGATCCGCTGCTGCTTGTTCAGGCTGATCAGCGACATCGCGAACGCGACCCAGATCACCCGGCCCCGCTTCGGGCCGCCGACGAGGTCCCAGGCGAAGTGCTCGACGGGACCGGCGAAGCCGTGGAAGCGGGCCGCGATCTCCATGGCCAGCACCAAGCCGACCAATCCCCCGGCCGCGGTGATGATGACCCCACGCGGCAGCCCGGGCGCCGCAGTGGCGCTCACCCTGGAAGCCATCCTGTGAATTTACCGAGACCTTCAGGTGAACACGTAGTCGTTCTCGTCGACGGTGCGCGTCCAGCGCCAGTAGTCGACGAACCGGAACGGGTTGAGCGTGTGCACCTCGCCGTCCGCGTTCCGGTAGTAGTTGTGCTCGATGTGCGGTGACGCCCACACCATCGTCCGGATCTCGGCCTGGGTGCGCTCGTACCAGTCGTCGTACGCGGCGACGGTCGGGGCCATCGTCGTGTGGCCGCCCTCGACCAGGAGGCGCAGGCAGGCGTCGATGTAGGTCATCGCCGCTTCCGACGCGGCGATGATGCTGCCGCCGCTGGCGAGGTTGGTGGCCGGGCCGTACATCATGAAGAAGTTGGGGAAGCCGGCCACGGTGATCCCGTACAGCGCCCGGGGCCGCGTGCCCCAGTGCTCGCGGAGGTCCACGCCGTCGCGTCCGACGATCTCCATCGGGACCAGCATCTCGTTGGGGCGGAAGCCGGTGGCCCAGACGAGCACGTCGGCGTGGTGGCGGTCGCCGTTCGAGTCGACGACGGCGTCGGCCTCGAGGTGGTCGACCCCGGCCCGCACCAGCTCGACGTTGTCCCGGGTGAGGGTGCGCAGCCAGCTCCCGTCGTCCTGGAGGGTCCGCTTGCCGGTGGGCGGGTAGGTGGGCACGACCTTCGCGACGAGCTCCGGGTCGCCGTCGACCTGGCTGGTGATCCAGTCGGTGAACAGCTCCCGCGCGATGTCGTTGACCTCGCTGACCGATCGCTCCTGGTGGGGCCAGTCGGGGTCGACCTTGGCGGCGACGAGGCCGCCGTCGCAGCTCGGGAAGTAGATGAGGAACCGGAACCAGCGCCCGTAGAAGGGGAGGTGCTCGATCGCCCAGGGGACACCGGGGCCGACGGCCTCCCGGTAGCCGGGGTTCGGGAACATCCACTGCGCGGTCCGCTGGACGACCGTGAGCGACCGCACCTCCTCCGCGATCGCCGGGGCGAGCTGGAAGCCGGTGGCGCCGGCGCCGACCATCACGACGTCCTTGCCGGCCACGTCGACGTCGTGGTCCCAGCGGGCGGTGTGGAACGACGGCCCGTCGAAGGTGCCGGGCACGTCGGGCACGAACGGCCGGTTGAGCTGGCCGACGGCGCAGATCACGGCCCGACCGTCGACCACGGACCCGTCGTCGAGGTGGACGTGCCAGGTCGCGGCGTCCTCGTCCCACACGGCGCGGGTGACCTCGACGCCGAACCGGACGTGCTCGGTCACGCCGTAGCGGTCCATCACGTCGGCGAAGTACCGGGCCAGCTCGGGCTGGCGGGCGAAGAACTCGGTCCAGTGGTGCGACGGCTCGAAGCTGTAGCAGTAGAAGTGGCTGCCGACGTCGACGCGTGCGCCGGGGTAGGTGTTCTCCCACCAGGTGCCGCCGGGACCGTCGTTCTTCTCGACGATGACGTACGGGAACCCGGCCTGGTCGAGGCGGATCGCCGCCAGCAGGCCCGACATGCCCGCCCCGATGATCACGACGGGAACGTCGGCCGCGCCCTCGACCTCACCGGTGGCCCGGGCGTCGTCGCCCTCGAGGCCGAGCTCCTCGGCCATCATCGCCACGTAGTCCCGGTCGACCGGCGCGCCGACCATCCAGTCCATCATCTCCTCGAGCTCGCCCGCCGAGAGCGGCTCGGGCTCGGGGCAGCCGCGGTCCCGCCAGGCGCAGATCAGCTCGACGGCGAGCGCCCGGCCCTCGGCCTGCTGCTCGTCGGTGAGGAAGCCCTGGTACTCGTTGATGTAGCTGCCGGTCGGGCGGATCGGGCCGTCGAGGATGCGACGCCGGTCCCCCGGCGGGCTCAGGTGGACGCACGAGAGCAGGAGCGTGGGGACCGAGAGGTCCTCGACCATCGCGGCGATCTGCTCGTCGGAGAACTGGGCGGCGGTGAACGGCTTTCCGGCGTGGGGGTTGCGCACGAGCCGGACCGTACACAGTCACGGACATCATCCACGGGTCGAGAAGTGTGTACGGTCCCGAACCGACGGGGGCCCGAGGGGTCCGCGGGCTCACCAGGGGACGTGAGGAGTCGAGATGGGGTTCCTGCAACCCAACCTGCCGGAGGTCGACCACGAGGTCTGGGACGACCTGCCCCGCGACGAGCGCATGCGGCCGATGTTCCGGCACTACGCCGAGAGCGGGTTCGGGTCGCCCGACGTGGTGATCCTCATGTACATCGTGAAGATCGTCGTGTACGTGGCCGTCGGTTGGCTGTTCGTGCTGTCGACGCCGGGGATCGACGGGTTCTTCGCCGTCGACGAGTGGTGGCGGAACGGGCTGGTGTTCTTCAAGTTCGTCATGTGGACGACGCTGTTCGAGGTGCTCGGCCTCGGCTGCGGGTTCGGGCCGCTGAACCTTCGCTTCGTGCCGCCGATGGGCGCGCCGCTCTACTGGCTGCGGCCCGGGACGATCCGCCTGCCGTTCGCCGGTGGCAAGGTGCCGCTCACCGGGGGCGACGAGCGGACGGTCGTCGACGTCGTGCTGTACGCCGCGTTCCTGGTGTCGCTCGTGGTCGCGGCGTGGGGCGACCTCACCCGCACCGAGGTCGCCGTGTCGGTCGTGCTCCTCGCGGTGCTCGGCCTGCGCGACCAGGTCATCTTCCTGGCCGCCCGGGGCGAGGTCTACGGCTCGTTGATGCTGGCGTTCCTCGTGGCCGGCGGCGACCAGATCACCGCGGCCAAGCTCGTCATGGTCGTCATCTGGTGGGGCGCGGCCACCTCGAAGCTCAACCGGCACTTCCCGCTGGTGATGGCCACGATGCAGTCCAACAGCCCGATGCTGCGGTTCGGCCACGTGAAGCGGAAGCTCTGGCGGGACTGGCCGAACGACCTCCGCCCCAGCAAGGCGGCCGGTGCGGTCGCCCACTTCGCGACCGTGATCGAGTTCGGGGTGCCGTTGGTGATGCTGCTGGCGTCGGACGGGCCGGTCCTGAAGATCGCGGCGGTGATCATGATCCTGTTCCACCTCGGGATCCTCACCAGCTTCCCCATGGGCGTGCCGTTGGAGTGGAACGTGTTCATGATCGGCGGGATCGTGTTCCTCTTTCTCGCCCACCCGGGCACGCCGTTCTCGGACCTGTCCGAGCCCCTGCTCGTGTGGGGGCTGGTCGCCGGCCTGGTCGCCATCGTGGCCTGGGGCAACCTCGTGCCCGAGAAGGTCTCGTTCCTCCCGGCCATGCGGTACTACGCCGGAAACTGGGCCGCCTCGTCGTGGTGCTTCCGGGGCGACAGCATCGACCGCTTCGACCAGAACATCGTGAAGGCGTCGATGCTCCCGCACCTCCAGCTGGAGAAGGTCTACGGCAGCCCGGAGGAGGCGGCGGTCCCGCTGCACATGGGCTACGCGTTCCGGGGCTTCCACACCCACGGGCGGGCGCTCTGGACGCTCGTGCCGCGGGCGTGCGGTCCCGACCACGAGGACTTCCTGATCCTCGACGGCGAGCTCGTGGCCGGCACCTCGCTCGGGTGGAACTTCGGCGACGGCCACCTGCACGGGCCCCGGCTGATCGACGCCCTCCAGAAGCGGTGCGACTTCCAGCCCGGCGACCTCCGGATCGTCTTCGTCGAGTCCCAGCCGTTCCACAAGGGCACGCAGGAGTACCGGATCTACGACGCGGCGACCGGCGAGATCGAGCGGGGCCTCGTCTCGGTGAAGGAGATGGTCGACCGCCAACCCAACGCCACCGACGTCCCCCTCCACCCCCTCGACGCGACATGAGCGAGCGGGTTTCGACTGCGCTCGCCCAGGGGCTCGCTCCGCTCAACCAACAGAGACCGCGCTCGCCCGCGCGAAGCGAACCTCTCTGTTCCTTGAGCGAGCGAAGCGAACCCCTCTGTTCCTTGAGCGAGCGAAGCGAGTCGAAAGGCAGAAGGACGTCGAGCGAAGCGAGGCGACGATCCCGAGCGAGCCGGTTTCGACTGCGCTCGCCCAGGGGCTCGCTCCGCTCAACCAACAGAGACCGCGCTCGCCCGAGCGAAGCGAACCCCTCTGTTCCTTGAGCGAGCGAAGCGAGTCGAAAGGCAAAAGGACGTCGAGCGAAGCGAGGCCGCTCGCTCCGCTCAACCAACCGATGTGTCCGAGACCTGAGGAGACGCGATGAGACACGTGGTGATCGACGGACCGCAGCACGCCGAGGTGCTGGAGGCGCCGGACCCGACGCCGCCCGGTCCCGACGGCGTGGTGGTCGAGGTCGACGCCACGGCGATCTGCGGGTCGGACCTGCACTTCTACGACGGCGACCTGCCGATCCTCGAACCGATCCCGGTGGGCCACGAGTTCCTGGGGACGGTCGTCGAGGCCGGGCCCGAGGTGTCGCGCTTCAGCGTGGGCGACCGCGTGCTCACTGCGTCGGTGACGGGGTGCGGGCACTGCGAGGGCTGCGCCACGCGGGACCCGATCCGGTGCGTCGAGGGCCCGAAGGTGTTCGGGTCGGGCTTCCTCCCCGGCGGCCAGGCGACGCACGTGGCGGTGCCGTCGGCCGACTTCCAGCTCCTCACGATCCCCGAGGGCGTCGACGACCAGGCCGCGCTGCTGCTCACCGACAACCTCGGCACGGGCTGGGCGGGGGCGCAGCGGGCCGACATCCCGCCGGGAGGCACGGTCGCGGTGATCGGGCTCGGCGCGGTCGGCCTGTGCGCGGTGCGCGCCGCGGTCGCGCTCGGCGCGGGACGCGTGCTCGCCCTCGACCCGGTCGAGGGCCGACGGGCGAGGGCGGCCGAGTCGGGCGCCGAACCGCTGGAGGGCCACAACGTGGCGGCGGTGATGGAGGCGACCGACGGCCGCGGCGTCGACTCGGTGATCGACGCGGTCGCCATCGACCCCACGCTCGACGACGCCCTCGGCATGGTGCGGGCCGGTGGCACCGTGTCGGTGATCGGGGTGCACGACCTCCAGCCGTACCCGCTCCCGATCCTCGGCGGGCTCCTGCGCAGCCTGACCCTGCGCATGACCACGGCGCCGGTGCACCGCACCTGGGACGAACTGGTGCCGCTGGTGCAGGACGGCTCGCTGCGGACCGAGGGGATCTTCACCCACGAGATGCCGCTCGATCGCGCGGCCGAGGCCTACGCGCTCGCCGCGTCGCGGAGCCCCGACTGCCTGAAGATCCTGCTCCGGCCGTGACCGCCCGCCGCGCCAGCCGTCCCCGGTCGAGGGCTGTCCACCGGCTGGTGGTGCTCGTCGCGGTCGCCGGCGTGCTCGCCGGCTGCGGGGCCGACGACATGACCACGCTCGCCCCCGACGGTGGCCGTTCGGTCACGACGACCACCGAGACGGGCACCGACCCGACCGATGTCGAGGGTTGGCCGTCGCCCGGTCGGGACCTGTCCAACAGCCGGGCCGCGACCGACAGCTCCATCTCGTCGTCGACCATCGGCCGGCTGGCCGAGGCGTGGCGGGTGGCGATCCCCGGCCCCGGCGCCTACGGCAACGCGTCGTCGACGCCGCTGGTCGTGGGTGACGCGGTCATCGTGCAGGACCTGTCGAGCACCGTGCGGTCGATCGACCTGGTGACCGGCGAGGTGCGGTGGACCCGGCAGTACGACGAGTTCAGCATCGGGCCGAACGGGCCCGCGGTGGGCGACGGCCTGGTGTTCGCGGTGAAGGGCTCCGACGACGTGGTGGCGCTCGACCTCGACAGCGGCGCCGAGGTCTGGACCCGTCGCCTCACCGCCACCGAGACCGACGGGCTCGACATCCAGCCCCAGACCCACGACGGGCTCGTGTACGTGTCGACCGTCCCGATCAGCGTGTCCGGGCAGTACACGGGCGGCGACCGCGGCGTGCTCTACGCGCTCGACACGTCCGACGGGTCGGTCCGGTGGAGCTTCGACACCGTGAAGGGCGACGACCTGTGGGGCAACCCGGAGGTCAACTCGGGCGGCGGTGCCTGGTTCACCCCGGCGATCGACTCCGACACCGGCACGATCTACTGGGGCGTCGCCAACCCGGCCCCGTTCCCCGGCACGGCCGAGTTCCCCAACGGGTCGAGCCGGCCGGGCCCGAACCTCTACACCGACTCGGTCGTGGCGCTCGACGCGGCGACGGGCGAGCTGCGCTGGTACCACCAGGCGATCGAGCACGACATCTTCGACCGGGACCTGATCCACACGCTCGTGGTCGAGGACGACCGCATCGAGGGCGGGAAGGTGGTCGTGGCCACCGGCAAGCTCGGCCGGATCCTCGGCCTCGACCCCGAGACGGGGGAGCTGCGGTGGGACGTCGCGATCGGGATGCACAGCAACGACGACCTCGAGGCGCTGGACGGCCCGACCACCGTCATGCCCGGGACCTTCGGCGGCGTGCTCACCCCGCCGGCCGCGGCGGACGGCGTGGTCTACGCAGCGACGCTGAACGCCCCGAGCGAGCTCACCCCCGACGAGCCCCACTACATCGGCAGCCAGCTCGGTCTGTACCCCGGGACCATGGTCGCGGTGGACGCCGCCGACGGGACGGTGCTGTGGTCGGTGGAGATCGACGGCGACCCGCTCGGCGGCGCGACGGTGGTCGGCGACCTCGTCCTCACCGGCACGCAGGAGGGTCTCCTGATCGCCTTCGACCGCGAGACAGGCGCCGAGGTGTGGCGGGAGCAGGCGCCCGGTGGCCTGAACGGGTGGCCGGCGGTCGTCGACGACACGATCCTCTGGCCGATCGGCTCCGCCGACCCGCCGGCCCTCGTCGCCTACCGCCTCGACGCCTGACCCGCGGGTTTCGACTGCGCTCGCCCAAGGGCTCGCTCCGCTCAACCAACGCCTCTGTTCCTCGAGCGCCCTTCGACTTCGTTCGCTGCGCTCACTCCGCTCAGGAACCGCGGAGCGACCCATCTGTTCCTTGAGCGAGCGGAGCGAGTCGAAAGGCCGCCGCTCACTCCGCTCAGGAACCGCGGAGCGAGTCGAAAGGCCGCCGCTCAGCGGCTGTTGACGAACAGGAGCCCGATCGTGGCGTCGGCGGCCAGGAACGTGCCGAGCACCAGGCAGATCCACGACGCGATCACCCGACGGTTGCGCATCACCCACTTGGTGCCGGAGTCGATCCGGTCCCGCGTGCGGTCCGATCGGGTGATGGCCAGCATGAGCGCGATCGGGATGCCGCTGGCCAGCGACGTGTAGAACGCGATCGACAGCAGCCGCCCGCTCGACGACACGTCCGACGCGGCGAGGGCCAGCGATGCGATCACCGGACCCTGGTAGTCGGCGAGCGCGAAGCCGGCGACGAACGACTTCTTCGGGTCCATGTTCTGGAGCCGCTCGAGCGCCTTCGGCACCTCCGGTTGTGGCTGCTTCGCCGGGCGCCTGAGCAGGAGCCCGAGGACGATCAGCGCGAGGCCGAGCGCGATCCGGATGCCGAGGAACGCTCGGGCCGGGCCGGTGTCGGGCTCGACGGTGGCGCCGACCACGAGGTCGGCGACCAGCAGCACGGTCGTCTCGACGACGAGCGCCCCGGCGACGTAGGCCCAACCGTTGCGACGAGGGCGTTGGCCGGCCATCACGAGGAGCAGGCCCATGATCGTCAGGGGCTGGGTGCCGCTCACCAGGCCCGCGATGACCAGCGCGCGGACGAGGTCGCTCACGGCCGACGACCCTAAGCCGCCGACCCCACCGAATCGCGCACGCACGGGTGAGGGTCCGGGCAGCCGTCGGACGAGCGGCGGTACGATCGCCGGGTCGACGAACGTCGGCGAGGACGACGGGCGAGGGGAACGTGACCGACGAGCAGCCGTCGAGCGGGACGGGGGACCCGGCTCCTCTCGACGACGCGACGCGGCCGGATCCGTCGCCGCCCCGGCTGACCGCGCTGGGGACCGTCGTCGGGTGGATGGGGTCGGTGCTGCCGTCGGAGCCGACCCAGGAGGCGATCGAGGCGGTCGACGATCTCATTCCGACCGGTGACGCACAACGTGAGTTCATCGCCCGGTTCTGTTCGCTCGTCGCGCTGAGCTCGGCGGTCGCGGCGTTCGGTCTGCTCTCGGACTCCGGCGCGGTGGTCATCGGCGCCATGCTGATCGCTCCCTTGATGACGCCGATCATGGGCGCGTCGGCCGCGGTGGTCACCGCCGACAACCGAAGGCTCGTCCGTGCCGTCCTCGTCATCCTGCTGGGGACGGGGCTGGCGGTCGCCGTCGGCTGGCTCACGAGCCTGATCGCCGGTGGCACGGTGATCGACCCGTCGCTGCTCCCGCAGGAGATCCAGAACCGGACCTTCCCGGGGCTGCTCGACCTCGGCGTCGCCATCAGTGCGGGCGCGGCGGGTGGCTACATCCTCCCGAGACGATCCGCGTTCGCTGCGCTGCCCGGTGTCGGCATCGCGGTGGCGCTCGTGCCGCCGCTGGCCACGGTGGGCATCACCGCGGAGCTCGGCCTGAGCACCGAGTCGCGCAACGCGTTCCTGCTCTACCTGACGAACCTGGCCGCCATCGTGTTCTCGGCCGGGATCGCGCTGCTGCTGAGCGGCTTCCGGCCCCGGGCCGGCCTGGGACGGGGTGCGCTGCGGACCCGACTGCTCATCACGGCGCTGGCCGTCGTGCTCGTCGCCGTTCCGCTGGCCCGTCACACCGGGTCGGTGGTCGAGGACCTCCAGTTGCAGGGCGCGGTGGTGAACGCGGTGGAGGCGTGGGACCCCGAGGCGAGGATCGTCGAGATCAGCGTCGACGCGGTCGACGACGAGGCCGACGTCGAGCTGCTCATCGCCGGCCGGGGCGATCCCGAACCGGTGTGGGCGTTGGCCGAGGAGATCCGGTCCCGCTTCGGCCGACCGGTCAACCTGGTCGTCCTCTACGACGGCAACGAGCGCTACGAGGTCACGGCCCGGTGAGCGCGACCGTCGTCCGGAGGGTGGCGTTGGTCGGGGTGCTGCTGGCGACGATCGTCGTTCTGTGGCGGTGGACCAGCGACGTGGACCACCGCGCCGAGTCGCCCGACGCGGTCACCGTGTTCGGGCTCTGGCTCGGCGCGGACGGGGAGGCGTTCGACGCGGTGCTCGCCGACTTCACCGACCAGACGGGCATCCCGGTCCGCTACACGGGCAGCAGCGACTTCGACTCCGACCTCCGGCAGCGGGTCAGCCGGGGCCTGGAGCTTCCCGACATCGCGGTGGTCCCGCAGCCCGGGCTCATCGTGGAGCTGGCCAGCCAGGAGGTGGTGGTGCCGCTCGACGACTCGACCGTCGACGTGCTGGTCGACAACTATCCGCTGACCCGCGAGCAGGTGGCGCCGAACGGGACCGGCTACCTCCTCCCGTTCCGTACGCACGTGAAGTCGCTCGTCTGGTACCGCCCGGCGGTGTTCGCCCAGCACGGGTGGGAACCGCCGACGACGCTCGACGGGCTGACCGACCTGACCGACGAGATGGTCGACGCCGGGGTGGTGCCGTGGTGCTTCGCGGTCGAGTCGGGGTCGAGCACCGGCTGGACGGCGTCGGATTGGATCGAGGACCTGCTCGTGCGCCGGGCCGGACCCGACGTCTACGAGCAGTGGCTGCGGGGCGAGTTGCCGTTCACCGACCAGCGCGTGGTCGACGCCGTGACCGAGTTCGACGACCTCGTGCTCCAGAAGGGCCACGTCGCCGGTGGGATCCAGCGGGTGGTGTCCACCAGCGTCGACGAGGGGATCGCCCCCCTCTTCGAGGATCCACCGGGGTGCGCCATGAGCAAGGACGCCAGTTTCGCCACGAGCTGGTTCCCCGACGACACCACGGTCGGCCCCGACGGGGACGTCGACTTCTTCGTGCTCCCCGGGGTCGACGACACCGAGCCGGCACCGCTGCTCCGGGCCGGCGAGGGCCTGGTGCAGTTCGACGACCGCGACGAGGTCGTCCAGCTCATGAACTTCCTCGCCGGTCCGCACGGTGGGGACGCGTGGATGGAGCGCGGCGGCTACCTCAGCGGGCGTACGTCGGTCGCTCCCGATGCCTACGGCCCGACGGACCGGTTGTTCATCGACCTGCTCGACGGGGACCGGGTCGAGGTGTTCGACGCCTCCGACTCGTTCCGCTCGCCGCTGCGCGACGCCTGGCTCGACGCTCTCGTCAGTGGGATCGCCGATCAACGTGGCGTCGACGAGCGGGACGCCGACCTGCAGGCGCTGCTCGAGGACGTCGACGAGGTGCGGGCGCGCTACGAGGACGCGTCGTCCGACGCCGACGGGATCGTCGACGTGGAGACGTCCGGGGACTAGCCGGCGTACGCGTCGCGGCGGACCGCCGGCGAGATCGCGGTCGGGTCGGCCTGCGCCGACCCGTAGCCGAGGACCATGTGCGCGACGCCTGGCAGGAAGAAGAGGAACAGCTTCCAGCCGAGGTCCTTGCCGAAGAGCTCGGCGGTATCGCTGCTCAGGAACCAGAGCGCAACGATGTTGACGAACGGGATGACGCTCAGGATCAACCAGACCACCGGCTCCCGTTGCCCCCGCGCCTTGAAGAGCATGTACACGTTGACGAACGGCACGATGCCCATCCAGCCGGGCAGGCCGATCTTCTCGAAGACCTTCCAGTAGCCGATCAGCGCGAACGCGAAGAGCGCGAAGACCAGGAGCAGGAAGAACACCGCCGCTCCGGCCGAGGCGCCACTCGAGCTGTCGGCGAGCACGTCGAACATGGGAACTCCCATCGGTTGCGTGCCGTCGACGGTAGCTGTCTGAAATGTCCCTGTCCGGGGGTGGCGCGGTGTCGGCGTCGATCGACCTACGATGCGCCGCGCCCGAGGCCCGACCGGGCCCGGCCAGGGAGGTGGGGACGGTGCGGTTGCGGTCGATGGTGGTCGTCGTCGGCGTGCTCCTGTCGTGCGGACCGATCGGGTGCAGCGAGAGCGGCTCGGGCGATGTCGGTGCTCCCGGGATCGGGGTGGAGGACCTCGACCTGTCGGGCGGCGACGAGCTGGAGCTTCCGGTGGCGTGGCCGGACGCGCTCGCCCCGACCGATGACTTCGAGTTCGTGAGCCAGGACCAGATCGTCCCGAAGAACACCAGCGATGCGCGGGAGTCGTACACGATCATCGGCGTGTCGCAGGCGTCGGCCGAGGAGATCGTGTCGGACTGGCGCGACCGCCTCACCGGCGAGGGCTGGCGGATCGCGCAGGACATCGTCTCGGGCGAGGCCGGCTGGCTCACCGCTGAGACCGGTCTGACCTTCGGTTCGAACTTCAAGGTGCAGGTGAGTCCGAACCCCGACGGCGAGGGCAGCATGGTCACCCTCACCTACCTGCCCGGCGGCTGACCGGTCACGGATCGACCGCGGCAACGAGCCGCACGGTCGACCGCGCCCGACAGGTAGGTTCAGGCCCTCCAGGCCGGCCGACGCACTCGCGTCGCGCCGTCCCCCGGGCCACTGGGGACGGCGCGAAAGTCCGGACTCGCAGGTCAGCCCTTCCTGCCACGAGCGGCCGGAACGCGATCCGGCCGCTCCCGGAACGCGCCCCCCTCAAAGAACGCCAAGGCGGGCTACCGCAGGACGGTGACCGGGGTCAACCTGTTGGTGGTGGTGCCGTCGCCGAGTTGACCGTCGACGTTGTTGCCCCAGCATTTGGCGGTGCCGTTGGTGAGCAGGGCGCACGAGTGGCCGCCGCCGGGGGTGATGGCGGTGGCGCCGGTGAGGCCGGTGACGGTGGTCGGGGTCAACCTGTTGGTGGTGGTGCCGTCGCCGAGTTGACCACTGCCGTTGTTGCCCCAGCATTTGGCGGTGCCGTTGGTGAGCAGGGCGCACGAGTGGCCGCCGCCGCCGGCGGTGATGGCGGTGGCGCCGGTGAGGCCGGTGACGGTGGTCGGGGTCAACCTGTTGGTGGTGGTGCCGTCGCCCACTCGACCGTCGTAGTTGTAGCCCCAGCATTTGGCGGTGCCGTTGGTGAGCAGGGCGCACGTGTGGCCACCCCCGGCGGTGATGCTCCTGATATCTGCAAGCGGCGAGCCTGTCGTGATGTCTGGCGCACGGAGGTTGTCGGCGCCGATGGTGTTCGCGATGCGGGTGGCGAGTCGGTGGCCGATGGCGTTGTGGCCGGCCTGGTTGGGGTGGTAGCTGCGTTCGATTCTCGGCAGTGGTTTGAAGCCGTTGAGCCACGGGTCACCGCTGTTGCTGCAAAGTCCGTGGCGTCCGCCGGCGTTTTCGTAGATGCCTGTTGTGTCGAGGTACTCGAAGGTGATCTGTGGGTAGCGGGAGCGCGCGACACTGATCGCGTTCTGGATCTCGGTGTTCAGTCGCGCCTGGACGCGGCGGATCATTCGTGCATCGTTGGCGAGGATCCCGTGGCACGTTCCGAGGAACTGGTTGTAGGCCGACCACCGGCTTGGATCTTCGAACAGGTACTGGTAGCCGAGGATGTACACGTGGCCACCGGACTTCACCGTGCCGGCCAGCTTGTCGAAGAAGCCTCCCGGTTCGAGGAACGTGTCCTGACCGGTGTGGGGTTGACGGCTTGTCGTGTTAGTGAGCCAGGAGATTCGATCGACCAGCGTCGCCTCGCTGTGGTTGCAGCCAGCCTTCGTGTCCGGGTAGATCTCCGCCTCTGCGAAGTAGTCGGCGATGGCGCCTGCCGGTAGCGACAGAACTCCGACCTGGATGCCGACGTCGAGACAATTCGTCAGCACCCCGCTGAAGTTGAGGTTGTTTCCACCGAAGGTGTAGCTCACGACATCAGCCCTCTGATGCCCGCTGCGAGACCGTGCTTGACCGACTTGGTCCATTAGCCCGTCGGTGGTCGCGCCCGTGCAAGCTGTCAGAAAGAACGGTGCGGTGTTGATTCCGTACAGCTCCTCGTAGGTGACTGTCGACCACGCCTTGCCGGACCCGTTTCTTCCTGTCCCGCGCTCGCACGTCTCACCGGCGACGCCCCTCCCGATCGAGGTCTGATCTGTCGCAGTCAAACCCTCGCCCGACGAGAAGGAGTCGCCCAGGGCGAACCAGATCGGCCGGTCCTCCGGTGCAACAGCTGCCGTGCCAGCATCAACAGGCGGCGAAGCTGCCCCTGGCTCCACTGCGCCAAGAGAGCTCACTGATCCAAGCCCCGAAGCAGGCGCCGAGTGTGTCGCCGCGGCGATCTGCTGAGTCCGTCGGTCGAGGACCTCCAACCCTCGAACCACCTGCTCGGGCCCCTCGATCCCAGGGGTTGCCACGGAGTCACAAGCTGTGTGGATCTCGGCGGCCCCGGCGTGTACCGCCCATGCAGCTTCGTTGAGGTAGTCGTCGGGCCCCGAGCCCAGACCGGCCACGAAGACATCCGTGAGGACCTCGTCCAACGCATCAGCCGCAGCAGCGCAGGTCAGCTGCGGATCGGAGAAGTCAACCGCCCGAGCGTCATCGAGCGCCGCCTCGACGGTCTGCCCGTCTTCCGATGCCCGGTACTCCTCCACCGCGACCGGATCCGCCAGGGGTGCCTCGGCCATGGCCCGCTCGATCGTCGCCGGCTGCTGCGGCCCGAAGTAGCCGGCGATGTCGATGACGTGATGGGTCTTCGCGGCAGTGGTGCGTATGGTCAGGTCCGCGGTTCCCGGGGTTGTCGCGATGGGGATTGAGCCGGTGTTGGTGGCGCGGTGGCCTTTGGAGAAGTTCAGGATCGTGGCTGTTGGCATGGAGGTTCCGGCGGGCCAGGCGCGGGTGTAACCGGTCTCGCCGGGGTCGACGGCAGTGACGGATGCCTCGACCGCGGTGGCGTCGTCGGGGATCCCGCAGCCACCGGCCTTGCCGCCCTGAGCGGTGAACCCACTGCCGGTGCCGGCCACCTGGAACGACCGGTCCAGGCCCTTGGCCGGAGCGGCCGAGGTCTCGCGAGTGTCCACGATCCGACACGGCGTGATCGGCACATAGGTCGCACCGACAGTCGCGGTGACCGCCGATGAAGGCTCCGTACCTCCGCCGACCACACCGGACTCACCTGAGGCAGCCACCGGCGGCAACACCGATAGAACAGACAGCGCCGCAATCGCCAAGCCACGACCAGTCAGATGCACGATCACTCTCTCCCCAAAGCAAGGCGCCCGCCCGCCAACCGAATCGCGAATTCATCCCGCAGCGCCGAATCTAGACGGTGGTCTGAGCCGCACCAAGCACGGGACGGCTCACAACAAGTGTGTGGCAGTCCCCCTCGCGCTTGATCGCAACCTCCGAGCTGCACTCACCTACGAGCGAGCCCCTGGTTGTGATCCGCCACGTGCCGGGCCGCTGCCGCGAGGCGCTACGCCGCCGGACAGGCCGGGACCGGCCACATCTGATCTTGTAGGTGCCGGAAAGTCGGCGGGTGGACGATCGGGACTGCCTCTAAGGCCAGGGGACGGGGACACCATTGGCCCAAGCGGCGTGTGTTGGAGCGGCATCAGGCAGAGTCAGCTCTGCATCTGTTTCATTTCCGAGGTCCGATTGTCCGACGAGCATCGACACGATCGGGAGAGAAAAGCCCGCCCCTCGCCGTGGCAGGAGCAACTCCCGGCGATGGAGGTTGGTGCCTAGCCGTTGGTCGTAGACCTTCCATTCGATCCGCTCTTGGACGTTCGCTCCGAGGCCGGCACCTGCAAGCGCAATGCCAAGGTCCTTGGGCTGGACCCGATGGCCGGCGACGAAGTCGCGCGAAAGAAGCCGAAGCCCAGTGCCTGTTGGCCTGAGTCCGATCACGTAGGACAGGAAGCCTGCAAGGAGGTTGAAGTCCAAGCGCTCCAGGTCTGAGAGGTAGTTGTCGACCCAGATCGGATTCGGTTCGTTGCCACATCGGGCGGCAAATCGGCGCGCTGATGCCCGAGGCTCGCGCTCTGGCCACCGCTCGCTGAGAAGGAGGGGCAGGAGTTCATTCGACTCCACGACCTCGGGTATCTGGCATCTCACGCCGCTGGCATCTGACACAGCGACCATCAACGGCCGGAGGATTGGGTCGGCGTCGTTCTCTCGCCAACGAGCCGGAACAGCGCGGCCAAGGATTGTCCCCAGGCGTTTCTGGTGCGCTCCGTCTAGCTGCCCCACGAACGTCGGCAAGGCCGCGGTGGTTTGCGCGGTCGCATTGCCTCGCCGAGAGGAGGGGCTTGGTCCACCGACGCTCGCCAGCAGGGAGGACCGTCCGGTGAGAGAAAGTAGATCATCTGGCGACGAGGCCTCCCAGGTGTCGAGTTCTCCAATCGCAGGGACAGGCGGGCTTGGGGGGATTACCTTGGCGCGTTCACGAAGCACCGATCCGGGGCCGACGATCTCTCGGTCTCGTGGATAAGTCGCAAGGACACATCTGAGGTACTCGCCGTCATCGGTCGGGTCCTCGTGTGCTGCACTGAACAGCATCCGTTCGAGCCACGGGCCGTTCGTATTGGCGACGAGGAAGTCACCGAAGTCGTCGACGAGGAGCACGGGAAGAGACGTAGTGTCGCGGAGATCGGAGACGCCGGCTTTCATGTCCTGCCGGCTCATGGCGTCGAGGGCCTCGGGGGTCCAGAGGGCACACGACCAGCCTTGCTTGGTCAAGTAATCGCGCAGCTGATGTAGTGACTGGCTTCGGCCGCTTCCGGACAGCCCAACGACGTTGATCGACGCACCCTCCAAGAGGGCGGCTTCGCACTGCTCGACCCAGCTCACCTACTGGGCGCTTCGCCGAAGGGCCCCAAGGCGAAGGCGGCCGGTGTTGTCGCAGAGCCCGAAGGCGATCGCGTGGGTGATGAGGTTCACGTCTTTGGCTGGTGCCCCTGTTCGGGCTACCTCGTGAACGATCTCGGCCTCAGCGGGATACCAACGGCTGAAGCTCTGAAAGGTCTGCCATGCGGCGTGGGCGGGCGAGCCCTCACCCATGAATGCGAACGCCAGCTGTAGGTCAGCAACGGACACTCGATGCGGGACCTCGTCCTTGTCTGAAGCTTGCACGGCCTCGGCCACGCGAGAGCACGCCTGTCGGGTGAGGTGGGGGTGTCCGCCGTACTCGGAGAACAGCATGTTGAAGAGTTCGAAGCTGTCGAACTTCAGGCCACTGCGCTTGCCCAGCGAGCGCACCATGTGTCGCATGTCGTCGCGTGTCATGGGTCCCAGGAATCGAGCCGAAGCGAAGCCGAAGAGTTGGTTGTCCTTTCCAAACCGGATAGCGCTGGTGTAGAGCGAGGCGGCAACCCCGGCTGAGACGAAGGAAAGCTTGGTCTGAGCACGGTCATTTCTGATCTGTATGAGACCACGGAGTTGCTGGAGAACTCGATAGAGAGCGCGTCGCTCCGAGATCTCTGATTCCTCGAATTCGGCGGCGTCTTCATTCGCAAGGTCTGTCTCATCAAGGAAGACGACGATATCCTCCCCAATGACATCCAACAGGCCGTTCACTTCGTAGATCCAACGTCTGGAGACGGTGTCGATGCTCTGGATGGTTCCGTCGGAATGCAGCATCTCGCTGTTGGACGGGATCGTCTTGCCTGATTCGAGCGTGAGCCTTGCGAGTTCGCTGACGATGGTCTCTCGAAGATCGTCGGCGTCGATAATCGCGTTCAGCTGAACGTATACCGAACGCGTGCCACGGGCGCGGAGTTGGTCGGCGACTTGGTAGAGGAGCGAGGTCTTGCCTGCTCTTCGCAAGCCGAAGATTCCGACACTCTGCCCGGCTGCGGCAAGGGACACTAGAGCATCAAGCTCGTCGAGTCTGCCGAAGAAGTCTGCTGACTCACGGATCTCATTGCTGAAATCGAAATGGTTCATGGAGCGCAGCAGACGCGCCATCTCGCCCCGGAGGCTCTTGTTTCGGTACGCGCCGCTCTGCAGGTCGTCGGTCATTAGGACGAGAATCGGGAACGCGAACCGCTTCCGATCCTTGACGAACTCGTGTGCCTTGCTGTCCGACGCGACGAGAATCGCAAAGTCCTTGTCCGCAGACGAACTTGAACGCAGTTGCGGGGAGGTATCGAGATGGCGGAGGACCCGGGGTTCGAGTCGGTGCATGCCGGAGAAAGTAGCGATCAGAATTGGAATCTCGAGGGAGATGTCGAACTGCTTGGCGATAGCTGCAGTCGGGCCGAGGCGGATGGCGCCCAGGTCTGGGTTGTCCCAAGCATTCGCGTAGACAATCGCCGACTCATCGCGCTCAAGAAATGTGTAGAGCTCATCTGCCCAGTCGGGATACCGTCGCCGGATACGGTCCTTTGAGCCCTCAAGCACTTCTTGCTGTTTGGTGAGTGGCTTACTCATTCATCCTCCGCGGCAATAGCCGAAACCAACGATAGTGGACGTCGGCCTCTGCGTTTGAGGTGTCTGGTTCGGTCGAGCATGGTCTAGGCAGATTGCGCTGCGATGAGATTGCAGCGCGCTGGGGACGGCAGACAGTCGTGCGACGGATCATCGTGTCGCAGTCATGCTGCGCTGGCGTTGGCGAAGAGCTGGGCTTGTTCGAGGACGAGCTCGATCGCTCGCTCTTCTTTGTCGGGCGGGTAGTCGTACCTGGCGAGGAGTCGCTTCACCTTCGCCCGTAGCCCGGCCTGGACGGACTCCTTGAGATTCCAGTCGATCGTCGCCGAATCGCGCACAGCCTTGACGAGTGCGTGGGCGATCGCCTTGAGGGTCTCGTCGCCGAGTTCCAGAACTGCGGCGTCGTTCTGGCAGACAGCGTCGTAGAACGCGAGCTCGTCCTCGGCGAGCCCCAGCTCGCCCGCCCTGGCCCTTGACTCGCGCAGCTCTTTGGCCAGGTCGACGAGCGCGGCGATGATCTCGGCCGTCGACAGCGCTCGGTTGGTGTACCGATTGATCGCTTCGTCGAGCAGTTCGGAGAACCTGCGGGCCTGGACGAGGTTGGTGCGGCGTTGGCTACGGATCTCGTCGTCGAGCAGCCGGCGGAGCAGCTCGAGCTGAAGGTTCGGGCGCTCAGCGCGGGCGAGGCCGTCGAGGAACTCGTCGGAGAGGATCGACAGTTCGGGCTTGTCGATGCCCGCCGCGGCGTACACGTCGATGACACCTTCGGAGACGACGGCCTCGGAGACGAGCTGCGCGATGGCCGTGTCCATCTCGGCGGTGCCGGGCTCTCGTGGCCCGGACCCTTCATGATCGAGCTTGGCGATCGCCGAGCGGACGTCGGCGAAGAGCTTCACGTCGTCGCGGATCGCCATCGCTTCGTCCCTCGTGCCGCACAGGGCGAACGCCTTGGTGAGCGCGAGGACCTGGTCCAGGTACCGGGCCTTGCGGTCGGCGTCTGCAAGCACGAAGTCCATGACGTTCCAGAGCTGCGCCAGACGCTCGTCGGCCGGGAGCCTCGGATCGGCGGCCCAGGCGAGGCCGTACAGCATCGAGGTGACGACGTCGTGCTTCTCCTGCATCACCGCGACCACCTGCTCGATCGGCACACCGGCCTGGTCGCGATCGGATGGCGAGTACTCGGCGAGCGCCTTGCGCAGGTTCGGGGCGATACCGATGTAGTCGACGATCAACCCACCGGGCTTGTCCCGAAACGTGCGGTTCACCCGGGCGATGGCCTGCATGAGCCCGGCACCCTGCATCGGCTTGTCGACGTACATGGTGTGCATCGCCGGCGCGTCAAAACCGGTGAGCCACATGTCGCGCACGATCACCAGTTCCAGCGGGTCGTCGGGGTCCTTCGCCCGCGCCTTGATGGCCCGCTGGATGTCCTTGGAGTGCAGGTGTGACTGGAACTCCGGCGGGTCCGCTGCGGAGCCGGTCATCACCACCTTGACCCTCCCGGCTGACGAGTCGGGGTCGTGCCAGTCAGGCCGGAGCGCAACGATGCGGTCGTAGAGCTCAACGCAGATGCGCCGGCTCATGCAGACCACCATCGCCTTGCCCAGGAGGTTCGCCCGACGCGCCTCCCAGTGCTCGACGATGTCCGCCGCGATGGCGTCGAGGCGATCGTCCGAGCCGACAATGGCCTCCAGGCGTGCCCAGCGGCTCTTGGCCCGCTCGGCAGTTTCGACCTCAGTGCCCTCGGTGACGTCATCGACCTCCTCGTCGATCGCCTCTCGGGCCTCGTCGGGCAGCGTCACCTTGGCCAGCCGCGACTCGTAGAAAATCCGGACCGTCGCCCCATCCTCCACGGCTCGGGTGAGGTCGTAGATGTCGATATAGTCGCCAAATACCTGGCGGGTGGACTTGTCGGCGGTCTCAATCGGTGTGCCCGTAAAACCTAGGTACGTGGCGTTGGGGAGCGCGTCGTGCAGGTGGCGGGCGTAGCCGTCGAGGAAGTCGTACTGCGAGCGGTGCGCCTCATCCGCGATCACGACCACGTTGCGGCGGTCCGTCAACAGCGGGTGGACGTCGCCGCGCTCGTCAGGGGCGAACTTCTGGATCGTCGTGAACACGATGCCGCCCGATGCCCTGTCGAGCAGCGACCGCATCTCCGCGCGTGAACCGGCCTGCTTCGGGGTCTCCGGCAGGATCCGGGCAGGGGCGAACACCTCAGCAAAGAGCTGGTCATCGAGATCGTTGCGGTCCGTGATCAGCACGAGTGTCGGGTTGCCCATCTCCGCCGATCGCATCACCTTTGCCGCGTACAGCAGCATCTCGATCGACTTGCCCGATCCCTGTGTGTGCCACACCACACCGCCCCGCCGGTCCCCATCGGGGCCCGAGGCTTCGACGGTCGACTCGACCGCAGCGTTGACCGCCCAGTACTGGTGGTACTTGGCCACGCGCTTCACCAGGCCGGCCGGCTCGTCGCTGAACACGACGAAGTTGCGGACCAGGTCGAGAAACCTCGCCGGTTCGAACACGCCACGGATCAGCACTTCGAGTGGCGGCTTGTCGGTCACCACCTCGCGGCCGTCAATGGTCTTCCACGGCGCGTAGTGCTCCCAGCCAGCTGAGAACGACCCCATAAGCGCGCCGAGACCGTCGGATACCACGCACACCGCGTTGGGCGTGAATATCGCCGGGATGTCGTTGCGGTAGGTCTGCACCTGATTCCAGGCCCCTTTGACCGTGGCCTGCTCGGCACCGGGGTTCTTCAGCTCGATCAGTGCCAGGGGCAGGCCGTTGACGAACACGACCACGTCGGGACGGCGGGTCTTGGCGCCGACCACAGTGAACTGATTGACCGCCAGCCAGTCGTTGTTGGCCGGGTCGTCCCAGTCGACGAGCCACACCAGCGACGTGCGCACCGCGCCGTCGACGCGGTGCTCGACCGGAACCCCACCGACCAGCAGACGATGCAGCCGCTCGTTCTCGGCCGTCGGGCTCTGCGACTCGGCGCGCCGTACCCGGGCGACCGCCAGGTCGACGACGCCTGCGGGAAGGTCAGAATTGATGCGAGCGATCGCGTCACGAAGCCGACCCTCGATCAGGACGTCGTCCCACGACGATCGCTCCGGCGCCTCGCCGTCGGGACCGAGCACCGGACCCGGCAGCGTGTGGTAGCCGATGGCCTGGAAGTAGCCCAGGCACGCCGCTTCGACGATGCCCTCGGTGATCCCCCCGCTCACGTCGCGGCCTTAACCAGATCCTCGGCCGCCGGAACCCGCATACGTCCAGACAGCAACTCGGGAAGGAGGGCGTCGCGGAGCTCGGCGAGGGTCCGCGATTCCGTGGCCGACTGCAGCAGGGCGGTCATGACGGGCTCGGCTTCTGCTTGCGCAGCAAGAAGCCGGGCCGTGTCTGGCAGCGGAAACGGCATCGTTCGGAGGTTGGCCGAGTTGAGGCTGGGAATCGCCACGCCCGTTCCCCGGCGCCGCATCTCGTCCATAGTCCCCGGCGCGGACAACCACGCATACAGGAAGTCCTGGGAGTAGGGGGACCTGATCCGGAGACGGTAGACGTGCTCGTTGATCGCAGCGGTCACGAACGGGAAGCCCTGTCCGACCATGGACACGTGCGGCTCGAAGTTCCCTGGTGTGCCGCCGTCCTTGTAGAGCAGGACATCTCTGTCTTCGAGTTGCCCACGCTTCATGGAGTCGAAGAAGTCCGTCGGGACCAGCTTCAGCTTCGAGTAGTCGAACTCCCCCGCGCGGGTGATGCTCTCGGCCCCGATGCTCGGCACCCCCGAAGTGACTCCACGAACACCGCCTGGCGGGCGCCGACCGGTCTCTAGGACCTCGAGGTGGTCGCCCAGGTTCGCTGTGGGCCATGAGCACTCCCATGGCCTGCCGTCCTGCGTTAGTGACGCAGCAAAGATCGTGATGAGGAGGTCGTCAGCGGTCTCTCGAAGTCGCCGGTTGGACTCGATCTTGTCGTCGAGTGCGCCCATCACTCCTGCGATTGCCCGCTGCTGTTCGATCCCCGGCAGGAGAATGTGAAATGCCTTTGCCTCGGGGAAGTAGATCGTCTGGTGGGTGGTCCCGCTGGCGAATCGAAGCAGCGTGTCGCGCTCGAGCTGGAGCACGTACTTCAGGTAGCGGTGGTCGAGGTTGGGGCCGCAGACCCAATTGACGAAGTCCTGGCTAGTCGCCATCGGGATTCCCATGACAACCACGTAGCCGACGGATGCGGTTCGGGAGAGGCAGACCGTCCCAGCAGGCAAGACTCGGGCTGAGGAGTTGGCGATGCCTTCGTCTGTGACTGTCTGATTGGTGGAGTCGATCGTGCGCCCGTAGTTCGCGGTGGCATCCTTGATCCCGATCCATGGGACGTCTCCGCCCCAGTACTCGGGACGGCGACGAGACGGAGTATGGCCGGTCTCGAGGCGCGCAACGCTGAGGAGTTCGGTCCAGTCGAAGCCTTCAGGCGCAGGGGTACCAGGGTTGCCAACGGCGAGAGCCGTGCCACCACCAATTACGCCCGAGGTCGCCTCGCGGCCGCCGGTGCGTGTTTCAACGCCCACGGGCCAACCCGTCCAGCCGACCTCGGATGATCGCTTCGAGGCGGTCCGCTTCCTCAAACTCCTGGACGAGGCGCTCTCGAAGGCGGGCGAGCTTGGCCTCGATGGGTTCGTCGTCCGCTTCGGCCTCGGAGGCGCCGACGTAGCGACCCGGCGTGAGCACGAAGTCGTGCTGCTTGAGTTCGTTCGCGCTCGCGACCTTGCAGAATCCGGGCACGTCCTCGTACGGGATCTCCGGCGACTCGGATCGCCATGAGTGGTAGGTGTTGGCCACCCTGGCGACGTCGGCGTCGTCGAGGACCCGCAGGGTGCGGGTCTCCATACGGCCGAGCTGGCGGGCATCGACGAACAGCACCTCGCCTGATCGTGCGCGGTGGCCGTTGCTATGTCGGTTCTTCGCGACGAACCACAGGCACACCGGAATTCCGGTGTTGAAGAACAGCTTCTCGGGCAGGGCCACGATGCAATCGACGAGGTCGGCTTCAACGAGCTTGCGTCGGATCTCACCTTCGCCGGATTGCTTGGACGACAGCGACCCGTTGGCGAGCACGAACCCCGCGATGCCGTTCGGTGCCAGGTGGTGGACGAAGTGTTGGACCCACGCGAAGTTGGCGTTGCCAGCCGGCGGCTGGCCGTAGGCCCAGCGCACGTCGTCGCGAAGGGCGTCGGAGAACCAGTCGTCCTTATTGAACGGTGGGTTGGCCAGGATGAAGTCGGCTCGGAGGTCGGGGAACTCGTCGCGGTGGAAGCTGTCGTCCGAGCGGTCGCCGAGGTTGGCCTCGATGCCTCGGATGGCCAGGTTCATCTTGGCCAAGCGCCACGTGGTGGCCACGAACTCCTGGCCGTAGATGGCGAGGTCGGTCCGGCGTCCGCCGTGGGCGGCAACGAACTCGCTCGACTGCACAAACATGCCGCCGGACCCGCAGCACGGATCGAACACGCGCCCCCTGTAGGGCTCGAGCATCTCGACCAGCAGGCGGACGATCGAGCGAGGCGTATAGAACTCGCCAGCGTTTCGGCCCTCGGCCGCTGCGAAGCGGCCGAGGAAATACTCGTACACCCGACCCAGTACATCGTCCGAGCCGTGGTCGTTGGTGTCGGTGAAGCCGATGTTGCCGATCAGGTCGACCAGCTCGCCGAGCAGCCGCTTGTCGATGTCCTCGCGGGCGTACGCCTTTGGCAATACGCCCTTGAGGGTCGGGTTCTCCTTCTCGATGGCATCCATTGCTCGGTCCAGCAGCACGCCGATCGTGGGCTGCTTGGCCTGGGCCTGGATGTACTCCCACCGTGCGTCCTCGGGCACCCAGAACACGTTCTCGGACGTGTACTCGTCGCGTGACTCGATGATCGTGACACGGCGATCAGAGTTGGGGATGAAGAAGTCCGAGTCGGGGTCGGCGGTGGCTTCGACAAGGAACCGGCGCCGTTGCTCGAAAGCGTCGCTCACGTACTTGAGGAACACCAGGCCGAGGGCTACGTGCTTGTACTCGGCCGCTTCGAGGTTGCCGCGCATCTTGTCGGCGGCGTCCCAGAGGATCTGCTCAAGAGAGCGAGTTACGGTGGTCTTCTTGGCAGCCCGTCGCGCAGATCGTGGTCGTTCGGCCTCGATTGCGGAGGCCAGGGTGGTTGAGGGCTCCTCGTCGTCGGCTTCGTCCTCGTCGTACTCGTCGGCCTCCGCCCATTCGGCCCGCAGAGTGTCAAGCAATGTCTTGCCGTGCGCCACCGAACCGTCGGTCCGGAGCACCTCCACCTGGAAGTCGGGATAGCTGGCCAAGAACCGCTGCTCTCGCCACTTGGCGACCGTCCACGAGCCCCGCGCGGCTCGCTGGTAGGGATAGTCCTCGACGCGCCGACGGGATACATCCTCGTCGCCATCGACGAAGCGGATGAAGAAGCCTTCGATCTCGCCGATCTCTGCGGCCACGGTGCTCACTGACCGCAACGTGTCTCCCCTCGCGACCCGAACATCCACTCTCTGCTGTCCGACCAACGGTAGACGGGCCGGCCAAGGTCGGCTGTCATGGCTCTCGTATCGCGTCAGCGGCCAGCCCGATCCTGACTCCAGGCCTCTACGTCCTGACGCAGCCAAAGCAGACATGGCGCCTTGTCGACGACCGGTGCTGGGAAGTCCGGGTATCTCGATCGATACACGCTCACGGCGCTTCGCTTCGAGAGGCCGAGGATCGCGGCGACCTCACTCGCCCCGACGAGATCATCCGGGTCGATGGATCGGGCTGCCACGCACTGAACATAGTTGACGACCCACAACATGGGAACTATTGTTGGCGGTCGTCAACTATAATTGATCGGCCTGCGGGTTCGTCCAGTCGGCCCAACGCCCGGAGGGTGGGATGACCGAGGAAGTCCGTCGGCCCCTGCTTCCCATCGGTCCGCGCCTCGTGGATCTCGGGGCGGCAGTTGTGTTGCACCGGGGCCGCTTGAGTCAACGGGAGCTCGCCGATCGCCTCGGTGTGGAGCAGCGGATGTTGGCCCACTGGGAGGCGGGTCACGTCGATCTCACAGTTGAGTCGGTGCGTGAGCTGGAAGTCGTCCTTGGCATTCCCCACGGAACCCTGTTCGTCGAAGCGGGATATGTGTCGTGCTCGCCGGATCGTGCCCGGAAAGGACGAACTCTTGGGACGCTTTCGTGAAGGTTGACGATCGCCAACATGGCGGCTAGGTTGACCATCAACAACTGAGTGGCCCCGGCGCAGTTGACGCTGCCCGGGGCCTGGCCACTACCTGCTTGGAGGTACTGACGTGAGCGAGCGTACGCGCCTGACCCTGTCCCGGCCCGATGCTGCCGAGGTGTTCGCACGGTTCGTGCGGAACTGGATGGGCTGCTACGGCCCACTTGTCGAAGCTGCTGGGACCTTGCGGATCGAAGGAACCGAGTCAGGGGCGCTTTCGGCGTTGTTGGGAACCGAGCCCGTGCTCCGCCTTGCCGCGTCATGGGTCCAACTTGAGGAATGGACCGGCCAGGATCGCCGCGTCATCGATCGTCGACTCGGTGCCCATCTTGGCGTGAGCGAAGTTGCCTGGCTGCGTTTCGCACTCTGGGGCTGACCGTGACCCTCCTAGTCGTCCTGGTCGCGATCGCGCTTCGACGGAGCCATCACCTGGCGGCGCCGCGCCTCTCGAACCCACCGGTGAACCGTCGTCACCGCGACCCCGTTCGCCTCCGCGATCACGGAGGCGGCGTTGCGGTGGCCCTCGGCGACCGCTGCCGCCCACGCGTAGGCAACCTGTCGGTAGAAGTCGTCCGGCCGGCTCCCGGTATTGGCTGCCCCAGGAATCTCGTAGTCGTCCGCGGGCGGAGGAACCATGTCGCGCGGGGTGAACGGGTGGCGCTCGACGTCCACGGCGGGAGAGAAATCCGTCCCGGATCGCGTTCCATGTTCGCGGGCTGCGTTGAGGGCCTCGTTCCACCGTGGGTTGTTGAGAACGGCGTCGAGGCGTACGAGGGGGATGTCCCTGAGCTCGGTCACTCGGACCGGCGCCGGTCCGAACAGGCCCTGTCCGTGAGACAGCAGAGCGATGCCGGTGATCTCGAAACGTTGCCCGGTCTTGTCGCGCTCGATGCGCACCCGGATGTCGCGGCCTGGGTATTGCCAGGCCGTCCAGTCCGTAGACCCGATCACGAGATGGCCCAACTCGTCGCCGAGGTCGAAGGCGAGACGCGGGTTCCCACGTTCGTCGAGGTACGGCGCTCCGCTCACTTCCCCTCCTGGTTCCATCTGAACATTCTACTCCAGACGTGTGGGATCGTGGCCACATACCGGTACGGTCTGTGGTCTGTACCACATACCCAGGATCGGCAGCCGTGCAGGACGACTCAGTCATGCAACGAACCTCAGCGAATGGCGACCACGTGGAGCCTGACGTGTTGCCGTTCAATGGCGCGTTTCGGGTACGGCATCGGTTCGCCGGTCAGCCGGCCGGCGACTTCGAACTCCTTGGCCGGCACCTGGCGCTCGTCTGGGCCAGAGACCGGGGTCTCCCTCGAGACCTTCCGGCACCACGTGATGTCCTGGCCACAGCCGCTGCGGTGACTTCGCCGCGGTTGTTCGAGGTGGTGGGGCTTGTCGGATCGCATCTCGCGTCGGTGCGGGATCTCCGAGAGCAGTCGGTAGCACGGCTCCTCGCGGAGATCGGACGGTTCGTCATCGGGCTCGAGGCAAACGGGGTCGAATACCTGGACCAGGTCAACACGTTGGATTGTGAGGACTTCATCGGACAGGCAGTTCCGACGCCGTCGGGCGGTTGGGCAGAGCCGTCGATCTCGACGCGGTACCTGCGTCGGAGCTCGATACGGCTGCTGTTCGGAACCGCGCGTGCGCTGCAACTGGTGAGCGGGGACCCGACGCTCGACATCGCATTGCCTCCTCGGCCGGCACGTACAACTCGCCCGCTCGATGACGCGGAGGAAGCACTCGGACGAATCTGGTCGCGGCCCACGCTTGCTGGCACCCGCCACTCGGCAGCATGGGCGCTTGGTCAGGCGACCGCCACTGGCTCCGAACAGGCGGCAGCACGGGTCGAGGACCTTGACCTCAGCGGTTGCCGTGTGTGGCTCCATGGGAACGTTAAGAAGCGCGAACCCCGGTGGGGGCAGCTCACCGAGTGGGGAGCGATGGAACTTGAACGGCGGATTGCAGAGATCGGCGGTGAGCCGGCCACGCCGTTGCTCACCGCCGCCGCCGCATCGCGCAATGCTCGACAGGCGTCGGTGTGCACGGCCGTGAGTGACGTACTCCGGCATGCCGGGCTGAAGACCGATCAAACGGTTGGACCGGCATCGCTTCCCGCTTGGGCGGGTCGGACTGTCTTCCTTGCAACGGGTCGCATCGAAGACGCCGCACACGCCCTTGGAGTGCGCAGTCTCGATGGGGCCGCAGCGATCATCGGGTGGGACTGGTGACCGCCGCGACGCCGGTTCCGGTCATGCGACCGCCGCGACCTTTGGGCCGCGATCTCCCGCGGATCGGTTTGGCCGAGATGGCCCGCAAGTTGGCCCGATGGGCACCGCTGTTCGACATCGTGAAGGAGTTGCCGCACCTTGAACCGCCTCGACTTGGCGGCATGCCTCGGTGCCGGGGTGGCCGCCCTCCGAAGTATCCACCTGAGGCATATGTCATCCTCAGCTTCATCCGTTGCGAACTTGCGAGCATGCGCGAAGCGGAGCGTTTCCTTGCCGAGCGCGGTGTGTGGGAGTCGGTGCGCTCCGAGCTCTACAAGCGGTTTCCCCACTATGAGGGCCTCGTCCCTGGGGCCAAGCCACCCAATCGCGCAGGGTTCCACCGGTGGGTCACTCGGCTCGACCCGGCTGACCTGGAGCTGTTGCGCGATCGGTTCCAGGTCGAGGCAGCGAAGCTCGCCGTAGGAATGGGCATGTTCGATCCGGCCCGCGCCAGCATGACCCATCCATGCATCGCGGACCAGATCATCGGCGACGGGTCACATCTCACCGCCATGTTCAACGCCCTACCTGGAGAGATGCAGCTTGACCCGACCACCGGCGAACTCGTTGAGAAGCGACACGATCACAGTGCCAGGAAGCAGCTTCATCGCAGCGAAGAAGAGATCGACATCGTCGCGAGTGCTGGCGTCCCCCATTGCTTCCTCCACAGCACGAACGGCCATGTCAACGAGAACGTGATCCTCGGAACGTTCCACGTCCCGAACGGCCCCGGAAACAGCGAGATGAGCTGTGGCCTCGAGCAGGTCGACAAGCTCCGCTCCCTCCTGCCGGGCGCAAGCGGCGTCATGTGGGACAAGGCGATGCGCGGCACCCACCTCGACACGTTGTACCAGTGGGGGCTGCAGGGCCATACCCGCGTCTCGAACGCCCCCGGCGGCGGCCCGAAGGAGAAGCTCATCGAGCACGCCACCATCAGGAAGGATGGAGTGGACGTCGGGCCGTTGCCGTTGGTCGCAATCAACGGTGCGGCCCATGTCCGCGTGACCGTTCATGGTGAGACCCACCACGTCCGCTTGAAGCCTGGAAAGACAAGCTGCTCCCGGGGACGTTCAGCCCGGTGCGAGTCCTACCGTTGGTACAAGGAGTACCAGCTTCCGGACGATCCGCTGCTGCCCGCTCGATACCGAGGGGGCCTGCTTCGCACTCGCCTCAACACCACCGAGAACGACAAGGAGCGGGGACTCAACCGTGCCGAAGTCCTGCGACCGGTCGCCGAAGGTGACCCGGACTGGGACCAAGTCGGAGGACAACGCTCACGCGCCGAGTCGATGTTCAGCCTCCTCAAGCAGTCCTGGCCCGCAGCCGCCGGCCGGCGCAGCGCTCGCATCCGCACCGTTGGAGCGCACCGTCAACAGGTGTGGCTGCTCACCTGGGCCATCGGCCAGAACCTCCGGGCACTCGAGGCACACACCGCCCGGTTGGAACGACAGAATCTCGGCCCGCCGGGACGTCTCGCAGCCTGAACTGGACCGGGCTCTGGCACCCAAGGCTCGACCGCGCGCGAACTTGCGGAGTCCGCGGCTCGACGGCCAGTTGATGGACGTTCTGGCGGTCCTGGTTGCCGGCGCAACTCGCGTGACCGTGCCGAGCCGGCACCGGGATAGGTTCGGGCTCTCCAGGACGGGTTTCGCGCCGCGAACCGCGCCGTCCCCCGGGCCACTAGCTCAACTGGCAGAGCACCGGACTTTTAATCCGCTGGTTCAGGGTTCGAGCCCCTGGTGGCCCACCAACCGCAAGCCCTTGCCCAGCAAGGACTTGCACGTTCCTCGGTCGATGGGTCTCGGGTGTATCAGGCCCGAGTTGCGCGGTTCGTGCCGCGATACACCGCTCGGTCGGTCACGATGGGGGAGTCCGTCGCTGAGCGCAGCTCGTACTCATATGGCTGATCGCGGCACGTACTCGTATCATCGGCTCGTTGGTGCGGGCGACGTTCGGCGCTCAGCGGGAAACAGCGACAGGGGCGGTCAGATGGACTCATTGGGTGGTTGGCTCGGACTGTGGCTCGTCCTCTCACTGGTGCCAGCCACCATTGCCGTCAGGAAGGGTTACTCCTTCTGGGGATTCTTCATCTTGGGAGTCGTCGCCCTACCGGTTGCTCTCGTCGTGAGCCTGGTTCTCCAGTCGAAGTCGTCGAGCGTCGGCGTCGGTTCATTGGTGAGGGTCGTGAACACCGTGCGTCTGAAAGATGGCGGCAAGATCCCGGCGAGGTATGCGTCGAAAGTGCACGCCGTGGACGTGATCGACGGACACGTGACCGTCGAAGTGGATGCGCCTGACGGATCGCGGCGATGGATCGCTCGCTCCAACGTCGAGCCCGCGTGACGACGAGGGCGCGATCGGCGCGCGTTCGTGACGGCAGATCACACCGTTGACCGACCGAATCCTTCGGGCATACCGTCAGCCGACGAATCCGATCAGGTGGGAGGGCACGCGATGGCGTGGACGATGTTGACGATCCGCGAGTGCGATGACGGAGGTGACGGCGTTCTGTACCCCTTGCCGAACGGTGAGGTGAACGGGATTCACCACGAGCAGGGTGACGGGCTCTCGCCGCAGACGGTGATCGCGACGGATCTCGAGCTCAAGACGTTGCGGGGTGACAAGCGCGAGCTGCAGTTCAAGTCGCTCGGGATCAAGGCGGAGATGCGGATCACGGACTGCAGGGTCACGGTGGCCTGCAGCAAGTACGACAAGGGGGGCGGCTGGATCGGTGGCGGTACGGCCCTCGTGTTCAACGGGGTGAGCAAGGCTCGAGCGGCGATTCGTCGGCGCGGTAAGTCGGTCGTGGGCCACGTCCGCTATCCGTGGCTCTCGTCGGTGCTCTATTCGCCGAAGATGGGCATCGGTGACAGCGAACAGCTCCTGGTCACCTGCAAGCAGCGGGTGGGCGGGGAGGTCGTCCAGGAGTGCCTGTACGTGAACTTCCCGAAGACCACCTCGGCCGAGTTGGTCGCGAAGGAGATCGTCCGGCGAGCCGCAGCGTATCGGCTGGCCACCTCCGCCGACCTCGATGCCGACCAACGGGAGCAGATCACAAGCTTGCTGAACCCTCCGCCGAAGACCCCGGAGAAGGGCATGTTGGTCGGCTGGGTGTTCCCGACGTCGAAGGCGGTCAGCGAGGCGACCGCCTACGGGTCGTCGGCGAACTCGGCACAGCAGTGACCGGCATCGTTGCCGTCGCTTGGGTGGTCAGCGGGATCTGCGTCTTCGACGCAGCGCGCCGATCCGCGGGCGAGTGGGCTCACGCCGACAAGGACAAGGGGTATTGGTTGATGCTCCTCACGGTCGGCGGACTGTTCGTCCTGCCCGCCGTCGTCATCGTTCCCTGCTACCTGCTCGGTGTGCTACCGAAGTTCGGTGGTGGCCGATCAGCCGTGGAGCAGAACCCCTTCTCGAAGCGATGAGCTCCGTCGTCGCGCGAGGTCGGTCGTCGGCCGCTCGTGCGGCGACCTGAGGGAACGCCGTGGGAACCGACGCGAACGGTAGGTCGGTGGGCGAGCAGCGTTGGCTGGTCGTCGTCGCAGTGATCGTGGTCATCGCCGCGATCGCCGCGATCGTGATCGTCCAGCGAGGGCGTCACGAACGCGGTGGAGGCACCTTCACGACGATGCCGACCACCACGGAGGATCCGTCGACGACCACCGAGCCCGATGACGTGTCCGAGACCCAGATCTTCGCCGTCGGCGACGGTGTCACGGTCGAGGCTCCTCCGGGAGCGCTCTCCGATGGAGCCGAGATCGTCGGGGAGCAGGTCCAGCTCGTCGAAGGGCCGGGCGAACTGTTCGACGTGGTGTCGGGCCCGATCGAGTTGTCGGTCGTGTCGGGCCGGCTCGAGGCACCGGTCACCGTGGTGTTCGACCTCCCCGATCCGCGTCGGTTCGTTCCTCCCGATGAGGACGATCCGGTCGTCGTCGCCCTGCACGAACACGACGGTGAGCTCGAGGCAGCGCCGGGGGAGTGGAGCGGCTCGACGTATCGGGTGGCCCTGTCGGAGTTCTCCAGCATCTCGCTTTGGTCGGTGGCCTGGGGAAAGGTCACGGCGATCTTCAAGGACCTGTTGTCGACGCTCTCCGGGGGCCTGTACCAGGACGTCGACGAACCGGAGTGCACAGGTCCGGATGCCGAAGACCGTGTGACGGTGGCGAACCCCGATGGCCCGCTGCTGTGGTGCACCGAGCTCGCCGACGACGAGACGGTCACGGTGCGGGTCGCCAACCGCCGCCGTTACACGTTGATGCTCGACTCGTCGGCGGGGACCTCTGAGAAGTTGTCGGGGACCGGGTCCGCGGAGTTCCTGTCCGAGTGGGTCTCGTCGCTCGCCGGCGACTCGGTGGTCGCCCTCGCCCCTGGGGACGGGGCCGTGTTCACCGTGCCCCCGAAGACCGAAGCGACCGTCACGTCGACCTACGACGGATTGGCGCACTCGGCGACGTCGCTCCTGGTGTCGATCGACTTCATCGTCGCCATCGCGGGATTCGTCCCCTTCCTGGACAAGGATGCCGTCGCCGGGAAGCTCGAGACGGTCGAGGTGCTCAACTGCGCGGCGCAGAACACTCGTGAGGGTGACCCGTCCGTATCGCTCGTCGTCCAGATCCTCACCGTCTGCTTCAACGAGAACGTGATCAAGGGTGCTGTCGGAACGGTCGCTGCCGCGTTGATCGGGCCGATCCTGGCGTCCGCCGGGATGCTCAACTCGCTCGTCAGCTACGGCCAGGCGGGGTTCGACCTGATCGTCAAGGGCACCTCCGACACCACCATCACCATCAGCGCGGCACCGATCGAACCCACCAGCGACCCCGGGTCGGGTTGTGGCGACACCGGCCCCTGGCCGACGTGCGACGACGAGGGGCCGCCCGTCTACTTCGCGTGGCTCGGAGCGAGCTTCTCCTTCCCCTCCTGGTCGAGCTGCAACGCGACCTACTGCATCGCCGGGATCGACGGTGCCGTGCTGGTCACACGGCTCTCTCCGCTGGAGGACCTCGGCACCATCCCCCTGGACGCCGATCCCGTGACCGCCCTGGCCGGGGCCGGCCTCACCCGTCGGGAGGTCGTCGAGGTCCTCCAGCCGGGCGATCCCTGACGGCGGTGAAGGCGCGCCCTAGTAGTCGGTGTTGGGAACCGCCAGGCAATAGGTCTTGTCGTGGGGTTCGTGGGAGAACTCCGCGCCACCAGCCAGGTACGGACAGGTTCGGTTCGCTCCGTCGAGGACATCGACGACCACGTAGATGTTGCTGTAGGGGTCGGCGTCGTAGATACCCGGACAGGTGGCGGACTTGAGGTCCTGGTCGATGGTCCGTTCGACCACCTCGACGCAGTCCCCGACCTCGAAGACGTCTGGTTCGAGCGCCTTGAAGATCGCCCAGCCGATCCCACCGAGGACGCAGAGGACGACGATCGCCGCGATGAACTTGCCGCCCGATCCCGAGCCGGTCGGAGGACCGGCGTGCGAACCTCCGGCGTGGGATCCGGGAGCCGCGGTCGGTGGCCCCGCCGCTGGGGATGTCGTCGCTCGGACCACGGGCACCATCGGTTCCGCCGGGTCGAACTTCGTGCTGGGCCCGGGCGGCGTCGTCGACATCGGCGGTCCGACCGGGGGCCGTTCGGCGTGCGGGGGCGAGGGCGCGGCCGCCGGCCCGGTCGCCGGGGCGTCTCCGGTCGGGCCCAGGGTGCCGCGCAACCGGGACGGGCCGAGCGCGTCCGGTCCATGGCCTCCGCTCACAGCGTCCGCTCCGGGCGCCGATCCTCCGCAAACGCCGCAGCGGTTCGTCGTGGACGGGTTCATCGTCCGACACGTCCCACACAGCCAACTGCCCATCCGACCCACCTCGTTCCCGCTCATCCATCCCGGGCCGACGGCGCCCGCGACCCAACGTCGGCAACCTACCCGAGGCGACCGCCCGTCCGGACGATTCGTCCTACGCTCACGGGGCCGGGAGGACCGATGACGACGTGGGCCTGTCCAACCTGCCACACCCGGAACAGCGCTGGTGCCGACGTGTGCGAGGTGTGCCGATCGCCGGCACCCCCGACCCCCGTCGCGCCGGTGGTGGTCCCTCCAGCGGTGGTGTCCGGCCCTGCGGTGGCAGCGGCGCAGCCGAACGTGCCGGTCGCCTCCCCGGTCCCGAGCGCAGGGCCCAGGGTGCCCCACGGGTCGTCGGGGCGACGGTGGGGACTCCTGGGCGTGGCGCTCGTCGTCGTGCTGGTTGCGGCGGCTCTCGGCACCGGCCTCGCGCTGGCGCGGGGTGATGTCGACGATGCCTCCTCCGAGGATCTCGGAGCGGTCGACCCGTCGGTGCCGCTCACCTCGGTGGGAGGACCGACGACCGACGTCGCGACCACCACGTCGGCAACCATCACGACGACGTCCGCGGTCCTCACGACGACGACCGCGGCGATCCTGACGGTGGCCTCGTCGGAGGGAGGCACCGAGGCCCAGGCCGGCATCGGTTCCCTGGAGCGGTACTTCGCCGCGATCAACGACCACGACTTCGCCACGGCACACGCCGGGCTCAGCCAGACGATGCAGGGCAAGGTGTCGCTCGAGCAGATGACCACCGACGCGGACTCGACCCACGACGACGACATCGTCATCGAGTCGATCGGCACCGACGGCGAGATCCTGGTGGCGGTCGTCTCGTTCACCAGCCACCAGGACGTCGAGGACAGCCCGACCGGGACGCCCTGCAACCTGTGGCGCATCCGTTACGAGCTGGTTGCCTCCGGTTCGACCTGGCTCATCGACCGGGCTGCCGGCGTCGATGGGGCCAAGCCGTATCGGGCGTGCTGATCAGCCCCGGCAGAGGTCGATCCCCTTGCCTCGCAGGACGTGGTCGACCGCCTCGTCCAGCCGAGCCTCCGGCAGCTTGCCCGCGGCGACCGCGTCGACCAGAGCGGCGGTGATCCGGCCGGACGTGGCGGCCACGTTGGCCGGCTCCAGGAGCGCGAGCTCGTGGGTGTCGAGCGTCGAACCGAACAGGACCTGGTCGGCTCCGGCAGCGACCGACGCGACGGCGGCCTCCGGCAACGTCAGTCCTGCGTCGGCGATCGCTCCGGCCGACAGGCTGTCGGTCAGCACCAGCCCATCGAAGCCGAGTTCCTCGCGGAGGAGGTCGTGCACCACCTCCGGGGCGATGACCGCCGGCTGGCTGGTGAGACCCGGCACCGACGCGTTGGCGACCATGACGGCCGGTGCTCCGGCATCGATCGCCGCTGCGAAGGGAAGCAGATCGACCTGGCGTAGGTCCGCGATCGATCGGGTGGACGCGGGACCGACGTCGGTGTTCATGGTCGAGTGCCCGAGGCCCGGGAAGTGCTTGATGACCGGCATCACCCCAGCGTCCACGAGCCCACGCATGAAGGCGGTCCCCGACGTCGTCACCTCCGCCGCGGTGGCACCGAACGAGCGCTTGCCGGCCGGGTTCTCGCTGCTCGGTCCGGGACGGTCATCGACGTCGAGCACAGGGGCGAGGTCGACGTCGATCCCCGTGGCGCGCAGCTGGGTGCCGGTGCGCTCGGCCAGGGCCTCGATCCCGGCTGGGTCGAGGTTCTGTCCCATGGTCCGAGGCCAGGGGATGGGGTCGACAACGCCCTTCATCCGTTGCACGCCACCGCCCTCCTGGTCGGCCATGAACGAGGGAGGGATCGCGGCTGCATCCCGAGCGGCAGCGATGCGGACGGCGAGGTCGGTGGGAGCGGTCGCTCGCCCGAGGAAGAGCACGCCTCCGACCCCCGACGCGACGACGGAACGCAGCTGATCGATGTTGAAGTCCAACGACGGGATGACCACGAGCTGAGCTGCCCGGGCCCCGATCGGCATCGCCGAGACCCTGGCCGCCTGCGTGCAGGGCGCGGTCGTGGTGGTCGCGGTGCCCGGCGTCGTGCCGCCGTCCGTCGATCCGGCAGTCGTCCCGGAGGTCTGGTCGGTCGTGGCGGTGGAGCTGGATGCCGCTTCGCCGACGCTGCCGCCATCGCCGCACCCGCAGACGACGACGCCCAGCATCAACACGACGACCGCGGTGGCGCCGCGATGGACCGATCGTGCGCCCTTCACCGCTCCTCCCATCGCCCCGGTCGGGGCCGCCGCAGCGTAGTGGTCCCTCGGCCGAGCCGGCTGGTCCCGCCCCCGCGTCACTTAGGGTGGCGCGCGTGGAGCCTGGAGGGGCGATCGGGAGCGGGCGGATGGCCGGGGCAGGTGACATCAGGGATCCCGCGGGGTGCTGGCGCTCGGCTCGGGGGGTGGTCCTGCTGATCGTGCTGTCGGGTGTCGTGTGGCTCGCGGCCTGTGGCGGAACGGGATCCGACGACGCCGCGCCGACCGACGACAGCGGGCACTCGACCACTACCGATCCCGCCCCGTCCTCGACGAGCGCGACGGTGATGACGAGCACGACGGCGACGACGGCTGCCACGACATCGCCGACGACGATCGCGGCTCCGGCCGCTTCGTACGGCCCCTATCCCGTCCTCGCCGAGGACCACACGTGGACGGACTGGAGCCGGCAGACGAGCCCGGGTGGCGGGCGGCCAGCGGTGGCGGGACGGCGGCTCCCTGTGCGCATCTACTTCCCGGACGGCGGGTCGGCCGAGGGACCGTTTCCGGTGTTCGTCTGGGCCCATGGACTCGATGCCACCGTGGACTACTTCGACTCCATGCTGCGGGACTGGGCAGCGCGCGGCTACGTCGTCGTGGCACCGTCTTTCCCGCTCACCCATCTCGGCGCTCCGGGCGGGACCGTCTACGACGACGTCGCCAACCAACCTGCGGACGTCTCGTTCGTCCTCGACCAGGTGCTCGCCCCCGACGGACCAGTCGGTTCCCATCATCCCGGACTCGTCGACGCCGATCTCGTGGCCGTCGGCGGGCACTCGCTCGGGGGAGTGACGGCGCTCGCCCTGACCGGCAGTCCCTGCTGCGCCGACGAGCGGGTGCGGGCGGTCGTGTCCATCGACGGTGAGGCGCCGACGTTCGTCCGAGGAGCAGGGCCGGTGGCGCGCCCTGTGCTCCTCATCCACGGTGATGCCGACACGACGTTCTCGCCGGATCGCAGTCGTGCCGTGTTCGAGACCGCCACGGGCCCTCGCTACCTGGTCGTGTTGCGGGGCGCGCCGCACACACCCTTCCGGCTCGAGCGGCCAGCGGCCGTGATCACTGCCACGGTCGTCGACTTCCTCGACCTCGAGCTCAAGCGCCGGCCGGGGTGGGAGGAGCGCCTTCGGTCGAGCGCGACGGTGGACGGCCTGTCCACCATCGAGTGACCGTCATTCGTAGGCGCCCGCGCAGTTGAACGTGGCATGGCTGAGCTGATCGGCGGGGACCCACCCGGCAATCGGATCGGACATCCCACGTCCGTTGTCGTGCACGTCGATGGTCCCGGCACCCGTGTCGACCGTGATCGCATAGCAGTACACGTTCGTCCGATCCACGCCCTTCACCGTCTCGTGGGCGACCGACGCGACGTACAGCGATTCGTCGAATCCGCTGACGAACACGATCTGGACCTCCTCGAGGCCGGCGTAGCTGGATGCAAGCGTCTCGTCCGGTGTGTCCTGCCATCCCGGCCGGATGGCTCGGGCGGTCGACCAGTCTCGGCTCGTGACGGCATCTGCCCATCGCTGCACCAGCTCGACGGAGCCGGCGACCTCGGGCGGAACGGGGTTGCTGACCGCGATGGTGGTGGTCGGTGCAACGACGATCGACGAATCCTCGGTGTCGCTCGATGCTGCGTCGTCTTCGTACGTCGATGCGTCGACACCGTCGGTCGAGCTGGAATCGGGCTCGACCGAGTCCGTTCCGTCGCCGTACTCGAACTGATCGGTTCCGGCATCCTGCGACGTCGCGCCGTCCGAGCCCGTGGACCCGCGGCCGAGCACGTAGGCGACACAGCCGACGACGACCACGATGAGCGCGATGCCGACGTAGACGGCGGGGGACCGGCGACCACCCGGAGCCGGTGGCGTCGCGATCACGGGTGGGTGCGACGCCTGGGGAACGACGGTCGGGATCGCGTTCTGCATCCCACGGCCGGTGGCCGGAGCGGGCGGGATTGTCGGGCGGTTGGCAGGGCTGGGTCGCGGGGCCCCCGCGGGCATCGCGACCGGGTTCGTCGCTGGGCGCGCCGCATGGCAGACGACGCACGATCCGTCGGCCGAACTGTTGGAGGTCGAACAACTCGGACACCGCCACACCGCGCTCATCCACCGACCTCCCGATCGGGCCCCACCACGTCCACCGGATCCTCCCACCCGTCGCTCGCTCCTGGCCACGATAGGACAGGTCGCCGGTGTCCGCCTCACGTCGAGGTGCCCGGAGGCACCCGGCGACAGCGCCACGAAGGACGGCTATGGTCCACACCGTTCCGGGGTGGGATCACGGAGGGACCGGGCGGTGGGCGAAGTGGCTGGCGAGGGACACGCGGAGAGGTGACCGCGATGGTGGCAAGCGTCTTCGTCCTCTACTACACGACGGACGGCGACATCCTCTGGGGGAAGACCCTGCTGGTCAACGGCGCCATCTGGGGCGGGCTCTACGCCGTCATCGCCTTGATCCGCTGGGCCTGGTCGGCGTTGCGACCGGAGCCCCCGGCCCGAGCCTCGACGCGCGTTCCCGAGGCGCCGACGACGGTCGTGCCCCGCTCGGTCGATCCGGTCCCGGCGTCGCCGGAGCCCGGCCCGGACGTGGCGCCGGGCGCGTCGAAGCTGCGTGTCTCGATGGGTCGCAACAGCGCGCCGTCGCCCCAACCGGCCGTCGCTCCCCCGGCCGGGCCGACCGCACGGGCGAAGGAACCTCAGCGTGAGCCCGTCGCCAGGTGCGAAGTGTGTGCGACCGTCCTGCCGAGCGTCGCCACGGGCTGTCCGGTGTGCGGACACGGGGGACGCATGAGGTGAACTGCGGGTCGTGCTCGGCCGAGCTGCTGGAGGGCAAGGCGCGCTGCACCGTCTGCGGCGCCACGACCGGCCCACCGCCGGGCCCGACCGCGCCGGGTCGGTTCCGAGGCGATCTGGCGCGCCGGCCGACGGTCGACCCGTCACCGGGACCTCCACCGTCCAACACCCCTTCTCGTCCGGCACCCGGCGCCCGACCTTCAGGTGGCTCCAAGCCCACGTTCGGCAAGATGACGCCTGCGGCCCGGTCGGAGCCGGAACGACCGCGGCGCCCGATCGCCGCGGGTCCACCCGTTGCTCCTGGGGCCTCGGTCGCGGCTCGGGTCGAGCCTGCGAGCCGGCGACGACGGTGGCCGTTCGTGCTCCTCGTCCTCCTGTTCGTGGTCGGAGCCGGCGGCGCGGGAGCGCTGTGGTGGAGCAAGGGCCGCGCCGACGAGTCAGCCGTGCGGCTCGCCGACCCGGAGACCGTGGAGCTGCCCGTTCCACCGGACGAGGTGACGGCGGTCCAGACGTACCTGGCGGGCGAGGGCGCGGCGGTGGTGGCGTTCGCACGCGACGTGCCGTTGCTCCGGGCCGACGGCGACACCCCACAGGTGGCGGACTGCAAGAGCGCGGTCGACCAGCTCGACTCCATCGGGAGCCCGCCCGTGCTCGCCCGGCAGATCGAGGGGATCCCCGACCGGCCGACGCAGGACATGGCCACCTCGTACTTCGCCGCGTCGATCGGTTACCTCGACGCCTGTATCCGTGGCCAGGAGCCCGACGGCGACGATCTCCGGTTCACCTCGGAGGTCCTTCGCCGCCGGCTCGAGCAACTGGGGGTGGCGTGAGTCGCCGCACGCGATGCTCCGTCGCGTTGTCGACCGGCCTGATCGTCGCCTCGGTCGGCGCTGTCCTGACGCTCTCGATCGCCACCCCGGCCGCGGCTCGCTCCGAGGCTCGGACGCCGCCGACGGGTGTCGTCGCATGGACGTCACTGGGCGACTCGTTCGCCTCCGGCGAGGGGATCGCCCGGACCGGAGGAGCGTGCGCCCGGTCGGACCTGGCGTACGGACCACTCGCCGCGACGCTCCTCGCACAGCAACGAGGCTGGACGGTCGAGGCTCATGAGTTCGTGGCCTGCACCGGTGCGGTCACGGCGGACCTGTTCACCTCGAACGCCGAGAAGCAGCTCGCTCCCCAGCTCGACGCGGCCGGACGCAGCGATGTGATCACCCTGTCGATGGGCGGCAACGACATCGGGTTCGCCGACATCCTCACCACGTGCCTCCAGATCCCGGAGGGCCATCTGCCCGACACGTGGGACGAGGTGGGCCGCGGGGAGGTGGTCAAGCTCGGATGCACCATGACCCGCGAACAGTTGAACGATCGCATCGAGAACCTCACGCGAGCTCACCGGATGCCGGTCGACGGGACCTTCACCGGCCGGACCGTGCCGCGGATGGCCGACGTCTACGAGCAGATCGCCGACGAGCACCTCACGGCACGAGGCGTTCTCGTCGTCTCGGGGTACCCCCGGATCTTCCAGCCGAGCACGGACTGGCCGTCATGGCGGGGCCGCACCTGCCATCTCATGTCGAAGCAGGACGCCGACGTGCTGGGCGCCGCGGCCGAGCGTCTGGATGAGACGCTCGCGAACGAGGTGGAGCGAGCGGACCCGACCGGCACTCGCATCGTCTACCAGTCCCGACTCCATCTGTTCGACAACGACGGTGCGAGCCACTCGTTGTGCGGACGCCCGACGACCGAATGGTTGAACGGCATCGCGGGGTTGTCCGACGGATCGTTGCGGAAGGAGCACAGCTTCCACCCCAACGAGCCCGGTCACGCGGCGACGGCCGAGGCGGTGGCGACGTTGCTCGACCGCGCCCTTGGGCGAGCATCCCCGACGACCACCACCGATGCTCCGGCGCCCAGCGCGACCGATCCTCCGGCGACCACGTCTCCGCAGTCGACCGAACCGGCCGACCCACCGATCGATTCCGGTGGGACCTTCGACATCGGCGACGCGTTCGAGGACACGTGCACCATCGCCTGGCCGACGGCGCCCACTCGGTTGACCGACAGCATCTCGATGACGACGACCTGCCTGAACGTCCCTGGCCAGTTCCTGTTCGTTCACGTGCAGTACGGGGATCCGGACCTCCCGGTGACCCCCTCGAGGGCGACGATGCACGTGAAGGGGCGCATCGCGGACATCGCTCAGAGCGAGTACGGGTTCAAGTACCTGATCGTCATCGCGGACGACGTCGAGCTCAGATGACGCGCTCTGTCGCGAGCGCCGTGATCGGTCGGTACGGTGCCGGGCGGTCGTCCGAGGAGCGGAGCAGTCCATGTACGCAGTCACGATCGCCGACGGTGCCCTCCGGTGGAGCGAGCACCCCGACCCCGTCCCCGGCGCCGGCGAGGTGCTGGTGAAGGTGATGGCCGCCGGCATCAACGGCGCCGACCGGTTCCAGCTCATGGGCCTCTACCCGGCACCGCCCGGGTCCCCGGCCGACATCCCCGGCCTGGAGCTGGCCGGTGAGGTGGCGGCGCTCGGGCCGGGCGTCGAGCGGTTCGGTATCGGCGACCGGGTCATGGCCATCGTCGGCGGTGGCGGGCAGGCCGAGCTGTGCGTCGTCCACGAGCGCCACCTGCTGCCGATCCCCGAGTCGGTCGACTGGGCCGCGGCCGGGGGCTTCGCCGAGGCGTTCACCACCGCCCACGACGCGCTCTTCGGCCAGGCCGAGCTCGCCGTGGGGGAGCGGCTGTGCGTCCACGGCGCGGCCGGCGGCGTCGGCATCGCGGCCGTGCAGCTCGGGATCGCCGCCGGCGCGAGCGTCGTTGCCACCGTCCGCAACGAGGCCCTGCGCGACCAGGTCGCGGCGTTCGGACCGACCGTCGTCGCGCCCGACGGGTTCGGCGAGCACGGGCCGTTCGATGTCGTCCTCGAACTGATCGGCGGCTCCAACATCGGCGACGACGTCCGTTCGCTCGCCACGGGCGGTCGCATCGCCGTCATCGGTACCGGCGCCGGCGCCAAGGCCGAGCTGAACCTCCTCGAGCTGATGGGCAAGCGGGGCCGCATCCACGGGTCGACCTTGCGGGCCCGCAACCTCGAGGACAAGGCCCTCGCCGCCCGCGGGGTCGAGAAGCACGTGTTGCCACTGCTCGCCGCCGGCACGGTCACGGTGCCGGTCGAGGCCACCTATCCCATGGCCGAGGCCGCGCAGGCCTACGAGCACTTCGCCGCCGGCGGCAAGCTCGGCAAGATCGTCCTCGTCGCCTGAGCGGCCAGGCCGTCCTAGCGTCGGGGCCATGGAGCACCGGATCTTCACCACCAGCGTCGCCTCCGTCTACCCCCACTACGTGAACAAGGTCGAGCGCAAGGGACGCACGAAGGAGGAGCTCGACGAGGTGGTCGAGTGGCTCACCGGCTTCGACGATGCGGCCCTGCAGCACCACCTCGACGCCGGGACCACCTTCGAGGACTTCTTCGCCGCCGCCACCCTGCACCCCAACGTCTCGGCGATCACGGGTTCGGTGTGCGGGGTGAAGGTGCAGGACGTCGAGGATCCGCTGATGCAGCAGATCCGCTACCTCGACAAACTCGTCGACGAGCTGGCGAAGGGTCGTCCCATGGAGAAGGTCCTCCGCTCCTGACCCGCTCCGTGCTCGCCGTTCGGTCCTCGTGTCGGTGGAAGTTGTCGATCGAGGTCTTCGAAGAACTGCTGCGTGGTGCGAACCGTTCTCCGGCCGCCGCTCAACCCCGCCGGGCGGACTCGGACAACGCGATGTGTTCCTCGGCGTCCGCGCGCACCTTGGTGACGAAGGACTCCGGAACGTCGGTGAGGTCGACGATGCTCTCGTCGAACAACGTGTCGACCTCGGCCGGCGTCATCTCGTCGAGCTCGGCCGCGGTCCACACCTTCCGGGGGGTCATGCGGCCACCCTACCGTTCACGACTCGTGCTCGACCGCGAGCAGGCGAGAGCTGGCGCGGCTACCGGATCGGGCCCGGGTCGCCGTCCATGCTGCCGACGAGCTTCGGGTCCCACTCGCAGGCGTGGCAGGCGTGCTCGAAGACCGAGTCGAGGAACGAAAGGGCGTAGGCGTGCGGGTCGTCGGCCTTCCGCACGTCGTCCCAGTCGAGCAGGTACTCGCCGAGGTCGGACCACCGGGCCTCCGGCGGCGCGAGCCGGAGCTGGTCGAACCCGTCGGGGGCCGGGTGCGCGTAGGCGTAGAACGCGGCCTTGCCGTACTTCGCGTCGCCCGGCCACCAGCCGACGGCGATCTCTTGCGCGTCCATCGCGTTGCGCATGATGAAGTCGTTCGACGGCGGATCGGCGGGGAGGCCGGTGAAGAGCGAGACCGCGAGGTCGAACGAGCCCCACCACGCGTTCACCGGGGTGGATCGTCCACGGAACGGTGCTCGGAACTCGGCCAGCACCAGCGCGGCCTGCGTCGCCGCGGCGAAGTACGCCTCGACCGGCGCGGTGTCGTAGGTGGCATGGTCGTCGTCGCGGTCGAGCGGCGTCGACCAGGCCACCTCCTGCGGCGTCGTGTCGATCGTGACCGGCCCGGCGAGGGACGCCACCGCAGCGAGCAGCTCGGTCGTGACCGTGCCGACCGAGCGGTGCGGCGTGAGGGGCACCGCCGCCGTCCGCCCGTCGCTGTGGTGCACCTGCGCCTCGTGCACGTGGAGGTCCAGCACGACGGAGAACGCGCCGGACCCGTTCGGTGCCCGCAGCGGTCGGGTCTCCCACCCGCGCGCCGTGAGTCTCAGAGCGGCGTGGCCGAGCTGCGGCTCGGGCGGCGCGAGCTCGACGCACAGCTTGCCGAGCACCTGGGCGTGCATGTGGAGGGTGTCGCACGTCGCCGCCCACGACGTGTGGTCGACGGCGGGCCAGGCCGTTCGGTCTGAGGTCATGGCGTCCTCCTCGGAGCGCGACGCCACGAACCGTCGCATGTTTCCGGGACGCCTGCACGGTCGGGGTCGGAGTCGAACCGTGCGTCCTCGTCGGTGTTCATCCCCGGAACCGGCACGGTTCGACTCCGACCCCGACCGTGCGTCCCCGTGGACGTTCACGGTTCGACTCCGACCCCGACCGTGCGGATCAGTCGGGGTGGGGACCGAGCGGGTCGATGGGGCTGAAGCTGGAGAGGCCGCCGTCGACGAGGAGGCTCTGGCCGGTGACCCAGCCGGTGCCGTGCAGGGCGAGGATCGCCTCCGCGATGTCGTCGGGGGTCCCGAGCCGGCCGAGCGCGGTGCGCCGCGCGACCGCCTTCAGCCAACCGCGGTCGCGAGGGACCGGCCCGAGGATCGGGGTGTCGGTGACCCCCGGGGCCACGGCGTTGACCCGCACCTTCGGTGCCCACTCGCGGGCGGCAACGGCCACGGCCATGTCGAGCGCGGCCTTCGACACGCAGTAGATCCCCATGAGCGGGTCGGCCAGGCGGCCGCTGACGCTGCTGGTCACCACGATCGAGCCGCCGTCGCCGTCGAGCATCGGTCTGGCGAGCGCCCGCATGACGAGCCACACGCCCCGGGCGTTGATGTCGAGCACCCGGTCCCACTCCGAGACCGGCGCGTCGAGGAGCATGCCGGCGTGGCCGACGCCGGCGGTGATCGTCACCAGGTCCGGCGTGCCGACCCGGTCGACGGTCTCGGCCGCGGCCGCCTCGACCTGGTCGGGATCGCTCACGTCGCAGCGCACGTCCGCTCCGTCGAGGTCCCACACCAGCACGTCGTGGCCCAGCGCCCGGTGGTGCTCGACCGCCGCGGCGCCGATGCCGGACGTCCCTCCGACGACGACCGCGGTGGTCATGCCCCGACCCCGTCGATCACGAGGGCGACGATGTCGCCGGCGACCTCGTCGGCCGAGCGTCGTGGGCCCGCCGCGATGGCGTTGATGCCGGCGGTGGCCACCGCGCCGAGGACGGCGGTGGCGACGAGGCCCGGGTGCTCGACCGGTCGAAGGCTGCCGTCGTCGACCCCTTCCTCCAGGAGCCGGCGCAGCGGCCGGCGGTAGGCCGACTCGACCTGTTCGTCGATGAGCGGGGTCCGGGCCGCGCGGCCGAGGTCGAACTGGAGCGCCCGGCTGGCCGCCGGGTACGCCTCGACGACGCGGAGCTGGGCGACGACGACCGCCCGGAGTCGATCGGCCGCGGTGCCGTTCGTCCGCATGGCGTTGTCCACGGCCCGACCGACCTCGTCCAGGATCTCGGTGAAGAGGAAGGCGAGGATGTCCTCCTTGCCCTCGAAGTAGTAGTAGAGCGTCGCCTTCGGCACCCCGGTGGTGGCCGCGATGTCCTCCATCTTCGTGGCGTCGAGGCCGTGGTCGGCGATGAGCTCGGCGGCGGCGAGGACCTTCTCGCGCATGCCCTCGGGCAGCGTTCGCACGGGGCGACCTCCTCGTGGCGGGGGACGGGCTGACAGATCTGTACTCGGAGTCTAAACTCATCCTCCAATGGGGGTCATCCACCACTCGGCCATCTGCGTCCGGGACATCGACGCGAGCCTCCGGTTCTGGCGCGACGGGCTCGGCTTCGAGGTCCTGATGGACGGGTCGTTCGAGGGCGACTGGCCGACGCTGCTGCGGGCGCCGTCGACCGAGCTGCGGTCGGTCTTCCTCGGCGATCCGGCCCACCCCGATGCCGGCGTGGTCGAGCTCGTCGACCTCGGGCCCGTCGAAGCAGCGGCACCCGACGACGCGGCCCCCGCCCGCGAGGGGTTCCTCCTGCTGTCGGTGATGACGGACGTGGCCGCGGCCCGGTCCCGCCTCGCCGCACTCGGCCTGGAGGTCGACGCCCGGCAGGTCGAGGTCCACGGCGTGGCGCTCGCCGTCGTCCGGGCCCCCGACGGCACCCTCGTGGAACTGGTCGACACCCCAGCGGCCGCCAACCTCGACCGCCTCACCGAGGCTCCGACCCCCGAAACCTTGTCCGGAAGTGCGCGCAATGCGCCTCCTTCCGGACAAAGAACGGAGGAGCGGTGACCGAGCGGCACGAGGTGGTGGTGATCGGGGCCGGGTTCGGTGGGCTGTGCGTCGCGCACCGTCTGGCCGCCGACGGCGTCGACGACGTCGTGCTCCTCGAGCGCGACGACGGTGTCGGCGGGACCTGGCGGGCCAACACGTACCCGGGCGCGGCCTGCGACGTGCCCTCGCACCTCTACAGCCTCAGCTTCGCCCCGAAGCCCGACTGGTCCCGCGCCTTCGCGCCCCAGCCGGAGATCCTCGCCTACGTCGAGGACTGCTACGACCGCTTCGACGTCCGCCGCAAGGTCCGCACCGGCGTCACCGTCGACTCGGCGACGTGGTGCGACGAGCGCGGCACCTGGCAGGTGCAGGCCGCGGATGGCCGCAGCTTCGAGGCGCCGGTGCTCGTCTCGGCGGTCGGCATGTTCAACACGCCGAAGCTCCCGGCGATCCCCGGGATCGACGACTTCGCCGGCACCGCCTTCCACTCTGCCCGCTGGGACCACGACCACGACCTCACCGGACGGCGCGTCGCGGTCGTCGGCACCGGGGCCAGCGCCATCCAGGTCGTCCCCGCCATCGCCGATGCCGCGGCCCACGTCGACGTGTACCAGCGCACCGCGCCCTGGATCATGCCGCGCAAGGACCCGCCCTACACCGATGAGCAGCAGCAGCGGTTCGCCGACGAACCCGACGAGGCGCGCCGTCACCGCGGCGAGCTCCACACCATGCTCGAGCAGACCACCTCGTTCGTCGCCGGCGACCCGTCGGTCGAGCTCCTCACCGGCATGGCCCTCGACTACCTCGCGCACAAGGTGCCCGACCCCGAGCTGCGGGCCCGGCTGACCCCGACGCAGGGGTTCGGCTGCCAGCGCACCCTCATCTCCAGCGCCTGGTACCCGGCGATCCAGCGCGACGACGTCTCGCTCGTCACCACCCCGATCGAGCGGGTCACCGCGACCGGCATCCGCACCGTCGACGGCGTCGACCGCGACGTCGACACCATCGTCTGGTGCACCGGGTTCCACGCCGGCGACTACCTGCGCGGCATCGACGTCGTCGGGCGGGACGGGGTCGAGCTCCACGACCACTGGGCGGGCGTGCCCCGCGCCTACCACGGCATCTGCGTCCCCGGGTTCCCGAACTTCTTCATGCTCTACGGGCCCAACACCAACCAGGGCGGCAACTCGATCCTGCTCGTCCTCGAGGCCCAGGCCCAGTTCGTCGCCGCCGCGCTGGCCGCGGCCCGCGACCTGGGTGCGGCCGTCGTCGAGGTGTCCGAGGAGGCGATGACCCGACACGCCGCCGAGCTGGAGGCCGACCTGGCCGGAACCGTGTGGGCGGGCGACTGCGCCAGCTACTTCCACAACGCGGCTGGCGACATCGTCACCCAGCTCCCGCACACCTCGGGCTGGTACGAAGAGGCCACCCGATCGATCGACCTGGACGACTTCGTCATCGGAGGTGCACCGTGCACGACCTCGTGATCCGAGCCGGAACCGTCGTCGACGGCACCGGCTCCCCGGCCCGGACCGCGGATGTCGCCGTCACCGACGGCATCGTCACCGAGGTCGGCCGCGTGTCCGGCCCGGCGCGCCGCGAGGTCGATGCCGACGGCCTCCTCGTCACGCCCGGCTTCGTCGACATCCACACCCACTACGACGGCCAGGTCACCTGGGACGACGACCTCACCCCCTCGTGCTGGCACGGCGTCACCACCGCGATCATGGGCAGCTGCGGCGTCGGCTTCGCCCCCGTGCGCGCCGGTGGCGAGACCGAGCTCATCGAGCTGATGGAGGGCGTCGAGGACATCCCCGGCAGCGCCCTCAGCGAGGGCATCCGATGGGAGTGGGAGAGCTTCCCGGACTACCTCGACGCCCTCGACGGTCGTCGGCTCTCCCTCGACGTCGGCACCCACGTGCCCCACGCCGCGGTGCGGGCCTACGTCATGGGGGAGCGGGCCCTCGAGGACGCCACCGACGACGAGGTCGCGGCCATGTGCGACGTCGTCCGCGCGGGGCTCGAAGCGGGCGCGCTCGGGTTCTCGACCGGACGCACCGCCGGCCACACCGACGTGCACGGCAACGTGGTCCCCGGCACCTTCGCCCCCGAGGACGAGCTCGTCGCCATCCTCGACACGATGGACGACGTCGGCGCCGGCGTCTTCGCGCTCGTCCCGGCGGGGGTCGGCGGGGTCATCACCGGCGATGCACCCGACGCCATGGAGACCGAGCTCGACTGGATCCTCCGCCGGGCCGAGGCCAGCGGCCGACCGATGACGTTCATGGTCATGGAACGGCCCGAGGTCGGGCACTGGATGCCGTGGTTCGACGCCGTGCGCGCCGCCAACGCCCGGGGCGCGCACCTCCGCCCCCAGGTCAGCGACCGGTGCTTCGGCGTACTGATGGGCCACCAGTCCAAGCTCAACCCGTTCCAGTACCGGCCCACCTACCGCGACCGGCTCGCCGACCTGCCGCTCCCCGAGCGCGTGCGGCAGATGCGCGACCCGGCGGTGAAGGCGCAGATCCTCGCCGAGGAACCCGAGTTCGGGCCGACGTTCCTGATGGACCAGATCGGTCGACGGGCCCTCGACCACGTCTTCGCCCTGGGCGACGCGCTCGACTACGAGCCGGTCCCCGAGCGGAGCATCCGGGCCATCGCCGCGCAGCAGGGGCTCGACCCCTGGGAGGTCGCGTACGACGTGCTGCTGGAGGACGAGGGCCGCGAGTTCCTCCTCTGGCCGCTGCTCAACTACGGCAACCACAGCTACGACGGGCTCTACGAGATGATGGCCGACCCGCTCACGATCCAGGGCCTCGGCGACGCCGGCGCCCACGTCGGGCTGGTCTGCGACGCCAGCGTCAACACGTTCATGCTCTCGCACTGGGTGCGGGGCCGGACCCGGGGCGCCCGGCTCGACCTGGAGTACGCGGTCCACCGCCTGACCGGCGACCCGGCCGCGTTCTACGGCCTCGGCGACCGCGGCGTGCTCGCCCCCGGACGCCGGGCCGACGTCAACGTCATCGACCTCGACGACATCGGCCTCGTCCGCCCCGAGCAGCGCCACGACCTCCCCGGCGGCGCCGGCCGGCTCGTGCAGCGGGCCCACGGCTACGTCGCCACCTTCGTCGCCGGCACCCAGACCATCGACCACGACGAGCGCACCGACGAGCGGCCCGGTCGCCTCGTGCGCGGCGCCCGCTGACAGACCCGAGGAGGACGACGTGGAGATCCGCTTCCCCACCTTCGACATCGCCGGCGCGAGCCCCCACTGGGGCGACAACGTCGAGGCGTGCACGGTGATCAACGCCGGCGGCATCATCCCGCCGCCGATCGAGCGCTACCTGATCAAGGTCATGCGCCTGGCCAAGAAGGAGCTCGACCCCGTCGCGGATGCGGACCTCCTCGACGACATGGCGATGTTCAACAAGCAGGAGGGCCAGCACTTCAAGCTGCACGCCGAGTACCTCGACATGCTGGCCGCCAACGGCTACCCGCGCATCAAGGAGTACGAGGCCGCGTTCGAGGCCGACCTCGACGAGTTCCTCGCCACGAAGGACCTCGACTGGAACCTCGGCTACGGCGAGGGCTTCGAGTCGTCCGGGCCTGCGCTGGCCTCGGGGTGGCTCGACGGCCCGATCCAGGAGCTGTGCGGCGACCACGGCTCGGAGATCATGCGGCTGTGGATGTGGCACCTCGCCGAGGAGTTCGAGCACCGCTCGGTCGTGCACGACGTGCTGCACCGCCTCTACGGCGACGACCGCGCCTTCGAGCTGCGGACCACCGTCGGCGAGTTCGCCCGCGGCCACTACGGCGACCACGCCGCGAAGGCCGCCGCATACCTCTTCGAGGTCGACCGCGAGTCGATGACCGAGGACGAGGTCGCGGCGTCGACCGAGCGCGAGATGGCCGCCTGGGTCGCGCTGGGCACGATCGGTGGCGACAACTTCGGCTGGATCCACCAGCGCGACTACGACCCCGCGAAGGTGCCCGAACCCGCGGGATACTCGGCCGTCCTGGCCCAGTACGCCTGACCAGCACACTCGGGGTCGGAGTCGAACCGTGATCGCGGTCGCGGTCCATCGCCCACGATGACCGCACGGTTCGACTCCGACCCGAGTGTGCGTCCGACCCCTTGGAGGTTCCCTTGTCCGACATCACCCCGTTCCGCATCCACGCCGACGACGAGGTGCTCGACGACCTCCGCCGACGCCTGCACGCCACCCGCTGGCCCGCCCCCGAACCGGTCGACGACTGGTCACAGGGGATGCCGCTCGCCTTCGCGCAGGACCTGTGCGGCTACTGGGCCGACACCTACGACTGGCGGGCCCGGGAGGCCCGGCTCAACGCCTTCGACCAGTTCACGACGCCGATCTCGGTCGACGGGTGCGAGCCGCTCGACATCCACTTCATCCACGTGCGGTCGCCCCACCCCGACGCCGTCCCGTTGCTGCTGACCCACGGCTGGCCCGGTTCGATCGCCGAGTTCCAGGACGTCATCGGACCGCTCACCGACCCGACCGCCCACGGCGGTGACGCGGCCGACGCCTTCCACGTCGTCTGCCCGTCGCTGCCCGGCTACGGCTTCTCGGGCAAGCCCACCGAACCCGGCTGGGGCATCGAGCGGATCGCCGCGGCGTGGTCCGAGCTCATGGCCCGGCTGGGCTACGACCGCTTCTTCGCCCAGGGCGGCGACTGGGGCTCGATGGTCACCACCCTCATCGGCTCGCGCCACGCCGACCGCTGCGCCGGCATCCACATCAACCTCGTCGTCGTCCTCCCCTCGTCGGACGACCTCACCGAGGCCGAGCAGGCCGCCGTCGGCAAGTTCGACCACTACCAGCAGTGGGGGTCGGGCTACTCGACCCAGCAGAGCACCCGACCGCAGACCCTCGGCTACGGCCTGGCCGACTCGCCGGCGGGCCAGTGCGCCTGGATCGTCGAGAAGTTCCACGAGTGGACCGACCACGACGGCGACCCGCTCACGGCGGTGGACCGGGACCACCTGCTCGACAACGTGATGGTCTACTGGCTCACCGACAGCGGGGCGTCGAGCGCCCGCCTCTACTGGGAGAGCTTCCGCAACCCGCCCTTCGAGATCCCCGAGGTGCCGGTCGGGTGCAGCGTGTTCCCGGCCGAGATCATCACCCCGTCGCGCCGGTGGGCCGAGGCCCACTACGGCGACAAGCTCGTCCACTTCGGCGAGCCGGCCAAGGGCGGCCACTTCGCCGCCCTCGAGGTGCCCGAGCTGCTGGTCGAGGAGATCCGCACCACGTTCCGGACGGTGCGGTCGGCGTGACGGACGACGCATCCTGTTGACGCGCCCCCTAGGCTGGGGGCAACGCCCGGGGCAGATCGTCACGGTCGGAAAGCAGATAGCGAGCATCGTGACTACAGGTACCGTGAAGTTCTTCAACAACGAGAAGGGCTTCGGCTTCATCTCCCGCGAAGACGGCGACGACGTCTTCGTCCACTTCTCCAACATCGCCGGCAGCGGCTACAAGACCCTCGAAGAGGGCCAGCGGGTCGAGTTCGACATCGGCCCCGGCCGCAAGGGTGACCAGGCGGAGAACGTCCGGGTCATCTGATCCGCCGTTCCCTGAACGCAGTGCGAAGGCCCCGCCGATCGGCGGGGCCTTCGTCGTTCCCACCCCTCGATCAGTTGCGGGCGAAGCGTCGGTAGGCGATCAACGCGGCGACCCCGAAGGTGAGGGTGAGCACCGCGACGACGCCGACGAGACCGTCGCCCGATCCACCGTCGTCGGATCCCGTGCTCGTCGACGTGGGCGCCGTGGCGTCCTCGGCACGGTCATCGGTCGCCGACGCGTCGACGGCGGTGTCGACGGGCGCCTCGGCGACGGTGTCGGTCGTCGACGACGTGGCCGCCTCGCCGGGGTCGCCCGACGTGGAGGTGGCGACCGGCGAGCTGGTCCCGGTCGGTCCGGTCGGGTCCCGGGTGGTCGTCGGCGACGACGGTGCGCCGGGGGTCGCCGACGCCGCGGTCGTGGTCGGGTGCGCCGCGGTGGTCGACGTCGTCGCGGTCGCGGTGCGCTCGACGGTCACCTCGAGCACCCCGGTCGCCGTGGCCCCGTGGCCGTCGGTGACGGTGTAGAGGAACCGGCGCGTCCCCGGTGCGGCGTCATCGGACGTGTGCACCCGGATCGTGGTGCCCTGCACCTCGACGACCACGTCGCCGACGACGGCGGGCGTGACACCGGTGAGGGTGAGCATGTCGTCGTCGTCGGGATCGTGGTCGTTGGCCATCGGGCGGATCCGCACCGATGACCCGGGAGCGACCACGAGCGGGTCGTCGACGGCCATCGGTGGTTGGTTCTCCGCTCCGTGCCGGTGGTCACCGCGCGGGGGCTCGGCGGTCGCGGGATCGGCGGCGAGGAGGAACGATGCCCCGGCGAGCACGACGGCGCCGAGGGCGGCACGGTGCAGCATGGGAGGGGACTCCGATGGCGGACGGCGTCGCGTCAGCGATCAGGCTATCGGGGATTCGTCAGATTTGTCGGTTCGACGACGGTTCTGACGGTCGTGTTGCGAAGCGGTCCTCCGCTCGTGCCCTCGGCCCGCTGACCTGGACATTCATAGATTCATCCTATGACGGCGGTCGGATCATTCGATGTGCACTATGGATCGACCGCCTCTATGGTGGGCCCCGTCCCCGAGAGACAACTCACCACCAGAATGAGGTTCTGCACGTCATGACCAAGGTCAACACCCCCATCCAGCCCTTCACCGCCACCGGCTTCCGTGACGGCGAGTTCGTCGACGTCTCCAGCGACGACATCAAGGGCAAGTGGGCGATCTTCTTCTTCTACCCGGCCGACTTCACCTTCGTCTGCCCGACCGAGCTCGGCGACCTGGCCGACCACTACGAGGACCTCAAGGGCATGGGCGTCGAGGTGTACTCGGTGTCCACCGACACCCACTTCACCCACAAGGCCTGGCACGACGCGTCGGACACGATCGGCAAGATCACCTACACGATGCTCGGCGACCCCAACGGCACCATCACCAACAACTTCGACGTGATGCGTGACGGTGTCGGCCTCGCCGACCGGGCCACCTTCCTCGTCGACCCCGACGGCATCATCCAGTTCTTCGAGATCACCGCCGAGGGCATCGGCCGCAACGCCGGCGAGCTCGTCCGCAAGGTCAAGGCCGCCCAGTACGTCGCCGCCCACCCGGGCGAGGTCTGCCCGGCCAAGTGGGAGGAGGGTGACGACACCCTCGCCCCCTCGCTGGACCTCGTCGGCAAGATCTGACGCGTTCGCCGGTCACGGTCGGGGTCGGATCCCAACCGTGACCTTCCCGGCGACCCGCACTGCACCTCGTCACGGTTGGGATCCGACCCCAACCGTGCTTCCCCCTGCCCGCTCGACCGACCGCCACAGGAGATGTCCGACATGCTCGACGCCCCGCTCAAGGACCAGCTGAAGACCCACCTCGCCAACCTCCAGCACCCGATCGAGCTGGTGTCGTCCCTCGACGACTCGAAGAAGTCCGCCGAGCTGGCGGAGCTGCTCGACGAGATCGCGGGCCTGTCGGACCAGATCGCCGTCCGCCGGGCCGACGACGACGAGCGCCGCCCGTCGTTCGCCATCGCCCGCGTCGGCACCGACGTCGAGGTCCGCTTCGCCGGCATCCCGCTCGGCCACGAGTTCACCTCCCTCGTCCTCGCCCTGCTCCACGTCGGTGGGCACCCGCCGAAGGCCGACGACGCCACCGTCGAGCAGATCCGAGACCTCGAGGGGGAGGACGTCTTCGAGACCTTCTTCTCGCTCAGCTGCCAGAACTGCCCCGACGTGGTGCAGGCCCTCAACGTGCTCAGCGTCCTCAACCCCCGGATCAAGCACGTGGCCATCGACGGCGCCGTCTTCAAGGACGAGGCCGAGGACCGTCGGGTCATGGCCGTGCCGACCGTGTTCCGCAACGGCGAGCTGTTCGCCTCGGGTCGCATGACCCTCGAGGAGATCGTCGCCAAGCTCGACGACGGCGCCGACGAGCGCACCGCGCAGGAGCTCGCCGAGAAGGACCCGTTCGACGTCCTCGTGGTCGGCGGAGGTCCGGCCGGCGCGGCCGCGGCGGTCTACGCGGCCCGCAAGGGCATCCGCACCGGCGTCGCCGCCGAGCGCTTCGGCGGCCAGGTGCTCGACACGATGAGCATCGAGAACCTCATCTCGGTGCCCTACACCGAGGGCCCCAAGCTGGCGACCGCACTCGAGACCCACGTCCGCGAGTACGACGTCGACATCATGAACCTCCAGACCGCCCGCAAGCTGGTGCCGGCCGAACGCCCGGGCGGGCTGCACACGGTCGAGCTGGCCAACGGCGCCGAGCTGCAGGCCCGCACCGTGGTGCTGTCCACCGGCGCCCGCTGGCGATCGATGGGCGTGCCCGGCGAGCAGGAGTACCGCAACAAGGGCGTCACCTACTGCCCGCACTGCGACGGTCCGCTGTTCAAGGGCAAGCGCGTCGCCGTCATCGGCGGTGGCAACTCCGGCGTCGAGGCCGCCATCGACCTCGCCGGCATCGTCGCCCACGTCACGCTGATCGAGTTCGACGACAAGCTCCGCGCCGACGACGTGCTCCAGCGCAAGCTCCGCAGCCTCCCCAACGTCGACATCGTGGTCAGCGCGCTGTCCACCGAGGTGCTCGGCGACGGCGAGCAGGTGACCGGCATCGTCTACACCGACCGCACGACCGACGAGTCCCGCACCGTCGAGCTCGACGGCATCTTCGTGCAGATCGGGCTCCTGCCGAACACCGAGTGGCTGGAGGGCACCGTCGAGCTGTCGCCCCGGGGCGAGATCGTGATCGACGACCGTGGCCAGACGTCGGTGCCCGGCGTCCTCGCCGCCGGCGACTGCACGACCGTCCCCTACAAGCAGATCGTGATCGCGATGGGCGCCGGGTCCACCGCGGCCCTCAGCGCCTTCGACCACCTGATCCGCACCTCGGCCGACGAGCCCGCCGGGGATCAGGAACTGGTGGACGTCTGACCCGATTCCGTCGAGGATTCTGACGTGAACCTTCGGGATCTGCGGTACCTGGTCGCGGTGGCCGACCACCGCCACTTCGGTCGGGCCGCCGAGGCGTGCTACGTCAGCCAGCCGACGCTGTCGGCCCAGATCAAGAAGCTCGAGAAGGAGCTGGGCGTCCAGCTGGTCGAGCGCAACCCGCGCCACGTCATGATGACGGCCGTCGGTGACCAGGTCGTCGAGCGGGCCCGCACCGTGCTCCACGAGGTGGACGGCATCCGCGACCTCGCCCGCGGCGCCCGCGACCCGGAGGCCGGAGCGCTGCGGATCGGGCTGTTCCCGACGCTCGCGCCGTACCTCCTGCCCCACGTGGTGCCCCACCTCCACGAGCGCTATCCCGACCTGGAGCTGCTCCTCGTGGAGCTGAAGAGCGAGGACGTGCTCCAGCAGCTCCGCGACGGCCAGCTCGACGTCGGGATCCTGGCCCGGCCCGTGCCCGACGAGGGCCTGCGCACGATCGACCTCTTCACCGAGGACTTCGTCCTGGCCGTGCCCGACGCCCACCCGCTGGCCGGTCGGCCAGGTCCGGTCCCGGCCGCCGCGCTGGACGGGGAGAAGGTCCTGCTGCTGGAGGACGGGCACTGCCTGCGCGACCAGGCCCTCGAGGTGTGCAAGCGCTTCGGCGCCACCGAGCGGGGCGGGTTCCGGGCGACGAGCCTCGAGACCCTGCGGCAGATGGTCGTCGCCGGGGTGGGCATCACGCTCCTGCCGGAGCTGGCGGTCCGCCCGCCCGTTGCGATGCCCGAGGGGTTGCGCGTCCTGCGCTTCGCCGACCCGGTGCCGCACCGTCGCATCGCCATGGTGTGGCGCACCGGCAGCGCCTACGACGGCTTCCTCCCGAAGCTGGCCGACGTCTTCGCCGACGTCCCCGACGGCTACGTCCACCCCGCCGCGTAGGCGTTTCGACTGCGCTCGCTGGCGCTCGCTCCGCTCAACGAACGGTCCGCTCAACGAACGGTGCTGTCCGTTCCTTGAGCGAGCGGAGCGAGTCGAAAGGCGGTCAGGCCATGCCGACGTAGGTGGTCTCCAGGTACTCGTGGATGCCGACCGCCCCGCCCTCGCGGCCGACGCCCGAGTGCTTGACGCCGCCGAACGGGGCTGACGCGTCGGAGATCACGCCCCGGTTCAGGCCGACCATGCCCGACTCGAGCCGCTCGCAGGTGCGCAGCGCCCGGTCGAGGTCGCGGGTGTACACGTAGGCGATCAGGCCGTAGGGCGTGTCGTTGGCGTCGGCGATCGCCTCGTCGTCGTCGGCGAAGGTCCGGATCGGTGCGACCGGCCCGAACAGCTCCTCGCGGCCGAAGGGGTGGTCGTCGGGGATGTCGGCGACGACGGTCGGGGCGAAGAACCATCCCGGTCGGTCGATCGGCTCGCCCCCGGTGGTGACCTGCGCGCCGGCCCCGGCAGCGTCGGCCACCTCGTCGCGCAGCCGCTCCTGAGCGCGGCGGTCGATCATCGGGCCGACGTCGACCCCGTCGTCGATGCCCCGCCCGATGGTGAGCGACGCCATGCGCTTCGTCATGCGGTCGGTGAACTCGTCGGCGAGCGACTCGTGGACGAGGAACCGGTTGGCCGACGTGCAGGCCTCGCCGCCGTTGCGCATCTTGGCCGCCATGGCCCCCTCGACCGCCGCGTCGAGGTCGGCGTCGCCGAACACGACGAAGGGTGCGCTCCCGCCGAGCTCCATCGACACCCGCAGCACCTGCCCGGCCGCCGCCTCCATGAGGTGGACCCCCACCTCGGTCGACCCGGTGAACGAGAGCTTGCGCAGGCGCGGGTCGGCCAGCAGCGGACCGGTCGCCGCGCCGGCGTTGCTCGTGGCCAGCACCGACAGCGAGCCCTCGGGCGCCCCGGCCTCGGCCATGAGCTCGGCCAGTGCCAGCATCGTGAGCGGGGTGAGGGTGGCCGGCTTCACGATCGACGGACACCCGGCGGCGAGCGCGGGTGCGATCTTGCGGGCGCCCATGGCGATGGGGAAGTTCCACGGGGTGATGAGCAGGCACGGTCCGACCGGGCGCTGCAGCGTGAGGATGCGACCGTTGCCGGCCGGGCTCGGTCGGTACCCGCCGTCGACGCGGATCGCCTCGCCCGAGAACCAGCGGAAGAAGTCGGCGGCGTAGGTGACCTCGGCCCGGGACTCGGCGAGGGGCTTGCCCATCTCGAGGGTGATGAGCAGCGCCAGCCGGTCGCGGTCGCGGATCAGCAGCTCGTAGGTCCGGCGCAGCACCTCGGACCGCTCGTAGGTCGACGTCGCCCCGAGCGCCTCGCGGTGGGCGTCGGCGATCGCGAGGGCCTCCATGAACCGCTCGGGCGGGTTGTCGACGACCTCGACCAGCGCCTCGCCGGTCGACGGGTCGTCGACGGTGAGCGTGGGGCCGTCGTCGACCCACGTGCCGCCGAGGAAGCCTCCCGTGGGCGTGGTGTCGATCAGCCGGCGGACGTCGTCGGGGCTCGTCGTGGTGGTCATCGCAACCCTCCGTGGTTCGTCGGGGCCATCGTGTCGGCTGGCGGGGGGTCGCACAACCGCTGCCCGCCGGGCGGCGTTTCGACTCGCTCCGCTCGCTCAACGAACAGGGTGGCGTTTCGACTCGCTCCGCTCGCTCAACGAACAGGGCGGCGTTTCGACTCGCTCCGCTCGCTCAACGAACAGGGGGGGCGCTCGGTCGACGAACGGGGGGCGCTCGACGAGCGGGGGGCGGTAGGGTCCGATCGCGGGCCGGGCGGTTCGCAGACGACCGGGGGTGACCGAGATGGCAGCGTTCCAGGTGGACGAGTTCGAGGTGTCGGGTGGGCTTCCGCCGGTGCGCTGGGGGTGGCTGGTGGCCATCGGCTCGGTGCTGGCGGTGGTCGGCGTCGTGCTGTTGGCCCGACCGTTCAAGGCGGCGGCGACCCTCGCGCTCCTCGTGGCGTTCGCGCTGCTGTTCGAGGCGATCGAGATGCTCCTCGACGCCAAGTACCTCGACAAGCCGATCTGGGGCTACCTGCTCGGGGCCATCTACCTGGGCATCGGCATCCTCGCCGCCGTGTGGCCCGGCATCACGCTGTGGTCGCTGGCGATCGTGGTCGGCGTCGGCTTCATCATCAGCGGGATCACGATGCTGTTGATCCGGAAGGACGTGTCGAAGTTCGGTGTGGGCGGCCTCCCGATCTGGGGTGGCATCCTGTCGATCGTCGCCGGCGTCATGGCGCTGGTCTGGCCGGGGGCCACGATCCTCGTGCTGGCGGTCATCCTCGGCATCCGGGTGCTGTTCACCGGCATCGCGCTGATCGCCGCCGGTTTCGCCATCCGCTCCGCCGGCTGACGGCCGCCGAGCGTCAGACCCGGGGCGGGGTGAGGGCGGCGTCGAAGACGGCGGCGACGTCGTCGGCGTGGCTCGCGGTGACGTCGATGCCGAGCTGGACCACCGACATCAGCAGCGACAGCATGATCGCCACCACGCCCTTCGCCACCGGCTCGACCTCGATGTCGGACCGGACCACGCCGGCGTCCTGCTCCCGCCGGAGCTGGTCGGCGCAGGCCTTGCGCAGCTCGTTGAGGGCCGGTGTGTCGAGCACCCGTCCGGTGACCTCGGGTTCGAGCCCCGCGAGCAGACGGCGGGCGAGCGGGTGCTGGTCGACCGCGCCGACGAGGGTGAACACGAGGAGCTGCCGCCAGTTGTCGATCCGGTCCGAGACGGCCATGCCCTCGATCGGCCGCTCCGGGTCGACGAGCGCGGCCACGCCGCCCTGGATGACCTCGGCGATGTCCTCGTCGACCGCGGCGAGGAACAGCGCCTCCTTGTTGGGGAAGTAGGCGTAGGCGGCGGTGCCGCTCACCCCGGCGTCGCGGGCGATGTCGGCGACCGAGGTGGCCCGGAAGCCGTCGCGCCCGAACCGTTCGACCGCGGCGCGCAGGATCGTCTGGCGCGTCTGCTCGCCCTTCGTCAGGAGCTCCTCGGTGGCTGCCACATCGGTCACAGTATCAACTTGAGGTATTGAGTCAATCCCTCAAATCCTCTACGGTGGGTCCATGGCCCAGACGAGCGACCCCACCCGCCAGGTCCCCACGCGCCGGATCTCCTTCGAGGAGGCGCTCGCGGACCTGCCCCGCCACTTCGCCGCCGACGGCAACGTCATCTCCAGCCACGTCATCGCCAACCTGTCGGCCGTGTTCCCCGACGGCGAGGACTTCTTCGTCCGGTCGGTGCGCCACTACCGGTCGAAGATCACCGATCCCGACCTCAAGAAGCAGGTCAACGGCTTCATCGGGCAGGAGGCCATGCACGGCCGCGAGCACCGCGTGTTCAACGACCGCCTGGCCGAGCTCGGCTACCCGACCAAGCGGGTCGAGCGGTTCACCCGGTGGGGCCTCGAGCTGCGCAGCCGCAAGGCGCCGGCCAGCGCCAACCTGGCGGCCACCGCGGCCCTGGAGCACTTCACCGCCACGCTGGCCGAGCTGGTGATGCGCAACGAGGACCTCCGCGAGGCGATGGGGGCCGACGTCGTCCGGGGCATCTTCGAGTGGCACGCCCTCGAGGAGTCCGAGCACAAGGCCGTGGCCTTCGACGTGTACCAGGCCGCCGTCGGCAAGGAGCGGCTGCGGGTCTGGACCATGAAGTCGATCCGCTTCGGGTTCATCATCGGCATGACCCTCCAGGTGCTCGCGTCGCTGGCCCGCGACCCCGCGGCCCGCTCGATCCGACGCCTCCGCAAGGACTGGAAGGCGTTCAAGAAGCTCCCGGTCCTCCGCAAGGACGTGTGGGACACGCTGCGCGACTACGACCGACCGGACTTCCACCCCGACGACCACGACACCGTCGCGCTGGTCGAGGAGTGGCAGGGCCGGCTCTTCGGCGAGGACGGGACGCTGACCGACAAGCTCGTGGGCGCAGCGGCATGACCGTCGAGCACCTCGACGTGCTGATCGTCGGCGCCGGCCTCTCCGGCATCGGCGCCGCCCACCACCTGCAGACCGACTGCCCCTGGGCCGACTACGCGATCTTCGAGGCCCGCGACGCCATCGGCGGCACGTGGGACCTGTTCCGCTACCCGGGCATCCGCTCGGACTCGGACATGTTCACCCTCGGCTACCCGTTCAAGCCGTGGCAGGGGGAGAAGGCCATCGCCGACGGCGACTCGATCCTCGCCTACATCGAGGAGACGGCCGCCGAGTCCGGCATCGACCGCAAGATCCGGTTCCACCACCGGATCCTGTCGGCGGACTGGTCCTCCGACGACGCCCGCTGGACGGTCACCGCCGAGCGCACCGACACCGGCGAGACGGTCGTGGTCACCTGCGACTTCTTCTTCTCCTGCAGCGGGTACTACCGCTACGACCACGGGTACCTGCCGGACTTCCCGGGCACCGATCGGTTCCAGGGCCAGATCGTCCACCCGCAGCACTGGCCCGAGGACCTCGACTACGCCGGCAAGAAGGTCGTGGTGATCGGCTCCGGCGCCACCGCGGTCACCCTCGTGCCGTCGCTGGCCCCCACGGCGGAGAAGGTGACGATGCTCCAGCGGTCGCCGTCCTACGTCGCGTCGGTGCCGGGGTCGAACCCGCTGGCCAACGCCATGCGCCGGCGGCTCCCGGAGAAGTGGTCGGGGCCCATGATCCGGTGGATGATGGCCCTCGGCACCCAGGGCATGTACCGCTTGTCGCGTCGCCGTCCGGAGCTGGTGAAGAAGGCGCTGCTGCGCGGCGTCGCCCGCCAGCTCCCGGAGGGCTACGACGTCGCCACCCACTTCACGCCCAGGTACGACCCGTGGGACGAGCGCCTGTGCGCCGTGCCCGACGGCGACCTGTTCAAGGCCATCTCGTCGGGCAGGGCCGAGGTGGTCACCGACCACGTCGACACCTTCGACGAGACCGGGATCACGCTCCGCTCCGGGGCCCACCTCGACGCCGACATCATCGTCACCGCCACCGGTCTCCAGATGCTGTTCCTCGGCGGGGTCGACCTGGTCGTCGACGGCGAGAAGGTCGACGTCTCGGGCCGGCTGTCCTACAAGGGGATGATGCTCGAAGGGGTACCGAACATGGCTCTCGCGTTCGGGTACACCAACGCCTCCTGGACCCTCAAGGCCGACCTGACCTGCGGCTACGTCACGCGGATCCTCAACCACATGCGGTCGGTCCGGATGCGCCAGTGCACGCCGACCAACACCGACGCCCGGATCACCCAGCAGCCGCTGCTCGGCCTGGAGTCGGGCTACATCCGCCGGTCGGCCGACGAGTTCCCCAAGCAGGGATCGGCGTTCCCCTGGCAGGTGCACCAGAGCTACCTGCGCGACTACCGGGCGCTGCACGACGCCCCGGTCGACCAGGACGCCCTCGTCTTCTCGAACCCCGTCCCCGCCGCGGTCGCGGCCAACTGAAGGAGCCCCGCATGAAGGATCTCAACGGCAAGGTCGCCGCCATCACCGGGGCCGGATCCGGGATCGGCCGGACGCTGGCCAACGCGCTGGCCCGCCGAGGCGTCCACCTCGCGCTCAGCGACGTCGACGACGTCGGTCTGGCCGAGACGGTCGTGCAGTGCGAGGGCCGCGGGGTGAAGGTCACCTCGAAGCACCTCGACGTCGCCGACCGCGAGGCCGTCGAGGCCTGGGCGACGGAGGTCGTCGCCGAGCACGGCACGGTGAACCTCGTGTTCAACAACGCCGGCGTCGCCCTCGGCGCGTCGATCGAAGGCATGTCCTACGAGGACTTCGAGTGGCTGATGGGCATCGACTTCTGGGGTGTCGTCTACGGCACCAAGGCGTTCCTGCCCCACCTGAAGGCATCGGGCGACGGCCACATCGTGAACATCTCGAGCGTGTTCGGCCTGTTCAGCGTGCCGTCCCAGTCGGCCTACAACTCGGCGAAGTTCGCGGTGCGCGGGTTCACCGACGCGCTGCGGATGGAGCTCGAGATCGAGGGCGCGCCGGTGTCGTGCACCACGATCCACCCGGGTGGCATCCGCACCAACATCGCCCGCTCGGCCCGCATGCACGAGAGCGCGTCGGCCTTCGGCGACGGCGGGTCGAGCGACGACATGGCCGCAGAGTTCGACAAGCTGCTGCGGACGACGCCCGACAAGGCGGCCCGGCAGATCCTGAAGGCCGTGGAGCGCAACCGCCGCCGGGCCCTGATCGGGCCCGACGCCAAGGCGCTCGACCTGATCTCCCGCCTCCCGGCCGCGGTGTACCAGAACGCGATCGTCCGGGGTGCCCGGGCCCGCCGGGACGGCTGAACGAACCTCCATCCCTTCTGTCGTCGTTCGGCCTCAAGGGACGACCCCTCCGGCCGATTGAGAAGGCGGATTCGGGCCCCGCGTCGGCGGGCCCGTCGATGACGAGGAGCAAGGAGGCTCGACGGTGGACCGGGAGACGCATCCCGTCGTCGCGGCGGGCGAGGACGAACACGACGCTGCGCTCGGCGCGGTGTTCCTGATCGGCTTCTCCGAGGCGTCCCGCTGGCTGGTCCCCGGCACCCTCCTGCTCCTGTGGACCCTCGGCATGATCGCCCGCGACTCGGTCTCGCCGCCCACGCTGGCGATCTGGTTCGGCGGCTCGCTGCTGCTGGCCCTCTTCCGGCTCAAGCTCCAGAACTTCATGGGCGACCGGGGCCGATTCATCCGCCCGCTCCTGATGACGGGCGTCTTCGGGTCGTGGATCGCCTGGTACTTCATCTCGCTCGTCCCCCGGGAACCCCTGGGCTTCACGATCGCCCTGATCGGCGTCACCACCTGGTGGACCGCGTCCGCGGCCCTCCTCGCCAGCAACCCGCTGGCGTTCGCGAACCTGAGCACGCTGCTCACCGCCGGCGTCCTGATCGGGTCGGCGCTGCACGGATCACCGCTCGGCGGCTCCGTCTGGTTGGTGCTCATGCTCGATGCCGTCATGGTCTTCACCTACCGGGACCGCCGCACCGCGTACCTGCGGGCGCTCGAGGCTGCGGAGTCGGTCCGACGGCTCGCCGACGAGATGGCGCTGGTGTTCGAGTCGGTCCGCGACGGTGTCATGGTCACGTCGTCGGGCACGGTGACCCGCCTTAACGAGACGATGGCCGAGCAGCTGGGGCGGGAGATCCCCGACGTCGTCGGCCGGCACCTGCTGGAGGTCCTCGGGTCCTCGGGCGGCGCGCTGCCGGTCGGACCGTCCCGGGTCGACGTGGTCCGCCCCGACGGCTCCGCCGTGGTCCTCGAGCTGACCGGTCGGGTCAACGAGCTGCAGGACCTCGTCGTCTGGTCGAGCCACGACATCACCGATCGGGTCGCCCGCGAGGCGGAGCTGCACTCCATGATCGCCCTGGACGACCTCACCGGGCTGGCGACCCGGCGGGCGATGTTCGAGCACCTCGAGGACCTGCGACGCGAGGCCCGACCGGTCGCGGTGCTGGCCGTCGACGTCGACGGGTTCAAGCAGGTCAACGACCGGCACGGCCACGGGATCGGCGACGCGGTGCTGCGTACCGTGTCGGAGCGACTGGTCGAGTGCGTCGGCGGGGCCGGGTTCGTGGCCCGGCTGGGCGGCGACGAGTTCGTGGTCGTCCTCAGCGGGGCGACCGCCGTCTCGGCCCGCCGCCGGTTCGCCGACGACCTGATCGAGCGGAGCCGGGCGCCGATGGTCGTCCACGACGTCGAGGTGCGGATCACGCTGTCGATCGGCCTGTCGGCGTCGGACGGCACGGTGGCCGCCGACGAGCTGCTGCACGAGGCGGACCTCGCGATGTACGAGGTCAAGCGTCGGGGTCGTGACGGCTGGGAGGCCCACGGCGCCGACGGTCGGGTGGTGGCGTCCCTGGCCACGGTCGCGAGCAGGTACCGCCGCGCGATGTGACCGGCGCGACCGTGGGGGAGGGCACCTTGCCGAACACCCGATCCCGCGCTAGCAGTAGCGCGGTGCAGACGCCGGCGCCCGACGACCACGACCACCCGGTCGACGGCGGTCGCGGCGGTCACGGCGGTCACGACCACGGCCACGTGTCGATCTCGGCCGGCGCGCGCCACAAGGGCCGCCTCGTCGCGGCGCTGGGCGTGCTCGTCGTGTTCCTGGTCGCCGAGGTGATCGGCGCCCTCCTCACCAACTCGCTCGCCCTGCTGTCCGACGCCGGGCACATGCTCACCGACGTGCTGGGCATCGGCATGGCGCTGGCCGCCATCCAGCTCGCGTCCAGGGGGAGCAGCCGCAGCCACCGCACGTTCGGGCTCTACCGGTTGGAGATCCTCGCCGCGCTCGCCAACGCCATGCTGCTCTTCGGTGTCGCCGGCTGGGTGATCTACGAGGCGGTCGGGCGCATCGGGGACCCCGTGGAGGTCGCCAGCACCCCGATGCTGGTGGTGGCGGTGGCCGGCCTGCTGGCGAACGTCGTGGCCTTCGTGCTCCTGCGGGGCGCCGCCGAGGAGTCGCTCAACGTGCGGGGCGCCTACCTCGAGGTGGTGGCCGACCTGGTCGGCTCGGTCGGGGTGATCGTCGGCGCCGTGCTGATCGGGGTCACCGGCGAGACCTGGATCGACCCGGTCATCGGCGTCGGCATCGGCCTGTTCATCCTGCCCCGCACCTGGTCGCTCGGTGCCCAGGCGGTGCGGATCCTCGTGCAGGCCGCACCGCCGGGGACCGACCTGGAGGCGATGGCCTCGGACCTCGAGGCGATCGAAGGGGTGACCGACGTCCACGACTTGCACGTGTGGACGTTGACCTCGGCGATGGACGTGGCCAGCGCGCACGTGATGGTCAGCGTCGGGACCGACCACCACGGTGTGCTCGACCAGGCCCGCGACCTCCTGCTCGACCGCTACGGCATCGGCCACGCCACGCTCCAGGTCGAACCCGACGACCACCGCGGGTGCGAAGAGGTCACCTGGTGACCCAGCGGGCCGAACCGCAGTACCTGTCCCGCTTCGAGCTCGACGGGGTCGCGGGCGTGGTGGTGGTGGTCGACGTGCTGCGGGCCTTCACCACCGCGGCGTACGCGCTCGGCGGCGGTGCGAGCGCGATCCACCTGGTGCGGGGGTTGGACGAGGCGGTGGACCTCGGGCGCACGATCCCCGGGTCGGTGGTGGTGGGCGAGGACCACGGTCGCAAGCCGCCGCACTACGACCTGCCGAACTCGCCGTGGTTCGTCAGCCGCGCCGACCTCGCCGGTCGGGAGGTGGTGCTGCGCACCGGGTCGGGCACGCAGGGGGTCGTCGCCGCGCTCGACGCCGACCGGTTGTTCGCCGCCGGGTTGGTCAACGCGTCGGCCACGGCGCACGCGGTGGCCATGTCGGGTCCCGGCGCGCCCGCCTACGTGCTCTCGGGCTGGCTGCCGGACTGGGCCGCCGACGACGACCGCCTGACCGCCGAGCACATCGAGGCCCTCCGCACGGGCGCGCCGGTGGACGACGCCGAGGTGGCCGAAGCGCTGAAGGGGACCCCGGAGGCCTTCCGCACCCTCGAGGCGGGGGAGGGGAACATGGACCCGCGCGACGTCGACCTGGCCGCGGACGTCGATCGGTTCGACTTCGCCATGGAGGTCGTGCGGGTCGGCGAACGGTTGACGATCCACGCCGTGGGGTGACCCGGCCCGCCCTCGCGTGGTCCGCCTCCGCCGTCGACGTCGGGTGTAGACCTCGGGGCGTGGATGCCGGAGCGAGTGGCGTCGAGGCGAGGGACCCCGGTGGTGTCGTCGTCGACTGCCGGTACTACGACTCGCAGGGTCGGCGCCCGGGTCCGCTGACGCTCGCCGAGGCCGGGGAGCTCGCCCGCGCCGGGGACGGCTGGGTGTGGGTCGGGGTCCACGATCCGCTGGAGGTCGACGTGGAGGCCGTCGCCCGTGAGTTCGGTCTGCCGCCGCTCGCGGTCGAGGACGCGATCAAGGCGCACCAGCGGCCCAAGCTCGAGGTCTACGGCGACGTCGTGTTCGCCGTCGTCAAGCCGATCGCCTACGTGGGCTACAGCGACATCGACGTGAGCGAGGTGGCCGCGTTCGTCGGGTCGCACTTCTTCGTGACGGTCCGGCACGGGGCGAGCGAGGTCCTCGACGACGTCCGCCGGACGATGGACGAGCGGCCGGTGGCGGTCGACGACGGGCCGGTCGTGGCGTTCTACGAGGTGCTCGACCACATCGTCGACCGCTACGAGCTCGCGGTGCAGACGCTGGAGAGCGACATCGACGACCTCGAGGCGGAGGTGTTCGGCGACGGCGACGAGGACAACTCGGCGGCCATCTACGAGCTGAAGCGCGACGCCGCCGTCATCCGTCGGGCGCTCGTCCCGTTGTCCGGGCCGGCCGAACGGCTGGCGCGGCGGGAGATCGACGCCTTCCCGCCCGGCCCGATCGCCGAGCAGTACCGCGACGTGTACGACCACGTGCTCCGGTCGACCGAGTCGCTCGAAGCCGCGGACCGGACCCTGAGCGACATGCTCCAGGCCGAGCTCGGCCGGGTCAGCGTGCGCCAGGCCGAGATCTCGCTGCGACAGAACGAGGACATGCGCAAGATCTCCGCCTGGGCCGGCATCGCCGTCGTGCCGGCGACGATCGGGGCGATCTACGGCATGAACTTCCGTGACATGCCCGAGCTCCGGTGGCAGTACGGCTACGCGGTGGCGGTGGGCACGATGGTGTTGGGCTGCCTCGCCCTGTTCAAGGTGTTCCGGACGCGCGGCTGGTTGTGAGCGACGCGGTGACCGGGGTGAGGTGGAAGACCCGGAGGTCGCGACCGCTGGCCTCGACGTAGTCGTCGTAGGCCGGCCAGACCTCGACGAGCTCGTTCCACCGCTCGGCCTTCTCCTCGGGCGGGAGCAGGCGGGCGTCGACCTCGGTGACGGTGCCCTCGAAGGTGACCGATGCCTTCGGGTGGGCGATGAGGTTCCCGGTCCACGACGGGTGCTTCTCGCGGCCGAAGTTCGAGCCGACGACGTACCAGCCGCCGTCCTCGGGGACGCACGCCAACGGCGACTCCCGGGGCAGGCCGGACTTCTGCCCGGTGGTGGTCAGCACCAGGCTGGGCACCAGGAACTTGCTGACGATGAACCGGCCCCTGGTGAGCCGGTTGAGCGCCCGGTCCATCGGTGGGACCACCTTCGGCCCGACCTTCCTGAAGGTCGGGCTGGTGGCCATCCTGCGGACGGCTCGTCCGATGGCGCTGTCGGTCCGGAACACCGGCATGGGGGGCCTCCTCTGGGTGCGGTGCAGACGCTATCGACCGTCGGGGACGGTGCCGGGCGTGGGCCGGTCCCGGCTCGACGCCACCCGGCGGAACCGCCGGTAGCCGCGACGGGCCTGGGAGGTGATGGTGGCGGTACCGGCCGGCGGGTGGTGGTAGATGCCCCAGCGGCCCGAGGCCACGAAGGACACCGCGCACGCCGCGGCGGCGGGGAGGCCGAACCGGATGCCGAAGATCTCGATGGCGAGGACGGTGCAGGCGATCGGGGCGTTGGCGGCGCCGGCGAACACCGCGGCGAAGCCGAGCCCGGCCCCGAGCGCCGGGTCGAGCCCGAGCACGTTGCCCATGGCCGCACCGAGGGTCGCCCCCATCACGAACATCGGGGTGACCTCGCCGCCGATGAACCCGGTGCCGAGGCAGACCGCGGTGAGGACCAGCTTCCACGACGGGGCGGCGAACGAGGTGAGCTCACCGGCGAAGGCCTCGTCGGTGAGGTGCAGCGAGAGCCCCAGGTAGTCGTGGCCGGCGATCGCCGCGAGGGCGAGGGTGACGATGCCGCCGACGAACGGTCGAAGCGGGGGCCACGTGACGATCGCGTTGGTCCGGTGGCGGATGCCCTCGGTGAGCGCCACGAACACGACCGCGGTGACGCCGGCGGCCAGGCCGATCAACGTGGCCTTGAGGAGCAGCGGCGCGGTGATCGCGCCGACGAACCGAGCCGGCGAGTCCTCGACGTGACCCAGCGTCCGCACGACGAAGTTGCCGACGAACGACGCGATCGCGGTCGGGACGATGGCCGCGAGGAGTCGGGCGTTCGGGACCTCTCGCGACTCGCCGGAGAACGAGCGGTCGGCCAGGTCGTCGCCGGCCACCGGCCTGGCCTCGTCGGTGTCCCGGTCCTCGGGCGCGATGCCGGTGCGCGCTCCGCCCCGGATGCGGTCGATGAGCCAGCGGATCCCGCCGCGCAGCTGCAGGCGTCGGATCCACTGCACCTCGATGCCGAAGACCAGCCCGGCGAACGGCACCCCGAACACGGCGCCGAAGCCGCCGCCGAGCGCGGCGATCAACAGGACGCGCCGGTCCTCCCGGCGGACGCCGAAGGTCCGGTTGAGCATGTCGGTGAGCGAGCCGGACATCTGGAGCGCGGTGCCTTCGCGGCCGACGGACGCGCCGAAGAGGTGGGAGACGACCGTGGCGCCGGCGACCATCGGGGCCATGCGTCGCGGCACCCAGGCGCTGGGCTCGTGGATCTCCTTGAGGAGGAGGGCGTTGCCGCCCCCGGCTCGGCCCCCGAAGCGGTGGTAGGCGAGTCCCATCGCGAGCCCGGCGAGGGGGAGGAACCACACGAGCTTGTCGTGGGCGAGACGCGTCCGGGTGGCCCAGTCGAGACCTTCGAGGAACGTGAACCCGGCGAGACCGACGAGCACGCCGGAGGCGGCGGCCAGGAGTGCGAGCCGGGCGTGGCGCCAGGTGCGCGGCGGCACGTGGGGGAACGGCGGCGACCGGTAGGCCTCGTTCGATCGGTTGGGGAATTGCGGCAACGTCCTCACCTCGGGCCATGGAGTCGAGAGGTAGGGACCGTCAGCCGGGCGGTTCTCGGCGAGCCCCATCGCCGTCAACCGAGGGTATTGGGTGGGCGTCGCGATCCGCGAACCGGCAGCTCGTCCCCGGTTGGCACATACCCCATAGGGGTATAGGGTCGGATCGACCGCGAGCCGGAGCGAAGCGCGATGGACACCGCCACCCACGAGCACCACGACACGCCGGCCGACCCCGGGACGACCCGCACCATCGACCTCGACATCGCCGGGATGACCTGCGCGTCGTGCGCGGCGCGCATCGAGAAGAAGCTGAACTCCGTCGATGGCGTCGAGGCCTCGGTCAACTTCGCCACCGAGGGTGCCCGGGTGGCGGCGCCGGCCGACGTCACCCGGGGCGACCTGGTCGCCGTCGTCGAGTCGCTCGGGTACTCGGTGAAGCCCGAGCCGGTCCCGGTGCCCGCCCCGCAGCCCGGTTCCGGGGTCGACGCGCACGCCGCCGATGGGATGGACGGCGGCGCGCACGACCACGACGACGACGAGGGCGACCTTCGCCACCGGTTCCTCGTCGCCAGCGCGCTCGCCCTGCCGGTGCTGCTCATGTCGATGATCCCCGCGCTCCAGTTCGACCACTGGCAGTGGATCTCGCTCACGCTCGCCACCCCGGTCGTGTTCTGGGCGGCGTGGCCGATCCACCGGGCCACCTGGACCAACCTCCGCCACGGCGCGGCGACGATGGACACGCTGATCTCGGTCGGCACGCTCTCGGCGTGGGCGTGGTCGGTCTACGCGCTCCTGTTCACCATGGCCGGTGACGACGGCATGCGGATGGACATGGTCGTCGTCCCCCGGCGTGGTGGCGGCACCGAGGAGATCTACCTGGAGGTCGCCGCCGTCGTCGTGGCCCTGATCCTCGCCGGTCGGTGGTTCGAGGCCAGGGCGAAGCGGCGCTCCGGCGCGGCGCTCCGGGCGTTGCTCGAGCTGGGGGCGAAGGACGTCGCCGTCGTGCGCGACGGCGTCGAGACCCGCATCCCGGTCGAGCAGCTCGCGGTGGGCGACCGGTTCGTGGTCCGCCCCGGCGAGAAGATCGCCACCGACGGCGTCGTGGTCGAGGGGCGCTCGGCCGTCGACAACTCGATGCTGACCGGCGAGCCGGTGCCGGTCGAGGTCGCGGAGGGCGACGAGGTCGTCGGCGCCGCTGTGAACGCCAGCGGCCGACTGGTGGTCGAGGCCACCGGGGTCGGTTCCGACACCGCCCTGGCCCGGATCGCCACGCTCGTCACCGACGCCCAGACCGGCAAGGCCCCGGTCCAGCGCCTCGCCGACCGGGTCGCCGCGGTGTTCGTCCCGGTGGTCATCCTGGCGGCCCTCGCCACCCTCGTCGGCTGGTTGGTGAGCGGGGCGTCCGCGAACGAGGCGTTCACCGCCGCGGTCGCCGTCCTCATCATCGCCTGCCCCTGCGCGCTCGGCCTGGCCACGCCGACGGCGCTCCTGGTGGGCACCGGTCGCGGCGCGCAGCTCGGGGTGCTCATCAAGGGCCCCGAGGTGCTGGAGTCGACCCGCTCGGTGGACACGATCGTCCTCGACAAGACGGGCACCGTCACTACCGGTCGCATGGAGCTGGTCGACGCGCTGCCGGCCCCGGGCATCGATCGGGGGCAGCTGCTGCGACTCGTCGGCGCCCTCGAAGGGGCGTCGGAGCATCCGATCGCCGCGGCGATCGCGGCCGGTTCCGCCGCCGAGGTCGGCGACCTGCCGATGGTCTCGGACTTCGAGAACCACCAGGGCCGCGGGGTCACCGGTGACGTCGACGGTCACCGGGTGGTGGCCGGTCGTGCGTCGCTCCTGGCCGAGCGTGGAGTGCCGGCCGTGGAGGTGCCGGGCGTCGCCGACGCGCTGGCCAAGGGCCGCACCGTCGTCCACGCCGCGTGGGACGGCACCGTCGGTGGGGCCTTCGTGGTGGCCGACACCGTGAAGCCCGACAGCGCCGAGGCGATCGCCCGGCTCCGCGAGCTCGGCCTCCGCCCGGTGCTGCTCACCGGCGACCAGCGCGCCCCCGCTCTCGCCGTGGCCGAGCAGGTCGGCATCGACGAGGCCGACGTCGTCGCCGAGGTGCTCCCCGAGGACAAGGTCGAGGTGATCCGCGGCCTCCAGGGCGACGGTGCGGTCGTGGCCATGGTCGGCGACGGGGTGAACGACGCCGCCGCGCTCGCGGCGGCCGACCTCGGCCTGGCCATGGGCACCGGCACCGACGTGGCCATCGAGGCCGCCGACCTCACCCTCGTGCGGGGTGACCTCTCGGCCGCGGTCGACGCCATCCGGCTCAGCCGTCGCACGCTGGCCACCATCAAGGGCAACCTGTTCTGGGCCTTCGCCTACAACGCAGCGGCGATCCCCCTCGCCGCCGCCGGGTTCCTGAACCCGATGATCTCCGGGGCCGCCATGGCGTTCTCCAGCGTCTTCGTGGTGAGCAACAGCCTCCGGTTGCGGGGCTTCCGGTCCGTCCACGCGGGTTCGGGCGCGAACCCCGACCACAGCTGAGGAGCGACGAGGGTGCGCGGCTACACGATGGAGAAGGACGACTACCTCAAGCGACTCCGCCGCATCGAGGGCCAGGTCCGCGGCCTCCAGCGGATGATCGAGGAGGACACGTACTGCATCGACGTGCTCACCCAGCTGTCCGCCGTCACCAAGGCGCTGCAGAGCGTCGGCATCGGCCTCCTGGAGGAGCACGTGTCCCACTGCGTGCTGCACGCCGCGCAGGAGGGCGACGAGGAGGAGGCGCGGGCGAAGATCGTCGAGGCCACCCGGGCCATCGAGCGCCTCGTCCGCTCCTGACCCCTTTCGACTCGCTCCGCTCGCTCAAGGATCGGTCGGGGCCGTGCACCGTTCCTCGAGCGAGCGAAGCGGGTCGCTGCACTGTTCCTTGAGCGAGCGAAGCGAGTCGAAAGGTGGCCGGCGCCCCGCCCGTTCGTGCGAACCTGTCGGCCGTGACCGCACGACCCGCCCGCGTCCTCGTCACCGGCGGAGCCGGTTTCATCGGCTCCCACATCGTCGAGGCGTTGGTCGCCGACGACGTCGAGGTCGTGGTGCTCGACTCGCTCGTCGCCGCGGCGGTCGATCCCGCACGCCTCCCGGCCGGGGTGGAGCTGGTGGTCGGCGACGTGCGCGACCCCGACGCCTGGCGCCGGGCCGTCGCGGGGTGCGATGCCGTGTGCCACCAGGCGGCGCGGGTCGGTCTCGGGGTCGACTTCGGCGACGTCCGGGACTACGTCGAGGACAACGACCTCGGCACCGCGGTCGGGCTCCTCGTGCTGCACGAGACCGGGTTCGCCGGACGGATCGTCCTCGCGTCGTCGATGGTCGTCTACGGCGAGGGCCGGTCGCGTTGTCCCGAGCACGGCGTCGTGGCCCCGCCGCCCCGCCTTCGCGAGGACGTCGACGCCGGTCGGTTCGAGCCCCGCTGCCCGGTGTGCGGTGCCGACGTCGAGCCCGAGGACGTCTCCGAGGACGTGCCCACCGACCCCCGCAACGTCTACGCCGCGACCAAGCTCCACCAGGAGCACCTGACCACGGTGTTCGGGCGGGACCACGGGGTTCCGGTGACCGCGCTCCGCTACCACAACGTCTACGGGCCCCGACTGCCCGCCGACACGCCCTACGCGGGGGTGGCGGCGATCTTCCGCTCGTCGGTCGCCCGGGGTGAGCCGCCGCGGGTCTACGAGGACGGCGGCCAACGTCGCGACTTCGTCCACGTGCGCGACGTCGCCCGGGCCAACGTCGCGGCCCTGCTGACCGACCGGCCCTACGACGGCCCGCTCAACGTCGCCTCCGGCACGCCCCGCACGGTGCTCGACCTGGCCCGGGCCGTGGCCGAACCGGCCGGGCTGGAGCCGCAGGTGGTCGGGGGCGGCCGCCTCGGCGACGTGCGCCACATCGTCGCCTCACCACAGCGAGCGGCCGACACGATCGGCTTCCGCGCCGTCGAACCCTTCGACCCCAACGACATCGACACCTGAAGCGCACACTTGGGGTCGGATCCCAACCGTGACGTGCACAGGTGGGATCCGACCCCACCTGTGATCCCGACCGTGCACGCGTTGAGGTGTCCCGTTCGTCGATGACGGCACGGTTGGGATCCGACCCCACCTGTGCGTCCCAGGTCACCAGGGGGATTCGAGGAGGGCCTGGAACGCGATGGCCACGGCGAGCTGGGCGGCGAGCCACCAGCGGGCGGCGCGCAGGTCCCAGCGGCCGGCGGTCCACCACAGCCCGGCGCCGGCGAGCAGCACGAGCGGGGCGAACGGCTGCCAGATCCGCTCGGTCTCCGCCGACGACATGCCCGACAGCCCGGCGAGCACCGGGCACGCCACCGCTGCACCGATGAGCACGCGCCCCGGCAACGTGCGGAAGCGAGTCAGCGCGGCGACGGTGGCCGGGCCGATGAGACCGAAGAAGGTCGCGGCGTTGCCGAGCAGCCAGTACCGGTAGCCGCGGGCCTGGGAGAGGCTGAGCCGGTACTGCCGTTCGGTCTCCTCCAGGCCGGCCAACCACCAGAAGCCCCAGCCGTAGGGGAGGAGCAGGCCGGCCGCGCCTCCGACGCAGACGAGGGCGAGTGCCTGCCAGGACCGCCGCTGCACGCCGACCGCGAGGACCGGCAGCGCCAGCAGGGCCACCCCGTAGGACAGCATCAGACCCATCGAGAAGACGAACCCGCCGGCCAACGCGAGCGGCAGGCTCCACCGGTCGGAGCGGGTGACGGCGACGATGGCGAGGGCCACCCCGACCAGCGCGACGGCGCCGAACACGATGTCGGGGTTGGTCCGCCACACGAGCACCGGCGCGATGGCGACGAACGGTGCCGCGGCCCGAGCGGGCTCGTCGCCGGCCACGGCCCGCATCGCCACCAGCGCGGCGACCGACGCCACCGCGCCGGCCAGCAGCATGAGCGCGAGGTGGAACCCGGTGCCTTGGAGCCCGATGCGCTCGAAGCCCCACAGCGACAGGACGAACCCGGGCGGGTGGGCGCGGAGGTGCCCGCCGAGCGACGGCTGCACCTCGACGTAGGTGCGCAGGTAGGAGCCGGGACCCGACGCGTCGACCAGGTCGGTGTGGCGGCCGTACCCCCACTGGATCGAGCCCCACCGGTAGAAGTCGGGGCTGGCCCGGACCAGCAGGCGGGTCAGCACCGCGGTCGTCACGGCGACCGCGGCCAGCACCGCCGGCCACGACCACCGCCGGGCGACGACCGGCAGCCACCAGACCGCCACCGCGCCGGCCGCCGCGGCGAGGGCGAGGGTCGGGATGCGCGACGGGTCCCACACCCAGTTGCCGACCCACGGCACCGCGTCGACGGCGAGCGGCGTGTCCCGGGCGGCGACGTAGGGGATACCGATCAGCCGGGCGGCGACGATCACCGCGGCCCACAGGGTCACGCCGATCACGGTCGCCCGTCGGGCTGCGGTCACGGCACCCGTGGGAGTCGAACGGTGAACTCGCAGCCCCGGTCCGCGTTGGACACCGCGATGTCGCCGTCGCATGCCTCGACGAGGCCCTTCGCGATGGTGAGGCCGAGCCCGCCACCCTGGTGGTCGCGGGTGCGGGCCGTGTCGCCGCGGAAGGCCACGTCGAAGACCCGGTCGAGGTCGGGCTCGGGGATCCCGCCGCACTCGTCGGACACGGTGACGTGCACGACGTCGCCGTCGGTCCGCGCGCTGACCTCGACCGAGCCGCCCTCGGGCGTGTGGCGCACCGCGTTGTCGATGAGGTTGCGCAGCACCCGTGACAGCTCGGCGACCGGCGTGTCGACCTCGAGGCCCTCGGCGACGTCGGCCCGGAGGACGACCCCCTTGGACTCGGCCCGATGCGTGCTCGACGACACCGACTCCAGGACGACGCTTCGCAGCTCGACCCGCTCGCTGCGGAGGTCGAGCGACCCGCTGTTGATCCGCGACAGCTCGAAGAGGTCGTCGACCAGCGCGCTCAGCCGTTCGGCGTCGCGGCGGATCTGGTGGTGGTAGCGCTCGACGGCGTCGGCGTCGGTGACCATGCGGTCGTCGAGCGCCTCGGCCATCGCCCGGATCGTGGCCAGTGGGCTGCGGAGGTCGTGCGACACCCAGGCCACGAGCTCACGCCGGGACCGGTCGAGCGCCTCGGCCCGCTGGCGCAGCTCCTCCAGCCGGCGGGGGAGGTCGGCGACCTCGTCGGCCACCTGTTCCAGCTCGGGCGCCGACCGCAGGCGGGGCAGCTCGGCGGCGTCGGCCTCGGGGTCGCTCGCCAGGTGGCGGGCGAGGTCGCGCACGCCCCGGGCGCCCTCGTCGATCTGGCGGCCGACCTGCACCGCGCCACCGAGCGCGACCGACACGCTGATCGCGAGTACGACGAACATCGCCTGCAGGTCGTGGGACGAGATGAACATCCCGACCGCCGCGACCACGACGCCCGATGTGGTGGTGAGCAGCGCGACGCCCGCCACCGCGACGATCTGGGTCCGCAGGGAGCGCCGGCGCAGGGTCCGGAGCACGACCACCCCGAGCCCGGCCGCGACCAGCGACGCGCTCCCGGCGAGCGCGAGGAGGACGAGGACGTCGTCGGCCGGGGCGTGCAGGCTGCGGATGGTGGCAGCCGTCATCAGCAGGCCGAGTGCGACGACGAGGATGAGCGCCGCGTTGCGACGCACGAAGGTCCTCACGGATCGAACCGGTAGCCGACGCCCCGGACCGTGACGAGGTGCTGCGGGTCGCCGGGATCGGTCTCGATCTTGGCCCGCAGCCGACGGACGTGGACCGTGACCGTGGCGGTGTCACCGAAGGTCCAGCCCCACACGTCGCGCAGCAGCTCGTCGCGCCCGAACGAGGTGCGGGGGTTGGCCATGAGGTGGGCGAGCAGGTCGAACTCCTTGGTGGTGAGGGCCAGGACCTCCCCGTCCCGTCGGACCTCGTGGGCCAGGCGGTCGAGCTCCAGCCCACCGCCGCTCAGCACGACCGGCCGCGGCGCGTCGGTGCGTCCTGCCCGTCGGAGCACGGCCTCGACCCGAGCCTTGAGCTCCCGGGGTGAGAACGGCTTGGTCACGTAGTCGTCGGCGCCGATCTGCAGCCCGGCGATGCGGTCGTCCTCCTCGCCGCGGGCGGTGAGCATCACTACCGGGATCGGCGCCACCTCCCGGATGCGCCGGCACACCTCGATCCCGTCGAGGCGGGGCAGCATCAGGTCGAGCACGATGAGGTCCGGCAGCTCGGTGAGCGCCTGCTCCAACCCGGTCTGCCCGTCGGCCGCGAAGGTCACCTCGTAGCCGGCGGCCTCCAGGTAGCGGCCGACCACCTCGGACAGCGCGACGTCGTCGTCGATCACCAGGATCCGCTGCGTCGAGGTGCTGACGTCCACGACGGCGATGGTAGAGAACCGACCGTTCCCGTGGTCGGCCGCGCCACCAGCGTTTCGGGAACCGTAAGGTCCGATCCCTTCCCGTCGGGCCGCCGAGTCCGTACCGTCGGGTGCGTGGATGACGACGGGATCGAGCACGTGCTCGTGTTGGCGAAGGCGCCGGTCGCCGGTCGCGTGAAGACCCGGTTGCAGGTGCGGTTGCGGGCGACCGAGGCGGCGGCGGTGGCCGAGGCCGCCCTGTGCGACACGCTGCGGGCCGCCCGCTCGTGCCGGGCCGTTCGCCGGGTGCTGGCCCTCGACGGCGAGCCGGGCCCCTGGCTCGGTGACGGGTTCGAGGTCGTCGGGCAGGGTGAGGGCGACCTGTCGGCCCGCCTCACGGTCGCATGGCGCTCGGTCCGCGGTCCCGGCATCCAGATCGGCATGGACACACCGCAGGTGACGCCCGAGCTGCTCGACGGCGGGCTCGACCGGCTGGCTCGGCCGGGGTGCGACGCGGTGCTGGGGCCGGCGTCGGACGGTGGCTGGTGGGCGCTGGGGTTGGCCCGACCGGTCGACGGGGTGTTCGACGGCGTGCCGATGAGCGCGGACGACACCGGTGAGCGCCAGCTCGCCCGGATGCGCTCGCTCGGCCTGCGGGTCGAGATGCTCGACGAGCTCGGCGACCTCGACCGCCCGGAGGACCTCGACCGCATCGCCCGCGACCACCCCCACCTCGCGGTCGCGGGCGTGGCCCGATCGCTCGCCGCGGGCGGTGCCTCGTGACCGCGACCGGACGGGCCGCCGGCGTGCGGGCCCGGGCCGACGAGGTCCGGTCGACCGTCGAGGCGTCGCCCGTGCACGACGAGCGCACCGCGGCGATCCTCGGCCTCGCGCTCGGCGTGTCCTTCACGATCTGCTTCGTGACCGGCCTCCTGTCGCACCTCGCCCAGCACCCGACGTCGTGGTTCGCCTGGCCGGCCCGCCCCGCCGGGCTCTACCGGGTCACCCAGGGCCTGCACGTCGCGACCGGGCTGGCCTCGATCCCGCTGCTGCTGGCCAAGCTGTGGGCCGTCTTCCCGCACCTGTTCCGGTGGCCCCCGTTCGAATCGGCCGCCCACCTCGTCGAGCGCGTGATGCTCGTGCCGCTGGTGTTCGGCTCGGTGTTCCTGCTGTTCACCGGCACCGCGAACGTCATGCACTGGTACCCGTGGCGCTTCTCGTTCACCCGTAGCCACTACTGGGTGGCGTGGATGACCGTCGGCGCGCTCGTGGCCCACGTCGGGGCCAAGGCGGGCACCACCGTGCTGGCCCTGCGACGTCGGGACACGACCGGCACCTCCGCCGGGGCCACAGCCGCGACCGCGGGCGACGGCGTCGGGCCGGCGCCGTCCTCGTCGCCCGCGATCCCCAGCCGTCGCGCCTACCTCGGCTGGACGGCGGCGGCGTCGGGTCTCGTCACGCTGACCACCGTCGGCCAGACCGTGTGGCCGCTCCGGTCCGCCGCGGTGCTCGCTCCCCGGCGGCCCGACATCGGTCCCCAGGGGGTGCCGGTGAACGGTGTGCCCTCGGCCGAGGTCCGGGCCGCGGCCACGAGCGCCGACTACCGGTTCCGGGTCTACGGCGACGTCGAGGAGGAGCTGTCCCTCACGCTGGAGGAGCTGCGGTCCCTGCCCGGACACACCGCGGCGCTCCCGATCACCTGTGTCGAGGGCTGGAGCAGGCAGGCGACGTGGACGGGCGTCACCGTGTCGGAGCTCATGGCCCGGGCCGGGGTGCCCGCGTCGGCGACGGTCGACGTCCGGGTCGAGTCCTTCCAGCACGGCTCGGCCTACCAGTACTCGACGATGAGCGATGAGCAGGCCCGCGACCGCGACGCGCTCATCGCGTTCGACCTCGGTGGCGAGCCGTTGCACATGGACCACGGGTACCCGGCGCGCCTCATCGCTCCCAACCGCCCGGGCGTGCTCCAGACCAAGTGGGTCGAGGCGATCCGGGTGACGCGGCGATGAGCGCCGGGGAGGCCGCGGCCGTTCCGGACGGCCCGCCCGCCGCGGCCGAGGGCCCTGGTGGCGCGTTGTTCTGGATCAGCGCGGTCGTCGGGGCCGCCGTCGTCGCCTACGCGCTGCGCGAACTGTGGTCGGTGTCGAGCCCGGTGTCACGGGCCAGCCTCGCCCGGTTCCTGATCGGCGGCGGTCTGGTCCACGACGCCCTGTGGGCGCCGCTCGTCGCGGTCGTGCTGGTGGTCACCGCCCAGCTGCTCCCGGTCCGCTCTCGACTGCCGGTGCGCGTCGGGCTGGCGTTCACCGCGCTGGTGCTGATCGTGTCCTGGGCCCAGGTCCGCGGCTACGGGGTACGGGCCAATAACCCGTCCCTGCTGCCTCGCGACTACGGACTGGTCGTCGCCGTCCTCCTCGCGGCGATCTGGGCCGCGGTCGCGGTGGCGCTCGTCGTCGCGCAGAGGGGAGGAGGTGGCGACCGGTGACGATGCGGGTGACCGATGCGGAGGGCCACGCGACGGTCCTCGAGCTGTCGCGCTGGCACGCGCCGGCCTCGCCCGAGGAGGTGGCGATCCTCTCGGGGCTCGACGCGCCGGTCCTCGACCTCGGCTGCGGGCCGGGACGGTTGGTCGCCGCGCTCGCCGAGATGGGCACGCCCGCGCTCGGCGTCGATGCCTCCCCCTCCGCCGTCGAGGTGGCCCGACGGACCGGCGCACCGGTGCTGTGCCGCTCGCTCTTCGACCGGCTCCCCGGCGAGGGGCGATGGCGTTCGGTCGTCCTGCTCGACGGCAACGTCGGCATCGGCGGCGACCCCGTCCGCCTGCTCCGCCGGGTCGCCGACCTGCTCGCCCCGGGCGGTGAGGCGATCGTCGAGACCGACGACGACTCGCAGCTCACGAGGGTCGGCGCCGCCCGCCTCGACGTCGACGGCACGGTCGGCCCGTGGTTCCCGTGGGCATGGGTGGCGGCCGGCGACCTGGCCACGCTGGCCTCGGAGGCCGGGCTGGAGGTCGTCGGCTGGCACCGCCCGGTGGACCGGTGGCTCGCCCGCCTTCGCGGGGTCGCTGCGTGACCGGTCCCGGTCCGTCGGTCGACGTGGTGCTCCCGGTGCTCGACGAGGAGCAGGCGGTCCCGTGGGTCCTCGAGCGGATGCCGCCGGGGTACCGGGCGATCGTCGTCGACAACGGCTCGACCGACCGGTCCGCCGAGCTGGCCGCGGTCGCGGGCGCCACCGTCGTCGAGGAACCGGTGAAGGGCTTCGGCGCCGCGTGCTGGCGCGGGCTGGTCACCGCCACGGCGGACGTCGTCTGCTTCATGGACTGCGACGGATCGCTCGACCCCAGCGAGCTCCCGGCCCTCGTCGACGACGTGGTCGCCGACCGGGTCGACCTGGCGATCGGCCGCCGCCGCCCCGAGAAGGGCGCGTGGCCCCCGCACGCGCGCGCCGCCAACGTCGCGCTGGCCCGCATGGTGCGCCGTCGCACCGGGGTCGACCTGCCCGACCTCGGCCCCATGCGGGTGACCAGGCGGGCCGACCTGCTCCTGCTGGGGCTCACCGACCGGCGGTCCGGGTGGCCCGTCGAGATGGTGCTGCGGGCCTCCGCCGCGGGCTGGAGGATCGGCTCCTACGACGTGCCGTACCTCCGGCGCTCCGGGGCCAGCAAGGTCACGGGTACGGTCGGCGGCACGATCCGGGCCGTCGCCGACATGCGACGCCGGATCAAGGAGTTCGACGACACGATCGCTGCCGAGCCCGCTCGGCGAGGGAGGACGACAGATGGCACCTGACCCGACCAACGGTGGCCCTCGGGCCGAGGTGGCGGTGATCGGCGGCTCCGGGTTCTACGAGCTGTTCGACGACCCCGAGTCGGTCGAGGTCGACACACCGTTCGGCCCGCCGTCCGCACCGATCACCATCGGCTCGGTCGGCGGTCGGCCCGTGGCGTTCCTGCCCCGGCACGGCGTCGACCACCAGTACCCGCCGCACAAGGTGCCGTACCGGGCCAACGCGTGGGCGCTCCGATCCCTCGGCGTCCACCACGTCTTCGCGCCGTGCGCGTCGGGGGCGCTCACCCTCGACCTCGAACCCGGCGACTTCGTGGTCCCCGACCAGATCATCGACCGCACCTTCGGCCGGCCCTCGACGTTCTACGACGGCCCCACCACCCACCACCTGGGCTTCGCCGACCCCTACTGCCCCGAGCTTCGCCGCCTCGCCCTCGACGGCTGCCGGGCCGAGGGGGTGGTCGTCCACGACGGCGGCACGGTCGTGGTGGTCCCCGGGCCCCGATTCTCGACCCGGGCCGAGTCCAAGTGGTTCGCGGCCATGGGCGCCACCGTGATCAACATGACCCAGATGCCCGAGGCCTCCCTCGCCGCCGAGGCCGGCATGGGCTACGGCGCCATCGCCCTGATCACCGACCGCGACGTCGGCATCGCCGAGGGCGAGGAGCCGGTGACCGAGGAGGAGGTCTTCGCCCGCATGGCGGCCGACGTCGAGAAGGTCCGACGGGTGCTGTTCCGGGCGATCACGAGCGACCTCCCGGAGTGCGTCCACGAGGGTGGCCCGCCGCTCGATGTTTGACAGGAGCGGCTCGGTTGGCTTTGTCTACCCCCGTGCCCAAGCCGCTCGTCATCGTGGAGTCACCCGCCAAGGCCCGCACCATCGCGGGCTTCCTCGGCAACGACTACCAGGTCGAATCGTCGGTCGGTCACATCCGTGACCTGCCCTCGAAGGGCCTGAGCATCGACGTCGACCACCACTTCACGCCCACCTACGAGGTCCACGCGTCGAAGAAGGACGTCATCCGCAAGCTCAAGGCGGCGCTCAAGGACGCCGACGAGCTGTACCTCGCCACTGATGAGGATCGCGAGGGCGAGGCCATCTCCTGGCACCTCCTGCAGGTGCTGAAGCCGACGGTGCCGGTGAAGCGCATGGTCTTCCACGAGATCACCCGCTCGGCGATCGACCACGCGGTCGAGAACTGGCGTCAGATCGACGAGGGTCTCGTCGACGCCCAGGAGACCCGCCGGATCGTCGACCGCCTCTGGGGCTACCCGGTGTCGGAGGTCCTCTGGCGCAAGGTGGGCGGCGGGCTGTCGTCGGGCCGGGTGCAGACGCCCGCGGTCCGGCTCGTGGTCGAGCGGGAGCGGGAGCGCATCGCGTTCGTGTCGGCCGACTACTGGGATCTCGGCGCGGCGTTCGCCACCGACCCCGCCTTCGAGGCGACCCTCGTGTCGATCGACGGCCGTCGCCTCGCCACCGGCAAGGACTTCACCGACCGGGGCGAGCTGTCCCGCGACGCGGTCGTGCTCGACGAGGCCGGAGCGCTCGGGCTGAAGGACGCGCTCGCCGGTTCGGCCTACGCGGTCCGATCGGTCGAGGAGAAGCCGTACACCTCCAAGCCCAAGGCCCCGTTCATGACCTCCACCCTCCAGCAGGAGGGCGGACGCAAGCTCCGCATGAGCAGCCGCCAGGTCATGTCGGTGGCGCAGAGCCTCTACCAGAACGGCTACATCACCTACATGCGGACCGACAGCACGACGCTGTCGGAGACGGCCCTCACCGCGGCGCGGTCCCAGGTGCGCGAGCTGTACGGCGCCGACTACCTGCCCCAGGCTCCTCGCACCTACGACCGCAAGGTCAAGAACGCCCAGGAGGCCCACGAGGCCATCCGTCCCGCCGGCGACACCTTCCGCACGCCCGATCAACTTGCCGGCGAGCTGCGGGGCGAGGAGCTGCGCCTCTACGAGCTGATCTGGAAGCGCACGATCGCCTCCCAGATGGTCGACGCCCGCGGCCAGTCGGTCTCGGTGCGCATCGGGGCTACGGCCTCGGACGGGCGCGACGTCGAGTTCGGCGCCAGCGGCCGGTCCATCACCTTCCCCGGCTACCTCCGGGCCTACGTCGAGGGCACCGACGACCCCGACGCCGCCCTCGACGACCGCGAGACCCTCCTGCCCGTCCTCACCGTCGACCAGGCGCTGCCGACCCCGGAGCTGGAGGCCAAGGGCCACAGCACCTCGCCGCCCGCCCGCTACACCGAGGCGTCGCTCGTGAAGCGGCTGGAGGAGCTGGGCATCGGCCGCCCCTCGACCTACGCCTCGATCATGAGCGTGATCCAGGACCGCGGCTACGTCTGGAAGAAGGGCACGGCGCTCGTTCCGTCGTGGACCGCCTTCGCCGTCGTGCAGCTCCTCGAGGAGCACTTCGGCGACCTGGTCGACTACGAGTTCACCGCCCGCATGGAGGACGAGCTCGACGGCATCGCCCACGGCACCGTCCAGCGCGAACCGTGGCTCAACCGGTTCTGGTTCGGCGACGAGGCCGGCGAGCAGACGCCCGAGCTGGCCGACGTCAGCCCCGGTTCGCCCGGCCTCAAGCGCCTCGTCGACCTCGGCAAGGAGGTGATCGACCCGGCCGAGATCAACGTCGTGCGGCGGATCATCACGCCCGACGGCGAAGAGATCGTCGTCAAGCCGGGCAAGTTCGGCCCGTACCTCAAGAAGGGCGACGAGACGGCGTCGATCCCCGACGACCTCGCCCCCGACGAGCTCACCCTCGAGAAGGCGATCGAGCTGCTCGACGCCCCGAGCGGCGACCGCGAGGTCGGCGTCGACCCCGAGACCGGCAAGACGATCTACGCCAAGGCCGGCCGCTTCGGCCCCTACGTGCAGCTCGGCGAGATGCCCGAGGGCAAGGTCAAGCCGGCCGACAAGCCCCGCACCGCGTCCCTCTTCAAGACGATGACGCTCGACCGGCTCACGCTCGACGACGCGCTGCAGCTCCTGTCGCTGCCCCGCACGGTCGGCACCGACCCGTCCGACGGCGGCACGATCATCGCCACCAACGGCCGCTACGGGCCGTACATCAAGAAGGACTTCGTCGACGAGAACGGCGCCGCCAAGTCCGACACCCGCTCGATCGAGACCGAGGAGCAGCTCTTCACGCTGACGCTCGACGAGGCGCTCAAGGTGCTGGCCGAGCCGAAACGGCGCCGGGGCCAGTCCTCCGCGGCGCCGCTGCGCGAGATGGGCGTCGACCCGGTGTCGGAGAAGCCGATGGTGGTGAAGGACGGGCGGTTCGGTCCGTACGTCACCGACGGCGAGACCAACGCGTCGCTCCGCAAGGACGACAGCGTCGAGGCCCTCACCGACGAGCGGGCGTCCGAGCTGCTGCAGATGCGGCGCGAGGCAGCGCCCCGCAAGAAGAAGGCGACCAAGAAGAAGGCCGCGGCGAAGAAGAAGGCGCCCGCCAAGAAGAAGGCGGCGGGGACCAAGAAGGCCGCGGCCAAGAAGGCGCCGGCCAAGAAGGCGAACCCCCGCACCGACCCCCTCCCCGACGACGACGCCCCCTTCTGATCGCTGAGCGACTCGCTCCGCTCGCCACCTTCCGCCTTTCGACTCGCTCCGCTCGCTCAAGAACCGCGCAGTCGAAACCCGGTGGCCAGCGGCGGCGTCGGTACCATCGCCCCGTGGGTCGGTTCGTGGTGTTCGAGGGCGGGGAGGGCTCGGGGAAGTCGACCCAGGCCCGCCGGCTCGCCGACCGGTGGGGTGCGCTGCTCACGTTCGAGCCGGGCGACACCGAGGTCGGTCGACGCCTCCGCGAGATCCTGCTCAGCCCGGAGACCGGCGACCTCGACATCCGCGCCGAGGCCCTCCTCATGGCGGCCGACCGCGCCCACCACGTCGCCACCGTCGTCCGCCCGGCGCTGCTGCGGGGTCGGGACGTCGTGTGCGACCGCTACGTCGGGTCCTCCGTCGCCTACCAGGGCCACGGTCGGGGCCTCGACCCGCACCACGTCGCCGCGCTGAGCGCGTTCGCCACCGACGACCTGCGTCCCGACGTCGTCGTCCTGCTGGAGGTGCCGCCCGAGGTCGCCGCCGAGCGGCTCGCCGCGGCCGGGACGCCCGACCGCCTGGAGGCCGCCGGCGCCGACTTCCACCGCCGGGTCGCCGAGGGCTACCGGGTCCAGGCCGCGGCCGATCCGGCGCGGTGGCTGATCGTCGACGGCCACGGGTCCGAGGACGAGGTCGCCGCCCGGGTCGACGCCGCCCTCGCCGCCGCCTTCCCGAACCCACCGACCTGACCCACCGACCGTCGCAACGCTTCTCCGGGGGGATCGTGGCGCTGAGCGTGGAACTTCCCCCGAAGAACCGGGAGGTCGCATCGGTCCGACGCTTCTTCGGGGGGATGTTGGCGCTGGGCGTGGAAATCCCCCCGAAGAACCGATGCGCGGGCTGGACGTCACGGCGGCCGGGTTGGGCGGGTGGGTGGCTACGGTGACGGCCGTGACGACCGGCGCCGGCACCAGCACGACGGACGTGGATCCGTGGGACGACGTGGTCGGTCAGGACCGGGCGGTCGAGTTCCTGCGCCAGGCCGCCGGCCCCGACGCCGTGCACGCCTGGCTCTTCGTCGGACCGCGGGGGTCGGGCAAGCGAGCCGCGGCCCGGGCGTTCGCCGGCGACCTCCTGGCGCTCGAGCCCGAGGCGGCCGGCGACACCGACGGCGCCGCCCGAGCCAGGGCCCTGGCCCGGGCCGAGCAGCACGCCGACCTCACGGTGGTCGAACGGGTCGGTGCATCGATCTCGGCCGAGCAGGCCGACGAGATCGTCCGCCGGGCGAGCCGCTCGGCCGTCGAGGGCAAGCGGAAGGTGCTCGTGCTCGACGAGTTCCACCTGATCGCCCCGAACGTCGGCCCCAAGCTTCTGAAGACGATCGAGGAACCGCCCGAGGGCACGTTCTTCGTCGTCCTCGCCGACGAGCTGCCACGCGAGCTGGTGACGATCGCGTCGCGCTGCGTCCGGGTCGACTTCGCGTCGCTGACCCCCGAGGTGGTCGCCGACCAGCTGCGGGCCGAGGGCGTCGACGACGAGCGGGCCCGGCAGGCGGCCGCGTTCGCCGGCGGCGACCTCGACCGCGCCCGTCTCCTGGCCACCGACGATCGTCTGGCCGTGCGTCTGGCCGCCTGGCGCGACCTGCCCCGCCGGCTCGACAGGTCCGGTCACCGGGCGGCGACCGCGGTCGACGACCTCCGGGCCGCGATCGACGATGCCGAGGCGCCGCTGCGGGTCCGCCACGAGGCCGAGGTCGCGGAGCTCGACGAGCGCATCGAACGCTACGGCCAGCGGGGGTCCGGGGCCGCCGACCTCGACAAGCGGCACAAGCGCGAGACCCGTCGCCTCCGCACCGACGAGCTGCGGCTCGGGTTCGCCGCGCTCGCCGGCGTGTACCGCGACGAGCTGGTGGTCGCCGCCGACCCGACGGCCGCCCTGGCCGGCATCGAGGCGGTCCAACGAGCCGCCGAGGCCCTCGAGTTCAACCCGAACGAGGAGCTCCTCCTCCTCGACCTGGCGCTCCGCCTCCCACCGCTGAACTGACGTCCGCCAACGGGTTTTCCGCCGTCGGGCGGGCCGACTACCGTGGCGACTCCCGCCCGGGTAGCTCAGACGGCAGAGCAGCTCACTCGTAATGAGCAGGTCAGGAGTTCGATTCTCCTCTCGGGCTCCACGTCGCCGGTCCCGCTACCAGCGGGGGTCGGCCCGCAGGAGCGCCGTGAACTGCTCGATCGGGAGCGGTTCGGAGAAGAGGTAGCCCTGCGCCTGGTGGCAGCCCAGCCGCCGCAGGTAGTCGAGCTGGCGGCCGGTCTCGACGCCCTCGGCGCAGGTGCGCAGGTCGAGGGCCGACGCGAGTGCGATCACCGCGTCGACGATGCGGGCCGTCCCGCCGACCCCGGTGAGCGTGTCGATCGCCTCGATCGCCTCGACGAAGCTCTGGTCGACCTTCACCTGGCGGATGGGAAGGTGGCCGAGGCGGGTCAGCGACGAGTGGCCCGTGCCGAAGTCGTCGATGGCGAACTGGACGCCGAGCCGGCTGATCGTCTCGAGCTCGTGGAAGGGGTCGCCGACGTCGCGGGACAGCGCGGTCTCGGTCACCTCGAGCAGCAGCTGGTCGAGCGGCCAGCGGTTGCGCTCGCACACCTCCGAGACCCAGGCGACGACGTCGCCCTTGGCGATCTGGCGGTCCGAGATGTTCACGCCGAGCTGGAAGTCGGCGATCGGGGTCGTTGCGAGGAGCCGCGCCATGTCGCGGGTGGCGACGTCGAGCACGTGGCGACCGACCTCCTCGATCACCCCGGTCTCCTCGGCCACGGGCACGAACTCGCCCGGTGACAGCAGGCCCCGGGTCGGATGGCGCCAGCGCACCAGCGCCTCGCTGCCGACGATGCGTCCGCTGAACAGGTCGACCGTCGGCAGGTAGTGCACGACGAGCTCGCCCCGCTCGATGCCCCGGTGGAGGTCGTGCTCGATCTGCAGGCGGGCGACGGCCGCCTCGCGCATGTCGGTGTCGAACACGACGAGCTGGTCGCGACCCTGTTCCTTCGCCCGGTACATCGCGGCGTCGGCATCGCGCAGCCATCCGTCGCCGCTGCCGTGGTCGGTCGCGAACGCGATGCCGATGCTGGTGGTGAGGTAGACGTCCTGTCCGCCGGGGAGTTGGAACGGACGGGCCAGCGCGTCGGAGATCCGCTCGGCGACGGCGATCGCCGCGTCCTCGTCGGGCACGTCCTCCAGCAGGATCACGAACTCGTCGCCGCCGAAGCGGGCGACGGTGTCGCCGTGCGACAGCGTGGCGGCGAGGCGCTCGGCCGCGGCGATCAGGAGTTGGTCGCCGACGCCGTGTCCGAGGCTGTCGTTGACCACCTTGAACCGGTCGAGGTCGCAGAACAGCACGGCCACCCGTTCGTCGGTCCCCTCGCGGCGGGCCAGTGCGTGGTCGAGGCGGTCGAGGAGGAGCGTGCGGTTGGGGAGACCGGTGAGGCCGTCGTGCAGGGCCTGGTGCGCGAGCCGGTCCTCGGTGTCGATCCGGTCGATCGCCACGGCGACGAGGCTGGCCGCGAGGTCGGCGGCGTGGAGCTCTTCGAGCGTGGCCTGGTGCGGGTGGTCGAACACGGTGCAGCACACGCCGATGGGCCTGCGGGTCCCGTGGGCCAGGATCGGTTGGGCCCAGAAGGATCGGATCCCCTCCGAGAGGAGTGCGCCGCGCAGATCGGCGGCCAACGGCTCGGTGGCCACGTCGACCACCGTGCGGGGCACCCCTTCGTCGAGCATCGCCGTCCCGAGCACGGTCGGTGGGGCGAGTGCGGCCCCGTCCTCGTCCTCGTCGTCGACGTGGAGCTCGAGCTCGTCGTCGTCGAGGAGCCAGATCGCCGAGGTGCCGCCGGAGCCGGTGACCTGCAGGAGGTCGAGGCAGCGGTCGAAGATCTCCACGGCGGGTGCGCTCCGGGCGATGAGCTCGAGCACCGCGGCCTGGAACGACGCGACCCGCTCGGCGTGGCGGAGCTGGGACACGTTGCGGGCGGTGAGCACGACGCCCTCGACGTCGGGGTCGTCGATGAGGTTGACGCCGGTGAGCACGAGGTCGGCCCACTGCCCGTTCGCGTAGGGCATGCGGACCTCGACGTCGATCGCCTCCCCGGGGTTGTCGAGCACGGCCTGCCAGGTGGCACGGGCCCGGCCGAGGTCGTCGGGATGGACGAAGTCGAGCGGCCGCCACCCGAGCCAGTGGTCGGCCGGGAAGCCCATCGCGCCGACGTTGGTGGCGGTGGAGAACTTCATGACGCCGTCGGCGTCGAGGAGCGACACGATGTCGCGGGCGTTGGTCAGGAGCTTGCTGAACCGCCGCCCGGAGGCGTCGAGGTCCATCCGGGCCCGGTGGAGGTCGGTGAGGTCCATGGCCTGGACGAGCACGTGCGAGCGGGGTCGCCGGGCACCGGCGCGCTCGAGGACGACGACCTCGACCGACGCCAGGCAGTCGCGCCCGTCGGGTCGTTCGATCGAGACCTGGACCCGGGCCGAGGGCGATCCGTCGGCGAGGTCCCGCTCGACCCGGTCCAGCAGGCCGCGGTCGTCGGGGCAGACGAACGAGCGGAGGGGCTCGCCGATGATCTCGTCCTCGGGTCGGCCGACGAGGTCGCAGAGCGCCTGGTTGATCTGGCGCAGCACGAACTCCTCGCTGAGCCCCATCGCAATGGAGGACTGGTCGAGGAGTGGCCCCCAACTCCAGCTCTCGGTCTCGGTGTCGCCCACAAATTCGGACATGTCAGTCCCGTGCTCGTGCCGCGTGGCCACTCGGCCACCGTGAGTGTAGGTGAACCCGGGGTGGTGGGTTCCCTGGCACGACCCCGCGACCTGCGGGGACCTTCGAACCGAAGGCTCCCGCCGGCGTCCACCCCGGGGTTTCCGTCCCGGCGGGCCGGGGAACAGGCGTCCCGTGTCGCGCCCCCTCCCCGGGAGCCTCCTGCTCCAACCCCTCCACCTCGGTCCCACGACCCACGTGTGGCTGGCGCGCCTCGACGGCGTCGACGAGGCGGTGGTGATCAAGCGGGTCGCCGATCCCGACGACCGCCCAGCCCGTGAACGCCTCGCCTCGGAGGCCGAGCGGGCGGCGGCCGTGGTCCACCCCGACCTGCTCCGCCCGATCGCCGTGCTCGTCGACGGACCGGGTCCCGCGGTCGCCTACCCGTACCTGTCCGGCGGTTCGTTGCGGACGCTGCTGGAGCACCGCGGCGCGCTGGTCGCCGGCGAACTGGTCGCGATCCTGGACCCCGTGGCCAGGGCGCTCACGGCCTGGGCCGCGACCTGCGATGCCCACGGTGACCTGAAGCCCGAGAACATCCTTCTGCGCGACGACGGCTCGCCCGTCGTGGCCGACGCCGCGACGCCCGGTCACGCCACGCCCGCGTACCTCGACCCGGCGGTCGCCGCGGGCGGACGGTGCTCGTCCCGGTCCGACGTGTTCTCGCTCGGAGTGATCGCCTACGAGGCGTTGACCGGACGACTCCCGCACCGCGGCCCGCCGGCCGAGGTGGTCGCGCTCGCGGCCGCGGGTGCCCATCGCGACCTCGCATCGTGGCCAGGGGTCGATCTCGCGATGGCGAGGGTGGTCGAATCGGCTCTTGCCCCCGAGCCCGCCCGGCGTCCAGCGAGCCCGGCGGCGTTCGTCGGCGCGCTCGCGGCCGTGGTCGAACCCATGACGATCGTGCTCCCCGGGCCCACCCCCGGTGCCCCTCGCAACGTGACCCGACCGGGGACCGAGACGCTCGAGTTCGGTCCCCGGCCGCCCGACGCCACCGCGACGGACGATCCGGCGCCACGGTGGGGGTGGGTGCTCGGCGCATCGGCGTCGGCCGCCGCGGTCCTGGCCCTCGCGTTCCTCGGACCGCCCGAGGAGCCGTCGGGGTGCACGCCGCCGACGGTCGGTCCGGGCACGGTCGCGGTCGACCTCGACGCCGACGGGTGCGACGATCTCGCCCGCTGGGACGGCGTGGTGCTGGCCCCGGCCGACGACCTCGCGGCCAGCGCCGGTCGACTGCGCCTCGGCGGCCCGGGGGTGCAGATCCGCTTCGGCGACTGGGACGGCGACGGCGCCACCACCGTCGCCGCGTACGAGCCGGAGGTCGGTCTGGTCCGCTACCTCGACGACCTGGCCGACCCGACCAACGAGCGCACCGAGGACGCGGCCCCGGGCGGCGTCGCCGTCGTCGTGGAGGACGGCGATGGCGATCGGCTGGAGGTCCGGCGACGGTAGGGTCGTCCCCATGGCCGACCAGGCACGCTTCACCGAGCTGGCGATGCCGCTGATGGACTCGCTGTACTCGGGCGCGCTCCGCATGACGCGGAACCCGGCCGACGCCGACGACCTCGTGCAGGAGACCTACCTCCGCGCCTACCGGGGCTTCGGCGGCTTCGAGGAGGGGACGAACCTCAAGGCCTGGATGTATCGCATCCTCACCAACACCTACATCAACTCCTACCGGGCCAAGCAGCGCCGCCCGCAGGAGTCCGAGCTCGAGGAGGTGGAGGACCTCTACCTCTACCGCCGGCTCGGCGGGCTCGAGTCGGCGTCGCTGAGCCGCAGCGCCGAGGACGAGCTGATGGACACCTTCAGCGAGGCCGAGGTGAAGGCCGCCGTCGAGGCGCTCCCGGAGAACTTCCGGCTGCCCGTCGTGCTCGCCGACGTCGAGGGCTTCGCCTACAAGGAGATCGCCGAGATCCTCGACATCCCGATCGGCACCGTCATGAGCCGGTTGCACCGGGGAAGAAAAGCGTTGCAGAAGTCGTTGTTCGACTACGCCGTCACCCATGGGCTCGCCGACGATCCCGACCTGGAGGGCGAACCCGAGCCCGTGAGCGCGGCAACGACCGTGGACCGTTGACCATGAACGAACCGACCGAAGACGGAAACTGCACCGAGACGCTCCAGGAGCTGTACCAGTTCCTCGACGGCGAGCTCACCGACGAGTCCCGCGAGCACATCCGCCGCCACCTCGACGACTGCTCGCCCTGCCTCTCCGCCTTCGACTTCCAGGCCGAGCTGCGCCTGGTGATCCGGAACCGGTGTTGCGACGAGGTGCCGCCGTCGCTGCGCGACCGCATCGCGAACGCCATCCAGCACGAGGCCGATGCGCCGGCCTGGCCCCCGACTGGCGGCCCGACGGGGCCGTCCCTCTAGGATCGCCCCCATGCTGCTCGCCAAGGTCTGGCACTTCTGGATCGCCGTCCCGCTCGTGTTCGGCGCCGTCCTCTTCGGGATCGCCACGATCGTGGGGTACGTCACCAAGGTCATCCGGCCCAAGTACCCCCGGCGCGGCCAGGTCTGAGGTCGGGCGTGGCAGCGGTCGACTGGGGTCTCGCCCAGAAGGTCGCGGTCCGTGCCGCCGGTCGCGACCCGTTCGCCGACTCGTACCACTACGCCTCGCTGGCCACCGACTTCGCCGAGCTCACGACCATCGCCGAGGCGCAGGTCGCAGAGGCGACCGGGCTGCGCAGCCTCTCGGGCGACGCCCGGGCCCGCGTGACCGACCGGCCCGGTTGGGTGCGGGCCAACATCGCGTCGTTCCAGCGGTTGATGCGCCCGATCACCGATCGGCTGGAGCAGCACATGACCAGCCCGATGGCGCCCGTGGCCAGCCGCGTCGCCGGCGTCGAGGTCGGGGTGCTCCTGGGGTGGATGTCGAGCCGGGTGCTCGGCCAGTACGACCTGCTCGTCATCGAGGACGAGAACCCCGAGGAGCAGGACCTCGTGTACTACGTCGGGCCCAACATCCTCGGGCTGGAGAAGCGGTTCGCGTTCCCGCCCCGCGAGTTCCGCCACTGGTTGGCGCTGCACGAGGTCACCCACCGGGCCCAGTTCACCGGCATCCCCTGGATGCGTGAGCACTTCCTCGGCCTGGTGCAGGACACGGTCAATGCCGTCGACCCCGATCCCAAGCGGTTCGCCGACGCGCTCGCCCGGGCGGCCGGCGACATCCGCAAGGGCCGCAACCCGCTCGACGACGGCGGCGTCATGGCGGTCTTCGCCTCACCCGAGCAGCGGGCGGTGCTCGACCGGGTGGCCGGGCTGATGAGCCTGCTCGAGGGCCACGGCGACGTCACCATGGATCGCGCCGGCGCCGACGAGATCCCGAGCGCGGCCCGCTTCGGCCAGGTCCTCCGCCAGCGCCGCCAGCAGGGCAACCCCGGGGTCAAGATCCTGCAGAAGCTCATCGGGCTCGACGCCAAGCTGAAGCAGTACGAGCAGGGCGAGGCGTTCATCGAGCGGGTCGAGAAGGAGGGCGGCACCGAGCTGCTGGACCGGGCGTGGCTCGACCCGGCAAACCTCCCGAGCATCGACGAGATCCGCGACCCCGAGGCATGGATCAGCCGGGTCGGCCCGACCGTCGCGGCCTGAGCGACCTCTCGGTCGACGTCGTCGCCGAGGTCGACCGGCTCCTCGCCCTGGCCACGTTCCCTCCGACCGGCACGCCGGTCACCTGCGCGGTCTCGGGTGGTGCCGACTCGCTGGCCCTGTTGGTGCTGGCGGTGGCGGCCGGGTGCGACGTGACCGCGGTGCACGTCGACCACGGGTTGCGTCCGGGCTCGGCCGCCGAGGCCGACGTCGTGGCCGCGGTCGCGGCCCGCTTCGGCGCCCGGTTCGAGGCCCGCTCGGTCGAGGTGGCGCCCGGGCCCAACCTCGAGGCCCGGGCCCGGGAGGCGCGCTACGCCGTGCTCCCGGCGGACGTGTGCACGGGCCACACCGCCGACGACCGGGCCGAGACCATGCTCCTGAACCTGCTCCGCGGCGCGGGACCGACCGGTCTCGGCGCGCTGCGGCCCGGCCCCCGGCACCCGATCCTGGCGTTGCGCCGAGCCGACACTCTGGGGTTGTGCGCTGCGCTCGGCCTCGAGGTGGTCGACGACCCGTCCAACGCCGACCCGGCGTTCCTGCGGAACCGGGTCCGCCACGAGCTGCTGCCCCTCATGGCGGACCTGGCCGACCGCGATGTCGTCCCGATCCTCGTCCGTCAGGCCAACCTCTTCGCCGACCTCGACGACGACCTTTTCGCGGAGGCGGCGACGATCGACGTGACCGATGCCGTCGCGCTGCGCAACGCACGCCCGTCGGTCGCCCGGGCCGCCGTCCGCCGCTGGCTGGTGGAGGCGAAGGTGGCGGACGGCCACCCGCCGGACGCCGCCACGGTGCAGCGGGTGCTGGAGGTGGCCGACGGTGAGGCCAGGGCGACCGAGGTGGGCGGCGGCTGGCGGGTCTCCCGTACGGCAGGTCGCCTCACGTTGCACCCGCCTCTTCCCACAGGTCCTGCGGAGGGCGATGGGGAGGTGGCGCCGTGACCCTCGCCCACCCGCTGCCCGTCGAGCGGGTCTCGGTGCGGGCCTGTTCACGTACCTGGAGCAGCACCCGGGGGCGATCCCCGAGGCCTTCCACGACTTGAGCCACGGGCAGTCCTTTCTCGAACTGGTCGACCGGAAGCTGGAGGGGACCGGCTTCTTCGTCCTCGACGAGCCCGAGGCGGGTCTGTCGTTCGAGTCGCAACTGACGGTCGTCGCGGCACTGCTGCGCCTGCTCGAACGGCCTGGCGCCCAGATTCTGGTCGCGACGCACTCGCCGGTCATCGCCGCGCTCCCCGGGGCCCAGATCCTGCAGTTCGACGACGAAGGCATCGCGGAGGTGGCCTGGGACGACCTCGAGACGGTCGCCCACCACCGCAGCTTCCTCGACGACCCGCAGCGCTACCTCCGCTTCCTCACCTGAGGATCGAATCCGACCACCGTACGTTTCGTTGGTCCTTCAGGTGTACAGTTCTCGGCATGGACGTCGCGGTGACCGAGCTTCGAACCAATCTCCGGCTTTGGCTGGCGACGGCGAAGGGTGGTGACGAGGTCGTCATCACCGAGCGGGGTCTGCCGGTCGCCCGCCTGGTGCCGATCGAGTCGAGTTCGACGCTGGCCCGCCTGACCGAGGACGGCACCATCGCCCCGGCGCGTTCCGCGCGCCGCCCCCGGGCAGCAAGCGTTCGACGCCCGAAGGTCGGCACGTCGCTGAGCGACACCGTGTCGCAGCAGCGTCGATAGGGCGCTGATCGGCGGTGCTCGTCTACTTCGATTCCAGCGCGCTCGTGAAGCTCTTGGTGGAGGAGGACGGGAGCGATGTCGCCGCGGCGCTGTGGGACGGCTGTGACGCCGCGCTGTCCAGCCGCCTCGCGCATCCCGAGGTGTCGGCCGCGCTCGCTGCGGCGCATCGCAACCACCACCTCGACGACGGCCAACTGCGACGGTGCCTGCACACGTGGTCGAGGTTCTGGAGCGCAATGAGATCGGTCGAGCTCACCGAGGTCGTCGAGGGTCACGCGGCTCGCCTGGCCGTCGGACACGCCCTCAGGGGTGCGGACGCGGTGCACCTGGCCAGCGCGCTCGCCGTCGACGATCCGGCGTTGGTCGTCGCGGTCTGGGACCGCCGTCTTCGGGCCGGCGTCATCGGCGAGGACCTCGCCGTCGCCCCGGCTTCCATCTGAGCGATCGAAGGGTGCAAGGATGGCCCGCCATGGCCTCCGGCTCCGGACCGTTCCACGACGACCCGCACCTCGGCGAGGTGATCGTCAGCGCGGAGCAGGTCGCGGCGAGGATCGCCGAGCTGGGCGCGCAGATCACGCAGGACTACGAGGGGCGGGCCCCGCTGCTCGTCGGTGTGCTCAAGGGCGCGTTCGTCTTCATGGCCGACATCGCTCGGGCGATCGACCTGCCGGTCGAGTTCGACTTCATGGCCGTGTCCTCCTACGGCAACGCCACCAAGTCGAGCGGCGTGGTCCGGATCGTGAAGGACCTCGACCTCGACCTCACCGGTCGCGACGTCCTCATCGTCGAGGACATCATCGACAGTGGCCTCACCCTGGCCTACCTGCGCAAGAACCTGCTGGCCCGCAACCCGGCCAGCGTCGAGGTGTGCGCCCTGCTGGTGCGGGAGGGCCTGCAGAAGACCGATCTCGACCTCCGCTACGTCGGGTTCGCGATCCCGCCGGAGTTCGTCGTGGGGTACGGCCTCGACGTCGCCGAGCGCTACCGCAACCTCCCCTTCATCGCCCGCTACGTCGAGGACCCGGACGCCTGATGCTGCACGACGACGCCGACCTGGACGCGCCCGTCCCGGAGGCCATCGACCAACCCCGCATCGAGGCGGCCGTCCGCGAGATCCTCGCGGCCATCGGCGAGGACCCCGACCGCGACGGTCTCCTCGACACCCCGGCCCGGGTGGCCCGCATGTACGCCGAGATCTGCGGCGGACTCCACGAGGACCCGACCCGCCACCTGCTCACGTCGTTCGAGGTCGGCCACGACGAGATGGTGATGGTCCGCGACATCCCGCTCTACTCGCTGTGCGAGCACCACCTGGCGCCGTTCATCGGGAAGGCGCACGTCGCCTACATCCCCAACGAGGACGGCCGGGTCACCGGTCTGTCGAAGTTCGCGCGGCTGGTCGACGGGTACGCCCGCCGGCCCCAGGTGCAGGAACGGTTGACCTCCCAGATCGCCGACGCGCTGGAGGAGAGCCTCGAACCCAAGGGCGTGATGGTGGTCATCGAGGCCGAGCACCTGTGCATGGCGATGCGGGGCGTCCGCAAGGCGGGGACCAGCACCGTGACCTCGGCCGTGCGGGGGCTGTTCCGCACCAACGTGGCCACCCGCCAGGAGGCCATGCGGTTCGTCAACGGGCGGTCCTGAGACCTTCCTGAGCCCTTCCTGGGTCTCGATTTGACGGTGTCGGTACCCTGGAGGACCGTGCGTCCCCTGGTCATGGGCATCGTGAACGTGACGCCCGACTCCTTCTCGGACGGCGGGCTCCACGACCGACCCTCCGCAGCGATCGAGCACGGGCGACGGCTCCTCGCCGAGGGTGCTCACATCGTCGATGTCGGCGGCGAGTCCAGCCGGCCGGGCGCGGCGGCGGTGGCCGAGGAGGTCGAGCTGGCCCGGGTGCTGCCCGTGGTCGAGGCCCTGGCCATCGACGGACGGGTGTCGATCGACACCGCCAAGCCGGGGGTGGCCCGGGCCGCGGTCGACGCCGGCGCCACGCTGCTCAACGACATCACGGCGTCGCTCGCCCCCGTCGCCGCCGAGCTCGGCGTCGGCTGGGTGGCGATGCACATGCTCGGCGAGCCCCGCACGATGCAGGACGACCCCCGCTACGACGACGTGGTCGACGATGTCACCGCGCACCTCGTCACCCGGGCCACCGCGGCGCGAGAGGCCGGCGTCGACGAGGTGTGGATCGACCCGGGCATCGGTTTCGGCAAGACGGCGGCCCACAACTGGGCGCTGCTCGCCGCGGTGCCCCGCCTCGTCGCCACCGGCTTCCCGGTGGTCGTCGGCACCAGCCGCAAGGCGTTCCTCGGCGCGCTGCTCGGTGCGGCCGACGGCGGGTCGGAGCCGGCAACGACCGACGACCGCCTCGAAGGCTCGGTGGCCACGGCGGTGCGGGCCGCGGCCGACGGTGCGGCGATGCTGCGGGTGCACGACGTGGCCGCCACGGTGGCCGCGCTGCGGGCGGTGGCGGCATGAACGGCGACACGATCAGGACCACGGACAAGGAGACGACGACGTGGCGGTGAAGGGCAAGTGGGCCCAGGGCATCGAGCCGCGGAACTTCCGCTGGGTGGTGAAGGACGCGTTCGCCGTGTGCGAGCGGCCCGGCGGGTACGGATCGAACCACCGGCGCGTCCGTCGCCAGGAGGAGATCATCTGGGTGCGGGAGCAGGGCTTCTCGCCGGTGATCTCGATCATCCCGTCGCCGGCCAACCTCCACAACTACGACGAGCTGGGCGTCACCTGGCAGCACCGACCGTTCGGCAACCACGACGACGTCACCGCCTACCTGCTGTCGCTCTACCCCGAGCTCCGCCAGTTGCTGGCCACCCGCCACAAGGTGCTGGTGCACGGCGAGGAGCTGGGGGACCGGATCTCCGGCATCATCGCCGGCTACCTGATCTGGGCCGACCTGATCCCCAACGGGCCGAAGGCGATCACGTTCACCGAGCGCCTCCTCCAGCGCCAGCTCGGCCCGGTCGGTCGGGAGATGGTCACGCTCGCGCTCGACCTCCCCAAGCCGGCCCAGGGCTGATCGGGTGGCCGCGCCCGACCGCATCGAGCTCCGCGGACTGCACGTCGTCGGGATCTGCGGCGCGCTCCCCGAGGAGCGGGAGCGGGCGCAGCCGCTGGAGCTCGACCTCGACGTCGAGGCCGACCTCGCCCCGTCCGGGCGCACCGACGCGCTGGACGACACGATCGACTACGGCGCGCTGTGCGACGTGGTGTCCGCCGTCGTCGCGTCGGGGTCGCCCCAGCTCCTGGAGCACCTCGCCGCGTCCGTCGCCGAGGCCGTGCTGGGCGTCGACGCCCGCATCAGCGGGGTCGTCGTCGGCGTCCGCAAGCTCCGGCCACCGGTCCCGCACCAGCTGTCGACCGCAGGGGTGCGGATCGAGCGCCGGCGATGAGCGCTGGCCGCCCGGTCCGGCGGGCGTTCCTCGGGATGGGATCCAACCTGGGTGACCGGCGGGGCTACCTCCGCGACGCGATCGCCACGTTGGGGCCGATGGTGCGGCAGGTGTCGCCGGTGTACGAGACCGATCCGGTCGGCGGTCCCGAGCAGGATCGCTACCTCAACCTGGTCGTCGAGCTGGCGACCGACCTCGAGCCACGCGAGCTGCTCGCGGTGTGCCACCGGCTGGAGTCGGGCGCCGGCCGGGTCCGCGACGAGCGCTGGGGCCCGCGCACCCTCGACGTCGACATCCTCCTCGTCGAGGGCGTGCAGGTCGACGACCCCGACCTCGAGATCCCCCACCCGCGCTGGCGCGACCGCCGCTTCGTCCTCCGCCCGTTGGCCGACATCGCCCCCGACCTCGTCGACCCCGACGACCTCGACCACGCCGAGGGCCACGTCGACCCGGCCGACCCGCTGTAGGCACGGTCGGGGTCGGAGCCGAACCGTGACACTTCCCGACGACTCGGACCCACGACGAATGCACGCTTCGACCCCGACGACCCCGTGGTTCAGTCGGACCCGTCCTGCGTGCAGGCTCGTGCCGAGGACTGGGACGTGGTGCCGTCGAGCGTCGCCGTGATCTCGAAGCACTGTTCAGCGCCGTTGGCCGACGCCGGAACCTGGAGTCGGGTGGCGGACAGGTGCCGCTCCAAGCTGACGCCCTCGGCGTCGGACACTTCGTACTCGTAGTCGGATCCCTCCCCTGCGCCATCAGGTGGCTGCCACGAGATCGTGACGGTTCCGTCGGCGTTGCGGACGGCCGTGGGGTCGAGCGGAGCACTGGGCGTGGACGGAAGGACGGGGTCGTCGGACGACGGTCGGAGGAGCGTGGTGGTAGTGGCCGTGTTCGTGTCCGACGGCTCGGTGCCTCTGAGCGCCACCAGCGCCACCGCGAGGGCGACGATCGCGGCGGCCGCGACGACGAGCCACATCGACCACCGTGGAGTCCGCGGGGCATCGGACATGGCGGATTCGGCTTCGACGGACGGGGGAGCCGGTTGGAGATCGTCCGGTGGGGTGGGGTGGACGTTCGGTGACGGCGGGGCACCGCCACCGTAACCGAGGTCGACCACACGGGCTCGGCGCGTGGTCCTGTCTTCGTCGAGACGATCGGGCCGGGTTGCCTGCCCGTCACCGGGGGCGACGAGCGCCAGCCGGGTCAGCGGAAGCGTCAGCGCCTGCTCGACGTCCTGCAGGAGCCGCGCGAGCGATGCCGCGCCGTCCGGGCGCCGTGAGGGGTCGGGGTCGAGGCACATCCGCAGGACGTGCTCCAACATCGGCGGGACGTCGTCGCGGCCCGTGGGTGGGATCTGGCCGGTGGCGGCCCGATGGACGAGTGCGCCCTGGGAGTTGTCGCCGCCCGGATGCCAGATCGGGGACCGGCCGGCGAGCATTGCGTACAACGTCGCACCGAGGCCGTAGACGTCCGAGGCCCGGGAACCGGTCGCCTGCTCGTCGAGGAGGATCTCCGGCGCGGCGAAGCCCTGAGACACACCGCCGGTGGCGGTGATCCCGGCGCCGTCCTGGACGCTGGCGAGACCGAAGTCGGTCAGGCCGGGATCGTCGTAGTCGGAGGTGAGGATGTTCGCCGGCTTGATGTCGCGGTGCAGGATGCCAGAGCGGTGCGCGGTCTCGACCGCGGAGGCGACCTGGATCCCCACCCGGAGCACCTCCGGCACCCGGAGGCGGCCTCCCCGGGCCCGCTGACCGAAGTGGGGCCTGGGGTAGTACTCCATGACGATGTAGGGGCGCCCGTCGGCTGCGACGCCGGCGTCGAGAACGGTCACGATGTAGGGGTGGGCCGAGACCCTGGCCATGATGTCGGCCTCGGCCTCGAACTGGGCGAGGTTCGACTGTTGCAGGTGTTCGGCCCGGAGCACCTTGACCGCCACGAGCCGCTTGGTGCTGTGCTGGACGTACAGGAACACGTCGGCGAACCCGCCGCCCCCGACCGGGTGGTTGAACGTGAGTCCGTCGATGTCGGGTGGAGCGGAGCGGATCGTGGTCATCGGTCAGACACCGGCTCCCAGCGGCGCCCGAAGGGCACGCACGTCCCTTGGAATGGAGGCGCCGTTCGGGGTGGAAGCCCACATCGCCGTCCAGTAAACACTAGGGAGCGCTGCGTGGTGGGAGGACCGGGTGCGGGAGCGTTTGCGGGCGAATCGGAACATGGTCGCGACGGCGGTGCTCGCTGTCGCGCTGGTGGCGTCGTTGGTCCAGGCCGTCGTGCGTAGCGACGGATTCGAGGAGTCGCGAGTGTCGCTGGACAACGGTTCGGTGTGGGTGACGTCGAGTCAGATGGTCGGTCGCCTCAACCTCGAGACCAGGAAGGTCGAGGCGGTCCTCCGCGATGAGAACGCCGAACCGGGCGAGTCGCTCGGTCTCGTGCAGGCGGGGTCGGTGGTCGCGACGTACGCCCGGGGGACGTTGCGTCCGATCGTCGACGCGACCGCGACGTTCGACGAGGAGCAGAAGATCGCCGAGGACGCGTTGGTCGGCTTCGGTGGGACCGACACCGACGGCGGGGTGATCACCTCGGTCGTCGCCGATCGGGCGTCGGGCGAGGTGCGGACCACATCGGGGTCGGTCTTGGCGGGCCTGGACGAGGACCAGGCGCCAGTCATCACAGTGGAGGCCGACGAGGACGCTGAGGAGCCACAGGGGCTTGACCTCGCGGTCGCTGTCGACGGCACCGCGTTCGTGCACCGCGGTGGCACGGACGAGATCGTCCAGATCGCCCCCGGTTCCCTGCCCGTGGAACGCGCCGTGGGCCGAGTGGTGCAGGGGATGCAGGGGTCGTGGTTGACCGCGGTCGGTTCGGTGCCGGTCCTGCTCGATGCCACCGAGTCGGAGCTGATCGTGCCGGGGCGGTCGCCGATCGACGTGGGTGACGTCGGTGAGGACCTCATGCTGCAGCAGCCCGGCCCGGCGAGGGACGCGGTGCTGGTCGCCTCCGACACCGGGTTGTGGGACGTGCCCATCGACGGTGGCAGCCCGGCCCGTTTGGTGGACGACGACGGGGACACCGCGGTCGCGCCGGTCTGGATCGAGACCGCCCGAGACAGTTGCGCGTACGGCGCCTGGTCGGGCTCCGGGACGTGGGGCAAGTGGTGCGTCAGCGATGGGTACGACCTTCCGGCGCAGAAGATCGACGCCGAGATGGGGAGCGGCGATCTGGTGTTCCGGGTCAACCACGGTCGGGTCCTCCTGAACAACATGAAGACGGGCGCCAGCCTCCTCGTCGATCTTCGCGAGCCCGAGGTCGTCAAGGACTGGGACATCGCCCCCGAGACGCAGGAATCGGACGACGGCCGCCAGGAGGTGAGCGAGGAGGACACCTCGTGCCAGCCCGACGCGCCGGCCCCGATAGCGAAGGACGACGAGGCAGGGACCCGGCCCGGTGTGCCGGTGGTCGTGCAGGTGCTCCAGAACGACATCAGCGATCCCTGCGACGTGTTGACCGTCGCGCTCTCCGAGGAGGAGGAGCACCCCGACGGTGCGGCGGTCACTGTCGTGGAGGACGGTGCCGCGCTGCAGGTGTCCCCGGACGCGGATCGAGTCGATCCGATCGAGGTCACCTACACCGCAGTGGGGAAGGACGACCGGGAGGACGTCGGGGCCCTGGTGGTCACGATCACCCAGGGCGATCACAACGGTCCACCGGAGCCCGCCGCGGACTTCGCCGTCGTGAGCGCCGATGCCGCCGAGGGGGTGACCGTCGACGTCCTTGCCAACGACTCCGACCCAGACGGAGACGCGCTCACCCTGATCGCGGTCGGGGACCCGAGCAGCCCGTCATCGCCGCAGTACGACTCCGATGGACGGGTGACGTACGTGCCGTCGGGCGACACCGTCGAGAAGGTCGTGGTCACCTACACGGTGACCGATGGTCGGGTCGACGATGAGGGTGACCTCGCCACTGCGGAGGGCACGCTCACCGTCGACGTGCTCGCCGGATCGTCGAACCAGAAGCCGAAGCCGCAATCGGACCGGGCCACGGCGGTCGTGGGTCAGGTCTCGTCGGTGGACGTGCTGCGCAACGATTCCGACCCCGACGGCGACCCGCTGACGCTCGTCGATGTCGTCGGTAGGGAGAAGGTGAACGCCACGTTCGACGAAGACGGCACGGTCACCTTCCAGGAGCCGGTGACGAGCGACCGGTTCGAGCTCGAGACGGTGGTCACGGACGGCCATGCAACGGCCAAGGCGACGTTCGTGGTGACGGTGCTGGATCCCGGCCATGGGCTGTCGCCGATCGCGGTGCGCGACGACGTCATCGCCCGTCCCGATGTGCCGGTCCTCGTCGACCTCCTCGCCAACGACGTCGACCCAGCGGGTGGCCTGCTCGCGATCACCGGCGTCACCGTCCCGCTGTCTGCGGCCCAGGAGCCGCTCATGGCCGTCGAGGTGCTGGAGATGCGGGTAGTGCGGGTGACGATCTCCGCGGCGCTCGAGGCGCCCACGCGGGTGCCCTACCGGGTCACCAACGGCTCCGGGCCCGCGAGTGGTGTGCTGGTGGTCTCACCGCTCTTCGAGGGCGCGCCCGACCAGCGACCCATCGCCGCTGACGACACCGACCAGGTGCGCGCCGGGGGCACGGCGTCGGTCCCGGTTCTCCGCAACGACCGGGATCCCGAGGGGGAGCAGCTCCGGATCACCTCCGTCGAGGTCGAGGATCCCGGCCAGGGCATCGCCTTCGCCCAGCGCGACGCGATCCGCATCCGCCCGTCGGCCTCGACCCGCGGCTCGATGGTGGTCCGGTACCGGGTCGAAGATCCCCGCGGCAACGACGACGACGCGGTGGTCAGCCTCGAGGTCGACGGCCCGGATGCGAAGAACCGCAATCCGCGCGCACCCGACGTCGTCGTCCGGGTCGAGGCGGGGGCTGCGGCGCCGGTCAAGGTGCCGCTGGTCGACCTCGACCCCGACGGCGACCCGGTGCACCTGGTCGGCCTCGACGCGTCGAGCCTGCCGACGCGGGGGGCCGTCACCTTCGTCGCCGACGGGTTCGTGTACCAGGCCGATGCCGGCGCGCAGGGGACGGACGCCTTCGCCTTCACGGTGGCCGACGGACGGGGCGGCAAGGCGATCGGGACCGCCCGGGTGGTGATCGCCCAGAGGCCTACCGGCAACCGTCACCCGGTCGCGGTGCCCGACCGGGTCACGGTGCGCCCGGGGGAGGAGCGCTCCATCCCGGTGCTCGCCAACGACACGGATCCCGACGGCGACGAGCCCTGGCTGGTCGACGACGAGGTCGAGGGGCTCAGGCAACCCCAGCGCGGCCGGGTTGAGCTGAGCTCGGACGGGGCCGAGGTCGTCTTCCGGGCGCCGGCCGACGTGTCGGAGCGGACCTCCGTTTCGTTCTCCTACGGCTTGACCGACGGGATGGACGCCGTCGAGGGTCTCGTCGTCGTCACGATCGATCCCGATCCCGATCCCGAGCCTCCGGTGGCGGTCGATGATGTGGAGGAGCCCCGGGCCGCCGGTTCCTCAGCGTTCGTCGACGTCCTCCACAACGACTCCGACCCCGACGGCGACAAGGCCGAGCTCCGCGTTGAGGTGGTGGACGCCGACGGGGTCACCGTGCTTGGTGACGGCAGGCTCCGGGTCGATCTCGATCGGTCGTCGAGGCAGTTCGTCTACCGGATCACCGACCCCGACGGAGAGTCCGCGGAGGCGTTGGTCACCATCCCGGTGGTCGACGAGGCGATGTTGATCATGCCGGTCAAGACCTTCACGATTCCCGCCGGTGGGACCGAGGAGTTGGACGTCGCGACGCTGACCTCGCGGACGGTGACCCTCGACAGGGTCTATCCGGCGACCGTGAGTGGGGTGACCGTCAAGTCGTCCGGCACGAGGCTGATGATCGACGCCGGTCCGAAGGCGTCCAGGAGCGCCGGATTCGCGTACCGGGTCTCGAGCGGTTCCCAGCAGGCGATCGGCCAGGTGCGAGTCGTCGTGGTCGGGGACCGGGAGAAGCCGAAGGTCTCGTCACCGACGATCCAGATGGCCGCGGGAGGTACGAGGAACCTCGACCTGCTGCGGTACGTCGACGATGCCGACTCCCCGCCGTCGGAGATCGAGTTCGGAGAGCTCTCCGGCGCCAACGGTGACCTCCGAGCCAACGTCGACGGCACGCGGCTCGAGCTGAGCGCTGCGGAGAGCGCGGCCAGAAGGACGTGGACGCTCGGGATCCCGGTGAGCGACGGCACGTTCCGGGAGACAATGACGGTCACCGTCCAGGTGCTCGACGAGGTGCTCCGGCCGCCGCTGGCCGTCGCCGACCATGCGGAGACGAACCAGGAACAGATGGTGCCGATCCCGGTCTTGATCAACGACCAGGACCGGGGCCGGGGCTCGGACCGAGCATCGCTCGCGATCGACGACTTCGACAGGCAGACCACAGGGGTCAAGGGTCGGATGGAACAGGTCGGGAACGTGCTGGAGTTCACTCCCGCGGTCGACCAGTTCGGCATCGCCCGGGCCAGGTACACGGTCGTGGACGCCGACGGCCAGAAGGCGAGGGGATCGATCGAGATCGAGGTCAAGGGCCGCCCGGGGCCTCCCGTCATCGTGTCCGCGGAAGCAGGTGACGGCGAGGTCTCCCTGACGTGGCAGCCAGGGCGTGAGGTGCAGATCGACGGCTACGTCGTCCGTGATGTGGACTCCCGACTCCCCTACCGAACCAGAAACACGTCGCTGACGATCCCCGATCTGACGAACGGCCAGGGCTACCGATTCCAGGTGGCAACGCTCAACGAGGTCGTCCCCACCCCCGAAGTTGTGCTCGAGTCCGAGTGGAGCACCCCATCCGCGGTGCTGACCCCGATCGCGCTGCCGTCCACGATGGCGGCGCCGACGGTGGAGTTCAGGGCGGATGACAACAAGGGAGGTGAGGGTGGAGTCCTGCACGTGAGCTGGGATGCCCTCTCCGACGAGGAGCGCATCCAGGACTACGTCGTGAAGGTCAATCCGGCCCCCGTCGATGGTGGCCGCACCGACTGGACCTTCCCCGCCAGCCGAACGAGTGCCACATGGGGAACCGGTTCCCTGCCGGCATTGACGAACGGTCAGGAGTACAGCTTCACCGTCCGCGCTCGCCGCTCCACCGGGGACCCGGGAGAATGGAGCAACGCAGGAACCGGGATTCCTGCCGGAATCCCAGGTCCGGCGAGGAACGTGACTGCATTCAACAACGAGGCGACGACCGACACGCTCGGGGTTGCAGATGTGTACTGGGATCGCCCGGCATCCACGAACGGTGCTGAGGTTCACTACACGGTCGAATATATGTACGGGTACTGGAGTGGTATCGAGTTCGTATCGGACAAGACCGAAGATGACGTCCCTAGTCCACAGCGTGGTCGTGCTCATGTCGAGATGGATGAGCTCAGTATCTACCAGGTCAGCACGTTCCGAGTTCGAGCGATCAACAAGGCGGGACCATCGCGAGATTGGGCCTATTCGGGTGGCATCATGATGAACCCTCGTCCCGTCCTTACAAGCGCATCCATCTTACCCTTCAACGAATCGATAGAGGTGTTCAACGTCGAGGGAAGCGGCCTCTTCTGGTTGAGAAACGAGGTCAATGTCGGCTCAGGTTGGATCCCCGTCCCGGATATCACCGAGGGGGAAACAATGGGCCTTGTCAACGGTCGTACCTATGCAGACGTGCAAGTTCGAGTGTGCAACATATGGAAGGACCGACAAGGCGATCCTGACGCATGCAGCCTCCCGATACAGGCCGTCAACGGGACCACTGGAAGTCCATCGGTCACGCCGTTCGGCCCGCCGGTGGTGGTTACCCCCGCTGTCGTCGATGGAAGCACGGTGACCTGGACGTGGGCCGCGCAGCGTGACACGACGACTGCCATCGACGAATCCAGCCTTCCGCCCGGTGCCACGGTCGTGTCGTCCGCGACGGGTGCCACCGTGACCTTTCCGGCGAGCTCTGGAGCCGAGGTCACGGTCGTCGTGACCGCGACGGGACAGGGCGTGCATCAATCGACTCCGGCAACGGCGATCCTTGGGCCCTGAGATGCGACGGGGTGCGCCGGATGGGCGGTGGACTGGAGGTCTCCGGAGCCTGTGTCGGGCGGTAACGCCATTGGGGCGGAGCGTGCTCGTCGCCGGGGTGCTGGCGTGGGCGCTCGCCTGGCGGTTCGGGTGGCGGGAGCTGGCGATCGTCGCCTCCATGTGCCTCGTCGCCCTCGTGGGCGGGGTCCTGTTCCTGGCGTTCGGCAAGCGGACCCTCGTGGTCGACCTCGACCTCACGGCGCCGCGTGTCACCGCCGGCGAGCCAGCGTCGGCCGTCGTCGTGGCGACCAACGGCGCCTCGCACCGCGTGCTGCCCGTCAGGCTCGAGGCCCGGGTCGGTCGCACAGCCGCCCACCTCACGGTGCCGGCGCTGGCCGCCGGTGACAGCTACGACGAGCTGTTCGTGATGCCGACCCGTCGGCGCGCGGTGGTGCCGGTCGGGCCGGTCCGGTCGGTGCGTGGTGATCCCCTGGGCCTCATCCGGCGCACGACCACGTTCACCGGCACCCGCCACCTGTTCGTCCATCCGAGGACGATCGCCATCGGCTCCCTCGGGACCGGATGGCGGCGCGATCTCGAGGGCGATGCGACGAACGACCGGTCGGCCAGCTCGGTGGCGTTCCACACCCTGCGTCAGTACGTGGCCGGCGACGACCGCCGCCACATCCACTGGCGGACGACGGCCCGGCAGACCGACGGGTCGCTCATGGTCCGCGAGTTCATCGACACCCGGATGGCCCACGTGGGAGTGCTGGTCGGCTGCGGCCGGGACGACTTCGCCTCCGACGACGAGTTCGAGCTCGCCGTGTCGGCCCTCGCATCGCTCGGGTCCCGGTGTCTGGCCGACGACCAGCAGCTGACGTGCGTGGCGGGCGGCCGGCTCCTGCCGACGTACCACCGGACGACCTTCCTCGATGCGCTGGCCGGCATCGAACCGGAGGCCGGTGGGCCGTCGATCCTCGACGCCGCAGCTCGTGCCAGGGACCAGATGGGCGCGGTCAGCCTGCTGATCGTGCTGACGGGATCGGGGATCGAGCCGCGTGAGGGCCGGACCGCGGCCGAGCGGGTCGGCTCGATCGGCCGCCGGGTGGTGCTCCGGGTCGACGGGGGCGCCGAGTCGACGGTCCGGGCCGTCTCCGACACCCCCATCCTGACGATGGGCCGCCTCGAGGATCTGCCCCGACTCGTGCACGCGGTGTCGGGATGAGCGCAGTGGCTGCTGACCGGCGTTCCCGGTCGACCACACGTCCCCGCGTCGTCGAACATCGGTCGACCGGTCGGGACACCGTCGTCGACGCGTTCGCGTTGGTGGTGCTCACAACGATCGCGCTGGTCGGGCTCCGGTCGGTCCTGGTCGGGAGCGAGTGGGTGGTCGCCGGTGCGGCCGGGGTGGTCGTCGGCACAGCGGCCGGTTGGGCGATCTCGGTCCGGCGCCTGAGCCCGCTGGCCGGGTTCCTGGTGCTGCTCGCCGCGTTCGTCCTGGGAAGCGGTGCAGCCGACCCGGACCACGCCATCGCCGTGGTGCTCCCCGGTCCGGGCGGGCCGAGCGCGCTCATCGACGGCCTCGTCCACTCCTGGAAGGCGCTGGTCACCACCCAGCCTCCGGTCACCGCTCGGGACGGCATCGGTGTCATCCCCTACCTCATGGGGTTCGTTGGCTGCTCGCTGGGGATGGTGCTCGCCCGGCGCACCGACCAGCCGCTCCTCCCGGTGCTCCCGGCCACGGCGAGCCTCGTGACCGGGCTCGTCCTCGGTACCTACGAACCGGTGTCGTTGCTCGTCCAGGGATCGATGTTCGGTCTGGTGGCGCTGCTGTGGGGCGCGGTGCGGTCGAACCGCGAGCACCGCTCGATCGAGGGCTTCTACTGGCCGAGGATCGTGTCCGGCGCGGCGATGTTGATGGCCGTCGCGGCGGTGGGCACGGTGCTGGCCGGTTCGCTGCCCTTCACGTCGTCGGCCGATCGCACGGTGGCCCGCCAGGAGATCGTTCCCCCGTTCGACCTCAGGGACTACGCCAGCCCGTTGGCCGGCTTCCGCTCGTACCAGGCATGCACGAGCGATGATCCCGAAGACGAACGGACGTGTCCGGCAAAGGCCACCCTGTTCACGGTCGAAGGGCTCCCCGAGGGGGAGCGCGTCCGACTCGCGGTGATGGACCGCTACGACGGGGTCGTGTGGTCCGTGGGCGGCTCGGACGCGTCGGGTTCGGGGCGCTTCGAACGGGTCGGTGATCGGATCGCCGACCCGCCGGCCGGCGCCGACGCCGACGCCGACGTCACCTTCCGGGTCGGCGCCTACGACGACGTGTGGATCCCGACGGTCGGCGCACTCGTCTCCGTGTCGTTCGGGGGTGACGATGCCGACACGCTCTCGCAGGCGTTCCGCTACAACCGGCGCACCCTCACCGCGGCGAGTCCCGAGGCGTTGCAGCGCGGCGACGTGATCCATCTGGAGGTGCGGGTGCCCGAGCACGCCTCTCCCGACGACCTCAGGGAGCGTCGGGCCGGCAAGGTCGATCTGCCTCCACTGCCCGACGACGAGCGCACGCAGTCATACCTGGGGCTGATCTCGGCGGTGGCCGACGATCAGATCGAGAGGGAGGGCGTGTCGACGCCCTACGACATCGCTGACACGCTGGCCAGGTTCATGCGCGACAACGGCAAGTACGCGAACAAGGACAAGGAGTCGGGCGCCCCGCCCAACGAGGTGCTCGTCTCCGGCCACAGCCTCGCCCACCTGGCGAAGATGGTCCAGGGCCTGTCCGACGGCGAGGAGATGATCGGTGACGACGAGAAGTACGCCGCGCTCCTAGCGACCATGCTCCGACTCCGCGACATCCCGGCGCGCGTCGTCATCGGCTTCCCGGCTTCCGATGCCGGCTCGGTCAGCCTCACCGGCGACGACCTCGCCGCGTGGGTCGAGGTGAAGTTCGACGGGATCGATGCATGGGAGCCCTTCTACCCCACACCCAAACGGAGCGAGACGCCGGAGAAGGAGAAGGAGGAGAACAAGGATGAGATCACGAGTGTCGCGGCCCAGGTGCCTCCGCCCGACCAGTACCTCGAACCGCCCGAAGATCCCGAGACCCTTTCCTCCCAGCGTGAGCAGCCGCCCGAGACGGGCGATGGGGAAGATGATGCTTCCGCCGTACCCGCGTCGGTGCTGGCTGCGTTCAAATACGTCGGACCTCCGGTCTTCATCGTGGCCTCCGTGGTGGGGCTCCTCCTGGGGGCGAAGGTCCTGCGGCGGCGTCGTCGCCGCACTCGGGGCGACGCCGCCACGAGGGCCAACGGTGCGTGGCTGGAGGTCGTCGACTACGTGCGCGACCTCGGCGTTCGCCCCGATGCGACGGCGACCAGGCGCGAGCTGGCCATGGCGGCGTCCGGCGAGGTCGAGTGGGAGGACGGTCCGGACTTCGCGTCGGAGGTCGATGCCGCGATGTTCGGCCCCGACGATCCCGACGACGGCACGGTCGATCGGCTGTGGACCCGCCTCGACGAGGAGCTCCGGTCGCTCCGGAACCCGCTGCGCCGCCGCCAGCGCATCAAAGCCGCCCTCTCCCCCACCTCTCTTCGGCGGTCCGGATCCGTGCGCCGCCGCCGGACCGTCGACGTCTCGACCACTGTGAATCCGCCCCCGGCCGAACGGGGGGTCACGGTCGACGCGGAGCCGTGGGCGGAGCTGGGCGGCCAGACCGACGAGACCTGACGTTCCTGCCACGCTGACTGGAGGAGGGATCGAGGCGGGGCAGCGGCGGCCTAGGCGACCGAGTGTCATTAGTCGTGTGATGTTCAGGCTTCGAATGCGACCTCAACCGAGACGTTGGACCCATTCGGGTTTGGTTCATCCCAGTATCCTCGGAGATCCGTGATGCTCATCTGGTCTCCAGCCACGATGGTCACATCGAGGCTTACGCTTCCCTTCGATGCTCTGACGATTGCAGCCGGCGGGTCGTCCCACACGGTGTCCTGAGACGTTTCGAAGCCGGCGTTGGATGCCATCGCCAGGAAGTCACGTTGAAGGTCGCGAACGCCCACATCACTGATACAACCGGCGGCTACCCCCGTGACGGAGAATCCCTGATCGCTCAGATCGAAAGCCTCGGCGTCCACGATCCGGCATCGCTCGGGAAACGTGAGTTCTGTGGGCCATTGGGAGGGAAGCGTCTCTCCGGGTGGAATTGTCGTGGTGGTCGTTGCCGCGACCGTGGTGCTGGTGTTCTTTGGACTTGTGGAGGTTGGCGTCGATGCAGGAGTCGTCGTTGATCGCGATTTCTCGACGCCATCGCCAGTCCTAGCGGCGGTTTCAGATTTGCCGGTGCCGTCGCCGCAACCTGCAAATGTGAACGCCATGGCTACAAGTCCAGTTGCTATGACAAACCATCGAATCCTCATGTTTCGTCCTTTGCGGCTTGACCGTAACGGGTAAGTTGGGCCGGACATGTTGTCTCCTGCTTGGCTCCGCAACAGGTACGGATCGCTGCGAGAAGCAGCTGCAGACCGATCCACTGTGGCTCTGGAAACGGTAGGAGAAGACGGCTTGTTCAGAAATGGGGAGAACTCCCCGCTCCGCCGACGCCGCCCGGGATCCGACCGTCAGGGTTCGGTGGGGGAGTCCAGGTGGGGGAGGTCGTCGACGGTGATCAATCGGGTCGCGACTGCGTACTCGACGAGTCGGGAGCGTCGACCGGACGCCAGTTGACCAGCGTTGCCGTGCAGGCCGCCGACCCCACCGCGGGTGAGCTTCTGGCACACGGCGTCGAGCTGGCGGTTGAACTTGGTGATGGTCCAGCCGAGGCGGTCGGCAGCTTCCTTCGACGACGGGATGTGGGCCGCGGTGGTCGAGCCGGCGAGCAGCACCTCCTCGGCCAGCGAGAGGACCAGCAGGAGTTGGTTCTCGGTGAGCCGCATCGGGGTGATCGTGGTGGTCCCGCTCACCGGTCCCTGGCCAGGGGTGGCGGCGAGTGCACCGTCGGCCACCACCAGGCTCAGGAGGTAGGAGGTCGGCCCAGCGCTGAAGCGGACCTCGGTGGCACCGAAGAGCAGCGGGAGCGATGCGCCCGGCGACAGCCAGGCCGACATCGTGCCCTGGCTGTCGCTGATCGTCGCGGCGAGGTGGGAGCCGACGTTGGTGACCCACCAGAACCGGTCGTGGCGCACCTCGAGGAAGCTGCGGTGGAGGTACGGGTTGTCGTCGATGCTGAGATCGGCCTCACGGCCGATCAGGAACGGCCCCGGGGGCTCGACCCGCTGAAGCTCGCCACAGAACTCGATCTGTAGTTCCTCGGTCATGGGCTCGCCTCCGCGTCGTCCGTGCACGCCTCAACGGAATCGGACACGGCCTCGTGGATGGCGGCGGCGATCTGGAAGCACCAGGGGCCCTCACCCGACGGTGCCCGGACCCGAAAGTCGGTGACCGTCACCCCCTTCCCGTCAGGGATGAGAAGACCGGCGGCGTCCATCACGTCGTAGACGACCTCCTCGCGAAGGGGTCCTGCCGGCGGCTTCCACGTGATGGTGATCGAGCCGTCGTCCTCGACGCGTGCCACCGGGTCCAGCGGGACGTCGGTGTCGTCGAGAGACGAGATCACCGGATTGTCGGGGTCGGACCGGAGGAGCGTCGTGGTGGTTGCCGCCGCCTGGTCGGCCCCGCCGCCGGTGCCGGTGATCACGGCGATGATCGCGATCACCGCGACGAGTCCGAGCAGCGCGGCAGGAAGGGCCCACCGTGGCCGACCCGACGGTGCTGCCGCGTCGGGATCGACCGTGGTGCTTGCCGGCGTCCGGTGGATGGTGTGGGCCCGGTCGATGTCCGCGGCAACGTCATAGGTCGCTGTGGACGCGACCGACGCGACCGACGCGACCGGCGCGACCGGCGCGACCTGCACGTCCGATGCGGTCGGAGGGACGGCCGGGGCCGATCCCCGCGGACGCGTAACGGAACCGGTCTCGGACGGCGTCGACGGGTCGACGACCTTCGCCCGCCGTCGGGTCCGCTCCTCGTCCTCGGCGCCGCGGCTCGTCGCGGGCACCTCCCCGGCGCCGGCGAGCGCCAGCTGGGTTGGGGTGAGCGACAGCGACTGCTCCACGTCCTGGAGCATCCGTGCGAACTCCGCGGCGCCCGGCGGGCGATGGGTCGGATCGGGTTCGAGGCACAGGTGCAGCGCGTGCTCGAGCATGGGCGGGACATCGTCGCGGCCGGTGGGCAGCACCTGCGCCGTCGCAGCCCGGTGGACGAGCTGGCCCTCGGAGTTCTCCCCGCCGGGATGCCAGATCGGCGACCGGCCGGCGAGCAGGGCATAGAGAGTCGCGCCGAGCGCATACACGTCCGACGACCGCGAGCCGGTGGCCCGGTCGTCGACGAGGATCTCCGGGGCCGCGAACCCGGGGGAGACGCCGCCGGCGATGCTCAGCCCGCGCTCGTCCTGCACGCCGGCGAGGCCGAAGTCGGTCAGCCCCGGGTTCTCGTAGTCGGAGGTGAGGATGTTGGCCGGCTTGATATCGCGGTGGACGATGTCGGCGCGGTGCGCGGTCTCGACCGCCGACGCGACCTGGACGCCGACCCGGAGCACCTCGGGCACCCGGAGCCCACCGCCGCGGGCCCGCAGCCCGAAGTGGGGACGCGGGTAGTACTCCATGACGATGAAGGGCCGGCCGTCGGTGGCGACGCCCGCATCGAGCACCGTGACGATGTAGGGGTGGGCCGACACCCGGGCCATGACGTCGGCCTCGACCTCGAACTGGTCGAGGGTGTCCTGGCGGAGGTGCTCGGCACGCAGGACCTTCACCGCCACCGGTCGCTTCGTGCTGTGCTGCACGTAGAGGAACACGTCGGCGAACCCGCCACCACCGATCGGCCCCGAGAAGGTCAGCCCCACGATCTCCGGTGGGCCGCTCTTGACCGTGCTCATCGCGCCCCGGTCATCCGGTGACCTCGAACGTGAACTCGATCTCGTCGCCGAGGCGGACCCGGGTGGCCGGCGGGATCGGGAACGGTTCGCCAGGCCGCAGCTGGAACTCGGGTTGGCCGGGGATCTCGACGAACGTGTTGTTGGTGGAGTCGCGGTCGACGACCTGCACCTGCCAACCCTCGATCTGCACGACCGCATGGGTGCGTGACAGCGAGCCGTCGGGGGACTCGATCACCACCGGCCGGGTCGGTTGGTCGTTGACGACGAGGCCGCTGGCCGGGTTCCGGCCGATCACGAGGTTGCCGTCGAGCGTCTCGACCTGACCGTTCGAGAACCGCAGGAGCCCGAGAGGTGGTCGGCGGATCGTGAACACCGACCGGTCGTCGATCTCGACGTGACAGACCCGACAGCGCTCGTAGTGCGGCGGGTTGGGGTGCGAGGAGCGGCACCAGATCGCGGTGACGAGCAGTCCGTCCTCGTTGTCGTCGAGAGGCTCGGCGAGCGCCCGGGCCCGAAGCACCTCGCGGGACACGGTGGCCGCGTCGAGGTCGTCGAACCCCGGGTCGTCGGCGGGCGGGGGCGGCGGAGGCGCGGGGGAGGGGGCGACGGTCGGTGGGATGACGGGCGGGGGAGTGACCGGTTCGACCGTCGGGGCCGGCGGAGGCGGCGAAGTGTCCTTGGCTGTCGCCGATTCGTCGGGGATCGGGGCGGGAGGCGACGGCGGCGAAGGCCATGCCGGCCACGTCGCAGGGGCTGCCCGGGGACCGGCGGCAGGAGCGGTGGGAGCGGGCGGGGTGGGACGTCGGCCGCGGCGGAAGATCAGCCCGCGGCGAGGGGTCTCGGGGGGCGGGTCCCATGCCGCCGGCCGTGGTTCGGCCGCAGGTGGATCGACATCCGGTATCGGTGGCGGACCGGGTGGTTCGGCGTGGGAGACGGGTGCGGATGCTTCGGCGCGACGGATCGGTGCCGGTGCCGGCGGTGCGGCCAGTGGCCCTGTCAGCCCGGGGGGAGCGGCTGCGGGAGCGCCGGAAGTGACCGACGGGAACCCGGGAACGGCGTCGATCATCGCCGCGCGACCCTTCGGCGACCCGGATGGGGCCTCGGCAGGCGCTGGTTCGGGCGGGCCGGACGGTGGGGGCGGAGGGGGCACCGGCTCCGCTTCCGATTCGGCCGGGGGTGCCTCGGCTTCCGGGCCCGAGGGTTCGTCATCGTCGAACGTGGCGGTCCGGGGCGTCATCGGGTCGATCGGCAGCGCGACAGCCTGCACCTCGGCCGCGTCCTGGTCCCGGTTGTTCGTCCCGTCGAACAGGTGGCGTTCGTCGAGCGCGATCGGTTCGTCGTCGAAGAGGTGGTGTTCGTCGAGGTCGAGTCGATCGCCGGCCCCCGGCGTAGCTGGGTTCGCCTCGCCCTCGGGATCGACGCGAGCCGCCGGCTGGTCGGGTGGTGGTGTCGGTGTGGTAGCCGGTGCATCCGGTCCTCGTTCGGGGGTCGACCCCACGGTGAGCGATACCGATCCGGCGGGAGCGACACCCATCGTGAAGGTGAAACTTCCGTCGTCTCCGGCCCGGTCCGTCGGGTCGGTCGGCGGGGAAGCCCCCAGGTGCAGCCGGACGGGGGCCGGCCCGACGAGGGTCGCCTCCCGCCAGAGCGTGCGACCGGCGCCGTCGATCCGCCGAGGACCGGGCGCGGCCACCTCGATCGCCGCGCCACCCCGCACCAGGGCGGCAGACGTGCCGTCCTGGTCGGCGGCCCGATCGACGGCGACGAGGTCGGGGGGTGGTTCGCCGTCCGAAACGCGGCGTTCGAGCTCGGTCAGCAGGGACTCGCACGTGCCGCCGCCGAGCACGAGGGCACTCAGCGTGCCGACCAGGGGGTGGTGGGGCCGAGCGTCGAGCAGGACGACGAGACGCGGGCCGAGCAGCACGGTGCCCGCTCCCGGCTCGACGACGACCGGGGGCTCGGTCAGGCGATCGGAGGGTTCGTCGGTCATCGGCCTGCCGCGCTCCCCGCGAATCCCGCGCGGCCCGGGTCCGTGTCCGCGATGAGGAGGCCGTCGCGGTCGGACCGGTCGGGCGGCCGTGGGTTGGTGTCGACGTCGATGTCGGGATCCTCGTCGAGGGCGGGCGCGTCGGTCGGGGCCACATCGACGATCGCGACGGTCACGTTGTCCCTCCCACCGTGCTCGACGGCGGTTCGGACGAGGCGCTGGACGGCCTCGTCCGCCGTGGTCGACTCGAGGAGCACGGCGACGATCGTCGGCTCGTCCACCTCCTTCACGAGGCCGTCGGAGCACACGAGGAAGCGGTCGCCGCCCCGCGTGTGCTCCTGGTGCCAGTCGATCTCCAGGTGACCGCCCTCGCCGAGCGATCGCGTGACGACGTTGCGGTCCGGGTGGGAACCGGCTTCGGCTGCGGTGATGTGTCCGGCGTCGATCAGCTCCTGGACCACCGAGTGGTCGTGGGTGAGCTGGCGGAGCTCGCTGCCGCGGAGTCGGTAGACGCGGGAATCACCGACGTTGAACACCAGCACCACGTTCGGACGTTCGGACTCGAAGCCGATCCCGGTCAGCGTCGTGCCCATGCCCAGGCCGCCGGTGTCGGCGGCGAGCGCGGAGATCTCCTGGTGGACGCGGCGGATCACCTCGAGGAGCTCCGTGCGCTGAAACCTCTCACGCAACCCGGCGAGCGCTTCGACGGCCATGGTCGCGGCGACGTCGCCGCGAGCGTGGCCCCCCATGCCGTCGGCCACCGCGAAGACGTCGCCGCGGACGACGTACGCGTCCTCGTTCTTCTTGCGGCGGCCGACGTCAGTTCCTGCCGCCCATGACAGCTCTGGCAAAGCGTGATCTCCCCGGAAGAAGACGATCCGTGATCGTGGACCAACCCGACCGCGCGTTTCATGGTTGGCAGCGCTCGCGCCAACCCCTCTATATCATCTGCTCGGACGGCCGGGAGGGCCAGCGTGCGGGAACGGGTGGTACGACATCGGAACGCGATCGGGTCGGTCGTGCTGGCGATCGCGCTCGTCGCGTCGCTCGCACAGGCGATCCTGCGCAGCGACGGCTTCGAGGAGTCGCGGGTCTCGCTCGACAACGGCTCGGTGTGGGTGACCAACGGCAACCAGGTCGGTCGCCTCAACCTCGAGAGCCGCAAGATCGAGGTCAAGGTGCGCGACGAGGACGTCGACGCGGGGCAGTCCCCCGGTCTGGTGCAGGCGGGTTCCGCGATCGCGACCTACGGCAGCGGGACCGTCCGTCCGATCAGCGACGCGGTCGCCAGGTTCGACCCATCACTCGAGATCCCCGAGGGGGCGGTGGTCGGCTTCGGGCAGACGAGCACGGAGGGCGACGATCCCCGAGCGGTCGTCGCCGACCCGGCGTCGGGGAAGGTGTGGGCCACGGCGGCGTCGGTGCTCGCCGGAGCGTCGGGTGACGCGGAGCCGGCCACCACGGTGTCCCCGAGGAAGGCCGCAGACGGCTCGAACGCCGGGCTCCGGCTCGCGGTCACCGTCGACGGCGTCGGTCTCCTGCACCGGGCCGGTACCGACGGGATCGTGGAGGTCGATGGCGACGCCACCTCGACCCGCTCGCTGGGCCGGGTCGTCGAGTTCTCGGCGATCACCGCGGTCGGCGCCCGGCCCGTCCTCCTCGACGAGAGCACGTCCGAGCTCCTCGTTCCCGGCGGCTCGTCGATCGATCTCGCCGATCTCGGCTCGGGCCTGGTGCTCCAGCAACCGGGCCCGGCTCGCGATCGGGTCCTCGTCAGCAGCGACACCGGGCTCTGGGACGTGCCGCTCGACGGTGGCGCGCCCGAGCTGCTCGTCGACCAGGCCGACGGCGGCGCCGTCCAACCGGTGTGGGTCGAGAACGCCAAGTCGGCCTGTGCCTTCGGGGCGTGGACCACCGGGGGCTCCTGGGGGCGATGGTGCCGGGGCAACGATCCCCAGGCCAAGAAGGAGCAGTTCTCCACCGACGACGAGAAGGCGAAGATGCGCGGCACCGTGGACCAGCTCGTGTTCCGCGTCAACCACGGGCGCGCTCTGCTCAACAACATGGCGAACGGTGCGAACCTGCTCGTCGACATACCCCGACCAGTCGTGGTCGACAACTGGAACGATGCCACCGACCGCGAGCAGACCGACCACGACACGCAGGAGACCACGGTCGTCGACGATGACGAGAAGTGCGCCGAGTCGCCGCCGAGACCCGAGCCGAAGGACGATGATGCGGGGACCCGGCCCGGCGTCCCGGTCGTCGTCCACGTGCTCGACAACGACGCCGCCGATCCGTGCGACGTGCTCACGGTGTCGCTCACGGAGGCCCAGGTCGCGGCGGTCGACGGAGCGGCCGTCGCCGTGGTCGACGACGGATCCGCGCTGCAGGTCACCCCGGACGCCGATCGGAGCACGCCGGTCCGCGTGGACTTCACGGTGGAGGGCACTTCGGGCGCTGTCCGGTCGAAGGTCGTGGTATCCGTCTCCGCAGGATCTGCGAACACCGCTCCCGAGACCGAACCCGACAGGACGGTGGTCACCGCTGGCTCGATCGAGGGCGTGCAGCACAACGTGCTCCTGAACGACGTCGACCCCGACGGCGACGCCCTCACCCTCCTGTCGGTCGTCGACGAGACGACCGGCACCGCCCCCCGTTTCCAGGCCGACGGGCTGGTCACCTACATCCCGCCCGGCGGCTCCCTGGCCACCGCCCGCCTCCGCTACCAGGTGACCGATGGCAGGTCGCCCAAGCCGTCCGAGGGCGTGCTGGAGGTCACGGTCCGTCCGACCGGCGAGAACCTCGCCCCGACGGTCAGGCCGGACCGCGCCGTCGCCGTCGTCGGCCGAACGAGCTCGATCAACGCGCTCGCGAACGACACCGACCCCGACGGCAACCGGTTGATCCTCTCGAAGGTCGAGGCGAAGTCCGGTGCGGCCGACCTCCGCAAGGTGGTCGATGTCGATGAGAACGGCACCGTCACCTTCCGGAATCCGCCGACCGCCGGGCGCTTCGTCCTCGAGACGTTCGTCACCGACGGCACCGAGGAGAAGCACGCCGGTCTCATCGTCACGGTCCTCCCGAAGGGCGAGCATGCGCCGGTGGCGGTGCGCGACGACGTGACCGCCCGCACCGAGGTCCCGGTGCTCGTCGACCTACTGGCCAACGACGTCGACCCCGACGGCGACGTGCTCGCGGTCACCGCGATCACCGTGCCGCCCCCGCCCCAGCCCGACGGCCCGGTGGTCGCCGCCGAGCTGCTCGACATGCGGGTGGCCCGCATCACGGTGCCGGCCGGGGTCGACGGGGTGGTCCGGCTCGACTACACGGTGTCCGACGGGAGCTCCGGGCCCGTGAACGGGGTCGTCGTTGTCACCCCGTTGCTGGCATCGGCGCCGGATCAACGCCCCATCGCCGTCGACGATCCTCCCCAGACCACCGATGCGGGCACCACCAAGGTGCGGGCCGGTGGCACGGCGTCGGTGGCGGTGCTGCGCAACGACATCGACCCGGAGGGTGAACAGCTCCGCATCGTCGATCCGGTCGTGCTCGACCCGTCGCAAGGGACCGCGTTCGTGCAGGGCGATCAGCTCCGGATCCGGCCGAAGGCGACCGCGTCCGGGTCGATGGCTGTCCGCTACACGGCGGTCGATCCTCGGGGCAGCACCGACGACGCGGTCGTGCACCTCCAGATCCTCGGCGCCGACGCCGCCAACTTGCCCCCCGAGCGCCCCCAGGTCGAGGTGCGGGTGTTCGCCGGGGAGACGAGGCGGGCCAGGGTCCCGCTGCTCTCCCTGGACCCGGACGGCGACCCGGTGCACCTGGTCGGTCTCGACGCTGGCGGCGAGCTCCCCGAGCTGGGCACGGTCACCTTCGTGGAGGACGGGTTCGAGTACCACGCGTACGAGGGAGCGGCGGGCTCCGACACGTTCGACTTCGTCGTCGCCGACGACCGGGGCGAAACGGCGACCGGGACGGCGCGCGTGGTCGTCGTCGAGCATCCGACCGGGAACGCGCCACCGGTCGCCGTGTCCGATCGGGCCAGGGTCGCTGCCGGCACCACCCGCTCCATCCCGGTCCTCCTCAACGACATCGATCCCGACGAGGACCGCATCTTCCTGGTCGACGGGGAGGTCGAAGGCCTCACCCAGCCGCAGCAGGGCAAGGTGACCCTCTCCGAGGAGGGTACAGAGGTGGTGTTCGAAGCGCCGTCGCAGGTGGGTGGCGACGCCACCTCGGTCTCCTTCACCTACGGCGTCAGCGACGGGATGGAGGTCAGCACCGGTCTGGTGGTGGTCGAGGTGCTTCCCCGGCCCGAGCCCGAACCGCCTGTGGCGCTCGACGACGCGATGACCCCGCAGCTGGCCGGCACCACGGTCGAGGTCGAGGTGCTCGACAACGACTCCGATCCGGACGGGTCCGTCGACGATCTCACGGTGACCGTCGACGCGCCCGGGGTCAGCCTCATCGGCGGCGGCAAGCTCCGGGTCCAACTTGGCCAAGCATCGATGCAGTTCGTCTACGAGATCACCGACCCCGACGGTGAAACCTCGCGAGCGCTGGTCACGATCCCGGTGGTGGCCGAACTGCCGCTCGTGATGCGGACCGAGGAGGTGTCGATCGAGGCCGGCGAGGAAGAGACCATCGACGTGCAGGAGCTCGTCGTACTCGCCGAGGGCGAGGATCCGGTGGACGTGACGGTGGAGGACGTCGATCGGGCGAGTCTCCGTGGCGTCGAGCTCGTCGGCTTCGACGGGAGCGAGATCACCGTTCGGGCCCGGCCGGATTGGAAGCAGGGCGGCGCCGGGTTCAACTACGTCATCAGCAGCGGATCGCGTCGGTCGGTCGGGTCGATCCGCATCACCGTCACCGGCCTGAAGATCCCGCCCAAGTTGGATGTGCCTCCGATCCAGTTGCCCGAAGGTGCGACGAGGACGTTCGACCTGGCGCGGCTGGTGGTGGACCCGGACTCGACCAGCCACACCTTCACGGGCTTCGCGGGCGCGAAGCCGGGCGAGATCGACGCCGAGCTGGAGGGATCGGTCCTCCGGATCGCCGCCGCCTACAAGTCGAAGGGCGCCACCACCGAGCTGACGGTGTTGGTCGACGACGGTGTCTCGGACCCGGCGAAGGCGACCATCTCCGTCGAGGTCACCGCCATCCGAGCGCTTCCCCCGGTCGCCGTCACCGACTCGGTGACCACCGACGAGGACGAGCCGAAGGTGATCGACGTGCTCGCCAACGACCGGGACCCGATCGACGAGGGGCTGGAGATCGAGTCCCGTGCGTTGGAAGCCGGTATCGGCGGGCGGCTCGAGATCGTCGGCGACGCGCTGCGGTTCACGCCGACCCCGGGCAGCTTCGGCATCGCCCGGGCCACGTACACGATCCGGGACGTGAACGATCGAACGGCGACGGGGATCGTCGAGATCGAGGTCTTCGGCCGGCCGGGGCGGCCGGTCCAACCCGGAGGCACGGCGGGCAACGGCCAGGTGGATCTGCACTGGCAGCCGCCGACCCGGGGAGTGAGCGCTGACGGGTACGTGGTGAAAAACGTCGACACCGGGCACATCTACGACCCGGTGTCGACCACCTCGATGACGGTCCCGGGCCTCACCAACGGCCGGAGCTACCGCTTCCAGGTGGCGGCCCTGAACCGGGTCGTGACGAGCCAATCGCAGGTGCGCGTCGACGAGTGGAGCTCGACGTCGGTTCCGCTCACGCCCGACGCGGCACCACCGGCGGTGCCGAACTTCCGGGTCGAGTTCGATCCGGAACGGAACGCGGAGGGCGCGGGCGGCGTGCTGCACCTCACGTGGAGCGCCCCACCTCGGTTCGAGGGGTCGCCCATCGAGGAGTACGTGGTGACCTCGTCCCGGCCGGTCGGCGACAACCCCTTGACCTTCGACGCCCACACGTTCGGCACGACCCTGACCGGGCTCACCAATGGCCTGCCCTACGGGTTCACGATCCGGGCCCGGAACGCCTCGGGGACCAACGCCGGTGCCGCGGACCGGGGCATGGGTCCACCGGGCGAGATCGTGACCGAGACACCGGCCGGCATCCCCGATGCTGTTCCGAGCGTGACCGCGGTGCGGGCCAACGATCCTGAGGCCGGGTCGGGCCGGGCCGCGACGGTGACGTGGCAGGCGGCCCCGAGCAACGGCGACGCCGTCCGCTACGAGGTCGTGTCGGTTCCAGCAGGCTTCCATGCGCTTTCGGTCGACGGTCTGACGACACCGGCAACCGGGCTCCAGCCCAGCGAGACCTACCGATTCACCGTCACCCCATCGAACAAGGCCGGTGCGGGCCGTTCCACGACGAGTACGCAGGGCACCATCGTCTCGCCGCGACCGACGGTCACCTCGTCGACGATGCTCCCCGGCAACAACCGCGTCACGTTCTCCAACAACGGCGATCTCGGCGGGCAGGGAGCCGCCGAATGGCAGGCTCGGCTCACCACCGACCGCGGGCAGACGGATTGGACCGTTCTCAACGGCAACGCGGTCACGGCCAGCAACGACACTCGCTACACAAACGTCCAGATTCGCCTGTGCAACCGGCCGATGCTTGATCAGCGGGTCGACGAGGGCGAGGCGTGCAGTGCGGACCGGCAGGTGTTCAATCCGAACAACCGAGACTCCCCTTGGGTGATCCCGTACGGCGCACCGACACGAGGGACCGCCTCCGTCAGCGGGCGTACCGTCACCTGGGGTTGGACGAATCCAGTCGGCGCGCCAGGTGCGGAGTCGGCCGTGGAGACCTACGACCCAGGCGTCTCGCGCACCGTGCCCCGAGACGTCACGGTGTCGGGTCAGGGAGGCCCGCCTTCGCCCGCGCTCCGGATCACCGCGACGCTCGAGGACAGCACCTCGATCCGCGCGTGGTCAGAGGGCAACGCAGCCGGAGAGCCGATCAGTTATCCCACGACGGGCTACTGCGACAGTCGCTGCACCTACGGGAACGCAGATGTTCGGGGCTTCGAACCGAACACCACCTTCTACCTGGTACCGCTCTCGGACATGGATGATCAGGCGAATCGCAGCCCGACGCTACTTTGCGTCAGCCACCGGATCGCCAGCTTCAGGACCGACGCGAACGGAAACGCCAACATCCGGCACACGTGGTGGGTGGGCCAGCTCAGGAACGGCGAGCGACCAAATGGATCGGCGTACGTGTCGCTCACGAACGGGTGCGGTGCTCGCCACGGGCGTCAGGCGCCGACCTATGTCCACGACTGACCGCCCCCTCTCCCCGACCCACGATCAGGCAACAACCCGCTTCAGACCAGGAGTGCAGACCGCATGACGATCACACAGGATCAGGCCGGGTGGTTCGGCGACACGTTCGCCAACCTCACCGACAACGTGTCCGAGGCCGTGCTGGGCAAGCCCGACGCGGTGCGGCTCGCTGTCGCGTGCCTGCTGTCAGGCGGCCACCTGCTGCTCGAGGACGTGCCGGGTACTGGCAAGACCTCGTTGGCCAAGGCCCTGGCCAACACGGTGGCCGGCAGCCAGTCGAGGCTCCAGTTCACGCCCGACCTGCTGCCCAGCGACGTCACCGGAGCAACGATCTACAACCAGGCGACGACCGAGTTCGAGTTCCACCCGGGCCCCGTGTTCGCCACGATCGTCCTCGTCGATGAGGTGAACCGGGCCTCGCCCAAGACCCAGTCGGCACTGCTGGAGGTCATGGAGGAGGGTCACGTCACCGTCGACGGAACGACCCATGAGATCGGCCGACCGTTCATGGTGATCGCCACCCAGAACCCGGTCGAGCAGGCCGGCGTCTACCCGCTGCCCGAAGCACAGCTCGACCGGTTCCTCATGAGGACGAGCCTCGGCTACCCCGATCACGACACGAGCGTGGCGATGCTGGCGGACGCGTCGGTGCGGGATCGCACCGCAAAGGTGAAGCCGATGATCACGGCCCAGGCCGTCGACCAGATGAGTGAACTGGCGGCATCGGTCCACGTCGACCCGGCGATCCTCTCCTACATCACTCGGCTGGCCGAGGAGACCCGGCGCCACCCGCAGGTGAAGCTCGGGGTCTCGCCCCGAGGCTGCATCGCGCTCACGCGGGTGGCCAAGACGTGGGCGGCCGCCAACGGCCGCACCTTCGTGGTGCCCGACGACGTCAAGGACCTCCTGCGGCCGGTGTTCGGTCACCGGGTGATCCTCACCCCGGACGCCGAGTTCGGAGGGGCATCGACCGAACAGGTGCTCGACGCGGTCCTGGCCGACGTGGCGCCCCCGGCGGAGCGCGGCGCAGCCTGAGATGGCCCGAGGGGTGGAGGAGCGGAGGCTGGGCGACGTCTGGCGGGCGGTCACGCCACTCGGGCGCAGCGTGCTGGCCGTCGGCGTGGTCGCGTGGGTCCTGGCCTGGCGCTACGGGTGGGACGAGCTCGCCATCCTGGCGACCGCGTGCCTCCTCTCGGTCGTCATCGGCGTCGTCTTCCTACTCTTCGGCAATCGCACGTTGTCGGTGCTGCTGGGGTTGACCACGCCGAGGGTCGTTGCCGGCGAGCCGGCGTCGACGACCGTCGAGGCCACCAACGAGGCCTCGCGACGGATGCTGCCCATGCGGCTCGAGGCCAGGGTGGGTCGCGGCGTGGCCCATGTGAACGTGCCGGCCCTCGCCGCGGGGGCCAGCTACGACGAGCTGTTCGTCATCCCGACCAAGCGGCGTTCGATCGTGCCGGTCGGTCCGGTGCGGTCCGTCCAGGGGGACCCGTTGGGCCTCGTGCGGCGCGAAGTCACCTTCACCGGGACCGAACACCTCTACGTCCACCCTCGCACGGTCGCCATCGAGTCGATCGCCACCGGGTGGCGGCGGGACCTCGAGGGCGAGACGACGAACGACCGGTCGCCGAGCGATGTCGCGTTCCACACCCTGCGCGAGTACGTCGTCGGCGACGACAGGCGCCACATCCACTGGCGGACCACGGCCCGTCAGACCGACGGGACCCTCATGGTCCGCGAGTTCGTGGACACCCGGCTGGCGCACGTCGGGCTCCTGCTTTCCATCCGCCCGGGCGACTACCGCTCCGAGGACGAGCTGGAGCTGGCGATGTCGACCCTCGCGTCGCTCGGCGTGCGATGCCTCGCGGACGAGCAGGACCTGACCTGTCTGGTCGGGGCCCGTCGGGTGCCCCCGTACCACGGCACCGCGTTCCTCGACGCGCTCGCCGGGCTCGAGGCCGATCTCGACGCACCGTCCGTCGCCGTGACCGCTGCACGGGGCCGGGACCTGTTGGCCTCTGCCAGCGTCGTCTTCATCGTCACCGGGTCCCGGGCCGATGCCGCCGAGGCGAGCGCGGCGGCGCAGCGGATCGGGACCACCACCCGGTCGGTCATCGTCCGGGCCGAGCTGGGTGCGTCGTCAGAGGTCCGGGCCAGCGGGGCCACCCCGCTGCTCACGCTGGGTGCCCTCGATGACCTACCCCGAATCATCCGGTCGGTGTCGCGATGACCGCGGTCTCGCCGACCACCGCGCCCCGATCTGCGCGCCGCGAGGCGGGGGATGCGACTTGGGCCGTGACGAGGGACGATCTGGTCGACGCGGGGGCGTTGGCCCTGCTGGCGGTGATCGCGCTGCTGGGCCTCCGCACCGTGCTCGACGGGTCGTCGTGGATGGTCGTCGGCTCGGTCGGCATCATCGTGGGAACGGTGGCCGGTTGGACGGTGTCGGCTCGGCGCATGAGCCCGCTGTTCGGCCTGCTCGTGGTCATCGGGGCGTTCTTCTTCGGAGGCGGCATCGCGGTGCCCGACGATGCGATCGCGGGCTTCCTGCCCGGTCCGCTCGTGCCGGCCGCGCTGATCGATGCGCTGGTCCACTCGTGGAAGGAGCTGGTCACCACCGCGCCGCCCGTCGCGGTGATCGACGGCATCGGGGTGATCCCGTACCTCCTGGGCTTCGCCACGACCTCCTGCGGGCTCGTTCTGGCTCGACGCACCGATCAGCCGCTCGCACCGGCGATCCCGGCGATCCTGGCGCTCGTCGTCGGGATCGTGCTGGGGACCACCGAGCCGGCTGCGTTGCTGGTGCAGGGCACGGTGTTCGCGGTGGCGGTGATCGGCTGGGGTGCGGTCCGCTCCAACCGGTCGCGCCGTTCCACCGATGGCGTGTATTGGCCGAGGGTCCTTTCCGCGTCGGCCATGCTGGCCGTGGTGGTCGGCTTCGCGACCGTGGCCGCTGGCAGCCTGCCGTTGGCATCGTCCGCATCGCGCACCGTGGCCCGCAAGGAGATCGTGCCGCCCTTCGACCTCTCGGACTACCCCAGCCCGCTCGCCGGGTACCGCGATTACACGGTGGACCGGGCCGAGGACGTGCTGTTCGAGGTCGAAGGCTTTCCGAAGGGCGCCCGGATCCGCCTCGCGACGATGGACCGCTACGACGGCGTCGTCTGGTCGGTGAGTGGTTCGGACGCGAACGGATCCGGGCGGTTCGAACGGGTCGGCACCCGCGTCACCGATCCACCGGACGGGGCCCCGGCCGACCTCTCGTTCACCGTGGACACCTACCGAGACGTCTGGATCCCCACCGTCGGTGCGCTCGCGGCAGCCTCCTTCGGCGGCGAGGCCGCGGACGAGTTGTCCCGATCGTTCCGGTACAACCGACGGACCCACGCGGCGGCGTCGCCGGTGATCCTGGAAGAGGGAGACGTCGTCGACCTCGACGTGCGCGTCCCCGCGATTCCTGACCGCGCGGAGCTCCGCGGCGAGGCCGTAGGGCAGTTCGACCTTCCCCCGCTGCCGCAGGACGAGGCCGTCCAGAAGGACCTCGGGGAGATCCTCGCGAAGTCGAACGAGATCCTCGCGAAGGCGCCCGGGTCGTCGCCCCTCGACACGGCTGAGACGCTCGAGCGCGAGCTGCACACCGAAGGCAGGTTCGCGAACGGTGACTCCAGCAAGGGCGGCCCGGCCGAGCTGGTGTCGGTGTCGGGACACTCGGTGTCGCGCTTGGCCAAGATGGTGACCGCGCCGCAGATGAAGGGCGACGCCGAGCAGTACGCGGCACTGCTGGCGCTGATGCTCCGGTTGCAGAACGTGCCGGCGCGTGTGGTCGTCGGGTTCGCACCCGAGGGTTCGGGAGACCTCACGCTGACCGGAGCGGATCTCGACGCGTGGGTCGAGGTGAAGTTCGACGGCGTCGATGCCTGGGTCCCGTTCGATCCGACACCGGAGGAGAAGAACACGCCCGACATCGATCCGCAGGTCAACCGGAACGAGTCCAACCCGTCGGTGCAGCCACCTCCCCCCGACCACTACATCGAACCACCGGTCGAGGTCGACCCTTCGACGGCCGAGCGGGAGGACCAGGAGAGCCAGGACCGGCGGGACGTCGGAGGCGGGTTCGCCATCCCGGGGTTCGTTCGCACGATCCTCCGATATGCCGGCCCGCCGGTGCTCCTGATCGCGGTGGTCGCTGGGTCGGTCGTCGGCGCGAAGGCGCTCCGTCGGCGTCGCCGGCGCAGCAGCGGCGGCCTCCCCAGCCGGGTCAACGGGGCCTGGCTCGAAGCCGTCGACTTCCTCCGTGACCTCGGTCTACGTCCGGACCCCTCGGCCACCAGGCGCGAGCTCGCCGTCGCGGCCGGGGAGGACGTCGGGTGGGCGGCCGGGCAACGCTTCGCCGCCCGGATCGATGCCGCGATGTTCGGTCCGGCCGTGCTCGACGACGGCGCGGTGCAGGACGCCTGGGGTCATCTCGATGCCGAGCTCGACGCGCTCAGGGCACCGATGCCGCGAGGCCAGCGGATCCGGGCCGCGCTGTCGCCCGCGTCCCTCGTGCGAGTGCGACGCCCTCGGCAGTCGACCCGATCTCCGGCTGCTGGCGGACGCCCGACCGACCCTGCCCCATCGACGCGTCCCTGAGGAACGAACGACGTGCTCCTGAAGCTCACCCTCGAACGTGCAGGCGTCACCGACGCCGTCGACGTGGCGGTCGACGCTGATCCGACGACGACCATCGGCGATCTCGCACGAGCGCTCCTCGACCGGGATCCCCGCCGGGCCGGTTACGCACCCGCCGGACCCAGCACGATTCGCGTCGAACTGCCCGACGCGCCGCTCGTCCTGGACCCCGACGCCACGCTCGCCGATGCATCGCTCGCGAGCGGGGACCGGATCGCCGTCCAGGCTGATGGTGGGCGATACATCGACGGCAACGACCACCGGGCCCCGGCCGCGACCCTGGTCGTGCGGACCGGGCCCGACGAGGGACGGCGCTTCGAGCTGCGATCCGGAGCGAACCAGGCGGGTCGGGAGCGGAGCAGCGACGTCGTGCTCACCGACGCGATGGTCTCCAAGCGCCACGCCCGCTTCAACGTCACCGACGTGCTCGAGGTGCTCGACCTCGGCTCGGCCAACGGTGTGTTCGTCAGTGGCGAGCAGGTGCAGCGGGCCACGCTCCGGGTCGGCGACTCCGTCACGCTCGGTGACACCGAGATCGCGGTCGAATCGATGGGGCGGCGCGCCGGGGCCCGGCCGATCGGCCCCGTCGTCTCGTTCAACCGCTCCCCCTACCTCGACCCCGTGTATCCCGCGGTCGAGCTCCCGGCCCCGGAGCCACCCGGTGTCCCGAAGCGTCAGCGGTTCCCCGTGCTGTCGATGCTCGCGCCGCTCCTCATGGGCGTCGCTCTCTATGCGTTCACGAGGGAGATCATCAGCGTTCTGTTCATCGCGCTGAGCCCGATCATGCTGATCGGCACGTGGATCGAGGGGAAGCGGACGGCCAAGCTCGAGCTGAAGGACGCCACAGAGGCGTTCAGGGCGAACCTTGCGGATCTGTCCGACCGGGTGCGAGCCATGCAGGTCGACGAGGTGGCCGGTCGGCTTCGCGAGCACCCGGGCACCGCTGACGTCCTCGACGCCGCGGGCGCTCGATCATCGCTGCTGTGGGCCCGTCGGCCCGATCGCCACGGGTTCGGGGAGGTCCGGCTCGGCATCGCCGCGCTGCCGAGCCGCGTGTCGATTCAGCTGCCGAACAACGCGCAGCCCGTGCCCGAGCTGTGGCAGGAGCTGCTCTCTACGGTGCGGTCGCACGCCATGGTGGCCCCCGTGCCGGTCGTCGGATCGCTCTCCCGCAACGGCGTGATCGGTGTCGCCGGGGCGCTCGACGACGCGCTCGGTGCCGCGCGGGCGCTGGTTGCCCAGCTCGCGGTCCTCCACAGCCCCGCCGAGCTCGTGATCGCGGCGGCGGTGTCCTCCGAGCACGCCACCCACTGGGACTGGTTGAAGTGGCTTCCCCACACGACCTCCCCGAATGCGCCCTTCGACGGCGCCGCCCTCGCGGTTGGCTCCGGTCCGGCGGCGTCCCTCGCCTCGGCGTTGCGAGGTCTGATCGACGAGCGTCTCGGTGAGGGCACGTCCGGTTCGAAGGGCCCGTCGGTGGTGCCCTCCATCGTGCTCGTCGTCGACGACGCGGTGCCGGTGGACCGGAGCGTCCTCGTCGAGCTCGCCGAGCGCGGTGCTGGCGTCGGGGTCCACCTGCTGTGGGTGGCGCCGACGGTCGAGCAGCTCCCCGCCGCGGCCGAGGTGTTCCTCGCCATCGACCCTGCGACCCATCAAGCGTCCGCGGGCTTCATCGACGGCGGGCACCAGGTGCTCCCGGTCGACACCGAACCGCTCGACGGGTGGGCCGCCCTCGACCTGGCCCGATCGCTCTCGTGCGTGGTCGACGCCGGCGCGCGCGACGACGACGGGGCGAACCTGCCCGGCCGTGTCTCGTTCCTCGAACAGGTCGGTCTCGAGCTGGCGGAGTCCCACGACGCGGTGATCGATCGGTGGCGGATGTCGGACTCCCTCCCTTCGATCGGGATCGTCTCAAAGAGCCGTCGGAAGGCGGCGTCGCTCCATGCGCTGGTCGGCTCGGGAGCCCACGGACCGATGCAGCTGGACCTGCGTTCGCACGGGCCCCACGCGCTCGTCGGTGGCACCACCGGCGCGGGCAAGAGCGAGTTCCTCCAGAGCTGGATCCTGGGCATGGCGGCGAACCACAGCCCGCACCGGGTCACGTTCTTGTTCGTGGACTACAAGGGCGGCGCAGCGTTCAGCGAGTGCGTCGACCTCCCGCACTCCGTCGGCATGGTCACCGACCTGACCCCCCACCTCGTGCAACGGGCGCTCACCTCGCTGAACGCCGAGCTGCGCCATCGGGAGGAGATCCTCAACCTCAAGCGGGCCAAGGACGTCCTCGAGCTCGAGAAGGTCCATGATCCCGACACGCCCCCGAGCCTGGTCATCGTGGTCGACGAGTTCGCCGCGCTCGCGACGGAGGTGCCCGAGTTCGTCGACGGCATGGTCAACGTCGCCCAGCGAGGCAGGTCGCTCGGCCTCCACCTGATCCTCGCCACCCAGCGCCCGGCGGGCGTGATCAAGGACAACCTCCGGGCCAACACCAATCTCCGTGTCGCGCTGCGGATGGCCGATGAGAGCGACAGCACCGACGTGGTCGGCTCCGAGATCGCCGCCGGGTTCTCTGCAGACGTCCCCGGGCGCGGCGCCGTGAAGCTGGGGCCGGGTCGCTTGCACCCCTTCCAAGCCGCCTACGTCGGCGGCTGGACCACCGGGGAGGCCCCGCCGCCACGCATGGCCCTGTCGACGTTCGTCCTCGGTTCGATGGAGGAGTGGCCGGAACCCGAGGTCGAGGTCGTGGAGGTCGCGGATCGAGGTCCGAACGACTTGTCCCGCCTGGTGACGACGATGGGCCACGCCGCTCGGGAAGCCGGCCTCGGGGAACCCCGCAAGCCCTGGCTGCCCGAGCTGGAACCCACCTACGACCTCGGGCGTTCGCCGTCTCGCCCCGATGGTCCGCGCCTGATCTCGCGGGTCGACGACTCGCTCGTGTTCGGTGTGCTGGACGACCCCGCGCGCCAGGCGCAGCGGCCCGTGGCGTTCGAGCCCGACCGTGACGGCAACATGCTCGTGGTCGGCGCCGGTGGCTCCGGGAAGAGCGCGCTCCTGCGCACCCTTGCGATCGCCGGCTCGCTGTCGACGAAGGGCGGGCCGTGCCACGTGTACGGACTCGACTTCGCCTCCCGTGGACTCGCCATGCTGGAGCCCCTCCCGAACGTTGGGGCAGTGATCAGCGGCGACGACGACGAGCGGGTCCGGCGACTCCTGCGCACCCTGCGGGCGACGATCGACGAGCGAGTCCGCCGCTACTCCGAGGCCGGTGCCGACAGCATCACCAAGTACCGGCGACTCGCATCGGCGCCGGACGAGGCCCGCATCCTCGTCCTCCTCGACGGGTTCCCGTCGTTCCGGTCCGAGTACGAGGTCTCCGGTTCGTTCGCCGTGTACGACATGTTCCAGTCGATCGCGCTCGACGGACGGCAGGCGGGCGTGCACGTCGTGGTCACAGCCGACCGGGTCGGCGCCATTCCGTCGGCGTTGGCCTCCACGATCCAGCGACGCATCGTCTTCCGCCTCGCGAACGACGAGGAGTACGCGTTCGCCAACGTCCCCGCCGAGGCCTTCCCGCAGGGCACGCCGCCCGGACGTGGGTTCTTCGACGGCCGTGAGGTCCAGGTCGCGGTCCTGGGCGGCGACCCGAGCGTCACGGTGCAGGCCCAGGCCATCGCCCGCCTCGCGGAGATGGCCGCCGGCCGTGGGGTGAGCGCCGCCGCACCCATCGGTCGACTGGCCGACAATGTCGAGTGGGAGGATCTCCACCACGACGGAGCTCCGGGGACGTCGCCGTCGGAGGGTCTCGCCTTCGCCCTCGCCGACGAGACCCTGGCTCCGCTCGTACTCCATCCCGACGGGCCCCTCGCCATCGTTGGTCCGCCCCGCTCGGGCAAGACCACTGCGATGGTCTCGGCTGTCGTCGCCGCGGCCTCGATCGGCGCGGTGCCGGAGGTGTACGTCGGGGCTGGGCGTTCGGATCTCGCCCGACGCTTCGACTGGCGGGTGGAGGTCGTGCCGGGCGAGCACACGGCTGAAGCGATCGAGGTCGCCCGTTCCGTGGTCAACCCGACGGGGCCCGTCGTCGGTGAGGGGTGGCGCCCGCCCCCCGGGGTGCTGGTGGTCGACGGCGTGCCGGCCGTTGCCGAGTGGCTGGAGGCCGACGACATCGCGCAGCTCGTCTCCTCGGCCGTCGATGCCGGCTGGCTCGTGCTGGGAGACGGTGCGGCTTCGGACATGTCGAACACCTACGGCCTGGTGGCCGCGATGACCGCGGGTCGTTCCGGCTTCTGCCTGATGCCCGATCCGTACGACGGCGAGGGCGTCTTCAAGACGGCGCTACCGACGTTCTCCCGAGCGGCGTTCCCGCCCGGGCGAGGCTTCTACGTGGCCGGCGGCCGCACCGCGAAGGTGCAAGTCGCCCGTCCTCCCTTCGAGGTGGCCACGTAGGAGAGCACGGGGAGTTCTCCCCATTTCCGGATCGGGCCATCGATGGTTCGATCTCATCACCAACACCGCACGGTTGAGCCCGGGGAGGATCTCGGCGGACCGGGCCCCAACGAAAGGAAGAAGAAGATGGCGAACCTGAGCCACGGAATGAACGTCGAAGAGGTCAAGAACCTGGGCCGCTCGCTCCAGGACGCGAAGAACCGGATCGAGGCCCTGATCCGGGAGATCGAGGGCAAGGTCAACGGCGCCGGCTGGGAGGGCCCCGACGCCCGCCGGTTCAAGAACGAGTGGTGGCCGCAGCACCGCCAGCACATGCACCAGATCGGCGAGCAGCTGCACGGCTTCGGTCAGTCGGCGATGAACAACGCCCGGGAGCAGGAGAACGTCTCCAGCCGCTGAGCCTGGAGATGGCGGGAGATCCGCTCCCGGCTCCTTCGTGGAGCCGGGAGCTGGCTCTTTTCGAGACCGGAGGAGGTCGCAACGATGGCATCGCTCACCCACGGGATGAACCTCGACGACGTCGAGGCACTCGGTAGGTATCTGCAACAGGAAGCGTCGCGCCGCGTCCTGTCCATGGTGGACGAACTCGACCGGGCGGTCGCCGCGTCGAGTTGGCGGGGGCCGGACGCTGACCGGTTCCGGCGGGACTGGTGGCCCAAGCACAAGGCGAACCTGCGACAGGTGGGCGACCATCTGCACGGCTTCGGTCAGTCGGCGCTGAACAACGCCACTGAGCAGGAACGGGCGAGCGACGAGGCGCGCTCCACCCGTGCAATGTCCGGTGGCGCCGATGCAGCAGCCGCGGCCGTCGGCTCGGCGCGGTCTGGAGGTTCGGCACCGACGGCGCCAGGCGCCAACGAGGTGGGAGGAACGACGGGATCGCTCCCTGGCGCCGGCCGCACATGGCAACAGGTCGATGCCGCCTATCGCACGGCGAGTGGACTGGGGGGACACGACTTCGGCGGTCCCTACCAGTACCAATGCACGGCATGGGCGAAGTTCCGGTGGCAGGAGCTCGGTTACAAGGGTGACCTTTCGGGTGCGCTCGGAAACGGTGGCGAGATGGCGGGGAACCTTGGCGGTACGCCGACGACACCGGTCCGCCTCGGAGCGATGGCCTCCTACGGCTCCGGAGGTTACGGCCATGTGATGATCGTCGAGTCGATCTCCGCGGATGGCAGTTCAGCGACAGTGTCGGAGTGGAACGTGGGGCGGGACGTGGAGAACGGATACGCGGACGAGTATCGGTCGACCACAACGATTGTGCGACGCGGCGATGGTTGGTTCTACGGCGAACGTCAGCTCATCATCGCGAACCTTCCTTAGCCCGACGACCAACGCATTGACGAGAGAGGATCGAGATGGCCGCACTGAGCCATGGGATGAACGTCGATGAGGTCGAGGAGCTGGGTCGCTTCCTGAAGGCCAAGGCGGCCGAGGTCTCGAGGATCGGCAACGACACGAACGCGAGGGTGCGCAACGGCTCCGCATGGACCGGCCCCGACGCCAACCGGTTCAAGGGCCAGTGGTGGCCCAAGCACCACGCCGACATCAAGGCGATCGCCGACGCGCTCGACGGCTTCGGCCAAGCGGCGTTGAACAACGCATCGGAGCAGAGGGCGACCAGCGACGGCGGCACGACCGGATCTTCCGCCGCTGGTTCAGCAGGATCGCGCTCGGTGTGGCGTGGCGTATCTGGACTGCTCGAATTTGTCGAGCTCGGGCGGACGGGCAAGGACGCATACGACGTGATCAAGAACGTCGCCGGTCCGAAGTCGTTGCTCGACGGTGTACCCGGCGGCGGCTGGTCCGGCCCGGCGCTCTCGGCAGGAGTCGGAACGTTGAGCATGTTCGCCGAGGCGGACAAGTCCGGGTGGGGATCGGCATCCACGATGTGGGAGGAGGTCGACCTCGTGGGCGGGACTGGAGCGGAGATCGCTGGCACCGTCGTGGGCGGACCAGCGGGTGGCCTCGCCGCAGGCGTCGCCTGGGACGGCTCGACCTACGTTGGTGGTGTGATCGGGACCGCGGCCTACAACGCGACGGAGGACGCGTGGGCGACCGGGACCGGGACGTCGGTCGGCATGTACGACTCGTTCTTCCTGATGCGGGACTACGGGGTGAGCGACCTCGACCAACTGCCGTTCGACCAGCAGGCATCGGTGGCGTCGGAGATGGTGCAGCGCCGAGAGGGCTGGAGCGGTCTCTACCGCACGGTGGGCGACCTTCGATGGGGGATGTGGGAAGGCTTGAAGGAGGGCATCCGGTGAGCGTGCACGACGAGGTGGATGTGCGATCCACGCACGTGGGGGTCCGGCTCACGGTCTCCGAGCTCCAGGCGCTCATGCACTGGTACGGGCAGGAAGCTGACGACGACGGTCCGTACCCGACCGTCCACCTCCTGCTCAGCTCGGCCGGTGCACCGTCGGCTGAGATCCAGGCTGCTGCGGCCTCGAGCCTGGCGATCCGTGGGTTGGTGGCCATCGAGGCGGACAGGTCGATCGTGATGCACCCGGCGTTGCCGGCGACGGCCGAGCTCGTGGCGGGTGCCGACACCTCGGTGGTCGTGCGGGTGGGCGACGACCGGATCGCTCGCGTCCTGTCCGGCCCGGTGGGGCCCGTCATCGTGCGTCGTCTTCCAGCGGGCTACGAGTTGGTCGTCGACACCGCGTTGCCCGGGCTCCTCGCGTCGGTCGCGCACGTCGTGTCGGCCCTGCCCGACGGCGACGGACCGCTGCTGCTCGATCTGGAGATCAGTGGGGCCCGGCCGGTCGAGTCCGAACCGGTGGTATGGGACCAGACGGGCGACGTCGACGGTCTCGCGGCGGTGCTGGCCTCTCGGTGGGACGCCGATCTCGCCGGAGCGCGCCGCTGAGCACTGTGTCAGAGCGACACCACACGTGAGCTGGTCCTACCATCGGAAACCGTGACGGTCGCTGTTCGCTTCCGGACGATCGGGCCGGGGCGGGCCGGGCGGTCGCTGGCGATCGCCCTCGAGCGGGCCGGGTGGGAGCACGTCGGCTACCTCGGACGTGGTGACGACGTCTCGGCTGCCGCGGACGGTGTCGACCTCGTCGTCATCGCGACGCCCGATGGTGCGGTGGCAGACGCCGCGGCCTCGATCGAACCGCGGTCCGGGGTCGTGGTCGCCCACCTCGCTGGCAGCCTCGGCCTCGAGGCCCTCGCCCCCCACGAGCGCCGTGGCGCCCTCCATCCGCTGATGTCGCTTCCCGACCCGGAGTTGGGCGCGCGGCGACTCGCGTCGGGCGCCTGGTTCGCAGTCGCCGGCGACCCCCTCGTGGAACGGATCGTCGACGACCTCGGCGGGCGGCGCTTCACCGTCGCCGACGCCGATCGAGCCGAGTACCACGCGACCGCGGCGATCGCCTCCAACCACCTCGTCGCGCTCCTCGGTCAGGTGGTCCGACTCGCCCAGCAGATCGACGTGCCGCCAGAGGCCTACCTGGACCTGGCCACGGCCACGTTGGCCAACGTCGTCGAGCTCGGACCGAGGGCGGCCCTCACCGGCCCGGTGGCCCGAGGTGACTGGGACACGGTCGCACGCCATCTCGACGCCCTCCCTGCCGACGAGCGCGTGACCTACGTGACGCTCGCTGCGGCGGCGGCCCGACTCGTCGAACGCGAAGTGCCCGAGCGGTTCCTGGCAGGTGCGTCGTCCGCCGAGACCCCGCCGGCGTCCCGGCCGGCCGGTTCCGCCGACCCACCACACCGCCCCGGTGGATCTCCCGCCCCGGCCGACCGGGAACGATCCTGACGGTACCGATGCGCGGGCGGACGGGATATGGGGAGAACTCCCCGTCCTGACGCGTTCACCCAGCGGGACCGGGGCCGTCAGGGGCGGTGCCGTCGAAACGGATGGTGGTCCCGCCGACGCGCAGGAAGTCTCCCGGTCGGACCGGGAAGGTCGGTGACGTGATCTCGTCCCCGTTGAGGTGAAACACCGGTGCGTGCGCGGTCACGGTGACCACAGCGTCATCGATCGAGATGGTCAGGTGCTGTGGGGCGACCGACGGGTCGCGGATGACGATCGGACAGGTCGTCGAACTGCCGATGGTCGTCGACCGTCGGTCGAGGTTGATGGTCCGCCGGGCATTGCCCTCGATGATGGTCAGTGAGGCGCGACGTGCGACGCGCTCGGCCGCTCCGATGCACATGCCGATGGTGGTCGCCGCCACGATGACCGTGAGCAAGGTGTTCGATTCGGTGCCGTCGATGATGAGGCCGTAGTCCGCTCCGGCGTACGGCTCCTGCAGGTTCCAGAACATCAGGCCGCCGAGCGCGCCGCCGACGACCCCGCCACCCAGCCCGCTGAGGACGCCCCGCCATGACCGCAGCAGGCCGGCGCCGACCCCTGCCGCCGTCGCGATGGCGACCCAGATGACGATGGTGACCCCGAGCGGGACGTACTCGTAGTCACCGACCCGAGCCGCGAAGTAGCCGTTCGCAGCGACGAGGGCGACCGCTCCAGCGACCGCGCCGACGCCGGCACCGATCAGCAGGCGAATCCCGGCCTTGGCCCACGCCCGCGCGGTGATGTGGGGCCAGGCCGCCAGGAGACCGGCGGTGAGGGTGGTGAGCAGTATCGCGAGCGTCCCGGCCGAACTTCCACCGCTGGTGTCTTCAGGCGGCGGGACGAAGGTCCCCTGGACAAGGCAACCGAGGAGGCCGGCGAGGGCACCGGCCAGCGCTCCGGAGACGGTGCTCGACCGACCGAGCAGGCTCAGGACGGCGGCCCCGGTCGAGCCGTCTCCGGTCCGGGCGGCGGCGGGCGCCGACGTGGCGTGGACCCCTGGCGGAGCCGAGGGGCGCGAACCGACCGGGTAGGGGGTCGGTGCGGGTGTGGTCGGTGGAGCCGGGGAACGGCTTCCCCTCGTCACCGACACCACTGGAACGATCGACTGCGCTCCGTCCGCCGCTGTTCCGGCGGCACCGTCGGGGAAGCCGGGGCCGCTCGAGGACCGTCCGCGGGCCGGATCGAACGCGCCGCCCGGTGCGTTGAGGAACGGCCGGGCCGGCGGCCGCGGTGGCACGGCACCGGGGCCGTCCTGGGTGGTGTGGTGCTCGGTGCCGCCGTCGCCCGGCGAAGGATCCGTCATCGGTGTGATCTCTCCCGTCGTCCCGCTCTCCGGATCCTACGCGTCGACCGATCGAACCCTGGCCCGAGGCGGATCGATGCCGGGGTTGTCCTCCCGTAACCTCGCCGCATGGTCGACGTGCACGACTCCATCGCCTCGTTCCGGAGCGCGCTCGACGACGAGCGACGTCGCGGGCGGACCGTCGGCTTCGTCCCGACGATGGGATACCTGCACGACGGGCACGCGTCGCTGATGTCGGCCGCGGCGGCCGAGAACGACGTCGCGGTGGCGAGCATCTTCGTCAACCCGCTCCAGTTCGCGGCGAACGAGGATCTGAGCACCTACCCGCGAGACCTCGACCGGGATCTCGCGATCTGTGCCGACCGGGGCGTCTCCCACGTCCTCAACCCGACGGTCGAGGAGATGTACCCGGGTGGTCCGGTGCTCACCACGGTCACGGTCGATCGGATCACTCGGAACTTCGAGGGTGCGTCGCGCCCCGAGCACTTCGCCGGGGTCGCCACGGTGGTGACGAAGCTCTTCTCCATCGTCGGGCCCGGTCGCGCATACTTCGGCGAGAAGGACTTCCAGCAGCTCGCCGTGGTCACACGGCTGGCATCGGACCTCTCGATCCCCGTCCAGGTGGTCGGCTGCCCGATCGTGCGCGAGGCGGACGGCCTGGCGATGTCGAGCCGCAACGTGTACCTCGACGAGGCACAGCGAGCTGCCGCACCGGTGCTCCACGAGGCGCTTCGAGCGGCGGCGACGGCGGCCACCTCGGGTGCGCCGGCCACCGACGTCCGGCAGGTGATGATCGATCGGGTGGACTCCGAAGCGCTCGCGGAGCTCGACTACGCGGAGGTCGTCGACGCGACGACGCTCGAACCGGTCGACGACCTCGGCCCGGGTCAGCGGTTGCTGATTGCCGCCCACTTCGGCCGCACCCGACTCCTCGACAACCTCGCGGTGCCCGTCCGAGCCGTGGACTCCAGCGCCGACCGGTCCTGAGCTCGCGTCGAAGGTCCGGCTCGAAGCCTCGCGCTCAGCGGCCCGCTCCTGGGGAACCGTCCGCAGCGTCGGGCCGATCCATCAGGGCCTCGTACCGCTCCCGGTAGACCGCCCACGACGCCTCGCGAAGCCGCTCGCGATCGCCCGGATCAGAGGCGTCGGCGAACAGTCGCCAGTGCTCCCGGTCGAGGTACTCGTAGCGAGCCTCGAACGCCTCGCGGAGCGCCGCGAACCCGTCGAACCCGGTGGTGACCAGCGCGAACGAGACGTCGTCCGCTGCCACCTCTGCCAGGCGGCCGAGGATCAGCTCGGGCCACCGTGCGACATGATCCGCGTCCATCAGCGCCCCGAGCACGAGGTGCTCGAAGTGCGCAGGGGTCGGGACGTACCCGAAGCACCCATCGGTGGCAACCATGAAGACGGCCGGCCCGGTGCGTTCGATCGCCCGGTGGTTCAGGTGGAACCGTCGGTCGGCCGAGATCAGGTTCGTCATCGGTTGGTCGTTGCGGATCAGCGCCAGCGCGTCGGTCTCGCGCGTGTCGTCGACGGTGAGTGCTTGGAGACCGTGGTTCGGGGTCAGCGCGAACGCCCGTGAGTCACCGGCCCAGATCGCCTCCGCCCACGTCGCCCGGTCGGGTCGGGGCGTGATCGCGATGACCGCGGCGGTGGTCGGGAGGACCCTGCTGAGCGATCCCCGAACGCCACCCGACGGGGGAAGGCTCGTCGCCTCGTCGCGCAACGCCTGCGCGAGGAGCTGGGTCAGGTCGTTCGGGTCGCCGACCGGTCCGTTCTCGAGTCGGCGGAGTCCCCACGTCTCGGTCAGGTCGCGCACGATCCGGGCGCCCACGTAGGCGCCGGTCAGCTCGGTGCCATCACGGAGCCGCCGGGCCACGGCGGCCCCGGCACCCCCGGTGCCGTCGAAGGCGCCGAGGATCGCGCGCCCGTCCTCGTGGACGAGCAACGTCGGTTCGGCGTCCTCGCCGCGCCCCTCCTTCTTCTCGAGCCATCCGGCGGCGGCCAGGACCCCGGCGGCTTCGTACGCCCAGGCCCTCCCGGCCGGCAGGTCGATCGGGAGCAGTCGGTTCAACCCCAGCTCGCCCAGCCGGATCGAACGGTCCAGCGGTACCGCGCCGGTCCAGCCGGGCGGTGCCGGCCGGGGAGGGACCGGGGCGGTCCCGGGCGCCGACACCACGGGGAACGCGGTGGGGCCGGCGGGTGGTGGCGCTGGTGGTGGGATTGCTGGAGGTAGCGGCTGGCCGTACGGGCCACCGAAGTTGGGAGGTGGTCCCCCCGCGAACGCGGGGACCGGCCCGTCGGGGCCGTCGTCGAACCTGCGGGCCAGCGTGAGGGCGCCGGCCCCGAGCGCGACGCCACCCAGCCCCACGAGGAGGAGCATGAAGGGCGAGGACCCTGACGATGTGTCGTCGGCCGCCTGCACGGTCGGCACCGTGACGTCAGCGTCCGCGGCGCACGAGAAGGGGTCGCCTTCGCAGTCGGTCGACGCGACGAGATCGACGACGGCGACGGATGACCCGTCCCGAGTGATCTGCACGCGGGCGCCTTCCGGGGCGCCATCCACCGTCAACGTGGCCGGAAACCCCGAGGTGGAGCCGTCGGGGTCGGGGCGGAGCTCGCACGAGGCCTGGAGGCGCCCGTCGGCGTCGAGGAGGTCCACCTCGACGGTGGAATCCGGCGACGGCCACGTCGTGCCGGACGCCGGTGCCGGCTCGACCGTGAGGGTCCAGGACGTCGCCTGCTCGGTGGTGGCGACCTCCGACGTCGACGGGACCGTCGAGGTGGAGGTCGTGCCGGTCACCTGCTCGTCGGTCGTGTCCGACGGGATCACACCGACGGTCGCATCGGCATCGGCCGACGTCGGGGCCCGGGTGGCGATGAGGTTCTTCCACTCCTGCACGAGCTGGACCGAGGTGATGTCGCTGGATCTCACGAGGATGAGGATGTCGGCGTTGGCGCCCGGCAAACCGTTCGCCAGCCCGGTGAGAAGGTCGGAGGATGCCGGGTAGAGGACCACGTAGGGACTGCCCGATGCGATGTCGCGCTCGACGAGCTCCCGACGGATCGAAGCTTCCAGATCCGGGCTGACGTCGATGTCGGTGACGTCGACGTCGACCCGCTCGAACAGCGATCCATCTTCGATGGGCGTGGCCGTGGGTGCAGGACCGTCCTGCAGCACGACGACCGGGATGGGCGTCGGCGTCGGGACGTAGGAGCAGGTCACCGGATCGATGAACGGATCGCCCGGATCGACGGTCGTCGTCGTGGTGTCGTCCGGCTCGCGCGGCCCTCTGGCAAGGGTCGGCGACGACGCCAGACCGATGACGCTGCACACGACCGCGAGGGGAACGAGGACCCGGCGCCACCGGGTCGCCCGAGGCGCGGTTCGGCCGTCGCTCGACGGGCTTCCCGGCCCGGTCCTGCTGCACCATTTGTTCATCCCGCCCTCCATGGTTCAGACGCTTCCGGCGATGGCGTCGACGATCTGGCCGAACTCGATCTCGTTGAGCCCTTGGCCGGCCCGTGACGGGTAGTGCAGGACGTTGTCCCAGTTGGCGGAGATGACGTTCCACGGGTACACGTCGGGGGCGTAGAGCAGGAGCCGCTTGGCGGCGAACTCCATGACGTAGCCCTGCGGGTCGTCCCACTGGTCGGTGAGGGCATCGAAGGTGTTCGGCACGTGCGTCGGGTAGCCGGGGACCGCCCGGCCGTGCGACGCCTCGAGCGGGTGGGCCGAGGCGTCGGTGAACAGCACCACCACATGGCGTCGGCGATCCATGCCGCGCTCCCACTCCGACGCCATCGCCACGCCGAGCGCTTCGAGGCCCGACTCGGGTTCGTCGCCGCCGCCGTCCGCGAACAGCCCGGACACGTAGGTGTGGAAGTGGGGGACGTGCTCGGGGAGCTCGAAGAACGGGGTGTGGAAGAGCGCGTCCGCCGGGTTGTCGTAGTAGTCGCGGTACGCGACGACGCGGAGCCGGAGGCTGCTCACGAACTTGTCCTTCTCGGCCATGGTCTGGAGCAGTCGGTCGTGGAACGACATGGCTCCGGCCTTGACCTGTTCGATGACGGGGGTCATCGAACCGGTGATGTCGATCACGAACACGATGTCGACCGCGTAGCCCAGGTTCATGCCGTACTGGCTCGTGCCGCCACCGGCGTACATCTCCGGTGGCGGGAGGTAGGCCGCGTCGACGCCGCCCGCCGGCGGTGGCGGCGCGGCGGAGGGCGCATCGGGAGTGGGCGACGCGGCCCAGCCCGTGGGGTCGACGCCCGTGTCCGGAGCGGGGCCCGGGACGTCGTCGATGGGCGCCTGCTCCTGTGGTGTCCGGGGCACGGTGTTCGAATCGGGGTCGGCGGGCGCCCAGCGGGTCTGGTCCGGTTCGTGATCGGTCATCGAGGGTCCTTGCTCTCGGGCGTCGGGTCACCGGTCGGGGGACGTCGGCGACCCATCGTGCTCCTGAGCCCACCGGCGGCCGGGGTGGCGGGTGCTGGCGTGGCGGGAGCGGGTGGGTGGGTGGACGGGGCTGCGGTCGGCGCAGGCGCGGCGGGAGCCGGCCTGGCCGGTGACGAGGGCGAAGCGGGCGCCGATGGCGCGGTGGGTGCCGCTGGTCGGGCCGGCGGAGCGACCGGGATCGGCGGCGGCACCAACGCGTCCTGGTCGACGTCGGCGAGGAACTGGATGAACTCCTCGATGTCCGGGCGGCGATCGGGGACCAACGCCAGCATCCGCGCGATCATCGGCTGCATCACCGTCGGGACGCTGGCGATCTCCAGCGGGTTGCGGGCGAGGATCGCCTCGGCGGGGTAGTTGGCACGACTCCGGTCGAACCCGGGGATCCGTCCCGTCAGGAAGTGGTGCAGGAACAGGCCGAGCGAGAACATGTCGGACGCGGGCCCGAGCGCGTCCTCGGGCAGGCGTTCGTCGCGCTTGATGTAGCGCAGCAGTTCGGGCGAGTAGTAGATCGGGTCGCCGACGATGTGCTCGGGCAACGGCGGCTCGCCGACCACGTAGGCCTCGTCGAAGTCGATCAGCTTCGAGACGAAGAGCTCGGCGTTCGGTTGTTCGACCATCACGTTGTCGGGCTTGATGTCACCGTGCACCACGCCCTCGCTGTGGAGCATCCGCAGGCTGAACGCCAGGCTTCTGAGCAGCACGAGGATCTGGTAGCCGGACAGGCGATGGGCGTCGGGGAGCGTTGCGGCACGCACCCTGGGCATGACCTTGACGTAGGTGGACTCGACGCGGAAGAAGTCGCACGGGACCACGAGGTTCCCGGCGCCGGGCTTGGACGGATCGAGCCTCCGTGCGATCTCGACGTGACGACGTTCGAACGTGTGGCAGACCGCGCGCTTGCGTGACTTCGCCTCCTCGCTCCCGGGACCGTCGTCGGTCGGGTACTTCGGCGACAGGAACATCTTGACGAAGTACTCGCCGCCCTCCTTGCTGCCGAACGCCCATTGGCTCATCCCGCCACCGGCGTTGGTCGGTGCGGTGTCGATCCGGTAGCCGTTCAGGACGTCACCTTGCCGCATGGCTCACCCCCTCCGAACAGCGCGGCGTGCGCCGATGCCTCCCTCTGGCGGCGTGATGGTACCGAAGGGGAAGGGTGCGTTCTCGGCCCGCGTGCGCGCTCATCGGAACGGCGCCGAACTGCTCGCGGCTCGTTGGCCGACGGTGAACGTGCTTCGTCCGATGGTCAGGACCTGGCCGGAGCGGACGACGGTCTGGCCAACGGCCGGGACCCCGTCGACGAGGACGGGGCCGAGGGGCTGCACCGACATCGTCTGCCCCTGCACCTCGAGCGCGGCATGGGTCGGGTGGGCTTCCGGGTCGTTGGCGATGACGATGTCGCATCCGGCCGCAGATCCGATGGTCGTCCGGAGCTTGAAGAGGATCAGTTCCCGGCCGCGCAGCGGCCCGGTGAGACCCTGGAGCCAGAACTGGCGCAGCAACCGATCCATGACACCGACCGCGACGCCGATCGCGAGGCCGATCGCCACGATCCCCCAGAACTGCGGGCCGGTGTCGTCGGTGGCGGATTCGCTGATCTTCTGGAAGACGAACCCACCTGCCGCGCCACCGATCGCGCCGCCGACGAGGCCGTTGAAGACGCGGCGAGGGCCGAAGAGGATCCCCACGCCGAGGCCGAGGAACGCGCCGAACAGCCCCCACCCGAGGACCCGTGCCTGCAGAACCGTGCTCTCGAGCTCCTCGTAGGTGTCCGCGCCTTCGAGCATCGAGGTGTAGAGCATTTGGCCCAGGTACCCGCCGGCGAAGCCGGCCGCGCCACCGATCACCACGCCGAGACCGGCTCGACGGACGGCTTGTTCCGATGCACCGGAGGTCGCCGACGACCACGCGGCCATGACCGGCGCCATACCGGCCCCGATGAGCGCCGTCCACCACGCGCTGTACAGGTTGAGGTCCGACTTCGACGCATCCAGGGGCAGGTCGCCCTGCAGGTTGCTCAAGGCGAAGCCGAGCATGCCTCCGATGACGCCGGCCACGAGCCCGGTCGTGATCGAGTTCGACCGGCGCTGGCCCTGCACCGGTGCGGGCACCGCGCTCGGCATGGACGCGGGACCGAAGGTGCCCGGCACGGGAGGCGGTGCGTACGGCCCGGTGCCGCTCGCGCGTTCGACCGGTGCGATCGGCACCAGCAGGGCCGGATCGGGTCCCGGTGGCATCGGTTGGGCCGGTGACGCGCCGGGAGGGCCCGGGGGCCACCCTGGCGGAGCGGCAGGGTCTCGAGGCGCAGGGCTCCCGGCTGGTCTGATCACGCCGAAGCGGGCTTCGCCGGTCACGTTCCGCCTCGATGGCGGGGGAGGCCCGGCAGACGGACCGCCTCCGCCTACGGGTGGCGTTCCGTCGCTCGTGTGGTGGCCTCGGCCGTCGTCCATCGCCTTCTTCTCTCCCTGGTCTCAGCACACCGGGTGGACGCCGCCCATGGCGTCCCCGTCAGCGGTCGTCGAGTAGAGGTCGTTGGGGATCTGCCCGCCGATGCGGTCCGATGCCGCGCTGGGGTTCGGGGCGACCTCGATGCTGTAGCCGACCAGGTCCCCGCACCGGATCTTGTACCGGTGGTAGACGATGGTGCCGTCGAACATGTGGCCCGACACGATGAAGGCCCCGTCCTGGTCGCTCTGGGCCCCGATCGTGTCCGTGCTCACCGTTCGCAGCTCCCGCACGAGTGAGTCGTGGAGCGCCAGCGCATCGCCGGCCGATCCAGGGCCGTCGTCGACCCACCGGAACGTCACGTCCTCGAAGGTCCAGATCCTTGTGGAATCGCCGGTCGGCAGCTCCGCCATGACCTCCGGGAGCCAGATCTGGACGAGGTGGGCGGGATCGTCCATCACCGTGTGCGTGGGGTAGGACGCGGCTGGTGGGGTGGTCGAGGGCGTCGGCGGCGGCTCGGCGATCGTGGTGGAGGTCTGCGGCACCGGATCGGTCGTCGTCACGACCGGTGTGGGCGGGGTGGTCGTGGGTCGCTCGTCCGACGTGTCGTCGACGCTGCTGGTCGTGCGGCTCGGTGCCGCGGTGCTCGCCGGCGGCGCCGTCTTGTCACCGCTCCCGGCCGCGGCGAGCGCCGCGCCGGCACCTGCGGCCACGATCGCGACGGCGGCGACCGCGGCGATGATTCGTGCCGTGTGCTTCGGCTGCGGAGGTTCGTGTTCTGGGGGCGGAGGCGCCGTTCCGCGCTGGGCGACCGGGACCAGGCTCGGTGCCGGGGGCGGGACGGGGGTGACCGGTTGGATCCTCGTCACCGAGCCCGTGGCGTCGTTCGCTCCGTCCGATGGCGGACGCCCTCCCGCCGCAGCGGTGTCGGCACCGCAGACGATGCAGAACCGTCCGTCGTTGGCCGTTCCGCACGTCGGGCAGGGCGTGCGCGTCATCGTCCGAACAGCTTGCGGTAGATCTCGTCGGTCTCCTGCAGGTTGGCTCCCTCGGCGAGGAAGTGCCCGTTCACGTGGATCTCCCAGTGCAGGTGGAGCGACTGCGGGCGGGTCCCACCGGTGGCGGCGGTCTCGGTGCCACGGTTGCCGATCTCGCCCAGCCGTTGGCCCGCGGTGACGTGTCTACCCGGCTGGATGCCCGGCGCGATCTGTTCGAGGTGCGCGTAGATGGTGACCACGTGTCCCACGTCGGGTCGGATGCCGTGGTCGATGACGACGACCCGCCCGAAGAGCATCGCCAGCGTCCACGGCGGCGTGTAGCCGAGCGACTTGGCGGTGGCGAGGATCTCCTCCCGTTCGGCGTTCGTCGGGTCCTCGTAGCTCTGGTTCGCCATCACGACCTGCCCGTCGAGGGCGGCGACCGCGTCGCGTCCTCGCTCACCGCAGATGAAGTCGATCCCCTCGTGCACCCCGCCCCGGTACGCGCGCTCCCCGTTGGGGAGCGATTCGGCGACTCCGAACGGCAGGCCGCAGTCCGAGGGCAGGGTCAGTGGGGCGAGGGCTTCGGCTGCTGCGAGGTCGTTCGGGGCGTTCGGGGTCGGGTCTGCGGCCACGGCCGTCGTCGTGGTGGACGGGGGGACGGTGGGTGACGGTTCGCTGGTGGTCGCGGGGGAGGTGGAGCTGGTCGCGGTCGCGGTCGGACGTGCACTCGCTCCTGCGTCGGAACGGTTCGCGGCGGCGGTGGCGCCGACTCCGCCCAGTACTGCGCCTGTCACCAGCGCCGCCACGGGAACGAGCCATCGGCGCGAACGCACCGATGGCTCGCCGACCCGTGCCGGTGAGGCGTCGGGCGTGTTCTCGCGAGGGCTGGCCCGTCGAGGCGGCGGTCGCGGGCTGCGCTCCTCGGACCAGATGTCGTCGTCGCTCATCGTCGACCTACGCGCACTGCTGATCGCGGATGTCGCCCGAGGTGACGACGACCTCTCCACCCTCGGGCAGGGTCGCCACGAGGTCGCCGCTCGGGCTGATCGACACGATCACCCGGGTCGACTGCTTGGCGTAGGGCCAGCCGTCACCCATGAGCAGGACACAGTGCCCGGGGTCCGGGGGCGTGACGAGCCCGCCGTAGAGGAATCCGTGCATGCCGTCGATCTCGACCTCGTACCAGCCGGCGTCCAGCGCACCGATCACGGTGACCGCCCGCCCTTCCTCGTCGGTGAACGTGCGGATCTCGGTCGCGTCGAGCCGGGGCGCGTCGCGCAGCTTGGCCGTCCTGGCCCAGAGCTGCGCCTGTCGCGTCGCGGCGACGGGTTCGGTCGTCGGGGTCGTCACGATCACCACGGGGTCCTCGTCGTCGTCTCCGAGGTCCTCGTTCGTGGGTGAGCTCCACTCGTCCTGCCCGGCGTCGCCCGGCTCGAGGGTGGAGTCGTCGGTCGACGAGGCCCCTGCGACATGGTCCTGGTCGTTCCCCCCAGCGATCACGAACGCACCGACGCCGATGAGCGCGGCGACGCAACCCAGCGCGATCGCGATCGCGATGGGGCGGGCGACGGATCGGGCGGGGGTTGGAGGTGGGGCCGAGGGGTACCGTGCCGGGCCGGTCGGGACCGGCGCCCCGGGCTGCGGCTGCGCCGATCCTGACTCCCGTCGGTGGACCGGTACGAGGGCGAGCGGTGGTCGGGGCTGATCGGGTGTCTGAACGAACCCGGTGGGCGCGGCACCGCACACCTGGCAGCGCGCGGCGGCGGAGCCGTTCGTGGTCGCGCAGGTCTGACACGCCCAGGTCTCAGCCAACGTCCGAGCCCCTGACCTGGCCAGTGGCCGAACTGGATCCGTCGTCCATCGAACTCTGCACCCTCCCGGCAGCCGTCGACGTGGGGGCCGGTCGGCGGAACGTACGGACGCCATCGGGTGCGCTTCAAGGTTGGGAACGCGCGCGTCGGTGCGGAACGGGAATGCCGATTGGGTGGGGCGGTGTTGGACACGGCAGGATGTTGCACATCCCCAGAGGGGGCGACCGGGAGACCGGCGTCCACCACGAAAGGACGTCAGCAGATGCGCCGACGCATGATGAAGAGCAAGATCCACCGCGCCACGGTGACCGACGCCAACCTGCACTACGTGGGGTCGGTCACGGTCGACCGTGACCTCATGGACGCGGCGGACCTCATGGAGTTCGAGCAGGTCGCGATCGTCGACATCGACAACGGCGCCCGCCTCGAGACCTACGTCATCGAGGGCGTGCGCGGCTCCGGCGACATCTGCCTCAACGGGGCGGCGGCCCGCCTCGTCGCCCCGGGCGACAAGGTGATCCTCATCAGCTACGCCGACTACGACCAGAGCGAGCTCGACGGCTTCGAGCCGACCGTGGTCCACGTCGACACCGCCAACGCGATCGTCGACGAGGCCACCGCGACCGCGCTGGCCGCCCTCGAGACGCCGGCCCCGCGGCGCTACGTCGAGGTCCCCCACGTCTGATCGCGACGGCGCCGGCCACCCGGTCGACGCCGCACGACGGCCCGGTCCCATGATCGACGACGAACTCGACCTCCTGGTGCTGGGCTCGGGCGTGGCCGGGCTCTCCGCCGCGGTGCGTGCCGCGGGCACCCACCAGATGCGGGTCGGCGTGCTCACCAAGGGCGAGCTGCCGCAGGCGACCACCCGGTGGGCGCAGGGCGGCGTCGCCGCGGTGCTCGGCGGCGACCCGGACTCCACGGACCTCCACCTCGCCGACACGCTGGCGGCCGGGGCCGGCCTGTGCGACGCCGAGGCGGTCCGGGTGCTCGTCGACGAAGGGCCCGCCCGGGTCAACGAGCTGATCGCGCTCGGCGCCATGTTCGACCGCGACGGCGCGGGCGAGCTGGAGCTGGCCCGCGAGGGCGGCCACACGCTGCCCCGGATCGTCCACGCCGGCGGCTCGGCCACCGGGGCCGAGGTCGAGCGAGCGCTCGTCGCTGCGGTCCAGCGCACCGCGGCCGCCATCCACGAGCACGCGTTCGCGCTGGAGCTGATCGTCGAGGCCGGCCGCTGCCGGGGCGTCACCGCGCTGTTCGCCGACGGCACCGTCCACTCGGTCCGAGCCGCGAACGTGCTCGTCACCACCGGCGGCGCCGGCCAGCTCTACGCCGTCACCACAAACCCGGTCGAGGCCACCGGTGACGGCATCGCCATGGCGCTTCGGGCCGGGGTCGCGGTGGCCGACATCGAGTTCGTGCAGTTCCACCCCACCGCGCTGTCGGTCGAGACGATGCCCCGGCCGCTGCTCACCGAGGCCCTGCGGGGCCACGGTGCGCTGCTGCGGGACACGACGGGGGAGCGGTTCGTCGACGAGCTGCAGCCCCGCGACGTCGTGTCGCGGGCCGAGACCTGGCGGATGCAGGAGCTCGGTGCAGACCACGTGTTCCTCGATGCCACCGGGCTGGAGGACTTCGACCAGCGGTTCCCCAACATCGCCCGGGACCTGCGTTCGGTCGGCCTCGATCCGTCGAAGGACTGGCTGCCGGTCGCGCCCGCCGCGCACTACACCTGCGGTGGCATCGTGACCGACCTGCGGGGGTCGTCGTCGCTGCCGGGTCTCTGGGCCGCGGGCGAGGCCTGCTGCTCCGGGGTGCACGGGGCCAACCGCCTGGCGTCGAACTCGCTCCTGGAGGGCATGGTGTTCGGGCCCCGGGCGGTCGAGGCGATCGAGGACGGGGTGAGCGGACCGTCGGCCACCGGCGCCATGCGCACCGTGCTCGGCATGGATCCCGACCGCCCCGACGTCGTCCCCTCGGGCGTCATCGGTGGTCGGTTCGTCCGCCTCTCCACGCGGTCGACCGAACAGCCGTCGGCGGATCCGCCGGTCGACGGCGTCTCCACCGGGGAGGTGCGGCGCGGCCTGCAGCGTGCGCTCACCGACAACGCCGGGGTGCTCCGGGACGCTGATCGCCTCGGCGTCGCCGCCAAGGCGGTCGACGACGTGCTCGCCCTGCCGGTCGGTTCGTCGGTGGCCGACCACGAGGTCCGCAACCTGGCCACCGTCGGCCGGGCCACCGTGGAGGCCGCCGCCCGCCGTCGCGAGAGCCGTGGGGCGCACACCCGGGACGACTTCCCCGAGACCGACCCCGCGTTCCTCCACCGGATCGTGTTCGTCTGACCGGTACCGGCCGCGCCGTGCCGACGCCGGAGCGGTGAGCGCGTAGCGTTCGGCATCGACGATCCGAGCCAGGGAGCGCGAAGGCGATGAGCGACGGCAGCCAGCACGGCCCGAACTGGTACCCCGACCCCACGGGTCGCCACGAGTACCGGTGGTACGACGGCACCACGTGGTCCGACCAGGTGAGCGACCACGGCCGCCAGTCGGTCGACCCGGTCCAGGGCCCGGGCGTCGTCCCCCAGCGCGACGTCACCGCGGCCCGGTTCCAGAAGGGCCTCGATCGTGCCGGGGTCCAGGTCGGGTCGGTCACCGGCGGCGGCACCTTGTTCTCCGAGCCCGTCCTGGTGGTGAACCAGAAGGCCAAGATCATCGAGGTCAACAACGAGTACGCGATCAGCGACCAGCACGGGAACCAGATCGGTGCGGTGCGACAGGTCGGTCAGAGCACCGCCAAGAAGGTGATGCGGGTGCTCACGTCGATGGACCAGTTCCTCACCCACAAGCTCCAGGTCGTCGACGCGCACGGCGTGGTCCAACTGCAGCTCACGCGACCGGCCAAGGTGATGAAGTCGCGGATCATCGTGCAGGACGGCGGCGGCACCGAGATCGGCCAGATCGTGCAGGAGAACATGATGGGCAAGATCCGGTTCGGCCTCATGGTCGGCCCGGAGCGGATCGGGTCGATCAACGGCGAGAACTGGCGGGCGTGGAACTTCTCGATCCGCGACGGCTCCGACCAGGAGATCGCCAGGATCACCAAGACCTACGGCGGTCTGGCCCGCTCGGTGTTCACGCAGGCCGACAACTACGTCGTGCAGGTCCACCGGCCGCTGGAGGGCACGCTGGGTGCGCTCGTGGTGGCCTCGGCCGTCAGCGTCGACACCGCCCTCAAGCAGGACGCACGCGGCTTCAACTGAACCCAGCGATCGGGCCGGTCCCGGGGTGGTCCGGTAGCGTCTGCGGCCGACCCATCGGCCCGTCCGTCGGCCGAACCATCGGACCGGGCCCGAGTCCGCCGACGCGAGGAGCACCGGGAGTGAGCTATCTCGATCCGCCGCCGGGCGTGGTGCGCGACCTGGTGGCGGCGGCGCTGGCCGAGGACACGATGCCGTTGGGCGACCTGTCGGCGTCGCTGCTCCCGGCGTCGGCCCGAGCCGTGGCCCGCTTCGTCGTCCGCACCGACGGGGTGGTCTCCGGCACCGGGTGCGTGGACGAGACGTTCCGGCAGGTCGACCCGTCGGTGGTGGTCACCTGGCACGTCGCCGACGGCGACGCGGTGTCGGCCGGCGAGGTGCTGGCCACCGTCGAGGGCCCGCTGGCGCCGGTGCTCACCGCCGAGCGGACCGCCCTGAACTTCCTGGGTCACCTGAGCGGCATCGCCACCCGGACCCGCGCCTTCGTCGAGGCGGCGGCGCCGCTGCGCGTGTGGGACACCCGCAAGACCATCCCCGGACTCCGGGCGCTCCAGAAGGCCGCGGTCCGGGCCGGCGGCGCCCGCAACCACCGCGGGAACCTCAGCGACTGGGTCATGTTCAAGGACAACCACCTCACCGCGCTGGGCATCGAGGAGGCCGTGGCCGCGGCCCGCGACCGCTGGCCGGGCCGCACGGTGCACGTCGAGTGCGAGACCCTCGACCAGGTGCGTCGGGCGCTCGACGCCGGTGCCGACGCGCTCCTGCTCGACAACATGGGCCCGTCGCTCGTGCGCGACGCGGTCGAGGTGGCCGATGCCCACGCCCTCGAGCACGGCACCCGCCGGGCGCTCATGGAGGTCTCGGGCACCATCACGCTCGAGACGGTCGGCGACTACGCCGACACCGGCGCCGACGTGGTCTCCAGCGGGTCGCTCACCCACTCGGTCACGGTGCTCGACATCGGCCTCGACATCGACGTCCACCGGGGCTGACCGGTCCGATGCTGCTCGCCATCGACATCGGCAACACCCAGACGGTGATCGGGCTCTTCGCCGGGCCCGACGACGACTTCGAGCCCGACGGCAACCGGGCCGACGGCGCCATCGACACCGACCTCGTCGACCACTGGCGCATCGCCACCCAGTCCGAGCGGACCTCCGACGAGCACGCCCTCGTGATCCAGGAGTTCCTCGGCTTCCACGGGTTCTCCTTCGACGACGACATCGACGGCATCGCCATCTCGTCGGTCGTGCCCCGGAGCACGGCGGCGTTCCGGGAGATGACCCACAAGTACTTCGGGTTCCGCCCGGTGGTCATCGAACCTGGCGTGAAGACCGGATTGCCGATCCTCACCGAGAACCCCCGCGAGGTGGGTGCCGACCGCATCGCCAACGCGGTGGCGGCGCTCGACCTCACGTCCGGCCCCGCGATCGTCATCGACTTCGGTACGGCGACGACCTTCGACGCCCTCTCGTCGCGGGGCGAGTACCTGGGCGGGGTGATCGCCCCCGGGCTGGAGATCAGCCTCGACGCGCTCTACACCCGGGCTGCGGCGCTGCGCCGCGTCGAGCTGGTCGAACCCCGGGGCGTGATCGGCCGGACGACGGTCGACTCGATCCAGAACGGCGCCGTGTTCGGCACCGCCGGCATGGTCGACGGGATCTGCGACCGGATCGCCGCCGAGCTGGGGACACCGACGGTCATCGCCACCGGTGGGCTGGCCACCCTCGTCGCGCCGCACACCCGGGCGATCGACCGTGTCGAGCCGTGGCTCACCCTCCACGGCCTGCGCCTGGTCTTCCGCCGCAACGCGTCCACCTGAAGCGATTGGTTGGTCCCGGGTCCGGTGCACCGGGCAGGCTGGACCCCCAGCGCCGGGGGCCGGCGCCCGAACCGGAGCGACCTGTGACCGAACCCCGCGACGTGCCGTACCGCTACGAACCCGACGCCACCGCGGCCGGGCTCGCCGCCGAGTACGGCCACCTGGAGCCCGGCGTCGAGACCGGCACCGAGGTCACCGTCGCCGGCCGCCTGATGCTGCGTCGGGGCCAGGGGAAGCTGGTGTTCGGCCAGCTCGCGGACTCCTCGGGTCGCATCCAGCTGTTCGCGCCGGCGAACGTCACCCCCCGTTTCGACGAGTTCGGGAAGCTGTCGCTCGGCGACTGGATCGGTGTGCGCGGCGAGGTGATGACCACCCGCAAGGGCGAGCTGTCGATCAAGGTCCTCGACTGGACGTTGCTGGCGCCGACCCGACGCCCGTTCCCCGACAAGTGGCACGGCCTCAGCGACGCCGACACCCGCTACCGCCAGCGCTACGTCGACCTGTGGGTGACCGACGAGGCCCGTCGCACGTTCCAGCTCCGGAGCCGCCTCGTCTCGCTCACCCGACGCTGGCTGGAGGACCGGGGCTTCCTGGAGGTCGAGACCCCGATCTTCCACCCCGTCCTCGGCGGCGCGCACGCCAAGCCCTTCGTCACCCACCACAACGCGCTCGACATCGACCTCTACCTGCGCATCGCGCCCGAGCTGTACCTCAAGCGGCTCGTGGTCGGCGGGTTCGAGAAGGTGTTCGAGATCGGCCGGGTGTTCCGCAACGAGGGCCTGTCGCCCCGCCACAACCCCGAGTTCACGATGCTCGAGCTCTACGAGGCCTACGCCGACTGGCACGACGTGATGGCGCTAACCGAGCAGCTCGTCTCGTTCCTCGCCGAGGAGCTGACCGGGTCGACCACGGTCTCCTACCAGGGCCGCGACATCGACTTCTCGCTGCCGTGGCGGCGGGCCACGCTGGCCGAGCTGATCGAGGAGCAGATCGGCGTGCGGGTCGGTCTCGACACCCCGGTCGACGAACTGCGATCCCTGTGCGACGAGCACGACGTGCCGTGGGAGGACCACTACGGCGCCGGCAAGCTCCTGCTCGAGCTCTACGAGAAGACCGCCGAGGGCGAGCAGTGGCACCCGGTGTTCGCCACCGAGTACCCCGCCGAGGTGTCGCCGCTGGCCCGGGACCACCGCGAGCTGCCCGGCATGACCGAGCGGTTCGAGATCATCGTGGCCGGCCGCGAGCTGGGCAACGCGTTCAGCGAGCTCAACGACCCCGACGTGCAGCGGGAGCGGTTCGAGGACCAGGTCCGCCAGGGCGAGGCCGGCGACGACGAGGCGATGTCGGTGGACGAGGACTACCTCCGGGCCCTGGACTACGGTCTGCCCCCGACCGGAGGCCTGGGCATCGGCATCGACCGCCTCGTGATGCTGCTGGCCGACGTGGCCACGATCCGCGACGTCGTCCTGTTCCCGACGCTGCGGCCCGAGCAGGACGGCCACTGATCACTCCGGGGGGAGACCGATGCGAGTCCTGATCACCGGCATGGGCGGCGAGCTCGGGACGCGCGTGGCGAACCTGCTGGAGGCCGACCCCGAGGTCTCGGAGATCCTGGGCATCGACGGCTACCCACCGCGCCGCCGCATCGACCGGGCCGACTTCCACATGATCGAGCCGACGGACCGGCGCCGCATCGTGTCGGTCGTGCGGGACTTCGACCCCGAGGTGCTGCTGCACCTGGCCGCCTACGAACCGCACGCCCACTTCGGGGCCACCCCGGCCCGGCTGAACACCCAGGCCTCCGCGGTGTCGACGCTCGGGGCCGCCACGACGTGTCGGTCCCTGCGGCGCATCGTCGTCCGCTCCGGGATCGAGGTCTACGGCCGCCGCCGTGGCGCGTCGATGCGCCCGGACGAGACCGCACCCATCGACCCGACGAACGGGTGGGGGCGCTCGCTCAGCCACGTCGAGCACCTCGCGTACGAGACGGGCGGCCTCGCCGGCGTCCCCGTGGTGGCGCTCCGGTTCGCCCCGATCGTCGGCCCCAGCTTCCCGAGCCCGCTGGGCCGGTACCTCCGGTTGCCGATCGTCGCCGTGTCACCGCTCGCCGAGCTGCCGTTCAGCCTCATCCACCAGGAGGACGCCGCCGTGGCGGCCGTGGCGGCGGCCAAGGGATCGAGTTCCGGTCCCCTCAACGTCGTCGGCCCCGGCGCGATCACTGCCAGCCAGGCGGTCCGTCGAGGTCGTCGCATCCCCATGCCGGTGTTCGGTCCCGGGTGGCGCTTCGCCGCGGTGAGCAGCGAGGTGCTCGGCGCCCCGCTCCCGAGCCACACCCGCGAGCTCCTCGTGCGGGGGGCCGGCGCCGACGGCAGCCGGGCCCACGAGGTGCTCGGCATCGATCCCCGATCGACCAGCGACGTCGTCGACCAGCTGTACCGCTGGAGCGACGTCCAGGAGGTCAGACCGCCGGTGAGGGCCGGCCGCCGATGAACATGATCGATCTGCGACGCCTCCCCGGCGGCACCACGCTCCGCCACCTCGACCGGCGCTGGCGCGGCGCCTACGACGTCGACGAGTGGGGCCTCGACCCCGAGCTCGTCGCGCTCACCGACCCGGCGGTGTCGCTGCGTTGGGACATCGACGTCGAGGGCGCGGGTCGCCTCCCGGCGACCGGCGGCGCGGTCCTCGTGTTCAACCGCCGCTTCGGGTTCAGCGAACCGTGGGTGGTGGCCCGCGGGATCCGCCGGGCCAGCGGCCGCTTCGTGCGCACGGTGGGCGTGGTCGACGTGGCGCCGGTCGGGCCCGGTCTGCGGCGCTTCGGTGCCGTGGTCGACCGACCCGACGAGATCGCCGGCCTGCTGCGGGCCGGTCAGCTCGTCGGCCTCCCGATGAGCCGTCGCCTGCGGGACCGCGACCAGGTCGGCGAGCTCCAGGTCGATCGCATCGAGGCGGCGCTGGTCACCGAGGTGCCCGTCGTGCCCGTCGCGGTGCTCGGCCGGGAGCTGGGGCGCCACTGGCGGGTGGTCGTGGGCCGCCCGATCCGCCCGAACCGGCGGGGCGGGCCGCTCGCCGCGGCCGAGCTGACCGAGGAGGTCCGGCAGGCGGTCCAGGCCCTCGTCGACGACGCATCGGTCCCGGGGCTGTGGCTGTGAGCGCCCGCCGGAACCCCATCCGGGGCGGTCGCCGGTCCGTGGCGGTCGTCGCCGTGGTCGCCGCGCTGCTGCTGGCCGCCTGCTCGGGCTCCGACGACGACGGGGCCGCCGACGCCGATGGCGGGACCACGACGACCGTCGTCGGAGGCTCGACCCCGACCGCGGCGTCCGACGATCCGAACGCCGGAGGGGTCGGGACCGGCGCGGTGGACTGGGAGACCGTCGATCCGACCGAGGCCGGGTTCGACCCCACCGTCCTCGAGGAGCTGGCCGACGACGCCGAGGCCCAGGACAGCCACTGCCTCCTCGTGGCCCGCCACGGCCGGATCGCCGGCGAGTGGTACTTCGGCGACAAGGACGAGGACAGCACCCAGGAGGTGTTCTCGGCCACGAAGTCGCTCACCAGCATCCTCGTCGGGATCGCCCAGGACGACGGCGACCTCGACATCGGCGAGCCGGCCTCGGACCAGATCCCCGAGTGGAAGGGCACCGACTCCGAGGACGTCACGATCCGCGACCTGTTGAGCAACGACTCGGGGCGGTCGTGGTCGCTGGTGCAGGACTACGTCGAACTGATCCGGGCGCCCGACAAGACCGCGTTCGCCATCGGGCTGACCCAGGAGCACCCGCCCGGCGAGGTGTGGGCCTACAACAACGCCGCGATCCAGACCCTGGAGCAGGTCCTCCAGGTGTCGACCGGCGAGCAGACCCCGGACTTCGCCGAGGAGCGGGTGCTCGGCCCGATCGGCATGGACGACTCGGAACTGCGGGCCGACGGTGAAGGGAACGGCCTGGCCTTCATGGGCCTGAGCTCGACCTGCCGGGACATGGCCCGCTTCGGTCAGCTCCTGCTCCAGCGCGGCACCTGGGACGGTGAGCAGATCGTCTCCGGGGAGTACGTCGACGAGGCCACGACCCCCTCGCAGGAGCTGAACACCGCCTACGGCTACCTGATCTGGCTCAACCGCAAGGGCACCCTCGCCGGGGCGACCAACCCGACCTCGACCGAGCAGACGAAGGGCCAGAAGAACGCCCAGATGGTGCCCGGTGCGCCCGAGGAGCTGTTCTGGGCGCTCGGCATGGGCGGGCAGGTGGTGCAGGTCGACCGGGCCAGCGACACCGTCGTCGTCCGCCTCGGCACCGCGGTGACCAATCCCGAGTACGGAGCCGACGACGCCGCCCGCGTCGTGACCGAAGCGTTCGAGGGATAGGGGATCGACCGTGCCTCACGCCATCGCATCGGACGGCACCCGGATCGCCTACGAGCTCGCTGGGCCCCGTGACGCCGAACCGCTCCTCATGATCCACGGCCTCGGCGCCGACACCCGGGGCTGGGTGATGCAGCGCCGGACGCTCGCGTCGCGGTTCCGCCTCGTGCTCGTCGACAACCGGGGCGTCGGCCGGTCCGACCGGCCCGAGGGTCCCTACGGCATCGAGACGATGGCGGCCGACGCCATGGCCGTCCTCGACCATGCCGGGTACGGCTCCGCGCACGTCATGGGCGCGTCGATGGGCGGGATCATCAGCCAGGCCGTCGCGGTCCGCCACCCCGAGCGGGTGCGGTCCCTCGTGCTCGCCTGCACCGCGTGCCGACACCACCGGTGGCGCATCGACCTCCTCGAACGCTGGATCGAGGAGGCCGAGACCGTCGGCATGCGCGACTACGTGCGCCGGAACCTGTCCTGGCTGGTGGGCCCGCGGTCGCTCAAGCGGCTGTGGCCGGCGATGGCGGTGCTCGGTCCGCTGGCGTTCAACGTCCCGGTGGAGTCCTTCGTGGCCCAGATCCGAGGCATCATCGAGATGGACGACTCGCTCCGCGACGAGCTGCTCCTGGTCGACCGTCCGACCCTCGTGATGTCGGGCAGCCAGGACGTCCTCACGACCCAGGGCGACGGCGAGGAGATCGCCGAGCTGATCCCGGGCGCCGAGCTCGTCGTCCTCCGCGGCGGTGCCCACCTGTTCATGGTCGAGCAGGCGCGAACGTTCAACCGCACCATCACCGCGTTCTACGACCGCATCCTCGAGGACCCGGCCAGCGCCATGCCGCGGGTGCTCGCGTCGGTCTGAGACCGGCGACCGGTACCGTGCGGTCGATGCGGGCCCACGTCCTCGTCAACGCCGGTGCCGGGTCGGTCGACGGACCCGATGCCGTCGTGGAACGGATCGTCGACGCGTTCGCGGCCACCGGGGCCGAGGCGACGGTGGCGGCGATCGATCCCGACGGCTTCGCCGACGCGGTGCTGTCCAGCTGGTCCGCCGACCCTCGCCCCGACGTGGTCGTCGTGGCCGGCGGCGACGGAACGGTCAACTGCGCTGCGGCCGCCGCGGCCGGCACCGACGTGGTGCTCTCGGTGCTCCCGATGGGGACCTTCAACCACTTCGCCAAGGACCTCGGCCTGCCCGACGACCTGGAGGGTGCGGCCGCGGCGATCGTCGGCGGGGAGGTCCGCCGGGTCGACGTCGGCGAGGTCAACGGCGAGGTGTTCGTCAACAACTCGGCGCTCGGCGTCTACCCGACGATGGTCGCCGAGCGCGACCGCATCCGGGACGCCCGGGGCTGGGGCAAGGTGCGGGCCGTCCCGCTCGCGTCGCTCCACGTGCTGCGCGACCTCCCGGTCCACCGCCTCGACCTCGTCGGCTCCGACGGCTTCGAGCGGCGACGGGTGCGCACGCCGTTCGTGTTCATCGGCAACGGTCGGTACGACAACGGTTCCGGCGGTGCGCCCGAGCGCCAGGCCCTCGACGACGGCCGCCTCCAGCTGGCGGTGACCCGAGCGACCAGCCGATTGGGCCTCGTGCGGGCAGTCGTCGGAGCGCTGGTGAAGGGTGCCGGGCAGACCCGGGACCTCGATCTCGTCGAGCTGGAGGCGATCACCGTGTCGGGGCGGTCCCGACGGCTCCGGGTCGCCCGCGACGGGGAGATCGGGTGGGTGACGCTCCCGTTGCGGTACCGCTGCCGTCCCGGTGCCCTCCTCGTGCGCTCCCCCGTCCCCGAGGAGCCGGGGGAGCGCCGGTAGCGTTCCGGTCATGGGAGAACCGGGCGGTCGCCCTCCGACCGTGCCACCGGAGCGCCGACTCCCCCTGTTGGCCGCGGCCGTGGTGATCGTGGCCGCCGTGCTGCTCGCCGCGGTGGCCCTGCGCGGCGGCCGGGACGGCAGCGACGCGGCCGCGTCAGCGGCCTGGCAGGCGCAGACCCGTCCCACCGCGCAGGTGTCGCCCGTCGCCGCGACGTCGCCCTCGTCGACCGACGCGACCACTTCGTCGACCGGGCCCGAGGCGACCACGACGACGGCGCCGGCCGGGCCCGACGAGGTCACCCTCCTCTTCGCCGGCGACCTGCTCCCGCACACCGCGGTCGACGAGCGGGCCGCCGCCCTCGGCGCCACCGGCGGCAAGGCCTACGACTTCGCCCCGATGTTGGCGCCGATGCGCGCCACCGTCTCCGGCGCCGACGTCGCCATCTGCCACATGGAGGTGCCGTCGGCCCCCGACGGCGAGCCGGTCACCAGCTATCCATCGTTCGGCGCCCCGCCCGAGCTCGTCGACGGTGCGGCGGCCGCCGGCTACGACGGCTGCAGCACCGCCTCCAACCACAGCCTCGACCGGGGCCAGGCCGGGCTGCGGCGCCTGCTCGACCAGTTCGACGCCGACGGGCTGAAGCACGCCGGCACCGCCCGCAGCGCGGAGGAGGCGGCCACGACCACCGTGTACGAGGTCGAGGGCGTTCGCATCGCCCACCTCAGCTACGCCTACGACTTCAACGGCTACAGGATCCCCGCTGACGCCCCGTGGTCGGTGAACCAGATCGACCCGACCCGCATCAGGGCCGACGCGGCGAAGGCCCGCCAGGAGGGGGCGGACCTGGTCGTCGTCAGCCTCCACTTCGGCACCGAGTACGACCACGATCCCAGCCAGTACCAGCGCCAGGTGGTCGACGAGCTCCTGCCGTCCGACGACATCTCGGTGATCATCGGGCACCACGCGCACGTGGTGCAGCCGATCGAGAAGGTCGACGGCACCTACGTGGTGTGGGGGCTCGGCAACCAGCTGTCGAACCAGACGCAGCTGCCCCGCCGGGACGGGCTGACCGTCAGGCTCCACGCCCGGGCCGCGGCCGACGGACGCTGGTCGGTCGCGGCGATCGACGCCATCCCCACCTACGTCGACCTGCCGAGCTTCGAGGTGTACCCGGTGGTCGATGCCCTGGCCGACCCGGCCACGCCGGCCCGGCTGCGCCCCGAGCTGGCCGCCAGCTACGACCGCACCGCCGCGGTCCTGGCCCGGGTGCCGACCGAGGGCGTCACCCTCGCCCCCCGCCCCTGACCCGCCTCGTCGCCTTTCGACTCGCTCCGCTCGCTCAAGGAGCAGAAGGGGAACTCGCTCCGCTCGCTGTCTGGACG
>JAHBSO010000003.1 GCA_019639075.1 Actinomycetota bacterium | reverse complement strand
ACGGCGACCGCGGCACGCACCAGGGTCCCGCCGATGCCCTGGCGATGGTGATCCGGATCGACCGCCAACGGCGACAGCATGACGATGCTTCGGGCCGTGTCGTCGCGACGCAGGGACGCGCCGCTGATCATCACGTGGCCCACGATCCGGTCGTCGGCGTCAACGGCGACCAACGCCATCTCGGCCACGTACTCGGGCGACGCTCGGATCCGATCGACGAGGTCGGCCTCCAGGTCGGACCCGAACGCGGCGGCGACGACCCGACGGATCGCCGCACGGTCCGCCGGTCGTTCGGCGCGGATCGTGATCTCGGACGCGGGCACGGTCCGACCGTACGTCGCCGGGTCATCGGCGCCGGGCACGTTTTTGGGGACGGCCTAGGCGCGACCCGCGGTCCAGCCCCGGCTGTGGGCGACCGCTTCGAGCCAGCGGGCGTGGTGGGCGTCGACGGGGCCGCGGTCGGCGGTGGGGGTGAACTCGGCGCCGACGGCCCAGTTGGCCTCGATGTCGTCGGTGGACGACCACACGCCCTCGGCCAGCCCGGCCAGGTACGACGCGCCGAGCGCCGTGGTCTCCTGCACGACAGGACGACGGACCGTGACCCCGAGCTGGTCGGCCTGGAGCTGCAGCAGCAGGTCCATGACCGCAGCGCCGCCGTCGGCCTTGAGCTCGGTGACCGGGTGGCCGGCGTGGGTGGTCATGGCGTCGACGACGTCGCGGGTCTGCAGCGCCATCGCCTCGACCACGGCCCGGGCGAGGTGGGCCTTCGTGGTGCCGCGGGTGACACCGACGAGCGTGCCCCGGGCGTACGGGTCCCACCACGGGCTGCCGAGCCCGGTGAACGCGGGGACGAAGAACACGTCGTCGGTGTCGGGGACCGACGCGGCGAGCGGCTCGGTCTCGGCCGAGTCGGCGATGATGCCGAGGCCGTCGCGCAGCCACTGCACCGCCGAGCCGGTCGAGAAGATCGCGCCCTCGAAGGCGTAGTCGGTGCGGGTCGAGCCGGTGCCGTCGGGGATCGTCCACGCCACTGTGGTGAGGAGGCCCTCGACCGGTTCGGGGCAGGTGGTGCCGACGTTCATCAGCACGAACGACCCGGTGCCGTAGGTGTTCTTGGTGGCGCCGGGCCCGAAGCAGGCCTGGCCGAAGAGCGCGGCCTGCTGGTCGCCGGCGATCCCCGAGATCGGGATGCCGGCCGGCAGGCCCGAGGACTCGTGGGTGACGCCGAAGCGACCCGACGAGGGCCGGACGTCCGGCAGCGCACCCATGGGCACGCCGAACAGGTCGCACAGCTCCTCGCTCCAGCCGAGCGCGCCGATGTCGAACAGCATCGTGCGGCTGGCGTTGGAGGGTTCGGTGGCGTGCACCTCGCCGCCGGTGAGGTTCCACAGCAGCCAGGTGTCGATCGTGCCGAGCGCCAGGTTCGGGTCGTCGCGGTCGAGGCCGCCCTCGGTGAACAGCCACTCCACCTTCGTCGCCGAGAAGTAGGGGTCGAGGACCAACCCGGTGGTGGAGCGGACGAGCGGCAGGTGACCCGCGTCGCGCAGCTCGTCGCAGCGGGCCGCGCCGCGGCGGTCCTGCCACACGATGGCCCGGTGCAGCGGCCGTCCGGTGCGCCGGTCCCAGGCGACCACCGTCTCGCGCTGGTCGGTGATCCCGATCGCGGCCACCGGCTCGTCGAGCGTGGCGAGCAGCTCGACCGTGGTGGCGACGATCGCGCTCCAGATCTCCACGGCGTCGTGCTCGACCCAGCCCGGGCGCGGGAAGTGCTGGGTGAACTCGCGGTAGCGGTAGCCGACGGGTCGCCCCGACCCGTCGACGGCGAAGGCGCGGACTCCGGTGGTGCCCGCGTCGAGGGCGATCACGACGGCCATGGCCGGCGAGGCTACCCATCCGACGTCGGTAGCCTTTCGTGATGCGCATCGGAATCCTCACCGGAGGCGGCGACTGCCCGGGGCTCAACGCGGTGATCAGGGCCGCGGTGCGAGCGGTGGAGGTGGACCACGGCGGCGAGGTCGTCGGCTTCCACGACTCGTGGCGGGGTGTGCTGCACGACGAGTGGGAGCCGCTCACCGTCGACCGGTGCCGGGGGATCCTGCCCCGCGGCGGCACGATCCTCGGCACGTCGAGGGACCAGCCCTACCAGCAGCCCGACGGGGCCGAGCTGGTCGGCGCGGCCATCGCCCGGCACGGGCTCGACGCCATCGTCGCCGTCGGCGGCGAAGGTTCCATGGGCGTCGTCAACGACCTCCACCAGGACGGCCTGCCGGTCGTCGGGGTGCCGAAGACGATCGACAACGACCTCGCCGAGACCGAGATGACCTTCGGGTTCCAGACGGCCGTGCAGATCTGCACCGACGCGATCGATCGGTTGCACACCACCGCGGAGAGCCACGACCGGGTGCTCGTCGTCGAGGTGATGGGTCGCCACGTCGGCCACATCGCGGTGTGGGCCGGTCTCGCCGGCGGCGCGTCGCTCACGCTCGTGCCCGAGGAGCCGTTCGACATCGAGGAGGTGTGCCGTCGGATCGTCGGGCGCCACCGGCTCGGGCGGTTCGCGTCGATCGTGGTCGTCGCCGAGGGTGCGGTGCCGGTCGAAGGGACGCTGGACGTCCCCGAGCCCGAGGTGGACCGGTGGGGCCACGAGGTCCTCGGCGGCATCGGCCACCAGGTCGCCTCGGAGATCAAGGGCCGCACCGGCATCGAGAGCCGCACGACCGTGCTCGGTCACGTCCAGCGGGGCGGCACGCCGGTCGCGTTCGACCGGGTGCTCGGCTCCCGCTTCGGGGTCGCCGCCGTCGACGCGGTCGCCGACGGGGCGCTCGGTCAGATGGTCGCCCTGCAGCGCGACCGGATCGTGCGGGTGCCGGTGGCCGACGCCGTCGGCCACCTCAAGACCGTCGACCGCGAGATGCTTCGCACCGGCGCGCTGTTCTCGTCCCCCGACCCCGGTGGGCGGGGGGTGCCGCGCTTCAGCCGGGATTGATGGGCGGGTCGTAGTCGGCGGCCCGGACGATCTCGCGGTTCTCGCCGTCGGTCGGCGCGGCCACCACCTCGCCCTCGATGAGGAACGTCACCCGGGAGTAGGCGGGGAACTCCAGGATCGTGAACACGATCTGGGCGAACGCCAGCTTCTGCGCCTCGCCGGAGACCTCGTCCATCTCGCCGGTGAGGTCGACCTGCACCAGGTCGCCGTCGATCACCAGGTCCTCGTTCAGGCGGGTGCCCGACGGGATGCGGGTGGCGAGCGGCTTGCCCGGTTCGGTCGCGAGCAGGGTGGTGACGGCATCCTGCACGCCGGCCTGGCGCTCCACGTTCGACTCCCGGCCGACCAGGCCGCCGTCCTCGTCCACGAAGTAGAGGACGACGACGCCACCGACGTTCGAGATCGGCGCGGTCGTGGTCGTCGAGGTGGTGGTCTGGTTGATCGCCCGCGGCGAGTCGTCGAGCGGCACGCCGCACCCCGCGGCGACGACCGCGGCGAGCAGGGCGATCACGATCGCGAGGGTTCGTCGGGTCACGCCAGGTCCTCCGCGTCTTCTCGGGCCGAGAGGACCTCGTCCCACGCCACCGGCAGCTCGACCACGAAGCGGGCCCCCGGCTCGCCGTCGGGTCGGTCCTCGACCCACACCTTTCCCTTGTGCAGCGCGACGTGCTCGGCCACGAGCGAGAGCCCGAGACCCACGCCCTCGCTACCGGCTCGGCGGTTGGAGCCGGCCCCGCGGGAGAAGCGGTTGAAGATCAGCTCGCGCTCGCCCTCGGGCACGCCGGGGCCGCCGTCCTCCACCGCGATCAGCAGCCCGCTCGGCAGGCGGGTCAGCTCCATGCGGGTGGCGCCTCCGCCGTACTTGCGGGCGTTGTCGAGCAGGTTGGCGATGACCCGCACGAGGCGGCGCTTGTCGGCGCGGATCAGCACGCCGGCCAGCTCGCTGTCGAGCTCGATCGGCACGTCGGGGGTCTGCGAGCCGGCGACGGCCATGGTCGCCAGCTCGCCGGGCCGGATCTCCGACAGGTCGAGGCGGGCGGCGCCGGCGTCGAAGCGGGAGATCTCGAGCAGGTCCTCGACGAGCTGCTTGAACCGGGCGACGTCGGCGACCATGAGGTCGACCGCGGCCTGGGCGGACGCGTCGGGCATCTCGTCGCGCCGGGACGCGAGGACCTCGATCGACGCCGACAGCGTCATCAGCGGCGAGCGGAGCTCGTGGCTCACGTCGGACGCGAACCGGCCGTCGTGCTCGATCCGGTCCTCGAGCACCAGCGCCATGTGGTTGAACGACGAGACCAGCACGCCGAGGTCGGGGTCGTCGACCGCGCCGAGGCGGGTGTCGAGGCGTCCGCCGGCGATCGCCTCGGCGGCCACCGAGACCTCGGCGAGCGGGCGCAGCGTCCGCCGGGCCGCCCACCAGCCGAGCGCGCCGCCGGCGAGCGCGGTGAGGGCGGTGGCGCCGATGAGCGACGTGGAGACCGACTCCAGCGCCGACTGCGTGTCGGCCAGCGACACGAACTCGAAGTACGACGTGTCGGACTCGGGGAGCGGGATGCCGATGACGAGCTCGGGTTGGCCGGCGATCTCGACGCGCATCCGGCCCGGTTGGCCGCCCTCGACCATGTCGAGCAGGGCGGGTGGTACCGCGTTGACCCCGTAGGACGCCGAGGACTGGTTGGCCGAGCCGTCGGGCCCGATCAGCAGCAGCCGCGACGGCGTGTCGCCCTGCTGGAGGCTCTTCAGGACGTTGTCGAAGGTCTCCGGTTCGGGGTCCTGCGCCTGGAGCTGCGCGCCGACGAACTGGGCGTTGCGGATCGCCTGGCGGGTGGCGGAGCTCTCGCGCTGGTCGACGATGTTCTCGCGGGCGAGCGCCCAGGTCGTTCCCGCCATCAGGGTGGACAGCAGCGCAGCGCTCAGCGTGAACGCGAGGGTGATCCGGGCCCGGAGTCCGAGCCGGGGGCTGCGGAGGAACGAGGACCGGCGCCGCGTGGCGGTGGGGTCCTCGGTCGGTGCCGCGTCGACGAGGTGGTCGGTCAAGGGCGTCAGGTCTGCAGCTTGTAGCCGAGGCCCCGGACGGTGACCACGTGGCGGGGGTTCGCCGGGTCGTTCTCGACCTTGGTGCGGAGGCGGCGGACGTGGACGTCGACCAGGCGACCATCCGCGAAGTAGTCGTAGCCCCACACCTTGTCGAGCAGGGTCTCGCGGCTGAGGACCTTGCCGGGTGCCGAGGCCAGTTCGACGAGGAGCTTGAACTCGGTCTTGGTGAGGTGGACCTCTTCGCCGTCGCGGCGCACCACGCCCTCGTCGGGGATGATCTCCAGGTCGCCGAAGCGGAGTTGGGGGCTGGCGTGGTCGGTGGTGCGCACCCGGCGCAGCAGCGCCCGGATCCGGGCCGACAGCTCCTTCGGGGCGAACGGCTTGGTGAGGTAGTCGTCGGCGCCGGCCTCGAGCCCGGCGACCACGTCGTGGGTGTCGTCGCGGGCGGTGACCATGACGATCGGCACGTCGGAGGTGCGACGGATCGCCCGGCACACCTCGAAGCCGTCGATGTCGGGGAGCATGATGTCGATGAGGACGACGTCGGTCGGGCTCTGCGCGAACGTCGCCAGTGCCTCCTCGCCGTGCTCGGCCTCGAGCACCGTCCAGCCCTCGTCCTCGAGGGCGAGGCGTACGGCGGTGCGGATGCGTTCGTCGTCCTCGACGGTCAGGATGCGAGTACCCACGGGAGCGAATGTAGTGCCGCGACGGGGTCAGACCTCGGCCGCGCCGGCGTCGAGCAGCAGCGTGCGAAGGTCGTCGAAGATCGCGGGCGGCGCGGCGAGGACGAGCTCCTCCGACGGCGAGCCGCCGTCCCGGCCCTCGACGCGGGCACCGGACTCGCTCGCGATCAGCGCTCCGGCGGCGTGGTCCCAGGCGTTGAGCCCCACCTCCCAGTAGCCGTCGAGGCGACCGCAGGCGACCGAGCACAGGTCGAGCGCCGCGGCCCCGGCCCGGCGGATGTCGGCGATGTCGCCGATGACGCGCTCCACGACGGCGGCCTGGCGGCGCCGACGGAGCGGGTCGTAGCCGAACCCGGTGCCGATCACGGCCCGCGAGAGCCCGGGCGGGTCCGCGCACCGGATCGGCCGGTCGTTGCGGTGCGCCCCGCCGCCGAGGGTGGCGGTGAAGACGTCGCGGTGCAGCGGCGACGCGACCACGCCGGCCACGGTGCGCCCGTCGACCTCCGCGGCGATCGAGACGCAGAAGCCCGGGATCCCGTGCACGAAGTTGACCGTGCCGTCGATGGGGTCGACGCACCAGCGCACCCCGGAGGTGCCCTCGATCGAGGCCCCCTCCTCGCCGACCACGCCGTCGTCGGGTCGGGCGCCGAGGAGGCGGTCGGCGATGTGCTGCTCGGCCCACCGGTCGAGGTCGGTGACGAGGTCCGTCTCGCCGGACTTGGTGGAGATCTCCGGACCGTCGGGGTCGTCGAGCGCGGCGGCCAGCCGGGCCGCGACCTCGAGGGCGACCGGGCGGGCGAGGGCGAGCAGGTCCCCGGCGGGCGGGGTCACGAGCGGCGGGTCCGCGGCGCGGTGGGGTCGCCGGTCTCGACGATGGTGTTCCACTCGCCCATGGCCCGGAGCACGAGCACGGCGACGATGCCGACGCCACCGCCCGCGAACAGGGCGCCGAACAGCGCACCGAGGAACGCGAACGCGCCAGCGTCGGTCACCTGGAGGTCGGTGACCTTCCACCCGATGAGCCCGCCGCACACGCCGGCGAGCACGATCGACCCGACCGCGAGGGCACGGGCGCCCACCGACGGGAGGGCGGATTCGACGGCTCCGTTGGACTCCATGGCGCCCATCGTAGGGGTGGCCCCCCGGCGGCCTACCATGCGACGGATGTCCCCCCTCGTCGTGCTCCCCACCTATCAGGAGGCGGAGAACATCCGTGAGGTGCTGAAGCGCATCCGCGAGGCGGCCCCGGCGGCGAGCGTGCTCGTGGTCGACGACGGCAGCCCCGACGGGACCGCCGACATCGCCGAGGAGGTGGCAGCCGACCTCGGGCGGATCGAGGTCCTCCGGCGCAGCGAGAAGGCCGGTCTCGGGCCGGCGTACCGGGCCGGGTTCGCCTGGGGTCTCGAGCGGGGCCACGACGTCCTGCTCGAGATGGACGCCGACCTCCAGCACGATCCGGCCGTGCTCCCGCAGCTCATCGCCGCGGTCGACGAGGGCGGTGCCGACCTGGCGATCGGGTCGCGCTACGTGCCCGGCGGGGCGGTGCCCGGCTGGCCGCTCAGCCGTCAGCTCATCTCCCGCTGGGGCAACCGCTACATCGGCGTCATGTTGCGCATGCCGGTGCGGGACGCCACCGCCGGGTTCCGGGCCTACCGGGCCGAGGTGCTGCGAACGATCGGCCTCGACCGCGTGCAGGCCGACGGCTACGGCTTCCAGATCGAGATGGCGTACCAGGTGGCCCGCAGCGGCGGATCGATCGTGGAGATCCCGATCACCTTCCGCGACCGGGAGCGGGGCGAGTCGAAGATGTCGCCCGACATCGTCGTCGAGGCGTTCGGACTGGTCACCCGGTGGGGCATCCGGGACCGGGTCGCCCGGTTCCGGCGGAGCGGTCGGTAGCGCGGTGCGGGACTGGCTCGTCGCCGGGGCGGTCATCCGCAGCGCGGACGGGCTCCTGCTCGTCAAGAACCAGCGGCGCGACGGACGGAGCGACTGGACGCCGCCGGGCGGCGTGGTCGACCCGGGCGAGACGCTCCTCGACGGCCTGACCCGCGAGGTCGCGGAGGAGACGGGCCTCGTCGTCGAGGCGTGGTCGGGCCGGCCGCTGTACCGGATCGAGGCGATCGCGGTCGACCTCGAGTGGCGGTTGTCGGTCGAGGTCCACCTCGCGGTCGCGGTGCGCGGCGACCTCACCATCGACGACCCCGACGGCATCGTCGTCGAGGCGAGCTGGGTGCGTGACGACCAGTGCCTCGACCGGCTGTCGTCGTCGCCGCCGTGGGTGCGCGACCCCCTCGGCTCCTGGTTGGCGGACCCGTGGGAGGACGACACCCGGGACTTCCGCTACCGCATCGAGGGCCGGGACCTGGCCTCGATGCGGGTCGACCGCCTGGACTGACCGGTGGAGCCGGCGATCCTGCACGTCGACATGGACGCGTTCTTCGCCGCGGTCGAGCTGCTCCGACGGCCCGAGCTGCGCGGCCGGCCGGTGGTCGTCGGCGGCTCGGGCGAGCGCGGCGTGGTCGCCGCGGCGAGCTACGAGGCGCGGGCCCACGGGGTCCACTCGGCAATGCCGTCGGTGCGGGCCCGGCGCCTGTGCCCCGACGCCGTGTTCCTGCCCGGCGACCACGCCCACTACCGGGAGGTCAGCGGTCGGGTCATGGCGATCTTCCGGGACGTCACGCCGCTCGTCGAGCCGATCTCGCTCGACGAGGCGTTCCTCGACGTCGCCGGGGTCCGCCGGCTGCACGGATCGGCCGAGCAGATCGCGGCGCGCGTCCGGGCCCGGGTGCTCGACGAGGAGGGGCTGACCTGCTCGGTCGGGGTCGCCCGGGTGAAGTTCCTGGCCAAGTTGGCGTCGGAGGCCGCCAAGCCTCGGGCCGCACCGGGCGGGGCCCGGCCCGGTCGGGGGGTCGTCGTCGTGGGACCCGACGAGGAGCTGGCGTTCCTGCACCCCCTCCCGGTCACGGCGCTGTGGGGGGTGGGGCCGGCCACCCACACCAAGCTGCAGCGGCTCGGCGTCCGGACCGTCGGCGACCTGGCCGAGCTCCCGGAGGCCGCCGTCGTCTCCGCCCTCGGCACGGCTTCGGGTCGGCACCTGCACGCCCTCGCCAACGCGCGGGACCCGCGCCGGGTCGAGCCGGACCAGGAGGTGAAGTCGGTCAGCCACGAGGAGACGTTCCCCCGGGACCTCCACGACCCGGCCACGCTCGACCTCGAACTGCTGCGCATGGCCGATTCCGTGGCGTCGCGCCTGCGCCACGCCGACCGCCGGGCCCGCACGATCGGGATCAAGGTGCGGTTCGGGGACTTCCGCACGGTCAGCCGGTCGTCGACCCTCCCGGTGGCGACGGCATCGGCCCGCGAGATCACCCGGGTGGCCCGTGACCTGCTCTCCTCGGTCGACCCGGCACCGGGGGTGCGCCTGCTCGGGGTGGTCTCGTCGCAGCTCGTCGTGGGCGGCGCCGACGCCGAACCGACCCAGCTCAGCCTCGGCCTGGCCGACGAGGGCGAGATCGCGGGCGAGGAACCGTCGGTCGGGTGGAGCCGGGCCGAGGCGGTCGTCGACGAGATCCGGTCCCGGTTCGGGGCTCGGGCGGTCGGGCCGGCGAGCCTCGCCGGTCCGGACGGCCTCCGCATCGCGAGGCGCGGAGACCAGCAGTGGGGCCCCGACGCGCCGGCCGGCGGTGCCGACGGCGGGTGACCCGCCCGACGGAGCGCGTTGTTGGCCGGCGGATCGTGTGCGAGACTGACGCGGACCGGGGGCTCGTCCCCGCCGATCCGCGAGGTGCGTGGTGCCGCTTTCCGAGGACGAACAACGGATCCTCCAGGAGATCGAGCAGCAGTTCTACGCGAGCGACCCCGATCTGGCGGGCGAGATCGGGAACCACTCGCTCTACGCCCACTGCCTCCGACAGATGAAGCTCGCGGGAGCGCTGTTCGCCGCCGGGGTCGTCGTTCTGGTCGTCGCCCTCGCCACGGCGACGACGTTCCTCGTCGCCTTCGCCGCCTTCGTGGTCATGCTCGGTGCGGCCCTGTGGTTCGAGCGCAGCCTCCGCAAGCTGGGCCGCGCGGGGATGGAGCGCCTCGGCGACTCGTTCCGCACCACCGGTGGCGTCCGGGGCCTCCTCGGCTTCCGCGACCGCCGCGGCGAAGTGTCCGACGACCTCTGATCGTCACCCGGAGGGCCGGCGGAACCGGTCGTACCACCGCTGGTCGTCGTCGAGGGTCGTCCGCACGTCGTCGCGCAGCGCCTCGGCCCGGCGCACGTCCGCGTCGGTGAGCGACGCCGGGTTCCAGGCCGCCAGTCCGACCAGGTCGCCCAGCTGGACGAGGGGATCGGCGACCTCCGACGCGGACGCGCCGCCCCGTCGGGCGAACTCGGCGTGGGTCTCCGCGGGCGTGGGGCGCAGTCCGGTCGACCGGCGCACGGCGGCGACGGCGCGGTCCCACGAGGCGAGGATCTCCGCGTCGGGGCCGTGGCCGTGCCGTCGGCCGCGGCCGGAACGGACCACCGCGACGGCGAGCGCGGCGACGACGGTGATCGCGGCGAGCACGCCGGCCACGACCCATGCCGGCGAGCGGTCCGACGTGGAGCCCGAGGAGGGCGACGCGACGGTGGCCACCGGGGGTTCGGTCGTGGTCGTCGAGCCGGACGCGGCGGTCGGGGTGGTTGCCGCGGCGGTGGTCGAGGTCGTGGTGGTCGGTGCGGGTGTCGTGCGGGTCCGGTCCTGCTCGGGTGCGACGCCGGTGTAGGCCTCGGCCCCCGGCATGCCGCGGCCCGGCGTCGGTTCGAAGGCCACCCAGCCCAGCCCCGGCATGTAGACCTCGGGCCAGGCGTGGGCGTGGCGGCCGCGGACGACGTACTGGTCGGTGTCGGGGTCGAGCTCGCCCTGGGTGAAGCCGATCGCGACCCGTGACGGGATCCCCAGCGAACGGGCCATCGCCGCGAACGAGCCGGCGAACTGCTCGCAGTAGCCCTGTCGGTCCTGGAGGAAGTCGACGAGGGCACGATCGCTGTGGCCGGCGGGCACGTCGGTGCTGTAGCTGAACTCCGTGCGGAACCAGTTCTGGAGCGCGATGGCCTTGTCGTAGCGGGTGGTGGCGCCGTCGGTGACCTCCAGTGCGAGGTCGCGGGCCAGTTCGGGGAACGAGTCGGGGAGGCTGGTGAGGGCCTGGAGCGAGGCCGGGTCGGGACCCTCCGCCGCCCGCACCTGCGCCTCGGTGAACGACGGGAGCGCGGAGACCACCCGGTACTCCATGCCCGCGGTGCCCTGGTCGCCCTCGTCGATCACGAGGGTCGACGTGTCGGGGTCCCACCTGAGGTTGGCCGACGAGAACAGCACGCGCTGCGGCTCGTAGGCGGCCGGGACCCACAGGTCGTCCATCCCGACGATGTTCACGGTCTGCTGGAGCAGGTCGTCGGCGGGCTCGGGATCGGCGAGGTTGCCGTCGACCGGGGTGAACTGCTGGTCGATCGTCCAGAGGTCGCCGTCGAACCGGTCGAGCGCGGTGAGCCGCCAGTAGGCGGACCGGGCGGCCCGCACCCGGAAGAACACCTCGTCGCTCTGGTTCACCAGCCGCCGCCGAAGGTCGACGATCGGGCTCACGGTCGTGCGGTCGCTGGAGGTCGTCGAGCCGTCGTCGCGCCAGTCGACGACCGGCGCCTCGCCGGCGCCCGGGAGCAGCGGCGCGGCGACGACGCCGGCCAGCAGGGCGACCGCCGCGGTGGCGACCCCCGCCCGCAGGAGCAGGTGCGGCGCCCGCGACGGGTCGTCGCTGAGCCAGGCCAGGTCGACCCGGGCCCGGAGCGCCCGGTGGGCGACCACGAACAGGAGCACCGCGGCGCCGAAGGCGATCGCGCTGGCGACCCGGTAGGAGCCGGAGCCCAGCATCGTGGTGAACACGAACAGCACGGTGGCCGGCGCGACCGCTTCGACCGTGGCCCGCAACCGGAACGCCGACCAGTCGGCGAACCACACGGTGACCCACAGGGCGAGCACGGTGGCGGCCTGGAACCCGACGATCGGCACGGTGGGCGCGGTCACCTCCCGGAACGTGTCGCGGCCGTCGCGGAGCGCCGCGACGAGGGCATCCCAGGTGGCGGTCCCGGGCAGTCCGGCCGTCGTCGTGTCCGGGAACAGCAGCCAGGCGACCGTGAGCGCCAGCCCGCCGACCGCGACGAGCGCGGCGGCCGGCGCGGGGAGCCAGCGTCGGGAGAGGGCGGCGAGCACGTGGGCGACGACCACGGCGACCACCAGGTCCGGAGCGAACGACCAGTCCTCGTAGAGCCGCACGAACCCGGCCACGACGGCGAGGTGCACCAGGAGCAGTGCGGCCTCGGCGAGGAGGAGCGAGCTGCCGCCGCTGCGGGCCTGCTGGTTCACCGCCGGCCCGCCGAGAAGTCGTGCCACGCGGTGGCGAACGGCGTGTCGTCGTCGAACACGGCGACGGCCACGCCCGGGTCGTGGTCGGTCGCGGGGACCGTCTCGACGGCGACGACGAGCACCGACCCGAACCGGGCCCGCATGCTTCGAGCGAGGTCGAGGTCGTCGTGGTGCGGCCGTCCGGTGATCAGGACCAGGTTTCCGGTGTCGCGCCGTCCGTCGGTCGGTGGGCGGGGGAGCGGCTGGTCCGCCGGGTGCAACTGCACGAGCGCGAGGTGCTCGAGGAGCGTCTGCTCGGCGGCCCGGGCGTCGACGAGACCGGAGTTCGTGCCGTCGCTGATCATCAGTCGGGCGCGGTCGCCGACGCGGGCCACGGCGTGGACGATGCTCGCGGCCGCGGTCACCGCGTACTCGAACCGCTCGGGCGACACGCGGTCGGTCCGGGCGTCGAGCAGCAGGGTGACGTGGCCCTGCCACGGCGGGTCCTCCTGGCGCACCAACAGGTCGCCGGCCCGGGCCGACGACGGCCAGTGGACGCGGCGCAGGTCGTCGCCGGCGACGTACTCGCGCAGCGATGCGAACTCGCCGCCGCCCGGGCGCACCAGCAGGGGACGTGACGTGCCGGCCAGCGGATCGTCGCGACCGGGGGCGTCGGGCAGGCGGTGCAGCGGTTCGACGGCGGGCAGGACGGTGAGGTGGGTGGCGCCGGCCACCTCGGCCCGCCGTGACGCGACCCCGAACGGGTCGGTGCGGGTGGCGGTGAGCGGACCGATGTCGAGCCGGCCCCGCCGGGCCGTGGGGAGGCGATAGCTCACCGCCCGGTGCTCGCCGGCGTCGATCGGGGCGAGCGCCATGCGGGCCCCGACCGTGCCCGCCACCGGATCGTGCAGCTCGAGCAGCGGGCTGCGGCGCCGGCCGCCGTTGCCGACCCGCAGCTCGACGCGGCTGTCGCCGCCCCGGTGGACCCGCGGGGGCGCGATCACCCGCTCGACCACCAACCGGGGGAGGCGGCGGCGCACCGACAGCACCGCGACGACCACGAGGGCGACCGCGATCGAACCGAGGATGTACAGCTCGGGGAGGGCGAGCAGGCGGCCGACCCCGATCGTGGTCACCCCGCCGACCGCCACGAGCCATCCGGCGCGGGTGGGCATCAGGCGGCGGGCCCGCGGTCCTCGGGGACGGGTTGGGGGACCGTGTCGAGGATGGTGCGCACGACCTCGGCGGCCGTGAGCCCGGTGACCTGGGCCTCGGGGCTGAGCAGGATCCGGTGGGCGAGGACCGGTTCGGCCAGCGCCTTGATGTCGTCGGGCAGCACGAAGGTCCGGTTGCGGGTGGCGGCGCGCGCCCGCGCCGCCCGCTGGAGGTCGAGCGTGGCCCGCGGTGACATGCCGACCGCGGTCGACGGATGCCGCCGGGACGCGATGGCGAGGTCGGCCAGGTAGCCGAGCAGCGGCGGGGCGACGTGGACGCCGCGGGCCGCCTCGATGAGCCCGTCGACCTGGGCGGCCGTCAGGACCGCCGGGAGGGCGTCGACCTCGACGGCGTGGTCCGACGCCAGCATCCGCACCTCGGCCTCGCGATCGGGGTAGCCGAGCGACAGCTTCATGAGGAAGCGGTCGAGCTGGCTCTCGGGGAGCGCGTAGGTGCCCTCGTGCTCGATCGGGTTCTGGGTGGCGACCACGATGAACGGCCGGGCCAGCGCGTAGCGCTGACCGTCGACGGTGACCTGGCGCTCGGCCATCGCCTCGAGCAGCGCCGACTGGGTCTTGGGCGAGGCCCGGTTGATCTCGTCGGCGACGACGACGTTGGCGAAGATCGGTCCGCGGTGGAACTCGAAGCGCTCGGCGCCGCGGTGCCACACGTTGACCCCCGTGACGTCGGTCGGGAGCAGGTCGGGGGTGAACTGGATCCGGCCGAACGGCGCGTCGATCGACCGGGCGAGCGCCTTGGCCATGGTGGTCTTGCCGACGCCAGGCACGTCCTCCAGCAGCAGGTGGCCCTCCGCCACCAGGCAGACGAGCAGGAGGTCGATGACGTCGTCCTTGCCCTGGAGGACCTTCGCGATGTTGGCGTGGAGGGCGCCGTGGAGCGACGCGAAGGTCGCGGGCGGCCCTCGGTCGAGGGGCTCTGGGGGTCGGTGACGGACACAGTCCTGCTTTCCGGCCGCGGGTCGTGCCCGGAGAGCGTAGGCGGCCGTGCCAAGCTCCTCGGGTGGAGCACGTCCTGGCCGTCGACGTCGGTGGCACGAAGCTGGCGGCCGCGGTCGTCTCCGACGGCGGCGCCGTCGTGGCCCGCGAGCAGGTCCCGACCGCGGGTGCCGACGGCGACGCGCTGTTCGGGGTGCTGGCCGATCTCGTCGAACGGGTGGCCGAGGGCCACCGGCCGGTCGGCTGCGGCGTCGGCTGCGGCGGCCCCATGTCCCGGGGCGGCGAGCTGGTGTCGCCGCTCAACATCCCGCAGTGGCGGGACTTCCCGCTGCGGGCGGCGCTCGCCGATCGCACCGGGCTCGAGGTGCACGTCGACAACGACGCGAAGGCGCTCGCGCTCGGCGAGGGATGGTGCGGCGCCGCCCGGGGCGAGACCGACTACCTCGCGATGGTCGTCTCCACCGGGGTGGGGGGCGGGCTGGTGCTCGACGGGCGCCTGCTCGACGGCGCCTCGGGCAACGCCGGCCACATCGGTCACCTCAACATCGTCCCCGACGGTCGCCTGTGCGCCTGCGGCTCCCACGGCTGCCTGGAGGCGGAGGCGTCGGGGACGGCCATCGCCGCCATCACGGGTCGCCCGGCGGCCGAGGCCGACGACGACCGCCGTCGCCGCACCGGGGAGCTGGTCGGTCGGGCGGTCGGCTCGGTGACCGCGCTGCTCGACCTCAGGCTGGCGGTCGTGGCCGGCTCGGTGGCGCTCGGCTACGGCGAGACGTTCTTCGCCGCCGCGCAGCGCTCCCTCGACGAGACGGCCCGCATCGGCTTCGCCCGGGGCGCCCGGATCGTGCCCGGGGGTCTGGGTGACGCCGGCCCGCTGGTCGGCGCGGCGGCGGTCGGGTGGCGGGGCCTCGGCCGCGACGTGGGGGTGCGATGACCCCGACCGCGCCCGACCGCTCGTTCTGGCTGCGGGCGACCGCGCTGGTGCTGGCCCGCCCGTCCCTCTGGCTGACCGCGCTGTCGCAGGCCCGGCGCCTCGCGCCCCCGGGCTGGTGGCGGCGCGCCCCGCACCTCCCGGTGCCCGATCCGTCGTACCTGCGGTTCCGGATGGAGACGCAGTACGGCGACGACCACCGGCCCGAACCGGCCGACGTCGTCACCTACCTCCACTGGGTCCGGGCCGAGAACCGGACCGTCGGGAGCGGCTGAAACCGGCCCCTGCCGGCGACGGGGCGCCGGTAGCCTGCGCCTCCATGGTCCGGGCACTGGTGCTCAACGCGACGTACGAGCCGCTGGCGGTGGTCGCCGGCCGGCGCGCCGCGGTCCTGGTCCTGGCGGAGAAGGCCGACGCCGTCGACGGGTCCGGCGACTGGTTGCACGCCGAGCACCTCGCCGTCGAGGTCCCGTCGGTCATCAAGCTCCGTTCGGTGGTGCGGGTCGTCCGCAACCGGGAGGTGCCGATCAGTCGCCGCGGCGTCTTCGCCCGGGACGAGCACCGGTGCCAGTACTGCGGGGACCGGGCCGAGACCCTCGACCACGTGGTGCCCCGGAGCCGGGGTGGCACCCACACCTGGGACAACGTCGTCGCGGCCTGTCGACCGTGCAACGTCCGCAAGGCCGATCACCTCCTGTCGGAGCTGCGGCTGGGCCTGTTGCGGCCGCCGACCCACCCGCGGCGGTCCGGTTGGGTGGCGTTCGGGGTCGGACCGGTGCCCGACGCGTGGCGTCCGTGGATCCAGACCGCTTGAGGGGCGAGCAGGCGCTGCAGCACGTCGTGCTGCGGCGCCTGCACCTCCCGTTGCACCGTCCGCTGCGGTCGGCGCACGGCGAGGAACGGGTGCGGGACCTGGTCGTCGTCGAGGCCGTCGACGGCGCGGGCCGGTCGGGGTGGGGGGAGTGCTCGGCGCTGGCCCGGCCGACCTACACCTCCGAGTACACCGGCGGGGCCTGGGCCGTCCTGCGCGACGAGCTGGCGCCCGCGCTCGTCGCCGGGCGCGAGCTCGAGGTCGTCGGGCACCCGATGGCGTCCGCGGGCGCCATCGGTGCCCTCCGTGACCTGGGGTTGCGCCGGCGGGGACGTTCCCTCGTGGACCAGGTCGCGGTCTCGCTCGGCCGCCCGCGGCCCGCCGTGCCCCGCACGGCGGTGGTCGGACGGGGTCCGGTCGCCGACGTGGTCGCCGCGGTCGCCGCCGAGATCGAACGGGGCGTCGCGCTCGTGAAGCTCAAGGTCACCCCCGGATCGGACGACCTTGAGGGGGTGGATGCCGTTCGCCGGAACTGGCCCGACCTCGACCTCGCCGTCGACGGGAACGGGACGCTCGACGCCCGGACCCTGTCGGTGCTCGACGCGCACCGGCTGGCCTACGTCGAGCAGCCGGCACCGGTCGACGACCTGGTGGGCTCGGCGGAGCTGGCCCGCCGGTGCGACACACCGATCGCGCTCGACGAGTCGATCTCGTCGGTCGATGCGCTCCGCACCGCCGCCGCGCTCGGTGCCGGCCACCTGGTGAACGTCAAGCCGGCCCGCCTCGGGGGCACCGAGGCCGCGGTCGAGGTGGTGCTCGCCGCCCGCGACGTCGGCTGGGGCGCGTTCGTCGGGGGGATGTTGGAGTCCGGGATCGGCCGGGCGGCGGCGCTGGCGGTGGCCGCCTCCGAGCTGCTCGTCGTCCCGACGGACCTGGGGCCCTCCGACCGCTACGTCGAGCGGGACGTCACCACCCCGATCGTGGTCGACGACCGCGGCCGGGTCGTGGTGCCCGGCGGGCCGGGGATCGGCGTGGAGGTCGACCGGGTCGCCCTCGATGCCGCCACCGTCGACCGGGTCGTGGTGGAGGCGGCATGATCGGCGACCGTTGGGGCATCGAGCGCCACGTGGGTTCGGCGGCCGCGTTCCACGCCCGCACGGTGCCGTCGCCGGCCCGGCGCACGGTGTGGTGGTTCGAGGTGGCCCAGCCCGCGGTCGCCCTCGGGAGCACCCAGTCGCTGGAGGTGGTCGACGAGGAGCTGGCCAAGGAGGCCGGGGTCGACGTCGTCCGCCGGCGCAGCGGCGGGGGAGCGGTCTGGCTGGAGCCGGACGGGGTCACCTGGGTCGACGTCCTGCTCCCGGCCGGTGATCCCCACTGGAGCGACGACGTCGGGCGCTCGGCGCTGTGGCTCGGCCGGATCTGGGCCGACGTCCTGACCGACGTCGGGGTGTGCGGTGCGACCGTGCACACCGGTCCGCTGGCGCGCACCGAGGACTCGGGGCTCGTCTGCTTCGCCGGGCTCGCCCCCGGCGAGGTGGTGGTGCGGGGTCGCAAGGTGGTCGGGGTCTCCCAGCGACGCACCCGCGACGCCGCCCGGTTCCAGTGCGCCGTGCTCCACCGCTGGGACCCGACGCCGCTCGTCGACGTCCTGGCCCTCGACGAGGGGGAGCGGGCCGCGCTCGGCCACCGGCTCGCGGACGTGGCCACCGGCATCGGGCGGGTGGCACCGGCGACGGTCGTGGCCACGTTCCTGGCCCGCCTCCGCGCCGCCTGAGCCACCCTCACCGACGGTCGCGGGCGGGCCAGGGATGGCGAGTCGTGGCGTCCTGAGGTCCTGACCTGGGCGAACACGCGTTCTGGGTCTTTCCAAGTGGAGTAAAATGGCATACATTGGCGAGCGATGGAGGACCTTGGAGGGATCGAGCACGCCGGTTCGGCGACCGCGACCGGGGCGAGCGCGCCCGCGCTGCCGGTGTTCGGTCACGAGGGGTTCACCGGGATCACCCGCCTCAAGCTGCCCGCCAACGGCCGCATCGCCCTGCCCGCGCACCTCAAGGGGGCCTTCGCCGACTCGGCGAAGATCCTGCCGATCGGTCGGCGCTTCCTGAACCTGTACACGCCGGCCGGGTTCATCGCCATGGCCAACGACGCCGGGTCCTCGGCCACCGCCAAGGCGGTCGTGGACCCCCGGGTCCGCAAGCGCCTCCACATCCTGGCGGCCACGGTCTCGGTCGACAGCCAGTCCCGCCTCGTGCTCCCGCCCGAGATGCGAGACCTCGTGGGCATCGCCCCGGGGGAGGACATCGTCCTGGCCGGCGCCATCGAGGCCGTCGAGATCTGGCCGGCCCGGCGGTTCGACGAGGAGGAGGGCGGCATCCTCGACGACATCGAGCTGCTCCTCGGCAACTACGAGGGGCTGCCGGAATGATGGCCACCGAACCCTTCGTCCACCGATCGGTCCTGCTCGACGAGGTGCTCGCGCTGTTCGCACCCGTCCCCGCGGGCACGATCGTCGACGCCACCCTCGGTGGTGCCGGCCATGCGGCGGCCCTGCTCGAGACCCGGGACGACCTCCGCGTCCTCGGCCTCGACCAGGACCGGGACGCCCTGGTCGCGGCGCAGGCACGGCTCGCTCCCTTCGGGGACCGGGCCGAGGTCGTCCACGCCCGCTTCGACCAGCTGGCAACCGTCGTCGCCGCGGCCGGCACCGCCGTCCAACCGATCGTCGGGGTCCTGTTCGACCTCGGCGTGTCGTCGCCGCAGCTCGACCGTCCCGAGCGCGGCTTCTCCTACCGGGCCGACGGCCCGCTCGACATGCGCCAGGACCGCGACCGGTCCCGCACCGCCGCGGACCTCGTGAACCACGGCGACCGGCGGGAGCTGGCCCGCGTGCTGCGCGACCTCGGCGACGAGCGCTACGCCGACCGCATCGCCCGGGCCGTCGAGGCCGCCCGCCCGATCGCCGGCACCGCCGAGCTGGCCGAGATCGTCCGCGGCGCCATCCCGGCCGCCACCCGTCGCACCGGCGGCCACCCGGCCAAGCGGACCTTCCAGGCGCTGCGCATGTGGACCAACGACGAGCTGGCCGTCCTCGCGGCCGGTCTGGACGCCGCCTTCGAGGTGACCGCCCCCGGCGGTCGCATCCTCGCCATCTCCTTCCACTCCGGCGAGGACCGCGTGGTGAAGGCCCGCTTCCGTCGGGCCGAGACCGGCGGCTGCACGTGCCCGCCGGGCCTTCCCTGCGTCTGCGGGGCGGTCCCGGAGGGTCGCCTGCTCAAGCGGGGCGGCTGGACCGCCGGCCCCGCCGAGAGCACCGAGAACCCCCGGGCCACCAGCGCCCGACTCCGGGCGGTCGAACGCCTGGCCCATCCCGACGACGAGGTCCCGACATGACCACCGCGCTGCGCAGCACCCGACCCGCCCCGGCCCCGGTCCCCACGCGGGCCCCGCGCCCCGCGCCCCGGCGTCGATCGGGCGACCACCTGCAGGTGGTGCGGCCCTCCATCGGCCGCGGGCGCCGCCTGGTGATCGGCGTCCTGGTCGTCGGCGTCGTGTTCGGATCGCTGCTCTGCGCCGCCGTCTTCCAGGCGATGCTCGTGACCGGCCAGGACCACCTCGACGACACCCGGCGCGAGATCTCCGAGATCCAGCAGGAGCTCCAGCGCGACCGGGCCAGCCTGGCCACCGTCCAGTCGCCCGAGCACCTCGCCCTCGAGGCCGCCCGGCTCGGGATGGTCGACCCGGCCGGTCGGGACTGGATCCAGGTCGATTCCGGCGTCACGACGTCCGACGCCGCCGACGGGACCGCCGCCACCGGCACCGGCGACGGGTCCGAGCTCGCGGCACCGCCGGGCACCGAACGGACGGAGGTGGCCGAGGCACGATGACGCGCAACGGCCACGACCTCGACGACTTCTTCGGCCGCCCGGGGCCGGGCCGCCTCGTGGCGGTCCCCGACGAGTCCGCATCCCGCTCCGGTGGGGTGCGGACGGCGTCGCGTCCGGCGACCCGTCCGGCCAGCCGTTCGACGTCGCGATCGACCTCCCGACCGACGTCGCGATCGACCACGCGGCCGGCGGGCCGCTCGACCGGTCGGCCCGCCCCCCGTCCCGCCCCGCGTCCGGACCGACCCCCGGCCCGACCCGCCCGTGCTCCTCGTCCGCCCCGCCCGCCGGTGCCGCCGGTCGACGGCGCGACCGCGATGCGGCGCACCCGCCGTCGCCTGATCGGCTTCATCGTCGTGGTGGTGCTGCTCCTCGTGGCGGTCACCGCGAAGCTCGTCGACGTCCAGGCGACCCAGCGTTCGTTCTGGATCGAGCGGGGGGAGCAGGCGCGCGACGCCAGCCGCACCATCCCTGCCGACCGGGGCGACATCTACGACCGCAACGGACGGCTCCTCGCCGTGTCCGTCGACCGCCCGAACGTCGTGGCCGACCCGTCCCAGATCACCGACCCGGCCGTACGGGAGCGGGTGGCCACGAAGCTGGCGACCCTGCTCGGTGTCGCCCACGACGACCTGCTCGCTCGCCTGTCGCGAGGTGACACGCACTACCAGGTGCTCGCGCCCACCGTCGACGGCGACACCGAGGCCGCGGTCACGAAGGCGATCGAGGCCGGCGACCTGCCGTCGATCGCGCTCGAGCCGACCTACGACCGGGAGTACCCGTCGGGCGACGTCGCCCGTTCGCTCGTCGGACGGACCTACGACCACGGCCGGGTCGACGAGGAGGGCCGCCAGGGCCGCTACGGCCTGGAGCTCACCCTGGACGACCAGCTCACCGGCACCCCCGGTCTCGTCCGCTTCGAGCAGGACGTCGACGGCAACCCGATCGCCGGGACCCCCGAGCGCACCGAGGCCGCGGTGCCGGGCAACGACGTCCACCTGACCGTCGACGCGTCGCTCCAGTACGCCACCCAGCAGGCGCTGGCCCGCCAGGTCGAGGCGACCGGTGCGGCCGAGGCCATGGCGGTGATCACCCGGCCGAGCACCGGCGAGGTGCTGGCCATGGCCAGCGTGGCGAAGGGCGACGACGGCACGATCGCGCCGACCGTCGACAACCGGGCCGCCACCACGGTGTTCGAGCCCGGGTCGGTGAACAAGATCATCACCGTCGCCGGCGCGATCGAGGACGGGGTCGTCGACCCCGACTCGCTCGTCGAGGTCCCCGACAACCTCACCCTCTACGACCACACGTTCACCGACCACGACCCGCACCCGACGCGGATCTGGTCCACGACCGACATCCTCGTCACCTCGTCGAACATCGGGACGATCAAGATCGCCCAGCGGCTCGGCGCCGAGCGCGTCGACCACTACCTGCGCTCGTTCGGGCTCGGGCAGCGCACCGGCGACCAGATCCCGGGCGAGGTCAACGGCCTCATGCTCGACCTCGACCAGTGGGCGGGCACGAGCATCGGCGCCATCCCGATCGGCCAGGGCATCTCGGTGACCGCGATCCAGATGCTCACCGCGTTCAACGCCATCGCCAACGACGGGGTCGTCGTGCCGCCCCGGGTCATCGCCTCGGTCGATCGCGGCAGCGGCGAGGTCACCCAGCCCGGCGGTGACGCCCGCCGCGTGCTGTCGCCCGAGACCGCCGCCGAGACCCGCGAGATCCTCGCCAAGGTCGTCTCGGAGGGCACCGGCCAGAAGGCCGCCGTGCCCGGGTACACCGCGTTCGGCAAGACGGGGACGCCGCGCATCCCCCAGACCGATCCCACCGACCCGAAGGACGCCTACCGCAACGCCCAGGGCGGCTACGACTACCAGCCGGTGTTCCTCGGCGGCATCGAGGGCGCGGACCTGTCGATCATCGTCACCGTGCGGCAGCCGAAGACCTCGATCTACGGCGGCGACGTCGCCGCACCCCTCTTCTCGGAGCTCGCCGTGCTGGCGCTGCGGACCCTCGACGTGGCCCCGCCGTCGCTCGCCGGGCCGGTCGAGACCAGGGTTCCGGACCTGAGCAGCACCGCTCGCGAGGTGGACGGCGAGGGTCCGGCATCGGCGGGCGCGGGCGCGCAAGGCTGACGGTCCGATGTTGCTGTCCGAGCTCCTCGGTGCGGTCGCCGACCGCCCCGCATTCCAGAACGCCTCCGTGCGCGGCCGCGACGACGTCGCGCTCACCCGCGCCGTCCACGACTCGCGCCACGTGGTCGCCGGCGCGCTCTTCTGCTGCGTGCCCGGCGCCACCGCCGACGGGCACGACCACGCGCCCGCCGCGGTGTCGGCCGGCGCCGCCGCCCTCCTGTGCGAGCGGCCGCTCGACCTCGGCGTCCCCGAGGTGCAGGTCACGTCGGTGCGGGCCGCGATGGGCCCGGCCGCGGCGGTGCTGGCCGGCGATCCCTCCCACGACCTGCTGGTCGTCGGCGTCACCGGGACCAACGGCAAGACGACCACCGTCCACCTGCTGGCGTCGATCTTCGAGGCGGCCGGGGTGCCGGCGTCGGTGATCGGCACCCTCACCGGGGCGCGGACGACGCCGGAGGCGCCCGAGCTGCAGGCCCGGCTGGCCGACCTGGTCGAGGCGGGCACCGAGGCGGTCGCCATGGAGGTCTCGTCGCACGCGCTCGACCTGCACCGCGTCGACGGCACGAGGTTTCGCGTCGCCGTGTTCACCAACCTGAGCCGGGACCACCTCGACCACCACGTCGACATGGCCTCGTACTTCGCCGCCAAGGCGATGCTCTTCGAGCCCGAGCTGACCGGGCTCGCCGTGCTGAACCTCGACGACCCGTACGGCCGCCTGCTCCGAGACGCGGCCACGGTCCCGAGCGTCGGCTTCTCCTTCGACGACGTCTCCGACCTGCACCTCGGCGTCGACGGGTCGACCTTCACCTGGCGTGGCGTCGAGGTGCGGATCGGTCTGGCGGGACGCTTCAACGTGGCCAACGCGCTCGCGGCGGCCACCGCGGCCGAGGCGGTGGGCATCGAGCCCGCGGCGATCGCCCGGGGCCTGGCCGCCGCCGGGCCGGTCCCCGGCCGGTTCGAGGTCGTGGCCGAGGGCCAGCCCTACCTGGCCGCCGTCGACTACGCGCACACCCCTGACGGCCTCGAGCAGCTCCTGACCGCGGCCCGGGAGCTGGCCGACGTCGGACGGGTCATCCTGGTCTTCGGTGCCGGGGGCGATCGGGACCGCACCAAGCGACCGTTCATGGGTGAGGTGGCGGCCCGCCTCGCCGACGTCGTCGTGGTCACGACCGACAACCCGCGCCACGAGGATCCGGCCGCGATCATCGACGAGGTGGAACGAGGCATGGACGACCCGCGCGACCTCCGGACCGAGCCCGACCGCCGTGCCGCGATCGCGGTCGCGGTCGCCGAGGCGCGCCCCGGCGACGTGCTGGTCGTCGCCGGCAAGGGTCACGAGACCACCCAGACCATCGGCGACGAGGTGCTGCCGTTCGACGACCGAGTCGAGCTCCGGGCCGCGATCCGGGCCGCGGGGGTCGCGTCGTGATCGCCCTGCTCATGGCCGGCGGTCTGGCCCTCGCCACCTCCCTCGTCGGCACCCGCTACCTCATCACCTGGCTGGTCGAGCACCGCATCGGCCAGCCGATCCGCGAGGAGGGCCCGAAGGGCCACCAGACCAAGGCCGGCACGCCCACCATGGGCGGCGTCGCGATCGTCGTGGGCGCCGTCGTCGGCTACACGATGGCCCACATCCGCAGCCGGGTGGTCTTCACCCGGTCGGGCATCCTCGTGCTGGCCCTCGTCGTGGGCGCGGGCATCGTCGGCTTCCTCGACGACTGGATCGCGATCAAGCGGGAGCGGAACCTCGGCCTCAACGCCCGGATGAAGGTCCTCGGCCTCCTCGCGGTGGCCGTCGGGTTCGCGGTGCTCACGGTCACCCAGACCGGCGTGCACACCACGCTGTCGTTCACCCGGTTCGACTCGTTCGCCGGCTCCGGCCTGCTCGACATCGACTTCGGCAAGGTCGGCTGGGTGGTCTGGTCGGTCCTGCTGATCATGGGGTCGACCAACGCCGTGAACCTCACCGACGGGCTCGACGGACTCGCCGCCGGCTCGTCGATCTTCGCCTTCAGCGCGTTCACGATCATCGGCTTCTGGGCGTTCCGCAACCCCGAGATCTACCAGGTCGAGCACGCCCTCGACCTGGCCGTCGTCGCGGCGGCGATGCTCGGCGGCTGCACCGGGTTCCTGTGGTGGAACGCCCACCCGGCCCGCATCTTCATGGGCGACACGGGCAGCCTGGCGATCGGTGCCGGGCTCGCCGGCCTGGCGCTCACGCTCGACACGATGCTGCTGCTGCCGATCATCGGCGCGCTGTTCGTCATCGAGACGGTCTCGGTGATGCTCCAGGTGTTCTCGTTCCAGGTGTTCGGACGCCGCATCTTCCGCATGGCGCCGATCCACCACCACTACGAGCTGATGGGTTGGCACGAGAACACCGTCATCGTGCGGTTCTGGATCGTCGCCGGCCTGGCCACCGCGCTCGGGCTCGGCATCTTCTACGCCGACTTCAACGGCCTGTACCGGGTCGACTTCGGCTTCGTCTCCACCCTGGCCGGTGGGTCGTGACCACCGCGCTCGGGCACCCGTCGCTCCGGGGCCGCACCGCCGCGCCCGCCACCGCCCGCCGGCTGGCGATGCCCGGGGTCGCCACCGCCCGCTTCTGGATCCTCGCCTCGATCGTGACCGTGCTGAACATGATCGGGATCCTCATGGTGATCTCGTCGTCGTCGGTCGCCTCGGCCCGGCTCACCGACGGGGCCTCGCCGTGGTTCTACGCCCGCCGCCAGCTGATGTTCACCGGGATCGGCTTCTGCGTCCTGCTGGTGATGCTGATGGTCTCGGTGCAGTTCTGGCGCCGATGGGCCTACCCGATGCTGGTGGCGTCGCTGGTGCCACTGGTCCTGGTGCTGATCCCCGGCATCGGCGCCACCAAGAACGGCGCGGCGCGCTGGATCGCCGTCGGGCCGATCCAGCTCCAGCCGTCGGAGTTCGTGAAGTTCGCCCTGCTGCTCGCGGTTGCCGACATCCTCGCCCGTCGCGAGCGCCAGCTCGACGACTGGCGCGAGAGCCTCCGGCCCGTGCTGATCCCGCTGGTGGTGGTCTGCGCGCTCGTGATGGCGCAGCCGAACCTCGGGACCACGATCATCATCGCCACCATGGTGATGACGGTGGTGTGGGTCGCCGGGGTCAAGGTGCTGCCCCTCGGGGTCGTCGGCGCGTGCGCGGCGGCCGTGGCCGGGCTGTTCGTGCTGCTCGAGCCGTTCCGCCTCCGGCGCCTCCTCGCGTTCCTCGACCCCCGGGGCGACCTCGGCAACGTCGGCTACCAGACCGGTCAGGCGATGATCGGCTTCGCCAACGGCGGCTGGTTCGGTCGGGGCGTCGGCCGCTCCACGGTCAAGTGGGGCTACCTCCCCTACGCGTTCAACGACTTCATCTTCGCCATCGTCGGCGAGGAGCTGGGTCTGCTCGGCGCGGTGTTCGTGATCGTCGCGTTCCTGGCGTTCATCCTCGCCGGCGCATCGATCGCGATGGCCGCGGAGGACCGCTTCTCGCTGCTCGTCGCCGTCGGCATCACCGCCTGGCTCGGGGTGCAGGCGATCATGAACATGGCCGTGGTCACCGGGGCCATGCCGCTCACCGGCGTGCCGCTGCCGTTCATCTCCTTCGGCGGGTCCGCCCAGATCGTCAACCTGGCCGCGGTCGGGCTGCTGCTCAACATCGCCCGCCACCCGGCCGAGACCACCCCCCGCCGTCGGCTCCGGTCGGTGCCCACCGGCCGGGGTGCGCGCCCGTGACCGGCACCGGACCGACCACCTGGGCGATCGTGGCCGGAGGTGGCACCGCCGGCCACCTCCTCCCCGGGCTCGCGGTCGCGGAGGCCCTCGTCGCCGACGGTCACGACCGGTCGTCGATCCACTTCGTCGGGGCCGAGCGGGGCCCGGAGTCCACGCTGGTGCCCGAGGCCGGCTTCACCGTCGACGTCCTGCCCGGCCGGGGCATCCAGCGCCGGTTGAGCTTCGCCAACGTCGCCGCGATCCTCGATCTGCTCCGGGCGATGGCCCGGGGGATCGGCATCGTCCGCCGCCGCCGCCCTGCCGTCGTCGTCGTCCTCGGCGGCTACGCGTCGTTCGCCTGCGGCCTCGGCGCGGTCGTGACCCGCACGCCGATCGTGCTCCTCGAGCAGAACCGGAAGGCCGGCGCGGTCAACCGGCTGCTGCGCCGCTTCGCCACCGCCTCGGCCGTGTCGTTCGAGGGGACCGACCTGCCCCGCTCGACGGTCACCGGCAACCCGTTGCGGCCCGAGATCCGCCGGATCGCCGAGCACCCCGATCCCGCGGGGGCACGGGCCGCGCTCGGGCTGCCGGCGGATCGCACCGTGATCGCCGTCTTCGCCGGTTCCCTCGGCTCCCGGCGCATCAACCAGGCGGTGCGCGGCCTGGTCGACCGCTGGGCCGACCGGCGAGACCTGGCCGTCCGCCACGTCGTCGGCCGCCGCGACCACGCCGACTTCGTCGCCGACGCCCCCGAGCTGCCCGCCGACGGGCTCTGCTACCAGATCGTCGAGTACGAGGACCGCATGGACCTGCTCCTCGACGCGGCCGACCTCGCGGTCACCCGCTCGGGCGGCTCGGTGTTCGAGCTCATGGCCGCCGGCCTGCCCGCGGTGCTCGTGCCGTTGCCGATCGCCACGCGCGACCACCAGCGGGCCAACGCCGAGGCGGTGGCGTCGACCGGCGGCGCCGTGGTGGTCCCGGACGACGAGCTCGACTCCGACCGGCTGGAACGGGAGTTGGACCGCCTGCTCGCCGGACCCGACACGGTGGAGACCATGGGTCGGGCCATGCGGGCGGCGGCCAGCGTCGACGCGGCCGAGCGGGCCGCGGCGGTCGTGGAGGCGTCGGCCCGTGCCTGACGCCGAGGTCGACCTCGCGACGCCCCGGTCGATCCACCTGGTCGGCGTGGGCGGTGCCGGCATCAGCGCGATCGCGGTGATCCTCGCCACCATGGGCCACCGGGTCACCGGCGTCGACGTCACCGAGACCAAGGCATGGCCCGCGCTGCGCGCCGCCGGCGTCGAACCGACGGTCGTCACCGCCGAGGAGCTCTTCGCCTCGGCCGACGCGGTCGGCGCCGAGGTCGTGGCCCACTCGACCGCCTTCCCGCCGACGCCCGAGGACCGCAGTCGCGCCGAGGTCACCGGCCGGCAGCTGGTCGACCGGGCCACGATCCTGGCCGCGATCTGTGCGGCCCGGCCGACCGTCGCCGTGTCGGGAACCCACGGCAAGACCTCGACCACGGCGATGCTGGCCACCCTGCTCCACGGGGTGGGGGCCGACCCCTCGTTCCTCATCGGCTCGGTGCCGCCCGCGCTCGGCGAGGCCGCCCGGTGGGCCGGGCCCGACGGGGTGTTCGTGGTCGAGGCCGACGAGAGCGACGGCTCGTTCCTCCAGCTCGGCGCGGCCACCGTCGTCGTGACCAACATCGACGAGGACCACCTGGAGTTCTGGGGCGACCTCGACGCGATCGAGGCGGGCTTCGACCGCTTCGTGGCCGCCGCCTCCACCGCCGTGGTCGGCCTCGACGACCCCCGCACGGTCGGCGCCGTCGACGTGCGGGCGTCGCGGGTGGCCGGAGCCCACGGCGCGATCACCGTCGGCGAGGCGCCAGGGGCCCGCTACCTGGTGCACGACGTGGTCGTCGACCGGCTCACCACCACCTTCGAGCTCGACGTCGACGGCACCTCGATCGGTCCGGTCCGCATCGGCACGCCCGGCCGCCACCACTCCCGCAACGCGGCCGCCGCCATCGCCGCGGCTGCGTCGCTCGGTGTCGATCCCCGCGCCGCGGCCGACGCGCTCGCCGCCTACACCGGCGTCGCCCGGCGGTTCTCGGTGGCCGGCACCGAGGCCGGTGTCACCGTCGTCGACGACTACGCCCACAACCCGGGCAAGCTCCGCGCGCTCGTGGCCTCGGCCGCCGAGGCCGGCTGGGGTCGGGTGCTGGTCGTGTTCCAACCCCAGCGGTACTCCCGCACCCGCGACCAGTGGCGCGACTTCGGTGACGCCCTCACCGCCGCCGACCTGGTCGCGGTCACCGAGGTGTACTCGGCCGGCGAACCGCCGGTCGAGGGCGTCTCCGGCCGGCTGATCCTCGGGGCGCTGCTCGACGAGCGGCCGTGGGCGAACGCGGCCTGGACGCCCACCCTCGACGACGCGGTCGCGTGGGTCGTCGCCAACGCCCGCCCCGACGACCTGGTCCTCACCGTGGGCGCGGGCGACGTGCACCTCGCCGGCCGACCCATCCTCGACGGCCTGGCCCGGCGGGCGTCGTGAGCACGGCGGCGCTCGCGGCGCTCGACGACGCGCTCGGCGATGTCCTGGACGTCGACGTCCCGCTCGGTCCGCTCACCACCTACCGGGTCGGTGGCCCGGCCCGCCGGTTCGTCCTGGTGGACGACGAGGACGTCCTGCGCCGCGTGGCCGCGGCCGCCACGGCAGCCGACGTCGCGGTCCTGGTGGTCGGGAAGGGGTCCAACCTGCTGGTGGCCGACGCCGGCTTCGACGGGTTGGCGGTCCAGCTCGGACCGTCGTTCGCCGAGGTCCTGGTCACCGGCGACGTCGTCCGGGCCGGGGGAGCGGCGTCGCTGCCCGTGGTGGCCCGACGGACCGCGGCGGCCGGCCTCACCGGCTTCGAGTGGGCGGTCGGGGTGCCCGGTTCGATCGGCGGTGCCGTCCGGATGAACGCCGGCGGCCACGGCTCGGACCTCGCCCGGTCGCTGCGCAGGGTCCGCGTCGTCGACCTCCACGGCGAACAGGATGGGGTGGTGGACGTCACAGCGCTCGACCTCGGCTACCGCTCGTCCGCGGTGACGCCCTCGCAGGTGGTCGTGTGGGCCGAGCTCCAGCTCGCAACGGGCGACCGAGCTGCGGGCGAGGCGGAGATCGCCGAGATCGTCCGCTGGCGCCGGGCCAACCAGCCCGGCGGCCCCAACGCCGGTTCGGTGTTCACGAACCCGCCCGGGGACTCCGCCGGCCGACTGATCGACACCGCCGGCGGCAAGGGCCTGCGGGTCGGCACCGCCGAGGTGTCGACCAAGCACGCCAACTTCATCCAGGCCGACGAGGGCGGCCGGGCCGACGACGTGCGGGCCCTCATGGAGCGCCTGGCCGCGCTGGTGCGCGACGCCCACGGCGTCGAGCTGCACCCCGAGACCCGCATGGTGGGTTTCGCGCCCTGGCCCGGTCCGGAGGGATCGGCATGACGACGGGCACCCTCGTCCGCCCGTCGTCGCCCCGCGCCGCCGCGTCGGGCCGCATCGACCCCCGCATGCAGCAGCGCCGCGAGCAGGTCCGCGCCGACGACGTGCGCCGTCGGCGCCGCCGGTTCGGGGCGTTCGCCCTGGTCAGCGTGCTCGTGGCCGGGGCCGTCGGCCTCACCCGCTCGCCGCTGCTCGACGTCGACCACGTCCTGACCGTCGGTGCCACCCGGACCGGCCGCGACGCGGTGCTGGCCGCGGCCCGCATCGACATCGGCGAGCCGATGGTCTCGATCGACCTCGGGGCCGCCGAGACCAGGATCGAGCGGCTGCCCTGGGTGGCCGACGCCACCGTCACGCGCGACTGGCCGGGCACCGTGCGCATCGCGGTCATCGAGCGGGTGCGGGTGGCCACGACCGACGGCCCGTCGCCGTTGCTGGTCGACCGCGAGGGCCGGATCCTCGGGTCCGCGGTCGACACCGACGGCCTGCCGTCGATCGGTCCCCGCCCCGACGGCGCCGCCCCCGGCGACCTCGTGCCGCCGGCCATGCGTTCGCGGGTCCGGGCCGTCGAGGCGATGCCCAGCGCCCTCGCCGCCCAGGTCGAGTCGGTGACCTCCGGAGCGGAGGGCATCGAGCTCGTGCTGGACGACGGCATCGTGGTCGTCGTCGGCGACGCCGATCGGCTGCGCGCCAAGTTCGAGGTCGTCGCCACCCGCCTCGCGCAGGACGACCGGTCGACGATCGCCACCATCAACGTGACGGTGCCCGATGCGGCAGCGTTGACCCGCGTACCGGACGGCGGGGCATAATGTGTCGCCCCACCGTCGAGGTTCACGTAACCCTCGCCCACAGGTCGAGGGTTCCCCGTCTTCCCGCCGCGCCGGACGCCTCCGGTCGGCCCACGTACCGACCTCGCAGAGGTAGGAGGTAACCATGGCCGGCAATCCCCAGAACTACCTGGCGGTGATCAAGGTCGTCGGCGTCGGCGGTGGCGGTGTCAACGCCGTCAACCGGATGATCGACGCCGGCCTGAAGGGCGTCGAGTTCATCGCCGTCAACACCGACGCGCAGGCGCTGCTCATGAGCGACGCCGACATCAAGCTCGACATCGGCCGTGAGCTCACCCGGGGCCTCGGTGCCGGCAGCGACCCCGAGGTCGGTCGGGCGGCGGCCGAGGAGCACCGCCAGGAGATCGAGGAGGTGCTCCAGGGCGCCGACATGGTCTTCATCACCGCGGGCAAGGGCGGCGGCACCGGCACGGGCGCGGCGCCCGCCATCGCCGAGATCGCCAAGGGCCTCGGCGCGCTCACCATCGGCGTGGTCACCCGGCCGTTCTCCTTCGAGGGCCGCCGGCGCTCGGTGCAGGCCGAGGCCGGCATCCAGAAGCTGAAGGAGAAGGTCGACACCCAGATCGTCATCCCGAACGACCGGCTGCTCACCGTGTCGAACGAGAAGACCTCGATGATCAACGCCTTCAAGATGGCCGACGAGGTCCTCCTCCAGGGCGTCCAGGGCATCACCGACCTCATCACGACCCCCGGCGTGATCAACACCGACTTCGCCGACGTGAAGATGATCATGTCCAACGCCGGCTCCGCCCTCATGGGCATCGGCCACGCCACCGGCGAGGGCCGGGCGTTGAGCGCGGCGCGCGCCGCCATCTCGAGCCCGCTGCTCGAGGCGTCGATCGAGGGCGCCCGCGGCATCCTGCTGTCGATCGCCGGCGGCAGCGACCTCGGCCTGTTCGAGGTCAACGAGGCGGCCGAGGTCATCCACGGCGTCGCCCACCCCGACGCCAACATCATCTTCGGCACGGTCATCGACGACGAGATGGGCGACGAGGTCCGGGTCACCGTCATCGCCGCCGGCTTCGACCGGTGGGACGAGAAGGCCGGCCGCGAGGGGCGGCGGCCCGCAGCGGCCCCCGGCGGGGCACCGCAGGGCGAGGAGCGGGCGCCGCGCCCGTCCGGTCGTCGACCCGAGCGGGGCGAGCGTCCCGAGCGGGGTGAGCGTCCCGAGCGGGGTGAGCGGCCGGAGCGTCCGGCCCGTCGTTCCGAGCTGTTCGCAGAGGATCCGGGCGCGGGCGACGACGACTTCGACGTCCCGTCCTTCCTGAAGTAGCCCGTCGGCCGATGGCGCTCCGGGTCCGCCACGTCTTCACCGACCAGCGGTCCGGTGACCTCGCCGCCACGGCCCCCGCAGCCGACCTGGAGGCCCGCCGTCACGCCCTGCACCCTGCGCCGTTGACCTGGCTGCGCCAGCAGCACGGTGCCGACGTGGTGGTGGTGACCAGGCCCGGCGAGCACGCGGGTGCCGCCGCCGACGCCGCGGTCACCACCGTGGCCGACGCCCCGCTCGCGGTGGTCACCGCCGACTGCGCGCCCGTCCTGCTCGAGGGCGAGGGGATCGTCGCCGTGGTGCACGCCGGTTGGAAGGGCCTCGTCGCCGGGGTGGTGGAGGCGACCGTGCAGACCATGGTCGATCTGGGCCGGCCGCCGACCTCGGCCCGTCTCGGTCCCTGCATCCGCGCCCGCTGCTACGAGTTCGGTGGGTCCGACCTGGCCGAGGTGGCGTCGCGCTACGGCCCGTCGGTCGTCGCCACCACCGCTTGGGGCACCCCGGCCCTCGACGTCGCCGCCGCCGTGCGCGCCGCGTGCTCGTGGAGCGACCTGCCGCTGGCCGATGCCGGCACCTGCACGGCCTGCAGTCCGGTGCACTGGTCGTACCGGGCGCGCGCCGAAGACGGACGCCAGGCGCTGGTGGCCTGGCTGTCGGAGGACGCCAGGTGAACGCAGGTCGACGGGTCGTGGCCGGCCGACCACGGATCGCCAGGTAGGCTCGTCCCGTGTGGTGGCGCAAAGCGATGCACATGCTCGGTCTCGACGAGCAGGCCGAGTACGAGGAGATGCAGCAGGCCCAGGCCGCGTCGCGACCCGACGCGGATCGCCCGCCGGCGGATCGCGGCCCGATGACCGGGCCGACCTCCAGCGTTCCCACGGGTTCGGTGCACGTGACGCCCGCTGACGAGCCGTCCGGGCTGGGCGCGGTGCGTCCCATCCGCGCCGAGCCGTCGGGCAGCAACCCCTCGGTGCGGAGCGGCACGGTCCGGCCGGTCCCCATGGCGGCCAACGCCAAGCCGCACACGGTCACCCCGACCTCGTTCAACCAGGCCCAGAACGTGGCCGACGCCTACAAGAACCACCAGCCGGTGATCATGGACCTCCAGGACGCGGAGCGCGAGCTGGCCCGCCGGCTCATCGACTTCGCGAGCGGTCTCTGCTACGGCCTCGGCGGGCAGATGGAGCGGCTCGACAGCCAGGTGTACCTCCTGACCCCGGCCAACGTCACCGTGTCGTCCGAGGAGCGTCGGCGGCTGCGGGAGCGGGGCTACGACGCCTGACCCCTCCCCGGCGGCTCCCGGGGTGGACGGTAAGGTGCACCCATGGAGTTGACGCTGAAGCGGTTGCTGGAGCAGGCGGAGTTCTCACAGGCCAAGCGGGGCTACGACCGTGACGAGGTGAACGACTTCCTCGATCGCGCCGTGGCCATGGCCACCAAGGTCGAGGCGAAGCTGACCCAGACGATGGACCAGGCGAAGCAGGCCACCGAGGCCGCGCTCGCGCCCGCCGACATCGAGGCCGAGGTCGACCGGCGCGTCGAGGCGCGCCTGGCCGAGGAGCGGGCGCACGCCCCCGAGGAGCCGCCTGCGCCGACCGGTCCGAGCGACGAGGAGCGGGCCGAGGAGATGAGCCGCACCCTGGTGCTGGCCCAGCGCACGGCCGACGCCGCCATCCGCGAAGCGCGGGAGGAGGCCGAGCGGCTGCGGGCCGACGCCACGGCCGAGGCCGCGCAGCGTCGCCGCGACCTCGACCAGGAGCTCGAGGACGATCGGGTGGCGGCCAACGAGCGGGTCCGCCAGGAGATCGCCGAGCTGGAGGGCGTGCGCGAGGCGCTGCGCACCGACGTCGGCGTCCTGGAGCGCCACGTCGAGGAGCAGCGCAACCAGCTCCGCAGCACCGTCGGCGAGCTCCAGCGGCTGCTCGAGGACCCCAACGGCTTCCGCCTGGCGCCCGCGCCGGCCCTGCTCGACCCCGAGGTTCCGGCCTACGAGCGTGAGGCGCCTGCGGCGGCGCCGCCCGTCGCCCCGTCGGCCCCGACGCCGGTGACGCGCGACCCCGAACCCGAGCTCGAGTTGGAGCCCGAGTCCGAGCCGAGCCCCGAGCCCACGCCCGAGCCCGAACCGCCGGTCGACCGGGTGGACGTGCCGACCGAGGCGGCGCCCGCGGTCGTCATCGACGAGGGCCCTGAACAAGGAGGGCTCTCGTTCGGCGACGTCGAGCACGACCCGCCCGCGGGCGAGGCATCATCGGGTGACCCCTTCATGGACGAGCTGCGCAAGGCGATGTCCGACGACGAGCCCCTCGGCCCGCGCGACGTGTCGTCGCCGAGCGTGTCGTCGATGGACCCGACCGGCTTCGACGACGACGACGACCGGAAGGGCTGGCGCTTCGGAAAGCGCCGCTGACCGGGACGTTGCTTGACCGCTGGTCGGTGCCGCCGTATCCTCCGGCACCCTTTTGACCGGCGAAAGGACGCCCAAGGTGTCGCCTCCCGCTTCGCGCACGTCCAAGGCACCCAAGAAGACGACGACCAAGACGTCCGCGGCGAAGAAGTCGGCCGCGAAGAAGTCGGCCGCGAAGAAGTCGGCCGCGAAGAAGTCGTCGTCGAACCACAAGGCGCCGCCCGTCAAGAAGGCCGCGGTGAAGAAGGCCGCGGTGAAGAAGACCCCCGCGGCCAAGAAGGCGGCGGTGAAGAAGGCCCCCGCGGCCAAGAAGAAGGCGCCGGCCAAGAAGGCCGCGGCACCGGTCCGCAAGAAGCGGTCCCCGTTCTCGGCGGCGTTCCTGCGGTCCCAGCAGGCGTTGCTGGTCGAGGAGCGGGCCACCTACACCCACCAGGCCGACACCCTGCAGGCCGAGGCCGACGAGCTGGTCGCCGACTTCGTGTCCGGCGATGCGCAGTTCGACGAGGACGGCGGTGAGGGCGACACCCTGAGCAGCGAGCGAGAGCGCGACCTCGCGCTCTCCGCGCAGGCCCGGGCCGCGATCGAGGAGATCGACCACGCCCTCGCCAAGTTCGACCTCGGGACCTACGGGATCTGCGAAGCTTCGGGCGAGCCCATCCCCGAGGAGCGACTGGAGGCGATCCCATGGGCGCGGGTCCAGATCCAGTACAAGACGGGCGGCCTGGGTCGCCTGTGACCGACGTCGACGCGACCGCGGTCGACGACGCCGTCGACACCGGCGCCGACGGTCCGGAGGAGCTCCCTCCTCGGCGCCTCGGCCTCGTCCTGGCCGTGGCCACGGCCGTGATCGTGCTCGACCAGGCCACCAAGCACTGGGCGGTCAACCGGCTGGCCGACGGTCCGATCGAGGTGATCGGGTCGTGGCGGTTCGCCCTGGCCTTCAACCCCGGTGCCGCGTTCAGCCTCGGGGCCGGCGGTCGGCTCGGCCCGTGGATCGCGGTCCTGGCGATCGCGGTCGTGGCCACGCTCGCCCTCGGTCACCCGAGCCGTTTCCGCCTCGGGGCGGTCGCCGCCGGCCTCATCACCGGTGGGGCGCTCGGCAACCTGGTCGATCGCGCGTTCCGGGGTGACGAGGGCTTCCTGCACGGCTCGGTCGTCGACTTCATCGACGTCCGCTTCTGGCCGGTGTTCAACGTCGCCGACTCCGCCGTCTGCATCGGCGCGGTCCTCCTCGTCGTGTTCAGCCTGCGCGAACCGTGACCGAACAGGTCGAGACGGTGCCGGCGGCCCTCGACGGGCAGCGGGTCGATCGCGTCGTCGCCATGATCACGGGGCTCAGCCGCACCGAGGCCGCAGGTCTGGTCTCGGCCGGCTCGGTCGCCGTCGACGGCCGGGTCGTGCGCCGGGGGGCTGATCGGCTGCACGAGGGCCAGGTGCTGGCCGTCGATGCCCCGGACGTCGAGAGGGAGCCGCGCCCGGAGGCCGAGCCCGGCGTCGAGGTCCCGGTGGTCTTCGTGGACGACGACGTGATCGTGGTCGACAAGCCGGCCGACCTGGTCGTGCACCCCGGTGCCGGCCACGAGGACGGCACGCTCGTCAACGGGCTCCTCGCCCGGTTCCCCGAGCTGGCCGACGTCGGCCAGGCCGATCGCCCCGGCATCGTGCACCGTCTCGACCGCGGCACCTCCGGTCTGCTGGTCGTCGCCCGTTCGGCCCGGGCGTACGAGTCGCTCGTCGCCCAGCTCCAGGCCCGCACCGTGCTGCGGCGCTACCGGACGCTAGTGTGGGGTCACCCGGAGTCGCCGAACGGCATCGTCGACGCGCCGATCGGTCGGTCGCCCCGTCATCCGACCCGCATGGCGGTGGTGGCCGACGGCAAGGAGGCCCGCACCCGCTACGAGGTCGTGCGTCGCTACGACGAGCCCACCCCGACCGCCGAGGTCCTGTGCCGGCTCGAGACCGGTCGCACCCACCAGATCCGGGTGCACCTCTCGGCCATCGGCCACGCGGTCGTGGGGGACGACCGCTACCAGGGCGTGCGGCAGTCCCTGCCGTGTCCGCGGCCGTTCCTCCACGCCGAGCACCTCGGCTTCGTCCACCCGGGCACCGGCGACGACGTGGCCTTCGACTCGGCGCTGCCGCCCGACCTCGTGCAGGTGCTCGCCCAGGTGCGCTGACCGGTCAGACCGGCTCGGGCCAGGGGGCCTCGCCCCGGGCGATGGCCGCGATGTCGGCGAGCGTGCGGTCCTCCAGGAGCCGGCGCATGTGCTCGCCGACGTTGGCCCAGACCGCGAGCAGCACGCACTGGCCCTCGTGGTCGCAGGCGCCGTTCTGGTGGGGTTCGCCGAAGTCTCCGACGACGATCGGTCCGTCGACCGCGCTCACGATCTGGGCGAGGGTGATCTCCTCGGCCGGCCGGGCCAGCACGTAGCCACCGCCGACCCCGCGCTTGGACCGGACGAGGCCGGCGCCCTTGAGGGCGAGGAGGATCTGCTCCAGGTACGGCTGCGGGAGGTCGGTGCGTTCGGCGATGTCGCGGACCGATGTCGGCGAACCGTCGCCGTGGAGCACGAGCGACAGCAGGGCACGACAGGCGTAGTCGCCGCGGGTGGACACCTTCACCCGGGGGAGTCTACGGAGCCGCCGCCGATGGACCCGGCCCCACCGCTCGGCAGTAGCCTCGCGGGACACGCCCAGGGAGGAAGGTCCAGCGTGGACAAGCCCGTGCTCCCCGACTACGCGGGAGCGTGCATCTCCAACATCGTGCCGGCGCTGCTCGACGGGTCGGTCGATCCGCCGGGGTGGCTGCCGCCCGAGGTCATGGAGGCCGACCAGGTCGTGCTCCTGGTCCTCGACGGGCTGGGTTGGGAGCAGCTCCAGGACCGCACGGCCCTCGCACCGGTGCTCACGTCGTTCACCGGAGGGCCCATCACCAGCGTCTCGCCGTCGACCACGGCCACCGCGCTCACCTCCATCGCCACCGGGCTCACCCCGGGGGAGCACGGGGTGGTCGGGTACCGGGTGGCGGTCGAGCACCAGGAGGTGCTCAACATCCTGCGGTGGTCGACCCCGCTCGGCGACGCCCGTCAGCGGATCGACCCCGAGGAGTTCCAGCCCCACGAGGCCTTCTGCGGTCAACGTCCGGCGATCGTCACGAAGGCCGAGTTCGTCAGCTCGGGCTTCAGCGGCGCCCACCTCAACCACGTGCGGTTCAACGGCTACCGCGTGCCGTCGACGATGGTGCTCGAGCTGCAGCGCACGCTCCGGGCCGGCGAGCCGTTCGTGTACTGCTACTACGACGGCATCGACAAGGTGTCCCACGAGTACGGCCTCGCCGACCACTACGACGCCGAGCTGCGCTTCGTCGACCGCCTGGTCGGTGACGTGCTCGACGTGATGCCACCCGGCGCGGTGCTGGTGATCACCGCGGACCACGGCCAGGTCGACGTCGGCGACAACGTGCTCGAGCTCGGGTCCGGCCTGGTGCCCCACATCGCCTTCCAGTCCGGCGAGGGCCGGTTCCGGTGGCTCCACGCCCGGCCCGGCCGGTACGACGCCCTGGTCGAGGCGGCCCGGGAGGCCCACGGCGACGTGGCCTGGGTCCGCACCCGCGACGAGACCGTCGAGGAGGGTTGGTGGGGGGAGAAGGTGACCGACGCGGCGCGTCGTCGCCTCGGCGACGTGGCGCTCGTGGCCCGCGAGCCCGTGTCGTTCCACGACCCGGCCGACTCCGGTCCGTTCAACCTGATCGGCCGCCACGGGTCGCTCACCGCGGCCGAGATGTACGTCCCCCTGCTGGTAGGAGCCAACACATGACCGATCCGGATCCGACCGTCGCCCACGGCGAGCTGGTCGAACCGAACCCGAACGCCGAGGCCGACGGGGACGGCGCCGAGCGGCGCGAGTCCGTCGAGGAGCCGGCGAAGGTCATGCGGATCGGCTCGATGATCAAGCAGCTGCTGGAGGAGGTCCGTGGTGCCGAGCTCGACGAGGCGGCCCGCGGCCGGCTCCGCGAGATCTACGACACCTCCGTGCAGGAGCTGGGCTCCGCGCTGTCGCCCGACCTGCGGGCCGAGCTGGAGCGGGTGGCGATCCCGTTCGGCGAGGCCGATCAGCCGAGCGACGCCGAGCTGCGGATCGCCCAGGCGCAGCTCGTCGGCTGGCTGGAAGGGCTGTTCCACGGCATCCAGGCCACGCTGTTCGCGCAGCAGATGGCGGCCCGGAACCAGCTGGAGGGCATGCGCCAGCAGCTCCCCGGTCAGGTGGGCCCGGACGGCCAGCCCGGTCCGGGCGTCGTGGTGGACGACGGCACCAACCGGCCCGGCGTCTACCTGTAGGCGTGCGCTCGGGCGCAGGTGACGCGCCGACGTGAGGGCGACCGGACCGCTACACTCCGTGGCGAGCAGGTCAGGGGCGTGCTGCTCCGACTTCGTCCAGCGCAAGGTGCCTGCATGATCCCGCCGACGATCAACCTCGACATCGAGCTCACGAACCGGTGCAACGCGGACTGCTACTTCTGCCCGCGTGACCAGACGCCGCACCAGGGCCTGATGTCGGCCGAGACCTTCGAGCGCTCGCTGCAGCGGGCGATCGAGTTCCGCGACACCCACGCGGCGGCCACCGGCCGCGAGATGCGGATCAGCCTCTGCGGGCTCGGTGAGCCGCTGCTCAACCCCCGGGCGATCGAGAGCGTCCGCATGGTGCGCGAGGCCGGGTTCCGCTGCGCCATGGCCAGCAACGGCTCGGTGCTCACCCCGAAGAAGGCCGAGGCCCTGCTGGACGCCGGCCTCCAGGAGATCGACCTCAACGTCGGCGAGGAGGGCGAGGAGTACGAGTCGATCTACGGGCTGCCCTTCCAGCGCACCCTCGACAACGTCCTGCACTTCGCCGAGCTGGCCGAGGGCCGCTGCAAGACCAACGTTGTGCTCGTCGACCACCGCGAGGACGAGGCCCACCGCGAGCACATGATGAAGTTCTGGCACGAGCGGGGCCTCGACGAGTTCGTCGTCTTCCCGATCATGAACCGGGGCGGTGCCCTCCAGGTCGACCGCATGGACTACTCCGACGACGCCGAGCACGTGCGTCGGGCGATCGAGATGCTGAAGGGCCGGGTCGAGGCGCCCATCTGCATGGCGCCGTTCGTCTTCCTCTTCATCGGCTACGACGGCAAGTACTACCTGTGCTGCGCGGACTGGAAGAAGGAAGCGGCCTACGGCACGGTGTACGACGCCGCGCTGGCCGACGTGCTCGGCCCGAAGCTGCTGGCCACCCGCAACCGGGAGCTGGTGTGCCACACCTGCAACATCGACCCGGTGAACACCATCACCGACGTCCTGCGGGCCTACGACCGGGGCGAGATGACCGCCGCGCAGGTCGAGGCGCGGGTCGAGGGCGTGCGGGCCGACACCGAGGAGCTGGAGCGCCTGATCGAGGCGATCAGCCCCGGTCTCACCACCGACCCGGCCTACCTCGGGGGTCGGCGTCGCCGGCTCATCCCGCTGTCCAACAGCTGATCGGCGTTCCGGCCCGGACGGCCGGTCACGATCCGGGTTCGGGGCGGGCCCCGTCGGGGACGTCCATCTGGAGCCAGTGGTAGAAGGCTTCGCTGCTGCCGTTGATCGAGTAGTAGATCTCGTCGATCGTGCCGAACTGCCCGATGGTGTCCTCGAGCTGGGCCTGCAGGGCGGCGCTCCCGCACGAGGTCGACGCCCCGCCCATGAACGGTGTGATGTCGTCGAAGTCGACGAACGCCGTGTCGCCGTCGACCTGGATCCCGTTGAGCATCCCGGCCGTGTCCTCGGAGAACCAGGATCCGAGGCCCTGGACGGCGGCTTCGTGGTCCGTCGGTCCGGCCATGAGGGCTTCGACGGCTCCGGTGAGAGGGTCGTCGGCCGGTACCTCGCGGGTGACCGCCGTGGTCGCCGTGCAGTCCGGGTCGGGTGCGGTCGACAGGTAGATCTCCACCGTGACCGTGTCGGTCGGGGTCGTCGTGGCGGTCGAGGTGGTGGTCGAGGTCGAGGCGATCGTGGTCGTGTCGCCGGGCACCGTGCGGATCCCGTCGTCCCCGGGTTCGTCACCCGAGGTGACGACGACCGCGGCGACCACGAGGGCGACGACGGCGGCCGCGGTGCCGACGCCGAGGAGCACCCGCTGGCGCGAGCGGGCCGCGTCGGCCCGTCGACGGGCGGTGGCGAGGGCCTCGTCGGGGTCGCCGGGCGGTCGGGAGGCGATGAGTCGGTCGAAGGCGTCGGACAGCCTGGTCATCGTTCGTCCTCCTGTTCGACGAGCGTTCGGAGCTTGCGGCGGGCGCGCGACACGCGGGCCCGGGCGGCGTCGGGGCGACAGCCGAGGATCTCGGCGACGGTGGCCGCCGGGTGCCCCTCGACGTCGGTGAGCCAGAGGGCGGTCCGGTCGAGGGGGTCGAGCGCGAGCAGTTCGGCCACGTCGGACGGGTACTCGGCCGTGGTGGCGGTGTCGACGGTGGCCAGCCGGGGCGCCGCTCGGCGAAAGCGCCCGAGGGCCCGTCGCTCGTTGGAGGCGAGGTTGACGATCGTCCGCCGCAGGTAGGCGAGCGGCGCGTCGAGGTCGCTGATCCGGCCCCGTCGCAGCGCCCGCTCGAGCGCGTCCTGGACGAGGTCCCGGGGATCGCGCTCGGGTGGCGCCACCACGGCGGCCAGGCGGTGGAGGTCGGGGTAGATCGAGCGGACGAGGTCGGCGTCGCTGCGGAGGGTGGGGTCGCTGGTCGTCCTCACACCCTTCCAGACACCGATCGAGGGTGTTCTGTGACCGGCAGGGTCGTGGGCCTGTTGCGCACGGCGTGACGGGTGGGTACCGTCGGAAATCACAGCCGTGTGATTCATCCACAGATCGGGGATAACCCCTGTGGAAGAGCTGTGGACCACGACCGACCCCTCGTTCGGAGGCTCACGTGGGCGATTCGTTCACCCACCTCCACGTGCACACCGAGTACTCGATGCTCGATGGCGCCGCCCGCATCGACGACGTCGTCGCGGCCGCGGCCGCGGACGGCCAGCCGGCGCTCGGCATCACCGACCACGGCAACATGTACGGGATCCTGCCGTTCTACAAGTCGTGCAAGGACCACGGGATCAAGCCGATCCTCGGCACCGAGGCCTACATGGCCCACGACTCCCGCCACGAGCGGCCGAGCCGACGGGGCCGGGTCGACGACACCGGCGGCGACGCCGGCGGCGGCCAGAAGCTCTACTACCACCTCACCCTGCTGGCCGAGAACGCGACCGGGTACCGCAACCTGATCCAGCTCTCCAGCCGGGCCTACCTCGAGGGCTACTACTACAAGCCCCGGCTCGACTGGGAGCTGCTGGCCGAGCACAGCGAGGGCGTCATCGCCACCACCGGCTGCCTCGGCGGCCACGTCCTCCAGAACCTGATGCGGGGCGACGACGAGGCCGCGATCCGCGATGCCGCCCGCCTCCAGGACATCTTCGGCAAGGACAACCTCTTCGTCGAGATCCAGGACCACGGCATCCCCGAGCAGCACCAGACCAACCCCAAGCTGTTCGAGATCGCCCGCCGCATCGGCGCCCCGCTGCTCGCCACCAACGACAGCCACTACACCCACCGCGAGGACGCCGAGTCCCACGACGCCCTCCTCTGCGTGCAGACCGGTTCGCTGATGAGCGACGCGGACCGGTTCAAGTTCCACGGCGACGACCACTACCTGAAGTCCGCCGAGGAGATGCGCCGCCTCTTCGCCGAGGTCGAGGTGGCGTGCGACAACTCCCTCTGGATCGCCGAGCGGTGCGACGTCGAGATCGAGTTCGGCAAGCCGCTGCTGCCGAACTTCCCGCTGCCCGAGGGCTTCACCGACGACGCCGACTACCTCAAGCACCTGACCTTCGAAGGAGCGAAGAAGCGCTGGGGCGATCCGCTGCCCGACGCGGTGGTCGAGCGCCTGGCGTACGAGCTCAAGGTCATCGGCGACATGGGCTTCTCGTCGTACTTCCTGATCACCTGGGACCTCATCAAGCACGCCCGCGACCACGGCATTCGGGTCGGTCCCGGTCGTGGGTCCGCCGCCGGCTGCGCCGTGGCGTACACGCTCTGGATCACCGACCTCGACCCGATCAAGTACGACCTGCTGTTCGAGCGGTTCCTCAACCCGTCCCGCATCTCGATGCCCGACATCGACATGGACTTCGACTCCCGCTACCGGGACGAGATGATCCGCTACGCCGCCGAGCGCTACGGCCGCGACCACGTCGCCCAGATCGTCACCTTCTCCACCATCAAGGCCCGGGCCGCGGTGCGCGACGCCGCCCGGGTGCTCGGCTACCCCTACGCGGTCGGCGACAAGGTGGCCAAGGCCATGCCGCCGCTGATCATGGGCCGCGACACGCCGCTCTACGCGTGCCTCGACAAGCACCCGAAGTTCGAGGACGGCTACAAGATGGCCGCCGACCTGCGGACCATGTACGACGAGGACCCCGACCTCCGCAAGGTCATCGACGTCGCGAAGGGCCTCGAGGGCCTGCGTCGCCAGGACGGCATCCACGCCGCCGCCGTGGTGATCACCAAGGACCCGCTCACCGAGTACCTGCCGATCCAGCGCAAGCCCACCGCCGGCCAGGACGTCGAGGAGGCGCCGGTCGTCACCCAGTACGAGATGGGCGGCGTCGAGGAGCTCGGCCTCCTCAAGATGGACTTCCTGGGCCTGCGGAACCTCGACGTCATCTCCGACGCGCTGCGGATCATCAAGGACTTCCGGGGCATCGACCTCGACATCGACGCCATCTCGCTCGACGACCCGACGACGCTCGAGCTGCTGTGCCGGGGTGACTCGATCGGCGTGTTCCAGCTGGAGGGCGGCGCCATGCGGGCGCTCATGCGGTCGTTGGCCCCCGACTCGTTCGAGGACGTCGCCGCGCTGATCGCGCTGTACCGACCCGGGCCGATGTCGGTGAACATGCACAACGACTACGCCGACCGCAAGAACGGTCGGAAACCGGTGCAGTACTTCCACCCCGAGGCCGAGGAGCTCCTGGCCGACACCTACGGCCTGATGATCTACCAGGAGTCGGTCATGCGGGTGAGCCAGAAGTTCGCCGGCTACTCGCTCGCCGAGGCCGACAACCTCCGCAAGGCCTGCGGCAAGAAGAAGCCCGAGCTCATGGCCAAGGAGCGCGACAAGTTCGTCGCCGGCTGCGAGGCCACCGGCTTCGGCAACCTCGGCACCCCGCTGTTCGACAACATCGAGGGCTTCGCCAACTACGCCTTCAACAAGAGCCACAGCTTCGGCTACGGCGTCGTCACCTTCCAGACCGCCTACCTGAAGGCCCACCACCCGGTCGAGTACCTCGCCGCCCTGCTCACCAGCGTCAAGACGTCGCTGGAGAAGGCGGCCGTGTACCTCAACGAGTGCCGCACCATGGGCATCCAGGTGCTGGTGCCCGACGTGAACCGCTCCGACGTCGACTTCGTGGCCGCCCGCCTCGACGACGGCACCGAGGTGATCCCGTTCGGGCTCTCCGCGGTGCGCAACGTCGGCGAGAACCTGGTCCGCAAGATCGTCGAGGAGCGGACCGAGCACGGTCCGTACGAGGACTTCTACGACTTCTGCGAACGGGTCGACCTGTCGGTCCTCAACAAGAAGACCTTGGAGTCGCTCATCAAGGCCGGAGGCTTCGACTCGGTCGGCCACCCCCGCCGCGGCCTGCTCGCGGTCTTCGAGCAGATCGTCGACGCCACCGTCGCCCGTCGCAAGGAGCGCGACATGGGCGTGATGACGCTGTTCGGGGCGATGGAGGAGGAGACCGGCGCCGGCTTCGACGAGCGACCCCGCATCCCAGATCTGCGGTTCGAGAAGAAGGAGCAGCTGGCCTTCGAGAAGGAGATGCTCGGCCTCTACGTCAGCGACCACCCGCTGATGGGGGCCGAGGCCGCGCTCGGTCGGCGCACCGATCGCTCGATCGCCGAGCTCGACGAGATCGCCGACCAGACCATGTGCACGATCGGCGGTGTGGTCAACGGCCTCCAGCGGAAGTGGACCAAGAAGGGCGACCTCATGGCCGTCCTCACCCTGGAGGACCTCCAGTCCTCGGTCGAGGTCATGGTGTTCCCGAAGACGATGCACGACGTCGGCCACCTGTTGGCCGACGACGCGGTGATGATCATCAAGGGCCGGGTCGACAAGCGTGACGACCAGGCCAAGTTCATCGCCATGGACGTCGAGGTGTTCGACGGCGTGGTCGACGGCGCGCCGCCGCTGCGGCTCAAGGTCGCCCCGCACCGGCTCGACACCAGCACGGTCGACGAGCTGAAGGGCATCCTCACCCGGTTCCGGGGCGAGTCGCAGGTGTTCCTCCACCTCGGCGACGAGAAGGTCCTGCGCCTCCCCGACGAGTTCTGCGTCGACACCGGCCACGGCCTCATGGGCGAGCTGCGAGTCCTCCTCGGCCCGGCCGCCATCTTGTGACCGAGCGCATCGATGTCGTCGCGGGGAGCACCGCCCTCTCCTTGGGGGTGGACCCCGAGGGCCGTCTCCACCAGTTGTCCTTCGGCGCGGCGGATGCGGTGCCGCCGGAGGGACCGCTCCCGTTCCCGATCGAGCTCTACCCGCTGGCCCACCCGACCTTCGGGGAGGAGGCGTTGCGGGAGCCGGCGCTGCGCGTCACCCACGGCGACGGTGTGCTGACGACCCGGCTCGTCGTGCGCGAGGTCGATGAGGAGCCGGCGACGTCGGGCGGCGGCGTGGTGCACACGGTGACCCTGGAGGACCGCGTGGCACCCGTGGCGGTGCGGCTCCGGTACCGCACCTGGCCCGATCACGACGTCCTGGAGGCCTGGGTCGAGGTGGTGAACGAGGGGTCGACGGCCGTCACGCTGCACGAGGCCGCGGCCACCGCCCCGTCGTTCTCGGGCCCCGACGCCCACCTCACCTCCTGGACCGGCGATTGGGCGGCCGAGTGGACCCAGGCCACCGAGCGCATCGCCCGCGGCGTGCGGACGGTCGCGTCGTACGGCGGCGTCCGCCCCACGTTGACCATGCCGCCGATCGTGCTGGTGGCGCCGGACGGCCCGGCCACCGAGACGTCGGGGTCGGTCGGGGCCTGCACGCTCGTCTGGGGCGGGGACAGCCGGTTCGACGTGGAGCGGGGCGTCCTCGACCAGATCCGGGTGATCGCCGGCCACCAGCACCGCGCCGCCGACCGCGTCCTCGACCCCGGCGAGTCGTTCGAGACGCCGCACGCCCTCTGGACCTGGTCGACGAACGGCATCGGCGCCACGAGCCGGGCGCTGCACCGGTTCGCCCGCGACCACCTGGTGCGCGACGGCCACCGCACCCGGGCCACGGTGTCGAACACGTGGGAGGCGGTGGCGTTCGCCATCGACACCCCGACGCTCCTCGAACAGGTCGATCTGGCCGCCGACCTCGGCGCCGAGCTGTTCCTCCTCGACGACGGCTGGTTCGGCGACGAGTACCCCCGCGACGACGACCAGCAGGGCCTCGGCGACTGGATGGTCGACGCGGCGAAGTTCCCCGACGGGCTGGGCCCGACGATCGAGCGCACGCTGGCGCGGGGGATGCGCTTCGGGCTGTGGGTGGAACCCGAGATGGTCAATCCCCGCTCCGCGCTGTACGAGCGTCACCCCGACTGGGTGATCGCCACGCCGGATCGGGAGCGCCGCGAGGCCCGCCAGCAGCTGGTGCTCGACCTGTGCCGCCGCGACGTGCAGGCCTTCGTCATCGACACCGTCGACCGCATCCTGACCGAGCACCCCGGGATCTCGTACCTGAAGTGGGACGCCAACCGCGACGTCTTCGACCCGTGGTCGTCCACCCTGGTGCTCCGCAGCCAGACCCACGAGCCGGTCGACCGGGTGCGGGCCACGTGGACGGTCATGGACGAGATCGCCCGCCGCCACCCCGACGTCGAGCTGATGCTGTGCGCCTCGGGCGGCGGCCGCTCCGAGCTCGGGACGCTGCGCTGGTTCCACGAGGTCTGGACCTCGGACAACACCGACCCGGTCGACCGCCTCCGCATCCAGTGGGGTGCGTCGCACCTGCTGCCGGCATCGACCATGGCCGCGCACGTCACCCGCTGGGGCAACCGCCCGATCCCGTTCGGCTGTGCAGTGGCGATGGCCGGCCGCTTCGGGTTCGACCTGGACCTGCGCCGGCTCACCGACGACGAGCGTGCGGTCTGTCGCCGGGCGGTGGAGGACGACCACGCGATCCGCGACCTCGTGCAGCACGGCGACCTGCACCGCCTGGTGTCGCCGATCGGTTCGGACCGGGCCGCCCTGGCCCACCTGGACCCGGCGGGGGAGCGGGCGGTGGTGTTCGCCTGGGTGTTCCCGGCCGACGACGCCGCCGAGGCGCCGGCCCGGGTCGAGCTGCCCGAACCGCTGCGGGGTCGCGCCTGGGAGGTCGTCGACCGGACACCCGGCCGCGGCCCCGACACCCCCGTCCCGATGCTGGTCGACGACGCCCTGGCCTGGCCCGACGGCCCCTACGGCGCCCTCGTCGTCGAGCTCCGCCCCGCCTGATCGAACGGTTTCGGCGGGCCCGGCGACGGCTGCTACCGTCATCGGTCCCGGGGCCATTAGCTCAGTTGGCTAGAGCGCCTGCATGACGCGCAGGAGGTCGGGGGTTCGATTCCCTCATGGCCCACCACCCCGGCGGGTATGCTCACCACACGGCTATGGGGCTAGCCGAAACCGCCTTCGGGCTGATGGCTCCTACCAACCACATCCTTCTCGGATCGGTTGCTAGGAGCGCGCCTGCTGGTACCCGGTCCTCCGTTCGAGCACCGAGGCACCATGACCCAGCCCGACGTCGTGTCCCCGACCTGGTACCAGCACCTGCGCCACCAGGTCCGCATCTCCGCCCACCTGGTCCGCTGGGTGGTCCTCGGCGCGATCTCCGGCATCCTCGCCGGGGCGTCCTCGTACGTGTTCCTCGAGGCGCTCGACGCGGTGACCAACCTCCGCCTCGATCACCAGCGCCTGGTGTGGGCGCTGCCGATCGGCGGCCTGGTGATCGGGCTCGTGTACCACCACCTCGGCGGTCGGGCGGCGCAGGGCAACGCGCTGCTGATCGACGAGATCCACGAGCCCACGGCATGGGTGCCGCGTCGGATGGCGCCCCTCGTCCTGCTGGGCACGCTGGCCAGCCACCTCTTCGGTGCCTCGGTGGGCCGGGAGGGCACGGCGTTGCAGATGTCGGGCAGCCTGACCGACTGGTTCTCCCGCACGGTCCGGCTGGAACCCGACGACCGGCGGATCCTCCTCATCGCCGCGCTGTCGGGCGGGTTCGGTGCGGTGTTCGGGGTGCCGATGGCCGGCACGGTGTTCGGGTTGGAGGTCCACTCGGTCGGCCGGCTTCGCTACGACGCGCTGGTTCCCGCGCTCACCGCGTCGGTGGTCGGCGACCTCGTCGTCGGCGGGCTCGGCTACCACCACGCGGCCCGGCCGGCCGTCACCGCGACCCTCACCGCCGCGCTGGCCGGCAAGGTCGCCGTGGCCGGGGTGGTCTTCGGTCTGGCCTCGGTGGCCTTCGTCGAGCTCACCCACCTCGTCAGGCACACCGTCGCCCGGGTGGGTTGGCCGCCGCTGCGCACCGCCGTCGGCGGGGCCGCCACCCTCGGTCTGGTCGGCCTCTTCGGGTACGACTACACGGGCCTGTCCTTGCCGCTCATCACCCACGCCCTCGACGGGACCGAGACCGGTCTCGCGGTGCCGGTCCTGAAGATCGTGTTCACGGCCGTGGCGCTCGGCTGCGCGTTCCCTGGTGGGGAGGTCACCCCGTTGTTCGTCGTCGGGGCCACGCTCGGGGCCGCGCTGGCGCCGATCCTGGGCGTGCCCGTCCCCGTCCTCGCCGCCGTCGGGTTCGTCGCCGTGTTCGCCGGGGCCGCGAACACCCCGCTGGCCTGCACGATCATGGGAGCCGAGGTGTTCGGGTCGGCCCTGCTCGTGCCGTTCGCCATCGGGTGCGTGGTCGCCTACATCGCGTCGTCGCACCGCGGCATCTACCCGACCCAGCGGATCGACACCTCGAAGGGTCCCGACCCCGTGACCGACAGCCCCCGCCTGAACGAGTGGACGCTCGACGTCAGCGCAGGATCGGGGTGGGGTTCCAGGCGATCGCTGCCCGGGCGCGCTCGTCGGTGAGCTCCAGGTCCTTCGGGCGGGTGGAGCCCGGCGGGGTCGGGTTGCCCTCGATGACCGTGTCCGGCAGGCCGAGGTGGGGGAGCAGGCGCTCGGCGATCTCGTAGCGGCTCATGCGGACCGGACCGGCGAGGTGCCACGGGCCGGCCCGCTCGGCGGGCGGTAGGGCGACGATCCGCCACAGGGCCTCGGCGACCTCGGCGACCATGGCCGGACGGCGGATCTCGTCGGTGAACCACGGCGTGGTGCGGCCCTCGTCGACCGCGGCGCGGATCTGGCGGGCGACGTGGTCCTCGGGATCGACCGAGGTCAGCAGCGGGAGCCGCACGACCGCCGCGTCGGGCACGAGCGTGGTGACGAGCTGCTCGGCGGCGGCCTTCCAGCGGCCGTAGTCGGCGACCGGGTCGGGCACGTCGTCCTCGGTCCGGGGCCGGCCGTCACCGGCGAAGACCGCGTCGGTGGAGGTGAGCACCACGGTCGCGCCGACGGCGGCGGCCGCGGCGGCGACGTTGCGGGTGGCGTCGACGATCGAGGCCTCGTCGACGGTGTACGCGGCGTGGATCACGACCGACGGGCGGACGGCCGCGACGGCGTCGAGCGTGGCCGCGGGGTCGCGCAGGTCGGCCGCCACCGTGCGCCCGTCACCGGTGACCGGCGAGCGGTGGGTCACGGCCACCGCCTCGACGTCGTCGGGAACGGTGGCGAGGAGCGCACCGCCGAGGAGTCCGCTCGCGCCGGTCACGAGCACGGTCGAGGTGCGGTGGGGTCCGGTCGCCATCGGCGGCGAGCGTACCGGGGCGGCGTCACTCGGAGGTGAGGGCGACCGCCCACCACGAGCCACCGGCGGACGGTCCGACCGTGACGGTCGTGTAGGCGCCGGTGACCAGTGGGAGCTGGCGGCCCCCCGAGGTCGGCACCCGCGCGCAGGCGCGCTCGATCCGCAGCGAGAACCCGAACGTCGTGGCGGTGGCGGGGCCGTCGACCACCTCCGTCACCCACTGGTTGCACCCGGCGGCCCGGTAGGCCGCGGACCGGGTGATCGCGTCCAGCGAGGCGCGGAGGGCCGGGGCGAAGAGGACGTCGGCCGACGCATACCCGTCGACCGAGAGCCCGGTCGTGTGGGCCACCACCGCGGCGTCGCGGGCCAGGCGCTGGCGCTCGGCGGGCGATGGCGTCGGCGTGGTGGTCGGGGTCGATCGGGGGGCCGCCGTGGTCGGCGGTGGTGTGGTCGGCGTCGTCGGTGCGACGGTGGCCGGCGGAGTGGTCGTCGTCGGCGGGGCGGCGGTGGTGGTCGGGGCCTCGGTGGTCGACGTCGTCACCTCGGCGGTGGGGGTGGCCGTGGTCGTGGTCTCGGCCGGCGTCGACGTGGTGGCCGGTGTCTCCGGCGCGGTCACGGGTGCACCGGCGGCGACGTCGGTCCCGCCGGCGTGGCGCGAGCTGCCGGGGCCGGCGATGGTGGCGAACAGCCCCAGCAGCGCGACGGTGATCAGCCCGACGGCGAACACCGACCAACGGGTGTCCTTGGGGACCTTCGACCCTTCTCCCAATGCGCGCTCCGGAGGACTCGGTCGGGGCGCGGACCTGCCCCTTCACCTCTCCGTCGGCACGGATGCTGGGTGTCGAAAGGGATTTTCCGGTCAGATGTGTCCGGTGGTTCCCGGTGTCAGGCGAGCACCTTGCGCAGCGTCTCGCCGAGCAGGGCGACACGGCCCTCGATGTGGCCGTTGGCCGGGGCGTTGACGGTGAACCCGTCGATCCCGGTCTCCAGCTCGGCGGCGAACACCTCGGCCACCTCGTCGGGGTCGCCGTGCACGACCATGCCGCGGATCACCGCGGCATCCTCCTCGCCCATGGTCGCCGGGTCCATGCCCCGGGCGGCCAGCATCACGTCCAGCTCGGCGACGGCCTGGTCGTGGGTCGGTGCGATGCACGCCACCCGCTGATGGGTGACCGTGATCGTGGAGCGGTCGCGGCCCTCGCGCTCGCAGTGGGCGGCGAGCGCCTCGAGCTTGCGGGGGACCTCCTCGATCGGGCACGTCATGTTGGAGTCGTCGGCGTAGCGGGCCACCAGGCGCATCGTCTTCTTCTCGCCACTGCCGCCGATGAGGATCGGCACCTTCGAGAGCGGGAGCGGTGAGTTGATCGCGTCGCGCACCTGGTACCACTTCCCGTCGACGGTCGGGCGCTCGCCCCGCAGCATCGGGACGATGATCTCCAGCGCCTCCTCGAGCTTCTGGAAGCGGTCGGTGAACGTGCCGAACTCGAAGCCGAGGGCGTCGTGCTCCTCCTGGAACCAGCCGGCGCCGATGCCGAGCTGGCCCCGTCCGCCCGACACGACGTCGAGCGCGGTGACGGTCTTCGCGAGCAGCGCCGGGTTGCGGTACGTGTTGCCGGTGACGAGGGCGGAGAGCGTGACGTTGCTCGTGTGCTGGGCCAGCGCCGAGAGCAACGTGTAGCACTCGATCATCTCGAGCTCGACCGGGCCGAGCATGGGCAGTTGGTAGAAGTGGTCCATCACCAGCAGGGTGTCGAACCCGCTGGTGTCGGCCTCCTGGGCCTGGCGCACGACGTTGGGGAACAGCTCGTCGGCGGCGACGCCCGGGTAGGTGAAGTTGGGGATCTGGTAGCCGAGCTTGGTCATGGTCCGGACGCTACCGAACCGACTACCAGGCTGCCTCGGGTCGGCCGCCGGCCCCGTACCAGACCACCTCGTCGGTGCGGTCGCCGTCGGTGTCGCCGGGCAGGGGCTGGTACTCGCCGGTGATGGTGAGCGCGGTGGACACCCGCGACGCGCCGACGCCGTCCCAGCGCCGGTCGGCGGTCGATCCGGGGCCGTACCAGATCACCTCGTCGGCCCCGTCGCCGTCGACGTCGGCCGCGAACGGTCGGTACCGACCCGACACGGCACCGGGATCGCTCCGTCCGAAGATGCGCGAGCCCGGGTGGCCGGACCAGAGGCGCTCGGCGCCGGTGCCGGGCGCGTACCAGAGCACGTCGTCGGCGCCGTCGCCGGCGAAGTCGCCGACGATCGGCTGGTAGGCGCCGGTCACGCCGACCGCCACCGGGTCGAACCGGCCCCGCTCGGGGCGGCCGTACCAGATGGCGTCGGACGGGGTGCCGGCCCGGTACAGGACCAGGTCGCTGCGACCGTCGCCATCGAGGTCCCCGGCCAGGGGTTGGACGCCGGCCATGTCGATGGTGACCGGCACGACGGTGATGCTCGGTCCGCCGTACCAGATCTCGTCGGGTCTCGTCCCCGGCCCGTACCAGAGCACGTCGTCGGCACCGTCGCCGTCGAAGTCGCCGGCCACCGGGATCCGGTCGAGCCCGATCGTGGCCGCCCGCGACGTGGTGCCCGAGGGGCCGGACCACCAGATCCGGTCGGCGGCGGCACCGGGCGCGTACCAGACGATGTCGTCGTGGCCGTTGCCGTCGAGGTCGGCCACCACGGGCCGGTAGCGGCCGTTGATCGTCGACCGGGACGAGATCGTCTCGGCGCCGGCGGTCGGGTTGCAGCCGAGCTGGCCGCTCATGGGCGCCCCGTTGCCACCGGCCACGAGCTGCACCGACCCGCCCTGGCCGGCGATGCCGAGCCGGGCGGCGACCGATGCCCAGGACTCGCCCGATCGGACGGCGGTGCAGCGCCGCCGGTCCCAGGGTCGGGAGGTGCCGGCACCCACCGTGAGGCGAGCGGCGACCCGGCGCGAGATCTCCTCGACGATGCGGATGCCGAGGTCCTCGCTGCCGACGCCCTCGACCATGACGGCTCCGGCGTAGCCCTCGTCGGCGTCCGGGCGACGGACGAAGCCGGCGGAGCCGATGCGCCAGCCGAGCCCCGAGGCGGGGTAGAAGCCGTTCTTCTGGGCGACCGACCAGCCGTCGGGCACCCCGGCCGAGATGCCCCACTCCTGCATCGGGTGGACGGTGCTCATGTAGTCCCAGGCGATGTCCCGGGAGGCGTCGGTCAGCGGGCCGCCGGTGTGCAGGAGCCGGAGCGCGACCCGGGCGCGGTCCGCCGCGGTCGAGCGGGTGAGCCCGTAGGTGGCGGTGTGGGTGGTGGCGGTGGCCCCGAACGCCGCGTCGCTGGCCTCCATGGCCGCGACCCCGCCGACGTGCTGGTAGAGCGCGGTGGTGTCGGGGTTGGAGGAGTACCGGATCATGCGGTCGATCCGGGCCTGCTCCCACGCGGTGAGCGACCGACCGGCTCGTTGGGCGTCGAGCAGCAGGACCCCCAGGACCTGGGCCTTCATCACCGACGCGGTGGTGATCCGCAGCCCGGGGTTCAGGTGGTACCAGCAGCCCGTGGTGGTGTCGGCGAACGCGGCGGTGATGCGCACGCCGGGGAAGCGCCGGGCGAGGCCCGTGACGTAGGACGCGGGGAACGGGTCGCTGCACGCGGTGGTGGCCGACGCGGGGACCGGCGGCGTGGCCACGACGAGGCCCGCCGTGGCGACGAGGACGGCGACGAGCGCGGTGACGGCGCGCCCGGCCCGGCTCCCGATCACCGGTCGGCGCCGAGGAACGTCGTGATCCAGCGGGCCACGACCGGGTTGTCGGTGCCCCGGGGGAGGGTGGCGGTGGCGGCATCGGCGAGGTCGTCGCCGAGCACGGCTCGACGCATGCCGATGAGCTCGGCGGACACGGCGGGCGTGAACTCGGGGTGGGCCTGGATCGTCATCGCGTCGGACCCGAGCGTGAAGCCCGCGTTCGGGCAGAAGGGGCTGGTGAGGAACGGCTCGGCCCCGTCGGGCAGCTCGACGACCTGGTCCTGGTGGCTGGCGACCATGCGAACCGGATCGGGTTCGAGGCCGCCGGTCCAGGCTCGGTGGGGGCCGGTGAGGTGGTAGTCGTGGACGCCGACGCCCCAGCCGGCGGCGGCCTTCTCGACCTGTCCTCCGGTGGCCCGGGCGAGCACCTGGTGGCCGAAGCAGATGCCGACGACGGGTTCGTCCCGGTCGAGCAGCGCCAGGCTCAGGCGCTCGAGGTCGCGGATCCAGTCCTCGTCCTCGTACGCGGAGCTGACCGAGCCGGAGATGATCCACCCGTCGTGGCCGTCGAGCGTCGTCGGGCCGCCGTCGCGCTGGAGGTCGTAGGTGACGAGCTCGGCGTCGAGGCCACCGAGTCGGAGCAGGTCGGCGAACAGCTCGGGGTAGTCGCCGTGGTCGCGGGCGACGTCGGGGTGGACGTAGCCGGCCTGGAGCAGGCCGATCCGTGCGGCGGGCATGGCCGGGAACGTTACCGGCGCCGGGTGGTCACTCGAACCGGGAACCCATCTCCCGCAGCAGGTCGACGAAGTTGCTCCCGGCGTCGGGAGCGGGCTCGCCGGGGGTGAAGGTCACGGCCCGGAGGTCGCCGGTCCACGGATAGGTGCCGTGCTCCTCGTGGATCGCCCACGACACCGGAGATCGCCGGTCGATGCCGACATCGATGCCCTCGAACGGCGCCATCGCCCCCAGGAGGAGCAGGTCGTCGATGCGGCCCCGCGACTCGTCGTCGACGAACACCTCGACGTTCCACCGCCAGCCGCCCGGCGCGGTGACCTCGACCCGCAGCGAGTGGACGTTCTGGGGGACCGCGCCGCAGCGGAGCTCGGACACCTTCCCGTAGCCGTTGTGCACGAAGACCAGCTCGTCGCCGTGGTCGACGTAGAGCCCGTAGCCGCCGCCCTGGTCGCCGTGGGCGAACAGGTAGCCGCGGTCGCCGGGGGTGAAGGCCAGATCGACGTCGACGGTGAACGACCGCCACAGGATCAGCTGGAGCGACCGGAACCGCTCCAGCGAGTGGGTGCCGGCGACGATCCGCACCGGCTCGGCCAGCGGCTCCTCGTACGGCGGTCGGACCACGTAGCGGAGCCGGCTGCCCTCGTCGAGGGGGTACACCTGGTTGCGGCGGGCCTCGGCCTCCCACATCGCCGCCATCTCCGCCACCCGCTCGGGCTGCTCCGAGGCCAGGTCGGTGAGCTCGGTGCGGTCGTTCTCCAGGTCGTACAGCTCCCACTCGTGGTCGCCGAAGGGGGTCATCGCCTGGTGTCGGGTGACGATCTCCCACCGACCGTCGTAGAGGCCGCGGTGGCCGGTCATCTCCAGGTACTGCGGGCCGCGGTCGTGCGGCGCGTCGGGGGAGTCGAGCACCGGGGTGAGGCTGGTGCCCTCCAGGGGCTGGAGCACTCGGCCGGCCCGTTCGGAGGGGCGGGCGACGCCGGCCAGCTCGCAGAGCGTCGGCAGGATGTCGGTGACGTGGGACCACTGGTCGCGGCGCCCGCCGTCGCCGAGGCGGCCGTCGGCCCGGCCCTTCGGCCAGTGCAGCACGAGCGGCACGGTGTGGCCGCCGGCGTGGGTGTTGATCTTGTAGAGCCGGAACGGGGTGTTCGACGCCTGGGCCCAGCCCCGCGGGTAGTGCACGAGCGTCCGCGGGCCGCCGACCAGGTCCCTGTGGTCGAGGTCGAACGCGTGGTCCTCGATGTCGGTGGCGTTCTTCGAGACCAGGCTCCGGAAGTACTCGGTGGTGCCCTGGGCCTCACCCTCGCGGGACGCGCCGTTGTCGGAGAGGAACAGGAACACGGTGTTGTCGGCCTCGCCCAGCTCCTCCAGCGCGGCGAAGAGGCGACCGACCGACTGGTCGATGCTGTCGACCATGGCCGCGTACACCTCCATGTACGCGGCGTAGAGGGCCCGGTCCTCGGCGTCGAGGTCGTCCCACGGGGGGACGTCGTCGCCCTCCTCGGCGTTGCGGGGGGCGAGCCGGGTGTCGGGCGGCAGCACACCCAGCTCGATCTGGCGGCGGTGCCGGGCCTCGCGGATCGCGTCCCACCCGACGTCGTAGTTGCCTCGGTGGCGGTCCCGGTCGGACTCCTTGCACTGGAGCGGGGCGTGGACCGCGATGTGGGCGAAGTAGCAGAGGAACGGCTGGGACGGGTTCGACGCCTTCGCCTGGCGGATCATCGAGATCGCCCGGTCGGTGAGGTCGTCGGTGACGTAGTAGCCGTCGGGATACTGGTCCCGTTCGACGGTGTGGTTGTCCTCGACGAGGCGGTGCGGGTGGTGGAGGTTGGTGAACGCGTCGAGCACGCCGTAGTAGCGGTCGAAGCCCCGCTGGCACGGCCACGAGTGTCGGGGGCCGGCATCGGACAGGTCGGCGTCCTTGGTGAGGTGCCACTTGCCGATCGCCATCGTGTGGTAGCCGGCGTCGCGGAACAGCTCGGCCGCGGTGGCCACGTCGTCGGCCAGCTCGGCGGCGTAGCCCGGGAACCCGGGATCGGAGTTGGCGACGGCCCCGGCGCCGGCCCGATGGGGGTTGACGCCGGTGAGGAGCGCAGCGCGGGTCGGCGAGCACATCGGGGTGACGTGGAAGTTGGTGAACTGGAGCCCACCAGCGGCCAGGCGGTCGAGGTTGGGGGTCGGGATCTCCGAGCCGTAGCACCCGAGGTCGGAGAACCCGAGGTCGTCGACCAGCACGATCACCACGTTGGGGGCGTCGGGCCCGGGCGTCGAGCGGGACGGCCACCAGTGCTCCGAGCCCGCCATCGTCCGACCGATCCGGCCACCGAAGCCTTCGTAGGGGGCGGCCGGGGACTGCTGGGACGTCATGGAGCGTGTTCTAGTCGGCGGGGGTCCACGCCGCGATCCGATCCAGCGCTTCGGCGACGGCGGCGGTGCCGGCCGCGAACGAGAGGCGGACGAACGTGGTGCCGTCCACGCCGTCGAAGTCGCTCCCCGGCACCAGGGCCACGCCGCCGTCCTCGAGGAGGGCGCGGCACCAGGCCGTGGCGTCGGCGTGGGGTCCGAGGCGTCCGGCGATGCCCGCGTACAGGTAGAAGGCGCCGTCGGCCGGGGCGATCGGGCCCCAGCCGAGCGCGGGGACCCGGTCGAGGAGCAGGGCGCGCGTCTCGGCGAAGGTGGCGACCCGGGCGTCGCACTCGTCGTACGACGCGTCGGTGAACGCGCCGATCGCCGGGTGCTGGGCGGTCGTCGGCGGGCAGAGCGCGGCGTTGCCCACGAACGAGTCGACCGGCCCCCGGAGGTCGTCGGGCAGCAGCGCCCAACCGAGGCGCCAGCCGGTCATGCCCCAGTACTTCGAGAAGCTCGACACGACCACGGTGCGCCGGTCGAATTCCCAGGCGCAGGTGCCCCGGTCGCCGCCGGGCGGGTAGGTGATGCCGTGGTAGATCTCGTCGCTGACCAGGCGGACGTCGTGTTCGGCGCACCAGGAGACCAGGGCGGCGAGCTCGTCGCGGGTCACCATCGACCCGGTGGGGTTGGCCGGCGACGCCAGCACCAGCCCGTGCAGCGGGGCCTCCGCGTGGGCCCGAGCCAGGTGCTCGACGGTCGGCTGGAACCCGGTGTCGGGACCGACCGGCAGCTCCACCACCGACAACCCGAGGCTGGCCAGCAGGTTGCGGTACGCGGGATAGCCGGGACGCACCACCGCGACCCGGTCGCCGGGGTCGAACGCGGCGAGGAACACGGCGACGAACGCCCCCGAGGCCCCGGTGGTGACCCCCACCTCGGCGGTCGCCACGTCGAGCCCGTACCAGCGGCGGTAGTGGCCGGCGATGGCCTCGCGGAGCTCGGGCAACCCGAGTGCGGGCGTGTACGTGAGTGGTCGTCGGTCCCGGTGCTGGGCCTCGGCCAGTCGGTGCACGTCGGTCGGCGCGCCCTGCGAGGGCTCGCCGGCGCACAGCGACACCACGTCGCGCCCCTCGGCCCGCAGGCGCGAGACCCGGTCGAGGACCTCCATGACCTCGAAGGGCGGCACCAGCGCCCGCCGGGCGACCTTCACGTGGGCGAGGATGCGAGCTTCAGCAGCTCGGTCAGCCCGCCCTCGATGCCCCGGGCCAGCACGTCGATGTCGTCGGTGTGGCCGACGTCGCCGGTGATCCCGAAGGTGACCTTCCCGTCGTAGGAGAAGATGGCGACGCCGGTGCGCAACGGCGCGGTGAGCGGTACGTACGGCATGACGGCGACCATCCGTCGGCCCAGCGAGTACAGCGGGAACTGCGGGCCGGGGACGTTGGTGGTCACCGTGTGCAGGTTCGACACCGATCCGGCGAACCGGGCGGCGTACCGCGTGGCGAGGGCCAGCATCGCCGGTGGGGCGAAGCCGGCGGTGGAGGTGAGCGCCTCGCCCGCCACGGCCTGCTTCGACTCCTTCAGGTCGGTCATCTGCTCGCGGATGGCATCGAGCCGCTCGATCGGGTCGTCGATGCCGACCGGGAGGTTGGCGAACATGGCCGACACCTTGTTGTCCATCGTCCCGTCGGAGGTGGCGGCGCCGTCGTCGCGGGTGGCGCGGACCGACACCGGCACGAGCGTCCGGACGACGTGGTCGGTGACGTCCTCGCCCCGGCTCACCAGCACCTCGCGGAACCCGTTGGTGATCGCGGCGAGGACGACGTCGTTCACGCTGCCGCCGAACTGCTCACGGATCACCTTGACGTCTGCCATCGTCGTGCTCGCCCAGGTCCACTCGCGGTGGGCGCTGATCTGGCCGATGAGCGACCAGTGCTCGGCCGGGGCCACGATGCCCGCCATCGAGGTGAGGCCCCGGGCCACCTCCCGCGCCTGGTCGGCGATGGCGTGGCGGCGGCGGAAGGTCCGGCCGAGGACGCGGGTCTGCTCGTAGGTGCTGGTGGCCAGGTTCTTGACCGCGTCGGCGACGAGCTGCACGTCGTTCGGCTCCGGGTCGGGGTCCCAGGGCTCCTCGTCGTAGCTGGCGACCTCGGGGGAGAGGTCGAGCACGATCGCCATCATCTCGGCGCCCGACACCCCGTCGATCATGGCGTGGTGGATCTTCGACACCATCGCCCAGGTGCCGTCGGCCAGGCCCTCGACCACCCAGATCTCCCACAGGGGCTTGGTGCGGTCGAGGCGCTGCGACATGATCCGGCCCACGAGGGTGCGCAGGGCGTCGTCGTCGCCGGGGGCCGGGAGCGCGGTGCGCCGCAGGTGGTAGTCGAGCGAGAACCCGGGCTGGTCGACCCACACGGGACGGCCGATGCCACCGGGGACCGTGCGCACGACCTGGCGGTAGCGGGGGAGGAGGTGCAGCCGCGAGCGCAGCAACGTGCGGACGTCGTCGTGATCCGGGACCGGGCCCTCGAAGATCCCGATGGACCCGACGTGCATCTGGCAGTTGGGGTTGCCGTCCTCGATGTGGAGGAACGAGGCGTCGAGCGGGCTGAGTCGGTCCATCGGGGGTTCCTCCCGGGCGGGATGCCCGTACCGTACCGGGCCTTTCGACTCGCTTCGCTCGCTCAAGGAGCACTGCTGGTTGACGCTCACTCAAGGAGCACTGCTGGTTGAGCGGAGCGAGCGCCAGCGAGCGGAGTCGAAGCCTCAGGCCCAGCGGCGGCAGGCGTCGACGATGAGGTCGAGCATCGCCGGCGCGTCCGCGGTGTGGACCCACTCGGTGGTGACGCCGACCCGGGGGTCGACGCCGTCGCGGGTGACGATGCGCCGGTCGACGATCGTCGCCCCCCGGGAGGGACCGAAGCCGGTGTCGACCTCGATGGCGGCGACCGTGCCCTCGACGAGGTGCGGGTGCGTGACCGCCAGGAGCGCGACCGGGTCGTGCATCGGCGGATCGATCGTCGAGGTGGCGTACCGGCCGAACCGGGCGATCCCGGCCTCGACCACCTCGGCCACGAGCGTCGCCGCCGGGCCGCCCACGCCGCGGACCCGCGCCGCGAAGGTCGCGTCGGTGGTGACCTGGTGGGTCACGTCGAGCCCGCACATCCGCACCGGGCAGCGGGCCCGGAAGGTGATCGCTGCGGCCTCGGGGTCGGCGTACACGTTGAACTCCGCCGCGGCGGTGACGTTCCCGCCGGAGCCGCCCCCGCCCATGAGGCAGATCCCGGCCAGGCGCTCGTCGAGACCGGGATCGGCCCGCAGGGCGAGGGCCACGTTGGTGAGCGGCCCCGTCGGCACGAGCCAGATCCCCTCCTCGGCGCGGGTCGACTCGATCAGGACCTCGACGGCGTCGCCGGGCGCCGTGCGGTCGGGGTCGGGCAGCGTCACGCCGTCCATGCCGGAGTGGCCGTGCACCTCGGGGGCGTCGATCGGGTCGGCGAGCAGCGGCCGGGCGGCACCCGCGTGGACGGGCACGTCCCAGCCGAGGTGGTCGGCGATGGCGAGCGCGTTGGCGGTGGTCCGACCGAGACCGACGTTGCCGTTGACCGTGGTGACGGCCACGACGTCGGCGTAGGCGGCGGCGCAGACGAGCATGACGGCGTCGTCGTGGCCGGGGTCGCAGTCGACCAGCACCCGGGGTCGTGGCGGTGTGGGCGGGTTCGTCACGGCGCCGGAACCTACCGGCCATGATGGGGTCGATGGGACGGGTGGTGGTCGTCGGCAGCCTCAACGTGGACCGCACCTGGCGCGTGGCCCGACATCCGGCGGTGGGCGAGACGGTGTTCGGTGCGGTGCTCTCGCCCGGTCCGGGCGGCAAGGGCCTGAACCAGGCGGTCGCCGCGGCCCGGATGGGGGCGGACGTGCGGATGGTCGGGCGGGTCGGTGCCGACGGCGACGGGCGCTTCCTGCTCGGCGTGGCCGCCGTCGAGGGTCTCGACACCGACGCGGTGGTGGTCGACGCCGACGCACCCACCGGCGCGGCGCTGATCGTCGTGGCCGACGACGGGTCGAACACCGTCACGGTCGCGCCGGGGGCGAACCGCGCGTTGGAGGTCGACGGCGACGCGTTGGCCCTGCGGGCCGACGACGTGGTGGTGGCCCAACTCGAGGTCCCCACCGCGGCGGTCGCCGCCGCATTCGCCGCAGCGAGGGCGGCCGGGGCCCGGACGGTGCTGAACCCGTCGCCGGTGGGCCAGGACCGGTCGCTGGTGGCCGCCGCCGACGTCGTGGTCCTGAACCGGGCCGAGGCCACCGAGCTGGCCGGCACGCCGTCGACGGGGCCGGGCCCGGCCGGCGCGCTCGACCTGGCCCGGCGGATCGCCCTTGCGGGTCAGGTCGTCGTGGTCACGCTCGGTGCCGAAGGCGCGGTCGCGGTCGGCCCGGGGTCGACGGTGGGGGTCGAGGTGGCGGGGGTGGCGGTCGATGTGGTCGACACCACGGGTGCCGGCGACTGCTTCGCCGGGGTCCTGGCTGCGGGCCTGGCCGACGACACGGCCCTCGAGGAGGCGGTGGCCCGGGCGAACCGGGCGGCGGCGCGCTCGACGACCCGCGAGGGGACGGTCCCGGCGATGCCGACCGCGGCCGAGGTCACTTCTTCTTCTTGAGCAGGTCGAACACGCCCCGAACGACGTTGTTCACCGTGGCCCGGCCCTCCCGGCTCTTGAGGAAGTCGGTGACGAAGTTGCCGTCGTCCTTCTTCTTCGAGGACGTCTTCTGGGCCGGCGCTGGCTTCTTCGCCGGAGCCGGAGCCGGAGCCGGAGCCGGAGCCGGAGCCGGAGCCTCTGCGGGGGCGGGCGCCGGTGCTGGGGCCGGTGCGGCCGCGGCCTGCATGCGGGCGGCGAGCAGCTCGCGGGCCGACTCCCGGTCGACCTCCTGCGCGTAGGTCGGCCACAGGGGGCTGGCCTCGGCCAGCGCCTTCACCTCGGCCGGATCGACCGCGCCGATCTGGGACTGCGGCGGGCGGACCTTCGTCCACGCCACCGGGGTCGGCGCCCCGTCGTCGTCGAGGGTGGTGACGATCGCCTCGCCGGTGCCCAGCAGCGTCAGCGCCTGCTCGAGGTCGTAGTCCTCGGTCGTCGGGTAGGTCGTCACGGCGGCCTTGAGCGCCTTGGCGTCGCGGGGCGTGTGGGCCCGCAGCGCGTGCTGGACGCGCGTGCCGAGCTGGGCGAGGACCGGGTCGGGCACGTCGTCGGGGAGCTGGGTCACGAAGAACACGCCGACGCCCTTCGAGCGGATGAGCCGCACGGTCTGGGCCACCTGCTCGACGAACGGCTTCGGGGCGTCGGCGAACAGCAGGTGGGCCTCGTCGAAGAAGAAGACCAGCTTGGGCTTGTCCAGGTCGCCGGCCTCCGGCAGGTGCTCGAACAGCTCGGCCAGCAGCCACATGAGGAACGTCGAGAACAGGCGGGGACGGTCCTGGACCTCGGCCAGCTCGAGGCAGCTGATGATCCCCCGGCCGTCGGCGTCGGTGCGCAGGAGCGAGTCGATCGACAGCTCCGGCTCGCCGAAGAACAGCTCGGCATCCTGCTGGTCCAGCTCGATCAGCTTCCGGAGCAGCACGCCGGCGGTCGAGCTGGCCAGGCCGCCGATGGTCTTCAGCTCGTCCTTGCCCTCGTCGGAGGTGAGGAAGGTGAGCAGGTCGATCAGGTCGACGAGGTCGAGCAGCGGCAGCCCGGCCTTGTCGGCGTAGTAGAAGACGAGCGCCAGCGACGAGGTCTGGGTCTCGTTGGCGTCGAGCACCTTGGCGAGGAGCTGCGGCCCGAACGATCCGATCGTGGCCCGCACCGGCACGCCCGGCCCCTGTCCGCCGAGGGCCCAGAACTGCACCGGGGCACCGGCCGCGGTGTACTCGATGCCCATCGCGGCGACGCGCTCGTCGATCTTCGGGTGGGGCGACGCCGCCTTCACGAGACCGGACAGGTCGCCCTTCATGTCGGCGGCGAACACCGGCACGCCCTGGGCCGAGAGCTGCTCGGCCAGGAGCTGGAGGGTGACGGTCTTTCCGGTGCCGGTGGCGCCGGCGATGAGGCCGTGGCGGTTGCACATGGCGGTGGGCACCTGGACGGTGGCCTCGGGGTGCACGGTGCCGTCGAGCATGGCCCGGCCGACGTCGACGGCCGCCCCCTCGGTCCGGTATGCGTCGGCGATGCGGGTGGGGAAGTCTTCGGCCGTCATGGGCCACGAACCTACCGTCGCGCCCGCGTCCGGCCGACGAACGGTGCGTACCCTCGGGGGATGACCTCCACCCTCCGCCCCCGGAGATCCATGGTCGCGGTCGGCCTCGTCGCAGCGCTCACGGTGCTGGGGCCCCTCACCGCGTGCGACCCGACCACCGGGCGTCCGCCCGCGGTCGGGGCCACGGTCCCCGCCTACACGACCTCGACCCGCACCGTCACCCGGGCCGAGCTCGGCACCAGCTGGTCGTCGGGATGTCCCGTCGGCGCGGTCGACCTGCGGGCGGTCACCGTCGCCTACTGGGGCTACGACGGTGCCCGCCGGACCGGCACGCTGATCGTGCACCGCAAGGTCGCCGCCGACGTCCGCCAGGCGTTCGGCCGGCTCTACGCGGCCCGGTTCCAGATCGAGCGGATCACCCCGGTCACCACCTACGGGGCGAGCGACGACCGGTCGATGGCGGCCAACAACACCTCGGCGTTCAACTGCCGTCGGGTCACCGGTGGCACGTCGTACTCGGAGCACTCCTACGGCTGGGCGATCGACCTGAACCCGGTGCAGAACCCCTACGTCCGGGGTGGCACGGTCCTTCCGCCGTCCGGCGTGATCTGGGCCGACCGGTCGCTGCGGGTGCCGGGCATGATCCACGCCGGCGGGGCCGTCGACGACGCCTTCGCCGAGATCGGCTGGTACTGGGGCGGCCGCTGGAGCTCGGTCAAGGACTACCAGCACCTCTCGTACCGCAACCGCTGATCAGCGGAAGGTGGCGAGGATCTCCTCGGCGCCGTCGCCCAGCTCCAGGACCTCGGCGCCCCCGCTCGTGGTGCGGGGCACGACCGGCAGGATCACGGTCTCGGGGTCGAGGCGGCCCAGGCTCCACGCGAAGCGGGCGGCGTCGAGCATGCGCATCTCGTCGTCGACCCGCAGGCCCCCGCTCATGTCGTCGGCGGCCCGCATGAGCGTGAGCGGGTTGCGGCTGGAGCTGGCCTTGTCCATCACGGCCCGGAGGAAGGTCTGCTGGCGTTGGGTCCGGTTGACGTCGGGAAGGCCCCCCTCGGGCACCTCCTGGCCGTCGATGATCTCGGTGTAGTGGCGGGACCGCACGTAGGCCAGCGCCTGCTCACCGTCGAGGTGGACGACGCCGGCGGTCGGGACGACGAGGCCCGAGGCGCGGTCGATGGCCGGGTTGGCGAACTCGACGTCGATGCCGCCGAAGGCGTCGACCATGCCGGCGAAGGAGGTGAAGTCGATCTCGATGTAGCGGTCGATCGGGATGCCGAAGTTGTCGGTGACGGCCCGGACGAGGTTGGCCGGGCCCTGGTTGTAGGTGCCGTTCAGCCGGCCCTCCTGCCCGGTGGCCGGGTTGGTCACCCACAGGTCGCGGTTGAGCGACATCATCCGGGCCTTGGAGCCGTCGATGTTGAGCACGAGGATCGTGTCGCTGCGCACGCCCTCGACGCCTGCGCGGCCGGTGCCGTCCTGGCCGTTGTCGGCCCCGACGAGCAGGTAGTTCGTGCCGGCAGAGCCGTGGGACAGGTTGTCGGCGGTGTCGACCTTCTCGATCTTGTCGAAGACCGAGTTGGCCCACAGGTAGCCGCCGACGGCGAGGCCGATGGTGGCGAGGACGACGGCCAGCACCACCCAGCGCAGGACGTGGCGCTTCCGGCGCGGGCGGCCGGCGAGGTCCTGCCCCCGCTCGGATCGGCGGGCGAGCGCGCGCTCGACGAGGGCGCCCGCCGTGATGCCGATGAGGAAGATGACGAGGAGCGCGATCACCGAGCCGTCCCGTGCGGGGGCAGGAACTCGCGGGAGATGCGGTTGCGGTCGCTGTCGTCGAGCGCCCGGGTGCCGGCCTCGCCGTTGCCCGTCGCACCGGCGACCACCCGCAGGTCGACCGGACCGACCGACACGACGTCGCCGGGCCGGATCGGCGTCGGCCGTCCCGGCTCGACCCGCTCGTTGCGGACGAGCGTGCCGTTGGCCGACCCCTCGTCCACCACGACCCAGCCCCGTTGCTGCCGTTCGAAGCGCAGGTGGGCGCGGCTGACCCGGTTGTCGTCGACGGTGATGTCGCGGTCGCGGCTGCGGCCGAGGGTGAGGATCGAGCCGTCGAGCACGATCCGCTCACCGGTGTCGGAGCGCTCGACGGCGAGGGTGCGGCCATCCACGGTCCCGGTGCGGTCGCGCTTCGGGGCGGGGGCCGCGGCCGGGGCGGCCCGGGGGTCGGTGGGCGGGACGGCCAGCGCCGTCGGCACGCCCGGCCGGCGCGACGGGTCGGCCTCGTACGCGATCGACACCGCGCCGTCGACGGACCAACCGTGCTCGCGGGCCGCGTCGCCGAGGGCGGCGACCAGGCCATCGGTGAACCAGCGGGGGGACTCGTCGATCAGGTCGATGTCGTCGGGGTGCAGGTGCAGGACGTACCGGCCCGGCGCGTGGGTGCGGCCGTCGCGGTCGACCTGGACGTGGCGGACCATCTCGGAGAAGCAGGCCCGCTGCAGTTCGGGTGCGGTGAGGCCGCGCCGGCGTCCGAGCGAACCGCTGACGTTGCGGGCCACCGACGCCGCCGCGGCAGCGTTCTGGGGTCGCCGGAGCGCGCGGGAACCGACGAACCCGAGCCCGACGCCGAGGGCGAGGACGAGGACCTGGATCACGGGAGGGGGTGGCTGGGGGTCACGAGTGCTCCTGCGCGCCGGGGGTCGACGCAGCACGACAACGCTAGAGGTCGTCCGCCGCTCCGGACGGGCACCCCGGCGCGGTCCCGCGACCCGGTGGCTCAGGAGACGCGCTCGAAGCGGACCGATCGTTCGGTCACGTCGGCCTCGACCAGGCGGACGTGCACGGCCCCGCCGAGCGGGAGGTCCTTGGCATCGCAGCGGGCCCACACCGGTGGATCGTCGAGCACGATCGTCCCGTAGGACCTCCCGGTCTCGACGACCTCGGCCGGGAAGACCTCCCCGACCCGGCCCGACAGCACGAACGCCTCGGCGGCGTCGATCACGGCCCGGTCGAGCTTCTTCGCCAGGCGGTCGCCGTCGGCCATGAGGGCCGGGATCTCGTCGAACGCCTCGAGGACCCAGTCGGGCACCGACCGGCCGGCGCTGACGGCCAGGCAGATCTCGGTGGTGAACCGGTCGACCAGTCTGCGGAGCGGCGCGGTGGCGTGCGCGTACCGGCCGCCGACCCCCGCGTGGCCGGGGTCGGTGGGCACCGGTCCGTGGAAGGCGGTGTACGCCGCGCCACGGAGCAGTTCGGCCGCGAGGTCGGCGAAGGCCATGGCCCGGGGGTCGCCGTGGTCGAGCGTCGAGAGGATCGCGCCGGCGTCGACGTCGGCCGGCCAGTCGATCGAGAGGTTGGCGGCCGCGGCCCGCAGCCGCGGTTCGACGTCGGGGTCCGGCGGCGGGAGGGTGCGCAGGATGCCGACGCCGTGGGCGATCATCAGTTCGGCGGCGGCCCGCCCGGTGAGGAGCGACACGTGCGCGTTCCAGGTCTCCACCGGCAGGTCGCGGCGCAGCGCCACGGTCCAGCGACCATCCGCGCCCCGCTCGACCTCCTGCTCGGGCAGGCCGAGATCGATGGCCCTGCGGCGCCGGGCGTCGGCGAGGAGCGCGGCGCCCAGCTCGGGGAGGCTGCGGAGGGAGGCGGGCGGGTCGCCCCGGTCGAGCGTGGCCTGGACGCCCGCGTAGGTGAGCTGGGCCCGGCTGCGAACCATGGCTCGGCGGACGTCGACCGCGTCGGTGCTCCCGTCCCCGGCCACGTCGATCGTCCAGAGCGCCGCGGGTCGGGGCCCGTCGGGCAGGAGCGAGCCGGCGGCCTCACCGATGGCCTCCGGGTGCAGGGGCGCCCGCTCGTCGGGGGCGTAGTAGGTCTGCGTGCGACGGCGGGCCTCCCGGTCGACCGGGTCGCCGGGGCGGACGAAGGCCGCGACGTCGGCGATCGCGTAGTGGACGCGCCAGCCGTCGCCGCGGCGCTCGACGGCGATCGCCTGGTCGAGGTCGGTCGACCCGGCCGGGTCGATCGTGACCAGGTCGAGGTCGGTGCGGTCGTGGTCGGGGAGCTCGGGGGAGCGGACGGCATCGGCCGCGGCGTCGAGCACCTCCGGCGGAAACGCGCCCGGGACGCCGAGCTCGGCGCGGATCGCGCCGAAGTCCAGGTCGGGGGCGAGGGGCTCGCGGGTTCTGACGCGGTGCGGCACCGGGCCGTTCTACCCGGTGGGGGCGCCGCTACCCGGCGGTGGCCACCGGTTCGGGGTCCGGCCGGAGGTCGGCCATGCCGGCCAGCACGAGTGCGACGACCGCGCCGGCGGCGAGCACCGGGAAGATCCCGAACAGCTCCATCGCCTTGCCCCCGGCCAGGCCACCGAAGGGGACGGTGCCGCCGAAGCCCATGATCCACAGCGCCATCACGCTGCCGCGGTTGGCGTCGTCGAGGTCCTCCTGCAGCACCGTCGACAACGACGTGATCACCGCGAAGTACACGGCACCGAGCACGAGGATCGTGAGGTACGCGGGCGCGGAGGACCGGAGCGAACCGAAGAGCGCCAGCATCGCGGCGAAGCCGACGAGGCAGCGGCGGGTCATGATCGCCTTCGAGGTGGCCGCGAAGACCGTGCCGATCGACAGCGCCCCGATGACCGCACCGATGCCGAAGCACGCGTACAGCGCCCCGTAGGCCGTGCTCTTGGCCTCGATGCCGAGGTGCTGGCTGGCGATCGTGGGCATCTGGGTGATGAACGAGAGGCTGAAGAACGAGAACGTGAAGATCACGAGCAGGCTCTGGCGGACCACCCGGTCGCGCTTGGCCACGGCGACGCCCTCGAGCAGGCGGTGCAGGCCGTGGCCGCCGGTGGACGGTGGGTTCGGCAGCTCGACCCGGAGCAGGCTGACGATCACGAACCCGAAGCTCACGGCGTTGAGGATGAACACCGCGCTCGGGCCGACCTGCGAGTAGATCGTCGTGCCGATGATCGGGCCGACGACCCGCGACGCGTTCATCTGCACGGAGTTGAGCGAGATCGCCCCGGCGATGTCGCGGCGGGGGACGAGGATCGGTACGACCGCGCTGAAGATCGGTGCGTACAAGGCGTTGCCGATGCCGATGCACAGGACCGTCAGCACCATGGCCACCCGGTTCGGGTCGTCGGGCGCGGTCACCGCGGCGAGCACGATCGAGAACACCGCCTGCTGGATGCTGAGGACGACCAGCACCTTCTTGCGGTCGAAGTTGTCGGCCAGCATCCCGCCGACCACCGAGAACACGAGCAGCGGCCCGAGTTGGGCCGCGATCATCACCCCGACGAACACCTCGGAGTGGGTGAGCTGCCACGCCAGCGCGCCGAGCACGACGTTCTGCATCCAGGTGCCGATGTTGGAGGCGAAGGCGCCCAGGTAGATCGTGCGGAACGTGCGGTGCTGGAACGCCGAGCGGGCCGTTCCCGGCGTGTACGTGCGGTCCCCGTCGACGTAGGCGTCCTCGACGTCGGCCGCGTAGGCGTCGCGGTCGAGGAGGTCGTCCTCGGAGGCGTCGTCGGGGGCGGTCGCGGACATCGCCGTGCACCCTAGGCCCGGCACCTGACCCTGCGGTCAAGTCGGATTCGCCGATACCGTCGTCGCGATGGCGAACGAACCCGGTCCCGCGATCACGGTGCAGCCCCGATCCGCCGACTGGATCGACGCCGCCGTCGTCGCCGGCGGCGGTCGCCTGGTGGAGCCGGCCGACGCCACCGCGATGGTGTGGACCCACTCGTCGGCCCCGGAGGACCTGGCCTCGGCGGTGGCCGACCACCCGCAGCTCGACTGGGTGCAGCTCCCGTGGGCCGGCATCGAGCCCTACCTGGAGGTGCTCGATCCCGGTCGTACCTGGACCAACGCGAAGGAGGTCTACGCCGACCCGGTCGCCGAGCTGGCCCACGCGCTCCTGCTGGCCGGGTTCCGGCGGCTCGACCGCTACGCCCGGGCTGACACCTGGACCCGCGGCGAGGGCCGCAACCTGTTCGGTGCCCGGGTGACGATCCTCGGCGGGGGCGGCATCGCCAAGGTGCTGGTCGACCTGCTCGCTCCCTACCGCTGCGAGGTCACGGTCGTCCGTCGCACCGCCGTTCCGATGGCCGGCGTCTCCCGGGTCCTCGGCGAGGGTGACCTGCACGAGGGCCTGCGCGACGCCGAGGCCGTGGTGCTCGCCCTGCCGCTCCTGCCGTCGACGATCGGCCTGATCGGAGCCGAGGAGCTGGCACTGCTGGCCCCCGGCGCCCACCTCGTCAACGTCGCCCGCGGTCGCCACGTCGACACCGACGCGCTGGTCGAGGCGCTGGAGTCGGGGCAGCTCGGCGGCGCCGGACTCGACGTCACCGACCCGGAACCGCTGCCCGACGGCCACCCGCTCTGGTCGATCCCGTCGGTGATCATCACCCCGCACTGCGGCAACACCCGGGAGATGGCCAAGCCGCTGCTCGGGGCCCGCATCGCCGAGAACGTCCGGCGGTACGGCGCCGGCGAACCGCTCGTCGGCGTGGTCGACCTCGACCTCGGCTACTGATGGCGGGCGTGGGTGTGGTGACGTGACGGCCGAGGACGAGCCCAGCCTCTACCAGCGCCTGGGCGTCACGCCGGCGGCATCGACCGGGGAGATCCGCCAGGCGTACCGCGAGCTGGTCGCCCGGCTGCACCCCGATCGTGCCCTGGACACGTCGCCGGCCGATCGGGCCTTCGCCGAGCGCCGCACCCGCGAGGTCAACGAGGCCTGGCGGATCCTCCGCGACCCCGAGCTGCGCCGCCGCTACGACGAGGAGCGCCGCCTCCGCGGTCGACCGGCCGGTGCCGCCGACCGGCCGGCCCGCACCGCCGTCGCGCCGGCGGGGGAGCACCTCGGGGACGACGACCTCGTCGACGTGCTGCCGCCGATGACCGACCTCCAGGCCGGCCTGTTCCGGCACCTGCCGTGGGTGGCGATCGCGGTCGTGTTCCTGGGGATCTTCGTGATGACCGCCTACGCCAACCACGATGCCCGGACCGGGACCAGCACGGGTTCGACGGCCCGCCAGGCCCAGGTGGGGGACTGCCTCGACGTCCCGACCGGCACCTCCACCACCATCGTCTCGTGCTCCGGGCCGTACGAGTTCCAGGTGGTGGGTCAGGTCTCGTCGGCCGCGGACTGTCCGCCCGAGTCCGAGGCCCGGCGCCTCGGCACCGACACCACCTTCGACTGCCTCGCGATCCCCTAGACGATGTCGGCCCCCGGAGGGCTGGTTGCTAAGGTCGGCGGCCCGCAAGGGCGTATGGCTCAGTTGGTTAGAGCGCTGCCTTCACACGGCAGAGGTCACAGGTTCGAATCCTGTTACGCCCACCAGATCTCGCGCTCAGTGGATGAGCGAGCGCCAGTCCGGTGGGACCCGGTCGGCCGGACCCGGTACGGCCTGGTCGGCGGGGTGGCTCGTCGGCGGTGCGAGCGTGGGTCCATCGACGAAGTCGCCGGAGCGGTAGTCGTAGAACCAGTCCTCGCCCGGCTCGAACGACTGGATCACCGGGTGGCCCGTGTCCTGCGCGTGGTGGGAGGCGTGCTGGCTCGGTGACGTGTCGCAGCAGCCGATGTGACCGCAGGCCGCGCAGCGGCGCAGGTGCACCCACCACCCGCCGGTCCGGTCGCACTCCACGCAGCCGGTGCCGCTCGGCGGGACGGTCGGATCGATGTCGTCGTTGTCCACTTGGGGTGCCTCCGGCGTGTGGGGGTGGTGGTACGAGTCGAGGATCGTGAGGTCGCAGTGCGCGACCTGAAAGTCCGACAGGCCGGCGACGTCCCATGTGCCGGCGCTCCCCGCCATGATCGCCGCCGGCGCCTTCGCCACGATGCCGCACGCCTCCCGGACCTCGTCGATGGGTCGGTGGGCGTGGGCGAACCAGTCGGTGGCCAGCAGGCCGCCGTCCCGCGAACCGTCGGGCTTCGTCACCAGCGACCCGCGGCGGAGGGCATCGGCCAGCCGCTCGGGCATCCCCGGGGTGTCGAGGTGGCCGGTGTCGGCCTCGAAGATGCCCGCGGCGCTCGGCACCGCGCCCGTCTCGAACAGTCCGATCACCATGGCGAGCAGGCTGAAGCCGTGGGGATCGTCGTCGGACTCGGCGATCATCGCGAACACCTCGAGCTCGCTCTCCAACCGGGTGCCGTAGTCGGCGAGCACGTGGATCCAGTCGTGCTGGGCGAGCAGCGGCGACGCCGAGTCGGGCGTGCCGGGGAAGGTGAACGCCCGCGACCGGTAGAAGTCCCACACGCCGCGGCCGAGGGTGCCGTGGGCGAGCTCGCCGAGCCGTTGCCACCGTTCGGCGAGGTTCCGGTCGTGGTCGTCGGTCCGCCAGCCGTCGCTCGGGTCGACGTCGGCGTGCAGCGCGGCGGCTTCGCCCGACGCGAAGAAGCTGCGGGCGTAGCCGTTGCGGGCGAAGTCGAGCAGGGCGGCATCGGCGAAGCCATCGTCGACCGGGCGCAGCGATGCCGCCGCCAACGTCTGGTCGACGCCCAGGGCGCTGGCCGTCTCCTCGATGCGTCGGATGGTCGCCGGGGGAACCGGGTCGAGCAGCAGGGCCGAGAGTGCCTGGTACTTCACGATCGCGATGCGCATCGATCCGGTGAGCCCGTGCTGGTCGGCGACCGCGGCGAGGCGGTCGGGCGCGACCGGTGGGCAGTCGGCGGTCGGCATCTCGTGACCGACCAGCATCGAGGCGACCGCCTGGACCACCAGTGTCTGCGCGTCCGTGAGCGCTCCGTCGGTCGCGGTCGCCTCGACGGTCGCGCCGACGATGGCGGCCATCACGTCGGGATCGACGAAGCCGACCGCCGACGGCGTGGGCTCGCGACGAACCCAGGTGCTCCCGTTGGGCCCGCCCGCCGAACCCGTCCGATCTGGGGACTCCATGGCGACCCGCACCCTAGCGATCGGGTCTCGGGCGGGGGAGCTTTCGGCCGGGTGGTTCGGTGGGGAGGGGTGTGCCGTCGGGTCGTTTCACGGTGAGGTCGCCGTTGGGGGTGAGGTCGATGGTGAAGCCGTGGTCGTGGCGACATCGGTGGTGGTGGTGGCAGAGCGAGACGAGCTGGTCGGTGGTGGTTCGCCGCGTCTGTTCGTACGGGGGTTCGTGGTGGGCTCGGGTGCGGGTGGCGGGGGTGTCGCAGCCGGGCCACATGCAGCCGTTGTCCCTGGCTTTGAGCATGCGGCGTTGTGGCGCGGAGGCGATGCGGTTGGTGGTGATCTCGCCGACGGGTCGGAAGCGTCCGGTGATGCCGTAGAAGCCGAGGACGGCGGTGACGGCCGGGTCGTTGGCGAGCGTGTCGAGGACGTCCTGTCGGGCGAGCGGGGTGCCGTCGGTGGTGCCGCAGGGCCTCGTACAGATGGGGTCAGACCCCAACTGTGCGCACGTCGAGAGTCTCGCCCGGATCGACGACGGCACAGTTGGGGTCTGACCCCATCTGTACCAGCGCGCCGCGGCGCATGAGCTCGAGTTGGGCGTCGAGGCGGCGTTCCTCGAGGGTCATGCCGTCGTCGCTGGTGTAGTGGCCGGTGCGGAAGAGTCGGTCGATCTCGGCGTCGATCAGCGAGCGGTACTCGGCGGCGTGGAGCGGGTCGAGGATCGTGGTGGCGATGGTCTCGTCGCTCACGCCGGAGCCGATCCGGATGCTGTTGACGGGTTGGTCGGTGGGTCGCGGGTCGTCGGGGGACTGGTCGCGGTCGGCCAGGACGGCGTGGCGCCACTTGCGCAGGACGGCTTGGGCGGACAGGACCCGTAGCGGGGCGATGTGGTCGATCAGGGCCTGTTGGTCGCGTTCCAGTTCGGGTTCGAGGCCCGAGCCGGCCTTGAGCATGGCTTTCACCTTGGCGGTGCCGATCACCCCGGTGCGCCACGCGGCGGCGATGGCATCGAAGCGCTCCACCGCACCGTGCAACCCGAGGAGACTGTGCGCTCGGGGACGGGCGGTCTCGGTGCGGGCGCAGATCCAGGTGGCCATGGACCGGGCGCCGTCGAGCAGGTGGTCGAGCCGGTCCTCCGAGACGCCGGCGACCGTCGCGGCGGCGGCCTCGATGCGGTCGAGTGCCGCGCACAGGGTGACGACCGCGTGCTGACGTTCGCCCGGGGTCGAGTTGGCCAGCGCGCCGTCGAGCAGGGGAGCCAGGTCGGTGAGCTGTGCGGCCAGGGACGCGAACGTGCCCGCTGGGTCGCTGAACTCGGATGGTGCACCGCTGACGTCCGCCGTCATGTGCACCAGTCTACCGAACACGTGTTCGATCGAAACAGGGAAGTTCGAGCAATCGCTGGGCGAGGTCGGGGTTTCGACTGCGCTCCGCTAGCGCTCCGCTCCGCTCAACCAACAGGGGGGCGGAGTCTGGCGCTCGCTCCGCTCAACCAGCAGCGGGGGTGACTGCGCTCGGTCCGCTCAACCGGCAGGGGGGACGAGGGTGCGGAGGGCGTGCTTCCACGCCCGGGCGATCTGGGTGTCGGTGCGGTCGTGGATGAGGCGGAGGTGGTCCCACGCCTCGATCGACACGGTGGCCGACAGGACGGCCGCGAGGTCGTCGCGCTCGGCCCGGCCCAGATGGGTCAGCTCGGGGCCGAAGTGGCGGCGGACCTGATCGGCGAGGCCGCGGCGGGAGCGGCGCAGCTCCACGTCGAGCGCGTCGTTGTCGACGGCGCGGCTGCGGCCCAGGCGGGCCAGCGGGGCGATGGTCCCGTAGAGGCGCACCCGGGCCTTCACCAGTCGGTCGATGCGCTGGGGGAGCGGTCCCTCGCCCTCGCGGTCGAGCTCGAACAGGTCGGCGTGGGCCTGGAAGTAGCGGACCGCCATCTGCTGCTCGAGGTCGGCGAGCGAGTCGAAGTAGCGGAAGACGCTCGCAGTGGAGACGCCGGCCCGCTCGGCGACGTCGGCCGCCGTGGGCTGGCCCCGGCCCTCGACCACGAGCTCGAGCATGGCGTCGAGCACCGCCTCGCGCCCGCGCTGGACCCTCGCCCGACGTCCGTCGAGGGGAACCACGTTCGGGGTCTGCGCCATCCGGACACCGTACCCTCGTGAGGGCAGCCCGGGCGCTGCGATTCTGAGAGTGTTACTCTCAGAATCACTGTCACCTCACCACAGGGGGAACGAGCGTGTCGGACCCGTCCAACCAGACCGTGCTCACCATCACGCTGCTCGGCACCGGCAGCCCGCTACCGGACCCGAACCGGGCCGGCCCGGCGACCCTGGTGTCGGGGGCGGGTGAGCACCACCTCGTCGACGCGGGCCGAGGTGTCCTCATGCGCCTGGCCGCGGCGGGCGTCGGGCCGGGGATGATCACGTCGGTCCTGCTGACCCACCTGCACAGCGATCACCTCACCGACCTCAACGACGTGATCACCACGCGCTGGGTCATGGGCTTCCCGGCCGAGCCGCTGGTGATCGCCGGCCCGCCCGGGACCAAGGAGGTCGTCGACCACCTGCTCGCGTCGCTGGCGCACGACATCTCCTACCGGATCGCGCACCACGAGGACCTCGTCGAACCCCCCGCCGTCGAGGTGGTCGAGGTCGGTCCGGGCACCGACGGTCCGGGCGAGGTCCCGGTGCCCGGCACCGTCGCCATCACCTGCGAGGCCACCGACCACAAGCCGGTCGAGCCGAGCGTCGCCTACCGGTTCGACCTCGACGGCGCATCGGTCGTCGTCGCCGGCGACACCGTCCCGTGCGAGGGGCTCGACCGCCTCGCGGCCGGTGCCGGCGCCCTGGTCCACACCGTGCTGCGCAAGGACCTGATCGCCGGTCTGCCGATCCAGCGGTTCCAGGACACCTGCGACTACCACTCGTCGCCCGAGGAGGCCGCGGGCACCGCGGCCCGGGCCGGCGTGGGCACGCTCGTGTTCACCCACTACGTGCCGGCCCACCCGCCGGGCGAGGGCGAACCGTGGCGCGAGCTCGCCCGCCCCCACTTCGACGGCCCCATCGAGGTCGGCGACGACCTCCACCGGGTCGAGGTCGCCGCTCCCTCGGCCGGCAGCGACGGCGGGGCCTGATCGTTGACCGACGAGCCGTACGAGCCGACGGTCTCGGCCGAGCGGGCCGAGGAGCTGCTGCGTTGGCACGAGGACGTGCTCGACATCCTCTCGGCCCGCGACCACGAGGACGTCGAGTACCTCGGTCTGCGGCTGCACGTGCCGGCCGGGGTGTTCCCACCGACGCCGGTGTCGGACGTCCTCGGCCGGGTGGTGATCGAACGGGTCCGGCCCGGCCAGCGCGTGCTCGACGTCGGGTGCGGTGCCGGTGCGAACGCGGTCCTCGCCGCGAAGAACGGGGCCGAGGTCGTCGGGGTCGACGTGAACCCGGCATCGGTCGAGGCCTCTCGGGCGAACGCCGAGGCCAACGGGGTGGCCGACCGGACGACCTTCGTCGTGAGCGACCTGTTCGACGGGGTCGACGGGACCTTCGACGTCATGCTCATCGACCCGCCGTTCCGGTGGTTCCCGGCCAGGTCGATGCTGGCGCGGGCCGTCACCGACGAGGGCTTCCGGACGCTCCGGAGGTTCCTCGCCGAAGCGCCCGGTCGTCTGCGACCCAGCGGCGAGGTGCTCGTCTTCTACGGGAGCAGCGGCGACGTCGCCCACCTCGACGCCCGCGCCGCGGCCGCGGGGTTCGAATCCGAGACCGTCGCCGAGCGCACGGTTCCGGTCCGCGGCGAGGATGCCCTCTACTTCGTCCGGAGCCTCACCCTGCCCATCAGGTGAGGGTCCAGAGGATGCGCTGGTAGCGGATGCGGTCGGGGTCGGGGTCGATCCCGTAGGCGTCGTAGAACGCCTGCTCCCAGTCGCCCTGGTAGTTCCACCCGAGGCTCCACGACGCCACCGCGAGGTCGGCCCAGCGGTCGGTGACGCCGAGCGCGCCCAGGTCGACGTGGCCGACGCAACGGCCGTCGTCGCCGACGATCGTGTTGGGCGCGCAGCCGTCGCCGTGGCCGACCACGACGTCGTCGGGGCGCGTCGGCGGCGGGTCGTCGAGCACGGCGCGGAGCTCCGCGACGCGCCACGTCTGCAGTTCCGGCGGAAATCGGCGGGGCTCGATCGGGAGGTCGAGCCGGGCCCGGGCCGTGGCCAGGCGGGCGTCGGCGTCGACGACGAACGGGCAACCGTCGACGGGGACCGCGTCGTGGAAGGCCCGCAGCCCGGCGCCGATCGCCGCGACCGCCCGGGCCGGCTCCGCGGTCCAGCGGGCCGACACCGCGGTCTCCCCGGGGAGCGCGCGGGTGATCAGCCAGCTCCCGGAGTCGTCGCCGCCGACCTCGACGACCTCGGGGACCGGCGTGAACGACGCGGCCCAGCGCATCCGGACGGCCTCGGCAGCCAGGTCGAACGGGCTCCCGGCCGGCACCCACTTCACGTAGGCGGTCGGCTCGGGGGCGCCGACGGGGAAGGTGAGGTTCCCCATCTGGTTCCGCCAGACGGGGAGCGCCTCGTCGGCCCCGAGCACCGTCCGCAGCGGCGGCGGCACCGGGACGGGATCGGTGGGGATGTGGGCCAGCTCCACCGGGCCAGCGTGGCACGGAAACGCGGCGCCGCCTCGGTAGGTTTGTCGGCCGTGACCGACCCGGCCGCCCCCGCTCCCGACGCCGCCGACGGTGCCGTCGCGCTGTCTCAGCGGCTCCAGGACGCGGCCCGCTCTGGCGACGCCGCCACGCTCACCACCTACGTCGACGCCGGCGTGCCCGTCGACCTCGTCGGCGAGGCCGGCGACACCTTCGTGATGCTCGCCGCGTACCACGGGCACCCCGAGGTCGTGCAGGCGCTGCTCGACCGCGGGGCGGACCCGAACCTCCCCAACGCCAAGGGCCAGACGCCGCTCGGCGGCGCGGTGTTCAAGGGGTTCGTCGACGTGGTGCGGGTGCTCGTCGCCAACGGCGCCGACCCCGACGCCGGCACCCCGTCGGCGCGGGTCGCCGCGACCATGTTCGACCGCCAGGACCTCCTCGCCCTCCTCGACCGCTGACGGCCTTTCGACTCGCTCCGCTCGCTCAAGGAACGAAGATCTGTTCGTTGAGCACCTTTCGACTCGCTCCGCTCGCTCAAGGAACGAATGGGTTCGCTCAGGAACCGCGGAGCGAGTCGAGACGTTGGGTCAGTCGCCGACGGGTTCGATGCGCAGGTAGGGGGCCGATGGTTGGTCGGCGCCGGCGCCGCCGATCACCACGGCGGCCCCACCCTCCACGGGGATCGGGGCCGACCACACACCTCCGGAGACGGAACCGGACACGGTCGTCCAGGTGCGGCCGACGTCGGTGGTCCGCAGGACGCGCACCTCACCGTTGCACGCCCAGGTGACGAGCAGGCTGCCGTCGCCCAGCTCGGTGGCGCCCGTGACCCAGCCGTGCACGTCGCCGTCGTCGAGCACCGGGCACTGGCGCACGCCGTCCGACGGTCGCCACGTCGCTCCTCCGTCGTCGGACCACCAGAGGTCGGCGCGCCCGTACGCGGCACCGATGTCGGTCCCGGTCTTCGACGCCATCCGGTCGCCGTCGGCCGCCAGGATGGTGACCCCCATCTCGCCGACCATCCCGTCGGGGGGTGCGGGGAGGGGTGGCGTGATGAGCGGCGTCCACGTGACGCCGTCGACGCTGGACCAGGTCTGCTCGGCGTTCGATAGGTACGCCGTGCCGTCCACCACGTGGAGGAACTGTCGGGTGCCGGGCCCGACCTCGAGCTCGGGAACGACCAGGTGAGCCCACGTCCGACCGCCGTCATCGGATGCGAGCACCTGGGACGACGCGACCACGTACCGGTCGCCGACGGCGACGACCCGATCGAGCGCGTACGGGTCGGCCACGGTGCCGAGGAACTCGACGGGCTCGACCGACCAGTCGCGGCCGTCGTTCGACACGAACCGGACCGCGGTGTCGCCGACCCGCCCGAACATGACGTGGGCGCCCTCGGTCGATCCGGGAGCGAACCCGAACACCTGCATCGCCAAGGTCCCGGGCTGGTCGGCGGTACCGGGGACGTCTCCGGTGACGGTCGCCTCGACGAAGGGCCGGGCGGCGTCGTCGGAGGTCCACACCGTCGAGCCGGAGATGATCACGGCGAGCGTGTCGGACACGAACACGGTCGTCGAGCTCTGGTCGACGGCCGCTCCGGCCGGGAGCTCGACGGGCTGCCAGGTCAGTCCGTCGTCGCCACTCCACTTCGCTGGTACGTCGTTGCCCGGCCACACAGTGCCGGCGACGAGCTGCACCGTGCCATCGTCGGTGGTGAGGCGGCCGATCGCGTCCTCCTGGAACCCAAGGCCGAGACCGTACGTGCGAACGAGGCCGGTGGTCCCGGTGGTCCGGAGGTGCTCGACCTGGATCCGTGGCAGTTCGGTCGTCGGAGGGCCGTCGGGATCCGGCCCGGTGGCGGTCAGCGCGGCGACCGCCGCGACGACCACGGCGACCGCGGCCAGCCCCGCCGACGACCGGCGTCGGCGGGCCCGATCGCGGCGGGCAATGGCCCGTCGGCGGATCTCGGTGACCCCGGGGTCGTGGTCGGCGGCCGGGGGCAGCACCGTGAGCTGGCGGTCGAGATCGGTCGTCACGATCGGACCTCCCCGTTCGTGGCGGTGTCGGGCTCGGCGCGAAGTCGTGCTCGCGCCCGGTGCAGGTGGGCGGCGACGGTGCCCTCCGCGACGCCCATGGCGCGGGCCACCTCCGCGGTGCTCAGGTCGGCGACGTGGCGCAGGACCATGGCCTCGCGTTCCCTCGTCGGCAGGGATCGGAGTGCATCCCAGGTCTCGATGGGCCTCCGGTGGTGCGGCCTCCGCGGGGCGATCCACGGCGACTCGACGGAGCAGGCGGCGTTCGTGGCCGTCACGGCGCAACCGTCGCCGAGCTTCGTTCAACGCCGTCGTGTGGACCCAACCCCCGGGTGAGGCGAGCGCCGAGACGCGATCCCACCGTTCGAACGCACGGGTGAACGCCTCGTCGGCGCAGTCGGGCGCGATCGATGGTCGACCCGTGATCGCGGCGATCGCGCTGACGACGCGTGGTCGCTCGGTGCGGTACCAGTCATCGAAGTCGAGGTCGGCCATCACGGGTCCAAGTCACGGGAGGACCGAAACCTTGCACGCGATCGAACACCTTTCGACTCGCTCCGCTCGCTCAAGGAACGAGTGTGTTGGTTGAGCGCCCTTCGACTTCGCTCGCTGCGCTCGATCTCGCTCAGGAACCGCGGAGCGGGTCGAAGCGTCAGGCGCGGGCGAGGATCTCGCCGTGGGGGATGACGAAGATGGCGTCGGGTGACGTGGCCCAGGTGCGGAAGCCGACCGCGAGGTCGGCCAGCTCGTCGGTGGTGGCCAGGCCGTAGTCGACGGCCTGGGTGGCGAACGACGACGACGTGACCCGGTCGGCCCACAGCCCGCCCCACCACGCCCGGTCCTCGGGGGTGGCGACGGTCCAGGTCGACGACGAGTACGCGACGTCGGTGAACCCGGCGGCGTGGGCCCAGGCGAGGAGGTGGCGTCCGGCGTCGGCGTCGGCCCGGTTCGCCTCGGTCACGGCGTGGTACAGCGAGAGCCACCGGTCGAGCCTCGGCTCGTCGGGTGACCACCAGAACGCCGCGTAGTTCGAGTCCCGGGCCGCGAGCACGCCGCCGGGGGCGAGGACGCGGCGCATCTCCCGCAGGGCGGCGACGGGATCGGTGAGGTGCTGGAGCACCTGGTGCGCGTGGACGACGTCGAACGACGCGTCCGGGTGGTCGAGCGCGTAGACGTCGGCGACCGCGAACGTGACGTTCGACCGTTCGCCCACGATGCCGGCGGCCTGCGCGATCACGTCGGCGGACGCGTCGACGCCGAGCACCGCGCCCGGCGCGACCCGGTCGGCGAGGTCGACGGTGATCGTGCCCGGGCCGCAGCCCACGTCGAGCAGCCGCTGACCAGGGGCGAGGTGGGGGAGGAGGTGGGCCGCCGAGTTCGCGGCCGTGCGCCAGGTGTGGCTCCGCAGCACCGACTCGTGATGACCGTGGGTGTAGGTGTCGCCCATGGCGACGATCCTGCCAAGCGCCGTCATGTGAGGGTCACGTTCGTCACGGAACCGTAACGGAGGCGCGCGATCCGCTACGGTCGTTTCAGACACCCCGTCCGCTGCCCGGAGTCACACCCCCATGACCACCAGCACGCCCGCATCCGAGAGTCACGTTTCCACTCCGACCCCGAACGTGTCGCGACGTCGGAGGCCGCTCGTCCTCCTCGCCATCGCCGCCGTCGCCGCGCTCGTCATGACCGGTTGCTTCCAGACCACGACGCAGGCCGGCGCCATGGACAACATGAACGACTCGCGCGCCGCGCACGGCCGCGCCCGCCTCGGCGCCCAGTACGACGCCCAGATGAAGGCCCAGGCCTGGGCCGAGCGCCTGGCCCGCGAGAACACCCTCTACCACTCGACCCTGGCCAGCGGCATCGGCGTGCGCTGGTGCGGCCTGGCCGAGAACGTCGGCTACGCCGGCAGCCGCAAGGCCGTCAACGAGAACTTCATGCGGTCGGCCCCCCACCGGGCCAACATCTTGAACACGAGCTGGAACGGTGCCGGCGTCGGCGTCGCCAAGCGGGGCGACCGGGTCTTCGTCGTCCAGGTGTTCATCCGCACCTGCTGACCCCCTGCTCCTTGAGCGAGCGAAGCGAGTCGAAAGGCGCCCGAGTCACGCCGACCGGGCGGTGGCCCGGAGCCGTTCGAGGTGCTCGCGTCCGTGGCGGTGGCCGACCGTCTCGTAGCCGACCACGGTGACCACCGGGGCCAGCGCGACCAGCACGAGGCCGGTCGTCACGTGCCAGCCGGCAACCACCCCGGCGACGGCGGCGACGAGGACGATCGCGGTGATCGCCAGCAGGACCACGTGGAACGGGTCGAAGGCCCGCATGCTCACGTCGTACATCAGGTAGATCATCACGATGAACAGCGCCGTCGGCACCGCGACGGTCAGCAGCGTCTCGGTGGCCGTCAGCTTCGAGTGGTGCTCGATGAAGTACTGCACGGCGTGGAGTCCGGCGCCCACCGCGGCGATGCTGCCGAACACGACCATGTGGCCGTAGCCCCAGAAGAACGACCGCTCCCGGTGGTAGGTGAGCAGGTCGGCCCACGGCATGGCGAAGTACACCCACCACATGCCGAACGTCAGCACCACGCCCGACGCGAGGAGCGTGATCGCGTCCGACGTCCATCCCGGACCCGGTGGGTTCACGAACGCCGACATCGCGGCCACCGTGCCGATGATCCCTTCGCCGAGCGTGATGATGGCGAGCAGGCCGTAGCGCTCGGCGATGTGGTGGGCGTGCCACGGGGTGCCGCCGTGGTGGAACTCGGCGACGATCGGGCCGGCCAACTCGACGAGGAACGGCACGATCGCCAGGGTGTAGAAGGCGGCGACGGAGAGGTCGACCACCACGAGCAGGCACCACAGCACCTGGGCGACGACGATCGTGACGGCGTAGGTGGTGCACGCCTTCCGCCGGTCGGGGTGGCCCTTCGCGGCCCGGAGCCAGTGGAACACCATCGGCACCCGCATCACGACGTAGCCGGCGACCATCGTGGCGTTGTCGATGTCGCCGCCCGCGACCACCGAGGCGAAGAGCGGCGGGAGGCCGAGGGCCACGATGATCACGCCGGCCATCTGGACCATGGTCAGTAGGCGGTAGGCCCAGTCGTCGGTGTCGAAGGCCGACGCGAACCAGGCCATGTTGATCCACGCCCAGCAGATGGCGAACACCGACAGGCCGAAGGCGGCGAGGCCCGCCCCGACGTGGTTCTCGGCGTAGGTGTGGGCCAGTTCGGTGCCCGCCGCGCCGAACGCGACCACGAACGCCAGGTCGAACAGCAGCTCGAGGGGCGTGGCGGCACGATGGGCCTCGTCGGGGTCCCGGCCGGTCATGCGCTGCAGTCCGTGCGCGAGGTCGGTGGTGGTTTGGAGCTCCGTCCCGTCTCGACGAACGCCGGAGCCTATCGGTGGCCCGGTGGGTGTGGCCCCGTCCGGTACCCTCCGGCGAGGGGGCGGACGCAGGTCAGCGAGTGCGAACGGGAAGGAACCCAGCATGTGGATCCAGGTCGATCCGACCCACGCCGGTGAGTGGTCGTGGGTGCAACCGGCGCTCATCGAGCGGGTCGACGTCAACGCCGAGCCCGAGCCGCCGTGGGCCCTGTTGACGATGCGCAGCGGCGCCACGTGCACCGTCAGCGAACCGAAGGCCATGAAGGAGCTGGAGAAGCTGCTGCGCGTCGAGCTGCCCAAGGCGATGTTCGAGGACGAGGAGCAGTGGTGACCGTCGCGGGAGCGGGGCTGGTGCAGGCGGGCTAGGAAGGGCGACATGCACTCCTGGCTGATCGTCGTGGCGAAGCCCGGCCGCACCGTTCCACCCCACGTGGTGGAGCTGCTCGACGACCCGCAGCCGCACGACCTCTTCTTCCCACCGGCCGCGCACGACCGGTGGTCGAGCGACGACGGGCGGGTCCAGGCCGCCGGCTGGTCCGTCGGCGCGTGGTCGCTGCGCATCGGGTCGTACTGGGACCGTCGACCCGACGCCGCCACCGGCTTCAGCGGCCACGTCTGGGTCGGCACCTCGGCCTGGTCGGAGCGCTCCACGTGGGCCGAGCAGCTCGGCGACCGCTACCGCACGCGGCCGATCGACGAGGACGTGGAACGCCTCCACGGCGTGTTCACCCTGTTCCACCTCCGCGCCGACGGGTCGGGGTGGATCACCGCCGACCCCAACGGTTCGGCGATGGTGTCGCGCGCCGAGACCGACGACGTCGTCGTGTTCGGCAACCGCGTGGCGCTGGTGTCCGCGGTGACGACCCCGCCGGGAGGGCAGGCCGCCCGCGACGTCGAGGCGATGCTGATGATGGGCGCGGCCGGAGCCCTGCTCGAGGATCGCACCGGCTTCGAGGCGGTGCGGCTCATCCCCTCCGCGTCGATCGTGCGCCTGCGGCCCCACGAAGAGCCCGTCGTGCACCAGTGGTCGCGCCGGCACTGGTACGACGAGGCGGCGTGCGCGGATCCCGAGGCGGCGGTGCAGGCCGCCATCGAGGGGTTGCGGGAGCGGGCCCGCCTGATCGCGTCGCTCCCCACCTACTGGCCGAGCTGCGAGCTCACCGGCGGCAAGGACTCGAGGATCGTGTTGGCGATGCTGCTCGGCGCGGGCGTGGCCGAGGAGTTCCGGTTCCACACCTGGGGCGGGCCGCAGGTGCCCGACGTCCAGGCGGCGACCGCCCTGGCGCGGCACTACGACCTGACCTACATCGCCGACGGCACCACCATCGTCGAGGGGCGCAGCCAGCCCCGGGTCTTCGGCGCACCGCACGAGCGCCCGCTCTGGAAGGTGCGCCCGTTGTCGACCGAGGAGAAGCTGCGCCAGAACCTCTGGATGGCGAGCGGGTCGGTCAGCCTGTGGGACCGCATGCCCGTCCCGTGGCCGCAGTCGCCCAACGTCTCCCTGTGCGGCCTGTTCGGCGAGGTGATGCGCACCACGTACCCGAAGACCAACAGCCTCGAGACCGTCGACCACCTGCGCCCGTTCATCGACGAGGGCAACTTCAACTGGAACGCGGCCGGATTGCTCACCGACGACGCCGCCGTGCACGCCAACGACCTGCTCGAACGGCTGATCCTCCAGGAGATGCCCGAGAGCGGCGACCTCCACGAGGCGGTCGACGGCTACTTCCAGCGCCAGCGGCTCCGTCGCTGGGTCGGGATGCGCCAGGAGCTCGACGGGCGGAACCGACTGTTCCCGCTGTACGACCTCGCGGCCTACCGCGCCGCCTTCGCGATCGGGAGCGAGGCCCGCCGCAACGAAACGCTTCCGTTCAGGATCATCGAGACCCTTGCGCCCGGTCTGGCCCGCCTGCCCTTCGAGGGCAAGGGGTGGCCGGCCGAGCTGCTCGCCGGGCTCCCCGACGGCGACCAGTACCCGTCCCAGGAGCCGCGCACGCCGTGGCGACCGCCCACCGAGGCCCGACGGCTCGCTCGGAAGGCCCGCCAGAGCGGGAGCGGCACGCCGAAGCCGCGGCGGCGGGGGATGGCCGCGGCCGAGGCCCGTCGCATGGCCGAGTTCGACAAGAAGCGGCCGATCCTGCGCCAGTTCCTCGACCTCCCGGTGGGCCACGCCACCTGGGACCTGTTCGACCGGAAGCGGACGTTGGCCGCGCTCGACGACATGGAGTACCTCCCGACCCGGGGTCGGGGTCAGGTGCACGACGCGGTCACGGTGGCCATGTGGCTCACCCACCAGGACGAGAAGATCGACGTGTGGGTCCCCAACCCGCGGCCCGCCAAGGGGCGACCCCCGGGCTAGGGGAGGGCCCACTCCGGCACCGTCGAGGTCGCCGGGTCGAGCTGCTCGAGCCAGTGGTCGAACCCGGCGGGATCGGTGAGCTGCGACGGGTGGTGCCCCGGCAACGTCGACACCACCATCACCGGGACGGCGACGAACACGAAGCTCAGCGTCCAACGCAGCAGGCGGAGGTGGGCGACGGGGGAGAACAGCCGGCCGTCGCCGCGCAGCATCGCGACGGTGCCGACGAACGTGCAGGCGGCGAGGACGAGCGCGGCGGCCCAGACCCCGAACGCGTAGCGGACCCGCCCGCCGCCGGTGCCCTCGTACACGTCCCAGGCGACCTCCTTGTGCTCCACCTCCTCGGCCAGGTGCCAGAGGAAGAGGGTCGCCGCGGTCGGTTCGGCGTTGCGGAAGAGGCCGAGGTTGGCGTCGACCCAGCGGGCCGCGATGAAGGCGATCGACTCGCCGCCGGCCGCGAAGGCCAACCCGAAGCGGGTGCTCCGCGTGCGCATGAACCGGAACAGGGCGGCGAACCACCGGTCCACCCGTCGGAGCCCGGGGTAGTGCGCGATGAGGTGGTCGTTGTAGCGACGGTGCTGGCCGTGGTGCTGGGCCTCCTGGGCCGCGTACGCGCGGGCTCGGGCGGCGAGGTCCGGGTCGTCGATGTCGGCGGCCGCGGCCCGGACGGTGGCGACGAAGTAGGGCTCGACGTGCGGCATCATCAGCGACACCGCGTTGGCGGCCAGCGCCAGCTCGGGCACGTTCGGCGTCCACCGTGGGTCGACCTCCTCGGGCCAGGCGAACCTGACCCGCCGGATGGGCGGCAGCGTCGACGTCGTCATGTCGTCACCGATCGGCAACATCGGCCCCGACACAAGGCCTGCCACCCGAATCCCCCCCCGTCTCCCCGTCCCCCCCGTCCCCCAACGGTTCTGGCGTAGGTGGTGGTGGCTGGCCCACCACCACCTACGCCAGAACGGTGAAGTGGGGGTTGAAGTGCGGGCAGAATCCGGACATGGATGCCGCCCCCGACCTCTCCCCGAAGGCCGCGACCGACGCGACCGCCCGTCGCAACGCGCAGGCCGCCCGATCGCCGCACTTCGCGCTGACCGACGACGAGCGGGAACGGGCCCGGCGGGGCCGCATCGCCGGACCGGACCTCCCGACGATCGACCATCCCGGGGGCTGGCCGGTCTGGGACCACGGCGCCTACGCCTTCCTCGACGAGGGGGATGGGACCGCGCCGCCGGAGGTGCACCCCTCGCTGTGGGAGCAGGCCCGTCGCAACACCGAGGCGGGGCTGTTCGAGGTGGCGCCCGGGTTCTGGCAGGTCCGGGGGTTCGACCTGGCCAACCTGACCGTGGTCTCGGGCGCCGAGGGCTGGATCGTGATCGATCCGTTGACCTCGAACCAGACGGCCGCCGCCGCGCTCGCGCTGGTGAACCACCACCTCGGCGAGCGGCCGGTCACCGCGGTGATATACACGCACAGCCACGTCGACCACTTCGCCGGCGTCCGGGGCATCGTCGACGAGGCCGACGTGGTGGCCGGCCGCGTGCCGGTGATCGCGCCCGCGGGCTTCCTGGCCGCGGCGGTGAGCGAGAACGTCGTGGCCGGGGTGGCCATGACCAGGCGGGCGTCCTACATGTACGGCGCGCTGCTGCCGAAGGGGCCGCGGGGTCACGTCGACGCCGGGCTGGGCAAGGGGATCCCCCTGCTGGCCGACCAGAGTCTGATCGCGCCGACGGTCGACATCGCCGAGACGGGCACCGAGCTGATCGTCGACGGCGTGCGCATGGTCTTCCAGGTCACGCCCGACACCGAGGCGCCGGCCGAGATGAACTTCCACTTCCCGGACCACCGGGTGCTGTGCCTGGCCGAGAACTGCACCTGCACGCTCCACAACGTGTACACGCCTCGGGGCGCACCGGTGCGGGACTCGCTGGCCTGGAGCCGCTACCTCCAGGAGGCGATCGACCTCTACCTCGACGACACCGACGTGGCCTTCGCCAGCCACCACTGGCCGCGCTGGGGCGCGGTCGACATCGCCGGCCACCTGGCCCGCCAGCGCGACGCCTACCGGTTCCTCCACGACCAGGTGCTGCGCCTGGCGAACCACGGCCTGACGATGGACGAGATCGCCGAGCAGCTCCGGTTGCCGGCCGGGCTCGAGGACGACCCGTCGCTCCGCGGCTACTACGGCACGATCAGCCACAACGCCAAGGCCGTGTACCAGCGCTACCTGGGTTGGTTCGACGGCAACCCCGCCCACCTCCAGCCCCACCCGCCGGCCGTGGCCGCCGGGCGCTACGTCGAGTACATGGGCGGGGCCGACGAGGTGCTGCGCCGGGCCCGGGTGAGCTTCGACGAGGGCGACTACCGGTGGGTGGCCGAGGTGGTGGGCCACGTGGTGTTCGCCCACCCGGAGCACATGGCGGCCCGGGCGCTGCAGGCCGACGCGTTCGAGCAGCTCGGCTACCAGGCCGAGAGCGCTCCGTGGCGGGACTTCTACCTGACCGGAGCCCAGGAGCTGCGCCACGGCCACCCGCCGTCGACGCCGGGGCACGGCCCGTCGGCCGAGACCGTCGCCGCCATCAGCAGCGACCAGCTCGTCGACGCCCTCGGGGTCCGTCTCGACGGGCTCGTCGCGGCCACCCGCACCTGGACGGTCGACGTCACGATCACCGACCGGGCCGAGCACCTGCGGTTCGGTGTCAGCAACGGGGCGATCCACCACCTCCCCCCTTCGTTCGTTGAGCGGAGTGGAGCGCCAGCGGAGCGCAGTCGAAGCGCAGGGACCGACGACGTGGTGCTGCGGGCCGACCACGCGTCGTTCGGAGCGCTCGTGTTCGGTGCGGCCGAGCTGTCCGACCTCGAGGACGCGGGCACCGTCGAGGTCCTCCGCGGCCGCACCGCGCTCCTCGCGCTCCTGACGGCGTGCGACCGCTTCTCGCTGATGTTCCCGATCGTCACCCCCTGACCTCACCGCGGTTGCGTTCTGGCGTAGGTGGTGGTGGCCGACCCACCACCACCTACGCCAGTTCGAGGGGTCAGCGGGGTCAGGGGGGCAGCGGGGGCAGGGGGGTCAGCGGGGTCAGGTGGTGGTGGTGGTGGCAGCCGCGGCGAGGAGGGCGTCGAGGCCGGCCCGGAGCTCGTCCTCGGTGGGCCAGCCGAAGCCGAGGCGGAAGTACCGGTCGCTCAGCTCGAACCAGTGGCCGGGGCCGACGTAGGTGCCGTGGTCGGCCAGGAGCACGCGGTGGAACGCGGCCTCGTCGACGGCGACCTCGTCACGGAACCGGACCAGGCCGACGACACCGCCGCTCGGGCGGATCCACTCGAAGGTGTGCTGGTCGGCGAACCACGCCTCGGTGATCGCCAGGCGCTCGCGCACCTCGGCGACGATCGGGGGCAGGACCCGCTTGCGGTCCGCCAGCACCCGACCGGCGATGTGCTCGTCGATCGTCGAACCGCAGATGACCATCTGTTCCTTCGCGGCCAGCAGCGTCTCCGCGAGGAGCGGATCGGTGGTGACGGCCCAGCCCACCCGCAGCCCGGGCAGGCCGTAGGCCTTCGACATGGAGCTGATGCTGACGACGAACGGGGACAACGTGGCGGCGAGCGGGATGCGCTCGCCGGTGTGGGTGAGGTCCCGGTAGGTCTCGTCGACCAGGAGGACCGCCTCGGCCCGTTCGGCCAGGCCGACCAGCCGGCGCAGGTCCCGCTCGTCGAGCATCGTGCCGGTCGGGTTGTGGGGGCAGGTGATGCTGATCAGCCGCGTGGTGCCGGGTCGGACGAGGTCGGCGACGGCGTCGACGTCGAGCTGCCAGCCGTCCTCCCACCGCAGGTCGACGGTGTCGAGGTCGGCACCGATGGTGCGCGGGGTCTCGAGGTTGGTGGCGTAGTTGGTGCGCACGACGACCGCGTGGTCGCCCCGGTCGAGCTGGCTGGTGGCGACGGCGAAGAGCGCGGCGGCGGCACCCGGGAACACGGTGACGTGGTCGAGGTCGAGACCCGCCCCGCCGGCCGCGACCGCGGCGCGGAGCGTGGGGTCGCCGAGGTGATCGCCGTACTGCAGCACCAGGCCGTCGAGGTCGAGGTCGAGCCCGAGGTCGGACAGCCGGCGGTCGGCGACCGAGCTCTCCGACAGGTTGTTCGTGATCGTCGAGTACCCGAGCTGCTCGGGCGACTCGACCTCGATGGGCATCCGGCGGTAGCGCACGGCGGCAGCCTCCCACGATCGACGAGGTCCCGAGGTGCTTGCACGATCCCGTCGGGTGGGACACCTTGTGGCGATGGGGAACGTGGAACCTGTCGTCGTCCGCTCGCGCCGCCGTCCGATGATCGCCCTGGTCGTGGGGGTCGCCGCGCTCGTCGCGACGGCGCTGGCCGGGTGCGACATGCCCGAGGAGGGTCGGTACTCGACCATCCGGTACACCGCCGGGCAGATCACCTCGACGCTCGACCTCGTGTACGGCTCGGCCGTGGACCACCAGGGCACGACGGTCGACCTGAAGCTCGACGTGTACCTGCCGCCGGACGACGGCGTCGGCCCGTTGCCGACCGTCGTGCTCGTCCACGGCGGCGGGTTCGCCAACGGTGACAAGTCGTCGATGGCCTCCGCGGCCATGAGCTACGCCCGTCGGGGTTTCGTCGCCGTGTCGCTGGGCTACCGGCTCGACCCGGGGGCGAGCACGAACCAGCTGCGGTACCTGGCCGCCGCGCAGAACGCCATCGACGACGGCATGGAGTCGGTCCGGTGGCTGCGGGCCAACGCCGCCACCTACCGCATCGACACGGAGCGGATCGCCATGCTCGGATCGTCCGCCGGCGGGGCGATCGCCCTCGGGGTGGGGATCGCCGACGACCCGACGCCCGGCGGTCCGCTCGCCGCGTACTCGCACTCGATCGCTGCCGCGGTGTCCACCGGCGCCCACCTCACGCCCGGCGTCGACCTCGGCGTCGTCACCTTCGAGCCGACCGACGCGCCGGCCCTGATGTTCCACTACGAGACCGACAGCACGACGGGCGCGACCGCCGAGTACGCCTACCGCACCTGCCAGGGGCTCATCGACGTCGGTGTCACCTGTGAGTTCGTGCTGAACGAGGGCACCGGCCACACGGTGTCGTTGTCGGCGAACTCGACCAACTGGACCGACCACATCGGCGACTTCCTCTGGACGAAGATGCGCCTCTTCACCGCGGCCGGGAGCTGACTCAGCTGCGGGCCTCGATGGCCGCGGCCACCGCGAGCACGCGGCGGGCGTTGTCGACGTGGAGGTTCTCGATCATCCGGCCGTTGTGGGTGACCACGCCCTTGCCCTCGGCGATCGCGGCCTCGAACGTGGCGATGAGGGTGCGGGCGTCGTCGACGGCGTCGGCCGACGGGGCCCAGATCTCGTTCGTCGGGTCGACCTGGCTCGGATGGATCAGCGTCTTGCCGTCGAAACCCATCTCGAAGCCCTGGCGGGCCTCGGCGGCGAACCCCTCGGGGTCCTTCACGTCGTTGTAGACGCCGTCGAGGATCTCCTTGCCGGTGGCCCGGGCGGCCAGAAGGCACAGGCCGAGGCCGGTGAGCAGGGGCTGACGGCCGGGCACGTGGGTGGCGTGGAGCTCCTTGGCCAGGTCGTTGGTGCCCATGACGAGCACGGTCAGGCGCTCGGACGCCGCGGCGATGGCCTCGGCGTGCAGCATCGCCACCGGCGTCTCGACCATGGCCCAGATCTTCGTGTGGTCGGGCGCGCCGCCCGCCTCGAGCCCGGCCTCGATCGCCCGGACGTCGTCGACCGAGTTCACCTTCGGCACCACCACGGCCGCCGGGCCGGCCTTCGCCGCGGCGGCGAGGTCGGCGGCGTGCCACTGGGTGTCGAGCCCGTTGACCCGGATCGTGACCTCCTTGGCGCCGTACTCGCCCGAGGATGCCGCGGCGCAGACCCGGTCACGGGCCTCCTCCTTGGCGTCGGGCGCGACGGCGTCCTCGAGGTCGAGGATCAGGGCGTCGGCGGGGATGGTCTTCGCCTTCTCCAGGGCCCGCTCGTTGGCGCCCGGCATGTAGAGGACGGACCGGCGGGGGAGGATCTGGTCGCTCACGTTCAGACCTCCAGGCCCACGCCGCGGTACAGCTCGGCGACCTCGGGGTCGCGGGCCGACAGCTGCTTGGCGAGGTCGACCATGACGTGGCACTGCTTGACGGAGGCGTCGTCCTCCATCTTCCCGTCGATCATGACGGCGCCGGTGCCGTCACCCATCTCCTCGATCACGTGGAGGGCGTGGGCGACGTCGGCCGGATCCGGCGAGAAGACCCGCTTGGCGATGTCGATCTGCACGGGGTGGAGGCTCCAGGCGCCGACGCAGCCGAGCAGGAACGCGTTGCGGAACTGGTCCTCGCAGGCGACGGTGTCCTTGATGTCGCCGAAGGGCCCGTAGAAGGCGTAGATGCCGTTGGCGACGCAGGCGTCGACCATGCGGGCGATCGTGTAGTGCCAGAGGTCCTGCTGGTAGGTGGCGCGTTCGCCGTCGACGTCGCCGTCGACCGGGTCCTGCCGCACCAGGTAGCCGGGGTGGCCGCCGCCGACGCGGGTGGTCTTCATGCGCCGGTTGGCGGCGAGGTCGGCCGGGCCGAGCGACAGGCCCTGCATGCGGGGGCTGGCGGCGCAGATCTCCTCGACGTTGGCGACGCCGCGGGCGGTCTCGAGGATGGCGTGCACCAGGATCGGGCGGGTCAGGCCGGCGCGGGCCTCGAGCTGGGCGAGGATCCGGTCGACGTAGTGGATGTCCTCGGGGCCCTCGACCTTCGGGATCATGATCACGTCGAGCTTGTCGCCGATCTCGGTCACGAGCGTGGTGAGGTCGTCGAGCACCCACGGGGAGTCGAGGCTGTTCACCCGGGTCCAAAGCTGGGTGTCACCGAAGTCGGTGCTGCGGGCGATCTTCACGAGACCCTGGCGGGCCGCTTCCTTGTTCTCGGCCTTGATGGCGTCCTCGAGGTTGCCGAGGATGATGTCGACCTTGGCGGCGATGTCCGGCACCTTCGCCGCCATCTTCTCGTTGCTCGGGTCGAAGAAGTGGATCATCCGCGACGGCCGGAACGGGACCTCCCGCACCGGCTCCGGGGCGCCGGCGGCGAGGGGGCGGAAGAAGTCCTTCGGATTGCGCATGGACCAACCCTAGGGACGGTCCCGGGAGCGGGCCAAGGCTCGCGGTCGGTCGGGCCCGGTCACGACCGCAGGGCCTCGAACCCGGGGAGGTTGCGCACCACGGCGAAGCCGACCGCGATCGCGATCAACGACCCCGCGACGAGCGGCGTGGGGCGGAGGGTGGGGACCCGCCCCCGTCCGAAGGTCGACGACATCCACGCCGCCCAGAGCCACAGGACGAGTACGGCGCCCGGCACCAGGAGGGCGTTGTGGCCGACGGCGCCGAACAGGTCGCCGTGCAGGAGCGCGTGGGTCCCGCGCAGCGAGCCGCAGCCGGTGCAGTCGAGGCCGGTCAGGGCCTTGAGCGGACAGGTCGGGTAGTGCCCGGGTTGCGACGGGTCTCGGAGGAACACGACGGCGGCACCCGCCGCCATGGCCGCGCCCGTGGCGATCGGTGCCCACCGGGCCGGCGCCCCGCGGTGCAGCTCCACCGCGGGACGCCGGTCGTCGTGGACGTGCACGGCGGTGGTCAGGTCGTGGAGTTCGACGCCGCGACCACGGCGAGGAGGATGTACCCGCCGGTGACGATGAGTCCGGCGATCGCGGCCCAGGTGGCCCACTTCTTCGCCGAATCCGAGGCGATCCGGGCACCGCCGTAGTCGCCGGCCGAGTACATGCTGTCGACCTTCGACGCGTTGATGATCGACACGATGCCGAACGGGAGGCAGCAGAACAGGGTGGTGAGGATGGCCCACACCATGTACGAGTCCGGCTTGTGGGGAGGAGGCTGCGGTGAGCCGTAGCCACCGGGGCCGGTGTAGCCCGGGCCCCCGCCGTAGGGTGCGCCGGGGCCCGGTGGCGGCCCGTAGCCGGGTGGCTGCTGCCAGGGCGTCCCGCCCGGGGGTTGGCCCTCCGACGGCGGCCAGCTCGGATTGTTCGGATCGTTGCTCATCGCGTCTGCTCTCCCTGGTGTGCTGCGCGCGGTGGTCCGCTCGAACGTCGGCGCCCGCATGTCCTGGCGATCGTAGGGAGCGGGCGTCCGACGGCCGCGGACCCCGACGTCCGGCGGGACGACGCGGGTCGTCCGGGCGTCCTGATCGGCAGGACGGGCAGGGAGTTGAGGCCTGCGGTTGCTGGTCGATCCGTCCCGGTCGCGTAGGGTCCGACCCGGAACGAACACCGACGAGGGGGTGCGAAAGGTGTCGAACGACGTCCTGGTCGACCAGGTGGGCCCGCTGCTGGAGGACCTGGCCGCGCTGTACGAGGATCTCCACGCCAACCCCGAGCTGTCCTTCCAGGAGGAACGCACGCCCGCCATCGCCGCGGAGCGGCTTCGGGCGCTGGGCTTCGAGGTGACCGAGGGCGTCGGTCGGACCGGCGTCGTCGCCGTGCTCGAGAACGGCCCCGGACCCACCGTGCTGTTGCGAGCCGACATGGACGCGCTCCCCGTCACCGAGGAGACCGGCCTCCCCTACGCGTCGACCGTCGTCGGCACCGACCCGGACGGGCAGACCGTCGGGGTCGCCCACGCGTGCGGCCACGACATGCACGTCACCTGGCTCATCGGTGCGGCCTCGGTGCTGGCCGAGGACCGGGGTGGGTGGTCGGGCCGCCTGGTGCTCGTGGTCCAGCCGGCCGAGGAGCTCGGCGAGGGCGCCGAGGCCATGCTGGCCGACGACTTCTTCGAGCGGTTCGGCACGCCCGACATCTGCCTCGGGCAGCACCTGGCGCCGGCGCCGGCCGGGTGGGTGCTCACGCGGGGCGGGCCGACGATGGCCGCGACCGACTCCCTGAAGCTCACGCTGCACGGCCGGGGCGGCCACGGGTCGACCCCCGAGTTCACCGTCGACCCGGCGGTCCTCGCCGCGTCGACGATCATGAAGCTCCAGACGATCACCTCGCGGGAGAAGGCCGCGGCCGATCTCGCGGTGGTCACGGTGGGCACCGTCCGGGTCGGGACGAAGGAGAACGTGATCTCCGAGAAGGCCGAGCTGGGCATCAACATCCGCACCTTCTCCGAGCGGGTCCGCGAGGACGTGCTGTCGTCGATCGAGCGGATCGCCCACGGCGAGTCCCACTCCTGCGGCTCGCCCCGGGACCCCGACATCGAGACGACGTCCGCGTTCCCCGCGCTGGTCAACGACCCCGAGGCCACGGCGCGGGTCACCGAGGTGTTCGCGGAGCACTTCGGGGCGGGCCGCAGCCACGAGGGCCCCCAGGCGCTCGGCAGCGAGGACTTCGGCGCCTTCGCCACCGCGGCGGGTTGCCCGTCGGTCTTCTGGTTCGTGGGCGGCCACGAGCCCGACCACTGGTTGAAGGCGTTCGCCGAGAACCGGCTGGCCGAGGAGGTCCCCTACAACCACTCGCCGCGGTTCGCGCCCGTCCAGGACCCGACGATCCGCACCGGTGTCGAGGCGCTCGTCCTCGCCGCCCTCGCCTGGGCCGGCACGGACCGGCCCGCCTGACCGTTCACCCCTCGGCGGGCGGCCCGGCGAGGCGGTCGAGGATCGTGCGGGTGACGCGCTCGACGAGCGGATCGCCGGCGTCGAGGGCCGCGGCCCACTCCGTGCATCCCGTCGTGACGACGGTGCCGCCGCGGGTGAAGCACCCGAGGACCGCGTTGCCGTGCCACAGCGGCGCACCCTCGGGGGCATCGGGCGAGCCGAACACGCGCCACACGTCGAACTGGCCCTCCGACAGCTCGTCGTCGCCGACGGGACGGACCGCGGTGCGGTGGTCGAACGGCGCAGCCGGAGCGATCGCCACGATCTCCATGTCGGTCGGGGTGCCGTCCTCGCCGGTGGGCTCGGGCCGACCGTCGGCGCCGTAGCGGAGCGCGCAGCCGTCGCACTCGTAGCCGACCGCGGTGCCCTCGGCGCCGAGGAGGTCGCCGTACTCGAGACCGGTCCCGTCGAGGAGCCAGTGCTCCGGCCGCTGCACCGTGTACCCGCCGGCGCCCCTCGGCGCCCGGAGGCCGATGCGGTGGTAGCCGCCGCGGGTGAACGACACGCCCGTCATGTGGTTCTCGGGCCGCCCGATCAGGTGGTCCGACCAGATCGACGTGAGCAGGTGCTGCTGGTCGGTGCCGAACACCGGGTCCTGCTCGAAGTCCTGCTTGTAGGCGAGCATCGTGGCGCCGTCGTCGACGATGCGCACCTGCCAGTAGGCGGTGTTGCCCGACAGGAACGCCACGTTCCCGCCGCGGTCGGTGAACGCCTCGACGGCGTCGCGCATCTCCCAGGTCCAGTACTCGTCGTGGCCGACCGAGAGGAGCAGGCGGTGGCCGTCGAGCGCGCCGGGACGGGCGAGGTCGTGGTTGAGCACGACGTCGATCTCGTATCCCGCGGCCTCGGCCCAGGCGAGGAACGGCTGCTCGTAGTTGGGCCACCCCGCCGAGCCCGACCACTGGCTGACGAGGTTGGTGAGCACGTAGGTGACGTGGTCCGTCATCGTCGGATCCGGGTCGCCGATCACCGGCACCCGGCGGCCGGGGCCCTCGGGCTTGTGGAGCAGGCCGCGCACGATCGGTCGGCGGAACGACGCCTGCGTGTTGCCCGTGTAGGTGTTGCCCCCACCGACGTCGTTGTACGCGTTCCAGGTGTTGGTGCCGAGCGCGAGCACGATCGGGGCCCGGTGGTCGGCCGGCGGTCGGACGACGAAGAACGCCCGGTCGTGCTCCGAGCCGCCGCCGGCCGCCGGCTGCGTCACCACCTCGTAGAACCCGGACCGCCACGAGGGGTCGGTGGGGATCGTGAGCGTGGCCGGCCAGTCGCACCCGTGGGTGTCGGCGTCGGGCGGCATCGCCAGGTCGTCGACGGTCGCCGCTGCCGTCCACACCACGTCGCGTCCGGCCCCGACCCGGGCCACCTCGACGACGACGTCGGGCACGGGGGAGGAGCAGTGGAGGGCCACGGGCTCGCCGCCGTCGACGCTCAAGGGCCAGCAGTAGGACCAGACGGTGGTGCCGTCGGGCGCGTCCAGGTCCCCGGGGTGCGTCATGGGGCCATCGTGGCAGCCGGACCCGGTCGGCCGCTCAACTTGACCGAGCGGTCAAGTTGAGCGAGCGTGGAGCGACGATCGATGGGCCGAAGCGGCCCGCGCCCCCCAGGAGGTTGCCGTGTTCCAGTGGACCGACGAGCAGGAGATGGTGCGCACCGCCGTCCGGCAGTTCATCGACAAGGAGATCCGGCCGCGGATCGAGGAGTTCGAGCACGGCGACACGCCGCCCTACGACGTCCTCCGCAAGCTCTTCCGGGACTTCGGCATGGACGTGGCCGCCCGCGACCGCTTCGCCAAGCAGATCGCCTTCGAGAAGGAGGTCGCCGCGGCGGTCGAGGCCGGCGAGACCCCGCCGGAGAAGCCCAAGCGCGACAGCGAGGGCGACGGCGGCTCGTCGTCGCTCACCCTCATCCCGATCATCGAGCTGTGCCGGGTGTGCCCGGGCATGGTCACCGCCATGGGCGTGTCGATGGGCCTCACCTCGGCCGCCATCCTGTCCAAGGGCACGATCGCCCAGAAGGAGCGGTGGGCGCCCGAGCTGCTCACGCTCGAGAAGGTCGGCGCCTGGGCCATCACCGAGCCCAACTCCGGCTCGGACGCCTTCGGCTCGATGAAGTCGACGGCCCGGCGCGACGGCGACGAGTACGTCCTCAACGGCTCCAAGACCTTCATCACCAACGGCCCCTACGCCGACACGATCGTGTTCATCTGCAAGCTCGACGAGGGCAACCCGCCCGAGGAGCGCAAGATCCTGTCGTTCGTCCTCGACTCGGGGATGCCCGGCCTGGAGCAGTCCAAGCCGCTGCGCAAGATGGGCATGCACAGCTCGCCCACCGGCGAGCTCTTCCTCACCGACGTGCGGGTCGGCATCGACCGTCTCGTCGGCGAGACCGAGGACGTCGCCGCCGGCGGCCGCGAGGGTGCCAAGGCCACGTTCATGCAGGAGCGCTCCGGCGTCGCCGCCATGTCGCTCGGCATCATCGAGGAGTGCCTCGACATCTCGGTGCAGTACGCCAAGGACCGCGTGCAGTTCGGCCAGCCCATCGGTGAGTTCCAGCTCATCCAGGACAAGCTCGCCCGCATGGAGGTCGCCCGCCTCAACGTCGAGAACCTCGTGTTCCGCACCGTCGAGATGTCGGCGGCCGGGCGCAGCATGACCCTCGCCGAGGCGTCGGCCATGAAGCTCTACTCGGCCCGGGCCGCCACCGAGGTCGCCCTCGAGGCCGTCCAGATCCTCGGCGGCAACGGCTACATGAGCGAGTTCCGGGTCGAGCAGCTCGCCCGCGACGCGAAGGTCCTCCAGATCTACGCCGGCACCGACGAGATCCAGATCACCCACATCGCCAAGGACCTCCTCCGCCGCTAGCGGTCCGACGCAGCGGTTCTTCGGGGAGATCTGCCGGCTCAGCCCGCAGATCGCCCCGAAGAACTCGCGCGGGATCGGCTAAGGGGCGAGGTCGTCGTCACGGGCAGGAGCCCGAGGCGCCTTCGCGTGCGATCCGCGTCTGGTGGATCGAGGACGGGGCGGCGGAAGCACGGCGCGGGCGGTCGTGGCGAGCGCGATCGCGGCGCCGAACCCGATCGTCACCGCAGTCGTCCCTTCGAGCCGGACCCACCGTCGCAACGTGACCGCGACGACCACGCCCACGGCCATCGCCAGGAACGCAACCCACCCGCGTCCGCTCGTGGACCGCGCGATCGCGACGGCCAGGACGAGGACCAGTCCCATCGGGACGAGCGCCAGGAGCAGGAGGAGCGCGGCCTCACCGCCGTCGGCTTGCACGGAGCGGGAGCCTGCCACACTTCCCGACGCATCGGTTCTTCGGGGAGATCTGCCGGCTCAGCCCGCAGATCGCCCCGAAGAATCGGGAGCCCGATCGGCGAGACCGTTCTTCGGGGGAATCTGCACCGTCAAGGAGGCGATCGCCCCGAAGAACCGAAACCTGGGGTAGGAAGGTCGACGGTTCGCCAGCACGAAGGCCATCAGGGGAGGCCCGACATGTACGACGTCATCATCCGAGGGGGCACGATCGTGGACGGGACCGGCGCGCCGCCGGTCACCGGCGACGTGGCGATCGACGGCGACCGCATCGTCGCGGTCGGCGAGGTCGACGGCGGGGCCCGCCGCACGATCGACGCCGACGGCGCCGTGGTCACGCCCGGTTGGGTCGACGTCCACACCCACTACGACGGCCAGGTCACGTGGGACGACGCGCTCGAACCCTCGGCGTCCAACGGCGTCACCACCGTCGTCATGGGCAACTGCGGCGTGGGCTTCGCGCCGGTCCGCCCCGGCGACGAGGCCGGGCTGATCGACCTCATGGAGGGCGTCGAGGACATCCCCGGCGCCGCGCTGAGCGACGGCATGCCGTGGGGTCGTTGGGAGTCGTTCGGCGAGTACCTCGACGTGCTCGACGAGCGGTCCTACGCCGTCGACGTCGGCACCCACCTGGCCCACGGCGCGCTCCGGTACTACGTGATGGGCGAGCGGGGCGTCGCCAACGAGGACGCCACGGCGGAGGACCTCGAGGCGATGGTCCGCATCACCACCGACGCGCTCCGGGCCGGCGCGCTCGGCGTGTCCACCTCGCGCACGATCGGCCACCGGTCGATCTCGGGTGAGCCCGTCCCCGGGACCTTCGCGCCGGCCGACGAGCTGCGGGCGCTGGCCGACGCCATCGCCGATGCCGGCCACGGCGTCTTCGAGGCCATCCTCGCGGGCACCATCGGGGCCCTGCCGATGCTCGGCGGCGAGCAGGCCACGCCGCTCCAGGAGCTCCCGCTGCTGGCCGAGGTGTCCACCCGCGGCAGGTGCCGGTCGACGTTCACGGTCGCCCAGCTCTTCGAGGACCCGACCCACTGGCGGCTGGTGCTCGACGCCGCCGCCGAGGCCAACCGGGCCGGTGCCCGCCTCCACCCGCAGGTGATCTCCCGCTCGGTCACGGTCATGTCGAGCCTCGACACGTACCACCTGTTCGAGGGTCGGCCGAGCTACGAGGCCATCGCCCACCTCCCGCTGCCCGAGCGGGTGGCCCGCATGCAGCAGCCCGAGGTGCGCGACGCGATCCTGTCGGAGCAGCGGGCGAAGGGCGGCCCCGGTCAGTTCGTGCAGCTGTTCCAGGCCGCGCTGCCGATCACGTTCTCGCTCGAGGCGCCGCTGCGCTACGAGCCCGAGCTCGGCGACTCGGTGTTCGCGCAGGCGATGGCCCAGGGGATCGACCCCGTGGCCCACATGTACGACCGGCTGCTGGAGGACGGCGGCCGTCGCTTCTTCGCCGTGCTCGGCTCCAACTACGTCGGCGGCTCGCTCGACGCGTGCCGGGAGATGCTCCTCGACCCCAACACGGTCAGCGGCCTGGGCGACGCCGGTGCCCACGTGAACTTCATCTCGGACTGCTCGGCCCCCACGTTCCAGATCACCCACTGGGCACGCGACCGGTCCCGCGACCAGCTCCCGATCGAGCTGTTGGTCCACAAGCAGACCGGGGCCAACGCATCGCTCTACAGCCTGGACGACCGGGGCGTGCTCGCGCCGGGCCGCCGGGCCGACCTGAACGTGATCGACTTCGAGCGGCTCCACATCCTCGAACCCGAGGTGCGGGCCGACCTCCCGACCGGGGCCTCACGGATCCTGCAGGGCGCCTCGGGCTACCTCGCCACGCTCGTCGCCGGCACCGTCACCCGCGAGCAGGACGCCGACACCGGCGCCCGTCCCGGTCGGCTCGTGCGGGGTCCCCGGGCCGCCTGACCGTCAGCAGGCGCAGTCGACCTCGCGGATCGGGCGGTCGACCGCGTCGCCCTCGACCGGGAAGCCCTCGGCCTGCCAGGCCGACAGCCCGCCGATCAGCTCCTTCACCCGGAACCCGAGCGCGGCGAGGTTGGCCGCGCCGCGGGTCGACGCGTTGCAGGCCGGCCCCCAGCAGTAGGCGACGTAGAGCGCGCCACGGTCGAGGTCGGCCGTGGTCCGCTCATCGATCTCCTGGTGCGGGAGGTTGATCGCACCGGCGACGTGCGCGAGGCGGTGGGCCTCGGGTCGCCGCGTGTCGACCACGACGATCCGACCGTCGACACCCGCGCCGGCCGCGAGGTCGGCGGCGAGGTCGGACGGGTCGGTCTCGAAGGACAGCTTGGCCAGGAAGTGGCGGGCGGCGAGCGGCGGCGACGCGGCCGGGACGAGGTCCGAGCGCAGCGGCGTCGGCGCGGGGTGGATCGGGGTGGTGGGGGCGATGGCGTCCATGTCCGTCACGGTACGGACGGAGCGGGCGCAGGTGAATGGCCGTTCCACGGAAGAAGCGGCGTTCGGCCGTGAGATCCACGGTAGGTTCGACCCATGAGCACGAGTTCGATGGCTGAGCGGTTCGACGACGTGGATCGGGCCATCCTGGGCGAGCTGCAGGCCGACGGGCGGGTGTCGTTCAGCGAGCTGGGTCGAAGGGTCGGGCTGTCGGCCCCGGCGGTCACCGAGCGGGTCCGCCGCCTGGAGGCCCAGGGGATCATCACCGGCTACCGGGCGGTCGTCGACCTCGAAGCCGTGGGCCTGCCGATCGAGGCGATCGTGCGCGTCCGGGACAACAGCGGTCGGATCGAGAAGGTCCTGGGCGACCATCCCGAGGTGCTGGAGGCCCGGCACGTGACGGGGGAGGACTGCTGGGTGATCCGGGTCGCCGTCGCGGCGATGCGCGACCTCGAGACGATCGTGGGCCGGTTCGGCAAGTACGGCCCGACCACCACGTCGCTCGTGTTCTCGACGCCGATCTCGGATCGTCCGGTGGTGCCGCCGACGTGACCGGGAGGGCGGCGGGCGGACTGGCCTAGGGTCCGGCCCCATGTCCGCCGACTCCGCCTCATCCACCCCGACGGTGCGGTCGCCCCGCCGCCTCGCCCTCGTGGTCGCGCTCGCCCTCCTGGCGGTCGCCACGGTCGCCCCGTCGCCCGCGACGGGGGCGCCGACGCCCACCGGCGACGTGGCCGACTGGTCCACCGCCATCGGCACCGACGGTCGGGTGTACATCGCCGACGCGAACGGGCGCGCGCTCCAGTTCCACGGGTTCAACCACAAGACCGACGACCCGGCGACCCTCACCGACGCGCTGCTCGCGGCGGCCGCCGAGCGGGGCATGGACCACGTGCGTCTCGCCATCTACTGGGACCGCTTCGAGCCCACGCAGGACGTCTGGGACGAGGCCTACTTCGACCGGGTCCGCGCCGCGATGGACCGGGCCGAGGCCCACGGCATCCGGGTGATCCTCGACATGCACCAGGACGTGTACGGCGCCAGGTTCGGCGGCGCCGGCATCCCCGACTGGGCCACCCGCGACGACGGCGTCCCGTACACGCTCCACGACGTGTGGCTCCTCAACTACCTCGAGCCGGCCGTGCAGAACGCGTTCGAGCACCTCTACGAGGACGCCGACCTCCGGGCCCAGCAGATCGAGGCGTGGACCGAGGTGGTCCAGCGGTTCTCGGACCATCCGGCGCTCCTCGGCTACGACCTCCTCAACGAGCCGTTCGGCAAGATCCGGTCCGGCGAGGACCTGCTCTCGGCGGCGGCGCGGGTCGAGCGCGAGCAGCTCACCCCGATGTACCAGCGGCTCACCGACGCGATCTCGGCCATCGACCCCGACCACTGGGTGTTCATCGAGCCGCCGAACCTGGCGTCGCTCGGCGTGGCGACGTCGCTCGGTCGCGTCGACGGGCCGAAGGTCGCGCTCTACCCGCACATGTACGACAGCAACATCGAGTCGGCCACCTACACGCCGGGGGGCGTGATCGAGTACGACCCGGCGTTCTTCTCGAAGTGGGCCGACGCCATCACGACCTACACCGACTCGTACCCGGTGCCGATGCTCGTCGGCGAGTGGGGCATCGCTCGACCCGAGGTGCCGGGCATGGACGCGTTCGTCGCCGACAGCCTCGAGACGCTCGACCGGGTCACCTCGGGTTGGTCGGTCTTCAACTGGTGCATGGGCAGCGGGTACTGCCCGCTCGACGCCGCCGGCAACGACCGGCCCGCGATCGGGCAGATCTTCCAGCCGTACGCCCGGGCGATCGCCGGCGCGCCGACCTCGACCCGCTGGGACCCGGACACGAAGGTGCTCACCGTGCGGTTCGCCGACAACGGGGCCACCGGCACCACCGACATCTACCTGAACGCCGGCCGGTCGTTCCCCGGCGGCTGGACGGTCGACACGTCCGACCTCGACGCCGACTGGTCGCAGAGCTACGACCCGGCGACCGGCGTGCTGTCGGTGACGACCCCCGACACCGGCGGCGACCACGTGATCTGCGTGCAGCCGGAGGGCACCACCGCGGCGTGCGCGGCCGTCGACGCCACCGACACCACCGACCCGACCGACTCGACGACCACCCCGACGGCCACCCCCGCCACCCCCGTCGGAGGCACCGGCAGCTACACCGGCTGAGGTCACGGTCGGGGTCGGATCCCGACCGTGCTCGTCGTCGCGGGTCCTGGGCGGTCGGGCGGATCACGGTCGGGATCCGACCCCGACCGTGACGTCCTCGTGGAGGTCGTGGCGGACGGGTAGGTTCGGCGCCATGACGGGGAGCAAGGGGATCCGCCGGGCGGTCGCGGGCGGCGCGGTCGCGGTGGCACTGGTGGCGGGCGTGGCCGGGGTCGGCAGCGCCGATCCGGCCGACGACCGGTTCGACGACATCACCGGCCCGCTGGCCTCGACGGTCGTCTACCCGGACCAGTTCGGCATGGATCCGTCGAAGGTGGTGGTCGACCCGACGCCGCTCCTGGGCTCGATCGATCGGGACCGGGCGATGGCGTTCGTCGAGTCGCTGGCCTTCCCCCGCACCGCGGCCGGCCCCGAGTCGGCCCGGCAGGAGGCCCGGGATCTCGTCGCCGCGGGGTTGACCGACGCGGGCTACGAACCGGTCCTGCAGTCGGTCGTCCGGAACGGTGTCGACTCGCCGAACCTGTACGCCGAGCTGGCGGGCACCGACTGCCCGTCGCGGGTGTTCGTGATCGGCGGCCACTACGACTCGGCGCACCCCGAGGGCGCGGGTGCCGACGACAACGCCACCGGCGTGGCCGGCATGCTCGAGCTCGCCCGTGCCCTGCGCGACCACCCGCTCCCGATCACGGTGAGGTTCGCGTCGTGGTCCTACGAGGAGGTCGGCCTGCTCGGCGCGTTCGAGATGGCCACCACGCTGGCCGACGAGGACGCCGACGTCGTCGGTGCGGTCAGCCTCGAGATGCTCGGCTACACGGCCGAGGGCACCGATGCGCTCACCGGGCTCCCGAACGACTACCTGGCGATGGTGGCCGATCCCTCCTCGGCGGTGCTGGCCCGGACCTTCGGGGCCGCGGCGTTCCGCTACACGCCCGAGCATCCGGCGTTCGGCGCGGTGATCGACCCCGCGGTGCTGGGCGACATCCTGCGCTCGGACCACGCGGCGTTCCTCAGCCAGGGGTTCCCGGCGCTCATGGCCACCGACACCGCCAACTTCCGGAACCCCAACTACCACACCGTCGGCGACACGCCCGAGACGCTCGACCCCGACTACCTCGCCGCCAACGTCCGCACGATGCTGGCCGGGTTGGTGACCTACGCGTCGTCGGACCAGAACGACGACGGGCGGGCGGACCTGTGCGGCGATGCGGTGCCGGTGACCACGGTGCCACCCTCGGTCGACACGACCGCGCCGACCGGCGGGGGCACCGACCCGACCCCGTCGGCCGCCGGCGCCGAGGCCGTGCCCGGGTCCGCCAGCTACGCCGGTTGATCCGGTCTACGCTCCGCGCTGACTCGCCCATTCCGGTCGATTCGCCGTCGAAGGAGTCTCCCATGGCTGACAAACCGAACATCTTGATCATCTGGGGTGACGACATCGGCATCTCGAACCTGAGCTGTTACAGCGACGGGCTGATGGGCTACCGGACGCCGAACATCGACCGGATCGCCAACGAGGGCGTGCGCTTCACCGACTACTACGGCGAGCAGAGCTGCACCGCCGGCCGCGCCGCCTTCATCAGCGGTCAGAACCCCTACCGGACGGGCCTCACCAAGGTCGGTCTCCCGGGTGCCCCGATCGGCTACGCCGACGAGGACCCGACCATCGCCACCGCGCTCAAGGCCGAGGGGTACGCCACCGGGCAGTTCGGCAAGAACCACTTCGGCGACCGTGACGAGTACCTGCCGACGATGCACGGCTTCGACGAGTTCTTCGGGAACCTGTACCACCTCAACGCCGAGGAGGAGCCGGAGCACCCGGACTACCCGAAGCCGGAGGAATTCCCCCACTTCCGGGAGCGGTTCGGACCCCGGGGCGTCATGAAGTCGTGGGCCAACGGCGACGGCACCCAGCGCATCGAGGACACGGGGCCCCTCACCAAGGAGCGCATGAAGACCTGCGACGAGGAGTTCCGCGACGCCACGATCGACTTCATGCGGCGCCAGACCGAGGCGGACACGCCGTTCTTCGTCTGGTTCAACACCACCCACATGCATTTCAAGACGCACACGCGCGACGAGGACCTGGGCCGGGCCGGTCGGTGGCAGTCGCCCTACCACGACACGATGGTGTACCACGACGAGATCGTCGGCCAGGTGCTCGACGAGCTCGACGCGCTGGGCATCGCCGACAACACGATCGTGATGTACTCCACCGACAACGGGCCGCACATGAACTCGTGGCCCGACGCCGGCATGACCCCGTTCCGGAACGAGAAGAACTCCAACTGGGAGGGCGCCTACCGCGTCCCCTGCGTGGTGCGCTGGCCCGGCAAGATCGCCCCCGGCACCGTCCTGAACGACATCGTGAGCCACAACGACTGGTTCGTGACGCTGCTCGCCGCGGCGGGCAACCCCGACATCGCCGAGCAGCTCAAGGCCGGCACCGACCTCGGCGGCACGAACTACAAGGTGCACCTCGACGGCTTCAACCAGCTCGACTACATCACGGGCGAGACCGAGACCAGCCCGCGGCCCTACTTCTTCTACTGCTCCGACGACGGCGATCTCACGGCGATGCGGTACGACAACTGGAAGCTGGTGTTCCTCGAGCAGCGCGCCCCGGGCACGTTGCAGGTCTGGGCCGAGCCGTTCGTCGAGCTGCGCGTCCCGAAGATCTTCAACCTGCGTACGGACCCGTTCGAACGGGCCGACATCACCTCGAACTCGTACTACGAGTGGATGCTCGACCGCGTGTACCTGGTCGTTCCGGCGCAGATGTACGCGGCCGAGCTCCTCCAGACGCTCCAGGAGTTCCCGCAGCGCCACGAACCGGCGTCGTTCAACCTCAGCCAGATCATCGAGAAGATCGAGAACTTCACCGCGGCCGCCAGCTGAGCTGGCCTCCGTCGTCGATCGCCGTGTCCGACGTCGATCCGATCGCGGGGTTCTACGAGCGCCACCCGTACCCTCCCGCGGTCGACGACCTCGGACCAGCGGCCCGCGTCGCGGCCGACGACCGGACCCGGCGCGTCGCGCACCACCTGATCTGGCCGCACCGACCGCTCGGGTCGGTGCAGTCGGTCCTGGTGGCGGGGTGCGGCACGAGCCAGGCCGTGCGCCACGCGCTCCGCGACCCCGGGGCCAGGGTGATCGGCATCGACGTCAGCTCGGCGGCGATCGAGAGCTCCCGGGCGCTGGCCGCGCACCACGGCGTCGCGAACCTGGAGCTCCACCGGCTCCCGATCGAGGACGTGGCGACGCTCGACGAGGCCTTCGACCACGTCGTGTGCACCGGCGTCCTGCACCACCTCGCCGACCCCGACGTCGGGCTGGGGGCCCTGCGGAACGTGCTCGCGCCCGGTGGTGCGATCACGCTCATGGTCTACGCCCGCTACGGCCGCATCGGCGTCGACATGCTCCAGGAGTACGGTCGTCGGCTCGGGCTCGGGACGTCACCCGCCGAGATGGCCGACCTCGTCGCGACCCTGCGGGAGCTGCCGGTCGGCCACCCGCTCGGACGGCTGCTGCGCGAGACCCGCGACTTCGCCGACGACGACGCCCTCGCGGACGCGCTGTGCAACCCGCGGGAGCGCTCCTACACGACCGACGACGTCCACGACCTCCTCGACCGGGCCGGGCTCCGGTTCCTCCGCTGGGAACGACAGGCGCCGTACCTGCCCGACTGCGGCTCGATCAGCGAGACGCCCCACGCGGCGCGCATCGCGGCGGTGTCCCCACGCGAGCAGCACGCGTTGGTCGAGCTGTGGCGGGGCACGATGGCCCGCCACACCGTGATCGCCGCAGCGGCCGACGACGACGGACGGCACGATCTGGACTTCGCGGCCCTCGATGCGGCGGGCTGGGCGCCCATCGTCGTGCCCACCGCCCTCGCGGTCGAGGAGCGACTCCCGCCCGGCGCGGCCGCCGCGCTGCTCAACCGGGCCCACGTCGACACCGACCTCGTGCTGTTCGTCGACCGGCCGCACCTCGAGCGGTTCCGGTCGATGGACGGCGCCCGCACCGTTGCCGACCTGGGCGAAGATGGGGCCCGCTTCGTCGAACGACTGTGGCGCCACGACCTCGTCGTGGTCGACGCCACCGGAGGAAAGGACCCGATGTGACCGACCGACTTCCTTCCTGGCGACCGGGACCGACGCGCGACGCCATCCTCGCCTTCCTCGACGACATCGATCGCGTGCCGGTGGACGAACGGGTGGCGTACATCGACAACGACGGCACGCTCTGGTGCGAGAAGCCGACCTACGTGCAGTTCGACTTCTTCGTCGATGCGCTGCGCACCAACGTCGAGCACCACCCGCACCTCGCCGACGAGCCGGCCTTCGCCGCGGTCCTCACCGGCGACATGGAGGCGATCGGCCGCATCGGGATCGCGGACGTGGCCGGCGCCCTCGCCGCACTGTTCGACGGCTGGACGCCCGACGAGTTCGGCGCCGCGGTGGACGACTTCGCGTCGCGCTACCGCCACCCGATCAGCGGTGCGCCGCTGGCGGGCATCGTCTACCGGCCGATGCTCGAACTGCTCGGCGAGCTGCGGGCCCACGACGTCACCGTCGGCGTGATCACCGGCGGCGGGACCGAGTTCGTGCGTCGGGTGAGCCTGCCGCTCTACGACGTCGACCCCGGCCTGGTGGTCGGCACCCTCATCGGCTACGAGTTCGCCCGGGACGGCGACGACCGACCCGTGCTCCACCGCTCGGCCGCGCTCACCGGGCCGGCCAACGAGGGCGGCGCCAAGGTCGCGCACATCCAGTCCCATCTCGGCCGACCCCCGCTGATCGGGATCGGCAACAGCGGCGGCGACCGGGAGATGCTCGAGTGGGCGCAGGCCCACCGCTTCGGCGGCCTGGCGGTGCTCGTCGACCACGACGACGCCGAGCGCGAGTTCGCCTACGCGAGCGAGGCCGCCACCTTCGCCGACGCCGAGCCGATCCTCGACGTCGCCGCCCGCCTGGGCTGGACCGTCGTGAGCATGGCGAACGACTGGGAGACCGTGTTCGCCGGTGCCTGACGGCCCCGGCCGGGACCCGTAACCTCGACCCGGCGGCGACGAACGGGTGGACGACATGGTCGGTCGAGGAGAGCAGGTGTCGGAACCGGGCGAGGAGCGAGAGCTGCGCCTCGCGCTGGCCATGCGGGGCGGGGTGAGCCTCGCGGTGTGGATCGGCGGGGCGTGCGCCGAGATCGACGAGCTCCGCCGGTCCGACCGTGACGACGACGCCGACCCGTTCTGGGCCGACCTCCGCCGGGCGTGCGGGTTCTCGCGGGTGCGGGTCGACGTGATGTCGGGGGCCAGCGCCGGCGGGCTCAACGGCGTGCTGTTCGCGGCGGCGATCCGCCACGGGTTCCGCATGGGCGAGCTGCTCCCGATCTGGGAGGAGGTGGCGTCGTTGTCGAAGCTGCGGCGGACCGGTCCGCCGTGGTCGTCGGTGCTCGACGGTGATCGTGGCTTCCTCGACGTGATCGAGGCCCGGTTGGCGGCGCTGGTCGCCGGAGCACCGGGGGAGGACGAGCCCCAACCGGTCGACCTCCGCCTGTCGGCGACGCTGGTCGAGCCGATCGTCACCGCGGCGGTCAGCCCGTCCGACGAGCTGCTGACCCGCACCCGGTCGGAGGCCGGCTTCCACTTCCGCCACGACCGCACCGGTGCCGCGCCCCGCACCGACCTCGACGGCGACGTCGCCATCCGGCGGCTCGCGGCGGCGGCCCGGGCCACCGCGTCGTTCCCGGTGGCGTTCGAGGCGGCGCTCGTCCGGTCGTCCCGCCCGAGCTCGTTCGCCGACACGGCATCGCCGGACCCGCACGCCTCGCCGGTCGACTGCCGAGGGATGTTCAGCGAGGCCGCCGGCCCGGGCGCCGACGACTTCGTGGTCGCCGACGGCGGGATCGTCGACAACATCCCGATCGGCCGAGCCCTCGACGCGGTGGCCGCCGCGGCGGCCGACGGCCCGACCCGACGGGTCGTGGTCTACCTGCACCCGACCGGTCCGCCGGTGCCGAGGCGGGAGCCGAGCGGGCCGGGATCGGCGGACCCCGGCCGCGACCGCCGTGCGGCCCGGGCGGTGCTGGAGGGCATGGTCCGCGCCAAGGTCCAGGGCGAGACGATCGACCGCGACCTCGATCAGCTCGAGCGGTTCAACGCGTCGATCCGCGTCGGGCAGATGCTGCGACGCTCCACCGTGCGCTTCCTGCCCACCGAACCGGGTGACGACGGCACCCCCGTGGTGCGGCCGACCGAGATCCACTGGCAGGCCTACGTGGTCCAGCGGTCGGCGGCCGACGCGACCCGGCTCCGCCACCTGCTCGACGACCCGCTCGGGTTCCTCGGCGACGACCCGTTCCCCGTCGACGCCGCCGGCGACGACGTCTGGCGGGCCCCGATCGCCCGGTGGGACCGGCAGAACCGGGAGGACCTCGACACCGCGCTGTCCTCGGTCTTCGCCGACGCGCTCGACCAGACGCCCGGGGTCGGCTCACCGAGCGGTGCGGTGCTGCGGGTCGGCCTGTCGGCCCTCCGCCGGTCGATCGACCTCGTGATCGAGTGGTGCCGGTACCTGCGGCCCGCCGACGACGCGGCGACCGGTGTCATCGGCGACGCCAAGCGCCGCCTCTACGACCTGCGCTCCTCCGTCGCCGTCCTCGAACGCACCCGACGCATGGGCTGGGTGACCCTGGCGGGCCACGAGGCGCCCGCCCCGGGCGCGCTCGCGTCGGTCGCACCCGATGCGTGGGCGGTCCGGGCCGTCGACGCGGTCGACCACCTGCTGATGGTGTCGCCCGATGCCGCGGCGGCGCTGGCCCGCCCGGCCCCGACCGCCCGGCCCTACCTCGACGAAGCGGGTCCCCGACTCGACGCCTTCGCGGCCTCGGGCTTCGCCGCGGCGGCGATCGAACCGGGAACCGTCGACGCCCGCGGGCCGATCGTCGACGCGCTCGTCGAGGTCACCCGATCGCTCATCGACCTCCCGCCGGCGGCCGCCGACGCGGACTCCTCGGCGCCCGGTGGTGGGCCGCAGGGCCGGTTCCCCGACGACCATCCCGGCGCGTTGGCCGACCGGGTGCTGCGGTTCGGCTGGGGCGACGTCGGCGCCCGCCTGGTCGCGCTCGAGATCCTGTCGCTGGCCGAGCACCTCGCCGGGGCGACGCCGACCATCCCCATCGACTTCTACCGGATCTCCGCGGCTGCGCCGTGCCCGCTGGCCGCCGAGTTCTCGACGCTGCGCACCCGGTCCGACGAGCTCGGAGCACCGCCCGCGAGGCCCGGCGACCGCTCCGAGGACCTGCTCCGGCCGGACGTGAAGCTGGCCGGCAACGAGCTGTCCAACTTCTCGGCGTTCCTCGACGACGGCTGGCGACGCAACGACTGGATGTGGGGTCGCCTGGACGCCACGTCGGGGCTGGTGCGCCTCCTCGTCGACTCGGCCCGGTCCGTCGGCGACGACGGGACGGTGTCGTTCCCCGCCGAGCTGTGCACCCTGGCCGGCGTCCCGGCCGACGCGTCCCGGGACGACGTCGTGCGGGCCCTCGTCGCCCGACGCCAGGACCAGGTGGCCACGGCGTGCGGCGTGGCACCGGACGCCCGGGCGGCCTACGCCACCGGCCTCGAGGACCTCACCCGCCCGGGCAGCAAGGAGATCCGCCGCACGATGGTGCATGCCGTCGGCGACGGTGCGAAGGTCCTGCGGGTCTCGGTGCCGGGCCGCTGGCGGCTGCTCGTGCGCCCGGCCGGCTGGGTGGCGCAGGCCGTCGTGTGGCTCCGCACCCGCCCCACCGGCAAGCTGCCACCCGCGCCGAAGCGGCCCTGACCATCGGGCCGCGCGGGCTCAGACGCCGAGGGACCGGCCGACGATCTCCTTCATGATCTCGGTCGTGCCGCCGTAGATCGTGGTGATGCGGGCATCGGTGTAGGCCCGGGCGATCGGGTACTCGAGCATGTAGCCGTAGCCGCCGTGGAGCTGCACGCACGCGTCGACCACCCGCTTCTGCAGCTCGGTGCACCACCACTTGGCCTCGGCCGCCTCCTCGGCGGTCAGCTCGTCCTCGTTCAGGGCCTCGATGCAACGGTCGACGAAGACGCGGGCGATGTCGATCTCGGTGCGCAGCTCGGCCAGCACGAAGCGGCTGTTCTGGAAGCTGCCGATCGGCTGACCGAACGCCTGGCGCTCCTTCACGTAGTCGAGGGTCCACCCGAACGCGGCCTCCGCGGCGGCGACGCCGGCGGCGGCGATCGAGATGCGCTCCTGCGGGAGGTTGTGCACCAGGTGGACGAACCCCTGGCCCTCGGTGCCGAGCAGGTTGGCCACCGGCACGTGCACGTCGGTGAAGAACAGCTCGGCGGTGTCCTGGGAGTGCAGGCCGACCTTCTCCAGGTTGCGGCCCCGCTCGAAGCCGTCCATGCCCCGCTCCAGCACGATCAGGCTCATGCCCTTGTGGCGCTGGGTGGGGTCGGTCTTCACGGCGGTGATCACGAGGTCGGCGTTGATCCCGTTGGTGATGAAGGTCTTGGAGCCGTTCACGACGTAGTCGTCGCCGTCGCGGATCGCGGTGGTGCCCATGGAGGCGAGGTCGGACCCGATGCCCGGCTCGGTCATGGCGATCGCGGTGATCAGCTCGCCGGAGCAGATGCCCGGCAGCCACCGCTCCTTCTGCTCGTCGGTCGCGAGCGAGAGGAAGTAGGGGAGGCAGATGTCGTTGTGGAGGGTGATGCCGAGCCCGGCGCCGCCGGTGCCCGAGCGCTGCACCTCCTCGCCGATGATCAGGTTGTAGCGGAAGTCGTCGACCCCGCCGCCGCCGTACTGCTCGGGCACGTCCGTGCCGAGGAAGCCCGACGCACCGGCGGTGGTGAACAGCTCCCGGGGCACGATGCCGTCGCGCTCCCACTGCTCGTAGTTCGGGACGATCTCCTTGTCGACGAACTGGCGGAACGCGGACCGGAACAGCTCGTGCTCCTCGGTGAACAGATCTCGACGCATCCGCTCATGGTGCCACGCACCCCGGGCGGCCCACCCAGTCACCCGTCGGGCGTTCGCCGGTCCGCGGGCCGGCACGGGGTAGACAACGGGCCATGGGCTGGTCGCCGGACGTCGTGGTGCTCCTCGGGGGCGCGGACGTCGACGAGCAGCGGCCGCTGGCAGTCGGGACGCCGGGGCTGGTGATCGCGGCGGACGCCGGGCTGCACCGGGCCGGTCCGCTCGGGCTGGCCGTCGACCACGTGGTCGGCGACCTCGACTCGGTCGATCCCGACCAGCTCGCCGCAGCCGAGGCCGCGGGCGCGACCGTGCACCGCCACGAGGCCGACAAGGACGCCACTGACGCGGAGCTCGCGCTCCGACTGACCGCGGACCTGGCCGGTGATGGTCGCCCCTCCCTCCTGGTGATCGGCGACCGGGGCGGTCGCCTCGACCTGCTCCTCACCGATCTGCTCCTCGGCGCCGGGCCGCTCACCGAAGCGTTCGACACCACCGTCCTGATCGACGACGCGACCGTGGCCGTGGCCCGCCCGGGGCGGCCGGTCACCATCGCCGGTGCCCCCGGGGAGCAGGTGTCGCTCCTGCCCCTGCACGGCCGGGCCCGCGGCGTCAGCACCGACGGGCTCCGGTGGCCGTTGGTCGACGCCGACCTCGTCGAGGCCACCACCCGGGGCGTCAGCAACGAGCTGGTCGGGGAGCGGGCGTCGGTGGTGATCGGCGAGGGGGTGGTGCTCGTGGTGCAGCAGGGCATCGTCGCGCCGGTCGCCGACGCGAGGACCGGCATCTACGACCCGACCCCGCGGGGTTGACGGGGACGGGTTCGTGGCGTCGCCGGGTGGACGAGCACACTGGGGCCGATGGACGTCCTCGCCGAGCTGACCGCGCCCTGTGGCCCCGACGAGCTGTACCGGTGGGTCGAGGACCTCGGCACCTACCCGCGCTGGCTGGAGATCGTCACGCGGGCCGAGCCGCTGCCCGACGCGGCGACCGGCGCCCCGGCGTGGGCGGTCGACCTGCGGGGTCGTCTCGGTCCCCTCGCCCGGTCGAAGCGGCTCCGCATGGTTCGCACCGTGCACGACGGGCGCACCGCCCGGTTCGAACGGGCCGAGCTCGACGGTCGGTCCCACAGCCCGTGGGTGCTCGACGCCGAGGTCGGCCCCGACGGCGACGGATCCCGCCTGAAGATGCACCTCCACTACGGCGGCGGCCTGTTCGGTCCGGTGCTGGAACGGGTGCTGCGCGACGAGATCGAGCGCTCGCGGGGCCGCCTGCTCGACCTCGTGTCGGCCGACTGAGCCCGGCGGCGCGCCGGGTCAGGTGCGGGCCCAGGCCCGCCAGCGACCGTCCTCGGTGGCCAACCGCACGGGCAGGCCGAACGTGGCCCCGAGGGTGTCCTCCCGCAGCGCCTCGCCGATCGGCCCGGCCGCCACCACCTCGCCCTCCCGCAGCAGCAGCGCGTGCGTGAACCCGGCGGGGATCTCCTCGACGTGGTGGGTGACCAGCACGAGGGGCGCGACCGTCGGGTCCAGCGCGAGCGCGGTGAGCCGGGCGACGAGGTCCTCCCGGGCCCCGAGGTCGAGGGCGGCGGCCGGTTCGTCGAGGAGGAGCAGGTCCGGCTCGGTCACCAGGGTGCGGGCGAGCTGCACCCGCTGGCGCTCGCCGGACGACAGCGTGCCGAAGGTGCGGTCCGAGAGGTGCATGGCTCCGGCACGGTCGAGGGCGGCGGCCGCCCGGGTGCGATCGTCGTCGGTGTAGTCGTGCCACCAGGTCTCGAGGTCGCCGCGGAGCCCCGTGACCACCAGGTCGGCGACCGTCAGGGTCGGGCGGAGCCGATCGGCGAGCGCGGCGGAGGTGACGCCGATGCGCGCACGCACGCGGCGGACGTCGCACCGACCCAGCTCCTCGTCGAGCACCTCGACCGAGCCGACGGTCGGGTGCAGCCACAGCGAGGTGATGTCGAGCAGGGTCGACTTCCCGGAGCCGTTCGGCCCGAGCACGACCCAACGTTCGGCCGGTCCGACGCACCAGGTGACGTCCCGGAGGAGCCAGCGTCCGTCGCGGCGGATGCCGACCCCGCGGAGGTCGACGGCGGGGGTCGGCGGGGGATCGGGCGGGGACGTCTCGGACGACACGGCGGGGACGGTACCGCGAAGGTGTCGGCATCCGGTTCGGGGCCCAATAGGGTTTCGCCCGTGCACATCGGGATCCTCGGAGGAACCGGCCCGGCCGGCAGCGCGCTCGGCGCGCGGCTGGCGTCGGTGGGCCACGACGTGGTCATCGGTTCCCGGTCCGAGGATCGGGCCGTCGCGACGGTGGCGACCCTCGTCGAGCGGTGGCCCGACCGCTCGCTCGGTCTGGCCGCCGGCGAGAACGCCACCGCGGCCGAGGCGGACGTCGTCGTGATCGCCACCCCGTGGGACGCGGCGTACAGCACCGCCACGTCGGTCGCCGAGCACCTCGACGGCAAGGTCGTGATCTGCATGGCCAACGCGCTCACCCGCATCGGCAAGGAGTTCCAGCCGCTCGTGCCGCCCCGTGGATCGGTCGCCGCGAGCGTGCAGGCCGCGGTGCCGGCCTGTCGGGTCGCGGCCGCGTTCCACCACGTCCCGGCGAAGGAGCTCGGCGACCTCGACCACGAGATCGACACCGACGTGCTCGTCTGCTCGGACCACCCCGATGCCACGGCCTGCGCTGCGGAGATCGCCGCCGGCATCCCGAACATCCGCCCCCTCGACGCCGGTGGCCTGTCCCAGGCGACGCCGATCGAGTCGTTCACCGCCGTGCTGCTCCAGCTCAACCAGCACTACCGCACGAGGGTCGCCGTGCGCTTCACCGGGATCGCCGACGCGGAGGTCGCATCGTGAACACGCCCTCGGACCCCACGTCGCAGCCGATGCGGCTCTACGACACCGCCCGTCAGGCCGTGGTGCCGTTCGAGCCCGGCGAGGTCGTCACCATGTACACGTGCGGGATCACGCCGTACGACGCCACCCACTTCGGGCACGCGGCGACCTACCTCACCTACGACGTGCTGCAGCGGCGCCTCCGCGACCGCGGCCACGAGACCCGCTGCGTCCGAAACATCACCGACGTCGACGACAGCATCCTCCAGAAGGCGCGGGAGCTGGGCGTCCACTACCTCGACCTCGCGGCCGGCGAGATCGCCCGGTTCGACGACGACGTCGCCGCGCTCGGCCTGATCCCGTCGTGGAGCGAACCCCGGGCCACCTCGGCCATCCCCGACATCCGGGGCTTCATCGGCATGGTCCTCGACCGCGGCCACGCGTACGAGGCCGGCGGCGCGGTCTACTTCGACGTCGCCACCTGGGACGGCTTCGGCTCCATCAGCCACTGCTCGCGCGACGAGATGCTGGCGCTGGCCGCCGAGCGGGGCGGCAACCCCGACGACCCCAACAAGCGCGACCCCCTCGACTTCGTGCTCTGGCAGCCGTCCGCGCCCGACGAGCCGTCGTGGGAGTCGTTGTGGGGTCCCGGTCGACCGGGCTGGCACATCGAGTGCTCGGCGCTCGCGCTGCGCGAGCTCGGCACCACGATCGACCTCCACGGCGGGGGCGGCGATCTGATCTTCCCGCACCACGAGTGCGAGTCGGCCCAGTCCGAGGCGGCCACCGGTGAGCCGTTCGTCCGGCACTGGATGCACCAGGCGATGGTCCGCATGGACGGCGAGAAGATGTCGAAGTCGCTCGGCAACCTCGTGTTCGTGTCGGAGCTCCGCAAGGAGTGGGACCCCCGGGCGATCCGTCTCGTGGCCCTGGCCCACCACTACCGGACGCCGTGGGAGTGGAACGACACGCTCCTGCCGACCGCGGCCGCCCGCCTCGACGCGTGGACGGTCGCCGGCCCGGGCGACGCCGGGATGGCCGAGGTGCGGGCCGCGCTCGACGACGACCTCGACACGCCGGCCGCGGTGGCGGCCGTCGACGCGGCCGCGGCCGAGGGTCGCGGGGTCTCCGCCGCCGCGGCGCTCCTCGGCGTCGACCTCACCGAGCGCTGAGACGGGTTCACCGGTTCTTCATCGAAGCGCCGCGCGCGGCGCGGGGTGGTGAGGCATGATCGGTCCCGTGAGCGATGACGTCGGCAAGCTCTATCCGGTGGCCAAGGCCGTGCTCACGCCGCTCTTCCGTGCTGCGTGGCGGTTCACCATCGAGGGCATGGAGAACGTGCCCGAGACCGGGCCCGCCGTCCTCTGCCCGAACCACACGTCGGTCCTCGACTCGTTCTTCGTGCCCGCACTGCTGCCGAGGCGGGTCACCTACGTCGGCAAGGCCGAGTACATGGACGACTGGAAGACCCGTCGCCTCTTCCCCGCGCTCGGGATGATCCCGATCGACCGCACCGGCGGCGACGCCGGGGAGCGGGCGCTGGCCACCGCCCAGCGGATCCTCGAGCGCGGCGAGCTCTTCGGCATCTACCCCGAGGGCACCCGGAGCCGCGACGGCCGCCTGTACCGGGGCCACACGGGCCCGGCCCGGTTGGCCATGCGGGCCGATGCGCCCATCATCCCGATCGGTCTGGTCGGCGCCCGCGACGTGATGCCGCCCGACGCGAAGTTCCCGACGTTGCGCCTGCCGGTCACCATCAGGTTCGGCAAGCCGGTCACGATGGACCGCTACCGGGGCCGCGAGGAGGACCACCTCGTGTACCGGCAGATCATCGACGAGGTGATGTACGAGATCCGGGAGCTGTCGGGCCAGGAGTACGTCGACGAGTACGCGACGAAGAAGAAGAAGCCGGCCCCCGAGACGGTCCCGGCGCCGGAGCGCACCCCGGTCGCGCCGACCAACGGCGATCGTCCGGAGCTGGTGGCGGTGCCGGCCGGCGCCAACGGCCACGACGGGCGCCACGACGGCAACGGCTCCTCGGACCGCGCCGACGAGCTCGTCGCGTCGACCACCCGGAGCTCGGCCGACCTGCTCTCCCGGCCCGTCCGCCGCACGTCCTGACCGGGTGCGGGACGTCCGCTCGGCGCCTCGTTCTCGTTCCTGACGTCGAAGGCCCCTGGCCTACGCTCGGCCCCCATGGCCGACATCACGATCACCCTGCCCGACGGTTCGCAGCGATCGGTGCCGGCCGGGACCACCGTGGGTGGGTTGGCGGCCTCGATCGGCCGGGGTCTGGCCAAGGCCGCGGTCATCGGTGTGGTCGACGGCACCGAGCGCGACCTGAACTGGGAGCTGCGCGACGGCGACGAGGTCGAGATCGTCACGGCCACCTCGGAGCGGGGTCTCTACACGATCCGCCACTCGACCACGCACGTGATGGCCCAGGCCGTGCTCGAGCTGTTCCCGGGAGCCACGTTCGCGATCGGCCCGCCGGTCGAGGACGGCTTCTACTACGACTTCGCGCTGCCGCCGGGGCCGGACGGCGCGCCCGGCACGTTCGTCCCCGAGGACCTCGACCGGATCGAGGACCGGATGCGCGAGATCCTGTCGGAGGCCCAGCCCTTCGTCCGCGACGAGCTGTCGAGCGACGTGGCCCGCGAGGTGTTCGCCAAGCACCGCTACAAGCTGGAGATCATCGACGGCCAGGCCGACGACCCCATGTCGGCCACGGCGACCGGGCTGGTCCGCACCTACGAGAACCCGCCGGCGAAGGCCTGGGCCGACCCGCCGTTCGAGGGTTACCCGGGCTTCATCGACCTGTGCCGGGGGCCGCACGTCCCGGACACGAAGAGCTTCCTCGGCCACTTCAAGCTGATGCGGGTCGCCGGCGCGTACTGGCGGGGCGACGAGAAGAACGAGATGCTCCAGCGGATCTACGGCACGGCCTGGGCGTCGAAGGCCGACCTGGAGGAGCACCTCCACCGCCTGGAGGAGGCGGCCAAGCGCGACCACCGGCGCCTGGCCACCGAGCTCGACCTCCTGAGCTTCCCCGAGCAGTTGGGCGGCGGTCTCGCGGTGTGGCACCCGAAGGGCGGCATCGTCCGCAAGACGATGGAGGACTACTCCCGGCGCCGCCACCTCGAGGGCGGCTACGACTTCGTCTACACGCCGAACCTGGCCAACGGGAAGCTGTTCGAGGCCTCGGGGCATCTGGGCTTCTACAAGGACGGCATGTACCCGCCCATGGAGATGGACAACGGCGAGTACTACCCGAAGCCGATGAACTGCCCGATGCACAACCTGGTGTTCGACTCCCGCCAGCGGTCGTACCGGGAGCTGCCGCTGCGGTTCTTCGAGCTGGGCACGGTGTACCGCTACGAGAAGTCCGGCACCCTCCACGGCCTGATGCGGATCCGCGGGTTCACCCAGGACGACAGCCACATCTACTGCACGCCCGAGCAGGCCCACGACGAGATCCGCAGCCTGCTCGGCTTCGTGCTGTCGGTGCTGCGGGCGTTCGGCTTCGACGACTTCGACGCCAACCTCTCCACCCGGCCGGCCAAGGCCGAGACGGTCGGCACCGACGAGGGCTGGGCGGCGGCCACCGAGTCGTTGCGGGCCGCGCTCGAGGCCGAAGGACTGCCCTACGAGGTCGACGAGGGCGGCGGCGCGTTCTACGGGCCGAAGATCGACGTGAAGGTGCGCGACGCCATCGGGCGCTCGTGGCAGCTCTCGACGATCCAGTACGACTTCAACATGGCCGAGCGGATGGGCCTGTCCTACATCGGCGAGGACGGCGGCCGGCACACGCCGGTCATGATCCACCGGGCGCTGCTCGGGTCCATCGAGCGGTTCTTCGGTGTGCTGCTGGAGCACTACGCCGGCGCCTTCCCGACCTGGCTCGCGCCGGTGCAGGTGCGGGTGCTGCCGGTGCGCGACGACCACGCCGCGTACGCCGCCGAGGTGGTCGGCGAGCTCGAGGGCCGGGGTCTGCGGGTCGACGTCGTCGACGCGTCCGAGAAGCTGGGCAACCGGATCCGCAAGGCCAAGGGCGAGAAGATCCCCTACGTGCTCGTGGTCGGTGACGCCGACGTGGAGGCCCGCACCGTGGGGGTGAACCCCCGTGGGGGAGAGGTCGACCGCGACGTCCCGCTCGACGCGTTCGGGCAACGGGTCGCCGACGAGGTCCTGGCCCAGACCTCGGTGTCGTGACCCCGCCCGGGGAACCGACGACCGCGGCCCAGGCCGGTGGGGGACCGTCGCCGGCGCTGGCCCGTCTGTGGGCCGGCTGGCGGACGACCTACATCACCCGCGTCAGCGACGACGCCGCCGAGCTGCGTCCCGACGACACCGGCCGGTCACTGTTCGAGCGCATCCTGCGGTCGGGGCTCCCCGACGACGAGACGTTCGTCCTCTGGCGGGGAGCCACGTGCTTCGCGATCCTGAACGCCTTCCCCTACGGCAGCGGCCACCTGATGGTGCTGCCGCAGCGGGCGGCACCGGACCTCGGTGACCTGACCCCCGAGGAGTCCGCCGAGCTGTGGGAGGGGGTGCGGACCGCGGTGGCCGCGATCCGCACCGCGTACCGGCCCGACGGGGTGAACGTCGGCATCAACCTCGGGGCCGGCGCCGGCGCCGGGGTGCCCGACCACCTCCACGTCCACTGCCTCCCGCGGTGGGCCGGCGACACCAACTTCACGACCACGATCGCCGAGACCCGCGTGCTGCCCGAACCCCTGGCCGCCAGCTGGCGCAAGCTCCGCGACGCCTGGCCCGTGACGCCGATCTGACGCCGTCGCCGGTTGGGGTGGGGTCGATGCGCGCCGCTACCGTCGGGTCCGTGGCTCCCGACGACGAGACCGAGGAACCGACCGTCGAGGTGGTCAACGACGACGGCGACGTCCGGGACGAGCTGCCCGAGGACCTCGACATCTCCGAGTTCGTCGGGCCCTACGTCTTCCCGAACAACAACCGGCGGCGGGTCCCCGGCTACCTGTACCTGGGCATCGGCGTGGCCTGCATCGCGCTCTGGTTCGCCACCCGCGACGGCGACCCGGTGCTGGTCAACGGGGGCATCCTCGCCGCCGGGATCGCGCTGGTGCTGATCGGCCTCTACCACCAGGTCGCGGGCTGGAACCTCGACGTCGACGAGCGCGACGCGCTGGTGCTGGCCACCGAGCGGGTCGGGTTCCCGGTCGGGCACGCGTCGGCCCAGCTCGGCTGGCGCGGCCTCCGCAGCCGACCGACGTGGCGGATCCTGCTCTACTCGGCCGAGAACCCGCCGACCCGCCGGGGCCTGGTGCTCGTCGACGGGGTGGACGGCGAGATCGTGGCCTGGTTCACCGAGGACAACCCCGAGGACTGGAGCGACCTCGACGGCGCCCTCGGGGCCGACGCCACCACCTGAGCGGTCCCGGCCCGTCGCCGCTCCGGGCGGCCGCCGGACCACCGTCCGAGACGGATCGTCCCAGGAGTGGGAGACTGGGCCGACCCGCCCGCGCCATCGTCGGGAGACCCGGCGCCGTTCGGGGGTGCTAACTTCTGCAAGCAGTCCGTCGCTCCCAGGAGAGCTCATGTTCGACGGCCGATTCCGGGCCAACGCCGAGCGAACGCTGAAGCCCGTGGGCCAGCAGCTGAAGCGCACCGGCATCACCGCCGACCACCTCACGGTGCTCGGCGTGGTGATGGCGGTCGCCGCCGCGTTCGCCATCGGCCAGGGCGCGCTCCGGCTGGGCCTCCTGCTGCTCGTCCTGACCGCCCTGCCCGACGTGCTCGACGGCGCGGTGGCCAAGGCATCGGGCATGGCCTCGTCGCGGGGCGCGTTCTTCGACTCGGTGGCCGACCGCTTCACCGACGCCCTCCTCCTCGGTGGCGTCGCCTGGTACCTCGCCGACACCGAGGGCGGTCGGCTCCCGCTGCTGCCCATGGCCGTGCTGGCCGCCTCGATGCTCATCTCCTACGAGCGGGCGAAGGCCGAGGCGCTCGGGTACAACGCGAAGGGCGGCCTCATGGAGCGGGCCGAGCGGCTGATCGCCCTCGGTCTCGGGTTGTTGTTCGACCAGGCCCTCGTGGCCGTCCTCTGGATCATGCTGGCCCTCACCGTCGTCACCGCGATCCAGCGGTTCGTGAAGGTGTGGAAGCAGGCCACCGCGGCCACCCCCGTGCTCGCCAACCGACCGACGATGCGGACGCGGGCCCGCAACCGGCAGGCCGACCGGCGCGTCGCCCGCTCGACCCAGCGCCAGGTCCGGCGCCGGTCCCCGCTGCGCCCTCCCCGCTGATCGCGGCCCGATGGCCCCCGACCCGAGCTACCTCGGCTACCGCGCCGCGAGCGTCGTCGCCCGCCTCCTCCCGGAACGCACGGTCGGTCCGGCGAGCACCGTCGCGGGACGGGTCGCGGCCCGGGTGATGGGCGGTCGGGCCGAGATGGTGGCCCGGCACCAGCGGCGGGCCCGACCGGACCTCACCGACGACGAGCTGCGCGCCGCGGTCGACCGCGTGTTCGAGTCCTACGTCCACTACTGGCTGGAGTCGTTCCGGCTGCCCGGCACCTCCGTCGACGTGCTGGACGAGCGCCTGACCCACGACGGGTTCCAGTACCTCCAGGACGGCCTCGACCGCGGGAACGGCGTGATCCTGGCCATGCCGCACCTGGGGGCCTGGGAGTGGGCCGGCTTCTGGCTGACCACCGCCAAGGGCGTGCCGACCTCGGTGGTGGTCGAGCAGGTCGAGCCGCCCGAGCTGGCCGAGTGGTTCACCGCGCTGCGCCGCGAGCTCGGCATGGAGATCATCCCGCTCGACGCCTCGGCCGGCACGCGGGCCTCGGCCGCCCTGAAGGCCAACCACGTCCTGTGCCTGCTCTGCGACCGCGACATCTCCGGCACCGGCGTCGAGGTCGAGTTCTTCGGCGAGCGCAACACCCTGCCCGCCGGGCCGGCGACGATGGCCTTGCGCTCGGGCGCGCCGCTCGTCCCCGCGGCCGTGTACTACGACGGTGACGGTCATCGGGCGATCGCCCGGCCCCCGCTCGACACCACGCGGCAGGGCAAGCTCCGCGACGACGTCGCCCGGGTCAGCCAGGCGCTGGCCCACGAGCTCGAGGCGCTGATCCTGGCCCACCCCGAGCAGTGGCACCTGCTCCAACCCAACTGGCCGAGCGACCGCGCCGGGCACGACCACGGGGCCGGATCGTGAGGATCGGCCTCGTCTGCCCCTACAGCATCAGCATCCCCGGCGGGGTGCAGGAGCAGGTCCTCGGCCTGGCCCGCTCGTTGCGCCACCTCGGCCATCCGACCCGGATCCTGGCGCCGTCGGACGGTCCGCCGCCCGACGGCTGGGTCACCCCCCTCGGCAACTCGATCCCGACCGCGGCCAACGGGTCGGTGGCCCCGATCGCCCCCGACCCGGCCGCGCAGCTGCGCCTGATCCGCGCCGTGCGCGACGAGGCCTTCGACGTCCTGCACCTGCACGAGCCGCTGGCCCCCGGCGCATGCATGACCGCCGCGGTCCTGAAGCCGACGCCGCTCGTCGGCACGTTCCACGCGGCGGGCGACAGCGCGTCGTACAAGTACGGCTCGGCGCCGCTGCGCTGGGTCGCGAGCCGGCTCGACGCCCGGGTCGTGGTCTCCAAGGAGGCCGAGGCGCTGGCCAAGACCCACCTCGGCGGCACCTACGAGCACCTCTACAACGGGATCGAGGTCGAGCGGTTCGCCTCGGTCGAACCGTGGCCCACCGACGGTCCGACCGTCCTCTTCGTCGGCCGCCACGAGCCCCGCAAGGGACTGGACGTGCTGCTGGCGGCCCTCGCGGACCTGCCCCCCGACGTCCGGGTCTGGATCGGCTCGGACGGGCCCGACACCGAACGCCTCAAGGTCCGCTACGCCGGCGACCCGCGGCTGGAGTGGTTGGGGCGGCTGTCCGACGAGGAGAAGCGCCGGCGGCTCCGGGCCGCCGACGTGTTCTGCGCCCCGTCGCTCCGTGGCGAGTCCTTCGGGGTGGTCCTGCTGGAGGCCATGGCGGCCGGGGCGGCCATCGTCGCCGCCGACCTCAGTGGCTACCGCCTGGTGGCCCGGGCCGATCTGGACGGCCTCCTCGTGCCGCCGGGGGACCCGGTCGCCCTGGGGGTGGCGCTGAACCGCGTGCTCGGCGATCGGGCCCTGCACGACCGGCTGGTCGCGTCCGGTTCGGCCCGGGCCGAGGAGTTCTCGATGGACTCCCTGGCCCGGCGCTACCTCGAGATCTACGACCGCATAACCGTCCCCGCGCCGCGATCGCGCGGGTGGCGCCGGAACCGGCCGCTGCGGCCCCGCTGACCGCTCGCGGATGCGAGGGCGAGGGGGACCCACGCCGTAGGCTCGTCCCGATGTCCGAATTCCCGTGCCCCCGATGACCGCCGTGGCCGAGGACGTCGAGGTCCGTCCCGCACCGGCTGCTCCCGCCGTGCTCCTGGGAGCGCTGGCGGCGGCCGTGCTGCCGCCGGTCCTCCTGGTCGGCCTGCTCCTCCTCCCGGTCTGGGCGGCGGTGCTCGTCGCCGTCGTCGTGGCCGGTGCCGTCACCGGTTGGGCCTGGGCCCGGGCCACCCACGTCGTCCGTGCGCTGGGCGGTGGCACCCCGGTCGATCCCGAGCGCCACGCCCGGCTGATCAACGTCGTCGACGGCCTCTGCCTCGCCACCGGGGTCCCCGCGCCCGCGCTGGAGGTCGTGGACGATCCGGCGGCCAACGCGCTCATCGCGGGTCGCAACGAGCGCGACGCCGTCCTGCTCGTCACCACCGGCCTGCTCGACGCCACCGACCGGGTCGCGCTAGAGGGTGCGATCGCCCACCAGCTGGTGCAGCTGCGCGACGGCGGGCTGGCGTCGGCCACGCTCACGGTCACCACCGTCGGCCTGCCGCTGCTGCTCGTCGACCGTCTCCTGCACCGCGGTGACGGCGCGGGTGGCGGCGTCGCCGCACTGCTGGGCCCGGCCACGGCCCTGTCGTCGCTGCGGCGCCTCGGCATCGGCGGCGACCGCCAGACCTGGGCCGACCTCGACGCGGTCGCCGTCACCCGCTACCCACCGGGACTCCTGGCCGCGCTCGAGGCCTGTCGAAGGACCGGAACGGTGGTGGCGTCCGGAACCCGCTCCACCGCGCACCTCTGGATGGCCGAGCCCATCGCCACCGATGAACGGGCCGGTGCGCTGGCCGAGCGCAACCGGGCGTTCGTCGGCCCCCGCTCGCTCGACGAGCGGATCGACATCCTCCGGGAGCTGTGATGGTCGCCTGGTTCACGCGACTCTCCGCGCGGGGCCGGGCCGGGGTCATCGGCGGGGCGATCCTCGCCGTGGTCGCCCTGGTGGCCGGCATCGTGGTGGCCACCGGCGGGGACGACGCGGAGGAGGCCGTCGTCACGACGACCACGTCGACGACCGAACCCGAGATCACCACGACCACCGAGCCCGAAACCGGGCCGGTCGCCCCGCTCACCGGGCTCCGGCTCGCCGACCCGTCCGCCGCGACCCGCCCGGCGCTGGCGGTGAAGATCGACAACCTGGACACCGCGCGGGAGTCCGCGGTCCCGCAGGCCGGTCTGTCGAAGGCCGACATCGTGTTCGAGGAGATCGTCGAGGGCAACATCACCCGCCTCGTGGCCATCTTCCACTCCCAGGCGCCGGGCGACCGGGTGGGGCCGGTCCGGTCGGCCCGCACCACCGACATCCAGATCCTCCCGCAGTTCGGCCGGACGCTCCTGGCGTGGTCCGGTGGCAACGACGGGGTCACCGCGGCCGTGCACGCCGCCCCGTCGATCATCGACATGGGCCACGACCGGGCGTCGTCGGCCTACACGCGCGACTCCAGCCGCAAGGCACCCCACAACCTCTACGTGGACGCCGGTCGCATCTACGGCCTGGCCCCGGACGAGGTCACGCCGCCCGAGCCGATCTTCACGTACCGGGCGAAGGGCGAGCAGGTGCACTCGTCGTCGACCTCGGGGTCCGGCGTCGACATCACGTGGGGCGGCGGCGTCGCGTCGTCGCCGGTCGGATGGACGTGGAACCCGGAGCTGAAGCTGTACGAGCGGTACCAGAACGGGCGGCCCCACGAGGACGAGTCGGGTCCCATCGTCAGCCAGAACGTCGTCGTGCTCGTGACCGAGTACGGGGTGAGCGCGGCCGACACCCGATCGCCCGAGGCGCACACCGTCGGCTCCGGCGACGCGTTGGTGTTCACCGGCGGCCAGCTCGTGAGGGGCCGTTGGGAGCGGCCGTCGGCCGACGTCCCGGCCAAGCTCCTCGCCGCCGACGGCACCGAGATCAGGCTCACCCCGGGCCAGACGTGGATCGAGCTGCCCCGCGCCGGCGGCGCCCAGCCCCGCTGACGTCGACGTCGCCCGCGTCGGGGCGGTTCGGGCTTCGGCATCGGCCGGACCCGTCCCTACACTGACAGCCATGGCCGAGCCCACCACGACCCCCAGCGGACCCGAGACCTCCAGCGCCCGGACCGGGACCCCGCTCGTCAAGCGGGGGCTGGCCGAGATGCTCAAGGGCGGCGTCATCATGGACGTCGTCGACCCGGCCCAGGCCCGCATCGCCGAGGATGCCGGCGCGGTCGCGGTGATGGCGCTCGAGCGGGTGCCGTCCGACATCCGGCGCGACGGCGGCGTCGCCCGCATGTCGGACCCGGAGATGATCGAGGGCATCAAGGAGGTGTGCACGATCCCGGTCATGGCCAAGGCCCGGATCGGTCACTTCGTCGAGGCACAGATCCTCGAGGCGCTCGGGGTCGACTACGTCGACGAGTCCGAGGTGCTCACCCCGGCCGACGAGGCCCACCACATCGACAAGTGGGCGTTCACGGTGCCGTTCGTCTGCGGCGCCACCAACCTCGGCGAGGCCCTCCGGCGCATCAGCGAGGGCGCCTGCATGATCCGCTCGAAGGGCGAGGCCGGCACGGGGAACGTGGTCGAGGCCGTGCGCCACCTGCGCTCGATCACCGGCGACATCCGCAAGATCACCCAGGCCGACCCGGCCGAGCTGTTCGACTGGGCCAAGAAGCTCCAGGCGCCGCTCCCGCTCGTGCAGGAGGTCCACGAGACCGGCGAGCTGCCCGTGCCGCTCTTCTGCGCCGGCGGTCTGGCGATCCCCGCCGACGCCGCGCTGGCGATGCAGCTCGGGGCCCAGGCGGTGTTCGTCGGGTCCGGCATCTTCAAGTCCGACGACCCGCCGGCGCGGGCCAAGGCGATCGTCGAGGCCACCACCCACTACGACGATCCGCAGATGCTGGCCAAGGTCAGCCGGGGCCTCGGTGGGGCGATGCCGGGCCTCGAGATCGGCGGGTTGGAGACCACCTTCGCCGACCGCGGCTGGTAGTCGGTTGGGGCGACGCGTCGGGCTGCTCGCGTTGCAGGGCGCGGTCCGACCCCACGCCCGCGCCATCGAGGCCCTCGACGCCGAACCGGTCACGGTCCGCACGCCCGACCAACTGGCGGGCGTCGACTCGCTGATCGTGCCCGGTGGGGAGTCGACGACGATCTCCAAGCTGCTCGACAGCTCCGGACTGGCCGGGCCGCTGGCCGCGCGTCTGGCCGACGGCCTTCCGGTCCTCGGCACCTGCGCGGGCATGATCGTGCTGGCCTCCGAGGTGCTCGACGGTCGGGCCGACCAGCGGGCCTACGGGGCGATCGACCTCACCGTCCGGCGCAACGCGTTCGGTCGCCAGGTCGACTCGTTCGAGGCCGATCTCGACGTCACCGGCCTCGACGACCCCTATCACGCGGTGTTCATCCGAGCGCCGTTCGTGGAGGCGGTGGGCGATGGCGTGGAGGTCCTGGCGTCGGTCGACGGCCACCCGGTGCTGTGCCGGCAGGGTCCGGTCCTCGTGAGCGCGTTCCACCCGGAGCTCACCGACGACCTCCGCCTGCACGAGCTGTTCCTGGCGCTGGCGGGCTGATCGGCCGGGCGCGCGTCGTAGAATCGCCGACCGGCACGGGACCACCCCGGCCGCCGCAGAACTCGAAGAGGAGCCCGATGTCCGGTCATTCCAAGTGGGCCACCATCAAGCACAAGAAGGGCGCCACCGACGCCAAGCGGGCGAAGGTGTTCGCCAAGCTGATCCGTCAGGTCGAGGTGGCGGCTCGTGAGGGCGGCCCGGACCCGGACATGAACCCGTCGCTGCGGACGATGTTCCAGAAGGCGCGGGACGCGTCGGTCCCGCTCGACACGATCAAGCAGGCGATCAAGCGGGCCACCGGCGGCAACGAGGGCGTCGCGTACGAGTCGATCACCTACGAGGGCTATGCGCCGGGTGGGGTGGCGCTCATCGTCGAGGTGCTCACCGACAACCGCAACCGGAGCGGCTCGGACGTGAAGTCCACCTTCACCAAGCGGGGCGGCTCCATGGCCGAGCCCGGCGCGGTCGCCTGGCAGTTCGACCGCAAGGGCTCGCTGCTGGTCGACGGCGCGGTCGAGGAGGACGACCTGATGATGGCGGCCATCGACGCCGGGGCCGAGGACATCGAGCGCGAGGGCGACGCCTGGCGGGTCACCACCGGACCGACCGACCTGCACGCCGTGCGCACCGCGATCGAGGAGGCCGGCCACAAGGTCACGTCGGGCGACCTCGTCATGATCGCCCAGAACCACGTGCCGCTGGAGGACGTCGGGTCGGCCAAGAAGACGCTCGACCTCGTCGACGCGCTCGACGACCTCGACGACGTGCAGGCCGTGTTCGGCAACTTCGACATCGCCGACGACATCCTCGAACAGCTCGCCTGACCGACCCCGTCCGCGTCGGCGGCCTGACCGAGGATCAGGCGGTCGGCAGGGGTGGCGTGTCGCGGTTGGTCCAGCCGAGCGAGGGGTCGGCCCGTGGGCCGCGCACGCGTTCCGCAGCCCCGTCGAGCACGGCCAGGTCGTCGGGTTCCAGGACGATGTCGGCGGCCGCTGCGTTGGCCTCGAGGTGGGGGATCTTCGTCGTGCCGGGGATCGGGATCACGTCGTCGCCCTGCGCCAGCACCCACGCCAACGCCACCTGGCCGGAGGTCACGACGAGTCGCTGGGCGATCGTGCCGATCAGGTCGACCAGCGTTCGGTTGGCCGCCATCGCCTCGGCCGCGAACCGCGGGTTGTTGCGCCGCCAGTCGCTCGGGTCGAGGTCGTCGGGCGTGGCGAACGAACCCGTGAGGAAGCCGCGGCCGAGCGGGCTGTAGGGAACGAGCCCGATGCCGAGCTCCCGGCAGGTGTCGAGGATCGGGCCCTCGATGTCCCGGCTGAACAGCGAGTACTCGGTCTGGAGCGCGGCGATCGGGTGCACCGCGGCGGCCCGGCGCAGCGTGTCGGCCGATGCCTCGGACAGGCCGATGTGGCCGATCTTGCCGGCCTCGACCTGCTCGGCGAGGGCGCCGACCGTCTCCTCGATCGGCGTCAGGCCCGACGGCCGGTGCAGGTAGTACAGGTCGATGTGGTCCACGCCGAGGCGGCCGAGCGAGCCGTCGAGCGACGACCGCACGTACTCCGGGGTGCCGTTCACGCCCATCCCGTTGGGGCTGTCGGGATCGCGGACGATGCCGAACTTCGTGGCCAGCACGACCTCGTCGCGGCGCGACGCGATCGCCCGCCCGACGAGCTGCTCGCTGGTGAAGGGCCCGTAGATGTCGGCGGTGTCGAGGAGGGTGACGCCGAGGTCGAGCGCTCGGCCGATGGTCTCGTCGGCCGACTCCTCGAAGCCGCCGTAGATGTTCGAGAAGCTCATGCAGCCGAGGCCGACCGCGCCGGCGCTGATGCCGCTGCGGCCGAGGGTCCGGGTGGGGATGGTCATACGGTCGACGGTACCGGGATCGACGGCGATCGAGGTCGGGTCGTGGCGACGTCGGTCGCGTCCTAAGGTCCAGGCCCATGGCCGTCAGCGTCGGGGACCTCGCTCCCGAGTTCACGCTCCCCGGGGTCGAGGACGGGGTGCGTCGGGAGCACTCGCTCGCGGCGTACCGCGGTCGACCGGTGGTGCTCGCGTTCTACCCCGGTGACAACACGCCGATCTGCACCCGCCAGCTCAACGCCTACTCGGCCGACCTGGCGCTCTTCACCGAGCTCGACGCCCAGGTGCTGGCCATCAGCCCGCAGGACCTCGACAGCCACGAGGACTTCGCCGCCGACCAGGGCGGCTTCGGCTTCCCGCTGCTCGCCGACGTCGACAAGTCCGTCGCCGAGGCCTATGGCGTCCTCGGCCCGCTCGGCTTCTACCGGCGCAGCGTGTTCGTCGTCGACGAGGACGGACGCCTCGTCCTGGTCCACCGCGGCCACGCGGCGTCCACGTTCCGGACGAGCCCCGAGCTCGCCGCCGCGGTCAGATCTGGTCGTCGACGCCCAACAACCGCGACCGACTGACCGCCCGCACGCCGCGCGAGAGGCCGACGGCCGCCGCGATCCAGGCGACCAGCCCGATCACCAGTCCCGATGCCCGGGCGCCGAACAGGGCGCCGGTGCTCTGCGAGTACGCGATCCCGATCATCGGCAGCGTCACGAGTCCGGCCGCCTGCTGCGCCGCGGCGCTGCTCTTCACCCGGGCCGACAGGCGCAGGACGATCGAGAGCGTGACGGCCAGGAACGGCGGCACGACCCACAGCATCAGCACCCACCACTGCGCGGTCGGGAAGAACCAGCCGCCGGCCTCGGGTCCGACGAGCAGGTTGACGACGAGCGAGTAGCAGCCGAACCCGACGAGGGTGGTCGCGTACCCGGGCACGAGGCTGGCGATGAGCTTGCCGAGGTAGATCTCGCGCACGTGGGCGGGGGAGTGGGCGAGGAACTCGCCGGTGCCGCGCTCGCGCTCGCCGACGATCGTCGATGCGCCGATGGCCGTCGAGATGGTGAGCGGCACCACGATCGCCACCGGGGCCAGGAGGTAGACGGCCAGCGCGTAGGCGGTGCGACCCTCCGGGGTGCTGCCCTGGATCTGCGCCTGTGCGGCCTCGGGCAGCACCTCCAGGGTCTTCGACACCTGCTCGACGGCTTCCACGTTGCCGATCCGGGTGATCGTGAGGAGCAGCACCGTCGGGATGAACACGAAGAAGATGGCACCGAGCACGACCATCGGCATCCAGAAGCCCTTGTCCTCCAGGAGCTGGCGCATGTCGGAGCGGGCGACGATGCCGATCCGGCTCCAGGAGCTCATCCGGCGGGCCGGGGCCGGGACCTCGGTGGTGGTGGGGACGTGGGCGGCGGTCACGACCGCACCTCCTCGGGGGCGGTCGCCCCGCGGGGCCTGCCGCGTCCGTCGGGCCACCCGGTGAGCGTGGCCACCTGGCGGTGACGGTCCGTCGTCGCGTCGTCGGCCGACCGGTCCCCGTCGGTGGACAGCTGGCGGCCGCCGTCGTCCGCGATGGCCTTCTTGGTCCGCACGGCGAAGTAGAGGTCCTCGAGGCTGGCCTCGAGCGGCTCGACCCGGGTGACGCGCACGCCGGCCCGCACCATCGCAGTGACCACGTCGGCCACCCGGTCCTCGCCGACGAGGTGGAGGTGTCGGCGCCGTGGGTCGGCGGTGCGCTCGACCCGGGTGACCCCGGGCAGGTTCGGCGCGAGGTCGAGCGACGCCGGGTCCTCGGCGGCGACGGCGACGACGGTCCCGGGCCAGTAGCGCCGGGTGAGCTCGTCGGGCGTGCCGGCCACGAGGTCCCTGCCGTCCTCCATCACCACGACCCGGTCGGCGAGGCCCTCGGCCTCCAGCAGCAGGTGGGTGCACATCACGACGGTGCGCCCGTCGTCGGTCATCTCCCGGATCATCTCGAGGACGGCGTGGCTCGACTCGGGGTCGAGCCCGGAGGTGGGCTCGTCGAACAGGAGGAGGTCGGGGCGGTGCAGGATCGACCGGGCGAGCGCCAGCCGGGTCTTCATGCCGGTCGAGAACCCGCCCACCCGCTGGTCGAGCGCGTGGTCGATGCCGAAACGGGCGGCCGCGGCTCGCAGCTCGTCCTGCACCCCGGGGCCCCGCCCGAGGCCGTACAGCTCGGCGGCGTACGCGAGGTTGTCGAGGGCCGAGAGCCGGTCGTAGAGCGCCGGCTTGGCCGACACCACGCCGCAGCGGAGCCGGACCTCCTCGCCGTCTCGCGACGGGTCGAGGCCGAACGTGCGGACCGTGCCGGCGTGCGGCTCGAGCGCACCGGTGATCATGCGGATGGCCGTGGTCTTGCCCGCGCCGTTCGGGCCGAGCAGGACGGTGATGCGGTTCTCCGGCACGCTGAGGTCGAGGCCGGCGAGCGCGTGGACCTGGCCGAAGGACCGCTCGACCCCGGTCAGCTCGATCACCGGCGGTCGTGGGGCGGGGGTGGAGGGGCTGCTCACGTCGTCCCTCATCGGCCGCGCCGGGGCGGAGTTGACGGTCGGCGGGGATGCGCCGCGATCGCCGGACGGACGGCTACGGTCGTACACGTGTTCGTCTTGGGCATCGATCCGGGTCTGTCCCGCTGCGGCTACGGCGCCGTCCGCCGCACCGGTTCGGGCCCGCGCGCCCAGGCCATCGGCGTGATCCGCACCGCCCCGTCCGACGACCTGCCCCTCCGGCTCCACGAGCTCCAGGGCGAGCTGCGCTCGCTGCTGGCCGAGATCCGGCCCGACGTCGTCGCCATCGAGCGGGTCTTCTTCCAGACCAACGTCCGCACCGCGATGTCGGTCGGTCAGGCCAGCGGGATCGCCATGGTGGAGGCGGTCGCGGCCGGCTGCGAGGTCGTCCAGTACACGCCCAACGAGGTCAAGCTGGCGGTCGCCGGCGACGGCTCGGCGGACAAGGCCCAGGTCCAGCAGATGGTGCAGCGCCTCCTCGGGCTGGCCCGGCCACCGCGCCCGGCCGACGCCGCCGACGCGGCCGCCCTCGCCCTCTGCCACCTCGCCTACGCACCGGCCCGGACCAGGATCGCCGTCGCCGCCGGGAGGGCCCGATGATCGGATCGCTGCGCGGTCGCCTGCTCGACCGGTCGGTCACCGGCGAGATCCTCGTCGAGGTGGGTGGCCTCGGCTACCGCGTCCAGGCCGGTCCGGCCACCGCGGCCCGCCTGGGCGACCTCGACGCCGAGGTCTTCGTGTGGATCCACCACCACATCCGCGAGGACGCGGCGACCCTCTACGGCTTCGCCACCCGCGACGAGCGCGAGGCGTTCGAGTCGCTCCTCGGCGCGCACGGGGTCGGCCCGGCACTCGCCCTCGCCATCCTCTCGGTGCACCCGCCCGCCAACCTCGTGCGGGTGATCGCCGACGACGACGTCGCCGCCCTGTGCCTCGTCCCCGGCGTGGGCAAGAAGACCGCGGCCCGTCTCCTCATCGAACTGAAGTCCCGGCTGGCGCTGCCGGCCGACGGCCCGGCCCCGACCGGTGCCCCCGGCGACGACGGGTCGTCGGCCCGCAACGCCCGGGCCGACGTGCGCGACGCCCTCACCGGTCTGGGCTACGGCCCCGAGGAGATCGCCGAGGCCACCCGCGAGCTGCCCGAGGGCGATCCCGGGGCGATGCTCAAGGAGGCCTTGCAACGCCTGGCCGGGGCTCGCTGATGGCCCGCGACGAGCTGCTCGATCCCGAGCCGCTCGAACCGGTCGAGCGCTCCGAGGAGGCCAACCTCCGGCCCCGCCGGTTGGAGGACTTCGTCGGCCAGGCCGAGCTCAAGGAGCACCTGTCGATCATCCTGGAGGCCGCCCGTCGACGGGGCCAGGCCGCGGATCACCTCCTGTTCGCCGGCCCGCCGGGTCTGGGCAAGACCACGCTCGCCGGGATCGTCGCCGCCGAGATGGACGCCGAGCTGCACGTCACGTCGGGCCCGGCGTTGGAGCGGGGTGGCGACCTCGCGTCGATCCTGTCGCAGCTGGCCGAGGGCGACGTGCTCTTCATCGACGAGATCCACCGGCTCTCGAAGGCGGTCGAGGAGGTGCTGTACCCGGCGATCGAGGACTTCCAGCTCGACATCGTCCTCGGCAAGGGGCCGGCGGCGCGGTCGATCCGCATGGACGTCCCCCGCTTCACCCTCGTCGGCGCCACCACCCGCACCGGCCTCATCACCGGCCCGTTGCGCGACCGCTTCGGCCTCAACGCCCGCCTCGACTACTACGCGGCAGCCGACCTCGAATCGATCGTCGTGCGGGCCGCCGGGATCCTCGACGTCGAGGTCGACGGGGCCGGCGCGGTCGAGATCGCCCGGCGGGCCCGGGGCACACCCCGCATCGCCAACCGCCTGCTGCGCCGGGTGCGGGACTTCGCCGAGGTGCGGGGCTCGGGCAAGGTCGACGAAGCCGCGGCCCGCGCCGGGCTCGCGGTGTTCGGCGTCGACGAGCGGGGCCTCGACAAGGTCGACCGGGCGCTGCTCGAAGCGCTGTGCCACCGCTTCGGCGGCGGGCCGGTGGGCCTGTCCACGCTCGCCATCGCCGTGTCGGAACCGACCGAGACCGTCGAAGACGTGTACGAGCCGTTCCTCATCCGCGAGGGCATGTTGATGCGCACCCCCCGGGGCCGCGTGGCCACCCCGGCGGCCTGGCACCACCTCGGCGAGGAGCCCCCGCCGACGAGCCCCGACGACACCCCGCCCCCCGGCCTCTTCGGCTGAGGTCGGAGGCCTCGCTGCGCTCGACGCCCTTCGGCCTTTCGACTCGCTGCGCTCGCTCAAGGAACAGAGAGGCCTCGCTGCGCTCGACGCCCGGCACCAGCCCGCCGTTCCTTGAGCGGAGCGAGCCCCTGGGCGAGCGCAGTCGAAAGGTGGGTCAGAACCGGGGCACCGCCGGGGCGCTCGGTCGTTCGGGATCGAGCGCGGGGTCGCCCTCGGCGAGGGTGCCCTCGAACCACGGGTCGAGCTTCCAGTCCGGCACCGGCGGCTCGCAGTTGCCCCGGGGCACGAACGGGGATTCATCGACCTTGCGGTAGTCGTGGACGTAGCGGCCGCAGTTCGGGAAGATCGCCCGGGCCCGCACCCGCACCGCACACTGGGCGCCGGGGAACGACTCGACGAGCGGGCCGTCCAGCTCGACGGTGGCCTCGCCGTTCACCCGGAGGCGGGTGCCGGCCTCGAAGTCGAGGAACAGCAGCCCGATGTGCGGGTTGACGCCGATGTTGCCGAGGGTGCGGAACATGCCGTTGCCGTCGTAGCTGGGGAACGCGAGCTCGTGGTCGTCGAGCACGCGCACGAAGCCCGGGTCGCCGCCCTTGTAGGAGCAGTCCGGGGCACCCTTGGCGTCGGTCGTCGCGATGAAGAACATGTCGCGCGCCTCGATGAAGCGCACGAACGGTTCGTGGAACACGTCGCCGGCCACGTCGGACAGTCGATCGGCGAGCCGGCGGGTGTCGAAGCGGTCCTGCAGCTCTCGTTGTCCCTCGTGGTACAGGTCCGTCACGCTCGACCTCCCGATCGTGCACCAGAGCCGCCGCGAGCGTACCGCTGTCGACGGGCCGTGACCGGCGACGAGCCCACGTCGGCGGTCGCCGCGGCGGTAGCGTCCGGCATCGGGTCGGGAGCGGCCCCGGAGGAGCCCGCGTGAAGATCGACTTCAACAGTTCGGACGGGCCCAGCCTCGGTGTGGAGGTCGAGCTCGAACTGGTCGACCGCGAGACCGGCGAGCTGGCGTCCGCGGCGACCGACATCCTCACCGAGCTCGGTGAGGGTCATCCCGACGGTGAGCACCCGAAGGCGAAGCACGAGCTGTTCGAGTGCACGGTGGAGATCATCACCGGGGTGTGCCAGCGGGTCGACGAGGCCCGCGACGACCTGGCCGTCACCCTGGCCGAGGTCCGTGAGGCCGCCGACCGGCGGGGACTCGACGTGATGTGCTCGGGCACCCACCCGTTCTCGTCGTGGGCGGACCAGACGGTGAGCCCGAACCCTCGCTACGAGCGGCTGGTCGAGGAGATGCAGTGGATGGCCCGGAGGCTCCAGATCTTCGGCGTGCACGTCCACGTCGGGATCCGCTCCCCGGAGAAGGCGGTGGCGATCGCCAACGCACTCGCCGGCTACATCCCGCACTTCCTCGCCCTGTCGGCGTCGAGCCCGTACTGGGAGGGCCACGACACGGGCCTGGCGTCGAGCCGCTCCAAGGTGTTCGAGGGGTTGCCGACCGCCGGGCTCCCGGCGCCGATCGAGAACTGGTCGGACTTCGAGGCGTTCATGGAGACGCTCGTCTCCTCGGCGGCGATCTCGACGGTCCGGGAGGTGTGGTGGGACATCCGACCGCACCCCGACTTCGGCACCGTGGAGCTGCGGATGTGCGACGGGATACCGACGCTCCGCGAGGTCTCCGCCGTCGCCGCGCTCGCGCAGAGCCTCGTGCTGCACCTGGACCAGCTCGACGACCGCGGCTTCACCCTGCCCCGCCACCGGGACTGGGTGCTGCGCCAGAACAAGTGGCGGGCCGGGCGCCACGGGCTGGACACCGAGATCATCGTCGACGAACACGGTCGGCTGGAGCCGCTGCGCGAGTCGATCCACACGTTGGTGGAGGAGCTGACCCCGGTGGCCCAGAGGCTCGGGTGCGTCGGCGAGCTGGCGCTGGTCGAGGAGATCATGGAGGTGGGGCCGAGCTACGAGCGTCAGCGCCGAGCCGCCCCGGCCGCGATCTCGACGGCGAGCGACCTGCACCCCGTGGTCGACCAACTGGTGCGTGAGCTCGAGACCGACGAGCTGTCCCGATGAGCGGACCAGCGGTGCCGACGGCGGACGCGGTGGCGGCCGTGGTCCAGCGGCTCGAACCCGAGTTGGTGGCCTTGCGCCGGGACCTCCACGCGCACCCCGAACCGTCGTGGGAGGAGGTGCGCACGACCCGGGTCCTGCTCGAGCGGTTGCTCGCCGCCGGGATCGCCGCCCGGGTGGCGCCGACGGGCACCGGGGTGATCGCCGACGTCGGCATCGGTCCGCCCCGCGTCGCCATCCGCGGCGACATCGACGCCCTGCGGATGGACGACGCCAAGGACGTGCCCTACCGCTCGACGGTCGACGGCGTGTGTCACGCCTGCGGTCACGACCTGCACGCCACCGCCACGCTCGGCGCCGGACTGGCGCTCGCCGAGCTGCTCGGCTCGACCGGCATCGGGGGCGCGGTCCGCCTGCTGCTCCAACCCGCGGAGGAGACGGTGCCGGGCGCGGCGTCGCGCTTCGTCGAGGACGGCGTGGTCGACGGCATCGACGTGGTGCTCGGCCTCCACAGCGACCCCTCGCTGCCGGTCGGCCGGGTCGGCATCAGCGCCGGGGCGATCACCTCGGCGGCCGACCTCCTGGCGATCCGGCTGCGGGGTCCCGGCGGCCACACGGCGCGACCGCACCAGAGCGTCGACCTCGTCCACGTCGCCGGGCGGGTCGCGGTGGACCTGCCGGCCGCCATGGGTCGCCTCGTCGACCCGAGGGACGGGCTCAACCTGACCTTCGGGTCGATCCGAGCGGGTGAGGCCGCCAACGTCATCCCGTCGGAGGCCGAGCTGCGCGGCTCGTTGCGGTCGTCGGGTCGGAGCGCCTGGGATGCCGCGCCGAGCCTGCTGCCCCGTCTCATCGCGTCGATCGCCGAACCCATGGGCGCGACCTGGGAGCTCGACCACCAGCGGGGCGCGCCGCCGATCGTGAACGACGAGCGGGTCGCCGCCCTGCTGGCCGCCGCGTCGGCCGACGTGGTGGGCGCGGACGGCGTCGGGCCGACGATGCAGAGCGCCGGCGGGGAGGACTTCTCCTGGTACGGCGAGGTCGCGGTGCTCGGGTACCTGCGCCTCGGCGTGCACCGGCCGGGCGCGCCGGCGGTCGACCTGCACTCGCCGGTGTTCGACATCGACGAGCGGGCGGTGGGCATCGGTGCCCGCATCCTCGCCGGTGCCGCGCTCGCCGCCCTCGCCAACCCCAACCCCAACCCCAAACCCACCGTTCTGGCGTAGGACCTGGGGGTCAGGCCACCACCGGCTACGCCAGAACGGTGGGGTTGGGGGTCGGCGACCGGGGCCCCGCTAGCGTGGCGGCCCGGCCATGGACACCTCCGAGCTCGACTACGACCTGCCCGCGACGGCCATCGCGCAGCACCCGGTCGAGCCCCGCGACGCCGCCCGGCTGCTCGTCGACCGGGGTCCGGGCCGTCCGGCGCGGCACCGCACCGTCGCCGACCTGCCGGACCTCCTCCGAGCGGGTGACCTCCTGGTGGTCAACGACACGAAGGTCATCCCCGCCCGCCTCCACCTGCGCAAACCCACCGGCGGCGCGGTCGAGGTGCTCCTCCTGGAACGACGGCCGGAGGGCTGGTGGGAGGGGTTGGTGCGCCCCGGGCGACGGGTCGCACCCGGCACGATGCTGACGCCGGAGGACCCGGCCGGCGGGGCTGCGGGCGACGGCCCGGCGCCCGACCTGGTGGTCGAGGTGGGCGAGGTGATCGGTGACGACGGTCGGCGCCGGATCGTCGTGCACGGTGGCGTCGACGACCTCGCCGCGCTCGACCGCCACGGGGTCGTGCCCCTGCCGCCCTACATCCACGAGCCGCTGGCCGACCCCGGCCGCTACCAGACGGTGTTTGCCGATCGCCCGGGATCGGTCGCCGCGCCCACCGCCGGGCTGCACCTCACCACCGACGTGCTCCACCGGCTTCGCGACCGGGGGGTGACGATCGCGACCGTGGACCTCGTGGTCGGGCTGGGCACGTTCCGGCCCGTCACGGTCGAACGGGTCGAGGACCACCCCATGCACGCCGAGCGCTACGTGGTCCCCGAGGCCACGCGGGCGGCGGTGGCAGAGGCGGTCGAGGACCCCGCCCGGCGGGTGGTGGCCGTCGGCACGACCGTCGTCCGGGCCCTCGAGTCCTGGGCGGTCACCGGCGACCCCGACGCATCGACGCGGCTGTTCATCCACGGCGACCACCGGTTCAGGGTCGTCGACGTGCTCATGACCAACTTCCACGTGCCGCGCTCGTCGCTCCTGGCCCTCGTGGAGTCGTTCGTCGGGCCGCGGTGGCGCGACCTCTACGACGAGGCGCTCGCCGAGGGATACCGCTTCCTGTCCTTCGGCGATGCGATGCTGCTCACCGGAGGTCCGTCGGCGGGCATTGCCCCGGCGCCCACGGGGGAGGAGGAGCGGTGAAGCTGACGATCGACCTGTCGGCCACCGACGGCACGGCCCGCACCGGCACGATCACCACGCCGAGGGGCGTGCTGCCGACACCGCTGTTCATGCCGGTCGGCACCCGCGCCGCCGTGAAGGCGCTCGATGCCGACGACCTGCGATCCCTGGGCATCCCGCTGATCCTCGGCAACACGTACCACCTGATGCTGCGCCCGGGCGCCGACCTGATCGCCGACCTCGGCGGTCTGCACCGGTTCATGGCCTGGGACGGCCACGTGCTCACCGACTCGGGCGGCTACCAGATCTTCTCGCTCGAACCGAAGGTCACCGAGGACGGCGCGACGTTCCGGTCGACCTACGACGGCGACCGCCACCACCTCACGCCCGAGGGCGCGGCCGAGATCCAGTCGAAGCTCGGTGCCGACATCCAGATGGTCCTCGACATCTGCCCGCCGCTCCCGTCACCCGACCCGGTGGTGCGGGGTGCCGTCGACCGGACCGCCCGGTGGGCCGAGCGGGGCCGGGCCGCGTTCCTGGCCGGACGGGGCTGGCGGGAGGACCGGGGCCTCGACCAGGCCCAGTTCGGCATCTGCCAGGGCGGCGTCGACGAGGCGCTGCGGGCCGAGAGCGCACAGCGGACCGTCGAGGTCGGCTTCGACGGCTACGGGATCGGCGGGCTGTCGGTCGGCGAGTCGCGCGACGAGATGCTCCCCGCGCTGGCCGCCGCCCTGGCCCACCTGCCCGAGGACCAGCCCCGCTACCTGATGGGCGTCGGCGACCCGGTGAGCATCGTCGAGGCCGTCGGCCTGGGCGTCGACCTGTTCGACTGCGTCCTCCCGAGCCGCCACGCCCGCCACGGCACGATCCTGACCTCGGCGGGCCGCATCGCCATCAAGAACAAGGAGCACGAGCGCGACGAGGGCCCGATCGACCCGACCTGCTCCTGCCCGGTGTGCGCCCGCTACAGCCGGGCCTACCTGCGCCACCTGTGGCGGGTCGGCGAGCCGACCGCCGCCCGGCTGCTCACCATCCACAACGTCGCCTGGCTGTCGAACCTGGTCGTCGACCTCCGCGCCGCGGTGGCCGCGGGTCGCTTCGAGGCCGCCCGCCGCGAGGTGCTCGACACCTGGGGTTGACGTCTAGGCTCGCGCCGGCCTTCACCCTTCCCGACTGGATCCCCGTTGCCTGCGTTGCTCGTCACCATCGTGTTCATCGCGATCGGGTGGTTCCTCATCATCCGACCCCAGCAGCAGCGGATGCGGGAACAGCGTGACCTCGTGGCCTCGCTGACCCCGGGCGACCAGGTGATCACCGCCGGCGGCATCCACGGGGAGCTGATCTCGGTCGACGAGGAGACCGTCGAGCTGCGGGTGGCCGACGGGGTCGTGCTGACGATCGCTCGGCCGGCCATCGCCCGACGGATCGACGAGACCGCGGGCTCGGCGGAGGACGAGGCGTGAACCGCCGCAGCCTGCGGATCTCGCTCCTCTTCATGATCGCCCTCGCCGTGGCCGCGGTCGTGGTGCCGATCGCCACCAACACCAAGCCGACCCTCGGCCTCGACCTCCAGGGCGGTTTCTCGGTCGTGCTCCAGGCCAAGGAGGTCGACGGCCAGCTCCCGACCGAGGAAGCGGTGGAGAAGGCCAAGGACATCATCCGCGAGCGGGTCGACGGCCTCGGCGTGGCCGAACCCGACATCACCCGGCAGGGCCGCACGGTCGTGGTCCAGCTCCCCGGCGTCCGCAATCGGGAGCGGGCCGAGTCGGTGGTCGGCTGCACGGCCCGCCTCGAGTTCCGGCCGGTCCTCGCCCAGACCGTCAACCCGAACGCGGTCGACGAGGCGTCGGGGTCCTCGACCACCACGACCGCGCCGGGCGCCACGACCACCACCGCGGCCAGCACCACGACCACGGCGGCCGGTGGCGGTGACGGCACCCAGGAGAACGGCATGGGTGCGGTCGGCATCGCCCCGGGCGAGGGCGCCATGCCCGCCCAGTTCGCGCCGACCACCACGACGACGGCCCCGCCGGCCACGACCACCACGACGCCGCCGGCCACGACCACCACGGCTCCGTCGGCCACGACGACGACCCCGGCCACCACCACGACCACCGTCGACGGCGGCACCTCGGCGACGAGCTCCGGCACCGGGTGCGCCGGCACCGGCCAGGAGCCGGTCGACCCGTCCATCTTCGGCGAGCTCGCCTCGTCGGGCGACGCCTTCCCCAGCCAGGACGGCAACACGGCCTACCTCCTCGGCCCGGTCGGGTTCACCGGCGACGCGCTCGAGTCGGCCTCCGCACAGATCCCGCAGGGCCAATGGGTCGTCGGCGTCGAGGTGAAGGACTCGCAGAAGGCCAAGGCCAATGCGGCGTTCAACGCCTGCTACGCCGGTGACACCACCTGCCCCGCCCAGAACCAGGACGGCAGGGGGGCGATCGCCATCGTCCTCGACGGCGAGGTCGTCTCGGCGCCCACGGTCAACGGCGCCGATCTCGCGTCGGGCGAGTTCACCATCTCGGGCGGTCCCTTCTCCGAGAGCGAGGCCAAGGACCTCGCCCTCGTGCTCAGGTACGGGTCCTTGCCGGTGGAGTTCGAGCAGGTCGCCCTCCAGCAGGTGTCGGCCACCCTCGGGAAGGACTCGCTGCGGGCCGGCCTCATCGCCGGTCTGATCGGCATCGTCGCCCTCGGCCTGTACATGGTCCTCTACTATCGGGGCTTCGGCCTCGTCGTGGTGGCCAGCCTGCTCGTGTGGGCGTCGCTCATGTACGGCCTGGTCTGCCTGCTGTCCGAGCAACAGGGTCTGGCGCTCACCCTCGCGGGGATCACCGGCATCATCGTGTCGGTCGGTACGACGGTGGACACCTACGTCGTCGTGTTCGAACGCGTGAAGGACCACATACGCGAGGGCAAGTCCGTCCGGGCCGCCACCGAAATGGGCTACAAGTCCGGCATCCGCACGGTGCTGACCGCCAACGGCGCGGCCTTCATCGGTGCGTTCCTCCTCTGGTGGCTCACCGTCGGCCCGGTGCGCGGCTTCGCCTACTTCCTCGGGATCTCGGTGATCCTCGACCTGGTGGTCGCCATCGCGTTCACCCGACCGCTCGTGCTCCTGCTGTCGCGGTCGCCCCGGTTCGCCAGGGCCAAGTTCTTCGGGCTCGGGTCCTCGACCGACCAACAGGTCCGGGCGAAGGGAGCGGTGTCGTGAGCGGCGTCGACCTCCAGCAGGGCAGACCCGGGGCCGACGGTCCGGTGACGACGAAGAAGCGTGGGGTGTGGTCCCGCCTGTACCACGGCGAGAACCACTACGACATCGTGTCCCGCTGGAAGCTGTGGTTCGGCATCTCCGCCGTGCTGCTGCTCGTCGGCGGCGTCACGCTCGCCACCCGCGGCCTCAACCTCGGCATCGACTTCACCGGCGGCACCATCTGGCGGGTCGAGGCCGGTTCGGCGACGGTCGCCCAGGTGCAGGACGCCATGGCCGAGCTGGGCTACGAGGACGTGCAGGTCCAGGAGGTCACCCAGGTCTCCGACGGCGAGAACGTCCGCCAGATCAACGTCGAGGCCGAGACGTCGTCGGAACCGGCCGCGGCGACCACCGAGGCGCTCTCCACCGCCGTCTCCGACCTCGACGACCTGCGCGACACCGTGCCGTCCGCGTCGCGCAAGGCCTTCGACCGCGTCTACGGGAACCTGTCGGAGCTGGAGGGGCCGTTCCCGACCGCCGTCCCCGACGAGCTGACGTCCGTCCAGTCCGAGATCGACGCCCTGCCCGCCGCGCTCGACGAGGCCGCCGAGGACCAGCAGGCCGCGGTCGCCAACCGTTCCGCGTCCCGCATGGAGACCGACGTCGAGGCACTGGAGGCGCTGGAGTCCCAGCAGCGGACCCAGGTCAGCCTGGACGTGAGCCAGAAGCTGTCCGAGCTCACCGGCACCCCGGTCGACCAGGTCACCGTCGACACGGTCGGCCCGTCGTGGGGCAAGCAGATCTCGGAGAAGGCGCGGACCGCGCTCATCGTCTTCCTGATCGTGATCGCCCTGTTCATCACGATCAGGTTCGAGGCGAAGATGGCGTTGGCCACGGTGATCGCCCTCTTCCACGACCTGCTGATGGTGGTCGGGATCTACGCGCTGCTCGGGCTGCCCGTCACCCCGAGCACCGTGGTCGCGCTGCTCACCATGCTCGGCTACTCCATCTACGACGGCATCGTCGTGTTCGACCGCGTGGACGAGAACACCAAGCTGCTCACCAAACGGTCGAAGATGACCTACACCGACATGGCCAACCTGTCGCTCAACCAGGTGCTCATGCGGTCGCTCAACACCTCGATCACCACGTTGCTGCCGATCCTGTCGGTGCTGGTGGTCGGTTCGTTCATCCTCGGGGCCACCACCCTCGAGGAGTTCGGCGTCGCCCTGTTCCTCGGGCTCGTGTCCGGCGCCTACTCGTCGATCTTCATCGCCACGCCGCTCCTCGCGCTGCTGAAGGAGCGCGAGCCCCGGTACCGGGAGCTGCGGGCGCAGATCGCCGAGCGGGGCCACGGCGAGGTCGCGGCCGACGACGATCCCGACGTCGACGACGACCCGGTCAAGACCGCGGTCCTCGCCGGTGGCAACGCGCCACGGCCCCGCAAGCAAGGACGACGACGATGACCACCGACCCGATCGACATCTCGACGCACATCCGCGACATCCCCGACTTCCCGAGCCCCGGGATCGTCTTCAAGGACATCACGCCGCTCCTCGGCCACCCGGTCGCCTTCCGGTCGGCCATCGACCAGCTCGCGGCCCCGTTCGAGGACGCCTCGGTGACCAAGGTGCTCGGCACCGAGGCCCGTGGCTTCATCCTCGCCGCCCCGGTCGCGGATCGCTACGGCGCCGGCTTCGTCCCGGTGCGCAAGGCCGGCAAGCTCCCGTGGGAGATCGAGCGCCAGGAGTACGAGCTCGAGTACGGCACCGACCTGCTCGAGATCCACCGCGACGCGATCCTGCCCGGCGAACGGGTGCTCATCGTCGACGACGTCCTCGCCACCGGCGGCACGGCGGGGGCCACCGCCCGTCTGGTCGAGAAGCTCGGCGGCGAGGTCGCCGGCTTCGCCTTCCTCATCGAGCTCGCGTTCCTCCCGGGTCGGGAGCAGCTCGGCGATCACCACATCACGTCGGTCATCACCTACGCAGGGGAGTAGCCCCCGGTCGCCGTAGGCTGGGTCCGTGCCTGCGGTGAGTCGAGTGCTTCCCTGGCGCCGTTCGAGCGCCCCCGCCTCGGTCGAGACCGCGCCCCTGCTCGCCTCGTACCGGCAGTTCCACCCCAAGACGTCGACGGCGATGATCTCCCAGGCCTACGACCTGGCCGCGTCGGCGCACCGGGGTCAGTCCCGCAAGAGCGGGGAGCCGTACATCCACCACCCGCTGTCGGTGGCCAAGATCGTCGCCGACCTCGGCCTCGACGACGTCACGGTGGCCGCCGCGCTGCTGCACGATTCGGTCGAGGACACCGGCGTCACACTCCAGCAGGTGGCCGACGCGTTCGGCGACGACGTGGCCTGGATCGTCGACGGGGTCACCAAGCTCGACCGCGTCCAGTTCGACTCCAAGGCCGAGCAGCAGGCCGCCACCATGCGCAAGATGCTGGTGGCCATGGCGAAGGACCTGCGGGTCCTCATGATCAAGCTGGCCGACCGGCTGCACAACATGCGCACGCTCGGCGCGATGGCGCCGGAGAAGCAGATCCGCATCGCCCGCGAGACCCTCGACGTCTACGCCCCGTTGGCCCACCGACTCGGCATGCAGGACCTCAAGCAGCAGCTGGAGGACCTCAGCTTCGCCACCCTGCACCCCAAGCAGTACGCGGAGATCGACCACATGGTCGCCAACCGGGCGCCCGAGCGCGAGCTCTACCTGGAGCAGGTGCTCGAACAGGTCCGGCAGCGGCTGTCCGAGCTCGGTGTCGAGGCCGAGGTGAGCGGCCGGCCGAAGCACCTGTGGAGCATCTACGAGAAGATGGTCGTGAAGGGCCGCCAGTTCGACGACATCTTCGACCTGGTCGGGATCCGGGTGCTCGTCGACTCGGTGCGGGACTGCTACGCCGCCCTCGGCTCGATCCACGCCACCTGGCGGCCCGTGCAGGGGCGGTTCAAGGACTACGTGGCCATGCCCAAGTTCAACCTGTACCAGTCGCTGCACACCACCGTGATCGGGCCCCAGGGCAAGCCGCTCGAGGTGCAGGTCCGCACCAGCGAGATGCACCACCGCGCCGAGTTCGGCGTCGCCGCCCACTTCGCCTACAAGCACGGTGGTCCGACCGACGAGCTGGCCTGGCTGAACCGCATCGTCGACTGGCAGCAGGAGACGTCGGACCCCGCCCAGTTCATGGAGACCCTGAAGGTCGACCTCGACCAGGACGAGGTCTACGTCTTCACGCCCAAGGGCAAGGTCCTCACCATGGCGAAGGGATCGACGCCGATCGACTTCGCGTACGCCGTCCACACCGAGGTCGGCCACGCCTGCGTCGGGGCCAGGGTCAACGGTCGGCTGGTGTCGCTCAACCACGTGCTCAACTCGGGCGACACCTGCGAGATCTTCACCTCCAAGGTCGAGGGCACCGGCCCGAGCCGCGACTGGCTCCAGATCGTGCAGACCCCGCGGGCCGCCAACAAGATCCGCCAGTGGTTCTCCCGGGAGCGTCGGGAGGATGCGCGCGAGAACGGCCGGGAGGACCTCCAGAAGCAGCTCCGCCGGGAGGGCCTGCCCACCCAGAAGCTGCCCGCCTCGGTGCTGGAGGAGGCGGCCAAGGACCTCAACTACGTCGACGTCGAGGCGCTCTACACCGCGATCGGCGAGCACCACGTCTCGCCCGAAGCCGTCGTCGGACGGATCTCGAAGCTCCTCCGCTCGGGCGACCCCGGCCGCGAGGAGCAGCTGCCCCGCACCGTCAACGGCGAGCGCGCCGACCGCTCCTCCCGGCCGGGCGCCGGCGTCCACGTGGAGGGCCTGGACGACGTCATGGTCCGCCTGTCGCGGTGCTGCACACCGGTCCCGGGCGACGAGATCATCGGCTTCGTCACCCGGGGTCGCGGCGTCTCGGTCCACCGGGCCGACTGCTCCAACGCCGCCTCGCTCCAGGACGGCCAGGGCGACCGGCTCATCGAGGTCGAGTGGGACGAGGACTACGCCGGCGGGTCCTTCGTCGCCGCCATCGAGGTCAAGGCCATCGACCGACCGAACCTGCTGCGCGACGTGTCGGTCGTGCTCGCCGACGCCCACGTCAACATCCTCACCTGCAACCTGGTCGCCGGCGGCGACCGCACCGCGTCGATGCGCTTCGAGTTCGAGCTCGGCGACCCGGCCCACCTGTCGACGGTCCTCGGGGGCATCCGGCGGATCGACGGCGTGTACGACTCGTTCCGGGTGCTGCCCGGCGCGGCCACCGTCGGCTGACGGCGCCGCGGGTACCGTTCGACCCGTGGTCTCCCCGGTCGACGAGCTGATCAGCCCCGACGCCCCCGACTGGTTCCGTCGGGCGCTGCACATCCCGTTCTTCGACGAGTACGTCGAGGTCAACGGCACCGCCGTGCACTACCTGGCGTGGGGCGAGCCCGGGCGGCGGGGGCTGGTGTTCGTCCACGGTGGCGGTGCCCACGCGCACTGGTGGACCCACGTCGCCGCGCCGTTCTCCCGGCAGTACCGGGTGGTGGCCCTCGACCTGTCCGGCCACGGGCAGAGCGGGTGGCGCGACCAGTACTCGCTCGAGCAGTGGGCCGACGAGGTCGTGGCCGTGGCCGACGACGCCGGCATCGAGGGCGACCCGGTCGTCATCGGCCACTCGATGGGCGGGATGATCACGATCGCCACCGCGGCGATCCACGCCGACCGCCTCGCCGGTGCGATCGTCGTCGACTCGCCGGTGACCGAGCCCGACCCCGAGATCGGCCACGCCCAGGCCGGCCGGGCGTTCGGCCGCCCGAAGGTGTACCCGACGCGGGAGGAGGCGCTCGGCCACTTCCGGGCGGTGCCGCCCCAGGCCCACTACCTGCCGTACGTGATGCACCACGTCGCCCGTCGGTCGCTGCGCGAGGTCGACGGCGGGTGGAGCTGGGCGTTCGACCACCACGTGTTCAGCGCGTTCGCCGGGTCGATCCGGGCGGTGGCGCTGCCGTACCTGCCGGAGGTCCGGTGCCGGTTCGCGCTGCTGCGGGCCGAGTTCGGCCTGGTCACCCCCGACATCGGTGAGTCGATGTACCAGCGACTCGGTCGCAACGCCCCCGTGGTGGAGCTGCCGGAGGCCGGTCACCACGGCATGCTCGACGAGCCGCTCGTCCTGTCCACCGCGATCCGCACCCTCCTCGCCGACTGGGACCACTCCCTCCCACGCCGCGCCCCCGACTGACCCCCACCCCGCCCCCCACCCACCCCCCACCCCTCGTTCTTTGTCCGGAAGTGCGCGCAATGCGCCTACTTCCGGACAACGTTGGATCGGGCCGGGAACGGCTTTCGAGGTGGGGCGGGTGGGCCGGTAGCCTCGGCTCCCCATGGCTCGACCCCGGTACCAGGCCCTGAAGGGCACGCAGGACGTGCTCCCGCCGGCATCGGCCCGGTGGGAGGCCCTGCTGGCGACCTACGCGGCGACCGTCGAGCGGGCCGGCTACGGGCTCGTGCAGTCGCCGATGTTCGAGGAGATCGGCGTCTTCCAACGCGAGTCCGAGGGCGCCGACGCGGTGCGCAAGGAGATGTACGACTTCGAGGACAAGGGCGGCCAGCACATCGCCCTGCGCCCCGAGGGCACGGCGTCGGTCGTGCGGGCCTTCGTGCAGCACCACCCGCTCACGCCGTGGAAGGTCTGGTACGCCACGCCGGCGTTCCGGTACGAGAACGCGCAGGCCGGTCGGTTCCGCCAGCACCACCAGGTCGGCCTGGAGCTGCTCGGCACCGCCGATCCCGAGGCCGACGTCGAGGTGGTGACGATCGCGGCCGAGTTCCTCCACGCGCTCGGCCTGCGCCAGGTCGAGCTCCAGCTCAACACCATGGGCACCGTCGACGACCGCGTGCGCTACGTCGAGGTGCTCCAGGGCTGGCTGCGCGAGCGCGTCGGCGACCTCGACCCGGAGGACCAGGCCCGCGTCGAGGTCCACCCCATGCGGGTGCTCGACTCCAAGCGCCGGGCCACCCGGGCCGTCACCGCCGAGGCGCCGGCGATCGCCGATCACCTGTCGCCCGAGTCCGAGGCGCACTTCGCGGCGGTGGTCGACGGGCTGAGCGCCGTCGGGATCGAGCCGACCATGGCCCCGCGGCTCGTGCGGGGCTTCGACTACTACACCCACACCACGTTCGAGTTCGTGCCCACCCTGGTCGACAACGCCCAGGCCACGATCCTCGGCGGCGGCCGCTACGACGGCCTGGTCGAGGAGCTGGGCGGGCCGCCCACCCCCGGCATCGGCTTCGGGTCGGGCATCGAGCGGCTGCTCATCGCCTGCGACGCCGAGGGCGTGTTCCCCGCGCCCCCGACCGCCCTCGACGTGTTCGTCGTCGACGTCACCGGTGGCGCCCACGCCCGCGAGCTCACCCGTGAGCTGCGGGCCGCCGGCATCCGCTGCGATCGGGCCTTCGACCAGCGGGCCATGCGGGCCCAGATGAAGGCCGCCGACCGCTCCGGCGCCCCGTTCGCCGTGATCGTCGGCGACCAGGAGGTGGCCGACGGCGTCGCCACCGTCCGACCGCTCGCGGAGTTCGGCGCCGAGCAGACCACGGTGCCCCGCGCCGACCTCGTCGCCCACGTCTCCGCCCTCCTCACCGACCTGCCCTCCAAGGACGCACCATGACCGACCTCCTCGGCCTCCGCACCCACCGCAACGGCGACCTCCGCGAGGGCGACGTCGGCACCGACGTGGTCCTGTGCGGCTGGGTGGCGAAGCGGCGGGACCACGGCGGCGTGGCCTTCATCGACCTGCGCGACGCCAGCGGCGTGGTGCAGGTGGTGATCCACGACGAGGCGGTCGCGCACCCGCTGCGCTCGGAGTTCTGCCTGCGGGTGACCGGCACCGTCACCCGCCGGCCCGAGGGCAACGACAACCCCAACCTGGCCACCGGCACCGTCGAGGTCGAGGCCACCGAGGTCGAGGTGCTCAGCGATTCGGCCGTGCTGCCCTTCCCGATCGAGGAGCACGAGGCCACCCAGGTCTCCGACGAGGTCCGGTACAAGTACCGCTACCTCGACCTCCGCCGGGCCGAGTCGGCCGCCGCCATCCGGCTCCGCAGCGACGTCAACCGCACGGCCCGCCGCGTGCTGCACGACGAGGACTTCGTCGAGGTCGAGACCCCGACGCTCACCCGGAGCACGCCCGAGGGCGCCCGCGACTTCGTCGTCCCGGCCCGGCTCCGACCCGGTTCCTGGTACGCGCTCCCGCAGAGCCCGCAGCTCTTCAAGCAGCTCCTCATGGTCGGCGGCCTCGAGCGGTACTTCCAGATCGCCCGCTGCTACCGCGACGAGGACTTCCGCGCCGATCGCCAGCCGGAGTTCACCCAGCTCGACATCGAGATGAGCTTCGTGACCGAGGACGACGTCATCGCGCTCGGCGAGCGGATCGTGCGCGAGCTCTGGGCCCTCATCGGCCACGAGATCGACACCCCCATCCCGCGCATGACCTACGCGGAGGCCATGGAGCGGTTCGGTTCCGACAAGCCCGACCTGCGCTTCGGCGTCGAGCTCACCGAGTGCACGGAGCTGTTCGCCGGCACCACGTTCAAGGTGTTCCAGGCCCCTTACGTCGGGGCGGTCGTGTTCCCGGGCGGTGCCGGCCAGACCCGCAAGCAGCTCGATGCCTGGCAGGACTGGGCCAAGGCCCGGGGGGCGAAGGGCCTGGCCTACGTGCTCATCGGCGACGACGGCGAGCTCAAGGGCCCCGTGGCCAAGAACCTGTCCGACGCCGAGAAGGACGCCCTCCCCGGCCACGTCGGCGCCGAGCCCGGCGACGCGATCTTCTTCGCGGCCGCCACGCCGCGGGCCGCTCGGGCCCTCCTCGGCGCGGCCCGGGGCGAGATCGCCCGCCAGGCCGGCTTGATCGACGAGTCGGCGTGGGCGTTCACGTGGGTGGTCGACGCACCCCTCTTCGAGCCGACGAGCGAGACCGACGACGTGGCCGTCGGTTCGGGCGCCTGGACCGCGGTGCACCACGCGTTCACCTCGCCCAAGCCCGAGTGCATCGACACCTTCGACACCGACCCCGGCAGCGCCGTGGCCTACGCCTACGACATCGTCTGCAACGGCAACGAGATCGGTGGCGGCTCGATCCGTATCCACCGGCGCGACGTCCAGGAGCGGGTCTTCCAGGTCATGGGCCTCGGCCCCGAGGAGGCCGAGGAGAAGTTCGGCTTCCTGCTGGAGGCCTTCCGCTACGGCGCCCCGCCCCACGGCGGCATCGCCTTCGGTTGGGACCGCATCTGCGCCCTCCTGAGCGGAGCGCCCTCGATCCGCGAGGTGATCGCGTTCCCGAAGACCGGGGGAGGGTTCGACCCGCTCACCTCCGCGCCGGCGCCGATCACGGCCCAGCAGCGCAAGGAGGCCGGCGTCGACGCCCGTCCCGAGCAGCCGGCCGCGACGAAGGTCGAACCCACCACTCCGCAACCGACCTGAACCCCGGCCCGTTCTGGCGTAGGTCGTGGTGGGTCGACCACCAGGACCTACGCCAGAACGGTTGGGGTTACCCTCGGCGGGATGTCGCGCGCTCGGTGGCTCCATGGCCGATGACCTGTTCGGCGCCGCTGCCGAGGAGCAGCTCTCCCGCCGGGCCCCGCTCGCGGACCGGCTCCGACCGCGGACGCTCGACGACATCGTGGGCCAGGACCACCTCATCGGCCCCGAGCAGCCGCTCCGGGTGCTGATCGAGTCCGACACGCTGTCCTCGGTGATCCTGTGGGGGCCGCCGGGGACCGGCAAGACCACCCTCGCCCGGGTGATCGCGGGGCACACGTCGAAGGCGTTCGAGACGCTCTCCGCGGTGACCGCCGGGGTGAAGGACGTGCGGGAGGTCGTCGCCCGGGCCGAGCAGCGGCTGGGGGAGCGGGGCCAGGGCACGATCCTGTTCCTCGACGAGGTGCACCGCTTCAACAAGGCGCAGCAGGACGCGCTGCTGCCGTCGGTCGAGTCCGGGCTCCTCACCCTCGTCGGGGCGACGACGGAGAACCCGTACTTCGAGGTCAACCCGCCGCTCCTCAGCCGGTCGACGCTCTTCCGGCTGCGGGCCCTCGACCCGGTCGCGGCCCGCGACCTCATCGGTCGGGCCCTCGCCGCGGAGGGCGTCGACGCCGACGAGGACGCCGTCGAGCACCTCGCGTCGCGGGCCAACGGCGACGGCCGGCACACGCTCACCAGCCTCGAGGTGGCGGTCGCCCTGGCCCGCCAGCGCGCCGGTCAGGACCCGGCGGGCGACGCTCGAGCGCGGGTGTCGCTGGCCGACGCCGAGGCCGCGCTCGGCACGAAGGCGATGCGCTACGGCCGCGACGACCACTACGACGTGATCTCGGCGTTCATCAAGAGCATCCGGGGCTCGGATCCCGATGCCGGCCTCTACTGGTTGGCCACGATGCTGGAGGCGGGGGAGGACCCGCGGTTCATCGTCCGGCGGCTCATCATCCTGGCGTCGGAGGACATCGGCGAGGCCGACCCGATGTCGCTCGTGGTCGCGGTGGCCGCCGCGCAGGCCGTGGAGCACGTCGGGCTGCCCGAGGCACAGCTCAACCTGTCCCAGGCGGTGATCCACCTGGCGACGGCCCCGAAGAGCAACCGTGCCACCACGGCGATCGGCGCCGCGCTGGCCGACGTGCGCGATCGGCCGTCGTCGGGCGTGCCCGCCCACCTGCGCGACGGCCACTACCAGGGCGCCGCGAAGCTGGGCCACGGCGTCGGCTACCGGTACCCCCACGACGATCCGAGCGGTTGGGTCCCCCAGGAGTACCGGCCCCCCGAGGTCGCCGGCCGGCGGTACTACGAGCCGACCGACCGCGGCCACGAGGCCCGCATCGCCGACCGCATGCGTGCCCGGAACGACCGGTCCACCCCCACCCCCGACGAACTGGCGTAGGTTCTGGTGGCCATGCAGCCAGGAGCTACGCCAGTTCGTCGGGGGTGGGGGTGGTGATGTCTGTTCTGGCGGAGATGTCGGGGTCGGACCTGGCGATCGTCGTGGTCACCGGGTGCAGCATCGTGGCCGTGGTGGCGATCGTGGTGGCGCTGGGTCGGCTGCTGGCGTCGGTGCGAGCGCTGCGGCGCAGCCTCGACGAGCTGAACGCCCAGGTCGTGCCGTTGGTCGACGACCTGCGCGTCGCGCTCGAGGAGGCCAACGAGGAGCTCGACCGGATCGACCGGCTCGTCGGGAGCGCGGAGTCGATCTCGGCGACCGTCGACGCCACCTCCAAGCTCGCCTACCGGGCGTTGTCCGCGCCCGTGATCAAGACCGTGGCGGTCACCTCCGGCGCGAGCCGGGCCGCCCGCCGGCTGCGAAGGGATCGTTGATGTTCAAACGTGCGTTCTGGATGTCCACGGGCATGGCGGTCGGGGCCGCGGGGGCGTTCTGGGCCAAGCGCCGGGTGGAGGAGACCGTCGAGCGCTACATGCCCGAGCAGGTGGCCGACCGGGCCGCGGCGTCGGCCCGCAACCTGGGCAACGCCGTGCGGGTGGCGGCGGTCGAGGGCCGGGACGCCATGCGCAGTACCGAGGCCGAGCTGCGGGCCCGGGTGGAGGAGCGGACCTACGTCGGTCAGCGCCCGGCGCCGCCGCCTCCCTCGGTGGGTCGACCGGGTCCTCCGAGCCGCGTGCGCCACCACCGCCGGCCCCGCCGCTGAACCGGCCGCGCCGCAGGTCGGGGCAGATCCCGGTGAGGCCGGCTGCGGTCGATCGGTAGGCTGGTCCCTTCGCCGGGGAGGCTCCTCGGCCCCCCGCCCGCGAACCGGAGAACCCCGAGACCATGCACGCGCAGGAGCTTCGTTCCGCCTGGACCGAGTTCTGGACCGTCCGCGGGCACACCGACGTGCCGTCGGCCGGGCTGATCCCGCACCACCCGTCGGCCCCGATGTTCACCAACTCGGGGATGATGCCGTTTGTCTCGTACTTCGCCGGCGAGGAGCAGGTGCCCTGGCAGCCGCCGCGGGCCACCTCGATCCAGCGCTGCGTCCGCGCCGGGGGCAAGCACAACGACCTCGACGACATCGGCCGGTCGCTGCGCCACCTCAGCTTCTTCGAGATGCTGGGCAACTTCAGCTTCGGCGACTACTTCAAGGCCGACGCGATCCGCTGGGCGTGGGAGTTCTCGACCGACGTGCTCGGCCTCGACGCCGAGCGCATCTGGGTCACCTGCCACGTCGACGACGACGAGGCGGTGCAGCTCTGGGTCGACGAGGTGGGGTTCCCGATCGAGCGGATCGTCCGGCTCGACGAGGACAACTTCTGGGAGATGGGCGACACCGGACCGTGCGGCCCGTCGTCGGAGCTGTTCTGGGACTTCGGGCCGGAGTTCGGCGAGGGCGGGGGCCCGGGGAACCCGGCGTCGGACGACCGCTACGTCGAGTACTGGAACCTGGTCTTCCAGCAGTTCTTCCGGCGCGACGACGGCAGCCTGCGCACCCTCGACAGCCAGAACATCGACACCGGCGCCGGCCTGGAGCGCATCCTGGGAGCGATCGCGAACCGGGCCGACGTGTTCGACACCGACGAGCTGGCGAGCCTGGTCCGGCGGGCCGAGGAGCTGACCGGCGTGAAGCGGGGCGCGTCGGCGCAGTCCGACATCGCCCTCAAGCTGCTCGCCGACCACGCCCGGACGATGTCGTTCCTGGTGGCCGACGGCGTCGTGCCGTCCAACGAGGACCGGGGCTTCGTGCTCCGGCGGATCATCCGCCGGGCGATCCGCTTCGCGTACCTGCTCGACGTCGAGCGGCCCATCACCCCCGCCCTGGCCGAGCACACCATCGACCTGATGGGCGAGGCCTACCCGGTCCTGCACGACCAGGCCGACCTCATCACCGGCACCCTCGCCCGCGAGGAGGAGCAGTTCCGGCGCACGCTCCGCAGCGGTCTGGCCATCCTCGACGGCGCGCTCGCCGAACTGCCCGAGGGCGCGGATCTGCCCGGCACCGTGGCGTTCCAGCTCCACGACACCTACGGGTTCCCGCTCGAGGTGACGAGCGAGATCGTCGAGGACCGCGGCCACGGGCTCGACCGTCCCGGCTTCGACGCCGCGATGGCCGAGCAGCGCGATCGCGCCCGGGCGAGCGGCAAGAAGGGCTCGCTGGCGGCGGGCGACGAGACCGACGCGTTCGCCGCGATCCTCGCCGAGCACGGCACCACCGAGTTCGTGGGCCGCGAGACCTTCGAGGCCGACGCGCGGGTCGTGGGCGTCGTGCCCTCGGCCGACGGCACCGTGAGCGTGTTCCTCGACCGCACGCCGTTCTACGCCGAGAGCGGTGGCCAGGTGGGCGACACCGGCACGATCACCGCAGACGGCCTCGCGTGCGAGGTGCGCGACACGCAGTACGCCGTGCCCGGGCTCACCCGGCACGTGGTCGTGGTCACCGAGGGCGAACCGGTCGTCGGGGCAACCGTCCGGGCGGCCATCGACGTCGAGCGCCGCGACGCGATCCGTCGCAACCACACGGCCACCCACCTCTTCCACTGGGCGCTGCGCGAGGTGCTCGGGCCGCACGTCAAGCAGCAGGGCTCGCTCGTCGCGCCCGACCGCCTCCGCTTCGACTTCAGCCACTTCGAGGCCGTGGCGCCCGGCGACATCGCCCGCATCGAGGACCTCGTCAACGCCGACGTGCTCGCGAACCACCCCGTGCACCACTTCGAGACGACCAAGGACGCGGCCTCCGAGCTCGGCGCCATCGCGTTCTTCGGCGAGAAGTACGGCGATCTGGTCCGGGTGCTCGAGGCCGGTCCCCACTCGACCGAGCTGTGCGGCGGCACCCACGTGCGCCGCACCGGCGACATCGGTCCGTCGAAGATCGTCTCGGAGAGCTCGATCGGGTCCAACCTGCGGCGCATCGAGGCGATCACCGGGTTCGGGCCGATCGATCGCATCCGCACCGAGGAGGCCGAGCTGGCCGACGCCGCCGACCGGGTCGGCGTGCCCCGCACCGAGCTGCTCGACGGCATCGACAAGCGGCTGGCCGAGCTGCGCGACCTCCGCGACGAGGTGCGTTCGCTCAAGGCCAAGCTGGCCACCGGCGGGGCCGACGACCTCGCGGCCCAGGCGGTCGACGGCGTCGTCGTGGCCCGCGTCGACGGCCTGGCCCGCGACGACCTGCGCAGCCTCGGCGTCGCCGTGCGCGACCGCGAGGGAGTGCGGGCGGTGGTGCTCATCGGGGCGCCCGAGGGCGGCGGCGTCGCGCTCGTCGCCGCGGTCACCCCCGACAGCGACCTCGACGCGGGCGTGCTCATCGCCGACGCCGCGAAGGCCGTCAAGGGCGGTGGCGGCAAGAACCCCGAGCTCGCCGTCGCTGGCGGCAAGGACGCGGAGCGCATCGACGACGCGCTCGACCTCGCTCGTGCGGCGGCGGGGATCGCCTGACGGTGCGGGTGCTGGCGCTCGATCTGGGCGAGAAGCGCATCGGGGTCGCGGTCTGCGATGCGGACGGCCGCGTCGCGACCCCGGTCACGACGGTGGACCGCCACCGCGACCGTCCCCGCCTGCACCGCGAGCTGGCCGAGCTGGTCCGCGACTACGAGGCCGAGATCGTCCTGCTGGGGCTGCCGGTGGACCTGCAGGGGGAGCTGGGCCCGGCCGCCCGGGCCGTGCTGGCCGAGCGCGACGAGCTGGCCGCGCTGCTCCCGGTGCCGGTCGAGGTGCACGACGAGCGCTTCACCACCCGGATCGCCGACCGGGCGCTGCGCGAGCGCGGCGACCTCGACGCCCGCGCCCGTCGCCGGGTCGTCGACATGATGGCGGCCGCCGTCATCCTGCAGGATTGGTTGGATCGAGGGACCGGATCGGCTCCCCACGACGACGAGGGACCCTCCGCATGACGACCGGGAGCACGCGCCCGTGACCGACGAGCACATCGACGACGGCCTCTGGGTCGACGACCCGGAGCTGGTCGAGGAGGATGCATCGGGCGAGCTCGGAGCCGCCCTCGACGACGAGCCGGGACGTCGCGGGCCGGCCACCCCGCCTCGGCGCGACCGTTCCGGTCACCGACGGGGGTCGGACCCGGACGACGACGACCACGACCATCCCGGCAAGCTGCCCCGCTGGGCCGTCGTCCTCGGCGTGGTGGTCGTGGCGATGGGTCTCGTCGCCGGCTCGGTGATGTGGTGGTACGACCGCCAGCTCGATCCGCCGGGCCCGCCCGGGGACGAGATCGCGGTGCAGATCCCGCGCGGGGCGTCCACCAGCGGGATCGGTTCGATCCTCGAGCGCAACGGCGTGATCCCGAACTCGATGGTGTTCAACTTCTACGCGAGCCGGAAGGACGCCGGCCCCTTCGAGGCCGGCGCCTACGTCTTCCAGGAGAACTCCTCGGTCGACCTGGCCCTGGAGGTGCTGGCGGCCGGCCCGACCGGCCAGAGCATCGACGCGGAGGTCGTCAAGCTCACCGTGCCCGAGGGTCTGACGGTGGCGGAGATCGTCGCCCGGACCCACGAGAAGATCCCGCGGCTGTCGGTCGATGCCCTGGAGGCCGTCCTCGACGACGGCACGGTGACCTCGACCCTGCAGCCCTCGGGCTCGACGTCGATGGAGGGCCTGCTCTTCCCGGCCACCTACGACGTTCGTCCCGACGCCGCGGCCGAGGACGTGCTCGGGATGCTGGCCGACGAGATGGAGATCCGGGTGCAGTCCTACGACCCGTCGACCGCCGTCGCGGAGCTCAACGAGCGGTACGGCCTCGACCTCACGACCTACGACGTCCTCATCGTCGCGTCGATGGTGCAGGCCGAGGCGGCCGGGGCCGACGAGGCCGCGACGGTCGCCTCGGTGATCTACAACCGCCTCACCGACGCGACCGGGCAGTTCCCGTTCCTGGGCATCGACGCCGTCGACGAGTACGGCGCCGAGCTGGAGGGGATGACGGCGAACCAGTACCGGGAGACCGACGGGCCCTACAACACCCGCAACAGCCGCAAGGGCCTCCCGCCGACGCCGATCGGCGCCCCGGGGGACTACGCGCTCGACGCGGCGTTCAACCCGGCCGACACGCACTTCCTCTACTACGTGCTCACCGATGTGGGCGAGCACTCGTTCTCGGCCACGCTCGAGGAGCACAACCGCAACGTGGCCGTCTGTCGCCAGAAGCAGCTCTGTGGCTGACCGGCGGCCGACGGCCACCACGACGCTGGCCGCGGTCATCGGTCATCCGGTGCGCCACTCGCGGTCGCCGGCGATCGCCAACGCGGCGTTCGAGGCCGCCGGGGTCGACTGGAGCTTCATGGCCCTCGACGTGGCGCCCGGACTGGGCGCGGAGGCCGTGCGGTCGATGCGGACGCTCGGCATCGGCGGGCTGATGGTGACGATGCCGCACAAGGCCGACGTGATCCCGGCGCTCGACGAGCTCACCCCGGCCGCGGCGGCGCTCGGTGCGGTGAACTCGATCGCCTGGGTCGGTGACCGGCTCGTCGGCGACAACACCGATGGCGCGGGTCTGGTGGCGGCGTTGGCCGCCGACGGGGTCGACGTCTCGGGGCGTCGGTGCGCGGTGCTCGGGGCCGGGGGAGCGGCCCGCTCGATCGTCTGGGCGCTCGCCGCGGCCGGCGCCGCCGAGGTCGTGGTGGTGAACCGCACGGCCGGCAACGCCACCGTGGCGGCCGAGCTCGCCGGGTCGGTCGGTCGGGTCGGCGACCAGCGCGACGTCGCCGGCGCCGAGGTCCTGGTCAACGCCACGTCGGTCGGGATGGGTGCGGCCGACGGGGCGGACGGGCCGCTGCCCGTTCCGGCGGATCGGCTGCATCCCGGCCAGGTCGTCGTCGACGCCGTGTACCAGCCGCTCGAGACCCCGCTGCTGCGGGCCGCCCGGTCGGCCGGCGCCGTCGCGATCGACGGTCTGGGCATGCTCGTGCACCAGGCCGCGCTCTCGATCCGACGGTGGATCGACGTCGAACCCGATCTCGACGCGATGTCGGCCGCGGCGGGCCGCCCGACGCGCGGCGGGGGTTCGTGAGCGGGTAGCGTCTGGGGACCGTTCCGGCCCGACCATTGAAGTTCCCGGGCTTCCTGCCGATGGGACGGTCCCACGCACCCTGTGTTCTGAGGAGGACCCGTGGCACTCCAGGGAGACCTTGCATCGTTCGCCCTTCCCGACGTGCTCCGTCTGCTGGCCGGTACCGCCAAGTCCGGTCGCCTCGCGGTGACCGGTTCGCCCCACACCGGCGAGGTCTGGTTCCGTGACGGCGCGATCGCCGGAGGCTCGGTCACGAGCCGTGAGAGCGCGTCGTCGGCGGCCGAGATCGTCTACGAGCTCCTCCAGTTCGACGCCGGGTCGTTCCTCTTCGACGACGACGACCTGCCGTCGGCCGATGCGGACACGGCGGACGTCGATGCGGCGCTGGCCGAGGCGGAGGCGCTGCACACCGAGTGGCAGGACGTCACCCGCGTGGTGCCCTCCCTCGACCACTGGGTCACCATGGCCCCCGAGTTGGCGACCGGTGAGGTCACGATCGACGGCGACCAGTGGCGGCTCCTCGCCGTCCTGGCCGGCGGCGCCCCCGTGCACACCGTGGCCCGCCAGTTCGCCGAGAGCGACCTGGCCGCCAGCAAGCGGGTCAAGGACATGGTCGAGGGCGGCCTGGTGCTGATCTCCGAGCCCCGGGCGGGCGCCCCCGCCGACGGCTGGACCGAGCACCGCGGCGACGAGGTCCTCCCCGACGAGTCGCCGGCGGTGGACGAGCTCGTCGACCCGGAACCGGTCGACGACCACGACTTCGTCCGGCTGACCGCCGACGAGGGTCCGGTGGTGCTCGAGACCAGCGAGGACGCGCTCCTTCCGGAGCCGCTCCCGGGTGCCGGCACCGCGTTCTCCGCCGACGGAGACGGCGCCGTCGACGCCCCGGCGTTCACCCACGCCGATGCCGCTGGCGAGGACCTCGCCACCGTCGACCACGACCTCGACCCGAGCTACGAGCCGCACGCCGGGATCATCGATCCGTTCGGCGATGCACCGGTCGCCGAGGCACCGACCGTCGAGGCGCCCGCCCCGTCCACCGATCCGGCCGTGGCGTGGGACGCCCTCGCCAAGAGCACCGGAGCGGACGACGAGATCGGCACCTCCGAGGAGGCCTTCCGGGCCGTCGGGTGGGACGAGAACCCGCCGGTCGACCACCTGGAGGGCACCAAGGGCGATGACGCCGACCGCAGCTCGCTGCTGAAGTTCCTCTCGAGCGTCAAGCCCTGAGCAACGCGCTCCTGCTCCCGCTGCTCGCCCTCTTCGGGCTGGCGGTCGGTTCGTTCCTGAACGTGGTGATCGTCCGCGTTCCCTCGGGAGAGTCGGTCCTGCGACCGCCCTCCAAGTGCCCGCAGTGCGAGGCGCCGATCTCGCCCCGGGACAACATCCCCGTCGTCTCCTGGGTGCTGCTGCGCGGCCGGTGCCGTTCCTGCGGCACCGAGATCCCGGCCGGCTACCCGTTGGTCGAGCTGAGCAACGCCGTGCTGTGGGTGATCGCCGGGCTGCGGTTCGGGGCGTCCTGGGAGCTGGTGCCCTACGCCCTGCTCTTCTCGGTCCTGCTCGCCCTGTCGGTCATCGATCTCGAGCTGTACCTGCTGCCGAACCGGATCACCTACCCGTCGATGATCGCGTCGGTCGTCGCCGTGGTGGTGCTGTCGTTCGCAACGACCGACGACCCGGGTCGCCACATCGCCCAGGCCCTCCTGTCGGGGCTCGGCTACGCCGGGTTCCTCACCGTGATGCTGTTCGGCTTCGAGTTCGTCACGAAGAAGCAGGGCATGGGCATGGGCGACGTGAAGCTGGCGGTGATCCTCGGGATCTGGGTCGGGTGGATCGAGCCGGTGCTGGTCGTCTACTCGCTGATCTTCGCGAGCGTGTTCGGTCTCGTGGTCGGCGTGGCGGTGCTCGCCGTGCGCCGGGAGTCCCGCCCCTACCCGTTCGGTCCGTGGCTCGCCCTCGGCGCCGTGGCCGCCATCCTGGCCAGCGACCAGATCCTCGAGGCCGTCGGACTGCGCTAGTTCGATGCGTCCGGGCCGAGGGGTGCCCGGTAGGTTGGCCGCCGTGATCCGCTTCCTGACCGCCGGAGAGTCCCACGGCGCGGCCCTGGTGGTCGTGCTCGAAGGCGTGCCCGCAGGTCTCGAGCTCGCGGCCGAGGACATCGCCGACGAGCTGGCCCGCCGGCGCCTCGGCTACGGCCGCGGGCCCCGGATGCGGTTCGAGGAGGACGTCGTCACCCTCGTCGGTGGCGTCCGCCACGGACGGACGCTCGGATCGCCCGTCGCCATCGAGATCGCCAACACCGAGTGGACCCGCAACCCGGAGAAGTGGGGCACCGAGATGTCGCCGGCGGCCGTCGACGGTCCGACCCGGGCGCCCCTGACCCAGATCCGGCCCGGACACGCCGACCTGGCCGGGATGCAGAAGTACGGCTTCACCGATGCCCGTGACGTGCTCGAGCGGGCCTCGGCCCGCGAGACGGCGGCGCGGGTGGCGGCCGGCACGGTCGCGAAGCAGCTGCTCGGCACGCTCGGCGTCGAGATCGTGTCCCACGTCGTGCAGATGGGGCCGGTCCGCCTGCCGCACGGGATCCGGCCCCGTCCCGAGGACCTCGCGGCCGTCGACGCCAACGAGGTCCGCTGCCTCGACGACGCCACGGCCGAGGCGATGATCGAGGAGATCAAGCTGGCGGCCAAGGACGGGGATTCCCTCGGCGGTGTCGTGGAGGTGGTCGCCTACGGGGTGCCGATCGGCCTCGGCAGCCACGTGCACTGGGATCGCAAGCTCGACGCCGCGCTGGCCCGTTCGGTGATGAGCATCCAGGCGATCAAGGGCGTCGAGATCGGCGAGGGCTTCGAGGTGGCCGGTCGCCGGGGCAGCGAGGCCCACGACGCCGTCACCTGGTCGGCCGACGACGGCTACCAGCGGTCCTCCAGCCTCGCCGGTGGTGTCGAGGGCGGGATCTCCACGGGGGAACCGCTCGTGGTGCGCGCCGCCATGAAGCCGCTGGCGACCCTGAACCGGCCCAGCCTGGCCACCGTCGACGTCCTGTCGAAGGAGGCCGGGGTGTCGTTCAAGGAGCGGACCGACGTCACTGCCGTGCCGGCGTGCGGCGTGGTCGCCGAGCACATGGTCGCGTTGACCCTCGCCGACGAGGCGGCCCGCAAGTTCGGCGGCGACTCGGTGGCCGAGATGGTGGCGAACCACCGGTCGTTCGTCGCCGCGCTGGCCGACGGTCCGGTCGGCACCTGAGGCCGGTCGTCGTGCGCGAGGTGCCCCACGTGGTGCTGGTGGGCCTGATGGGCTCGGGCAAGACGACGGTGGGCAAGAAGGTGGCGAAGGTGCTCGGCCGACGCTTCGTCGACGCCGACGTCGAGCTGGAGGTCCGCACGGGCCGCTCGGTCGCCGACTGGTTCACGGCGGCGGGCGAGGACGGCTTCCGCGACGCCGAGCGGGACCTGCTCGCCGCGCTGGTGGCCGACCCCGAGCCGATCGTGGTCGGCGCCGGGGGCGGTGTCGTCCTGCGCCCGGAGAACCGGCGGCTCCTCGCCGGACCGGACGTCACGACCATCTACCTGCACGGCGAGCCGGGGTTCCTCGCGTCGCGCGTCCAGCAGAAGCCCCACCGGCCGCTGCTCGACGGGCAGGACCCGAAGGAGCTGTTCGCCCGGATGTACGAGGACCGTGACGCCCTCTACCGCGAGGTCGCCGACGTGGTGATCGAGGTGCGACCGCACCACGAGGCCGGGGTCAAGCCGAAGTGGAGGATCGCCGAATCGGTGGTCGAGGCGATCGTCGAACGGGGCGAGGCGCCTCCGGCGGTCCTGGACGGTCTGGAGGTCCGATGATCGAGCTCGAGGTCCCGTTGGGGGATCGCTCCTACCCGGTGCTGGTCGGGCCCGGGGCCCGCCACCGCCTGCTCGAGGTGCTGCCGGTCGGCGTCGAACGGGTCGCGGTCGTGACCCAGGCGTCGATCCCGGTCGAGGTCGACCCAGGCGTCGACCACCAGGTGTTCACGATGGCCGAGGGGGAGTACGGCAAGGACATCGGCACGGTCGAGGACCTGTGCCGCGACTGGGCCCGGTGGGGCCTCAACCGTGGCGACTGCGTGGTCGCGGTGGGCGGGGGCGTGGTCACCGACACGGCCGGGTTCGCCGCCGCCGTGTACCACCGTGGCGTGCCGGTCGTGCACGTGTCGACGACGCTGCTCGGCCAGGTCGATGCCGCCATCGGGGGCAAGACCGGGGTGAACCTGCCCGAGGGGAAGAACCTGGTGGGCGCGTTCTGGCAGCCCAGCGCCGTGATCTGCGACACCGAGGTGCTCCGCACCCTGCCGCCGCGGGAGTACCGCAACGGGCTCGGCGAGATGGCGAAGTACGCGTTCCTCGGGGTCGACGGGCTCGTCGACCTGCCGCTCGACGAGGCGGTGGCCGCGTGCGTGCGGTGCAAGGCCGATGTCGTCGCCGGCGACGAGCGCGAGGGCGGTCGCCGGGCGATCCTCAACTACGGCCACACCCTCGGCCACGCGCTCGAGACCGCCGGAAGCTACGACCTGCGCCACGGCGAGGCCGTCGCGATCGGGCTGGTCTACGCGGCGGAGCTCGCCCGGATGCTGGGGAGGATCGACGGCCGCCGGGTCGACGAGCACCGGGCGGTGGTCGCCGGCTACGACCTGCCGATGCGCCTGCCCGACGGGGTCGACCACGACGAGCTGGTGGCGCTGTTCTCCCGTGACAAGAAGGCGGTCGGCGGGATCACCTTCGTGCTCGACGGGCCCGACGGCGTCGAGCCGGTCAAGGTCGCCGACACCGGGTTGCTGCGCGAGGCGTTGTCCAGGATCGGATGAGGCCGGGGCCCTCGGGCCCCGGCCTCATCGGATGGTCACGTGGTCGCCCGGCGGTGCGGGCGCCGGCTCAACGTTGGACGTGGCAGGAATCCTGCGGATCCCAGATGGCGCTGCCGCCGGTGATGCACGGGACCATGCCGGCGTACACGTCGGGCGTGTACACCTGGTCGGGCAGGGTCCAGATGTGCAGCATGTAGTAGTTCGACAGGTTCACGTTGACGCCGCCGAGGTTGGCGCACTGCGAGTTCGAGATGTTGAACCCGATCTGGCGGGCATCGCTGTAGCGGTGGCAGATGTACGGGTGGTGGTGCCACCAGTCGTTGTTGCCGGGGAAGCCCTCCGGCGGCAGGCCGGTGTTGGTGCGGACGTAGTAGTCGGCGCCGACCAGGCGGGCGTTGGCCCCGTTGCCGTCGAACTGGAGCACGTCGGGCTGGGTGGGGTCGAAGATCCCGTCCAGGCCGACCGCGTCGAGGATCGGGTTCTCCGGGTCGAACGCCGGGTCGACGAGCATCTCGGGGGTCACGCCGCCCCGGACGTGGTGGGTGCCCATCCCCGGGAAGTACGGGGTGACCATGCGCCAGCCGTCGGCCTCGGCCTCGCCGAGGGTCGGCCACTGCAGGGCATAGTCGTTCGCGGCGTCGAGCCACGCGGACAGCTGGTGGCACTGCGCCCAGGTGAGCGGCGCCTTCTGGACGCCGGCGTACCAGTCGACCGAACCCGACGCGGGGCCGTCGTTCACCCTGATGTTGCTCTCGGTGGGATTGCACCACCAGGGCTTCGCGGCGCCGTCGGCCTCGAGGTTCTGGCTCATGGTCAGGTAGCGGCAGGACGTGGTCACCAGCAGCAGCATGGTGATCACGGCTACGAGCGGGGCTCGTCGCATCGTCGTTCTCCCCTTCGGTCGTCGGCACGCCAGGAAGACGTGTCGGACGTCACTCTAGCCTGAAGGATCGATGACCGCCGGAACTGGTGCGGTCGGTGCCGGCGGCGGTCTGCGATGCTGCTGGAGTGCCCGAGCGACCCGTCGTCCTGCTGCTTTCCGGACCCAACCTGAACCTGCTGGGCGAGCGGGACCCGGCGATCTACGGCACCGCGACCCTCGCCGAGCACGTCGCGACGGCGGCCGCGGCCGCGACGGCGGCGGGGTTGGACCTCGAGCACCTGCAGTCGAACCACGAGGGTGACCTGATCGACGCCATCCACGCGGCGCGGGGCCGGTGCGCGGCGATCGTCGTCAACCCCGGGGCGCTCACGCACTACGCGTGGTCGCTGCACGACGCGCTCGACGCGTTCGACGGCCCGGTGGTCGAGCTGCACCTGTCCGATCCGAAGCAGCGCGAGCCGTGGCGTCACCTGTCGGTGGTCGAACCGGTCGCCGATCGCACCGTCGCCGGGCTCGGGGGCGACGGCTACCGGATCGCGGTCGAGGTGGTCGCCGATCTCCTCGACCGCCCGTAGGCTCGCCCGGTCCCGCACGTTCGGAGGTCCGCCACCGTGTCGCCCACGTCACCCGTCGACCGCTCGACGCTGACGCCCACCACGGTCCCGCCGCGCGTCGAGGCGCTGCGGGCCTCGTTCACCGACGCCGGGGTCGATGCCCTGCTCGTGACCGACCTCACCAACATCCGCTACCTCACGGGGTTCACCGGGTCCGCGGCCCTCCTCGTCGTCACGGGCGGGGACCTGACCTTCGTGACCGACGGCCGCTACGGCCAGCAGGCGTCCGACCAGCTCGGGGCGGCGGGCGTCGACGCGCTCATCGAGGTGGCCACCGACCAGCGCGGTCCGGTCGTGGGGGCCGTGACCGCAGCCGGCGCGACCCGACTCGGCCTGGAGGCCGGTGCGGTGACCTGGGCCGCGCAGCGCACCTACGAGGGCACGTGGTTCCCGTCGATCGAGCTGGTGCCGACCGAGGGTCTCGTCGAAGGGCTCCGGGTGGTCAAGGACGAGGGGGAGATCGCCCGGATCGCCGCGGCCGCGGCGATCGCCGACGCCGCGCTCGCCTCCGTGCGCCCCCGGCTGCTCGAGGGCCCCACCGAGGCCGAGTTCGGGTTGGAGCTCGACACCGAGATGCGGCGGCTGGGCGCGGACGACGTCAGCTTCGAGACGATCGTCGCCTCGGGTCCCAACGGTGCGCTCCCGCACCATCGGCCCGGTCCGCGGCGGATCGGCGAGGGCGACCTCGTGGTCCTCGACTTCGGCGCGCTCCTCGAGGGGTACCACTCCGACATGACCCGCACGGTCATGGTCGGCGAGCCCTCCTCCACCCAGCAGCGCATGTTCGACGTGGTCGCCGAGGCCCAGGCGGCCGGGGTGGCCGCGGTCGCCGAGGGGGTCCCCGCCGCCGAGGTCGACACCGCCTGCCGCACGGTCATCGAGGCGGCCGGCTGGGCCGACGCGTTCCTCCACGGCACCGGGCACGGCGTCGGCCTCGACATCCACGAGGACCCGCGGGTGGGGCAGAGGTCCACTGCTACATTGGCCCACCGCTGCGTGGTCACCGTCGAGCCCGGGGTGTACCTCCCCGAGCACGGTGGCGTCCGGATCGAGGACACCGTCGTCGTCACCCGCGACGGTTGCCGACCCGTCACGCTCGCCCCGAAGTCCCCCGTGGTCTGACCGCCACGCCCGTCCGAAGGAACCCCATGGCCATCACGACGAACGATCTCAAGAACGGCATGAGCCTCAACCTCAACGAGGGGCTCTTCCAGGTGGTGGAGTTCCAGCACGTCAAGCCGGGCAAGGGCGGGGCGTTCGTCCGCACCACCCTCCGCAACGTCCGCACCGGGGCCCAGCTCGACAAGACGTTCCGCGCCGGCGAGAAGGTCGAGCAGGCGGTGATCGACAAGCGGGACATGCAGTACCTGTACCGGGACGGCGCCGACTACGTCTTCATGGACAGCGAGACCTACGAGCAGCGCAACGTCGATCCCGCGTCGCTCGGGTCGGCCGCGGACTACCTGCGCGAGAGCGACTCGGCGGTGCTGCAGATGTACGGCGACGAGATCGTCGGGGTCGACCTCCCGGCCGCCGTCGAGCTCACCGTCACCGAGACCGAGCCCGGCGTGCAGGGCGACCGCGTGTCGGGTGCCCGCAAGCCCGCCACCCTCGAGACCGGGAAGGTCGTGCAGGTGCCGCTGTTCGTCAACATCGGCGACACGCTCCGCATCGACACCCGCTCCGGCGACTACATCACCCGGGCCTAGCCGTGTCCGCCCACCAGGATGGCGGCCGCGACCGTCCACTGCCGGCCGAGCTCGACCTCGCCGACGGCGACCAGGTCGAGTCGTTCAGCGTCGAGGCGCCCGAGGACCCCGAGGAGTCCGCCGACGCGCCCCGGGTGTCGGGGTTCGACGGGATCGGCACCCGTCGCGAGGCGCGCGAGCGGGCCGTGTCGCTCCTCTACGAGGCCGAGCAGCGGGGGCTCCAGCCCTTCGCGGAGGTGCTCACCGACCTGCCCGTGCGGCCCGACGAGTTCGCCGTCCAGCTGGTGGAGGGGGTCAGCGGCCTGCAGGGCCAGATCGACGCCACGATCCGCAGCTACTCCCGCGCCTGGCCCCTGGAGCGCATGCCGGCGATCGACCGCGCCCTCCTGCGCCTCGGCATCTACGAGCTCGTCGCGTCCGACGTCCCGACCGGCGCCGTGATCTCCGAGGCCGTGGAGCTGGCCAAGCGGTACTCGACCGAGGACAGCCACCGGTTCGTCAACGGCATGCTCGCCCGGGTCGCCGACGAGGCGAGAGGTGACCGAACCCACTGACGGGGCGGTCGGTTCCGGGCCATACTGCGACCATCCAGGACCCGCACGCCTCCCCGTCACCGGCCGGTGAGCCGGCCACACGGCCGCCGTTCCCCCTGCCCATGCCCCCGCTGCGGGGGCCGGGGGTCGCGCTCCGGCCGTGGGCACCGGGCGTGGCCGACGGGATCACCTTGTCTCGGGCCTGGAACGACCCCGACGTCGTGCGCTGGACCACCGTGCCGTCGGACCGGTCGGTCGAGGCCGCCCGCCACTGGATCGCCGCCGAGGGCGAGCGCCGGGCCGAGGGCCGAGCCGTCGACCTCGTCGTCTCGATCCCCGACGATCCCGACCACGTCCTCGGCGAGGTGGGGTTCGTCCTCGTCGAACCCGAGCGGGGCTGGGCCGAGGTCGGCTACTGGTTGTTCCCGGAGGCCCGGGGCGAGGGACGGGCCACGATCGCCCTGCAGCTCCTCAGCGACTGGGCGCTCCACGACCTCGGCGTTCGCCGGCTGTTCGCCCGGGCCAACGTCGCGAACCCCCGGTCCGGGGCGGTCGCCCGCCGCGCCGGCTACGACCTGGCCGGCGAGCTCGACGGCGGCGTCCAGGTGTGGGTCCGGGACCGGCCCCCGCCCAGGAGCTGACCGGCTGGTACCGTCGCGCTCGACCGTGAAGCGGGTCCGGTGAGGCCCAGACGGACAGGAAGCGAGGCCGCCCATGGCCGAACGTGAACGACGGCAGGCACCGCCCTACGGCGGGATCTTCGTCCCACGGACCCGCGTGATGGAGCGTGACGACCTCCGGCGGGCCGTCTGGCGGATGGCCCACGAGATCGTGGAGGCCAACGCCGGCGTCGACGACGTCGTGCTCGTCGGGCTCCAGACCGGGGGCATCCCGGTGGCCGACTCGATCGCCGAGGCGCTGTCGTCGATCACCGGCATCGACGTGGAGGTCGGCAGCCTCGACGTCGCCTTCTACCGCGACGACATCGGTCTGCGGCCGGTCCTTCCGGAAGCGGTGACCACCATCCCGTGGAACCTCGACGGTCACGTGGTGGTCCTCTGCGACGACGTGCTGTTCACCGGGCGCACGATCCGGGCCGCGCTCAACGCGCTGTCCGACTACGGCCGGCCCCGCGCCGTCCAGTTGGCGGTCATGGTCGACCGCGGCCACCGCGAGCTGCCGATCCGGCCCGACTACGTGGGCAAGAACCTGCCCACGCGGCGCGACGAGGTGGTCGACGTGTCCGAGGACGGCGTGGACCTCGGGGAGATGCGCCGATGAGCGAACCGGCCTTCCGCCACCTCCTCGACATCGAGGACCTCGGTGATCGGGACGGCATCGAGGAGGTCATGCGACTGACCGACTCGTTCGTCGAGGTGTCCGAGCGCACGATCCCGAAGGTGCCGGCGCTCCGGGGCAAGACGGTCGCCTGGCTCTTCTACGAGGACTCCACCCGGACCCGCCTGTCCTTCGAGACCGCGGCGAAGCGGCTCTCGGCCGACACCATGAACTTCTCCGTCTCGTCGTCGTCGGTGAAGAAGGGCGAGTCCCTGCGGGACACGGCCCGGACGATCGAGGCCATGGGGATCGACGCCATCGTGGTCCGCCACGCGTCGGCCGGGGCGCCGCACCGCATCGCGAGCTGGGTCGACGCCGCGGTGGTCAACGCGGGCGACGGCTGGCACCAGCACCCGACCCAGGCCCTGCTCGACACCTACACGCTGCGCTCCCGCCTCGGCGACCTCGACGGTCGCCACGTCGCCATCATCGGCGACATCAAGCACAGCCGGGTGGCCCGCTCCGACGTGTGGGCGTTCACCCGGATGGGAGCGAGGGTCACCCTCGTCGCCCCGCCGACGCTCCTCCCGCCGAGCCTGGAGGGGTGGCCGGTCGAGGTCAGCCACGACCTCGACGCCGTGCTGCCCACCGTCGACGCCGCGTACCTGCTGCGCATGCAGCGGGAGCGGATGACCGAGGCCCTCCTGCCGTCGCTGCGGGAGTACACGGCCTGCTACGGGCTGACCGAACGCCGGGCCGAGCTGCTCGCCGACGGCGCCGTCGTCATGCACCCGGGCCCGATGAATCGGGGCGTCGAGATCGCCGCCGAGGTGGCCGACCTGCCCAACTCGTTGATCCTCGACCAGGTCCGCAACGGCGTCGCCGTCCGCATGGCCGTGCTGTTCCTGTTGCTCGGCAGCGGCAGCGACAAGGTCCCCACGGTCCGCTCCGATGGTTGAGCGGAGGCCTCGCTGCGCTCGACGTCTTGCTGCCCTTCGACTCGCTTCGCTCGCTCAAGGAGCAGGCACTCTGTTGGTTGAGCGGAGCGGAGCCTGCGGCCTTTCGACTCGCTTCGCTCGCCCAAGAACCGCGAAGTCGAAACCCCACAACCCCGGAAGGAACCCCGCGCCGTGACCGACGCCCCGACCATCGTGATCAAGGGCGGCCGTGTCGTCGACCCCGACGGGAGCCGCGACGCCGACGTCGTGATCGAGGACGGTCGCATCGCCGCGGTCGGCGCGGACCTGTCCGCCGACCGCACGCTCGACGCGGCGGGGTGCATCGTCGCCCCCGGCCTCGTCGACCTGCACAGCCACCTCCGCGAGCCCGGCAAGGAGGAGGCCGAGACGGTCGAGACCGGCGCGAGGGGTGCCGCACTCGGCGGCTACACCGCGATCCTCGCCATGCCCAACACCACGCCGGCCATCGACTCGGCGGCGGTCGTGCGGCAGGTGCTCGAGCTCGGCCGCGACGCGATCTGTGACGTCTTCAGCTCGGGGGCGATCACCGTCGACCGGGCCGGTGAGCAGCTCGCGCCCATGGCGGAGATGGCCGCGCTCGGGGTCCGGATCTTCACCGACGACGGGACGGGCGTGCAGGACAACCGGCTGATGCGCCGAGCCATGGAGTACGCGGCGGGGCTCGGCGTCACCCTGGCCCAGCACTGCGAGGACGACGCGCTGTGCGGCGGTGGACACATGCACGAGGGGGAGTGGTCCGCCCGCCTCGGCATCGCCGGCCAGCCGGCCGAGGCCGAGGAGCTGATGGTGATGCGCGACATCGCGCTGGCCCGCCTCACCGGTTGCTCGATCCACTTCCAGCACATGTCGACCGCCCGCTCGGTGGCGATGATCCGCGACGCCATCGCCGGCGGCCTGCCGGTGACGGCGGAGGCCACGCCGCACCACTTCACGCTCACCCACGCGGACTGCCGGGGCTACGACCCGGTGTTCAAGGTGAACCCGCCCCTGCGCACCGATGCCGACGTGGCGGCAGTGCGGGCCGGCCTGGCCGACGGCGCCATCGCCGCGATCGCCACCGACCACGCCCCCCACGCGCCCGAGACCAAGGAGCTCCCGTTCGACCAGGCGCCCCCTGGGATGCTCGGCCTGGAGACCGCGCTCGCGCTCGCGCTCACCGAGCTCGACCTGCCGATCGAGCAGGTGCTGGCGCTCCTGTCGTGGCAGCCGGCGCGGATCATGGGCGTCGACGACCTCCACGGCTCCCTCGCCGAGGGACGCGCGGCCAACGTGTGCGTCATCGACCCCGAGGCGACCTGGACCGTCGACGGCGAGGCGATGGCGAGCCGCAGCCGCAACACCCCGTACCAGGGTCGGGAGGTGCGGGGCCGGGTCCGCCACACGGTGCTGCACGGCGAACCGGTCGTCGTCGACACCGAACCCCAGCGCTGACCGAACAGGGGCCTTTCGACTCGCTCCGCTCGCTCAAGGAACAGGGGCCTTTCGACTCGCTCCGCTCGCTCAAGGAACTGATGTGTTCGTTGAGCGGACCTTTCGACTCGCTCCGCTCGCTTGAGGACCGCGCAGTCGAAACGCCGGCGCTCAGTCGCGCAGGCCGGGGTGGCGGGAGGCGAGGATCGGCACCAGCAGGCGCTTCGGGGCGAGGTGGGCGAGGGTGGCGCCGACCCGGTTGGCGGCCCCGGGGATGGCGACGGTGCGCCCGGCGGCGAGCCCGTCGAGCCCGCAGCGAGCCACGGCGTCGGCGTCCTCCCACATGAACGAAGGGAGGGCGTCGAGCGCGTCCTCCTTGGCGAAGCCCGCGGCCTCGCCGAAGCCGGTGTCGACCGGGCCGGGGCAGAGGGCGGTGACCGAGACGCCGGTGCCCCGCAGCTCACCGGACAGCGACCGGGTGTAGGAGAGCACGAACGCCTTGGCCGCTCCGTAGGCGGCCTGGCCCGGGAGCGGCTGGAACGCCGCGGTGGACGCGACGTTGAGGACGCCGCCGGCACCGCGTTCGACCATGCCGCCGAGGAACCGGCTCGTGAGGTCGACCACCGCGGCCACGTCGACCTCGACGAGGTTGAGCTCGGCCTCGGGGTCGGACCGGCTGACCGGTCCGAGGGTCGACAGCCCGGCGTTGTTCACCAACAGGTCGACGGTGAGGCCGAGCCCGGCCACGCGATCGGGCAGGGCGGCGCGGGCGGCCCGGTCCGAGAGGTCGGTCGGCAGCACCTCCACCCGGACGGCGTCGGTCCGCAGGTCCTCGGCGAGCTCGGCGAGCTTGTCGGCCGATCGGGCCACGAGGGTCACCCCGTGGCCGCGGCGGACGAGCTCGCGTGCCAACTCGACGCCGATGCCGGACGACGCGCCGGTGACGAGGGCGGTGCGGTCGGGTGCAGGAGGGGGGAGCGCCATGACCCGACCCTAGGTCTCCGGGACGGAGTGTGGAGCGGGCCGGGCGGGCTGGTAGGTTCTGCTCCTGACCGTGAAGCGGGTCCTGTGAGGCCCGGACGGACAGGAGCCCCCGATGGAACAGTCCATGCGCTCGACGACGCCCCCTGACGGGGGCTTTTTCTTTGCCCGGGCGGCCGGGTGAGCGCCATCCGCGACGCGCTGCTCGTGCTGCGCGACGGCACCACCTTCGAGGGCGAGGCGCTGGGTGCCGAGGCGCCCGGCGGCGTGGCCACCGGCGAGGTCGTGTTCAACACGGTCCTGTCGGGCTACCAGGAGGTCCTCTCGGACCCGTCGTACGCCGGCCAGATCGTCACCTTCACCTACCCCCACATCGGCAACTACGGCACGACGCCGGAGGACGACGAGAGCCGCCGGCCGGCGTGCCGCGGTGTCGTCGTGCGAGAGCCGGCCCGTCGCCGGTCCAACTGGCGGGCCACCGAGGACCTCGACGAGTGGCTGGTGCGCCACGGCGTGCCGGGGATCGGTGGCATCGACACCCGTCGCCTCACCCGCCACCTGCGCGACCACGGCGCGGTGCCCGGCGCCTTCGGCACCGCGGACCACGCCACGCTGCTGGCTGCCGCACAGGCCGAGCCCGGCACCGACGGGGTCGACCTCGTCTCCCAGGTGACCACGGCCGAGCCCTACGTCGTCGGCGCCGACGACCGTCCGTTCCGGGTGGTGGCGTACGACTTCGGCATCAAGACCACGATCCTGCGCCACCTGTCCCGCATCGCCCGGGTCGAGGTGGTCCCGGCCGGGACCCCGGCCGCCGACGTGCTGGCCCGGAACCCCGACGGGGTGTTCCTGTCCAACGGCCCCGGCGACCCGGCCACGCTCCCGTGGGCGGTCGACAACGTCCGGGGCCTGCTCGGGGAGGTGCCGGTCTTCGGCATCTGCCTCGGGCACCAGCTCATGGCCACCGCCCTCGGTGGCACCACGGAGAAGCTCCCGTTCGGCCACCACGGCGGCAACCACCCGGTGCGTCGCCTGCGCGACGGCGTGGTCGAGATCACCAGCCAGAACCACAACTTCGCCGTCGTCGAGGGCGTGCCGGGCGCGGTCGTCACGCACCGCAACCTGAACGACGGCGTGGTCGAGGGCATCGCGGCGGTCGACGTCCCGGCCTTCTCGGTGCAACACCACCCCGAGGCCGGACCCGGTCCGCACGACTCGGCCTACCTGTTCGACGACTTCGCCGAGCTGATGGGCCGGCACCGCGGCGACGCGGAGGGGGCGGCCTGATGCCCAAGCGCACCGACATCGACTCCATCCTGCTCATCGGGTCGGGACCGATCGTCATCGGCCAGGCCTGCGAGTTCGACTACTCGGGCACCCAGGCCTGTCGCGTGCTCCGCGACGAGGGCTACCGGGTCATCCTGGCCAACTCGAACCCGGCCACGATCATGACCGACCCCGACTTCGCCGACGCCACCTACGTCGAGCCGCTGTCGGTCGACATCCTCACCAAGATCATCGAGAAGGAGCGGCCCGACGCGGTGCTCCCCACCCTCGGCGGCCAGACGGCGCTCAACCTGGCGATGGAGCTGGCCGAGTCGGGCGTCCTCGACGAGTACGGCGTCGAGATGATCGGCGCCGACGCGGAGGCGATCGCCACCGCCGAGGACCGCCAGCGGTTCAAGGACGCCATGATCGAGATCGGCCTCGACGTGCCCGACTCCGGCGTCGCCGCCCCGCCCGAGGAGTTGGTCAAGGCCAAGGCTCCCAAGGGCGACCAGGTCAAGGCGGCCATGGAGGCGGCCCGCGAGGTCGTGGCCGAGATCGGCCTGCCCGTGGTGATCCGGCCCGCGTACATCCTCGGCGGCAAGGGCACCGGCATCGCCACCACGCCCGAGGAGTTCGAGAAGATCGCCTCCAACGGCCTCGACGCCAGCCCGATCACCGAGATCCTGATCGAGCAGAGCATCGCCGGCTGGAAGGAGTACGAGCTCGAGGTCATGCGGGACCACGCCGACAACTGCGTGATCATCTGCTCGATCGAGAACGTCGACCCGATGGGCGTGCACACCGGCGACTCGATCACCGTCGCCCCGGCCCAGACCCTGTCCGACGTCGAGTACCAGAAGATGCGCGACGCGGCCTTCGCCTGCATCCGGCGGGTCGGAGTGGAGACCGGCGGCTCCAACGTCCAGTTCGCCCTCGACCCGACCAACGGCGACATGGTCGTCATCGAGATGAACCCGCGGGTCAGCCGGTCCTCGGCGCTCGCCTCCAAGGCCACCGGCTTCCCGATCGCCAAGATCGCCGCCCGCCTCGCCGTCGGCTACACGCTCGACGAGATCCCCAACGACATCACCCGCAAGACGCCGGCCAGCTTCGAGCCGACCATCGACTACGTGGTCACCAAGGTCCCGCGCTGGACCTTCGAGAAGTTCCCCGGCCAGCGGGCCGTGCTCGGCACCCAGATGCAGTCGGTCGGCGAGGCGATGGCCATCGGTCGCACGTTCCCGGAGTCGCTCCAGAAGGCCCTGCGCAGCCTGGAGCAGGGTCGGCTCGGCCTCAACGGCGATCCGGCCGAGTCGGCCTGGGACGACCTCTCCGACGACGAGCTGGTGGCGGCGGCGTCGATCGGCACGCCGGACCGGCCCTTCCAGCTCGAGTCGGCGATCCGCCGGGGCATCCCGCTCGACCGCATCCACGACGAGACCAAGGTCGACCCGTGGTTCCTCGACCAGATGAGCATGATCACCGAGGAGCGCGAGGTCCTGGAGGCGACGGGTCTGGCCGGGATGGACCGCCGGGCGTGGCGCCGGGCCAAGCGGCTCGGCTTCGGCGACGCCCAGCTCGCCCACCTCTGGGGTGCACCCGAGCCCGACGTGCGGGCGGCCCGCCTGGCCGCCGGGGTGGTCACCACGTTCAAGACCGTCGACACCTGCGGCGCCGAGTTCGAGGCCGAGACGCCGTACCACTACTCGACCTACGAGGACGAGGACGAGGTCCGGCCCGGGGACCGCCCGAAGATCGTGATCCTCGGCTCGGGCCCGAACCGCATCGGCCAGGGCATCGAGTTCGACTACTGCTGCGTCCACGCCAGCTTCGCCCTCCGCGACGCCGGCTACGAGACGATCATGGTCAACTGCAACCCCGAGACGGTGTCGACCGACTACGACACCTCCGACCGGCTCTACTTCGAGCCGATCACCCACGAGGACGTCATGAACGTCATCGAGGCCGAGCAGGCCGCCGGCAGCGGCGGCGTGGCCGGGGTGATCGTGTCGCTCGGCGGGCAGACGCCGCTCAAGCTGTCCGGTTCGCTCCCGACGGAGCTGGTGCTCGGCACCTCGCCCACCTCCATCGACCTGGCCGAGGACCGCGAGGGCTGGAACGCGCTCTGCGCCCGGCTCGACATCCCCCAGCCGCCCGGCGGCACCGCGGTCGACATCGCCGGGGCGCGGGCGATCGCCGAGCGCATCGGCTACCCGGTCCTCGTGCGGCCGAGCTACGTGCTCGGCGGCCGGGCCATGGAGATCGTCTACGACGACGAGCAGCTCGACCGGGCCATGGCCGAGCTGGCCGGGTTCGGCTCCCTCGGCAAGGAGGGCGGCCTCTCGGCCGAGCGACCGGTGCTGGTCGACCGGTTCCTGGAGGACGCCACCGAGGTCGACGTCGACGCCATCCGGGACCGCACCGGCGAGATCGTCATCGGCGGGCTCATGGAGCACGTCGAGGAGGCCGGGGTCCACTCCGGCGACTCGGCGTGCGCGATCCCGCCGTACTCGCTGCCGCCCGAGACCGTCTCGCGGATCGAGGACCACGCCCGCCGGATCGCCGAGGCGCTCGACGTGCAGGGCCTCATCAACGTGCAGTTCGCGGTGCGCGACGGTGAGGTCTTCGTGATCGAGGCCAACCCCCGCGCCAGCCGCACCGTCCCGTTCGTGGCCAAGGCCATCGGGATCCCGCTGGTGAAGGTGGCCAGCCGGGTCATGGTCGGGGCCACGCTCGCCGAGCTGCGGGCCGAGGGGCTCCTCCCGGCCGACTCGCCGGTCGGCGGATCGCTGTGGACGGTGATCGGCGACCGCCACGTCGCGGTGAAGGAGGCCGTCCTCCCGTTCAACCGCTTCCCCGACGCCGACCGGGTGCTCGGACCAGAGATGCGCTCCACCGGCGAGGTCATGGGCATCGACCGTTCGTTCGGGTTGGCCTTCGCCAAGAGCCAGATCGCCGCCGGGGACCGCCTGCCCGAGTCGGGGATGGTGTTCTTCTCGCTGGCCGAGCGCGACAAGCCCGCCGGCGTGCGCGCCGCGCAGCACTTCGTGAAGCTCGGCTTCGACCTGGCCGCCACCGCCGGTACCGCCGACGCGTTCGAGGACGCGGGGATCCCGGTGGCCCGGCGGGTGGCGAAGCTGGGCATCGACGACGTCGACGGCGCGCCCACCGCGGTCGACCTCATCGAGGCCGGCGACATCGTCCTCGTGGTCAACAGCCCCCGCGGGCGAGGACCCAGGGCCGACGGCGGCTACATCCGCACCGCGGCCGGCGTCGCCAACATCCCGCTCCTGACCACGGCGGCCGCGGCGATCGCCGCGGCCGAGGGCATGGAGGACTGGTCGACCCACGACCTCGAGGTCAAGGCGCTCCAGGAGTTCCACGCCTGATGGGTCGGCGGACGGTCCCGGGGTGGTGGACCCGGCGCTCGGTCCGTCGGGTCGTCGACATCCCGTCGCTGCCGACCTCCGTCGGGTCGGTCGCCCTGCGCAACCCGGTGCTCACCGCGTCGGGCACCGCTGGTCACGGGGCCGAGCTCGCGCCCTACGTCGACCTCGCCGGCCTCGGCGCCGTGGTCACCAAGTCGGTGCACGCCGATCCCTGGCCCGGCAACCCCGCGCCCCGCGTCCACGAGGCCACCGCCGGCATGTTGAACGCCGTCGGGCTCCAGGGCCCCGGCATCGCCGCCTGGCTGCGCGACGACCTGCCCCCGCTGCTCGATCTGGGTGCCACGGTGGTGGCGTCGATCTGGGGTCGGTCGGTCGACGACTACCGGCGGGCCGCCGACCTCCTCGCCGACGCGCCGCCGGGCGTCGTCGCGGTCGAGGTCAACCTGAGCTGCCCCAACGTCGAGGACCGGGCCGGCATGTTCGCCCACTCGGCCGAGGCCACCGAGGCGGCCATGGCGGTCACCGCCGGCTGTGGGCGGCCGCGGTGGGCCAAGCTCAGCCCCAACGCCGGTGACCTGCTGCCCATCGTCGACGCAGCGGTGCGCGGTGGGGCCGAGGCGGTCACCCTGGCCAACACCGTGATGGGCATGGCCATCGACCCGGCCACCGCCCGATACCGGCTCGGCAACGGCGGGGGAGGGCTCTCCGGGGCGGCGATCCACCCGGTCGCGGTTCGAGCCGTGCACGACGTCGCCGCCGCCCGGCCCGAGGTGCCCATCGTCGGCGTCGGCGGGGTCGTCGACGCCGAGAGCGCCGCCGAGCTGCTGGTCGCCGGTGCCTCGGCGGTCCAGGTCGGCACGGCCACCTTCGCCGACCCGCGGGCACCCGGGCGCGTCGCCACCGACCTCGTCACCTGGTGCCGCGCCCACGGCCACCACGACCTCACCCGACTGACAGGAGCGATCCATGATCACCACTGAACCCGACACCCGTTCCGTCGACGAGCGGATCAGCGGCCACCTGGCCCTGGCCCTCGACCTCGACGACCTCGAGGTGGCGCGGCGCCTCGGTCGGGAGCTGCAGCCCTGGTTCCGGGTGGCCAAGGTCGGCCTGGAGCTGTTCAGCGCCGCCGGCCCCGACGCCGTCGAGGCGCTGCGCGAGCTCGGCTACGACGTGTTCGTCGACCTGAAGATGCACGACATCCCGACGACGGTGGGCAAGGCCGCCCGGGTGATCGGCTCCATCGGCGCCTCATACCTCACGATCCACGCGTCCGGTGGCGAGGCCATGCTGCGGGCCGGTGACGAGGGCCTGCGCGAGGGCGCGGCCGCCGCGGGCCACCCCGAGCCCACGACCCTCGCGGTCACCGTGCTGACGAGCGACGGCCCCGAGGCCGCCCTGCGGGTGCCGGACCGGGTGGCCACGGCGCTCGCGGTCGGGTGCGGTGGCGTGGTCTGCGCGGTCGCCGAGGCGCCGCTCGTGCGGGAGCTCGGTCCGGAGCTGACCATCCTCACGCCGGGCATCCGCCCGGCCGGCACCTCCGCCGACGACCAGGCCCGTCCGGCAACCCCGCGAGCGGCGCTGGCCGCCGGCGCGGACCTCATGGTCATCGGCCGGGCGGTCACCGCCGCGCCGGACCCGGCCGCGGCCGCCGAAGCGCTGGTCGCCAGCCTCCGCACCGAGGTCTGAGCGGCGCCGGCCGCGATCGAACACCCGTTCCGGGTGCCGTGCATCGTCCACGGCTGACGCCCACGACAGGGGTACCATGCGTCACATGGCACAGCCCCCAGCCCTCACCCCGGAACAGCGCGCCGCAGCCCTCGAGAAGGCCGCGGCCGCCCGACGTGCTCGGGCCGAGCTCAAGGAACGCTTGAAGCTCGGGTCGATCACGCTCGCCGAGGTCCTCCAACAAGGTCAGGACGACGAGCTGGTCGGCAAGACCAAGGTCCTTGCCGTGCTCGAGTCCCTTCCCGGCGTCGGCAAGGTCAAGGCCCGCCGCACCATGGAGGACATCGGCATCGCCGAGACGCGTCGCGTGCGCGGCCTCGGTGTGCAGCAGCGCGAGGCGCTGCTCAACGCCTTCCCCTGAGGTGCTGATCACGCTCTCGGGGTTGCCGGGCTCGGGCACGAGCACGGTGGCACGACTCGTCGCGGACCGGCTCGGCCTGGAACACGTCGACGGGGGAACGATCTTTCGCGCACTGGCCACCGAACGGGGTGTGTCACTGGCCAGGTTCGCGGAGCTCGCCGAACTGGACGACTCGATCGACAAGGCGCTCGACGACCGGCTGACCAGGCTCGCGCTCGACGGTGACGTCCTGCTCGAGTCCCGCCTGGCCGGGTGGCTGGCCCACCGATCGACCGCGCTCGGACTTCGGGTGTGGATCGACTGCGACGAGGTCGAGCGGGCCCGGCGCGTGGCCGATCGGGACGTGCACCACGTCGACGACGCGCTGGAGACCAACCGCGTGCGCGAGGCGTCCGAGCGGGCCCGCTACCTCGCCTACTACGGCATCGACCTGACCGATCTGTCGGTCTACGACCTGGTGCTGGACTCCACCAGCCGCGCGCCCGAGCTGCTGGTCACCGACATCGTGGCGGCGGCCGCGGCGTGACGGGCCGGGAGGGTCAGCCGTCGGTCATGCAGGCCGAGAGCCCGGCGGCGTAGGCCGCACCCTCGTCCTGCTTGCCCTGGAAGGCGTCGATGAAGACCTGCTTGAGCTGCTCCTCGGTGAGCGCGTCCTCGACGCAGGCCCGCTTCGACTCGTCGCCACCGAGGATCGAGTCGACCGAGGCCTCGTACAGGCCGCCGGCGCAGTCGTCGAGGATCGTGTACAGCTTCTCGGCCTCGGCGGTGTCGAGGCCGAGCTCGGCGAACGGGTTGTCGTTCGCGAGCTCGCTCGGTGCGACGCCGGCGTCCTTCCAGGCCTCGTAGCCGATCTCGCCGACCAGGCCCTCGGCCATGCACGCCTTCTCCTCGTCGGTGAACTGGCCGCTCGACCCGAGCGATGCCGTCATGCCGGCGACGTAGTCGGCCTCCGTCGCGCTCGCGACGTCGGTCACCGCCGTGGTCGACGAGTCGCTGCCGGGATCGACGGTCGTGCCGTCGCTCGTGGCGGCGGTCGTCGACGTCGTGGTCGCCGAGGACCCGCTGTCGTCCGAGCTGCATCCGACGGCGCCGACGCTCACGGCGAGGACGGCGACGGCGGCGACGATCCGACGTCGGGTCGGGGACGTGGCGATGGACATCGATGGCTCCTGCAGGGTTCGGCGGGTCACCCACCCGACGGCGGAGACGTCGCCGCAGCGTACCGGGTCGGTCGGAGCCGACCGGTTCAGCCGCCTTCGCCGGTGCAGGTCTCGAAGGCGGACGCCAGGTCGGTGTCGTTCCCGTCGTCGCCGAGGAACGTGCCGGTGAGCGCCTCCTCGATGGCCGGGTCGTCGATGAGGTCGCGCAGGCAGTCGAGCTGGTCGTCGGTGAGGTCGGTCTCGGTCTCGAAGGCCTCGAAGAGCGCCTCGATCACGTCGTGGTCGCAGTCGCCGACCACGGCGTAGAGGGCGTCCGCCTCCGACGAGGAGATGTCGAGCATCGACCACTCGTCCGGCTCACCGTCGCCGAGCGCCGCCGGGTCGGCGCCGCTGTCGGAGATCCGGTCCTCGCCGACGATGTCGACCCAGCCCGCCGCGATGCACACCGCCGTGGCCCGGTCGTCGATCTCGAGGCCGCTCTCGAGGCCGTCGGCGACCTCGCTGACGACGCCCTCGTCCAGCGGGTCGGGGCCGTCGTCCTCGGTCGTCGTGGTGGTGTCGTCGGGTTCGCTGGTGGTGGCCCCGTCGGTGGAGGAGGTGGATCCGCCGTCGGAGGTGGTGGTCGTCGCGTCGTCGGACGAGTCCTCGCCGCTCGCGGAGCAGGCCCCGAGGACGAGCGCGAGGGCCGCGAGCAGGGCGATGGCGACCGAACCGCGCCGGCGGCGACGATCGCCCTCGCGGCGCTGGGGGGATGGGTCCGACACGGCGGGCACCTTTCGACGGCGTCGACGAGCACGCTAGCCAAGGCCGGGAGGGGGCGGAGTCGCCCGACGGGGTGGCCGGTTGGTACGATGACCCGTCCCCTGCACGATCCCGGATCGGACCACCATGACCTGGCAGCACGACACCATGATGAACCCGCCGATCGAGGGCCTCCTCGAGCGTTCGGGATCGAAGTTCCGCCTGGTGACGCTGGGGGCGAAGCGGGCCCGTGAGATCAACGCCTACTTCGGCCAGCTCGACGACGGGCTCGGCCAGCTGATCCCGCCGCAGGTCACCTCGGTGGCCCGCAAGCCGCTGTCGATCGCGTTCGAGGAGATCGACGCCGACAAGATCGAGGCGGTGCAGATCGACCCCGAGGCCCGCGCCGCCGAGGCCCAGGCCGAGGCCGACGCCCTGGCCGCGGCGGAGGCCGACGCCGCCGCCGAGGCCGAGTAGCCCGGCCGGCGGCCGACCGTGTCCGGCAGCGCGCGCGTCGTGCTCGGGGTCACGGGCGGGATCGCGGCGTACAAGGCGGTCGAGGTCTGCCGACGTCTCGTGGACGCCGGCCACCACGTCAGCCCGATCATGACCGCGGGGGCCACCCGCTTCGTCGGAGAGACCACGTTCAGCGCGCTCGCCTCCGAACCCGTCCAGCGCTCCCTGTGGGACGAGGACTCGCCGATCCCGCACACCCGCCTCGGCCAGGGCGCCGACGTCGTCGTGGTGTGCCCGGCGACCGCCCGGTTGCTGGCCGACTACGCATCGGGTCGCTCGGCCGACCTGCTGACCGCCACCCTGATCGCCACGCGGGCGCCGGTCGTGGTGTGCCCGGCGATGCACACCGAGATGTGGGAGCACCCGGCGGTCCAGGCCAACCTCACGACGCTCCGGGACCGGGGCGTCGTGGTCGTCGAGCCCGAGGCCGGCCGCCTGGCCGGGGGCGACGTCGGCCACGGCCGGCTGGCCGACCCGGAACGGATCGTGAGCGCCGTGCTGGCCGCCATCACGACCGCCGACCTGGCCGGGCTCCACGTCGTCGTCTCCGCCGGCGGCACCCGCGAGCCGATCGACCCCGTGCGCTTCATCGGCAACCGCTCCTCGGGCAAGCAGGGCCACGCCATCGCCGCGGCCGCGGTGCGCCGGGGCGCCGAGGTCACCCTGGTGACCACCCAACCGTCGAGCGCGCCGGCCGGCCCCGCGGTGGTGGTGGTCGAGACCGCGGCGCAGATGCACCGCGCCGTCGTCGACGCGGCCGACGGGGCGGACGTCGTCGTGATGGCGGCCGCGGTCGCCGACTTCACGGTCGCCGACACCGCCGACCACAAGATCAAGAAGGCCGACGGCGTCCCGACCATCACCCTGGAGCCCACCGTCGACATCCTCGCCGAGCTCGGGGCGTCCAAGGCCCCCGGGCAGACGCTCGTCGGCTTCGCAGCGGAGACCGACGACGTCGCCGCCAACGCGCGGGACAAGCTCGTGCGCAAGGGGGCCGACCTGCTGGTCGCCAACGACGTGTCGGCGCCGGCGACCGGGTTCGAGCACGACACCAACGCAGTGGTCATCCACTCGGTGGCGGACGCCCTCGAGGTGCCGCTCTCGGCCAAGTCGGCGGTGGCCGACCGGGTGCTCGACGCTGTCGTCGCGCACCGCCTAAGGTCGCCCGGTTCGTCGGACCGCTGAGCGATCCCGTTCGACGCGACGACCACCTTTCGCACCCGCAAGGAGCTTTGCTGTGACGCGCTGGACCTTCACCTCGGAGTCGGTGACCGAGGGCCATCCCGACAAGATGGCCGACCAGATCTCCGACGCCGTCCTCGACGCCATCCTCGCCCAGGACCCCATGGCCCGGGTGGCGTGCGAGACCCTCATCACCACGGGGCTCGTGGTGGTGGCCGGTGAGATCACCACCAGCGCGTACGTCGAGTTCCCGAAGGTCGTCCGCGAGACCGTCAACGGCATCGGGTTCGACAACGGCAACACCGGCTTCGACGGCAACACCTGTGGCGTCATCACCTCGATCGACCCGCAGAGCCCCGACATCGCCCAGGGCGTCGACACCGCCTTCGAGACCCGCACCGGTTCGGCCGGTGAGGACGAGCTCAACAAGCAGGGCGCGGGCGACCAGGGGATGATGTTCGGCTACGCGTGCAACGAGACCGAGGACCTCATGCCGCTGCCCATCTGGCTGGCGCACAAGCTCTCGGCCCGCCTCGCCGAGGTGCGCAAGGCCGGGATCCTTCCCTACCTGCGGCCCGACGGGAAGACCCAGGTCACGTTCGACTACGAGGGCAACACCCCGGTCGCCCTGAAGACCGTGCTGATCTCGACCCAGCACCAGCCCGGCATCGACGCCGAGACCACCATCAAGCCCGATCTCATCGAGCACGTGATCCGGCCGTCGCTGCCCGCGCAGTTCGCCGACGACGACTTCCGGGTGCTCGTCAACCCGACGGGCAAGTTCGAGCTGGGCGGCCCCCACGCCGACGTCGGCCTCACCGGCCGCAAGATCATCGTCGACACCTACGGCGGCATGGCTCGCCACGGCGGTGGCGCCTTCTCCGGCAAGGACCCGTCCAAGGTCGACCGCTCGGCCGCCTACGCCGGCCGCTGGGTCGCCAAGAACCTGGTCGCCGCCGGCGCCGCGGATCGGGCCGAGGTGCAGGTGGCGTACGCCATCGGCGTCGCCGAGCCCGTGTCGCTCCTCGTCGAGACCTTCGGCACCGCCAAGGTCGAGGAGGCCAAGATCGTCGACGCCGTCAAGCAGGTGTTCGACCTCCGCCCGGGGGCCATCCTGCGCGATCTCGACCTGCGCCGGCCGATCTACCAGAAGACGGCGGCGTACGGGCACTTCGGTCGCCCCGACCCGGACTTCACCTGGGAGCAGACCTCTCGGGCCGACGACCTGAAGAGCGCGCTGGGCCTCTGAGCGCACCCGCACCCTCGGTTCTGGCGTAGGTCCTGGTGGCGTTCCCACCCGGATCTACGCCAGAACCGCGTTCGGGGGCGGACCGGTACCGTGGCGCCGTGCCGGGACCGGACCACGAGCAGCTCGGCCTCGGCATCGAGACCGACGCCGGAGCTCCGCAGCCCTCGTCCGGCGCCGCCTCGGAGCCGGACGGGCGCGTCGTGCGGGTGCGGCCCGACGTGGTCGGCATCGGCAGGTCGTTCGACTACCTCGTCGCGCCCGGCACCCGCGTCGAGGTCGGTGACGTGGTCCGGGTGCGGCTGTCCGGCCGGCCGGTCCGGGGGTGGGTCACCGCGGTCGACGTCGTCCCCGACGACGGCCACCGGCTGCTGGCCGTCACCAGGGTCAGCGGCCGGGGCCCGACCCCCGACCTGATCGAGCTCGCCACATGGGCCGCCTGGCGATGGGCCGGCACGCCGGCCCACTTCCTGCGAACGGCATCGCCCGACGCCAACGTCGACCGGCTGCCGGGGCCGGCGTCGCGCCCGGCCCGGCCCCCGGCGGTCGGCCGGGCCGATGACGCCCTCGGCCCGTCGGACCGGGCGGTCGTGTCCCGCGCCCTCGACGAGTCGTGCGCGGTGCTCCGCTGGCCACCGGCCGCGGATCGAACCGCGCTGGTGCGCACCGCGCTCGCCCGCAGCGGGGGCGGATCGACGCTCGTGCTCGTGCCGGGCGCGGCCGATGCCCGCGTGCTCGCCGACCGGCTCCGCCGAGACGGCCGCTCGGTCGCGCTGCGCTCCGGGCAGGGTGGGGCAGCGGCCGCCGGCCAGTGGGCCCGGGCCCGTTCGGGAGCCGACGTCGTGGTCGGGACGCGCTCCGCCGCATGGTGCCCGGTCGGCGGGCTCGGGCGGGTGCTGGTCCTCGACGAGCACGACGAGGCGTACCAGGGCGACCAGACACCGTCCTGGCACGCCCGAGACGTCGCCGTCGAGCGGGCCCGACGGGCCGGGGTGCCCTGCCTGCTGGTGTCGCCGACGCCGACGTTGGAGGCGCTCGCGGCCGGCCCGGTGTTCGACCCGGGACCCGGGCTGCGGCGGGCCGGATGGCCCCGCCTGGAGGTGGTCGACCAACGGGACCTCGACCCGGCCCTCGGCCCGCTGTTCTCCCCGGCGCTCGTCGACCTGGTCCGTTCGGGCGGCCGGGTGCTGTGCGTGCTCAACCGCACCGGTCGGGTCCGGCTGCTGGCGTGCTCGTCGTGCCGCACCCTCGCCCGGTGCGACGTCTGCGACGCGGCCGTGTCCGAGGAGCAGGCGGGCGATGCCGGCGAGCAGGTGTTCGTGTGCAGCCGGGACACCACGCACCGCCGTCCGCCGCTGTGCCTGGACTGCGGCGCGACGACCTTCCGCAACCTGCGCCTGGGTGTGGGGCGGGCCCGGGAAGAGCTCGAGGTCCTGGTCGGGGAACCGGTCGGCGAGGTCACGCGGGCGGGCGGGGACCCCGACCCGGGAACCCGGGTGCTCATCGGCACCGAAGCCGTGCTGCACCGGGTCGACCGGGCCGACGGCGTCGCCTTCCTCGACCTCGACCAGCACCTGCTCGCCCCGCGCTACCGGGCCGGGGAGCAGACCCTCGCGATCCTCGCCCGGGCGTCGCGGATCGTCGGCCGCACCGGCGGGCGACTCCTGGTGCAGACCCGGAGCCCGGACCACCCCGTGGTGGTGGCGGTCCGCCGTCGCGACCCTGCGTCGTTCTCCGAGGACGATGCGGCCCTGCGCCGGAGCCTGGGCCTGCCGCCGTTCACCGCCATGGCGCTGGTGTCGGGTCCGGGGGGCGCGGCGTTCGTCGAGGGGATCGGTCCGGTGGAGGGGCTCGCGATCCAGGGGCCGGTCGACGGGGTGTGGCGGCTCCGGGCCCCCGACCACGGGGTGCTGTGCGACGCGCTCGCCGCCACCGCCCGGCCGCCCGAACGCCTGCGGATCGAGGTCGACCCGCTGGGTTCCTGACCAGGGGGCGGCGCGGCTTCAACTTTGTCCGGAAGTGCGCGCAATGCGCGCACTTCCGGACAAAGTTGAAGCCTTTCCGGCTCGCTCGAGGGTCAGGGGGCGGGCCAACCCTGGCGCCTCGCCTCGTAGAGCGCGATGGAGGCGGCGGTGGCGACGTTGAGCGACCCGATGCGACCGAGCTGGGGGATGAAGGCCACCTGATCGGCCCGGTCGAGGATCGCGGCGCTCAGGCCCCGGTCCTCGTGGCCGACCCCGAGGCACACGTCGCCGGTCAGGTCGACCTCGTGGATCGGGACCGCGCCCTCCGCCAGCTCCACCGCGACCAGCCGGTAGCCGGCGTCGCGGACCGCGACGGCGGCATCGGCAGGGGCGTCGAAGCGGCGGACCGTCACGAACCGCTGCGACCCGAGTGCGGTCTTCTGCGTTCCCGAGGCGTGCTCGTCGGCCGTCTGCCCGCAGACGAAGACGTCGTCGACCCGCAGCGCGGCCGCGGTGCGCAGGATCGCACCCACGTTGTAGGGGGTGGCGACCGAGTCGAGCAGGACGGCGACCCGCCCCTCGGCCCGGCGCCGCCACTCGCGGTGGAGCCGCTTCAGGTCGGTGCTGCCGAGCGACCGGCTCACGGGTCGCCCCCGCCGACGGTCAGGACGCGGTACCCGGCCCGCGAGGCGAGGCGCACGACCGGCCGCCCGCCCTCCCCGATCCAGCGGGCCAGCGAGTCGGCCCCGAGGTTCCGCTGCACGACGAGCACCGCCGTGCCGTCGGGTGCGAGCCGGTCGAACCACCCGGTCAGCAGGGCGTGCAGCGCCGGTTTGCCGATGCGGATCGGCGGGTTCGACCAGACCACGTCGGCCACGAGGTCGTCGGGCACCTCCTCGGGGGCGACGACGCGCACCCGGGCCCCGACCCCGTTGGCCTCGGCGTTCTCCGCGCAGAGGACGCGGGCCCGCTCGTTGACGTCGACCGCCCACACGGTGGCGTCCTCGGCCGCCCGCAGCGCCATGGTGATCGCGATCGGGCCGTAGCCGCAGCCCACGTCGACCAGCGTGCGGGCGTCGTCGAGGGGTGGGGCGGTGGCGATCAGCAGGCGGGTGCCCGGGTCGACGTGGTCGCCGGAGAAGACGCCCTGGTCGGTGATCAGCGTGACGAGCCGACCCTCCGGCAGGACAAGGTCGACCGTGCGACGGCGCGAACCGACCGACGGAGCCGGGTCGAAGTAGTGCGACGGCTCGGACGGGGACGGCACCGTGCCGACGGTAGCCTGGCCCCCATGGCCTCCTACGAGATCCGCGTGATCGGTGACCCCGTCCTCAAGCAGGAGGCGGCCGAGGTCACCGACATCGACGGCAAGCTCGTGAAGCTGGTCGACGACATGGTCGACACGATGTACGCGGCCCCCGGCGTCGGCCTCGCCGCCCCGCAGATCGGCATCCAGAAGCAGCTGTTCGTGTGGGACATCAACGACGGCACCGGTCCGCACGCGATCGTCAACCCCCGCATCGTCGAGTCCGACGGCGAGTGGGTCTTCGAGGAGGGCTGCCTGTCGGTGCCCGGCCTGTCGTGGGAGATCGTCCGGCCCAACCACGTCCACGTCGTCGGTGTCGACCTCGACGGCAACGACGTCTCCTACGAGGCCTCCGAGCTCGAGGGCCGCATGTTCCAGCACGAGCTCGACCACCTCAACGGCGTGCTGCTGGTCGAGCACCTCGACGAGGACCAGGCCAAGGAGGCCAAGCGCCAGGTCCGCGAGCTGCTCCTCGGCCGGCAGGCCGAGTCGAAGGAGCCGTCGCGCCGGCTCTCGCTGCGCTGACGTCCCGATGAGCCCGAGCGATCAGGCACCCGGCGGGGCGCCGTTGCCCACGCCACCGGTCAACCCGACCCGTCTCGTGTACTTCGGTACCCCGACGATGGCCGTGCCCCCGCTCGCCGCGCTGGTCGACGCCGGCTTCGACGTCGCCCTGGTCGTCACCGGGGCCGACAAGCGCCGCGGGAGGCGGGCCGAACCGACGCCCACGCCGGTGCGGATCGAGGCCATGCGTCGAGGCATCCCGGTGACCCACGACCCCGACGACGCGGCCGGGGTCGATGCCGACCTGGGGGTCGTGGTGGCGTTCGGGCGGATCCTCCGCCGTCCGCTGCTCGAACGGCTGCCGATGGTGAACCTCCACTTCTCCCTCCTGCCCCGGTGGCGCGGGGCGGCCCCGGTCGAGCGGGCGATCATGGCCGGCGACGAGCGCACCGGCGTCTGCGTGATGGCGGTCGAGGAGGGCCTCGACACCGGGGCCGTCTACGCCCGGCGCGAGCTGACCGTCCGGCGTGGGAGCACGGCTGCGGCGTTGGGCGAGCAGCTGACCGTCGTCGGCGCGTCGCTGCTGGTCGACACGTTGCGGGCCGGGCTGCGCGACCCCGAACCCCAGCTCGGTCCACCCGTCTACGCGGAGAAGATCCGCGCCGCCGACCTCGAGCTGGACTGGGACCGCTCCGCCGTCGACCTCGACCGCGTCGTGCGGGTCGGCGGGGCGTGGACCACCTTCCGCGACAAGCGCCTGAAGGTGGTCGACGCACGGGCCGGCGACGTGGGGTCGGGCTCTCCGGGCGAGCTCCACGGCGACGTGGTCGCCTGTGGCGAGGGTGGGCTCCGGTTGGTGGTGGTGCAGCCCGAGGGGAAGGCCGAGCAGCCGTTCGCCGCGTGGGTGAACGGCGCCCGTCCGACCGACGGTGAACGTCTCGGTCCGGGGGCGAGGTGAGCGCCGCCCCGCCCGACCCGCGCCGGGTGGCGATCGACGCGCTCGTCCGCATCGACCGCGACGGCGCGTACGCCAACCTCGTCCTGCCCAAGGTGCTGGCCCGAAGCGGACTCGGCGAGCGCGACCGTGCGTTCGTCACCCAGCTCGTCTACGGCACCACCCGCTCCCGACGGGCCTGCGACTGGTTCGTCGACCGGTTCGCGCACGGCGATCTCGACCCCGAGGTGCGCGCCGCGCTGCGCCTCGGCACCTACCAGCTGCGCATGCTCGGCACCCCGGCGCACGCCGCGGTCTCCGCGACCGTCGACGCCGTCCCGCGACGGGTGAAGGGCCTGGTCAACGCGGTCCTCCGCAAGGTGGCCACCGCGGAGGATGCCTGGCCGAGCGACGCGGTCCGCCTGAGCTACCCGGACTGGATCGTCGATGCGATGGTCGACGACCTGGGGCGCGACGATGCCGAGGCGGCGCTGGTGTCGATGAACGGTGCCGCGTCGGTCACCGAACGGGCCGACGGCTACGTCCAGGACGAGGCGTCCCAGCAGGTGGCCGCCGCCGTGGGTGCCCGGGCGGGCGAGCGGGTGCTCGACCAGTGCGCAGCACCCGGCGGCAAGGCCACCGCCCTCGCCGCCTCCGGCGCGGGCGTCGTGGCCGCCGATGCCCGTCCGGCTCGGGCCGGGCTGGTGGCGTCGAACCGGGAGCGGGTCGGGCTCGCCGCCGACGCCCTGCCCGTCGTGGTGGCCGACGGCACCGCGGCCCCGTTCGGGCGGGGCACCTTCGACCGGGTGCTGGTGGACGCGCCGTGCTCCGGTCTCGGATCGCTGCGGCGCCGCCCCGATGCCCGGTGGCGCATCGACGAGGCCGCGCCAGCGCGCCTCGCCGCGCTCCAGGACCGCCTGCTGGCGTCGGCCGCCGACCTGGTGGCACCGGGCGGCGTGCTCGTCTACTCGGTGTGCACCCTCACCCGGGCCGAGACGACCGGGGTGGCGGACCGCTTCGCCGAGGGCCACGAGGGGTGGCGGCCGCTGCCGACTCCCGACGGTCCGTGGCGGCCGTGGGGCACCGGGGCGCTGTTGCTCCCGCAGGTGGCCGGGACCGACGGCATGGCGATCTTCGCGTGGCGGTCCCCGGATCGGACGGGCCGTCCGGACGTCGCCGGTGCCGCCACGCTTTGAGGGTTCGCGGGCGGCGCCCGTACACTGCCGGCGACAACCGAAACGAACGACGCCCCCTCACGGGGCAGGGTGCAACTCCCAACCGGCGGTGAAAGTCCGCGAACCCTGGTCCTCGGACCCGGGCCGATCCGGTGGAACTCCGGGGCCGACGGTGACAGTCCGGATGAGAGTGAGGGTGCGCTCCGCGCTCCGTCGCGCCGCGCGCCCGTGACCGAACGGACCGACGTGGACGATCGCCGACACATGGGAGAGGCCCTCGACGCCGCCTCGACCGTGCGCGCGTCCACCGCGCCGAACCCGTGGGTCGGGTGCGTGGTGGTCGCCGCCGACGGCACGACGTTCGTCGGCGCGACCGAGCCGCCCGGTGGCCGCCACGCCGAGGTGGTCGCACTCGACGCCGCCGGGCCTGCGGCCGCGGGCGCCACCGTGTACGCGACCCTCGAGCCCTGCTCGCACACCGGTCGGACCGGCCCGTGCGCCGACGCGCTGATCGCCGCCGGTGTCGGCCGGGTCGTCGTCGGGATCGTCGACCCCGACCTGAACGTCGCCGGCGCCGGGATCGACCGCCTGCGGGCGGCCGGCATCGAGGTCACCGTGGGCGTGGCGGCCGACGCGGTCGCCGAGCAGCTCTCGCCCTACCTGCACCACCGCCGAACGGGGCGCCCGTGGGTCGTGCTGAAGCTGGCGGCCACGCTCGACGGCCGGACCGCGGCGCCCGACGGCTCCAGCCGGTGGATCACCGGCGCCGACGCCCGGGCCGACGCGCACCGGCTCCGGGCCGAGAGCGACGCCATCGTGGTCGGGGCCGGCACCGTCCGGGCCGACGACCCGTCGCTGACGGTCCGCCACGTCGAAGGGCGCGATCCCCGCCGGATCGTGCTCGGCTCGATCCCCACGGGCGCAGCCGTGCTGCCCGCCGAGGAGCACCACGGCGACCTCGAGCCACTGCTCGCCCGCCTCGGTGCCGAGGGCGTCGTGCAGGTGCTGGTCGAGGGTGGTGCCCGCGTCGCGCACGCGTTCCACGCTGCCGGACTGGTCGACCGCTACGTCGTGTACCTCGCTCCGGCGCTGTTCGGCGGCGACGACGCCGTGGCGCTGTTCTCGGGAGCCGGCGCCCCGACCATGGCGGAGCTGTGGCGGGGACGGTTCGAGCGCTGCACCCGGGTCGGCGACGACCTGCGGATCGACCTGGTCACCGACCGAGGAGCTGCCTGATGTTCACCGGGATCGTCGAGGAGCTGGGCACCGTCGTGTCCCGCCGGGGACCCAAGCTCCGCATCGGCGCCACCACGGTGCTCGACGACGTCGAGCTCGGCGCGTCGATCGCGGTCAACGGCACCTGCCTGACCGTCGTCGACTGGGGCGACGACTGGTGGGAGGCCGACGTGGTCGAGGAGACCTACGCCCGCACCGCGCTCGGCGCGCTCGAACCCGGCTCGCCGGTCAACCTGGAGCGGCCGGTCCGCCTCCAGGACCGCCTCGGCGGGCACCTCGTGCAGGGCCACGTCGACGCCGTCGGGACCATCGTGCACGGTGCACCCGACCTGCGCATCGAGGTGGTCCCGGACCACCTCCGCTACATCGTGCACAAGGGATCGATCACCGTCGACGGCGTCAGCCTCACCGTCGCCGCCGTCCACCACGACGGCTTCTCCGTCGCCGTCATCCCCCACACCGCCGAGGTCACCACGCTCGGCCACAAGGGGCCCGGGGACCCCGTGAACCTCGAGCTCGACGTCATCGCCAAGTACGTCGAGTCGCTGCTGGAAGGACATCGCCAATGACGAACGCCGACACGACGAACCGGTCGGGCTCCAAGGGACCCGCCGACGACGGGCCGCTCAGCGAGATCTCCGACGCGCTGGAGGCGTTCGCCCGGGGCGAGATCCTCGTGGTGGTCGACGACGAGGACCGCGAGAACGAGGGCGACCTCATCATGGCGGCCGAGCACGTCACGCCCGAGAAGATCGCCTTCTTCCTCCACCACACCTCGGGCTTCATCTGCGCGCCGATCACGAGCGAGCGGGCGGCCGAGCTCGACCTGCGTCCGATGGTCGAGCAGAACACCGAGAGCATGCGGACCGCGTTCCTCGTGAGCGTCGACCTCCGCCACGGCACCACGACGGGCATCTCCGCGTACGACCGGGCGGCGACGGTCTCGGCCCTCGTCGACCCGAGCACCCGCCCCGGCGACCTCGCCCGTCCCGGCCACATCCTGCCGCTCGAGTCCCGCGAGGGCGGGGTGCTCAAGCGGGCCGGCCACACCGAGGCCACCGTCGACCTGGCCCGCATGTCGGGCCTCTACCCGGCGGGCATCCTCTGCGAGATCGTCGACGAGAAGAAGATGGGCATGGCCCGCCAGCCCGAGCTGCGGCGGTTCGCCCGCGAGCACGACCTCCACATGATCTCGATCGCCGATCTGATCCGGTACCGGCGGCGGACCGAGAAGCTGGTGCGCCGGGTCTCCGAGGCCCGCATCCCGACCGGGTGGGGCGACTTCACCTGCTACGTGTACGAGAACACCCTCGACGGCGAGCAGCACATCGCGATGGTCAAGGGCGACCTGACCGGCGCGGAGAACACGCTCGTGCGCGTCCACAGCGAGTGCCTCACCGGTGACGTGTTCGGCTCGATGCGCTGCGACTGCGGCGTGCAGCTCGACGCGGCGATGAAGATGATCGCCGACGAGGGCACCGGCGTCGTCGTGTACCTCCGGGGCCACGAGGGCCGCGGCATCGGGATCGGCCACAAGATCCGGGCCTACGAGCTCCAGGACGAGGGCCACGACACCGTCGAGGCGAACGAGGCGCTGGGGCTGCCCGTCGACTCGCGCGAGTACGGCATCGGGGCCCAGATCCTCGTCGACCTCGGCATCACGTCGATGCGGGTCATCACCAACAACCCGGCGAAGTACGGCGGCCTCGACGGGTTCGGCCTCGACATCACCGCACGGGTGCCGTCGGTGACCGCGCCGAACCCGGAGAACCTCCGCTACCTGCGCACCAAGGCCGAGAAGATGGGCCACCTGTTGGAGGGGCTCGACGATCTGCCGCCCGACGCGGCCGGGGCCGTGGCGCCGGCGTCCGCCGAGGACGTCGCTCCGGCCGAGGAGTCCTGACGTGGCCGGCGATCACCGATCCGACGACGTGCCGCCGGCCGTGCTCGACGGTGCCGGCCTCCGGGTGGCCGTGGTGGCGGCCCGGTGGAACGGAGCGATCACCGTCCGCTTGCTCGACGGGGTGCGGCGGGGTCTGGCCGAGGCCGGGGTCGGTGACGACGACATCGTCCTCGAGTGGGTGCCCGGTGCGTTCGAGCTGCCGCTCGGTGCGAAGGCCTGGGCCGAGTCCGGCCGTGTCGACGGCGTGGTCTGCATCGGGTGCGTGATCCGGGGCGAGACCACGCACTACGAGTCGGTGGCGGGGGAGTGTGCGGCCGGGATCCAGCGGGTCCAGCTCGACACCGGCGTGCCCGTCGCGTTCAGCGCACTCACGGTCGAGGACCTCGATCAGGCGCTGGCCCGCAGCGGCGGCCCGGGCGAGCACAACGTGGGCGAGGACGGTGCGAAGGTCGTCGTCGAGATGGCTGCGCTCGTCGCCCGCGCCCACTCCCGTACCCCCTGACCTGGCCTTTTGGGTTTCCCCTGTGGTTCTGCACCGTTGTTGGTGCAGAACCACAGGGGAAACCCGGGTGCTCTCCGCGGTTGGGTGGGCACGGTGGGCGGTAGGTTCGGGGCCATGACCAAGCCCGAGATCACGATCCCCGACGACGCCCCTCCTTCCGACCTGGTGGTCGAGGACCTCATCGAGGGCGACGGCGCCGAAGCCGTCCCCGGGCATCCCGTCGAGGTCCACTACGTCGGCGTCGCCTGGTCGACCAGGCGCCAGTTCGACGCCTCCTGGGACCGCAACGACACCTTCGGCTTCCGCCTCGGCGCCGGCCAGGTCATCGCCGGTTGGGACGAGGGCGTCGCCGGCATGAAGGTCGGCGGACGTCGACGCATCACCATCCCGCCGCACATGGGCTACGGCGCCGCCGGTGCCGGCGGTGTGATCGGACCGAACGAGACGCTCGTCTTCGTGGTCGATCTCCTCGGCGTCGGCTGACCCAACCCGCTCATCCCCGACCCCCTGATCCCCGACCCCCTGATCCCCGGCCCCCTCATCGAACTGGCGTAGGTGGTGGTGGCCCGGCCACCACCACCTACGCCAGTTCGGGGTTCTGGGCTGGGGGGAGCGGGGGGCGCGGGGGTACCGTCGACGATCGTGTTGAACCTGGTGCTGCCCAAGGGATCGTTGGAGAAGGCGACGCTGGAGCTGTTCGCCGCGGCGGACCTGCCGGTGCAGCGGTCCTCGACCGTCGACTACAAGGCGACGATCGACGACCCCCGCATCGCGTCGGTCCGCATCCTGCGACCGCAGGAGATCCCCGTGTACGTGGCCGAGGGCATGTTCGACCTCGGCATCACCGGTCGGGACTGGATCGAGGAGACGAACAGCAAGGTCGAGTCGCTGGGCGAGCTGCAGTACTCCAAGGCCACGTCCAAGCCGATCCGCATGGTCGTCGCGGTGGCCGGGGACTCGCCGTACCAGCGCGTCGACGACCTGCCCCACGGCGTGCGGGTCTCGACCGAGTACCCCGAGGTCACCCGCCGGTTCTTCGCCGAGCGGGGCATCGAGGCCGACATCCGCCTGAGCTACGGCGCCACCGAGGCCAAGATCCCCGACATCGTCGACTGCATCGTCGAGATCACCGAGACGGGCCGGGCGATCCGGGCCGCGGGTCTCCGTGAGATCGACCAGGTGCTGCAGTCCTACACCGAGCTGATCGCCAACCCGACCTCGTTCGCGGACGCGGAGAAGCAGCACGCCATGCACCAGGTCCGCACCCTCCTGCAGGGTGTGCTCGAGGCCCGGGCGAAGGTCCTGGTCAAGCTGAACGTCGCCGAGACCGACCTCGACGCCGTGATCGAGCTCGTCCCGGCCATGAAGGCGCCCACCGTGTCGAAGCTGCACGGCACCGACGGCTTCGCGGTCGAGTTCGTGGTGGCCAAGCGCGAGATCAACGTGTTGATCCCCGCGCTCAAGGACGCCGGCGCGACCGACATCGTCGAGCTGCCGCTCTCGAAGATCGTGCACTGACGGCCGTGACCGCCCACGACCCGTCGACCGCGTACACCGAGCGGCGCGGCACCGTGGTGCTCTTCGACGACCACGCCGGGCTGGGCACGATCGCCGAGGACGATCAGCCCGATTGGCCGTTCCACTGCACGTCGATCGCCGACGGCACCAGGACCATCGCGGTCGGCACCGAGGTGACCTTCCGGGTGCGGCCCGGTCCGACCGGCCTGGAGCCGTTCGAGATCGCTCCCGCGGGCTGAGGCGGCCTTTCGACTCGCTCCGCTCGCTCAAGGATCAGGGGGTTGACGCTGTTCCCTGAGCGGGAGTGAGCGCCAGCGAACGAAGTCGAAGGGCGCTCAAGGATCAGAGGAGTTGGCCACCTTTCGACTCGCTTCGCTCGCTCAAGGATCAGAGGGGGGCGGCTGGTCCATCGCTGCCTTGACCTGGACGAACGCCAGGCGGATCTGGCCGAGCGCGTCCTGGAGCGTGGCCTCGTCCGGGCCGAGCCGGCCCTTGACCGTGTCGAGCAGGGCGCCGAACGCATCGATGGCGAGCTGCGCCTCGTCGAGCTTCGGGGGTTCGTTGGAGAGGTGGATCGCCGCCAGCTCGTAGCAGCCCATGGCGTGGTTGGCGATGACCACCGCGGCGGGCACCTGCGAGAGCTGCTCACGGACCTGCTGCATCTCCGCGGCGATCTGCTGGGCCTCGGCCTGCTGCTCGGGCGTGAGGTCGTCCGCCATCGGTGAGGGCCGATCGGCGGGCGGCTCACCCGAGCCACCGCGCTCGACGGGGTGCTCTCCTCCGGGCGTCCACAAGCTCATTCGTCTGCCTTCCGGTCGGCGTTCGGGGAGGTCGGGGCGCCGCGTGAGTTGCGGTTCCGACGAAGGGTGCTGGTACCCTACGGCACGTACAACCGAGGGAAAGCGGGGCTCGCCCCCCCACCCGGCCACCGCCCTCCGGGGCGAACCGTGCGCCCGGGTCGATGCTGCCAGCGCCTCCGGGCGTCAGCGGATGTCGGCTTTTCCGGCATCCGCTTCGTGCTTTTCGGGCGCGGGTGCCACCTGCACCGTTCACGACAACGCACCTGCGTCAGGGAGGACCTACGCACCGGATGAAGAGCGACCAGCCATAGCTGCCTCAACGCCCAACCACGAGCCCCGGATCAACGACCGCATCCGCGCCCGGGAGGTCCGCCTCGTCGGACCCGACGGGGAGCAGGTCGGCATCAAGCCGTTGCCCGAGGCACTCTCGTTCGCACGCTCGCTCGACCTCGACCTCGTCGAGGTCGCCGACAAGGCGAATCCGCCGGTCTGCCGGGTCATGGACTACGGCAAGTACAAGTACGAGACCGCGCAGAAGGCCAAGGAATCGCGCCGCAAGAGCACCAACGTGGTGATCAAGGAGATGAAGTACCGCCCCAAGATCGGTGGCGGCGACTTCGAGACCAAGACGAAGAAGGTCGAGAAGTTCCTCTCCGAGGGTCACAAGGTCAAGGTCACGATCATGTTCCGTGGCCGTGAGGTGGCCCACCCCGAGCTGGGCAAGAAGATCCTCGATCGGGTCGCCGACGAGATCGCCCACCTCGGCCGCGTGGAGGTCTACCCGAAGCTGGACGGACCCCGGAACATGATCATGGTCCTCGCTCCCGACAAGAAGGCCCAGGCGGCGCACGCCGCCGAGCTCAAGAAGGCCGAGTCCGAGGCCGCCGCCCAGCGCCCGGACGACGCCCCCGAGCCGGCCGACGTCGCACCCGACACCACCACCGCCCCCACCGGCGACGACGAGGCACCCGCCCCGGCCGACGCCGACGCCTGACCGGTCCGTCCCGGACCGGCCGACCCGGAGAGAACACAGCCATGCCGAAGATGAAGACCCACAGCGGCGCCGCCAAGCGCTTCAAGACGACCGGGAGCGGCAAGCTCCGCCGTCGTCGCGCCTTCCGCAACCACATCCTCGAGAAGAAGCCCTCGACCGTGACCCGTCGCCTGAAGGACGAGGTCGTGGTCGCCCCCGGCGATGCCGCCCGCATCAAGCGGATGCTCGGCAAGTAACGCACCGACGACAGATCTGACAAAGGAGCAACGATGGCCAGGGTCAAGCGCGCCGTCCATTCGAAGAAGCACCGCCGGGCCACGCTCGAGCGGGCCAAGGGGTACTACGGCAACAAGAGCCGCTCGTACCGCGCCGCCAACGAGCAGGTCATGCACTCGCTCCAGTACGCGTACCGGGACCGCCGGGCGCGCAAGGGCGAGTTCCGCAAGCTGTGGATCACCCGCATCAACGCGGCCTGCCGCCAGAACGGCATCAGCTACAGCCGGTTCATCAACGGGCTGAAGAACGCGGGGGTCGAGGTCGACCGCAAGATCCTCGCCGACCTCGCCGTCACCGACCCGGCCGCGTTCAGCGCGCTGGTCGCGGTGGCCACCGACGCCCAGGCCGCCGCCGCGTCCTGACCGTCCCGACCAACCCGGCCGGCGCGACCGGCCGGGCCCGGCACGTGCGCCCGCTGTCGGCCCGCAACCCCCGGATCCAACGTCTGGCCCGTCTGGCCCGACGACCCGGGGAGCGGGCCGAGCAGCGGGCGTTGCTCGTCGAGGGGCCGACCGTGCTCGCCGCCGCGCTCGACCTCGGCGCGGTCGTGCGGGACGTGTTCGTCGACGAGGCCGCCGTCGACCGCCCGGCAGTGGCGTCGGTCCTCGACCGGCTCGGTCCCGACGTCGATCGCTGGAGCGTGCCCACGGGCGTGCTCGACCGCGTCGGCGATGCGTCCACGTCGCAGGGGACCCTGGCCGTCGTCGACTGGGCGCCGGCCGACCTGGACGGGGTCGCCGCGGCGGCGGGCACGGCGCCGGCGTTCGTCCTGGTGCTCGTCGACGTGGGGGATCCCGGCAACGTCGGCACCCTGCTGCGGGCGGCGGTGGCGGCCGGCGCGTCGTCGGTGCTGACGATCGGGGGCGCCGATCCGTCGGGTCCGAAGGTGGTCCGGGCGTCGGCCGGCGCCCTGTTCGCCGTCCCGGTGGCGGTCGCCGACGACCCGGCCCCGGCGTTCGGAGCCCTCGCCGCGGCGGGCGTGCGGTCGGTCGGTGCCGTCGTGCGGGACGGGCGACCCTACGACGACTGCGACCTGACCGGACCCGTGGCGGTCGTGGTCGGCAACGAGGCCCGCGGCCTCCCACCCGAACTGGTCCCGACGCTCGACGACGCGGTCACCATCCCGATGGCCGGGCCCACCGAGTCGCTCAACGTGGCGATGGCCGGCACGGTCCTGTGCTTCGAGGTGCTCCGCCAGCGCCGCCGCACCTGATCCCGGCCCGTCAGTCGTGGCGCGGGACCCGGTGGAGGCGGTCGAGCGGATCCTGTCCGTACAGCTCGGTGTAGAGGTCGTACAGCTCGGGGTGGGCGGCGTGGAGGCGGTCGGGCACGGTGATGAAGTGCTCGCTGACCACGGCGAAGAACTCACCGGCGTTCGTGGCCGCGTAGTCGTCGATCAGACGGTCGCCGTGCTCCACGAGGTGCTGGTAGGTCGCGGTGTTGACCTCGATCCACCGGTCGACGAACGGCCCGGGGACGAGCGGCGGCGTACCGTCGACGACCCCGTCGAGCATGTCGATCTTGTGGGCGAACTCGTGCACGACGACGTCGGAGCCCCGTTCCGGGTGCCGGGCCGCGGCCGACGCGGAGTCCCAGGCGATGACGAGGGGCCCGCCGAACACCGCCTCGCCGAGCAGGTTCACCGAGCCGCACGACTCGGTGCCCTCCGCCGGACCCGCCGAGGTGCGGTCGACCCGCATCGTCGACGGGTGCACGATGATCGAACCCACGTCCCGGTAGCAGTCGTCGTCCAGACCGAGCGCGAGGAGCCCGGCCTGGGTGGCGATCACCACGCGCATGCGGTCGGTGATCTCGAATCCCCGGGCCGCCTCCCAGCGTCGGCCCGTCACGAGGTCCTCGACGTGGACCGCGACCAGGTCGCGCTCGTCGTCGGTCAGCCGCTGCCAGGCGCGCACGTGCTTGCGGGCCAGGTCCCGCCAGTCGGCGGGCAGCTCGGCGCCTCGGGGCCGGTGGAACCTCACCTCCGCTCGTCGACCGAGGTCACGCGCCGTCCGGTTCCGACGCGGTGTCGATGAACCACGGGACGCCCCAGCGGTCCCGGAGGGCGCCGAACCCGGCGGACCAGAACGTCGGTGCGAACGGCATCTCGATCGTGCCGCCCTCGGCGAGCTGCTCGAACACCGATCGGCCGGTGGTGGCGTCCGGGGCGGTGTAGGCGACCGACACGCCGACCTTCGGTCCGCCGTCGCTCGTCGGGTCGTCCGATCCCATCAGGAGGTCGCCGTTGCCGTCACCGGTGACGAGCGCCGCGTGCATGACGTGGTGGGGCTCGGCGCCGGGCATCGACTCCTCGCCGTCGGGAAGATCGGCGTGGGTCATGATCCGGGTCTCGCCGCCGAGGACCTCTGCGTAGCGGGCGAAGGCGGCGGCACAGTCGCCGTTGAAGAAGACGTAGGGGGAGAAGGACATGGGGGACCCTTTCGATCGTCGGCGGCTCAGCTTCCCACGACGGGACCGGGTCCGGTCGATCGTCCGCCTCCGGCAGGACCGCGTCGGTCGGGGGTGCCACCATGGGGACCGCGAGGACCCGGGACCCAGGGGAGGCCGACGAGCATGGACGAGCTCCGCTTCGACGAGAGGATGAGCGACTCGGACTCGCTCATGTGGACCATCGAGAAGGACCCGATGCTCCGCTCGACGATCACTGCGGTGCTGCTCCTCGACCGGGCACCCGACCGGGAGCACTTCCGGTCCCTGCTCGATCGCGGCACCAGGTTGGTGCCGCGGATGCGTCAGCGGGTCCGCTCGAACTCGCTGTCGATGGCTCCGCCCCGCTGGGAGAACGACCCCTACTTCGACCTCGACTACCACCTCCGGTGGTCTCGCGCGGCCGGGGCGCGGGACCTGCGCGCGGTGCTCGACCTCGCCCAGCCGATGGCCATGCAGGGGTTCGACCGGGCCCGTCCGCTGTGGGAGGCGGTGGTCGTCGAGGACCTGGCCGACGGCGGTGCCGCGGTGATCATGAAGGTGCACCATGCGATCACCGACGGGGTGGGGGCCGTGAAGATCGCGCTCGTCATGTTCGAGCTGGAGCGGGACGCGTCGATCGGCGAGCTGCCCGACGAGCCCGAGGCCCGGGTGATGAACCAGCTCCAACGGTTCATCGACGCGGCCGACCACGCCCGGCGCCGGAACCTCGGCATCGTGAAGCGGCTCCCCGGTGCGGCGCTCGGCGCAGCCGCGACCGCCACCCGCGACCCGATCGGCGCGGTCCGGCGCACCGCCGAGGCCGCGGCGTCCATCGCCCGCATGGCCGCTCCGGCCAACGAGCCCCTCTCGCCGCTGATGCGCGGCCGGTCGCTGTCGGTCCACTTCGACACGCTGTCGGTGCCGCTCGACGACGTCCGGCGGGCGGCCAAGGCGGCCGACGTCCGGATCAACGACGTGTTCCTGGCCGCAGCCGCCGCGGGGTTGCGTCGCTACCACGACCGGCACGGGGTCGAGGCGACGGCGTTGCGCGTGTCGATGCCGATCAACCTGCGCTCGGACGAGGAGGCCGACGCCACCGGCAACAACTTCGCCCCCGCCCGGTTCGCCATCCCGCTCGACATCGACGACCCGCTCGAGGCGGTGCACACGTTCCGGGACCTGGTGGCGGTCCAGCGGGCCGAACCCGCGCTGGCGGCGGTGGAGCCGATGGCACGCGTGCTGAACCAGCTCCCCACGGCGATGAGCACCGGGCTGTTCGGGTCGATGCTGAAGGGCGTCGACGTGGTGGCGAGCAACGTGCCGGGGGCCCCGATCGCGCTGTACACGGCGGGCGCCGAGGTGACCGCCATGTACGCGCTCGGACCGATGGTGGGCGCCGGCGTCGACCTCACGCTCCTGTCGTACCGGGACGACGTCTTCGTCGGGGTCAACGTCGACCCCGCGGCCGTGCCGGATCCGGAGGTCATGCGGGAGTGCCTCGTCGAGGGCTGGGACCACGTGCTCGCGCTCGGCCGTCCGGTCTAGGGCCTAGGTTCTGCGTCGATGACCACCTACCTCGGCCCCGACGAGGCCGCGGCGCTCGTCCGCCCCGTCGACTCGTTCGGCATCCCGCTCGGTCCCGGGCACCCCACCGGCGTGCTGCACGCGCTCGGCGCACGCGACGACTGGGAGGACCTCACCATCAGCGGTGCGCTCCTCACCGACTTCTACGAGGTGCTCGGCCGTCCCGGCGTGCGCTTCCTCTCCGGGTTCTTCGGACCCGTGGAGCGGCTGATGCGCGACCAGGGCGGCGCGATCGAGTTCGTCCCCGCCGACTTCCGCCGCTTCGCGCCCGCCCTCGAGCAGATGCGGCCACGGGTGATGGCCACGGCGGTCGCTCGCCCGGACGCCGACGGGTGGTGCAGCCTGTCGCTCCACGCCGGAGCGAGCATCGACGAGCTCCACCGGGCCGGCGCCGACCCCGACCGGGTGCTGATGGCTGAGGTCGGCGTCGGGTACCCGGTGACGATGGGCTACGGCGAGGATCGGCATCGCCTGCACCTCGACGAGATCGACGTGCTGGTGGAGTCCGACCGCGAGCCGTTCCTCCTGACCGACCCGCCGCCGACCGATGACGACCGCGCCATCGCCGACCTCGCCGCCCGCTTCGTCACCGACGGATGCACGGTCCAGACGGGCATCGGTGGTGTGCCGTCGATGATCGTCTCGATCCTCGCCGACGGGCCGGTGGGCGACCTCGGGATCCACTCGGAGATGTTCACCACCGCGCTGATGCAGCTCCACCGGGCGGGCAAGGTGACGAACCGCAAGGGCATCTACGACGGGGTCTCGGTGACGACGTTCGCGGCCGGGACCCGGGAGCTGTACGACTGGCTCGACGGCAACGAGGAGGTCCGGTTCCTGCCCGTCCACCTCGTGAACAGCCCCGACATCATCTCCCGCAACCGGCGCATGGTCTCGATCAACGGAGCGCTGGCCGTCGACCTCGCCGGGCAAGCGGTGGCCGACACGCTGGGCGGCCGGCAGTTCTCCGGGATCGGTGGGCACGAGGACTTCGTCGCCTCGTCGGGGCTGGAGCTGGAGGACCGTTCGCTGCTGTGCCTCCGGTCGTCGACCGCGGTCGACGGCAAGCGGGTGTCGCGCATCCAGTCCCGGTTCCCGGCGGGCACCGTCATCACGACGCCGCGCCACCAGCTCGATGTCGTGATCACCGAGTACGGCGTGGCCGAGTTGCGGGGCGGCACCGTGCGCGAGCGCGCCCGTGCCCTCGCCGCGATCGCCCACCCCGAGTTCCGGGACCAGCTCCTGGCCGACGCCGAGACCATCCCCGCGGACTGAACGCGCAGGTGGGGTCGGACCCCGAGTGCGCGCCGCTGGAACGCGCATCGGCCGATGGACCGCACACTCGGGGTCCGACCCCATCCGTGCCCCAACCGCGCGGATCGCTCAAGGGTCGTGGCCGCTCCGCCGATGGTGTGCGGGAGTAGTACCTTGCCGGCCGGGGTGACCGGTGGTCCGCACCGGACGGGGAAGGAACACGGGCAGTTGAAGGTCCTGGACGCGAGACGACGGCGGTTGGCGGGCGTGTGCGTCGCGGTCGCGTTCGTGCTCGCCGCCGTCCCGGCATCGGCCCGCTCCGACGCCCCGCAGCAGGCGCCCACCGACGGCTCCACCGGGAACCACGGGCTCCAGGAGGAGTACGACGACGTCGTCGTCGAGGAGCAGCGGCTCATGGCGGAGCTCGACCAGATCGTCGCCCGCCGCGACCAGGTGGGCGGTGAGCTCGCCCGCCTCGACGCCGATCTGGCCCAGCGCCGGGTCGAGCTGGCTGCCGCCCGGGACGCGCTGGCCGACGCCGAGGCCCTCGAGGCGCAGCGGAAGGCGGAGGCGGCGAAGGCCGAGCGCGACGTCGAGACGACCCAGAAGCGGCTCCACGACCAGGCGATCGCCATGTACGTCGGCGGCGACGCCGAGACCGACGTGATGGAGGCGATCCTCCAGGCCGACTCCATCGCCGAGGCCTCGACCGCCCTCACCTACTCGCAGGTCGTCGTCGAAGACACCGACCAGCTCCTCGAGGACTACGAGGACGCGAAGGTCGAGCGCGACCGGATCCATCGTGAGGCTGCGGCGGCCCGGAAGGCGGCGACGACCCACCGGGACGAGATCGAGAAGATCACGAAGTCCGTGGCGGTCGCCCGCAACGAGCAGAAGAGCCTGGCCGACCAGCTGGACGTCGAACGCTGGAACGAGACCATCAAGCTCCAGGAGATCCAGGGCCGCAAGACCGAGGTCGAGGTCCGACTGATCTCGATGCAGTTCGCCTCGGACGGGGTCGAGAAGCTGCTGGCCGAGGTCCAGGCCGACCAGGAGGACTGGACGCCTGACGCGATGGTCGTCACCACCCCGATCCCCGGGTACCGCATCGGGTCGAAGTTCGGGATGCGCTTCCACCCGATCCTGGGCATCGCCCGGCTCCACGCCGGCGGTGACATCGGGGCGCCGAGCGGCACCCCGATCCACGCCCCGGCCGACGGCGTCGTGGTGTTCGCGGGGGAGCGGGGCGGCTACGGCAACTGCGTCGTGATCGACCACGGCAGCTCGCTCGGCACCCTCTACGGCCACCAGTCCCGGATCAACGTCCAGGTCGGTGACGTGGTGCAGCGGGGCGACATCATCGGCTGGGTCGGCTCCACGGGGCTGTCCACCGGGCCGCACCTGCACTTCGAGACCCGCCTCAAGGGCGTGCCGGTCGACCCCGAGGGCATCGTCGACTTCGATGCGGACGTCGACTACGACGCCCTCATCGCCGAACGCCTCGCGCTGCAGCAGCAGGGCGGGAACTGACCCTCAGCCCCGGGCGGTGAGGGCGTCGACCAGCACGTCGACGACGGCGTCGGTGGGCGGCGCCGGCCGGGCCTCGATCGACTCGACGGTGCAGAACACCTCGGTGTAGGTGGCCCGGCCCTGCACGGTGAGGACGAGCGAGGTCGCCGGTTCGTCGACGAACCGGCACAGGACCTCGAGGATCGGTACCGAGCGGTCGAGGTAGGTGACGTCGCCGACGTCGTGGGCGACGTCGACCAGGAGCCGGAAGGCCTCGTCGGCCGGTGCGCCGATCGCGATCGTGTCGCCGGACAGTCGGGCCAGGCCGATCGGTTCGAGGTGGACGTGCGGCGCCGGACGAGGTGGGGCGGGCGGCGCCGCGCCGGAAGGGCCGGTCGCCGACGGCGCGGGCCCGGGCGCGGGTTCGGGTGGCGGCGTCGAGAGGAGGCGGTAGGCGGCGATCAGCGTGCGGGCGTGGCCGCCGTCGCTCGTCGGGTCGAGGTCCGGGTGCTGGTCGCGGATGCGGACCCGGAAGGCGTGGCGGACGGTGGCCGCGTCGGCCGAGGTCGGGACGCCGAGCAGGCGGGCGGCCTCGGCGCGGTCCACGTCAGCCCGCGTGGAACGCGTGGAGGAGCTGCACGAACCGGGGCGGGTCCTGCGCCCCGCACAGCTCGCGGGCCGAGTGCATGGACAGCTGGGCGACGCCCACGTCGACGGTGGCGATGCCCAGGCGGGCCGCGGTCAGCGGGCCGATCGTGGAGCCGCAGGGCTGGTCGTTGCGGGAGACGAACACCTGGTGGGGGACCCCGGCCCGCTCGGCGGCGTCGACGGCGAGCGCGATCGTCTCGGCGTCGCTGGCGTAGCGCTGGTTCGCGTTGACCTTCACGACCGGGCCGCCGTCGATCGCCACGCGGTGATCCGGATCGTGGCGTTCCGGGTGGTTGGGGTGGGTGGCGTGGGCGCCGTCGGCGGAGATGCACGCGGAGCGGGCCATCGAGCGCAGGAAGGCCGCCCGGTCGCCGCCCCCGGCGGTCACGATCTGCTCGAGGAGCGACGCCAGGAGGGCGCCGTCCGCGCCGGTGGTCGAGGTCGACCCGACCTCCTCGTGGTCGTAGAGGCACAGCACCGGGGTGGCCGCCGGGGGCGCGAGCTGCTCGGTCGCGGCGACGAGCGCCTCGGTGCCGGCCCAGCACGACAGCAGGTTGTCGATCCGGGGTGCGGCCACCAGCTCCCCGTCGAGGCCGAGGCGGGTCGACGGGGTGAGGTCGTGGACCATCGCGTCCCAGGCCAGGACGTCGGCGGCCGCGGCACCCACGCGGTCGGCGAGGAAGGCGCGGAAGTCGTCGGGACCGCTGCTGCCCACGCCCCACACCGGGGTGAGGTCGGTCTGCGGGTTCAGCTTCAGGCCGCCGCCGTTGACGTCGCGGTCGAGGTGGATCGCCAGCTGGGGGATCCGCAGCAGCGGCTCGTCGACGCGGAAGAGGTGGGTCTCGGGGCCGTCGGCGCCGCGGACGACGACCCGACCGGAGAGGCCGAGGTCGCGATCGAGCCAGGAGTTCCACAGCGCCCCGCCGTAGACCTCGACGCCGAGCTGGCGGAACCCGGCGCTGCCGAGGTCTGGTCGGGGCTTGACGCGCAGGTTCGGGCTGTCGGTGTGGGCCCCGACGAGGCGGAACGGGTCGTCGGCGCCCCGGGACGGGCCCGCCCACGCCACCAGGGCGCCACCCCGGCGGACGAACCTCGACCCACCCGCCGGGAGCGGAGCACCCGGGGCCAGCTCCTCGAAGCCGGCCGCGAGCAGCCTCCGGGCCGACTCCTCGACCGCGTGGTACGGCGATGGCGAGGCGTCGACGTAGGCGAGCAGGTCTTCGACGTCGGTCACGGCTCGCAAGGTTACGGCGCGGGTCGGCGCCCGGTTCTCTTTCGTGGGTGAGGGAGCGAACGAGTAAGGTCGTCCGACCTGCGAGTTGGGCCAACGGCGTCCCTGCCTGAGCAGTTCCCCCGTCCGAGCAGTTGGAGGAACCGACGCCGATGAGCACCACCCCGCCGCCCGCCCAGGGCCTCTACGACCCCGCGTTCGAGCACGACGCCTGCGGCGTCGCCTTCGTGGTGGACATGCACGGCCGGGCCAGCCACACCCTCGTCGAGCAGGGCATCAGCGCGCTCGTCCACCTCGACCACCGGGGTGCGTCGGGGGCCGAGACCAACACCGGCGACGGCGCCGGGATCCTGATCCAGGTGCCCGACGCCTTCTACCGCGACGTCGTCGACGCCGAGCTGCCCCCGGCCGGCCACTACGCCACCGGCATCGCCTTCCTCCCGGGTGACGACGAGGCGGTCGCCGCCGCCGTCGAGTCGATCGACAAGATCGTGGCCAGCGAGGGCCTCCAGGTCCTCGCCTGGCGCGACGTGCCGGTCGTCCCCGACCAGCTGGGCCAGGGCGCCCTCGGGGCGATGCCGACGTTCCGGCAGGTCTTCATCGCCGGGCCCGGCGGCGAGCTGGAAGGCATCGACCTCGACCGACGGGTCTACGTGGCCCGCAAGCGGATCGAGCACGAGATCGGCGAGGGCGACGATCGGGTCTACTTCCCGAGCCTCTCGTGCCGCACGGTCGTCTACAAGGGCATGCTGACCACGCCCCAGCTGCGGGACTTCTTCCCCGACCTCCAGGACGAGCGGGTCGAGAGCGCGATCGCGCTGGTCCACTCGCGGTTCTCGACCAACACGTTCCCGTCGTGGCCGCTCGCGCACCCGTACCGCTACCTGGCCCACAACGGCGAGATCAACACCGTGGAGGGCAACCGCAACTGGATGCGGGCCCGCGAGGCCCTGCTGGAGAGCGACCTGTTCTCGGGCGACCTCGAACGGCTCTTCCCGATCTGCACCCCCGGCGCCAGCGACACGGCCAGCTTCGACGAGGTGCTCGAGCTGCTGCACCTCGGCGGTCGGCCCATCCACCACGCCGTCCTGATGATGGTGCCCGAGGCGTGGGAGAACCACGAGTTCATGGACCCGGCCAAGCGGGCGTTCTACGAGTTCCACTCGTCGCTCATGGAGGCCTGGGACGGTCCCGCCAACGTGTGCTTCACCGACGGCACGGTCGTCGGCGCGGTCCTCGACCGCAACGGCCTGCGTCCCGGCCGGTTCTGGGTCACCGACGACGGACTGGTCGTGCTGGGCTCCGAGGCCGGCCTGCTGCCGATCCCCAACGAGAAGGTCGTCCGCAAGGGCCGCCTCCAGCCCGGCCGCATGTTCCTGGTCGACACGTCGCAGGGCCGCATCATCGAGGACGAGGAGGTCAAGGCCACCCTCGCCGCCGAGCACCCGTACCAGCAGTGGCTCGACGAGGGCATCGTGCCGATCGACTCGCTGCCCGAGCGCCCGCACGTCCGCTACCCGCACCAGGATGTCGTCCGCCGCCAGATCACCTTCGGCTACACCCTGGAGGACCAGAAGATCCTGCTGGCGCCCATGGCCCGGGCCGGCATGGAGGCACTCGGGTCCATGGGCACCGACACGCCGATCGCCGTGCTCTCGGACCGTCCCCGCCTGCTGTTCGACTACTTCTCGCAGCGGTTCGCGCAGGTCACCAACCCGCCGCTCGACGCCATCCGCGAAGAGCTGGTCACGAGCCTCGGTGCCACCCTCGGCCCCGAGCAGAACCTGCTCGACCCGGGGCCGGCGTCGTGCCACCAGATCCGGATCCCGTTCCCGATCCTCGACAACGACCAGCTGGCCAAGCTGGTGCACGTGTCGGAGGGAGCGGAGGGCTTCCAGGCCGCCGTCGTGCGGGGGCTCTACCCCGTGGCCGAGGGCGGCGACGGGCTGCGTCGGGCGCTCGACGACGTGCGGGCGCAGGTCAGCCAGGCCATCGCCGAGGGGGCCAACCTGGTGATCCTGTCGGACCGCAAGTCCACCCACGAGCTGGCCCCGATCCCGTCGCTCCTGCTCACCTCGGCGATCCACCACCACCTGGTCCGGGAGAAGACCCGCGCCAAGGTCAGCCTGGTGGTCGAGGCCGGTGACGCCCGCGAGGTGCACCACATGGCGCTCCTGCTCGGCTACGGCGCCACGGCGATCAACCCCTACCTGGCGTTCGAGACCATCGAGGACATGATCGTCCGGGGCGTGCTCACCGACGTCGCGCTCGACGCCGCCGAGGCCAAGTACATCAAGGCCGCCGGCAAGGGCGTCCTCAAGGTCATGTCGAAGATGGGCATCTCGACCATCGCCTCCTACACCGGCGCGCAGGTCTTCGAGGCCGTCGGCCTCGGTCAGGACCTCGTCGAGGAGTACTTCACCGGCACCACCTCCAAGCTCGGAGGCATCGGGCTCGACGAGCTGGCCCAGGAGGTCGCGCTCCGCCACGCCAAGGCGTACCCCGAGCGCACCAGCGCCCGCGCGCACCGCGAGCTCGAGGTCGGCGGCGAGTACCAGTGGCGGCGGGAGGGGGAGTACCACCTCTTCAACCCCGAGACCGTGTTCAAGCTCCAGCACGCCACCCGCAGCGGCCGGTACGACGTCTTCAAGGAGTACACGTCGCTCGTCGACGACCAGTCGCGCCGGCTGGCCACCCTGCGGGGCCTGTTCCAGCTCACCGCCGGCGACCGTCCGCCGGTGCCGTTGGAGGATGTCGAACCGGTCTCGGAGATCGTCAAGCGCTTCTCCACGGGGGCGATGAGCTACGGCTCGATCTCGGCCGAGGCCCACGAGAACCTCGCCATCGCCATGAACCGCATCGGCGGCAAGAGCAACACCGGCGAGGGCGGCGAGGACCCCGACCGCCTCTACGACCCGGAGCGCCGCAGCTCGATCAAGCAGGTGGCCTCGGGGCGCTTCGGCGTCACCAGCGAGTACCTCACCAACGCGGACGACATCCAGATCAAGATGGCCCAGGGCGCCAAGCCCGGCGAGGGCGGTCAGCTCCCCGGGCACAAGGTGTACCCGTGGGTGGCGAAGACCCGGCACTCGACGCCCGGCGTCGGCCTCATCAGCCCCCCGCCGCACCACGACATCTACTCGATCGAGGACCTGGCCCAGCTGATCCACGACCTGAAGAACGCCAACCCCGTCGCCCGCATCCACGTGAAGCTGGTGTCGGAGGTCGGCGTCGGCACGGTGGCCGCGGGCGTCTCGAAGGCGCACGCGGACGTGGTCCTCATCTCGGGCCACGACGGCGGCACCGGCGCCAGCCCGCTCACGTCGCTCAAGCACGCCGGCGGCCCGTGGGAGCTCGGCCTGGCCGAGACCCAGCAGACGCTGCTGCTCAACGGCCTGCGGGACCGCATCGTCGTGCAGGCCGACGGCCAGCTCAAGACCGGTCGCGACGTCGTCATCGCCGCCCTCCTCGGCGCGGAGGAGTTCGGCTTCGCCACGGCGCCGCTCGTCGTGTCGGGCTGCATCATGATGCGGGTCTGCCACCTCGACACCTGTCCGGTCGGCATCGCCACCCAGAACCCGGTCCTGCGGGAGCGGTTCAGCGGCAAGCCCGAGTTCGTCGAGCACTTCTTCGAGTTCATCGCCGAGGAGGTGCGCGAGCTGCTCGCCGAGCTGGGTTTCCGGACCCTGGAGGAGGCGATCGGGCGCACGGAGGCGATCGACACCCGTCAGGCCATCGACCACTGGAAGGCGGCCGGGCTCGACCTCACGCCGATCCTGCACGTCCCCGAGCGTCCGTTCGGCGACGAGCTCTTCAACACCAAGGGCCAGGACCACGGCCTCGACCGGGCGCTCGACCAGCAGCTGATCTCGGCGGCCCGCCGCGCCATCGACACCGGCACCCCGATCGCCATCGAGTTCCCGGTCCGCAACGTGAACCGCACCGTCGGCACGATGCTCGGCCACGAGGTCACCAAGCGGCACGGGGGCCTCGGCCTGCCCGACGACACGATCGACGTCACCCTCACCGGCGCCGCCGGTCAGAGCTTCGGGGCGTTCCTGCCCAAGGGCGTCACCCTGCGGCTTCTCGGCGACGCCAACGACTACGCCGGCAAGGGGTTGTCCGGCGGCCGGATCATCGTCCGTCCGCCCGAGGCCGTGCACCGGGACTTCCACCCCGAGGACCACATCATCGCCGGCAACGTGCTCCTCTACGGCGCCACCGGTGGCGAGGCGTTCTTCCGGGGTCGGGTGGGCGAGCGGTTCTGCGTCCGCAACTCGGGCGCCACCGCCGTGGTCGAGGGCGTCGGCGACCACGCCTGCGAGTACATGACCGGCGGTCGGGCCGTGATCCTCGGCCCGACCGGGCGCAACCTCGGCGCCGGCATGTCGGGCGGCATCGCCTACGTGTGGGACCCCGACAAGCGCCTCGGCGACCTGGTCAACCCCGAGATGGTCGACCTCGACCCGCTCGACGACCTCGACCAGTCGTGGCTCGTCACCGCGGTGTTCCGCCACCAGACCGAGACCGGCTCCGACGTGGCCGCCCGGGTCCTGTCGGACTGGCAGTACACCGTGAAGCAGTTCGTGAAGGTCATGCCCCGTGACTACAAGCGGGTGCTCGCGGCCATCCGCGGCGCCGAGGAGTCCGGTACCGACATCGACGAGGCCATCATGGCCGCCGCCAAGGGCTGAGGAGGACACGGAGATGGGTGACGTTCAGGGCTTCCTCAAGCACGGGCGCGAGCTGCCGACCCGCCGGCCGGTGCCGGTGCGCCTCAAGGACTGGAAGGAGGTGTACGAGCCGTTCGGCGAGGACCACCTCAGGACCCAGGCCAGCCGCTGCATGGATTGCGGCATCCCGTTCTGCAACAACGGCTGCCCACTGGGCAACCTCATCCCGGACTGGAACGACCTGGTCTACCGGGACCAGTGGCAGGACGCGATCGACCGGCTCCACGCCACGAACAACTTCCCCGAGTTCACCGGGCGACTCTGCCCGGCGCCGTGCGAGGCCGCGTGCGTCCTGGGCATCAACCAGGACCCGGTCACGATCAAGCAGGTCGAGGTCACCATCATCGAGCACGCCTTCGCCGAGGGCTGGGTGGCCCCGGTGAAGCCGGCGGTGCGGACCGGCAAGAAGGTCGCCGTCGTCGGGTCGGGTCCCGCCGGCCTGGCCGCCGCCCAGCAGCTCACCAGGGCCGGCCACGAGGTCGTGGTGCTCGAACGGGCCGATCGCCTCGGCGGTCTCCTCCGCTACGGCATCCCCGAGTTCAAGATGGAGAAGCGGGTCCTCGACCGGCGCCTCGCCCAGATGCGGTCCGAGGGCACCGAGTTCCGCACGGGCGTGAACGTCGGCGTCGACGTCACCGGCGAGGAGCTGCAGGCCACCTACGACGCGATCGTGCTGGCCGGCGGCGCCACCGCGGCGCGGGACCTGCCGATCCCCGGGCGCGAGCTCGGCGGCATCCACCAGGCCATGGAGTACCTGCCGTTCGCCAACCGGGTGCAGGAGGGCGACCTCGACGAATCGCCGATCGACGTCGCCGGCAAGAAGGTCGTCATCATCGGCGGCGGTGACACCGGGGCGGACTGCCTCGGCACCGCACACCGTCAGGGCGCCAGCGAGATCCGCCAGTTCGAGATCATGGCCCGTCCGCCGGACGCCCGGCCCGACAGCACGCCGTGGCCGACCTGGCCGCTCATCCACCGCACCGCCTCCGCGCACGAGGAGGGCGGCGAGCGGGTGTACTCGATCAACACCGAGGCGTTCGTCGGCGGCGACGACGGCCGGGTGAAGGCCCTGCGCACGCACGCGGTCGAGATGGTCGACGGCCGCTTCGAGAAGGTGGAGGGCACCGAGGCCGACATCGAGGCCGACTTCGTGTTCCTCGCGATGGGCTTCACCGGGCCGGAGTCGGCGTGGATCACCGAGCAGTTCGGCGTCGAGCTCGACGGTCGCTCGAACGTGGCCCGGGACGACTCGTGGCGGACCAACGTGCCCGGCGTGTACGTCGCCGGCGACATGGGCCGGGGCCAGAGCCTCATCGTCTGGGCCATCGCCGAGGGCCGCTCCTGCGCCGCCGCCGTGGATCGAGACCTCATGGGATACACCGAGCTGCCGTCCACGATCGCTCCGACGGCGGTGCCCCTGCGCTGACCTCGAAGCGGAGGTCCTCGGGGCTCGGGCGGTCCTCACCTGGTCCGTTCGGCCCAAGTGGGGGGCATGCGCCCGATCGGGGCTCAAGGACGGTATCGTCCGGCCGATCAGGGATACCGGCATCAGACCCGTGACGCCCCTGGTTCCCTTCAGCGAGGACTGCCGTGTTCGACGGTCTCAAGATCCGCAACAAGCTCGTGCTGCTCGTCGCCGGCCCGATGGTCATCATCGTGCTCCTGGCCGCCCTGGGCGCGAAGGCCCGCCAGGACAGCGCGGCCGAGAGCGCGGACGTCGCGATGCTCGTCTCCGCCGCCGAGCGCAACGCCACCCTGATCGACGCCCTCCAGGACGAGGCGCTCTACAGCACCGGGTACGTGGCCTCGGGCCGCAAGCAGTGGAAGGCGGAGCTCGACGAGGCGCGGAAGCAGACCGACGCCGCCGGTGAGGCCGCCCTCGGCCCGATGCAGGGTGCGGTGCCGGCCGTGTCGGCCAACCTGGCCACGACCGCGGCCCTCGCGGTCAAGGGCTTCACCAAGATCGACGCCATCCGCAACACCGTCGACCAGGGCTACACCTGGACCCAGGTCGTCGAGACCTACCAGGCCACCGAGAGCGGGTTCCTGCTGGCCAACGAGACGATCGCCGCCAGCGTGGGCGAGCCCAGCGTGAGCTCGAAGCTCCGCACGTCGTCGGCGATCGCCGCGTACAAGTCGGCCCTCGCCCGGCAGGGGACCCTCCTGCTCGGCGCCCGCACGGCGGGGACCTTCGGTGAGGACGGCCTCGAGCTGTACCACCAGGCGACCGAGGAGGTGCAGAGCAAGGAGGCGATCCTCAACTCGATCGCCGACACGAGCGACAAGGGCGCCATCCGGGACGCCGTGACCACGCCCGGCCGCCTGTCCCTGAACGGGGTCGAGGCGGCGGTCGCCAACGCCACCGCCAGCACGCCGGTCACGGCGTCGACGCCCGAGAAGATCGCTGCGAACACCAGCGAGGTGCTCGAGTCGCTGCACGAGGTCGAGGTCGGCCTCGACCGCGACCTGGTCGCCTCGGCGCAGGCCCGCAAGGCCGACTCGGAGCGGGCCGCGACGCTGTTCATCGCATCGGCCCTGCTCGGCGTCCTGCTCGCCACGGCCGCGGCGGTGCTGCTCGGCCGCCGCATCACCCGCCCGCTCCAGAGCCTCACCGAGGCGGCCGACAAGCTGTCCAAGGAGCAGATGCCGAAGCTCGTCGAGTCCCTGCGGAACCCCGCGGAGGACGACCTGGCGTACCAGCTCCGGGGCCTGAAGCCCATCGAGGTGAGCTCGCAGGACGAGATCGGGCAGCTGGCGTCCGCGTTCAACGACGTGCAGAAGGTGGCCGGCGAGGTCGCCGCCGAGCAGGCCGCGCTGCTGCGCAAGGGCATCGGCGAGATGTTCGTCAACCTGGCCCGCCGCAACCAGGCCCTGCTCGACCGCCAGATCGACTTCATCGACGAGCTGGAGCGGGCCGAGGAGGATCCGGACCAGCTCGAGAACCTCTACCGCCTCGACCACCTCGCCACCCGGATGCGGCGCAACGCCGAGTCGCTCCTGGTGCTGGCCGGGGCCGAGCCGCCCCGCCGTCGTGGTCGCCCGGCGCCGCTCGCCAACGTGGTCCGCGCCGCGCTCGCCGAGGTGGAGGACTTCGCCCGGATCGAGCTGCTCAGCCTCGACGAGGTGCTCGTCGCGTCCAACGCGTCGGCCGACATCGCCCACCTGCTCTCGGAGCTGATGGAGAACGCCACCAACTTCTCCCCGCCGGAGACCCGGGTCGAGGTGGTGGGGCACCGCACCAAGGCCGAGGGCTACATCGTCTCGGTCACCGACCAGGGCATCGGCATGTCGGCCGAGCAGATGGCCGAGGCCAACGAGCTGCTGTCGAAGCCGCCCGTCGTGGGCCTGGCCCTGTCCCGTTCGCTCGGCTTCATCGTGGTCGGCCGGCTCGCCCGCCGCCACGGCATCACCGTCAAGACCATGGCGTCGGCCTCCGGTGGCGTCACCGCCATCGTCACCCTGCCGCCGTCGATCATCACCGACGGCCTGTCGGGCGCCTCGGCCGCGCCGCCCGCGGCGGCCCCCACGTGGGCCGCCGACCAGGGGCCGCTGGCGCCGGTGGCTCCCGCCGGTCCCGGCGGGCCTTCCGCGGGCGCTCCGCTCGTGGCGGTCGGCACCGACGACGACTCCGGTCTGCCGCCCCTCTCGTTCGACCGGCAGCCGGCGGCCGAGCCCGCCGCACCGTTCGAGCCCTCGGCGCCCGAGGCCCCGCCGGCCGCGGCCACCCCCGCCGCCCCCGCCGCTCCTGCCGCGGAGAAGTCGGCGCCGGCACCCCTGACCTTCAGCCCCTCCGGCGGCCCCACCGGCCCCGTGCGCCGGCCCGTTGCCGTCCCGACGCCGAACGGCACCGGTGGCCACGCCAACGGGAACGGCTCGTCCAACGGACTCCCGACCCGTCGCCTCACCGCGGCGCCGGCCCCGTCCCGCACGAACGGGTCGGCCCCCACCCCGGAGGCGCCGGCCGCCGAGCGCTCCACCGAAGCACCCGAGCAGCCGAAGCGGCCGCTCCCGCCGCCGTCGGTCTTCGACGCGCCGCCGCGACCCGAGCCGACCCCGGAACCGCCGGTGGAGGCCCCGCCCGTGGCGCCGGTCGCCAAGGAGCGGCCGGCCCCGACCGAGGTGCACAGCGACGGCCCGCCCCCGATGGCGCCGTTGCCGGCGCGGGAGGAGGCGCTCGCACCCCGCGGCGCCGCGCCCGTGGCCGATCGCAACGGTTCGGGCAACGGCACCCGCAACGGCAACGGCACCCGCAACGGCGCGAGCAACGGCAACGGCAACGGCAACGGGGGAGGCTTCCTCGGGGAGGCCGAGCCGCCCCGCTTGTTCGGCAAGGAGGACGCCCCGGCCGAGGCGGCCGGGCCGGCGGCCGCCGAGGGCGGCACACGGCTCTTCGGCGGCGACGCCGCGCCCCCGCTGGCCTCGCGGGCTGCTCGGGGTGCCGCGCCGGACGCCCCCGCCGCCGAGAAGACGTCGACCGGCCTGGCGAAGCGCACCCCGCGCGGCGCCGGCGGCAGCCGGGCGATCCCCGGCGCCGATGTCGAGCGCGGCGTCGGCGCCACCCGCCGATCGCCGGACGAGGTCCGCAACCTGCTGTCCCGCTACCGCGACGGCCAGCAACGGGCCAAGATCGAACCCACCCCACAACCAGTCGTCGAGGAGATCGAAACATGAGCGACCTGAGCGCCGCCGCCCGCAACGTGAACTGGCTCGTCGAGAACTTCGTCGACCGGGTCCCGGGCGTGACCGAGGCGGTCGTCGTGTCGGCCGACGGCCTGCCGATGGCCGTCTCCCGCGGTCTCGACCCCGATGCCGCCGACCGCTTCGCCGCGGTCGCGTCCGGCCTCATCGGGCTCGCCTACGGCGCCGCCGGCCGCTTCGGTGGTGGCGCGGTCACCCAGATCGTCATCGAGATGGAGCACGCGTTCCTCTTCGTGACCGGCATCAGCGACGGCTCCTGCCTGGCCGTCGTGGCCGACGGACAGTGCGACGTCGGCCTCGTCGGCTACGAGATGGCCGTGCTGGTCGAGCGGGCGGGACAGGTCCTCACCCCCGAGTTGCGTGCAGAGCTCCAGGGAGCCCTGCCACGATGACGGTCATGGCGATGGTCGGAAGGAACGCTCATGAGCTCGTTCGGTGAAGCAGGTGACGGACTGCGGGTGCGCCCGTACGCGATCACTGGTGGCCGCACGCGAGCTCGAACCGAGCTCGAGGTCGAGACCATCGTCTTCCGCACGCCGCTCGGCGAGGAGCGTGGCACCGAGCTCCCGCTCGAGCGTGGCCAGATCCTCGCCCTCCTGTCCTCCCCCCAGTCCACGGCCGAGATCTCGGCCCGCCTGCGCCTCCCCCTCGGGGTGGCACGGGTGATCCTCGGCGACCTCATCGACGAGGGTTACGTCGCCGTCAACAACCGTTCGGCCACGGGCCGACCCGACCTCCGACTGCTTGAAAGGGTCCTCGATGGTCTCCAAGCCCTTTGACTCCACCACCGACGTGGTCGACACCGACACCGGCGGGCCTGCGCCCATGCCGGTCAAGATCGTGGTCGCCGGCGGCTTCGCCGTGGGCAAGACCACCTTCGTCGGCTCCATCTCGGAGATCGAGCCGCTGACGACCGAGGCCGCCCTGACGAAGGTCAGCGAGGGCGTCGACGACACGTCGAAGGTCGCCACGAAGTCCACCACCACGGTGGCCATGGACTTCGGGCGCATCACCCTCGGTTCCGACCTGATCCTCTACCTGTTCGGCACGCCGGGTCAGGACCGCTTCTGGTTCATGTGGGACGACCTCGTGCGGGGCGCGATCGGTGCCGTGGTGCTGATCGACACCCGGCGCCTCGAGGACTGCTTCCCGGCGGTCGACTACTTCGAGGAGCACCGGATCCCGTTCGTCGTCGGCATGAACTGCTTCGACGGCGAGTCGACCCACAGCCCCGACGACGTCCGCGAGGCCCTGGCGGTCTCCCCGGACACGCCGGTGGTCCTGCTGGACGCCCGTGAGCGCGAGTCGACCAAGTCGACGCTCCTGGAGCTCGTCCAGCACGCGCTGGTCCGCGCCACCAGCTGATCCCGGCGGCGGTCGGGGTCTCGACCCCGACCCCACCGGTGCCGTTGCAGGTCGCCCGGTGGGCGGGTCAGCCCTCGGCGGACTCGCGGCGGTACTCGCGGATGCGGGGGAGCAACGGACCGGCCTTGGGCGCTTCGCCCACCGCCGTCGGCTCGTCGTCGAGCTCGTCCTCGTCGTCCTCGACGACCGGCGGCACCGGGGCCTTCGGCGCCGGACGGGAGAGGATCGGCGTCACGGTGGCCCGCCGGTCGTCGGCCGACTCGAGCATGCCGGGCGGCACGACCAGGCGGTCGACGTCGGACGGCTCCTCGGTCGGCACCCGGGGCCGCCACACCCGTGCCTTGCGCGGGGGCGTGAGCTCGATCACCGGGCCGAGGTCCGGTGACGCGGGATCGGTCCCGGTCTGTGCGGAGGGATCGGTCACGGGGAGGTCGTCGCGGTGGGTGTTGGTGTCGACGGCGAACGGCTCGTCGACCCGTTGCAGGAGCAGCCGCTCGAAGTCCCCGGCGGGGAGTGGGCGGGCGAACACGTAGCCCTGGGCCATGCGACACCCGAGGGCCCGCAGGGCGGCGATCTGCTCGGTCCGCTCGACGCCCTCACCGACGGTCGACATGCCGAGCGCATGGGCCATGCCGATCACGTGCTCGACGATGGCCCGGTCCTCGCTGGCGGAGTCGATGCCGTCGACGAAGCTCTTGTCGATCTTCAACATGTCGAGGCTGAACCGGCGCACGTAGGACAGCGACGAGTAGCCGGTGCCGAAGTCGTCGAGGGCGAGCTTCACGCCGTGGGCCTTGACCTGGCGCAACGTCGTCCAGGCCGATCCGACGTCGCGCAGCAGGGCGACCTCGGTGATCTCCAGGTGGATCTGGGCGGGGTCGATGCCCGCGTCGGCGACCGCGTTGACGACGGTGTCGACGAAGTTGAGCTGGGCGATCTGCCGGGGCGACACGTTGATGGTGATCGTCATCGGCGGCACGTCGGGGAGGAGCTGGCTGATCACCGCGACCTGACGGCACGCCTCCTGGAGGACCCAGGTGCCGACGGGGACGATGAGCCCCGTCTCCTCGAGGACCGGGATGAACTGGGACGGGGCCATCGTGCCCCGCTCCTCGTCGATCCAGCGCAGGAGGGCCTCGGCGCCGACGATGCGGCCCGAGGCCAGGTCGACCACGGGCTGGTAGTAGAGGTGCAGGTCACCGTCGTCGAGCGCCTTGCGGATCAGGTGTTCGGCCCCTGCCGGGGTGAGGCTCCCGGCCATCGACCGGTCGTAGACGACGACCTGGCCGGTGCCGGCCGACTTGGCCTGGAACATGGCTGCGTCGGCGTCGTGGATCAGGTCCTGGGGCGCCACGCCCTCCTTCTCGGCCAGAGCGATGCCGATCGAGGCCGAGATGCGCAGCGACTCGTTGCCGACCGTGAAGGGGCGCTCGACCACACGGACGACCAGCTCGGCCAGCCGACGAGCCGACACCGGGGTGACCTCGGCGGCCAGGATGACGAACTCGTCGCCCCCGAATCGCAGGACGCGGCCCTGGTCGGCGACCACGTCCACCAGGCGCTTGGCGACGGCCACCATCAGCCGGTCGCCGACCTCGTGCCCGTGGGTGTCGTTCACGTGCTTGAAGCGGTCGAGGTCCACGAACAGCACGGCGGCCTGGCCGCTCCGGCCCTGGGCCCGGGAGATGTCGTCGGTGAGCCAGCTGAAGAGCAGGCGACGGTTGGGCAGGCCGGTCAGGGCGTCGTGGAGCGAGAAGCGCACCAGTTCCTCCCGGACCTCGATCGCCTCCCGGTAGCGCCGGCGGGCGTACAGGGCGAGGGCGATGGGGAACACGACGGCGGCGGCGATCAGCGCGTCGGGGTTGGCGGTGGAGGTGCGGTTCCGCAGCACCAGGCCCTGGAGGGGTTGGAGGCGAGCGGTGACGATGATGACGACGGTGCAGACCACCAGCAGCGCGATCAGATCGATCAGCGCGCGGCGACCCCCGAGGTCGGGTGGCTGCTCGATCGTCGTTCGTCCCTGTTCGATGACCGGCCTCCGGTGCCGTGTGCGCGGCGCACCCCTCGGCCGTGTCCATCGGCACACCGGGGGTCGAGTTGAGAGCCCCCGACCCGCTCCGGGCCGTTCGAACTAGGTGGACCGCCCGTGTCGCTCGGCCTCGAACGCCAGGGCCTGGAGGATCTGGGTGGCGGTGTTGGTCCAGGTGAAGCGGCCGGCGTGCTCGAGGGCCCCGGCCTGGAGCCGGGCCCGAAGGTCGCCGTCGGTCGTGATCGCCACCAGGTGGGCCACGAGCTGGTCGTCGTCGTCGGCGAGGAGGCCGCTGCGACCCTCGGCGACGGCGTCCTCGTGGCCGGCGATGCGGGTGGCCACCGCCGGGGTCCCGCACGCCGCGGCCTCGGTGAGGGTCATGCCCCAGCCCTCACGGACCGACGTCGACGCCACCACCCAGGCCTGCTGGTACAGCGAGACCAGCTCGTCGTCGTCGACGCGGCCGGTGAACGTCACGATGTGCTCGGCGCCCAGCGATGCCACGAGCGAGTCGAGCGCCTCCCGCTCGGGCCCGGTGCCGACGATGCGGAGCTCGAGGCCGGGCACCTGCTCCCGGGCCCGGACCGCGGCCCGGATCAGGCGGTCGAACCGCTTGACGGGGACGAGGCGACCGACGGCGAGGACGAGGGGGGTCGTGCTGCGGTCGCCACCGGGGCGGAACCGGGGGTCGATGCCGGGCGGCACCACGTCGACCAGTTCGTCGCGGAAGCCGATCTCGAGCATCTCGGCCTTCGAGGACTCCGACAGCGTCACCATGTGCGACCGCCGGTAGACCCGCGGACCGATCCGGGACTCGATGGTGTCACCGAGCCTGGCCAGGCGGGGAGGCAGCACCATCTTCCACATGTCGGCGTGGACGTGGTGGAGGAAGACGACCCGCGGTCCCCGGGACCAGAGCGGCGAGAAGAACGGCATGCCGTTCCAGATCTCGACGAGCGCGTCGCGTCGGCCGTTGCGGTTGAACGCCTCGGCCGCGGCGGCCCGGGGGAACACGAGGTAGCGGCCGGCGCGCCGCACCACCTGGTAGCCGGAACGCTGGACCTCGACGGGATGGCCCTGCGCGAACGACGTGCGGTGGACGACCTCGATGCCCGCCTCGGCCCACAGCTTCGAGATCTCGTGGGCGTGCACCTCCGAGCCGCCGGCCTCGACGTCGTCGAGGTCGCGCCAGGCCAGGACGTGGATGCGCCGGATCCCCGCCTCGGCGGCGAGATCGCCCAGCTTCTGGATGTGCGGAGGGGTGGGGGGCACGGTTCGCCAGGGTGGGAGGTACGCGGGGCCCCGAGACGGGTGCAGTACGCTGCACGACCGGTCGAACGACCGACCCGGGGCGCTTCCGAGACTAGTGCTGCCCGGTTCTCGCACCCTGGACCCGGACCGGTCCGCGGAGGTCCCCCACATGTCCAGCACGCCCGTCACCACGTTCGAGGGCGTGCTCGACGCGGTGGCCGAGGTCGAGGGTTGGATGACCGAGGACCAGGCCCGCAAGCTCTGGAACGGGGCCCGGGCGGTGCGGCCGGGTGGGCGGATCGTGGAGATCGGGTCGTTCCGGGGCCGGTCGATGATCGTGCTCGCCTCCGCGGCCCCCACCGACGTCGAACTGATCGCCATCGATCCCCACGCCGGCAACGACCGCGGTCCCCAGGAGATCGAGGGCTTCGCCGAGGAGGCGGCCGAGGACAACGAGGTGTTCAACGCCAACCTCGCCGCGGCGGGCGTGGCCGACCGCGTCACCCACCTCCGGATGTTCTCCGACGACGCGATCGGTTCGGTCGACGGGGACATCGACCTGCTCTACATCGACGGCGCGCACCGCTTCGGGCCGGCCCGGGACGACATCGTGCGCTGGGGTCGGAAGATCCCCGAGGGCGGCGACCTCCTGATCCACGACTCGTTCTCGTCGGTCGGGGTCACCCTCGCGCTCGTGGTCACGATGTTCTTCGGTTCGCAGTTCCGCTACCTCGGGCGGGCCCAGTCGATGACGCACTACCGCCGTCAGCGGCTCACCGGCCGCCAGCGGGTCGGCAACGCCGCCCGCCAGCTGGCCGAGCTGCCGTGGTTCCTGCGCAACGTCGTGATCAAGGTCCTGATCGTCGCCAAGCTCGGTCGGCTCACCCGGTACCTCGGGCACCGTGAGCCGACCTGGCCCTACTGAGCGGGTCGGTCGTGAGCTCCCTCACCGTCCTCATGCCCGTCTACAACGAGCGGGCCACCCTGCGCGAGGCGCTCGACCGGCTGCTCGCGGTCGAGATGCCGGTGCCCACCGAGGTGCTGGTCGTCGACGACGGCTCGACCGACGGCTGCACCGACACGATCGCCGACCTGGTCGAGTCCGGGGCCGTGCGGCTGATCCGCCAGGACCCGAACCAGGGCAAGGGCGCGGCGTTGCGCCGGGGCATCGCCGAGGCCGAGGGCGAGCTGCTCACGATCCTCGACGCCGACCTCGAGTACGACCCCCGCGACCTCCCCGAGCTGGTCGCCCCGATCCTGGGCGGTGACGCCAAGGTCGTGTACGGCGCCCGGAGCTACGGCGGCCACGCGGCGTACTCGTTCTGGTTCGTGATGGGGAACAAGATGCTGGCGCTGTGGGCGTCGTTCCTCTTCGACGCCTGGCTGACCGACATCGAGACGTGCCTGAAGGTCGCGCCGACGGCCACCTGGCGGGCGGTCGACCTGCGTTCGGACGGCTTCGGCATCGAGGCCGAGCTCACCGGCAAGCTGCTGGCCCGCAAGGAGCGCATCTTCGAGGTGCCGATCCGCTACAAGGCCCGGGGTCGCGACGAGGGCAAGAAGATCCAGTGGACCGACGGGGTGGCGGCGCTGTGGATCCTGCTGCGCATCCGGCTCCGCGGGCGGTGACCGCCGGCGGCGCGGCCGCCGCCATCGCCTCGCCCGACCGGCACCTGCGCGTCCTCGACGGCCTCCGCGGTGCCGCCGTGCTGCTCGTCGTCGCCTACCACAGCACCTACCTCACCTTTCCGTGGGGCCCGCGGATCCTGCCCGGCGGGTTCGTCGGGGTCGACGTCTTCTTCGCGCTCAGCGGCTTCCTCATCACCCGCAAGCTCGCGACCGACCTGCTGCGCAGGGACGGGATCGACCTGGGCGACTTCGCGGTGCGTCGGGCCCGGCGGCTCGTGCCGGTCCTGGTGGTCTTCGTGGTCGCCACCGTGGCGTTCGTGGCCGCGCTCGGCGACCTCCCGAAGGTCTGGCCGTCCGACGACACCGACTGGCACACCACGTGGCAGTCCGCCGCCGGAGCGCTCACCTACACCAGCAACTGGATGCAGGCCGCGGGCTGGCCGTTCATGTCGCAGCTCTCCCACACCTGGTCGCTGGCCATCGAGGGCCAGTACTACCTGGTCTGGCCGTTCGTCCTCCTCGCCCTGCACCGGGTGCGGGCGCCCCGGCCCGTCATCCTCGGCCTCGTCGGGCTGGTGATCCTCTGGGTCTGGTGGCACCGGGCCGACGTCTGGGTCGACCAGGCCCACTACCTGTCGGTCTACGTCGGCACCGACACCCGGATCGACGTCCTGCTCGCCGGCAGCGTGCTCGGGCTGCTCGCCGCGTGGGGCGACCTGCGGCCCTCGATCGGTCGGTGGAGCCTGGGGCCCGCGCTGCTCGGCGTCGTCGTGCTCGGCGTCGTGAGCTGCCTGTCCGAGACCGGCGACCACCGCCTCTACGACCGGTACGGCATGGTGGCGGTCACCCTCGCCGCGGTGGCGGTGGTGCTCGACGCCGTGACCAACCCCGCCGGCCCGCTCGGGCGCACGTGGTCGCTGCCGCCGCTGCGGTGGCTGGGCGACCGCAGCTACAGCCTCTACCTGTGGCACGTGCCGATCTTCTTCGCCATCGGGCTCCACCTGCGCACCTGGCCGACGCCGGTGAAGGTCCTGCTCGGCCTCGGCAGCTCGATCCTGCTCTCGGACCTCAGCTTCCGGTTCGTCGAGCAGCGGTTCCGCCGCCGGCACCGCACCTCCGCCGCGGTCCCGGCGTCGACGCCGACGTCGGCCTGACGCCCGCCGGCCGGTCAGCCCGGCAGCGTGCCGGGGGAGAGGAAGACGGCCGTCGGCCGGCCGATCGAGACCAGCTGCCACAGCTCGTCGTAGGTGGCGTCGTCGATCGACGGGTCGACCAGCGGGGTCCACACCGACGCGTCCATCGCGTCGGCGAGGTCGTCGCGGCCCTGGGCGCGCAGGCGGGCCTCGGCGTCGGTGCGCATCTGCTCGGCCCGGGCCCGGTCGGCGGTCGACCGGGCGTCGACCGCCACCAGCTCGGTGACGTCGGGGTCGCCGGCCACCGCGGCGCGGACCGCCGCGATCGCGTCGTCGCCGCTGACCACGGTGAGTACCGCGTCCTCCTCGCCGGGCTCCAGCACCCGGTGGGGCTCGACCGCGGCGCGGTACGCCGGGCCGGCGCCCACGTCGAACCCGTCCCGCTCGAGTTCGAGCATCAGGCCGAAGCCCACGGCGCCCAGCGAGTCCCCGTCGCGCCAGTCGACGCGATACGTGGCCCCGTGGTCGAGGGCAGCCGCCGTGGGATCGTCGATGGTGGCGACCGTGTCGGACAGGTTCGGGAACGGCCGCTCGACCTCCGCCGCCGTCACCACCCCGCTCACCGCCACCAGGACCACCACGACCACCGCGAGCGCACAGATGGGGTCGGACCCCGACCGTGCTCCTCCATCGGCTCGATGCTGCGGCGATGCACGGTCGGGGTCCGACCCCATCTGTGCCAGCGTCCACGCGGTGGCGAGGAGGAGGAGGACGGTGACGACCCAGAACCACTGGACGAGGTAGGGGAAGCGGACCGAGTCGAGACGGACCGACCAGTAGGCCATGGCCACCAGCTGCACGGCGAGCACGGCGTCGAGCGCCAGCAGGGGGCGGTGACGGCGGCGGACGGCGACCACGACCGACGCCGCCCACGCCACCAGCAGCACGATGCCGCCCCACGGGGCGCCGGTGACGTCGTCGGAGCCCCGTAGGACGTTGCCGATCGGGTCGAGCTGGGTGGCCATGACCTCCAGGCCCTGGCGGAGGCCGACGACCTCACCGGTCTGGTCCCGGTAGGTGTCGAGGATGATCGAGATGTTGCCGGGGTGGCCGGTGAGCTGCTGGACGATCGGGGGGAGCCACAGCACGAGTCCGAGGGCGGCCGCGCCGCCGATCCACCCCAGCGCGGTCGCGGTGGCGGCCCGGTCGCCCCGTCGACCGACCAGCAGCCCGGCCACGGCCACGACGAGACCGCCGACGATCGCCGGGGCGTAGCCCACGTGGCACTGCACGCAGTACGAGCCGGCCAGGATCGCCACCGGCAGGTGGCGCTGACGGCCGGTCGCGGTCGTCCAGCAGGCCACGACGAAGAGCAGGTAGGGCATCAGCGGCGTCGACGGGTTCCAGGGTTCGGTGAGGACCGCGGGACCGAAGGCCCGGACGAGCACCGCCCCGGCCACCGCGACGGCCAGCGCGACCCGCGCCCCGAGGGCCCGGGCGGCGAGCGCCACCGCACCCGCGTAGGCCGCGACCGCGCCGACCGCGGACGCCACCTGCAGCGCCCACGGGCTGGCGCCGAGCAGCCGCCAGATCGGCCAGGCGAACCAGAACATGGCCGGGCCGGGGTGGTTGCCCTGCTGCTCCAGCGTGCCGATGCGGCCGGCCGTGCCGACGAGCGGTGGGTGCGCCCAGAAGCTCTCCTGGCGCATCGCCGCCTGTGCGAGATCGCCGACCGGGTGCCAGTCCTGGCCGGCCAGCGCGACCACCGCGACCAGCAGCGGGAGCGCCCCGACGGCCACGACCACCGCGAGGATCGGTCCCGGACGCCGCTGGAGCTGGGCGTCGAACCGACCGAGCACGGGCACGGCGGTCACCCTACCGGTGGCCCCGACGGTGACCCGTCCGCCGTGGGCCCGGTCCTAGGATCGTCGCCCATGTCGAACGTGCCGGCCGCACCCTCGTCGCGCCGGTGGGCGGTGCTCCTCGGGGCGATCGTGCTGCTCGCGTTCGGGGTCCGTCTGTGGACGTTGCGGTCGATCCCGCCGCTCGACACCGCCGTCCGCTCCGATCCCGTCTACTACCACGTGCAGGCGAACATGGTGGTCGACGGCCGCGGCTTCTCGGACCCGTTCCTTCAGGCTGCCGACGGCAGCGACGTGCCCGCCGCGGTGCACCCCCCGCTCTACACGTTGTGGCTGGCGGTGCCCTCCGCGATCGGGCTGGACACGCCGCTCGCGCACCGGATCTGGTCATGTGTGGCCGGTGCGCTGACGGTCGCGATGATCGGCGTGCTCGGCCGCGAGGTCGCGGGCGACCGGGCCGGGCTGCTCGCCGCCGGGTTCGCCGCGCTGTACCCGCCGCTGTGGTCGATCGACGCCCTGCTGTGGCCCGAGGGGCTGTTCACCGGCCTGGTGGCGCTGTCGTGCTGGGCCGCGATCCGGGCCCGTGGCACCCCGGGCTGGCGGTGGGCCGCGCTGGCCGGCGGCGCCGTGGCCCTCACCGCGCTCACCCGGGGCGAGGGCATCGGGCTGGCCGCCCTGCTCGTCGCCCCGATGATCCTGTTCCGCACCGGGCGGCCGCACGCCCGCGAGTGGCGCGACCTCGGCGCCGCGGCGCTGGCCTGCGTCCTCGTGCTCGCCCCGTGGATGGTCCGCAACGCCGTGACCTTCGAGCACTTCGTGCCGCTGTCGACCAACAGCGACGAGGTCTTCGTGTACGCCAACAACCCGTGGGCCTACGGCGACGAGGCCGACGGGAAGTTCCTCGGCTTCTGGTACTTCCCGTGGCAGGAGCAGCTGCGGGCCGAGATGGGCGGCGACCCGCCCGGCGACGCGTCGGAGAAGGCCCGGTTCTGGCGGGAGCAGGGCATCGACTACGCCCGCGACCACGCCGACCAGCTCCCGAAGGTGATCGCGGCCCGCGTCGGTCGGGCGTGGAACGTGTACGCCCCGTTCGAGAACGCTCGCTTCGACCAGATCGACGGCAAGACGCTGTGGGTGAGCCAGTTGAGCGTGTTCGTCTGGTACGCCGGCCTGGCGCTGGCGATCCCCGGGATCGTGATCCTCCGCCGCCGTGGCGCCCCGGTGCTGCCGTTCGTGGCGCTCGCCGTGCTCCTCACGGTGACGTCGATCTACGCGTACGGGCACAACCGCTTCCGCACCCCGATGGACCTGGCGGTGATCGTGCTGGCCGCGGTCGCGGTCGACCAGTTCCTGCCCGGTCGCGTCGCCCCGGCACGCGACGAGGAACCGGCGTGAGCACGACCCGCCGGTGGTGGGCCGCGCACGGCTGGGACGTCGTCAGCGTCGGGATCATCCTCCTCGCCTTCGCCATCCCGCTCCGGGGGCTGATGCGGTTCCAGGGCCCGCCCATGGAGGAGGGGTTCATGCTGACCTTCCCCCAGGAGGTGCTGCGGGGGAGCGTCCCGAACAAGGACTTCCTCCACCTCTACGGGCCCGGCAGCCTCTGGGCGTTGGCCGGCACCTACGAGCTGTTCGGCACGTCGCTGGCCACCGAGCGGATCTTCGGCCTCGGCCAGCACCTGGTGTTCGTGTTCGGCGTGTTCGCGATCGCCCGCCGTTGGGGCCGGGTCCTCGGCCTGGTGTGCGCGCTGACCTCGCTGCTGATCGTCGTGCCGCCGGCCGGGCTCACGGCGCTGGCCTGGAACGGCGGGCTCGCGTTCGCCGTGTGGTCGATCTGGTTCGCCACCCGCCGGGTGCCGCCGTCCCTCGCACTCGCGCCCGCGCCCGGCGATCCTGACGGTCCCGACGCCGACGCGGACGTCGTCGAGGATCCGCCCGCGGTGCGGCGGGGGCTGGTCGTGGCCGGGCTGCTGGGCGGGTTCGGTCTCCTGTTCCGTCCCGACCTCGTGGTCGCGCTCACGCTGGGTCTGGCCGCCGCGGTGTGGCCCTTCGTCTGGCGCCGGTGGCGACCGCTCGTCACGGGCGCCGTCCTCGGCGTGTCGCCGATCCTGATCCACCTGGTCATGGCCGGGCCCGCCGCCGCCTTCGACGGCATGGTGCTCGACCCGGTGTTCCGCCTGCGACCGGGGCGTCACCTTCCCGTGCCGCCGAGCTGGGACGAGCTCGACGGCTGGTTCCAGAAGGCGTCGGGCCTGCGCACGCTCGGCTGGCCGTTCCCGGCGCCGGAGCTGTCGCACCAGGTGGCGATGTGGTTCTGGGCGACGGTGCTCACGGCGTTCTTCGTGGCCGGTGTCGGCATCTGGGCCGTCCGGAAGGCGCCGGGCGATCGCCGGGCCCGGACGCTGCGCGCCGTGGGCCTCCTGGGCGTCGGGATGCTGAGCCAGGCGCTCCAGCGGCCGGACACGACGCACCTGGCCTGGGTGAGCTGCGTGCCCATGGCGCTGGTGCCCGTGGCGATCGCCGAGGTGTTCCGCCACCGGGCGCCGGCGCCGCGCCGGGTGCGGCTGCCGGTGGCGATCGCGCCGGTGGTGGTGATCCTCGTCGCGGTGATCCCGCACTTCACGCTGCGGTCGTGGGTCGACCTCAGCGGTCAGAGCTTCGGCCGCAACGTCTTCGGCTATCCGGTGAACAACGAGGGCCGGAACTTCTACCTCGGGTCACCCGAGGTCGCCGATGCCGCCAACGCCCTCGCCGCCGACCTGCGGGCTCGGTCCAGGCCTAGTGAGCGACTCTTCGTCGGTCCGATGGATCTCCGTCGCACGCCCTACAGCGACGCGTCGTTCTACTTCCTGTTCCCCGACCTGGTGCCGGCGACGTACTACATCGAGATGGACCCGGGCATCGCCGACGCCGAGGACTCGGGGCTGGCCGACGAGGTGGCGTCGGCGGACTGGTTGATCCTCTCGAACGTGTGGACGAACTGGACCGAGCCCAACGAGTCCGACCGCCTCGGGCCCGACACGCCGAACCAGGTGGTGCGCGACGAGTTCTGCCGGGTCGGCGACTACGGGTCCACCCCTGCCGGCGAGCCGTGGTTCTCGCTCTACGAGCGTTGCGGCTGACCGTTCACGACGGCGTCACGAGGTACACCCGGACCGTGTCCTCCTCGGCCTGGGAGCGGAGCCGGTCGAGCGTGTAGAGGTCGTCCACGGACCCGCCCGGCACCTCGACGAGGCCCCGCGCTGCGAGGTCACCCAGTTCGCCGCGATCGAACGCGGCGACCGGATCGTCCAGTGCCGCATCGACGCGTTCCCGCACGTCGGTCGCATCGGCCGTGCGGTCACCGATCGCGATCCCGTCGGTGGCGATGCGCTCCCGCCACTCGTCGGCCGAGCGCTGCACCTCGGCCCGTTCGGTGTCCGACAGCAGCACGGCCCGGGAGACGAGCCGGGCCGACGTGGGGAGGTCGACCGGGTCGGGACCGCTCACCACCCAGAGGGCCGTGGCATCGGCCGGGGTGCGGTCGGGAGCCCGCTGGTCGCCCCAGGGGAGGACGTCGAGGGGGGCGCCGGCGTCCATGGTGGTCGGGATGCCGCGCTGCTCGACGGCGAGCGCCACGGCCGACCCGGTCGAGAGGAACGCGGTGCCGCCCCGGAAGCGGACGACGACGTGCTCGGCGCCCGATTCCTGCACCACGGCCGCGGCCCGGTCGACCACGTCGCCGGCGGCCCGGCGCTGCACCTGCCACGGCTCCCACGCGCCGGGCCGGGGGAGCAGCGCCACCACGAGGGCCACCGCCGCGAGCGCGGGCGGCGCGAACCGTGCCGGGGGAGCGGTCATCCACCGGGCAGGTGCGAGCCGGAGAGCCGCGACGGCGAACAGGAGCCACACCAGGGCGCCGAGCGGCCACATCCAACGCCCGTAGTAGCGGTAGAGGATGCCGTCGGCCAGCGGCATCCGGGTGGCGGTGACCACCCCGGCGACCAGCGTCACCAGCGCGGTGGCGGCGAGTCGACGGGCGACGCCGTCGCGCCGACGGTGCGCGGCGACGACCAGGGCGACGCCGATGACGAAGGGCACCAGGAGGCGGGCGATGTCGAGGGCCGACGGCTGTTCCACGCCCACGACCAGGTCACCCGCCGGGGCGGCGCCGACCAACGGGAGCCCGACCACACGGGCCAGGTCGGTGAGCCCGGCGGCGCCGACCGGATCGCCACCCGGCCCGGTGATCGACCGCACGATCTGGCCGAGGTTGCCGGGGCTCCCGGTGACCTGCTGCACCAGGGGTGGCAGCCACAGCACGAACGTCACCCCGGCGGCGACGCCCAGCCAGCGCAGCCGGTCGGTGCGGTCGGCGCCCTCGCTGCGCACCAGGTCGCGCGCCGTGACGGCCAGCGACCACAGCACCAGCACCCCGACGAGACCGACGTAGCTGAGGTGGGTCTGGGCCACGAACGACGCCAGCACGAGCTGCACAATCAGCCACCGGCGGTGCCCGGCGGCCACGGCGGCGGTCGAGGCCACGAGCGCGGCGAACGGGAGCGCGACCACGTCGGGGTTCCACACCGACGCCGGCACGTCGCCGCCGACGCCCCAGACCGCGAAGCCGGCGGCCACCAGCCCGAGCACGCCGGCCAGCTCCCCGCCCACCCGACGCAGGGCCAGGCCGACGACCGCCACCGCCAGCACGGCCAGCAGGACCACGGCCACCGTCGTGGCCGGCACCGGCGACCCGGGGAGGGCCACGAACGGCGCCAGCATGTACAGCTCGAGCGGCCCGGGGTGGTGCAGCTCGGGGTCGTCGAGACCGTCGCCGCCGGTCGAGATCATGCCCACCAGGGGCACGTCGGAGCTGAACACGTCGCCGCCGAGCAGCGTGATCGTGGCGTCGTCGCTCTCCGGGTACCACCCGTCGGCGGTGCGCTGGATCCCCGACCCGATGATCGGCAGCACGGTGAGCGCGAGCAGAACCCACCACCAGCGCCCCGGCCACCGGCGGTCGGACTGCGGGCCGGTGCGCATGCCGGCGAGCCTACGAGCCACCCACCCGCCGGAACGCACAGTTGGGGTCGGACCCCGACCGTGCGCGGTCAGGGATGCGGACACGCGGGGGATGCACGGTCGGGGTCCGACCCCAACCGTGCGTTCTCGGGAGATCGGTACCGGTGGGCACCTGCACGGTCGGGGTCCGACCCCAACTGTGCGGTCGCGGGGGTGGGAAAGGGCGACGGATACCCTGGGCCGGTGCCCGCTGTCGTCGTCGCGCCCACGTACCAGGAGGCGGAGAACATCGGGCCGTTCCTGGCCGCGGTGCGCCGGGCGGTCCCCGACGTCGACGTGCTCGTGGTCGACGACGACAGCCCCGATGGCACCGGCGAACTGGCCGAGAAGGCGGCCGCCGAGCTCGGGCGGATCAGCGTGCTGCACCGGTCGGCCAAGGAGGGGCTCGGGGCCGCGTACCGGGCCGGGTTCGCGCGGGTTCTGGAGGAGGGCTACGACGTCGTCGTCCAGATGGACGTCGACTTCTCCCACGACCCCTCCGCGATCGCCACCATGCTGGAGGGCATCGCCGGCGGCGCCGACTGCGTGATCGGCAGCCGGTACGTGCCGGGCGGGTCCACCCCGAACTGGCCGGCCCACCGTCGCCTGCTCAGCCGCTACGGCAACCTCTACACCGCCAAGGTGCTTCGCCTCGGCGTCGGCGACGCCACCTCGGGCTTCCGGGCCTACCGGGCCTCGACGCTGCGGACGATCGACGTCGGCTCCACGCGGTCGAACGGCTACGCGTTCATGAGCGAGCTGGCCGACCGCATGGTCCGGGCCGGGCTGCGCATCGACGAGGTGCCGATCACCTTCGTCGACCGCACCGCCGGTACCTCCAAGATGTCGGCCCGCATCATCACCGAGTCGATGGTCCGCGTGACCGTCGCGGCGCTGCGGTCGCCGCGTCGCCGGTGACCGAGCTCGACGGGCGGCGCTTCCGCATCCTGATCGGGGTGGCCACGGGCATCGGCCTGGCCCTCCGCGGCTGGTGGGTCTCCTACGCGACCCGGACCCCGCAGGGGCTCTTCGACATGGCCCGTTACCTCGGGTACGGCAAGGCCATCGCCGACGGCAAGGGCTACATCGAGTTCACCGGCTACCCGACCGCCTACTACCCGCCCGGCTACCCGTACTTCGCCGGCGTCGTCACCTGGCTGTCGCGCCCGTTCACCGACGACGCCACGATGCCGATCGCGCTCACCCAGGCGCTCCTCGGCGTGCTCACGATCGTGCTCGTCGCCTACGTGGCCCGCCGGACCGCCGGCCGCGCGGTGGCCGTCGTCGCCGCCTTCGTCTACGCGATCTACCCGAACCTGGTGATGCACACCGGCATCGTGCTGGGCGAGACCCTCAACATCTTCCTCACGTTCGTGTTCGTGGCCATCGTCGTGCGGCGGCCGATGGGTGAGGAGCAGCGTTGGCCGTGGATGCTCGGCGCCGGGGTCGCGCTCGGCCTCGGTCTCCTGGTCCGTCCCGTCACCGGCGCCCTGCTGCTGGTGCTGGTTGGGGTGTGGTGGCTGGCCCGGCGCGACGACCGGGGGAGCGTGCTGCGCAGCACCGGGTTCGTCGTGGTGGGGATCGGGCTGTGCGTGGCCCCGTGGATCGTGCGCAACGCCATCCGGATGGACGCGTTCGTCCCGATGAGCACCAACACCGGCGACAACCTCTGCATCGGCTACCAGCCCGATGCCAACGGCTCGTTCACCCTCTCGGAGAACTGCGCCATCGGCGACCCGTTCCAGGGGCCGGCGTCGGAGATCGCGACCGACCAGGAGAAGACCGACTACGCCCTCGAACAGATCCGGGACGACCCGGGGCGGGTGCCGTGGCTGGTCTGGAAGCGCACGGATTACACGTGGGTGAAGAACGGCGACCACGACGCCGTCACCTGGGCCCAGGACTTCTACACGAACCCGTGGATGCCGAAGCCGACCCGCGACCGCATCATCTGGTGGTCCGACGCGATCTACTGGTCCGTGCTGGCCAGCGGCGCGGTGGGGCTCGTGATCCTGGTCCGCCGCCGTCGACCCGAGGGGGTCCTGCTCGTGGGCTCCTTCCTGACCACCGCGATTCTGCCGCTCGCCTTCTTCGGGGAGTCGCGGTTCAAGGTGCCGGCGGTGCCGTTCCTCGTGATCGCCTCGGCGGTGGCGCTGGTGGCAGCCGCCGACGCGGTGCGGGGTCAGTCCCGGCGCTTGTCGAGCACGTCGCGGGAGATCACCGGAGCGTCACGACCCGTGCCGTGAGCGCCCGGCGGGCGCTCCTTCTGCGACGGCGTGACCTGCTCCTCGTGGTACTCCTCCTCGACGTTGACCTCCCACACGTCGTGGTCGGTCCCCTCGGTGATGTTCTCGACGGTGAGCATGGCCGTGAACATGGAATGGTCCTGGTTGTTGTACCGGAACATGCCGTTGCGCCCGACCGGGTGCACGTTCGGCACGTGCTCGGCCAGCCAGCCCCGGATCACGTCGACGTTGGCCCGGTAGCGGTCGTCGTAGATCGGGTAGGCCTTGGCCTGGCGGACGACGAAGCCGTCCTCGACCTCACCGGCCTTGGCCAGCCCGAGCTGCTCGAGCTCCTGCTTGGCCCGTTTGATCAGGAAGTCGTCCTCGGCGTTCCACTCGTCGTCGCCCTCCCACACCGTGTACTCGAGCCCGAGGGTGTTGTACCCGGGCTTCACCATGTACGGGGACCAGGACCCGAAGTTCTGGATGCGCATCGTGCGCACGTTGGGGTCGTGGATGTAGAGCCAGTTGTCGTCGAAGTCGACGAGGCGGTCGGGGAGCACGAGCGCGACGATCAGGTAGTCGCGGTAGCGCAGGTCGGCCGCCGCCGCCCGCACCTCGTCGGGCGCGGGCGGATCCATGGCTGCCAGCAGGTCGGAGATCGGCATCGAGGAGATGACGTGGTCGACCGGGTGCACGGTCTCGGTGCCGTCGGCGTCGACCGCCACCACCTCGGTGGCCCGGCCGTCGCCGTGGCGCACGCCGGTCACCGACGTCTCCAGCGCGATCGTGGATCCCTGCTTCTCGACCTTGTCGAGGCAGACCTCCCACATCATCCCGGGCCCGTACTTGGGGTACTGGAACTCCTCGATGAGGGAGGTGATCTCCTTCTGGTTCCGCTTCGGCATCAGCGCGTTGACGATGGCGTTGCCGAGCGTCAGGCCCTTGACCCGCTGGGCGGCCCAGTCCGACGGCATCTCCGCCACGGGCACGCCCCACAGCTTCTCGGTGTAGGTCTTGAAGAAGGTGCGGTAGAGGCGCCAGCCGAAGCGGGCGACCAGCCAGCCCTCGTAGTTCGACTGGTCCTTCGGAGGACGAACCTTCGCCGCCCCGTAGGACGCCACGCAGGCCACCGCCTCGAACGGGCCCAGGTTGCGGAGCGCGTTGCTGGCCTTCAGCGGGTAGTCGTAGTACTTGCCCTCGTAGAAGATGCGGCTCTTGCGGGGCCGCATGAGGAAGTCCTCGTCGGGCAGGATCTCGTGCCACAGGTCGTCGACCTGCTGGACCTTGGTGAAGAAGCGGTGGCCGCCGATGTCGAAGCGCCAGCCGTCGCGCTGCGCGGTGCGGGAGATGCCTCCGACCTGCGAGTCCGCTTCGAGGATGGTCGAGGAGACACCGTGCTTGTGGAGCTGGTAGGCCGCGGTGAGGCCGGCCGGCCCCGCACCGATGACGACGACGTCCGTGTCGGAGGTCGGGACCGGTTCGGACATCTGGGGAAACCATCCTGGATCTTCGGGCGTGACAGACTCGCAGCCCTATGCGCATCGCCGGTACTGGTGCTCGTGAGCCGGGTGGCGATGGCGAAGGCCGTGAACTGGGTCCTGCGGCGGTACGGGACCAGTCAGACGCTACAGGAGCGCCCCCGGCGCGAGCGCACTTCGGGGGCTTCGAGGCGCTGCGGGCCGTCGCGGCCCTGATGGTGCTGGTGCACCACGCGGCCTCGATCGCCGGGGGGCGGGCGGGGTGGGTCGCGACGCCGGCGGCGGTGTACGACGGCGGTGTCGCCGTGTTCTTCGTGCTCTCGGGCTTCCTGCTCTACCGGCCGATGGTGGTCGCCGATGCGTCCGACCGTCCGTCCCTGCCGTGGCGGGTCTTCTGGTGGCGTCGCGTCCTGCGCATCGTCCCCGCCTACTGGGTCGCGCTCACCGTGCTGTGGGCGGCCGGTGCCTTCGAGCTGGGCGGCCAGTGGTGGCGCTTCTACCTGTTCCTCCAGATCTACGACGAGCTGACCGTGCTGGGCGGGATCGTGCCCGCGTGGAGCCTCTGCACCGAGATGGCCTTCTACCTCGTGCTGCCGCTCTTCGCCGGTCTGGTCGTCGCCGTGGGCGCGCGCCTGCCCGCCCCGAAGCGCGTGTGGGTGCACCTCGGCGCGTGCGGGGCGCTGTGGGTCGGCGGGTTCGTCTCGCGGTGGGCCTTCGACCACGTGTGGACCTCGAAGCGGGGCCTGGCGTTCAACTGGTTGCCGACCAACCTCGACCTGTTCGCTTCGGGGATGGCGCTCGCCGCCCTGTCGGTGGCGCTGGTCCCGGGCACCCATGTCCGGGCCACCGTCGACCGGCTGGCCACGCCGGTGTGGCCGTGGTGGACCGTGGCGGGTGGCCTGTACGCGTGGTTCGCCTACCGGGTGGGTCCGACGACCTTCGAGGTCGGCTACCAGGGGTGGTACTGGCACCAGCGCCAGCTCCTGCTCGGCGTGTTCACCGTGTTGGTGATGGTCCCGATGGTCTTCGGCCGCCAGGACGTCGGCTGGGCCCGGCGCCTGTGGGGCCTCGGTCCGATCGTGTGGGTCGGCACGGTGTCCTACGGGCTGTACCTCTGGCACCTCGACCTCATGGAGCTGGCCGTGCAGCACCGTTGGCTCGGCCTCGGCGACCTGATGAGCGGTCCCACGTTCGCGGTGCTGGTCGCGGTCGGCGTGGTCGGAGGCCTCGCGTGCGCGGCGGTCAGCTGGTACGGCGTCGAGCGCCCGTTGCAGCGGTTCCGTGGCCTCGTCGCTCCCCGCCCGACCGTGGCAGCTGGCCGGTGAGCGGGCTCGGGGCGATCGTCGACCGCGCGCTGCGCTCGCGCTGGTACCCGGTGGGCCTGGCGGTGGTGGCCGGGATCGTGGCCGTCGCCACGAAGCACCTCGTGTACCCCGATCTCTCGTGGAACCGCGACGAGCCCGTGTACCTGTTCCAGGTCGATCTGCTCCGCGACGGCCAGCTGACCTCGACCGACGGGGGGTACCCGGCGGCGTTCCACCCGTGGCTCAGCGCGCACCACGACGGTCGGTTCTTCACCCAGTACCCGTTGGGGTGGCCGCTCGCCATCCTGCTCGGCATGGTGGTCGGTCTGCCCGACCTCTCGCTCGTCCTGGCCTGTGCCCTGGCCGTCGTCGGCACCTACGTGCTGGCCGTCGAGGTCACCGGCCGCCGCAAGGTCGCAGCGGTCGCGGCCACGTTGTTCCTCTGCTCGCCGATCGTGGCCGTGCAGAGCGGGGTGTACCTCACGTACCTGTTCGCGACCGGGCTGGGCACGCTGTTCGCGGCGGCCGTGCTCGCCGCGGTGCGCACCGGGGCGCGGCGGTGGGCGCTGGCCGCGGGTGGGCTGGTCGGTGCGGTGTTCATCACCCGACCGTTCGACGCGGTCGTGTGGGCGGGCGGTGTCGGCGTGTTCGTGCTGGTGGCCGAGCGCCGCCGCCTGCGCTCCCTCCTGCGCCTCCTGCCGGCGTTCCTCGTGGGCGCGGTGCCGTTCCTCGTGGTCCAGCTCGTCCAGAACTGGTGGACGACCGGCAGCGCCACCACCTTCGCGATCACCGCGGCCGACCCGCTCGATGCGTTCGGCTTCGGAGACCGTCGGCTCATGCCGCTCCTCGACACGTTCGACTACACGCCGGTCACCGCGGTGCGGGGCACGGCCAAGCACCTGTTCTTCCTGCCGTGGTTCGTCGTCGGCAGCCACCTCGGTGCGCTCGTGGCGCTGTTCGGGGCCTGGCGTCGCCGGGCCGAACGGTCGGTGCGCGTGCTGCTCGTGCTGTGCGTGGCCTTCCCGATCGGCTACTTCCCGTTCTGGGGCATCCACATCTCGTCGCTGACCACCCGGATCAGCGGGCCGATCTACTACATCCCGGTCTACGCGCCGCTGTGCATCCTGGCCGCCCTGGGCTTCGGCGAGCTGGCGCGGTGGAACCGCCGGGCCACCGCCGCTGTGGTGGCGGCCTGCCTCCTGATCACGGTGCCGGTCACGGTCGGCCGCCTGGGCCTCAACCGTCACCTGGGCCGGATCCAGCACGCGTGGGCCGACGCGGTGGCCGAGATCCCCGACGGTGCGGTCGTGGTCCCGTCGCCCTCGCCCTACATCTTCTACCTGGCGCCCCAGGGCATCACCCGGCCCGACGCCCCCGGCCGGGTGACCTACGCGGTCGACGCCGACCCGGAGCTGGTCGACCTGGTCGATCGGTCGGGCCAGCCGGCGTACCTGGTCCGGGCGTCGGTGCCCGCCGCGCTGCTCGCCCCGACCGAGGACACCGGTGCCTACACCGTCGACGTCGTGCCCCTCGACCTGGTGCGGGGCGACGCGCTGCGCCTCGACGTGTCCGTCGCCGCGCCCCGGTCCCGCATCGTGGTGGTCGACGTGACCGTCGACGACCAGCCGGCCTGGTCGTCCACTCCGAGGCTGCCCGGCCGTGGGCGGGCGTACGTCACGGCCCAGCTCGGCATCGACCGGGCCGCGGCGGGCGACGACGGCTTCGTCGTGCCCGCCGGCGGACACCGGATCGACGTCACGATCAGCCTCGGGTCGGCGGCCGACGGGTCCGACGCGGTGCCGATCGAGCAGCAGCGCCTGCTCGTCGACGCCGACGGCACCCTGCGGGGCCTGTCGCCCGGTCGGGTCTACCGGCCGGACCCGTACGCGCTCGCCGACGGCGACCTCCGCTGGCTCGACGACGTCCCCTCGTCGTCGGTCACGGTGACGCTGTCGGACGACCACGTGTCCTGATCACGTCGGGGACCACCGCGGCGACCAGGATCCCGAGGGCGAGCCATCCGAGCTCGGGCCGGTCGAGGAGCCGGGCCGCGGTGAGGGCCGCGGGTCCGAGCGCGGCGGCCGACCACGCGACGACGGGCCGTCGGGAGACGGCGGCCGCCAGCAGCCCGCACACCAGACCGATCCAGGGCCGGCTGGCCAGGGCCACGGCGGCGGCGGTGAGCGCACCCGTGACGGCCGCGTCGGTCCACGTTCCGGCCGTCAGGTCCGTCGAACGGGGCAGGAGGCTCGGCCGGGGCAGCGGCGGCGGCGGCGACCCCCGCTTCGACCGCAGCAGGACGACGATCGATGCCACCACCGCGATGGCACTGATCGCCATGCCGACGAGCACGGTGCGCTGCGGCGTCCATCGCAGCTCGATGTGGATGGGTCCGGCGCCGTCGGGGGTCAGGTACCAGCCGTCGGCGTAGCCGTCGACGACGGTGCGACGACCGGCGGTGGCGCCGTCGACCTCGATCTCCCAGCCGGCGCTGGCGCTCTGGCCGAGCACGAACCAGAACGGGTCGCCGTCGGCTCGGAGGTCGACCGCGACGGAGGTCCGGCCGGCGTCGACCCGCTCGACGGTGGCCGGTGGGTCGACCGGCTCGATCGGTCCGTCACGGTCACCGTCGAGGACGGGGTCGGTGTCGTCGCCGGTCGACCGCCAGGTGAGCTGGTCGAGGTCGAGCCCCGACGTCGAGCCCTCCGCGGCGACGACGCGGTGCGTGCCGGACCCGGTCGTCACCGGCTCGCAGCCGCTGAGCCGGAGGGTGCCGTCGTCGAGCGGGCCCTGCACCTTCACGGGGACCGGCTCCTCGTCGAGGGTCAGCAGGTCCTCACGGCAGGTGTCGTCCACGGTGCCGCTGGTCGGGACCGTGGCGAACCCGGTACCGGTGATCTCGGCGATCGCCACCGGCAGGGGCGGTTCACCGGGGTCGGCGCCGGGTGCCCGGCGGGGATCGATGTCGTCGACGACGATCCGGAGCCGGTCGGTCCGGACCGGCTGGTCGAGGTCGATGGTGACGTCGGAACGGGCGCCGGGCCCCTCGGCCACCGGACCGACGTCCCGGGTGGCGACGGCCTTCCCGTCGGCGAGGACCGTGACGGTCCGGGGCACGGAGTGCAGACCGTCGGCCACGACCGACAGCGTGACGTGGTCGACGGTGGCGGGGGCGTCGGCGTCCAGCTCGATCCACGTGCCGGTGCCGCTGCCGAACGCCGCGGTCCACGCGGTGGCCGGGTCGTCGTCGAGCGCCCGCGACGCCCGCGCCGCCGGCACGCCCTGGAGGCGGCTCGACGCGTCGACGCGGGTCGAGCCGCCGGTGCCGAGGACCTGGTCGAGGAGGTGGTCCGGGGCGTCGTCGTCGAGGCGGACGGTGCCGTCGATGGTGAAGGTGCGCCCGTCGGGCAGCGTGAAGGTCCGGTCGAGCCGGTGCTCGTCGTCGCCGCGCTGCCAGCGGTCCGGCGAGGTGCGCAACCGGGTCATCACCAGCGACAACGGCAGGTGCGCGCCGCGGTCGCCGGCCCGGTCGAGCAGGTCGAGGGGCATGCGCACCGTCTCGGCCACGACCAGGTCGCCGATGCGCACCTCGGCGAACCCGACCGCGTTCGCCCGGGCCGGGTCGAACCGCGGTGTCGAGGTGGCGATCAGCTCGATGTCGACGTGGTCGGCCGTGCGGGCCGGGAAGGTGATCTCCTGGCCCTCGGGGGTGAGGGAGCTGTCGTCGAGCCGCACGTCGATCGGCGGGCCGTCGCCCACCGGGACGCG
>JAHBSO010000028.1 GCA_019639075.1 Actinomycetota bacterium | reverse complement strand
GATCGTCGGCAGCACGGACGTCACGGTGGCGGGCCGGCTGGCGGCCGATGGCAGCGACGGTACGGCGGCAGGCCGGATCGACATCGACGCAGGCCAGGACATCACCCTCACCGACGGAGCCCGGGTGTCGACCGACGGCCATGGCGCCGGCTCGGACGGCGGCGATGTGCGAATCTTCGCTGGCAATACCGCCAGCCTCGCAGCCGGCGCCGAGGTCTCGGCACGCGGCGGCGAAATCTCGGGCGATGGCGGCCACATCGAATTCTCTGCAGCGCGCACGGTGCGGCTCGAAGGCGGCGCCCTGCGGGCCGGCGCCACCGACGGAAGGCGCGGTTCGGTGCTGATCGACCCCGAGGACATCGAAGTCGTCGGCAAGAACCAATACACCGATGGCGCCGACTACAGCCTGATCGCCAACGACCGGATCACGGTGGACGAGAACGTCACCATCTCCACCCGCGACCTGAGCGATGTAAATACCGGCAACCACCTCACCGGCACCTCGCAGGGCGACTCCGGCGATCTTTCGCTCAAGGCCAAGACCATCGAGCTCAAGGCCGGCAGCCGGCTGCTCGCCCATGCCGACAATGGCAAGACCGGCGGCGACGTCAAGGTGGAGGCCAGCGAGCTCGACGCGATCGGCGCAAACCGCGACGCCGAGGCCAGCATCAGCGCCACCAAGGCCACGATTACCGGCAAGGACGTCCTGATCCGCGCCACCGCCGAAACCTCGGGCCTGACCGAGCTGCTCGAGAACGACCCCGGCCTCAGCGTCGCCGATGCCCAGCGCTGGGTCGACAACGAGCTCGACGATCCGGTCGACGGCGTGGCGGGCCAGTTCCTCACCGTCACCAGCAAGGCCACCGCCAGCACCACCCTGCTCGGGTCCAAGGTCACCGGCAGCGGCGACGTGACCATCTCAAGCCGGGCGGGTGCACGTACCGGGTTCAGCAAGACTGCGACCGCGACCACCACCATCGGCGACAGCGGCGCCGTGGCGAGCGAGATTCGCGGCCGCAGCGTCACCATCGACTCGTCCGCCAGCACCTCGCTGGTCTACAAGATCCTC
>JAHBSO010000027.1 GCA_019639075.1 Actinomycetota bacterium | reverse complement strand
CTATGCAAAGCTTTACATAGCGACCCAATGCAGCCGTTGAGTTTTCAGGAAAGCTGTCGCTCAACGTCGGAGTTAGAGGGCATGGGCGCTCTCCGCCAAGAACTCATGGCACCCGGCCTCCTCTAGAAAGATGCGAAAGTGGTGGAGTTCCTTGTACTGCTTCACCGAGGCTTGGTCAGCCCGCAAGTGATTCTCCAACTCCCGGCTTTCATACACCACAGCCACCTTGAAGTAGTAGCCGCTTACCCACTCAGCCGGACACGCATAGACGGACGTGAAACGGTGCCACCGAACGCGCATGAACTTGACGCGAATGGGGTCCTGGCCAATGACATGCACGGCAAGGACGGCATTTCCGGCGGCCATTTGGAGCTCGCAGTCCTCGTACTCACCGGTGTCGAATGGAGGCAGCTCAATCGGGTCTGCGGAGGCCAAAGTCATGCCCTCTTACGTCGTAGGCGGAGCGTCCGCTCGACCGCAGCGTTATGCCACACGGCGCAACCAATCATCGAACCACTCCTTTGGCATTTGCTCTCTCTCAAAGTCCCGGGTTTGTAGTTCTATTATCGAGTAGGTGTTTGCCAGATATAGGTCCCACTGCGTCTCCACGTCAGTGAGCGTGGGGAGCAATGACTCAATCTCGGGCTCGGCATCAACGTCCAAGTATTGGCACCAGAAGCGGTCGCACCACTCAGCGATTTGTTTGTGTGTGTAAGGCGACGAGTCTGGATTGGCGCCCCATCGGAGCATTTGAATAGCTGCGGCGCGGGTGAATGGCATCTCTGCGGGAGGACTCAGTTTCACGACGGGTGGCCTTGGCTCATGCGGGCATAACGTTTGAGCTAACGGCTGCCGGCATGGCCAGCAGGGCGTCCAGTAGGCCAGTAGGCCAGTAGGCCAGTAGGTCAGTAGGTCAGTAGCATACCGCTTCGTCTGGATGACCGCTATCCGGATTGAATGACCAGTGACTGCTAATGGCCGGAGTCGTGAGGTCACGAACGGCAGCTTCGTGGCAGCGAAACTCACAGAAGGCCACCGTGCCTCAGCGGCGGCTTCGGGGAAGTCCGGATGCCCGGTTTGGGTCGCTATGCGACTGACGTCTCTTCGAGTTCGTCGTCGGAACGTTGTCGTTGAGTTTTCGCTTCCCGGAAGCAGCCGTTCGTCGCCGAGTGCTGACGACCCCTATGCATAGCTCTCAACTATGCGTAGCGGC
>JAHBSO010000026.1 GCA_019639075.1 Actinomycetota bacterium | reverse complement strand
GATGCACGCACCCTCCATAACATTGGATCACCTTCAAACGGGATGGCAATGTCTATTTTTGTACCCCTTACAACTGCTCGCTCTCCAGGAAAAACTGCTCTGCGAAAATCATGGCTTACATCTATCTGGGTGCCCGACTGATTCTTAATATATTGCTGGTCTGAGTGAAGAACCAAAGGCTCGATAAGGGCCTTTTCAGTATAAAATTCTTCCAGCTCCGTTTCCGAGGCCTTAAGAACATACCCATTCTCCAAAGACTTAATTTCATTGACTACCGAATCGATAATGTTCCGAAAAGTAGTAAACGTATCTCCTTCTCTAAACGGGTGCATCAGTATCCTCTTTTATGGCTAACGCTCAGCTCACCGGAAAAATGCGAGCGGAGCGAGAATTTTGTCCGGTGCAGCTGTTTGTTAGCAGCTACTCTATATGATAAATAACCTTCAATTCTGGCTTTGCCCCCCGTAGACCATTTTCTACGGGATATATGTCATAGCCATTTGGCTGGGTGGGCAGTTGAGATCGCAAGTGCTTTACAATGTCATTGTTTTGCCCTGGCCCTCGAATTAAATCTTTGGTTGGGTCGATAGCCAATGGCTTATACAAAATTGAAAATGACACATTGTATTTCTCTTCCCCTGCAGGCAGCGGAAATGACTCTTTTGCCATTGTTGGCCCTATTTCAGTCCAGACAGCCTTTGAAGGATAGGAATAGGATATTCCGTTTACGTTGGCAACAACCCTAATTGGTGTTTTTACGTCACCCTCGATACCCTCAATGACCAACCATTGTTGCTCTATAGAGCTTTTCCCTTGCAGTCCGCCGCCTAAAAAGAACCCAGCCACAGAACCACCCAATGTTGTTATTAATGCAACTATGATTGCTTGAGATCGAGCAATCTTGGCAATGTGAACATCATTCATCGGTTGTTCTCTTTTTGACTGCTAACAGGTTGATGCAAAACCCAGTGAACGAACTGGGCGGTGGTTTGTCATAAAAACGCTCCCAGAACTCTCTGCCTGAAAGCGATGCGCGGCCAACTCGACCCCCAGTCCTCGATGTTCCATTACTTCTCCGCCGAATCTCGCGTGCCGACAGATCATCCGCTGCGTGGGGTCAAGACACTGGCCGAGCGAGCACTTGGCGCGATTTCTTCTGAACTCGATGCGCTCTATTCGAGCACGGGTCGCCCGTCGATTCCGCCGGAGCGGCTGCTCAAGGGCCAATTGCTCATCGCGCTGTATTCGATTCGATCCGATCGACAATTCTGCGAGCAACTCGATTACAACATTCTCTTCCGCTGGTTTCTCGACATGGATCTGGAGAGCGCCAGTCTGGATCAATCGAATTTCAGTCGGCTGCGCGAGCGC
>JAHBSO010000025.1 GCA_019639075.1 Actinomycetota bacterium | reverse complement strand
GTGCAACGTCTTGGTGATCGCCGCCGTCAACGTCGTCTTGCCATGATCGATGTGCCCCATCGTCCCGATGTTCAGATGAGGCTTGTTGCGCTCGAACTTCTCCTTGCCCATGGCATTCGCTCCTTGCGGGGTTCCGCCCCCGGGGGCGGCGTGGTGGGTGGTGGTGGATCCAGGCGAACGCCCACCCTCGGGGGTGGGCGATTCGGTGGGTTGGTAGCGGCGACCGGGTTCGAACCGGTGACAACTCGATTATGAGCCGAGTGCTCTGACCAACTGAGCTACGCCGCCAGGGTGTGACGTGCGAGCCTCCTGTGGGAATCGAACCCACGACCTCTTCCTTACCATGGAAGCGCTCTGCCGACTGAGCTAAGGAGGCGAGGCGTCGAGGACCCCGAGGGGCCCGCGAACCGAGGGGTCAGCATAGCGAGGCCCCACCGGCGGTGACGAACGCAGATCGTGACCGATCGCGCCCCCGACCTGCTCAAGGAACCGGTTCCGATGCCGATGATCAGGTCGTGCGGTTCTCCCGACTCGTCATCGAAGCCGACGCCCAACAGGCGTTGTCCTTGTCGATGCACGAGCGATTGACCGTGATCGCCGGCGTCGCGCCCGAGGTCCGCAAGGTGCTCTGCGACGAGCTGATCGGTGCGCTGGGCTCGACCCGGTCGGGCGTCCACCTCGAACTGGTCGACGACAAGGGCGGGGCGCTGACGGTCTTCCGGCCGTCCAGCGGCCCCCACCGCGTCCTCGACGTCGGCAACGGCGACGACGTCAGCGACGACTACCGGGCCGAGGACGGCCGGATCGACCTCCTCGCGTGGCACGGGCTCGACGAACGCCGCTCCCGCGACCTCCTCTACTTCGATCGCTCCGACGTCGGCCGGGACGGTCGGGAGGACGCGGTGGTCAACCGGCTCGCCGACATCGACCAGGGCCTGCTCTGGTCCGCCGCGTCGCGGGTCCGGATCACCGAGGAGGAGCTGCAGGAGATCACGTCGAAGGTCGCACCGATGGGCGACGAGGTCGTCTCCAAGATCGAGCGCCGCCACTCCGCCACGGAGGTGGCCACCGAACAGGCGATGCGGATCCAGCGGCTCAGCACAGGCATCGCGGTGCTGGCGTTCGGCCTGACCTTCCCGATGTGGTACCTCAGGCCGGAGTCGGCCCTGCCGATGCTGGCGGTCGGGGTGATCTCGTTGGTCTTCGCGCTGCTCTACCGGGCCCGGGTGGAGGCGAACCGCCGGGCGGAGCGCTCGGCGCTCGCCGAAGCCGGTGCGGACTCCTACCTCGGGTACATGGTGAGCCAGGTGAACGAGATGTTCGACGACACCGAGCAGCGCAAGCGGGCGGCGGCCATGGCCGAGGACCACCGGTCCGCCGCGGTGCACTGGACGAAGGTCGCGGGCGACGTGAGCGTCGAATGGGCGCTCGCACACCACGACGAGATCCAGGCCACCGCCCAGCTCCGACGGCAGCTGCGGACGCTCGGACGGGTCTCGACCGGATCCTCCGAGGTCGACGAGCGCGCGCTCGAGGTCGCCCACGCGCTCGTGACCCACCTGGCCCGCGTGAAGCGTGCCGGGCGGGCCAACGAGAGCCTGCCCCTGGTGCTGGACGACCCCTTCGGCAGCCTCCCCGAGGAGACGAGGATCGAGCTGCTGGAGCTGGTCGAGCGCACGAGCGGACCGCCGCAGGTCATCCTGCTCACCGACGACCCGGCGATCGCGAGCTGGGCCCGACCGCGCGCCCTGTCGGGCGATCTCGACCTCGTCGAGCCGGGACGGGCCGAGTCGAACCGGGACGAGGTCGCGGTCTGACCGCTCGCCACCCGCGGTCGACCGGCCAGGGTTGACAGCGCTCGTACGGTGGACATCCCTGTCCCGAGCGGGAGCCCGTCGTGCCGTCCTCCGCCGAACCGGTCGTCGATCTCGAACACGAGCGCGCCCAGCTCGAGCGCGCCCGCGTCGCGGTCGCCGAACGGCTCGACCGCCTGGCCACCATCTCCGGCGGAGGTGCCGACGCACTGGCCGACGAGTACATCGACGCGGTGGTCGCCGGCTCGATCGCCCGGTTGCAGCAGGAGCTCGTGGTCTTCGGCCGGATCGACGACGACCGCGCCTGGCGGGTCGGTCTCTACGGCATCGATCGGCAGGGCGAACAGCTGGTCATCGACTGGCGGGCCCCGTTCGCCGGCGGCTTCTACCGCGCCCGCTTCGAGGAGCCGATGGGTCTCGAGCGTCGGGTCACCTACGTCGGCAGCATCGACGACCTCTTCGTCGAGGACTTCGCCAGCGGCGAGGTCGCCGGATCGTCGCCGCTGCTGGGCGAGCTCGCCCGCAGCCGCGGCACCGAGATGCGCACCGCGGTGGCGACGCTCCAGTCCGAGCAGGACGAGCTGGTGCGCCTCGACCCGACCGAGACGCTGGTGCTGCGGGGCGGGCCCGGCACCGGCAAGACGGTCGTCGGTCTGCACCGGGCCGCGTGGCTCGTCTACAACGACACGCGCCTCACCGCGGGTCGCATCCTGGTGATCGGCCCGAGCGACCGGTTCCTCCGCTACGTGGCCGCGGTGCTGCCCACCCTCGGCGAGGCCCGCATCCTCCAGACCACGTTCGAGCGGCTCCTCGGCCCGACGACCGCCGCGGGCAACGACGAGCGGTGGCTGGAGGTCCTCGACCGGTTCGAGGCGACCCTGCTCGCTCCCGGTCCGCTGCGGGTCGGCCTCACCCGCGTCGCCGAGGACGAGGTGCGGGAGCTGATCGAGCGGGTGTCGACCCGGGCGCTCCCGTTGCGCGACCGGCGCCGGGTGTTCGTGGACCTGCTGGCGAACCGGCACGGCGTGCGGCCCGGCGAGGTGTCGAAGGCGGCGGCGGAGGTGTGGCCGCCGGTCACCACCGCGCAGATCCTCCGGCGCCTCCGGAACCGCAGCGCGCTCGCGGAGCTCGGGGCACCGGACGACCTCGTCGACGCCTGGCTCGTCGACCCCGACGACGGCGCGCTCGCCGACGAGGTCCGCGCCCGGGTCGAGGGCGTCCCCGCCACCTACGGACACGTCATCGTCGACGAGGCGCAGGACCTCTCGCTCCTCCAGCTCCGGGCGGTGCAGCGGCGGTCGCGCGGGGTGAGCCTCGTCGGGGACGACGCGCAACGGTCGAGCGCCCACGGACTCGGCCTCCGCGAGGCGGCGAGACGGCTCGGCGTGGCGCCGGTCGAGATGGCGACCGCGTACCGGATGTCGGCCGAGATCGCCGATTGGCTGAACGACCACGCCGCGGCCCACGGGATCGACGCGGTCGAGCTGGTCGGCATCCGGCCGACCGGGGTCGACGTGGACGAGGTCGTCACCGACCCGGAGCACGGCGACCGATCGACGACGGTCTCGGCCGCGGCGGCGGACCTGCGGACCCGCTGGGCGAACGTCGCGGTGATCTCGACCGCGGACACCTGGTCCCACAAGGGCGTGGAGTACGACGCGGTCGTCGTCGACTCGGCCGACATGGACGCGACGCAGGTGTACCTGGCCGCCTCGCGGGCCGCGCACGAGCTCGTCGTCGTCGTCTGAACCTCCGGCCGCCGACACTTCCTCAACCGATCGGTTGACACTCCGGAGGACCGGGCGTACCGTCATCATCAACCCATTGGTTGAGGAGAACGGTGATGGCCGAACCGCTGCGGAAGGACCCCCTCGACGACGTCTTCGCCGCGCTCGCCGATCCCACCCGACGCGACATGGTCGCCCGCCTGGCGTCCGCGGACGCCACCGTCGGCCAACTGGCCGACCCGTACGACATGAGCGTCCAGGCCGTCTCGAAGCACCTGAAGGTGCTGGAGGCCGCAGGGCTGGTGACCAAGGTCAAGGACGGCCAGCGCCGCACGGTGCACCTCGAAGCGGAGGTCTTCGATCTGATGACGAAGTGGATCGAGCGCTACCGCCAGGAGGCCGAGGCCCGCTACCGGCGCCTCGACGCCGTCCTCGCCGAGATGGACCGCACCCCGACCGACCCGACGAACGACCACACCACCGGAGCAGGAGCACCGACATGACCACCATCACCGAGGCCCGCATCGAGGCCGACCCCACCGTCCCCGCCATCCACATCACCCGCGACTTCCGCGCCACCCCGGCGCAGCTCCTGCGGGCCCACACCGACCCCGAGCTGTTCGCCCGGTGGATCGGCCCCGACCGCATGGACAACGAGATCGTCGAGTGGGACGCCCGCGACGGCGGCTGCTGGCGCTACGTCGCCCACCGCGACGGGGAGTCCTACGGGTTCCGGGGCTGCTTCCACACCGTCGCCGACGACCGGATCGTGCAGACCTTCACCTTCGAGGGCATGCCCGACCAGGTCGCGCTCGAGACCCTCACCTTCGAGGACCTGGGCGACGGCACCACCCGCCTCCACGCCATGTCGCTGTGCGACAGCTTCGAGGGGCGCGACGCCTGGCTGGCCTCCGGCATGGAGACCGGCGTGAACGACGGCTACGCCAAGCTCGACGCGCTCGTCGCCGACGGCACCGTCTGAACCGAGGGTCAGTCCCGGAAGTTCTGGAACTGCAGCGGGATGCCGAGGTCGGCCTCGCGCAGGGCGGCGATGACCTCCTGGAGCTGATCGCGCTTCTTGCCGTTGACCCGCAGCTGATCGCCCTGGGCCTGGGACTGGATGCCCTTCATGCCGAGGTCCTTGATGAACTTGTTGAGCTCCCGGGCCTTGTCCGAGGAGATCCCGGCGACGATGTTCGCCGTCTGGCGGACCGTCATCCCCGAGGCCTCCTCGACCGAGCCGTAGTCGATCGACTTCAACGACACCTTCCGCTTCACGAACTTCTCCTCGAGGAGCGTGCGGAGGGCGATCAACCGGTCCTCCGAGGAGGTGGCCATCTTGATGGCGTCGTCGGTGAGCTCGAGGGTGGTGTTGGTGTTCTTGAAGTCGTAGCGGTTGGCGACCTCTCGGTTCGCCTGGTCCACGGCGTTGCGGACCTCCTGCATGTCGACCTCGGACACGACATCGAAGCTGGGCATGGGCGCACGATACCCGGCGTCCCGATCCGGTTCGAAGGTGCCGAGGGGCCGTTGCTAGAGTCGGCGTCCCCTGGGTCGATGCCCGAGTGGCCAAAGGGAACGGGCTGTAAACCCGTCGGCTTACGCCTACGTTGGTTCAAATCCAACTCGGCCCACCAGGGACACCCGAGCCCCCGGTCCCGTCCGGGGGCTCGGCCGCGCCCGGACCGCTTTCAGCGGCTTTTCTGGGGGTCTCGGTACCCTCGACCCGGGCCCTGCTGCAGGGGTCGCGACGAGACAGGAGCGATGTTGAACAACCTCAAGACCGCCGTGATCCTCGCCGGCATCGGCGGGTTGCTCGTCCTCGCCGGAGGTGCCTACGGCGGTTCCGGCGGCGCGGTCATCGGTCTGGTGATCGGCCTGGGCATCACGGGGTTCTCGTACTGGTTCAGCGACAAGCTGGCCATCCGCTCGGCCCGAGCCGTCGAGGTCAGCGAGGCGCAGATGCCCCGTTACCACGCCATCGTCCGCGACCTGTGCCAGCGCGACGACATCCCGATGCCCACGCTGTACGTGTCCCCCGACCCCCAGCCCAACGCCTTCGCCACCGGCCGCAACCCGGCCCACGCCGCCGTGTGCGTCAACCAGGGCATCCTCGACGTCCTCACCTGGGAGGAGCTCCAGGGGGTCCTGGCCCACGAGATCAGCCACGTCCGCAACCGCGACATCCTCATCAGCTCGGTGGCGGCAGCCATCGCCATGGGCATCACCCTGCTGGCCCGGATGGCCATGTGGGCCAGCATGTTCGGCGGCCGCGACCGCAACGACAACGTGTTCGGCACCCTGGCGCTCGCCGTGCTGGGACCGATCGCCGCCGCCTTCCTCCAGATGGCCCTCAGCCGCAACCGCGAGTACGCGGCCGACGCCAGCGGCGCCCGCCTGCTCGGCACCGGCGAGCCCCTGGCCCGGGCCCTCGAGAAGCTCGAGCGGGGCGTGCAGGTCGTGCCGCCGCAGGCCGACCCGGCCCAGGCGTCGGCCTACATCGCCAACCCGTACGCCAACTTCCGGGGCGGCCTGTCGTCGCTGTTCTCGACGCACCCGCCGATGGAGGACCGGATCGCCCGGCTCCGCTCCGGCGCCTGGCAGTAGCCGCTCCCGGGGGCGCGCTCAGTCCTCCGACGGGGTCGCCGAGGCCCGACTGCGGATCTCCTCGACCACACCCGGGTCGGCGAGCGTCGTGGTGTCGCCCAGCTCCCGGCCCTCGGCGACGTCGCGCAGCAGGCGGCGCATGATCTTGCCCGAGCGCGTCTTCGGCAGGTCGTCGGTGAAGATGATCGTGCGGGGCCGACTGATCGGACCGATCTTGGTGGCCACGTGGGACCGGAGCTCCTGGCCGACCTCGTCACCGGCCTCGACCCCGCCCTTGAGCGTGACGAAGGCGACGATGGCCTGACCGGTGGTGTCGTCCTTGGCACCGACCACCGCGGCCTCGGCCACCTTCTGGTTGTCGACGAGCGCCGACTCGACCTCGGTCGTGGAGATGCGGTGGCCGGAGACGTTCATCACGTCGTCGACCCGGCCGAGCACCCACAGGTAGCCGTCCTCGTCGACCTTCGCCCCGTCGCCCGCGAAGTACCGGTCCGGGTACCGGCTCCAGTAGGTGTCCCGGTAGCGCTCGGGGTCGCCCCAGATGCCGCGCAGCATCGAGGGCCAGGGGCGGGTGAGCGTGAGGTACCCGCCGCCCTGCTCGACGCGGTGACCGGCCTCGTCGACGACCTCGGCCGAGATGCCCGGCAGCGGGAACGTCGCCGAGCCGGGCTTGGTGGTGGTGGCCCCGGGGAGCGGGGAGATCATGATGGCGCCCGTCTCGGTCTGCCACCAGGTGTCGACGATCGGGCACCGCTCGGCGCCGATCGTGCGGTGGTACCAGACCCAGGCCTCCGGGTTGATGGGCTCACCGACCGAGCCGAGGAGGCGGAGCGACGACAGGTCGTGGCCCCCCGGCTCCTGGTCGCCCCACTTCATGAAGGTCCGGATGGCCGTGGGGGCGGTGTAGAGGATCGTGACGCCGTACTTCTCGACGATCGCCCAGAAGCGGTCCCGGCCCGGGGTGTCGGGCGTGCCCTCGTACATGACGGAGGTGGCGCCGTTGGCCAGCGGTCCGTAGACGATGTAGCTGTGCCCGGTGACCCAGCCGATGTCGGCGGTGCACCAGTAGACGTCGGTCTCAGGGTGGAGGTCGAAGACGTACTTGTGGGTGAACGCCGTCTGCGTGAGGTAGCCGCCGGTGGTGTGCATGATGCCCTTGGGCTTGCCGGTGGTCCCCGACGTGTACAGCAGGAAGAGGAGGTCCTCGCTGTCCATCGGCTCGGGCGGGCACTCGGCCGCGGCGTCGGCCATGAGGTCGTGGTACCAGTGGTCGCGGCCCTCGGTCATGTCCACCGAGACGTCGCCGCCCGACGAGGCGATCCGGTCGACCACCACCACGTGATCGATGCTGGGCGACGACGCCACGGCCACGTCCGCGGTGGGCTTCAGGAGGCCCGGGGCGCCTCGACGCCACCCGCCGTCGGCGGTCACGAGCACCTTGCACTCGGCGTCGTTGATGCGGTCGGCGAGCGAGTCGGCCGAGAACCCGCCGAACACCACCGAGTGCGCGGCGCCGATCCGGGCACAGGCCAGCAAGGTCACCGGGAGCTCGGGGATCATCGGCAGGTACACCGCGACGCGGTCGCCCTTCTGCACGCCGAGGCCCTTGAGCACGTTGGCGAACCGCTCGACCTCGGCCAGCAGGTCGGCGTAGGTGATCGTGCGGCCGTCGCCGGGCTCGCCCTCCCAGTGGAACGCCACCCGGTCGCCCAGCCCGGCCTCCACGTGGCGGTCGAGGCAGTTCTGGCTGACGTTGAGCGTGCCGCCGACGAACCACTTGGCGAAGGGGAGCTGCCAGTCGAGCACCGTGTCCCACGGCCGGGACCAGTCGAGGAGGTCGGCGGCCTGGCGGGCCCAGAAGGCCTCGTCGTCGGCCGCGGCCTCGTCGTAGAGGTCGGTGCCGACCACCAGTGCGTCCTTCTTGAACTCGTCGCTCGGCGGGAAGGTCCGGTCCTCGAGGAGGTAGTCCTCGATGGTCGCCCCGGACTGAGGCTCGTCGGTCATCGCTCGGCTCCGATCGCTGGTGGCGGCAGGGGGAGGCGGGCGCGTGCAGCGCCCCGCGTGGCGTCGGTCACCCTACCCACGAGGGGCGGGCCGGGGCGCGGGCTGGCCCAGAACAGGACACGCCCACCGTCGGGACCGGTACCGTCGACCACCATGACCGCTCGCGCCGTCCGCCAGGCCCGCTTCCGCCGTCCACCGGGCGCGACCGACGTGATCCTGGTGCGCCACGGCGAGTCCGAGCCGGCGGTCGAGGGCGTGCCGTTCCCGCTGGTCGACGGGCACGGCGACCCCGCCCTGTCGCCGGAGGGGATCGAGCAGGCGGCCCTCGTCGCCGACCGCTTGCAGCACGAGCGCCTCGACGCGGTCTACGTCACGACCCTTCGGCGCACGGCCCAGACCGCGGCGCCGCTGCTCGAGCGCATCGGCCTCGACGCACGCGTGGAGGCCGACCTGCGAGAGGTGCACCTCGGCGAGTGGGAGGGCGGGCAGTTCCGCC
>JAHBSO010000024.1 GCA_019639075.1 Actinomycetota bacterium | reverse complement strand
CTTTCGGCAGGCGTAGGTGCGCCGTCCGCCCTCGCGCTGGAGTGAACGCATCCGCCCTCCGCAGAGGCCACAGCGCATGAGGCTGGTGAGCGGGTAGGTCCGACCCTTGCGGGGCTTCGCTCGCTTCGGTGCCAACGCCACGACGAGCGCCTGGTGCTGCTCCTCGGTGACGATCGGCTCCCACTTGCCCTTCGCGACCACCACGCCCTTGTGCTCGCGCAGCCCGGCGATCCGTCCCGACGTGAGGATTGACGTGATCGTGGTGACGGTCCACGGGCGACCGGTCACCGTCGGCACTCCCTGGGTGTTCCAGTCGGTGCAGATGCTCCACCCCGACTCGCCGGCGAGGACTCGCTCTGCGGCTTCGTGGATGCGGGCGACCTCCTCAGGGACGTGCTCGGTCATGTCGTAGCTCCAGCCGTAGGCCCGCCGTCCGGCGATGCGCGGGACGCCCTCACGGGCCTCACGGGCTCGCACGGCCAGCATCCGGTCGGAGGTCTTCTTCGACTCCTCCCGATCCATCGCCGAACGGATGCCGATCTCGAACTCGCTCACCCAACCATCGGTGGTCGCCACCGTCTTGTCGGGATCACGGCCAGCGGCCTCGAAGGCATCGACCAGCGGCGCCCAGCCCGGCCCGCCACCTCGCGAGAGGCGGTCGGTCTTGAAGGCGATCACGCAGTCGACCTCGCCGGCACGGATCAGCTCGAGCAGCTCCCCGAACTTGGGGCGGCTGCGGCCCCGGTTCCGGTATCCGGACGTCGACGGCGGCTCGACCAGCTCGACCGCCACGTCGATCTTCAGCCGCTTGGCCGCCTCCCGGCAAGCCTCGATCTGCACGTCGAGGGACGCGGAGCCGTCTCGTGTGATCGACTGGCGTGCATACAGCGCCGCTCGGCGTCTCGCTGCCATAGGTAGTCAAAGAGTAATGAGTTGACCAACACGAGGAACACGCCGACGGAGGCGTTCGAGCGGACGTTCCCGGTGCGGGTCCTGCGCTACCGACTGCGGGAGGGGAGCGGCGGCACCGGTGCGGCGCCCGGTGGCGAGGGCATCGAGCGGGACCTCGAGGTGCTCGAGGACGTGACCGTGAGCCTGATCACCGAACGCCGGGTGTCACAGCCATGGGGCCTCGCCGGTGGCGAACCCGGTGCGGTGGGGGAGAACTGGGTCCTCCGAGGTGGAGACGAAGCCCGAGCCGAGCGCCTGCCGGACAAGTGCACGATCCACCTCGTGGCCGGTGACGTGCTTCGCATGCTGACGCCTGGAGGTGGTGGGTGGGGAACCGCGATAGTGACGTGACGAACCCGTGTCGCTGAGGGAGTTGGGGACATCCCCCAAACTGGCGAACGGGTTGGGTTCTTCCAGGCGTCGCGCAAGGTGTTCGCGGGCGTGCGCTTCGGCGAGCTCACGGACGGCGATCGGCTCGGGCCCGATGTCGACAATTCACGATGGATCGTCTTGGGAGGACGTTCTTCCGTGCGAGACGAACCACCGTCGCCTCAGCTCAATTCTTCGTCAAGCCGGGGGACTCCACGCTGAGAACGCATCCCTTGCCCTGCGGTCGACGAATCCCGATCGGAACGTTCCAGCCCGAGCCTCGGTTGCGAGATCCGACTCTGACTGGATCCGTGAGACGAATCCGACGAGTTCATCCATCACCGCCTTCATGGCAACGCGTCGCGCTTCATCCGACATTTCCGTGTTCGGGTCAAGCAGAGCAATAACAACGGACCCAAAGGAGTCGAGCCGTCTCAATGAGGTCGTTGGAGTGGTGCTGAGAGGAAGGTTCTCCAAGCAGAGTTGCACCTGGCAGGCATTGGTGCGGTCCGGCTCGACATCTTCGAGGAGGCGTTGTATTGAACAACCGACATCAATTCCAAGCCGGTGAGAGTGGGGTGACAGGTCGACTTCGATCAGCCAGGTCAGCTCCTGGGATCGGCGTTGCCAACCATTCCTCACCCGTTCGAGTCCAGCAGCCTGAAGGTGAGAGGCGATTTCCTTGCGCAGGTCAGAGGTCGACATCATGGCGATCGCTCATAGGTATCGATGAAGGCTGTTGGTGGCTTGCCAGCGATCCCTTCGAACGGCGCGTAGAGCGGGGCTCGGGTGGTCTCGGTCTGCCATCACGGCAGCGTATGCGCAGGTGCTCCAAGAAGGTGAAGCACGCCAGTGTGGACCCGGCGACGCCCTCCACGATCTACCTACTTCTGCGAATTTATCACCAGCGACAGTGGGCAACTGAGGCTGCAGACACGCCCTGACGGCGGCTTGACCGGCCGACTTCGGAAGGTGCAGCTCACCCCAGCCCAATGCGTTCGAAGGGCTGGAAGGGTGCCCGATTAGCGCCTCGCTCCATGACAGAGCAGCTCGCCGGGTTGAAGGAGGTGATCAGGAGTACTTCGCCAGTCGGGAATTCACGCCGCGATGACAGATACCGATCAAGTTGACCTCCCCAACGAGCACGCCTGCACCTCATCGCCCACGGCCAGCTCGGGCCCGTCGTCCTCGATTCCGAGGACCTCGAGCTGCGCGTCGGCGACCGAGCCATGGCGCCGGCCTGGCTCCCATCCGGCGCGCAGGGCTGACCGGGATCATCGGTACGGTTCCTGACGTGACGCCGGAGTCGGAGTTGATGGCAAGCATCGTCGCCAGTCAGGCGGCGTTGTTGAAGCGCTCGGGGTTCAGGAAGCGGCGCCATTGCTTCAACCGGCTGGCCGCCGACGGGATCGTGCACGTCGCGCTGTTCTGGATGGCCCCGAAGGAGCCGCCGTGCTGGACGGAGGTGCCGGGACTACGGGAGCGCCTCTACGGTTCGTTTCGGCTCGACTTTGGCGTGTACGTGCCGGCGATGAGCCGCAGGGGGAGTCCGAGGTCTGCCTGGATCAACGAGTACAACTGCCAACTCCGCCGCACCATGGGCCAGCTGATGTTCCCGGATGCGTCCGGAGACCTCTGGTGGAGCCTCGACGGTCCGTCGGCTGAGGCGGATGCCAGTCGGCTTCTCGTAGGGCATGGTCTGCCGTGGCTGGATCGCTTCCCCGACAACGAAGCCGTCCTGGCGGCGTTCGATCGGGAAGGCGCGCTCCCACTTGGCATGGGACCAGCTGGCTCGCTCGACATCGCAGACCTCTACCGATCGATCGGCCAGCTCGCTGACGAAGATCGGATCCTTCGGGCCTACGTCGGCCGACCAATGTGGCCGGGCCACGCCGAGTACGTGCACGCATACCTCCTGCAGCGCGGCCGTGCGGATCTTGCAGGAATGATCACGACTCGCGACGACGCTGACTAGATCGCAGTAGACGCCGCTGAACCCGGTGTCGGATGCCTTCGAAGTGCCGATTCGACCAGTGGCTGGGTGGGGAGACGGAGCAGACCAAAGGGAAGCTCAGTGGTTGCAGCGCGTACGCCGACCGAGGCGATCGAGCGGGCCTTCCCGATCCGGGTGTTGCGTCACCGGCTGCGAGAAGGGCGCGGCGGCGAGGGCATCGAGCGAGATCTCCAGATGCTCGAGGACGTGACCGTGAGCCTGATCACCGAACGGCGGGTGTCACAGCCCTGGGGTCTCGCCGGCGGCGAGCCGGGGGCCGCCGGGGAGAACTGGCTGTTCCCAGGCGGGACGTGGCCCGAGCCGAGCGCCTGCCGGACAAGTGCACGATCCAGCTCAAGGCCGGCGACGTGCTGTGGATGTTGACACCGGGCGGAGGCGGATGGGGGACTGTGAGCGGTGGTTTGAATGAGTAGGACGTGATGGTCGGCTCGATCGACGATTGGGCCTCGGGGAGTCTGCGTGCGGAGGCGATGCCTTCAGCCGCGGTCCATCTGTCGGCTGACCCGGCGCGCATGGATGAGCCATACGCTGCGGGCATGGGGATACTGGCCGTGCACACGTTGATCCACTCCGACGACGCGCCGGCGACGCGAGCCTTCCTGCGCGACGTCCTGGGCTTTCCGTTCGTGAGCGACGCAGCGTCGTCGGGCGATGGCTTCGAGAGCCCGGTCGTCGGCGACGAACGCGACTGGCTCATCTTCGGCACCGGCCCGAGCGAGCTCGGCGTCCACCCGACGAGCAGCGAGTGGGAAGGGCAGATCCACACGTCGCCGCTCCACCACGAGATCGCACTGGTGGTCGACGACATCGACGCGACGGTCGCCGATCTGGCGGCGAAGGGAGCGACGTTCGCCGGGGAGATCACCGACCGGGGCTTCGGACGGGGCGTGCCCCTCGAGGTGCCGGGCGCCGACCCGATCCTGCTCTACGAAGCCCGACACACCACCGCCTACGAGCGCTGACCGGGTGGGCGGCGGACGCCGCCGTAGATGACCTTCCGGGTCAGCAGGTCGATCAGGATCGGCTGGACGGCCCGGGCCGGGACGCGAAAGCGCTTCCCGTTCGGCTGGTAGATCGTCATGCCGTCGTCCTCGAAGCCGAGGATCGAGCCGCAACGATGTTCGGGGGCTTTGAACGACCGGAGCTTGTCGGCGCGGCCGGCGGCGACGGCCGAGCCAACCGCTGGATCTAACAGTATCTAAGAAATCTAGCGATCTCTAAAGGATCTAGCCACCTCTAACGACTAGGGTCCAAGGGTGGCCAGGAATCCGTTCACCCCCACGTTCGGGGTCTCTCCGCCTCTTCTCGTCGGCCGAGCAGAACTTCTCGACGACTTCGCCGGAGGACTCGAGGACGGTCCCGGCGCGCCCGCGCGAATGACGCTCTACACAGGCGCTAGGGGTACGGGGAAGACCGTGATGCTGAACGAGGTCGAGGATCTCGCTCGCCAGCGAGGGTGGCGCGTCATCTCGGAGACCGCGACGGTCGGCTTGGTGAACCGACTGGTCACGGAGCACCTGCCAGCGCTGCTGGGTGAGATCGATCCTGGTGCCCGCGTGTCCAAGGTGACGGGCATCAATGCACCGATGGGGTTGGGAGGCGCGACGTGGGTGGCGGGCGACGCACATGCGGTCGCACCCGCACTTCGGACGCAGCTCGCGTCCGCTTGCGAACTCCTCGCGGCGACTGGCACCGGCATGCTGCTCACACTCGACGAGATCCACCGCCATGGGATCACCGAACTCCGCGAAGTGGCGACGGTCATGCAGCACCTGCTGCGGGAGGATCGCGAGATCGCGTTCGCCGGTGCCGGGCTCCCCTCGGCGGTCAGTGGGGTGCTGCGCGACGACGTCCTCACGTTTCTGCGTCGTGCGGACCGGCACGCCCTCGGCCCGGTCGCCTTGCCCGACGTGGCCGTGGCCCTCGTGGAGCCGATTGCAACCGGTGGGCGGAAGATCACGGCGGGACTTGCGCGACGGGCCGCGCAGGCAACGGGTGGTTACCCGTTCCTCATTCAGCTCGTCGGGTACCACATCTGGAGGCAACAGCCCCGGCATCTCCGCATCTCGCAGGACGATGTCGAGGCCGGGATCGTCGCCGCGCGCCGCCGTCTCGGGTCGTTGGTGCACGAACCTGCGATCTCCGACTTGTCGGGGGTGGATCGGACGTTCTTGCTCGCCATGGCCCACGACGACGGGCCATCGAAGATGGGAGACATAGCGGCGCGGCTCGATGTCGATGCGAACTACGCCAGTCAGTACCGCCTGCGGCTCATCGCCACGGAGCTCATCGAGCCGGTCGGTCACGGTCGAGTCGACTTCGCCATGCCCTACCTCCGCGACTTCCTTCGGGAGCATGTCGCGCTCGAAGCTCAACTCGACGACTTCCGGCGCGGCTGATCCATGGAGCGCCTTGCCCTCGACGGATCGGCCGGCCTCGTTCGGTCTGCGAGCCGATTCCGGAGAGTGGGGATGGCCTTCGTGGCCATGGGGGTCATCCTGGTCGTGGCGTCGGTGGTCGCGCTGATCGGCGGCCGCATCATTGCTGGGGCGGGCGCTCTGGTCATGGCCGTCTACCTGCTCCGCGTCGGGTGGGTGCTCCGGTGTTCGACGGAGACACTCTTGGGTTTGCCCGCCGGCCCGGGCGCCCTCGTCCTGACCGACCGAACGATCACAGTGGTCCACCCGGTCCTCTGCGAGGAGATGACGGTCCCGATCGAGATGGTGCGTGGGTTTGCTGTCGACGTCTCGCTTCCGAGGCGGCCTCGCTTTCCCATCGAGCGCGCGCTGGGCTCGATCCACGCACTCGACGAGCCGAGGTCCTTCATCGTGGACGAGAAGCAGCTCTCGCTCGGCAAGTCCGGCGTCGACCTCCTTGCCGTTTCGCTCGAGTGGAACCACCGCTGGACTCCGAACGTTGCTGTGTTGTTCGCACAGCCTCTCGCAGTCACGTTCCTGGGACCTGGGCCCTTCCAGCCACTCGCACGGACGCCCATCGAGGTCAACCGGGTCTCGCACCGTCGTGCCGTGCCTGGCGTCTACCTCTCGGTGGTCGACCCCGATCGGGTTCGCACGGCCCTCCGGCACGGCGGGGTACGCGAGGGGTTCACGTCCGAGGATTGGCGGATCGCGACTGGTCGGGCCGCCGCTCCAGACGGAGCTCAGGCCCGCAACGAGTAGGTGAGCACGGCGTTGCCGGCCGAGGTGATGGCGCTGTCGACGAGGGCGAGCCGGGTGAGGTCAGTGGTGTCGTCGAAGAGGCGGCGACCCTTGCCGGTCACCACGGGGTGCATCGTCAGCGTCAGCGTGTCGACCACACCTCCCAGGAACAGCGACCGGACAGTCTCGATGCCACCGGTGACGGTGATGCCACCACCGTCGCTCTCCTTGAGCTCACGGACGTAGGCGAGCGGGTCGCCGTCGATGGCCACGCTGTTCCAGTCGAGCTCGCCCGAGAGGCTGTCGCTCACGACGTGCTTGCGCACCGGGTTGATGAACGAGCCGAACGGATCGTCGGCCCCGGGCCAGTACTGCGACCACTCGTCCCAGAGCTTGCGGCCGATGACGACGTCGGTGACGCCGGCGAGGGCCTTGCCCATGAGCTCGCCCTCCTCGGGCCCGAACGCATCGAACTGGAACTGGTCGGGCGACTCGACGACGCCGTTGACCGACGAGAACAGGTGGGCGGCAACGGTTCGGCTCATGGTGATCCTCCTGGGACGTGCGGGCGCCGTGTGCGCCCGTCGAGAGGTTGACGACGTGGACGGTCAGAACTGATCGGTCGTCGCCGAGATTTCTTCCGGGAGCCCGAGTTGGGCGAACACGTCGGGCCCCATGAAGTGGGTGAGCGACGTGATCCGCCCGTCCGCCATCTCGACGACGTGCACCGCGAACGGCTCCCAGCGATCGGGTGACACCGGGTGGTAGACGGCGAGGGCCGGCAGCCCGTTCGCCCGGGTGGCGAGTGTGCGCGATCCCCGGCACACCTCGCCGGGCCCGCGCCACCAGCGTTCGATGGTTGGCCGGCCCTGCAGCCAGAGCGAGAAGGGCGGCATGGAGAAGGTGGCGTCCTCGGCCACCAGCTCGACGAGCCGGTCGACGTCGTAGGCCTCGAAGGCGGCGAGGTACCGGCCGAGCAGCTCGGTCTCGTCCTCGTCGGGCGATCGGGGTCGCGCGCCCGGGTCGTGCGCGGCCATCGTGGCCCTCGCCCTCGCCAGGGCCGAGTTGACGGCGGCGACGCTGATCTCGAGGAGCTCGGCGCACTCCTGGGCCGACCAGCCGAGCACGTCGCGCAGGAGCAGCACCGCGCGCTGACGGGGCGGCAGGTGCTGGAGGGCGGCGAGGAATGCGAGGCGCAGCGAATCGCGCTCGATCGCCCGGTCGGCCGGGTCGAGGGCGGGGAGGTGCGCGTCGCCGATCGGGCCGATCCAGGTCTCGGCCGAGGCGACGGCGAGGGTGGTCGGGTCGTCGGGCACGTCGCCGGAGGGGGAGAGGTCGGCCGGCAGCGCCCGTCGCTGCGGCGCCTTGCGCATGTCGAGGCAGATGTTGGTGGCGATGCGGTAGAGCCAGGTCCGCAGCGACGAGCGCCCGTCGAAGGTGTCGGCCCGGCGCCAGGCCCGCTCCATCGTCTCCTGGACGGCGTCCTCGGCCTCGGCGAACGACCCGAAGTAGCGGTAGCAGTACCCGGTCAGCTCTCGTCGGTACTGCTCGCTGTCCGCCACCGCCTCGGAAGCACTGATCGACATCGGTGCGACGCTACCGAGCGGGTGGCGCACCATGCGGGCATGACGTCCATGGCCCCGCCACATGGAGGCCGCGACTCGTCGCGGCCTCGCACAGGGCGGCGTCGGCGCTCGTGAGGATCGTCGTCTCCACCGAGATCGCCGCAGCCAGGTGGACCGCGTCGTAGCCCTGCCGCCCGTGGAGCTCGGCCAGCTCGGCCGCGTCCAGGATGAGGTCTTCGGTGATCTCGACGAGCGAGAGCTGCTCCACGAGTGCGTCGAACTCCTCTCGAGCCCGCCGGTGCTGACGAGCGGTGAGTCGGCTGCCCCGGCGGGCGGCGGCCAGTGCTGCCCGACCTTCGACGACGATGAGCGCGGCGGAGACGAGCTCGTCAGCGGCGTCCCAGATCGTTCCTGCTCGGTCCGAGCCTGCTTCTTCGATCAGCAGCCTGAGCAGGGTCGACGTGTCGATGTAGGTGATCACCGACGCTGGTCGGCGGCCAGGTCGCTCACGGGTCCCTTTGCGCTGATGCGCGTCGCCGGTCGGTGTCGGGTCCTGGACCTGGGTGGGCGGACGGCACCGGACGCGACGAGGTCGGCGAGTCGATCGTCCGCTTGATCGAGGCCCGCCAACCGCGCCACGGGACGGCCGTGGTCGGTGACGATCACCTCCTCACCGGCCCGGACGCGGCTCAGGTAGCGGCTGAGGTTGTTCTTCAGGTCCCGGACACCGACCTCGACGCGTGAGCGTGTAGCTCATCCATCGCGTCGATCCAGCGACTTCAGGCGACAGCGGCGAGGCTTCGAACGGCCTCAGGCGGCGGGCGGCGCCACGTCCTCGACCGGTTGGCGGAGGATGGTGCGCAGCTTCTCGGGCGCGACGCGGCGGGCATCGCTCAGGTAGATCTCGTGGTGGAGGCCGGTCATGCGGAGGCCGTGGTCGGGGATGAACTCGTCGTGCATCCGGGCCAGGACCGGGCCCTCGGCGTCGTAGGGGCCGACGTGCAGCGTCTGCACGCACCGACCCTCCGACACCGTCTCGAGTCGCACGTCGTCGAGGCGGGCCGGCGCCCCCTTCGCCCGCACCTGCGCCACTGCGTCGGTGAACCCGCGCTCGTCGAGCCAGTCGGGGACCATGATCATCAGCGTCCAGTCCCACCGCGACCGGTCGAGCGCGGTGGTGAACGCGGCCATGTCGTCGGCGGTCCAGAGGCCTTCGAGGGGCGGGACGACGTAGTCCCGGCCGAGGTCGCGCTTGCTGGCGAACTTCAACGCGTAGGCCACCGGGTACAGCGCCTCCGTGGCCGCCGCGAACGCCGGGGACGTGTTCGGATCGCCGTGGCCGTCGATCATCAGGTACTGCATGGCGGGGACGTCGACGATCCGGAACGTCCCGCGGCGGGCCCGGTAGGCGTCGAGGCTCTTCTTGAAGTCCACCTTGTCGGCCATCGTCCACCCCACGCTCGGTCGGACGGACGCTACCGGGCCGGGTGTGGCACGATCCCGGGCGTGCGGGACGCGGAGCGGCTCTGGGTGCTGGGGAGCGGCGTCGTCGGGCTCGTGGCGTTCGTCGCCGGCTCGTTGGCCGTGGCTGCTCCGAGGGTGGACGAGACGGCGTCGGTCGCGGTGGCCGAGCTCGTCCGCCGACGCGGCCGGGTGATCGGCGGCGCCGTCCTCTCGATCACCGGCACCGGGCTGCTGCTCTGGCCGCTCGGTGCGGTCGCCGCGGCCGCGGGGGACGAGGTGTGGCGATCCGTCGCCGCGGCGAGCATGGCCGCGTGGGCACTGGGCTTCGGCCTCTACACGGTCGGGCTCCTGCTCCTCGTCGGGGTCGTCTGGCGGCCCGCGGAGGACGGAGGACCCGGTGACGACACGGTCCGGCTCCTGCTCGACCTGTCCCACCTCCTGGTGTTGTCGGTGTCGGCGCCGATCGCCGCGGTGGCGGTGGTGGCGACGACCATCGTCGGCCGACAGGCGGATCTGTTCGCTACGTTCGTCATCGCCGCGGCGGCGATCAAGGTGGTCGCGGTCGTGGTCGAGGTGGTCGGCACGGGTCGCCGCACCGGCTGGAACGCCGGCGGCTGGGCGCTCGGCGTCAGCGGCTACGCGAGCGTGCTGTGGTTCGCGACCGTGCTGGCTGCGCTCGCCTGACGGTCGGTCGGCCCCAAGCGACGGGAGCGCCTCAGGACGACTCGGCGGCGAGGCGGTCCTGGGTGACCGCGTCCATCTCCAGGTACTCCTCGCCGGTGTCGACCCAGTCCTCGAACTGGGTGACGCCGAGGGTGTCGAACCGCTTGCGGAGCCAGCCGTCGTTGGCGTCGAGGAGGCCGAGCTTCTTGCAGTTCGGGACGATCTTGGAGAAGAGGAGCTGCTGGAACGGGTCCTGGTTCTTCACCTCGGCCGGCACGTCGAAGAGCTTGACGGCCTCGCGGACGTCGACGCCCATCCGGTCCCACACCTCCTGCTGGAGGAAGCGGTCGCGCATGCGCACGGCGGCCTCGAAGGCGAACTCCTGGCGCTCGAGGAGCTCGGCCTCGGTGAGCTCGCCGTAGAACTCCTTCAGCGACAGCACCCCGAAGGCGACGTGGCGGGCCTCGTCGCTCATGACGTAGCGGAGCAGCTGCTTGAGGAGCGGGTCGGGGGTGGTCTGCATCGCCATGCCGAACGCCGCGAGCGCGAGGCCCTCGACCATGATCTGCATGCCGAGGTAGGTCATGTCCCAGCGGGAGTCCTCGATGATGTCGTCGAGGAGCATCCGCAGGTGGGTGTTGATGGGGTAGTGGCCGTCGAGCTTCTCGTCGAGGTACTTGGCGAACACCTCGACGTGGCGGGCCTCGTCCATCACCTGCGTGGCCGCGTA
>JAHBSO010000023.1 GCA_019639075.1 Actinomycetota bacterium | reverse complement strand
AAAAGGGCCTCTGACCTGGTACTTGAGTTGGTGGCGGGGGCAGGATTTGAACCTGCGACCTTCGGGTTATGAGCCCGACGAGCTACCAGACTGCTCCACCCCGCGGCGAGCTGTCTCGAACCCTACCGGCGGCCCTTCCGGAGCTGCAACCTGGTTGGCGCTGCGTTTCGACTTCGCTCGCTGGCGCTCGCTCCGCTCAACGAACGGGAGGTGGCGTTTCGACTTCGCTCGCTGGCGCTCGCTCCGCTCAACGAACGGGAGGTGGCGTTTCGACTTCGTTCCGCTGGCGCTCCACTCCGCTCAACGAACAGCGGGAGATGAGCAGCGGGGCTACGTGTCGGTGGCGATGGTGGTGGACGTCGTGGGCTCGGTGGTCGTGGTCGTCGGGGTGGTGGTGGTCGTGGTCGTCGAAGCGCCGTCGCTCGATCGGGCGGCGTCGAGCTTCTTGACGAGGCTCTGGACCTCCTTCATCGCCTCGGCGTAGGCGACCGGATCGCCGGCCTCCAGCGCAGCATCGGCTCGGTCCGACGCGGCGACGAGGTCGTCGATGATCGAGGCCTCGTCGCCCGACGACGGGGTCTCGGGCTCGATGGGCACGGTCGATGTCGGTGACTCCGAATCCGACGGCTCCCCACCCGTGTCATCGGTCGTCACTCCACTCGTGATCGTCGTGTCCTCGATGCCGGCGGGGATGCCGGAACCGAAGATGTCGACGAGCGCCTCGCGGAGGGTCGTGCCCACGCCGATGTCGGTGTTGTTGTTCGCGCTCTGGAAGCTGACGATCACCCGCTGGAGCTGCGGGGCGTTGACGTCGGTGCCGGCCACGAACATCGACTGCACGTAGAGCAACGAGTTGCCCACCGGCACCAGCACGGGCGACGCGAACTGGCACACCGAGTTGCCCGAGCACTGGCTCCGTCTGAGGTCGCCGACGATCGGGTCGGACTGGATGCCGTCGGCGGCGAGGCTCGGCCCGTCGGGTTGGTTGCCGGCGGGCAGCACGTAGGTGACGAGCTCGCCGTAGTGGCCGGGATCGCTGCGGGCCACGATGAACGACGTGAGCTGGTTCTGGCTCGTCGCCCCTCGGCCGCCCGGCGCGAAGGGCCGCATCAGCACGAACGAGAGCTCCTTCTCGCCGGGCAACGCCATGAGCACGAACTGCGACTGGTAGAGGTCGTCCGGGCTGATCGGCTGGCCGTCGACGCCGACGTCACGGGTGGTCGCACCGGTCACCTGCGTCACGCCGGGCTCGACCGGCACGCGCCATTCGTCGTTGCGGTCGTAGAGGGCCTTGGCGCTCGACACGTGGTAGCGGGCCCACATCTGGGTCTGCACCGTGAACAGGTCCTCGGGGTACCGGAAGTGCTCCACCAGCTCCTGCGGCGCCTCCGACACGGGCGTGAACAGCTCGGGGAACGCCTTGCTGTAGGAGCGGATGATCGGGTCCTGGTCGTCGACGACGTACATCGTCACGGTGCCGTCGTAGGAGTCGACGACGGCCTTCACCGAGTTGCGGGCGTAGTTGAAGGACCGGTTGCGCAGGCCGCTGTCGCTGTCGAGCCCGCCGGTGTCGGCCCGCTGGGCGTTGGGGTAGTTGCGGGTGGTCGTGTAGCCGTCGACGACGTACTTCACACGCCCGTCGAGGACCACCACGTAGGGGTCGTGGTCGAAGGCGAGGAACGGGGCCAGCGCCTTCACCCGGGTCGACACGTCGCGGGCCAGCAGCACCCGCGAGTCGGGATCGATGTTGCCCGACACCAGGGGGTTGATGTCGCCGAAGCGCACCGCGAACGCGGCCTTGCGCATGAAGCCCGACAGACCGGAGCCGATCCGGATGCCGTCGGCGCCGTCGTAGCTGGAGCCGTCGGCGGTGGAGTCCGGCGCGTCGATCTCGTCGACGCCGGTGTTGACGATGACGTACCCAGCGAGCTGCTGCTTGCCGAAGTAGATCCGCGACTCCTCGAGGTCGGCCAGATCCTCGTCGAGGCGGGGCTCGCCGCTCGACGTCTTGTCGTTGGCGCTGGCCGCCACCACGCCGGAGCCGTGCGTGTAGGCGAGGTGGGTGTTCTCCCACGACGTCTCGTCCGCGTTCGGGGCCAGGTCCCGGGCCGCGATCATCATCTCGGTCTCGCCGTCGTCGCCCGAGTAGCGGTCCACGTCGACGTCGGTGATGTTGTAGAGCCCGCGGTTCTCCTGCTCCTTCTGGAAGCTCGACGCCATGATCGCCGGGTCCCACAGGCGCACGTTGCGGAGCGTGTCGAGGTGGTCGTCCATCTGCGACGCGGTCAGGTCGCCCTTCCAGTCGAAGTCCTGGGTCGCGACGTCGCTCAACCCGTAGGCCTCCCTGGTCGCCTCGATGTTGTGCTCGATGAACGGTCGCTCCATCGTCGACTCCGACGGCTCGACCCGGAACCGCTGCACGAACGCCGGAACGACCACCCCGGCCAGCACGGCGACCAGCATCCACAGCCCGACCGCCATCACCGGCAGTACCCAGCCCCGCCGCCAGATGTTGGCGATGAACAGGCCGAAGGCGAACACCGAGATCAGGATCAGCAGGTACGTGACCCGGAGCTGCACGTTGACGTCGGTGTAGGTGGCGCCGTCGACGGCACCGCGGGTGGAGAACGTGAGCTGGTACCGGTCGAGCCAGTAGCGGCCGCCCTGCACCAGCGCCAGCGCACCGAGGAGCACCGAGATGTGGGCCTTCACCTGCGGCGTCACCCGGTCGAGGTTGGTGTGGAACCGGATGCCGCCGTTCAGCACGTGCGACATCAGCGTGACGATCAGGATCAGGATCAGCGACGAGAACAGCCACGACAGCGCGGTGGTCAGGAACGGCAGCTGGAAGACGTAGAACCCGATGTCGGTGTTGAACGTGGCGTCCTTCTGGCCGAAGTCGACCCGGTTGGTGAACAGCACCCACTGGTTCCAGTTCGTGCCGAGGCTCGCCCCGGTGACGAGGGCCAGGAACGTCGCCAGACCGGCCCGGAGCAGTCCGGCGCGGTCACCGACCACCTCGTGGAACCGTTCGACCAGATCGTCGTCACCGGAGGACGGGCGGAACGACGGGGCGATGCGCTCCGCGATCGCCAGGTTCCCCCAGCACAGGACCAGGAAGACGAAGAAGCCGAGCAGCGTGAGGGTGACCCGGGCCCGGACGACGGTGTTCCACACCCCGGAGAGACCGACCGAGTCGAACCACAGGTAGTCCGTGTACACCCTCGCCAGCCACGGGAGGGAGACCAGCAGGAAGAAGACCACGACCAGCCCGACCCCGAGGATCAACCGTCCACGGCCGGCGAACCGGGGCCCACGCAGGGCTCTCGCCTCGCGGCGGTTCCGACGTCGTGGGCGGTCAGGCTTCGGGGGCATGGGGGCGAATCCTACCGATGGCCCCTCACGGCCTTGCCTCGCCCCGGGCGGCGGCCGGGAGGGGTCAGTCGCCGACCGGCACGATGACGCAGCGGCACCCCGGGTGGACCGGCGGCACCAGGTCGCCGGTGGGGAACGGCTCGCCCTTCGGCACCGCGCCGGCGAGGGCGTTGTCGTCGCAGTCGGGGGCGGCCTCGCCCCCGTGGTCGACGAGCCAGCGGAACGACTCCCCGTCGGGCGCGGCCTCGGCGACACCTCGGGAGAAGGCCGTGATCACGAAGTGGCGGGCCGCGTCAGCGATGCGCTGGGTCTTCCACTCCCGGTAGAGGGCCCGGATGGCGTCGGCCACCTCCTCCGGGTCGTCGGTCCCGTCGAAGGACCGCTCCAGGCGGGTCCGCACCTGGCGGACGAGGTCGCCGGACAGCTCGTCGGCGATGTCGTCGACGTCGGCCACCCGGTCGGGCGCGTCGCCGTAGAACGAGGCGCCGGCCCGCTCGGCGGCCCGAAGGTCCTCCAGCAGCGCGGCGCGGTACCGGGCCCGGTGGTCGTCCTCGGACGGGAGCACCTCCTCCGCGGTGGGGGTGCCCTTGACGCTGCGGAGGTCGTGGAGGGCCTCGTTCTGCTCGTCCGACAGCACCCGCTTGAGCCGCCTGGCCAGCTGGCGCTCGATCTCGTCGGTCACCGCGTCGCGGCGGTCGAGGACGGCCTCGTCGTCGGTGCGCTCGACCACCTCGGCGTCCTCGCCCTCGGCGCCCTCGGCGGGGACGTCGGCCGACGCCGCCTCGTCGGCACCCGAGGCCCGCTCGGCCCGGATCCTGGCGAACAGGTCGTCGATGCCCGGCGGTGTGCCCGGCTCGCCGTCGGCCTCGGTCGGCTCGGCGTGGGTCTCGTCCGCGGTGGCGGCCACCAGGTCGTCGATGTCGTCGTCGTCGGTCAGGTCGGCGGCCTCGGGGATCCCGCCGTCGTCCGCGTCGACCTCGTCGGCGTCCCCCTCTTCGACCTCGGGCTCCTCGACCGTCGAGTCGGCAGGTTCGTCGACCAGCGCCTCGATGTCGTCCTCGTCGGTGAGATCGGCCGCCGCCGGGTCCCCACCACCCTCGCCGTCGTCACCGGCATCGTCGTCGGTGCCGGCGTCGACCGACTCGTCGTCGGCCGAGGCCTCGTCGGTCGGCTCGTCGTCGGACCAGACCGGAGGCTCGTCGTCCAGGTCGTCGTCGGTGCCGGCGTCGACCGACTCGTCGTCGGCGACCGAGCCGTCGGACACCTCGCCGACCGCGAGGCCCACCGCCGACGGGTCGACGTCGAGGAAGCGGCGATCGGCCCCGCCGTCGGACACCGACCCCGGGTCGATGGCGACGTCCTGGAGCGCGCGGTGCGAGCGCTCGACCTGGGTGACGACGTCGGTGAGGGTCACGGCCAGCAGGTCACGGGTCTTGCCGATCCGCTCCAGCTCGTCCCGGGCCGCCCGACGGCGGTCGGCCAGGTCGGCCAGCACCCGCTCGCGGTAGTCCCGGGCCTCCTGCACCATGGCCCGGCCCTGCTCGCGGGCGTCGTCGACGTGCCGTTCGGCCTCGGCCTCGGCCGTCGCACGGGTGGCGGCGGCGTACTCGTCGGCCGCACCCCGCGTCGTCGTGTCGTGCTCCTCGGCCGCGGCCCGGATGGCGGCAGCCGCCGTCTCGGCCTCGGCGGTGCGCTCGGCGAGCACGCTCTCGGCCTGCTGGGTGAGGTTCCCGACCTCCAGGTCGGCGGCCGTGCGCTGCTCGGCGACCTCGCGGTCGGCCGTGTCGCGGACCTCGGTCGCGTACGCGTCGGCGTCCACGCGCTGCTCGGTGGTCTCGCGCTCCGCGGTGGTGCGCAGGTCGGCGGCGTACGCCTCCGCGTCGGCCCGGATCCGGGCCTCGCCCTCGTCGGCCAGTGTGCGCACGCTCTCCGCGTACTGGTCGGCGGACGCCCGAGCCTCGGCGGCCTCGGCGTCGGCGGCCTCGCGCACCGCCTTCGACTCGTCCTCGGCCTTGGTGCGGATCTCGGTGGCGGCCTTGCGGGCGTCGCCCAGCACCCGCGCCGTCTCCTCGCCGAGGAGCTGGGTGACGGCCTCCTCGTCGAGCTCCTTCGGATCTGCGGCCCGGCGCTCGACCTCGGTCAGGCGGCGGCTCAGGTCGTCGTGGATCCGTTGCTGGTCTCGGATCTCGCTGGCCAGACCGACCAGGTAGGCCCGCACCTCGTCGGTGTCGTAGCCCTTGCGCCCCTTCGTGAAGGCGTGCTGGGCGACGGCATCGGGATCGATCGGCGCGCGTTCGGGGACATCGGGGGCCATCGCCTCGATGGTACGACCGCACCCGCCGCGAATCGGGGAGCCTCCGAGCCTCCTACGCGGCCTCCTGCACGACCGGCTCCACCGGGTCACCACCGATCGACTCGAGCACCGAGAGCGCGTCGTCGAGCGAGTCGACCCGGTGCACCTCGAGCCGACCGTCGGCGGCCGCGACCGCGTCGCCGTACTCCGCGGTGGGCACGAGGAACACCGTCGCACCCGCCCGCAGCGCCCCTTCGACCTTCTGCTTCACGCCCCCCACCGGACCGACCGAGGCGTCGAGCTGGATCGTGCCGGTGACGGCCACCCGGGTGCCGCCCGTGATCTCGCCCGGGGTCAGCCGGTCGAGCAGCGCGAGCGTGAACGCCAGGCCGGCGGACGGGCCGCCGACGTCGCCGGAGTCGATCGCGACCTCGAACGGGAAGTCGTACTTCGGGCGGTCCTGCAGCGACACCCCGAGCTGGGCCCGGCCGGCCTTCTCCGGGTTCTCGGCCAGCTCGGCCTCGACCGTGGTGGTGCCCTCCTCCCCGAGCCGCTCGATCTCGAGCTCCATCGTGTCGCCGGGCTCGTGGGCGAGGATCGCCTCGGCCAACTGGTCGCTCGTCTCGATCTCGGTCCCGTCCGCGCCGACCACGGTGTCGCCCGGCCGCAGCACCGACGCCGCGGGGTACGAGGGGTCGAGGTTGACGATCACCGCGCCGGTCGAGGTGACGTCCACGGTGTAGCCCGCCCGCTCCATGGCGACCTTGGCGGCGCGGTCCTTCGAATCGGTCATCAACGAGAGGTTGAACGAGCGGTTCTCCTCGGTCGTCTGCGAACCGAGGTAGGGCTCCGACGGCGACACGTCGTTGCGGTCGTCCAGCAGTCGGTACAGCACCTCGAAGCCGGTCGGGAAGCGGGTGCTGACGGTCGTGAACAGGATGTCGCCCGCGGAGTCCTCGACGAAGGACGGCTCACCGTCGCTCGGCTCGATGGTGATGAGCGGCTGGACCTCCGTGGCCGAGCCGGGCATGAACACGATGTAGGGCACCGTCCGGGCCAGCAGCACCGTGATCGTGGCCACGAGGACGACCAGCACCGGCCCCGTCGCCCACCACAGCCGCGAGATGCGGGGCGCGAGCCCCGGCCGGCCGGCCGATGCGTCGGAGCTCACCTCGGGGTCAGAGCTCGATGCCGAGGGCATGGATCCAGAGGTCGACGAGCGTGTCGACCACGTCCCGGTCGTCGGTGAGCAACGCGGTCTCCTGGAAGGACAGGCGGTTGAGGGCGAACCACTCAAGCATGGCCATCAGGCCCTCCGCGCACACCGCGGGGTCGATCGGACGCATCAGGCCCGCGTCCTGGGCCCTGGCGAACCGGATGACCAGCTCGTCCTGCACCCGTCGACGACGACCGAACCACTCGCGCTCGACCGTCTTCGAGGTGAGCGCGGCCTCCAGCAGCGACCGCCACAGGCGACCGTGGCGGACGTAGACCTCCACCGCGGCCCGCACCCCCATGCGCGGCCGACGGGGGTCGTAGCCGCCCGGTGGCGACGGCTCCCCGGCGAAGATCTCGACGAAGAGCTCGTCCCAGACCTGCGCGACCAGCCCGACGACGACCTCGTCCTTGTTGGCGAAGTACAGGTAGAAGGTGCCATGGGCCACGTCGGCCTCGGAGGTGATCGACGAGACCGTCGTCGCCTGATAGCCCTTCTCTGCGAGGACTCGCATGGCCGCGCTGATCAGCGCTGCCCGAGTGCGCTCCGCCCGAACCGCTCTCGCGTTGTCCAACACCACACCTCTCGACCCGAACGTCCCCCCGGTTCCGATGACCCGAGATGCGAACCTAGCCGCCTCCACCCGTCGCCGACGGGCCGCCGCCGTCGCCGGCCACCGCGGGGACGAGGCCGGGGCCCGGCAGTACCTCGAGGACCCCGTCGGCGACGTCCGCGCCACCGCGCTCGGCGCCCTGCACCGTGCCGGAGCGCTGACCCCGGACGACCTGGCCGCAGCGATCGCCGACGACGACCCGGTGGTGCGCATCCGGGCCGCCGAGGTGGTCGCCGCGCTCGGTGGTCGGGGCCCGGCGGCCACCGTCGCACTGGTCCCGCTGCTGGGCGATCCCGACCCCGTCGTCGTCGAGGTGGCCGCGTGGGCCAGCGGTGAGCGCACCCCCGCCGAGGCCGGCGCGGTCGAGCGCCTGGCGACCCTGGCGACCACCGCCGACGACGCGCTCGTCCGCGAGGCGGCCGTGGCCGCACTCGGCTCCATCGGCGACCCGGCCGGCCTCCCGGCGGTCCTCGGTGCCACCGGGGACAAGGCGACCGTGCGACGACGGGCCGTCATCGCCCTCGCCCCGTTCGACGGCCCCGAGGTCGACGAGGCGCTCGCCCGGGCGCTCAGCGACCGGGACTGGCAGGTCCGACAGGCCGCCGAGGACCTCGCCCCCGAACCGCCCGAGGACTGACCCGCCGCCACCGGTGGACTGCGAGCGGCCGCAGGTCGACCGGTAGCGTCGTCGGGCGTGGGTGACGCAGCCTCCTGGATCGAGCGCGACGCGGCAGCGGTGTGGCACGGCTTCACGCAGATGTCGTGCTACGGCGACAACCGCCCGGTCATCGTCGAGCGGGCCGAGGGCCGCGAGCTCATCGACGTCGACGGCAACCGCTACCTCGACGCCATCTCCTCGTTGTGGGTCACCACCCTCGGCCACCGGGTGCCCGAGCTCGACCAGGCGGTGCGGGACCAGCTCGACCGGGTCGCCCACAGCACGCTGCTCGGCAACGGGAACACCGCGGTGATCGAGCTGGCCGAAGCCCTCGCGCCGCGGGTGCCGGTCGACGACCCCCGCTTCCTCTTCGCCTCCGACGGCGCCGCCGCCGTGGAACAGGCGCTCAAGATCGCCTTCCAGTACTGGACCAACCGGGGCGTCACCGACCGCACCCGGTACCTGGCCTTCGGCGGCGCCTACCACGGCGACACCATCGGCTCGCTCGCCGTCGGCGACGGCGGCTTCGGCACCGACGTGTTCGACCCGCTGCGCTTCCCGGTCCTCCGGGCGCCGAGCCTCGGCGACCCGGATGGGGTCGACACGGCCGTCGCGCTCCTTCGCGAGCACGGGCCGCAGCTCGCGGCGGTCGTGCTCGAACCACTGGTGCAGGGTGCGGCGGGCATGGCCCTCCACGACCCTGCGGCCGTGCGGGCCGTGGCCGAGGCCGCGGCCGCGCACGACGTGCTGGTGATCCACGACGAGGTCGCCACCGGCTTCGGTCGGACGGGCACCCTCTTCGCCACCGAACAGTGCGGCACCAGACCCGACCTGCTGGTGCTGGGAAAGGGCATCACCGGCGGCTACCTGCCGATGTCGGTCACGGTTGCGAACCGTCGGGTGTGGGAGGCGTTCCTCGGTCCCGACCTCTCGGAGCGAACCTTCTACCACGGGCACTCCTACAGCGGGAACGCCCTCGCCGCGGCGGTCGCGCTGCGTCACCTCCAGCTCGTCGACGAGTGGGACGTGCTGGCCGACGTGGGGGCCCGGGCCGCCCAGCTCGCCGACGCGCTCGCCACCCGCGTCGCCCCGCTGCCCCAGGTGCGCGAGGTCCGCCAACAGGGCCTCATGGTCGGCGTGGAGCTCGACCCGCCGGCCGACGGGCTGCGTTGGGGCCGCCGGGTATCGGCCGGCTGCGTCGACCGCGGCGTGCTGATCCGCCCGCTCGGCGACGTCGTGGTCCTCATGCCACCCCTCACCACCACCGCGGAGGAGATCGACCGCATCGTCGACGCGCTGGTCGCCTCGATCGGCGACCTCACGTGACCGGTTTCGCGAGCACTCGACCGCCTCTCGACTCGCTCCGCTCGCTCGAGGAACAGCAGAGGCCCCGCTCGCTCGAGGAACAGCAGAGGCTCCGCTCGCTCGAGGAACAGCAGAGGCCCCGCTCGCTCGAGGAACAGCAGCACTGATGGTTGAGCGGAGTGGAGCGCCAGCGGAGCGCAGTCGAAACCTCGGCGGACCGTGGGCCGAGCGGGTCGAGCGACGGCTGGACGAGATCCGTTCGGCCGGACGGTGGCGCCGGTACCGCGACCTCGACGCGCACGGTCCCCGCGGCGTGCTGGTCGAGGAGGACCGCAAGGTCGTGACGTTCGCGTCGAACGACTACCTCGGGCTGTCGGCCCACCCCGCCGTCGCCGCGGCCGCGCACGACGCCATCGACCGATGGGGCACCAGCGCCGGCGGCTCCCGACTCATCACCGGCGCCCGCCCGATCCACGCCGACCTGGAGGCCGAGTTGGCCGACTGGAAGGGCACCGAACGGGCCGTGCTCTTCCCCACCGGCTTCGCCGCCAACCTCGGCGTCCTCACCGCGCTCGGATCGGCCGGGACCCGGATCGTCTCCGACGAGCGGAACCACGCGTCGATCATCGACGGCGCCCGTCTGGCCCGGGCCGACGTCGACATCTGGCGCCACGGCGACCTCGACGGGCTGGACGAGCTGCTCGCCGGAGACGACCGACCGACGATCGTGGTGGCCGACACGGTGTTCTCCATGGACGGCGACGTGCTCGACGTGGCCGCCGTGGCCTCACGCTGCCGCGAGGCGGGCGCGCTGCTGGTGCTCGACGAGGCCCACGCCGTCCTCGGCCCCCATCCCACCGAGGACGACCTGGCCGGCGTCGAGGTGGTGCGGGTCGGCACGCTGTCGAAGACCCTCGGCTCGCTCGGTGGGTTCGCCGCCTGCTCTGGGCCGGTGGCCGACCTCCTGGTCAACGTCGCCCGCAGCAGCATCTTCACCACCGCACTCCCGCCGGCCGACGCCGCGTCCGCCCTGGCCGCCCTGCGCATCCTGCGCGGCCCAGAGGGCGAGGAGCTGATCGCCCGGCTCCGCCACCACGTCGACCGGCTCCGGCCCGGCCACCCGTCGCCGATCGTGGCCGTGATCGTGGGCGACGAGGACGACGCCGTCGCGCAGGCCGCACACCTGCTCGAGCTCGGCCTGCACGTCCCGGCCATCCGTCCGCCGACCGTCGCCCCGGGCACGAGCCGCCTCCGCATCACCTTCTGCGCCGACCACTCCGACGACGAGGTCGACCGCCTCCTCGCCGCCCTCGCACGGTTGGGGTCGGATCCCAACCGTGCAGCCACCGAACCCGCAGCACCCCCGAGCGCACAGTTGGGGTCGGATCCCAACCGTGCAGCCACCGAACCCGCAGCACCCCCGAGCGCGCACGGTTGGGATCCGACCCCAACTGTGCATCCGCCGCGATGACGCGGCCGCAGACGTTGGTGCTGGTGATCGGGACGGCGACCGACATCGGCAAGACCTGGGTCGGCGGCGAGGTGCTCGCCCGGCTCCGGGCCGGCGGCACGACGGTGGCGGCCCGC
>JAHBSO010000022.1 GCA_019639075.1 Actinomycetota bacterium | reverse complement strand
GGGTGCGAGCCGGGACCGCCCGGCCATCCAGCAGGGCATGGCCGACCGGCAGGCGATGATCATCTCGTACTGCACCCAGCTCGTGCAGCGCGAGATCGACGACTTCGGGTTGGAGCTGGAGATGACCGCTCGCGACCTCGCCGAGGCGCTGGTGGCGCTGGGCGAGGGCCTGTCGTTCGCCCGGTCGCTCGACCCCCGGGTGTCGGCCGAGGTGCTCACCCGTTCGGCGCGCGCCATGCTCCTCGGGCCACGCCCCCGCCGCGAACCCTGAGCGTGTCGGCCGCTCAGTCGGTCCAGCGGAACGTCGGGTGCACCAGGACCTCGCACCGGAGGGTGTTCGCGATGAAGCACTCGCGATGGGCCACCTCGGTGAGGTGCCGGAGCCGTCCGTCCTCGGTCGGCGGTCGGTCGCCGGCGGCGAACGTGACCGTGGGGTGCAGGTCGATTCTGGTGATGCGGACCGGCGGGTCGCCCTCGGGCATCACGGCCACGGCCTCGTCCCGGTAGGCGGTGACGTCGAGCCGGGCCCGGGCCGCCACGGCGAGGAAGCTCAGCAGCTGGCACGACGACGCGGCGGCCACGAGGAGCTGCTCGGGGTTGAGGAGGCCGGGGTCGCCGCGGAACGACGCGTCGGCACTGAGGTCGAGCACCTGGCCGGGCCCGACGGCCTCCAACCGGTGGGCCCGGTCGTAGGCCTCGTAGCCGGCGCCCGTGCTCCCCACCCAGTCGAGGCTGGTGCGGTACTGGTGGGTGATCTGCGACATGGCCGGCTCGCGTCCGTCGACCGGGTGGGAGGGGCGGGGGCCGGCACGACGCGACGAGTGTCGCAGATCGGTGGCGGGCGGTCCCGGGCCGCCCCGGGGGATCCCGTCGGCGGTAGGTTCTCGGCGATGTCGGCCCCCACCGCGCCCCCGCTCCGCAAGGCGTTGAAGCGTCGCGCGCCCGGTCTGCGGGTCGAGCAGGAGCTGTGGGCCTCCGGTCGCCGGATCGTCGTCGGCATCGACGAGGTCGGCCGGGGCGCGTGGGCCGGACCGCTGACCATCGGCGCGGTCGTCGTCCCGAAGGATCGGCGGATCAACAAGATCCGGGACTCCAAGATGCTCACCGAACGAGAGCGCGAAGCCCTGTTCGACCGCATCGCCGACTGGGCCGAGCACTGGTCGATCGGACACGCATCGCCCCGGGAGTGCGACGAGCTCGGCATGTCCGACGCGCAGCGCCTCGCGGCCCGACGGGCCCTCGACGGGCTCGGCGTCGAGCCCGACCAGGTGCTCATCGACGGGAAGTGGGACTTCGTCGGCGGAGGGCGGACGCAGATGATCGTGAAGGGCGACGCGACGTGCCTGTCGATCGCCGCGGCGTCGATCCTCGCCAAGGTCACCCGGGACCGGATGATGCGGTCGGAGGACGAGCAGTTCCCGGCCTACGACTTCGCGTGGAACAAGGGGTACCCGTGCCCCCGCCACCAGCAGGCGCTCCGGGGGCTCGGCCCGTCCGCCATCCACCGGCGCAGCTGGGCATGGATGGACGACATCCCGTGGACCGGCGCCCGCCGCTACGTCCGACCCGAGGCCCAGGGCAGCCTGTTCGACTGATGGCGGATCGGGGCGGCGCCTCCCTCGACCGGGCGCACCTGATGCGGGACCGGCGGGCCGACCTGGTGCTGCTCGTGGCATCGGTGATCGTGGTCCTGCCGATCCTCTGGACCGCGGCCCGCCAGGTGCGCGCCGACTGGGCACCGGTCAACGACGACGCGGTGATCTACACCCGCACCCTCGACGTGCTCAGCGCGGATCCGCCGCTCGTCGGGCAGTACACCCTCGCCAGCGAGGGCGAGGACGCGTCGGCCGCGGCGTACAGCCCCGGTCCGCTCGGCTACCAGCTGCTCGCGGTGCCGGCGAGGGTGCTGCCCGCGTGGACGATCCCGGCGGTGGTCGGCATCATCAGCTCGGCGTGCTTCGTCGGGGTGCTCGTGCTCGCCCGGCGGCGCGGTGGCATCGGGTTGGTGCTCGCGACCGCGCTCGGCCTGCTCGCCGTGCAGCGCTCGCTCGAGCTGCTGACCTTCGTCGAGATCTGGAACCCGCACCTCGCGATGGCGCCGTTCGTCCTGCTCCTGGTCGTGTGCTGGAGCATCGCGGCGGGGGACCGGTGGCTCCTCCCGGCGGCCGCGTTCCTGGCCAGCCTGGCCGCCCAGCTCCACCTCACCTACGTGGCGCCGGGCCTCGCCGCGTTGGCGATCGCCGTCGTCGGCGGGTGGGCACCCGACCTGATGGCACGGTGGCGGCGTCGCGACCCGAACCGCCCCCCGGAGCCCGAGCTGGTCGCACCCCGGTACCCGTCGCGGTTCGCGGCCGTGACCGCCCGGCCCTGGGCGCCGATCGCCGCGGCTGCGCTCGTGGGTCTGCTGTGCTGGGCCGCGCCGCTCTACCAGCAGGTCACCGGGTCGCCCGGAAACCTTGGACAGATCCTGTCGTCGAACGGCGGGGGAGACCGCGACCAGTTCGGGGCCGGGCTCGCGAACGCGGCGTTGGTCGACACGTACGGCGTGCCGCCGTCGTTCCTCGTGCGGGACCCGGAGCTGCGACTGTTCCTCCCCGGGGGCACCGACGATCCCCTGCTCGCCCAGGTGGTGGCGCTCGGCGTGGTCGTGGGGGTGGCCGCCGTGGCCGTCGGGCACGCCCGGCGCCGCGAACGTTCCGTCGTCGCCGGCGCGTCGGTGGCACTCGCGCTGGTCCCGGCGCTGTGGACCATCGTCGCCATCTTCCCGGTCGACCGGGCGCTGGCCGCCAGCTACTCGTTCCGGTGGTTCGTGCCCGCCGGCCTCCTGGCATGGCTCGTTCTGGGTTGGGGCGTCGCCCGGCTCGATCGCGTTCCGCGGCCCGGGGCCAGCGCGGGCGACGCCGCCACCGTGGCTGTGCTCGTGGTCGGGCTGGTCGCCGCCGTGGTCATCGCGATGCAGCCGTACGCCCCGCAGGACCAGCTCCACAGCACCTATGCCGCGGCCAACGCGTTGGGTGATCCGCTGGAGGCCGCGACCCGGGCGGGCGGCCGGTACCGGCTCGCGCCGTCGGGCATCTTCCGCTACAGCCTCGAACCGGCGATGGCCGCGCGCCTGCGCGCCGACGGCCGCGATCCGGTGATCGGCGACGACCGGGTGATGTTCTGGGGTGACCGCTACCGGGCCTCGGGCGTGCGCTGCGACGGCGTCGTCCGGGTGCTCGGCCCGGGCGACACCCTCCCTGGCGGGACGGTCCTGGCGACGACCTCGATGCTGGTGGGCGACGAGGAGGTCGAGGCGCGTCTGGCCATGGCCCCCGACTCCCTCGACGGCACCTGCTGAGACCCTTCGACTGCACTCGCTGCGCTCGCTCCGCTCAGGGATCGGGGGTGGGGGGCGCTGCGCTCGCTCCGCTCAGGGATCGGGGGGGGGGGGCTTGCTGCGCTCGCTCTCGCTCGCGGAACGGGTGGGCCGGTACCGTGCGGAGATGGCCTCGCTCGACCGCTTCCGGCCCCGACCCGTCACCGCCTTCGCGCTGCTGACCCTCGTCATCTGGACCACCCGCATCCCGCTGGCGTGGACCAACGACGAGGACACGGTCGGCGAGAAGCTCGTGTGGTCCACGCCGATCACGCTGTTCGTCGTCGCGGCCGCCACCCTGCTCGTGCTCCAGGCCCGCGGCGACGGCCGGTCGCCGACGTCGACGAAGCTCGCCCGGACCTTCGCGGTGGCGACCATCGTCTACTGGACCATCCGGATCACGATGATCGTCGCCGGGGACTGGTCGGTGGGCTTCAAGGTGGTGCACGCGGTGCTGGCCGTCGTGTCGTCGGGCGCCGCCGCGCTGGCGTGGCGCTCGCTGGCCGGGACCGACGGGACGACCGACCGCACCCCCGCGACGGCCGCCGCCTGACCCGATCGCCCGAGGTCGTCCCGATGGGCGGCCGGAGACGTCGCCTCGCTAACCTCGCCGGTCCATGGGCCAGTCGATCGTCGTCACCGAGAAGCCGTCGTCCGTCCGGGGCGTGGTCCGCTTCGAGACCAACCGGGCGCTCACCGGGATGGGCCACGAGCGCTACGTCGCCGGTGAGGAGGTCTGGGGCGATCGACCGCCGGACGAGCTCGCCCGGCGACTGCTCGCCCGGGACAGCGTCGCCCGCGTCCAGGTGAACGGCAACATGGTCACCGTCGACCTCAACAAGGGGTTCGACTCGACCGGGCTCGTCGAGGTCATCGAGAACCTCTACCGCTTCTACCCCGACGTCGAGGAGGCGGTCGACGCCCTGCCCGAGGCCCTCGTGGCCGAGGTGATGGCGCCGGACGCCCAGCCCGAGGAGGCCGACGAGCCCGCCCCGGCGGCCGAGGCCGAGGACGCCTGACCGTGCGCCGCCTGCGGGTCGCACTTCCGGCGCTCCTCACCGTGGTCGCGCTCGCGGTGGGCGCCGTGGCGTGCGGATCCGACGGCGGGGGCTCCGACGCCCTGCCCGACGGGACCTCCGCCGCCGGCACGCGGGGCCGGGCGCTGGTGCTGAGCAGCGGCTGCCTCGGGTGCCACAGCGTCGACGGCTCGAAGAAGGCCGGTCCGACCTGGAAGGGCCTGGCCGGCTCGCAGGTGACCCTCACCGACGGGCGGACCGTGGTGGCCGACGCGACCTACCTGTCCACCGCCATCACGTCGCCGAAGAGCGAAGGTCCGGCCGGGTACCCGTCGATCATGCCCGAGTACCCCGGCATGTCCGAGCAGGACGTCGCCGACATCGTCGCCTACCTCCAGGAGCTCCCGGCCGACTGACCGCGGGCTCGCGACCGAGCACCGGGTCCGCCGCAGCGGTACCTTCCGCCCATGGCCGAACGCGACGTGCAGGTGCTCTTCGACGGCGGCGGGTTCTTCGAGGGGCCGCGTTGGCACGACGGCGCCTGGTGGGTGTCGGACTTCTACCGCCATCAGGTGGCCACCTACGCGCCGGACGGTTCCGAGACGGTCCGGGTCACCGTCGACGGCCAGCCGTCCGGCCTCGGCTGGCTCCCGAACGGTGATCTCCTCGTGGTGTCGATGAAGGATCACACCGTGCTCCGCGTCGACGGAGACGGGGTGGCCTCGCTCCACGCCGAGCTGGTCGAGTACTGCGGTGGTCACGCCAACGACATGGTCGTCGACCGCCACGGCCACGCGTTCGTCGGAAACTTCGGCTTCGACCTGATGGGCGGCGGTGCGCCCGAGCCGGCGAACCTCGTGCGGGTCGACCCCGACGGTTCGGTGTCGGTCGCGGCCGAGGGCGTCATGTTCCCGAACGGCTCGGTCATCACGCCGGACGGCTCGACCCTGATCGTCGGCGAGACGATGGGCAACGGATTCCTCGCCTTCGACCTGGCCGACGACGGCACGCTCTCGAACCGCCGCGACTGGGCGCGGTTCGGCGCCGCACCCGAGAGCGACGACGTGGCCGGCGCGCTCGCATCGATCGCCGTCGCGCCCGACGGCTGCACCCTCGATGCCGAGGGCCACATCTGGGCGGCCGACGCGCTCGCGAACCGGGCGGTGCGGATCGCGCCGGGAGGGGCGATCGTCGAGGAGCTGCGCGTGCCGGGCGACCTCGGCGTCTACGCGTGCCAGCTGGGCGGCGACGACGGCCGGACGCTCCTGCTCTGCTCGGCGCCCGACTACTTCGAGCAGAACCGCTCGGTCGCCCGCGAGGCGGTGCTGTTCACCACGGTGGTCGACGTCCCCCACGCCGGGCTCCCGTAGCCGTGGCCGCCCTCCCGAGGATCCGCCCGGCCGACGCCGGGTTGTCGAGCCGGGCCGTGCTCGACCTGCTCGACGATGTCGCCGCGTCCGGGATCGAGCTGCACAGCCTCCAGGTCCTGCGGGGCGGTGCGGTGGCCGTCGAGGGCCACTGGGCGCCGTACCGCCGGGAGCTGCCGCACCTGCTCTACTCGCTGAGCAAGTCGTTCACCTCGACCGCGATCGGGTTCGCGGTCGAGGAGGGACGGTGCTCGATCGACGACCGCCTCGTCGACCTGCTGGCGCCGTGGGCGCCACCGGAACCGTCCGAACGGGTCGCGGCGATGACGCTGCGCCACGCCCTCACCATGTCCACCGGTCACACGATCGACCCGATCTTCCCGGTGCTCGGTTGGACCGCCGAGCACCCCGACGGCGACTGGCTCACCTGCTTCCTCGACCTCGAACCGGGGAACGACCCGGGCTCGATCTTCACCTACGACCAGTTGGCGACGTACTGCCTCAGCCGGGTGATCACCGCGACCACCGGCGAACGGCTCCTCGACTACCTGCGGCCCCGGCTGCTCGACCCGCTCGGCATCGACGTCGCCCACTGGATCGGTGACCGGCACGGCCACGACCTCGGGTTCTCCGGCCTCCACGTCACCCCCGACGCGATCGCGCGCTTCGGCCGACTCGTCGCCGACGCCGGCCGGTGGGAGGGCCGTCAGCTCGTCCCCGCGGCGTGGTTGGCCGCCGCCACCTCGCCACAGGTGCCCAACGACCGGGCCCACCGCGCCCCCGGCGACCTGGAGGCCAACCCCGACTGGATGCAGGGCTACGGCTACCAGTTCTGGATGTGCCGGCGCGGCTACCGGGCGGACGGCGCACTGGGACAGTTCTGCGTGGTCTGGCCCGACGAGGACGTCGTGATCGCGACCACCGCGGCGACCGAGGACATGCAGGGCCTGCTCGACCGGTTCGAGGCCCACCTGGTGCCCGGCCTCGGCACCTCGACGTCCGGTGAGGACGATCGCCTCGCCGAGCGGCTGGCCGGGCTCACGCTCACGCCGGCCGCGGACGTGGGCGGACCCGCCGAGGTCGTCGCCGCGAGCAACGACGGCTCCGGGGCGGCCCGGCGGCTGCGCTCGGTGACCCTGCGTCCCGACGGCGACGGGTGGACGCTCGACCTGGAGATGCGGGCGGGATCCGGTGCCCTCCCGGTCGGGCGAGGTCGTTGGTGCGACGGAGCATGGCCGGCGGACCCGCCGCAGCCGGTCGCCACGTCCGGCGGTTGGGCGGGCGACGGCACGTTCACCGCGGATGTCGCCTTCCTCCAGTCGCCCCACCACCTGTTGCTGACGATCGACCCGGCGGCGGGCACGGTGTCGCCCCGCTGGCCGGCGTTCCCGCTCCACGGCTCCGACCCCGCCGACTTCGCCGTCGGCTGAACGACGTGGGGCCCGACCCCGACCGTCGGGACGTCAGGCGTCGACGACGACGAGGGTGTGGTCCACCCGGTTCAGCGCGTCGGGGCCGGCATCGGTGGCGACCACGATGTCCTCGAGGCGCATCCCCCACGAACCGGGGGTGTAGATGCCGGGCTCGACGCTGAACGCGTGACCGTTCACCAGCGGTGTGCGGTTGCCGCCGACCACGTACGGATCCTCGTGCTCGTCGACGCCGATGCCGTGGCCGGTGCGGTGGATGAACCGGTCGCCGTAGCCGGCCTCGGTGATGATCGTCCGGGCCACGCCGTCCACCTCCTCGCACGGCGTGCCGACCGTCGCCGCCGCGACCGCGGCCTGCTGGGCCTCGTGGAGCACGGCGTAGGCCTCGGCCACCTCGGTCGGTGGCTCGCCCAGCGACACGCACCGGGTGATGTCGCTGCAGTAGCCGGCCCCCTCGCCGCCGGGGAAGAACGTGCCCCCGAAGTCGCACAGCACCACCTCGCCGGGGCGGATCACCCGGCCACCCGGCTCGTGGTGCGGGCTCGCAGCGTTCTCGCCGGCCGCCACGATGGCGAAGTTGACCCGACCGTGACCCTCGGCGAGGAGGCGCCGCCCGATGTCGGCGGACACCTCGGCCTCGCTCCGACCCACGAGCGGGATCTCGCCGCCCTGGAGGTCGGCGGCGACCCGGTCGGCCGCAGCGGCCGCGTGGCGCAGGGCCTCGATCTCGGCGGGTTCCTTCACGGCGCGCAGCGGGCCGGTGACGGTGCTGGCGCGACGCCAGGCGGTCCCGGCCGCCATCCGGTGCTGGAGGTCGACCACGAACCGGGCCCAGGTGCGGTCCCCGATCGCGACCGTGCCGACCGGACCGGCGAGCCCGGCGACGATCTCGATCGGGTCGTCGGCCTCCTCGAACGGTCGGATGGTGAAGACGCCGTCGCGGGGCACGACCCGGGGCGCCTCGAGCCGCGGCACCACGAGGGTGGCTTCGCCGTCCACCGGCAGCACGAGCATCGTGAGCCGTTCGAGCGGCATCGCCTCGTAGCCGATCAGCCATGGAAGGTCGGCCCCGACCGACAGCAGCACCAGGTCGACGCCCTGTTCGGCCATGGCGGCGCGGACCCGGTCGAGGCGTGCGGCATCCATGGGCGGAACGGTACCGGCCGGGGCCGCCCGGGCGGTCGGGCTCAGCGGGCGCCCTTGCGGAGCAGCACCGCGGGCACGGTCCGGAACACGATGGCCAGGTCGGTGGTGAGCGTCCAGTTGTCGACGTAGTAGAGGTCGAGGCGGGTGTAGTCCTCGAAGCTCGAATCGCTGCGGCCGCTGACCTGCCACATGCCGGTGATGCCCGGCTTGACCCGCAGGCGCTGCACGAGGAGGGCGTCCCACTGCTCGGTCTCGTGGGGGAGGGCCGGCCGGGGTCCGACCATGCTCATGTCGCCCCGCAGCACGTTCCACAGCTGGGGCAGCTCGTCGATGGAGGTGGCGCGCAGGAACTTCCCGACCTTGGTGACCCGGGGGTCGTCGGCCATCTTGAACAGTGGCCCGTCGGCCTCGTTCTGCTCCATGAGGTCGGCCAGCTTGGCCTCGGCGTCGACCACCATGGTCCGGAGCTTGAGCACGCGGAACGGTTCGGAGCTCTGCCCGACCCGGACCTGCTTGAACAGCACCGGTCCCTTCGAGTTCAGCTTCACCGCGATGGCGGCGCCGATGAGGATGGGCGACGTGAGCACGATGGCGATGGTGGCGGTGGCGACGTCGAACCCCCGCTTCGCCGCGGCCCGCCACCCGCCTCGGGTGACCGGTTCGACGTAGACGACCGGGAACCGACCGAGCGGGCGGACGGTGAGCCGCTGCGAGGAGATGTCGCGCAGCGTCGACGACAGCTCGAGGTGCACCCCCTGGTCGAGGAGATCGCGGGCCAGGCGGTTGGTGACCGAGCTCTCGACGCCGCTGGCGGCGACGATGACGCTCGACCGGGGGTACTCGCGCAGGACGGTCGGGAGATCGGCGAGGCTGCCGAGGAGCGGCACGCCGGGGACCGGTTCGTCCCACTGGGCGTTGTCGTCGACGAAACCGATCACCTGGTAGCCGAGCCACGGTTCGGTCTGGAGCATGGCGGCGATGTCGCGGCCCTCCGGGTTCGCCCCGGCGATGACGACCTGGCGCACCATGCGGCCTTCGCGCCGCAGTCGCATGAAGAAGCGACGGGCCAGCTCCCGCTCCAGGGTGATGCACAGGCAGGCGGTGATGGCCAGGACGACCAGGCCGCTGCGGCGCAGCAGGACGTTGGCCGCGCTGCCGGCCACCGACACCGACAGGGTGCCGAGGACCGACGCGTTCACGATGCGCCGGAACTCGTCGATGCGTCGACCGATGAAGCGGGTGTTGTACAGGCGCTGGTTGGCGAAGAGGGCCAGCCAGACCGGGAGCGTGGCGAGCACGGCGAGGAGCAGCCGCTGGGCGGAGTAGCTGTCGCCCTGGAAGCGTTCGATCACCAGCGAGGCGATGAGGCCGCTGATCGCGAGCGTGGCGGCGTCGGCCGCCAGCAGCAGCAGCTTCGGTCGGATCGGGTTGGGTCGCGGCGTGATGTCGCTCATGCCGGTGGCCTCGAACGCCGACGCGTCTCCCGACGGCTCGCGTCGTTCCACGTCGAGGATCTGGTCTCCACCCGGCACGGCCACGTAGCGTAGCGGACTGTGAAGCTCTCGTCACCCATTGTGATTTCGAGCGCCTCCCAACCTACGCTCTGACCCATGTCCCGGATCGGCTCGATGATACGTCGGCGACCCCGCCGTCGGACAGTCGTCCTGCTGGTCATCGCCGGGATCCTCGGGTGGCTGGCGCTCGGGGCGTGGCAGCTGCTCGGCGCCCGGGACCAGCTCCGATCGGGTGCCGACGAACTGCAGGCGGCGCGCCGGGGTGCGACCGTCGAGACGCTCCTCGAACCGTCGACCAACGCCGAGCTCGACCGGGCGGAGCAGCGCTTCGACTCGGCCCGCGACAAGTTGCGCAGCCCGTTCGTGACCCCGCTGCGCATCCTGCCCGTCGTCGGACGACAGATCCGGGCCGCGGACCGCATCGAGGTCTCGGCGCGGACCGCGGCCGACATCGCCTCCGACGCGGTCGCCGACCTGCGCGTGCTGAAGGAACGGGGCGCCGGTGCCGGGTCGCAGCGGGTCGAGCTCGTCCGTGACCTCGGCGAGGTGATCGGGCGGACCCGGGACCGCCTCGCCGACGTGGATCCCGGTTCGTCCGATGCACTCGTCCGCTCGCTCCACGACGCGATCGACGACCTGAACGCCGAGCGCGACGACTCGATCGTCGGTCTCGACCGGGCCGAGCGGACCACCGACGCCGTCGCGGACATGCTCGAGGGACCGGGCACCTACCTGCTGCTCGGCGCGAACAACGCGGAGATGCAAGCGGGCTCCGGCATGTTCCTCTCGGTGGCGCCGATCGACATCGAGGGGGGTCGGTTGGCGCTCGGCGACGTCCGGCCGTCGGCCGACCTGGTCCTCCCGGAGGGGGCGGTGCCGGTGACGGGGGACCTGGCCGAGAACTGGCCGTGGCTCGACCCGGGGCGCGACGTCCGTCAGATGGCGCTGACCGCCGACTTCCCGCAGAGCGCGGCGCTCGCCCGTGACTGGTGGGAGGAGGTTCCGGGCGGTGGTGCCGTCGACGGGGTGATCGCCATCGACGTGATCGCGGTGCGCGACCTCCTGGGCGTCGTCGGACCGGTCGAGGTCGACGGCGTCCGCTACGACTACGAGACGGCCGTGGGCGAACTGCTGCGGGGCCAGTACGAGCGAGCTGGCGACGACGCCGACGCCATCGACCTGCGGCGGGACCGGCTGGGCGACGTCGCGCGCGGCGTGTTCGCGAAGATCGAGGACGGCGGCTGGGAGGTCGACCGGCTGGCGTCCGCGCTGGTCGAGCTCGTGCAACGTCGCCACCTGATGGTGTGGTCGACCGACGCCGCCGCCGAATCCGCCTGGCGCGAGGTGGACGCCGATGGGGCGCTCGGATCCGATTCGCTGTCGGTCGCGCTCATCAACCGGTCGGGCACCAAGCTCGATCCGTTCGTCGAGGTGGCCGCGGACGTGACCACCCAGGGTGGTGTCCTCGACCTCACCTACATCGTCCGCAACGACGCGCCGCGCCGGGGTCCCCGCTACCAGATCGGCCCGAACGCGGACGACCTCGTCGCCGGCGACCACCGCGCCATCGTCCTGGTGAACGTGCCGGACGGGTCGACGGACCTCACCGTCGAGGGCGCCAGGACGTTCATGCGGGGCCGGGACGGTCCGACCGAGGTGATCGCGGCCGAGGTCACCGTGAGCAGGGGCGAGCAGATCGAGGTCCACGTCAGCGCCCGCCTCCCCGACGGTCTGGATCGTCTCGTGGTCGAACCGACGGCCCGGCTGCCCGAGACGGTCTGGACCGTCGACGGCGAGTCCCTCGAGGCGGACCGGCGTCGGACGGTGCCGGTCGTCGGAGGGTGATGTCGCCGTTTCGCGCGGGGCTCGGTGGCGCGACCACCGAAGGTAGCGGCCGGTCGTCGGTCACCACGGAGCGTGTTGACCGGCGGGGGCCGTCGGATCTACCATCGGATCCATGACCGCTCGTCGTTCGATCCTCGTCGCCACGCTCGTGGCCCTCGTCGCGCTCTTCGGGTTCGCCTCGGCGGCCGGCGCGGTCGACAACCCCGACTACAGCTCGCCGGTGCCGCCGTCCGAGCAGCCGGCCACCGTCGAGCGCACCCCCGCGAGCCCGTCGGGCCAGGCGGCCACCGCGGCGGCGCAGGCCAGCACCTCGTCCGCCGCCACCAGCGCGACCGCGGCCACCAGCGGCCGGCAGACCCTCGCCATCACCGGGAGCGACACCGCCGGCTTCGCCGTGATCGGTGCTCTCCTGCTCGCCGGCGGGGCGGCGTTGCTGCTGTACCGCCGCCGCGTCGCCGCCTGAACCTGCTGAATGGCCCGGTCGGGGCCGGGCTTCGTAGCCTGAGCGGCGTGCGCCGCCCGTCCTGTCGCCCCGCCCGGTGATCCGGCTCGACGGCGCCACCTTCCTCCTCCAGTGGGCGGTCGGCGGCCTCTTCTTCACGTGGGTCACGACGCGTCGCCGTGAGGTCGGTCTCGGCTACGGCTGGCTGATGCGGGGCACGTTCATCTGCTTCGCCGTCGGCTCACTGGTCCTCAGTCGCATCATCGGGCCCGTGCCGGTCCGCGACCTCGCCACGGTCGGGGTGGTGCTGGCTGCCGGCACGGCGCTCGTGGTGTCGGTCCGCCGCAGGGCCGCCGGCGTGGCCGGCCAGCGCGAGGTCGTCGAGCGCCGGTCGGCCCGGGTCGCGGCGATGACCGGCATCGATCGCGAGGAGCAGCGCTTCGACCGCGATGCCCTCGAGTTCCCGCCGTGGCTCGACCTGCTGGCGCCGGCCATCGGCCTCGTCGGGCTCGTGGCCGGCGGCATCGACGCCGGGTCGCCGGCCTGGCTGTCGGTGCTGCGCCTGGTGGTCGGCGCGGCGTTCCTGGGCGCGGTGACCGACGCGATGCTGCTCGGCCACTGGTACCTGGTGCAGCCCGGACTGGCCCGGGCGCCCCTGCTCGAGCTCGTGCGCTGGACGGCGATCCTCTGGCCGTTCGAGGTCCTGGTGATGCTCATCCCCGTCGGGATGGTCGCGGTGCTGACCGGCGAGATCGACGACCACTACGGGGGGATCCTCGGGTGGATGTGGGTCACGTGCGCGGTCACCACCATCGGGTTGATCGCGGTCACGCGGGCCGCGTTGAAGGAGCGCCAGTACTCGGCGGTCATGGCCGCCACCGGCCTGCTCTACCTCGCGATCCTCACCGCGTTCGGCATGGACCTCGTGGCCCGCGCCGTGCTCGCCTGACGTCGACGTCGGGTTTTCCGCGAGACTGGTGCCATGGCACGTCCCATCTGGACCGGCGCGGTGAGCTTCGGCCTCGTCACCATCCCGGTGAAGCTGTACTCGGCCACCCAGGACAAGTCGGTGCGGTTCCACCAGATCGACAGCCGGTCGGGCAGCCGGGTCCGCCAGAAGCGGGTGTCGGAGGCCGACGGCAGCGAGGTGCCCTACGACCAGATCGTGAAGGGCTTCGAGCTGCCATCGGGCGCCTACGTCACGATCAGCAACGACGAGCTCGAGGCGCTCGACCCCAAGGCCAGCCGGGCGATCGACCTGGTGCGCTTCGTCGACCAGTCCTCGATCGACCCGATCTTCTACGAGAGCGCCTACCTCCTGGGGCCCGACCCGGGCGCGCCGAAGCCGTACCTGCTGCTGCGCCAGGCGATGGTCGAGGCGGACAAGGTGGCGATCGGCACGTTCGTGATGCGGGGGAAGGAGCGCCTGTGCGCCCTCCGCCCGGGACCCGACGGTGCGCTGCTGCTCAACACGATGCGCTACGCCGACGAGATCCGCTCGGCCGAGGAGATCGACGGGTTCGACGCGCTCGACGACGTGAAGGTGACCGAGGCCGAGCTGGGCATGGCCGAGCAGCTCATCGCCAGCCTCGACGGCGCGTTCGAGCCGGAGGACTTCCACGACGAGTACCGCGAGAAGATGCTCGAGCTGATCGACCGCAAGAGCGAGGGCCAGGAGATCATCACGCCCGAGGTGCCCGACGAGCCGAGCAAGGTGATCGATCTCATGGCCGCGCTGGAGGCGAGCGTCGCCGAGGCCAAGGCGGCCCGCAAGCGCCACCCGACCGGCGACGCCGACGAGGACGAGGACGAGGCCGCGTCGAAGAAGCGGTCGGCCAAGAAGTCCACCGCCAAGAAGTCGGCGGCCAAGCGGACCTCGACCCGCAAGTCGGCCTGAGCCGCCCGTGGCCGGCGAGCGGGTCAACGTCCAGGTCGGTGACCGCACGCTCTCGGTGTCGAACCTGACCAAGGTCCTCTACCCCGAGACCGGGTTCACCAAGGGTGACGTCATCGAGTACTACGTGCGCGTCGCGCCGGTGATGCTCGACCACATCGGCGACCGCGGCATCACGTTCCGGCGGTTCCCCAACGGGGTCGACGGCCAGTCGTTCTTCGAGAAGCGGTGCCCGAGCCATCGGCCCGACTGGGTCGAGGCCGTCGACGGTCCGGGCGACCGGGGTGGCGCGATCGGGTACTGCCAGCTGTCGGAGGTGGCCGCGCTCGCCTGGGCCGCCAACCTCGCCGCGCTCGAGCTGCACGCGCCGATGGCCCGAAGCGACGACATCGAGTCGCCCACCATGACGGTGTTCGACCTCGACCCCGGCCCGGGAACCGCGATGCGCGAGTGCGCCGAGGTGGGCCTCTGGATCCGTGACGTGCTGGCCGGCATCGGCCTCTCCTCGGTGCCGAAGACGTCGGGGTCGAAGGGCCTGCAGGTGTACGTGCCGCTCAACACGCCGACCACCCACGAGGCGTCCTCCGCGTTCGCGCTCGCGGTGGCGCAGGTGCTGGAGAAGAGCAACCCCGACCGCATCGTGACCACCCAGGCGAAGGACGCGCGGAAGGGGAAGGTGCTGATCGACTGGAGCCAGAACAGCCGGCACAAGACCACCATCGCCCCGTACTCGCTGCGGGCCCGACCCGCGCCGACCGTGTCCACACCGGTCACCTGGGACGAGGTCGCCGGGGCGGCGGACGGGGCGCCGCTGTCGTTCGAGGCCACCGACGTGCTCGCCCGCATCGACGAGCAGGGCGACCTGTTCGCGTCGGCGCTCACCGACCAGCAGGTCCTCCCCGGCACCTGACCTCGGACGCAATGGGCGGAAAGACCGTCGCGGAGCCGCTCGGGATGAAACGATGGTCGCACCTCCCGAGCCTCGGGGTTCCCCGCCGGAGCCGAACGTGCCCGAACTGCTGCTACAGGACACCAACCCGTACCGGACCCGCCGGGCCTCGCTGTGGCGGGGTACCGACGACTCGTACCTCTACCTCGAGGACCTGACGGGTATCGCACCGTCGACGATCTCGGCGGTGTGGGTCGCGAACGCGACGCCCGCCCCGGATCGGGCGATGGTGCCGACGGATCCCTCCGCGCCGGCGCGGATGATGGCCCGCGGCACCCGCTTCCCCTCCGGCTGTCCGCCGCTCGACGGTCCCCGGATCATCTGGTTCGAGGAGGGCGACGGGGTGGCGCTCGTCGACCGGGCCGGTGTCGTGGCCGCGATCCCCGGTTGGGCCGGTCGCGACGGCTTCTACGGCTACTCGCGTTGGGCGCTCGGTCGGAGCCCGCTCGCGTGGGAGCTCTCCGGTGCGGTCGAGGCGTCGCTCGTCGACAAGGTGCGGCGGTCCGACGACTACTGGCACTGGCGCCTCGCACCGGCCGCCCGCGCCTGGGACGAGATCTGCAGCGACGGCCTCGACCACCTGACCCGGACCCTCGGCCCGTCCGAGGACGTCCGTGACGGTGCGCCGGGCCGGTTCCCCGAGCTCGCACTGTCCCGCCACCGCGCCGGTACCACCGACGTCTGGATCACGGCCACGACCGGCCTGTCCGGTGCTCGCATGCCCGCGGTCGAACAGGTGGTCGAGGACCCCGGCCCGGTGTCGCGCGTCGAGCTGGCCATCGCCCGGGATCAGCCCGACGAGGTCGGCTTCCAGCTGCTCGCTTCGCTGGCGACGATCCCGTTCGGACGCTCGACCTGGCTTGGCGAGGGACACACGATCGGCGGCAGGCCCGGGTCGTTCCCCGCGTTGGGCGAGGACTGCGCCGCCGTCCTGCTCACCACTCGGCCACCCGGTCGCTACCCCGACCTGTCCGGCCCGGAACGTCGCGGCGACCCGATCCGTTACCTGTGGGTCGTGGGCATCGACACGGCGACGTTCGGGTTGGTGCGGGCCCGGGGCTCCGCGGTGGCGCTGGCCCACATGGCCGAGCGGGGCGACTCGTTCGTCCACCGGACGCGCCACGCGATGGCCTCGGCGACCTGAGGCCGTCGGCGCCCGCCGCCGTCGGCCGTCCCCGCGTCAGCGGGCGACGAAGTACTTGGCCCTGGGGTGGTGGCAGATGATCGCGCTGGTCGACTGCTCCGGTTGGAACTGGAAGCCGGTGTCCTCGGAGACCTCGAGCCCGATGCGTTCGCCCTCGAGCAGGCGGCAGACCTTCTCGTTGTCCTCGAGGTCGGGGCACGCGGGGTAGCCCCAGGAGTACCGGCCGCCGCGGTACTGCTGGCGGAACAGGCCGTTGACGGTGGGCCCGTCCTCGTCCGCGAAGCCGAGCTCCTCGCGGATGCGGC
>JAHBSO010000021.1 GCA_019639075.1 Actinomycetota bacterium | reverse complement strand
TCAAGGAGCAGCCCCTCTGTTCGTTGAGCGGAGCGGAGCTTGCGGAGCGGAGTCGAAACGCCGCGGTCAGGCGTTGGCGACGCGGACGTCGTCGAGGGTGCGCAGCAGGTGGTGGGCCGCGCCGCCGAGCGCGGCCGCGGCCGGCCGCCCGTCGAACGCGTCGAGGTCGCCGTCGGCCGCAGCCACGTACTCGTGGGCGATGCCGACCGCCTCGTCGAGGCCGGGGCTGGCGGCGACGATGGCCCGGGCCCGCTCCCACGGCGCGCCGTCGAGGGGGCTGCCGAGCAGCTCGCGCAGCTCGTCGCCGCCCTCGGCCTTGAGGGCCCGCAGCGTCGGCAGGTTGTAGGCGCCCTCGCGCAGGTCGAGGCCGGCCGGCTTGCCGAGCTGCTCCTCGGTGGCGATGACGTCGAGCACGTCGTCGACGATCTGGAACGCCATGCCGTAGTTGCGGCCGAACGAGGTGAGGACGTCGATCTCGTCGCGGGGGAGCTCGGCCACGATCCCGCCGATCCGGCAGGCCGTGGACAGCAGCGAGGCCGTCTTGCCCTCGATGGCCGCGAGGTACGACGCCTCGGTGCGGTCGACCTGGTAGGCCGCACCCAGCTCCTCGACCTCGCCCTCGCACAGCCGGCCGATCGTGGCGGCGAGCAGGCCGGCCACCTCGGTGCCGAGCGATGCGGCGATCTCCGATGCCCGGGCCAGGAGGAAGTCGCCGGCGAGGATGGCCCGCAGGTTGCCCCAGCGGGCGTTGACGCTGTCGATGCCTCGGCGGGTGACCGCTTCGTCGATCACGTCGTCGTGGTACAGCGAACCGAGGTGGACCAGCTCGACCGACACGCCGCCGCGGATCGACTCGAGCGAGGCCGGTCCGTCGTGGCCCTCGGCACAGCCGGCGGCCGCCACGGCGAACAGCGGCCGCACCCGCTTGCCCCCGGCGCCGATGAGGTGGCCGGCCATCTCGGTCATGGCGTCGGTGGGGGCCTGGACCGAGGCGATGAGCTCGTCCTCGATGCGCTGCCGGTCGGTGTCGATGTGGGGCAGCGCCAGCAGGGGGTTGTCGGCCATCAACGCAGGCTACGGGCCCGGGTCCCCCCGCCCCCACCCGAGCGCCGGAATGATCGCCGTGCCTGCCGGGACGTCGATGTCCGGGACGGCCGGTGGCCCCGACCTGGGAACATGGCGACGACGTCTGGTCGGGTCCCCCGGACGGTAGGCTCGGCACACGATTCCCGCCCCTTTTCGGAGACTGGAAGCCAGATGTTCGAACGCTTCACCGACCGAGCCCGCCGCGTGGTGGTCCTCGCGCAGGAGGAGGCCCGCCTCCTCAACCACAACTACATCGGCACCGAGCACATCCTGCTGGGGCTGATCCACGAGGGCGAGGGCGTCGCGGCCAAGGCGCTGGAGTCGCTCGGCATCTCGCTGGAGGGCGTGCGCAGCCAGGTCGAGGAGATCATCGGGCAGGGCGGTTCGTCGCCGTCGGGGCACATCCCGTTCACGCCCCGGGCCAAGAAGGTCCTGGAGCTGTCGCTGCGGGAGGCGCTCCAGCTCGGGCACAACTACATCGGCACCGAGCACATCCTGCTGGGCCTGATCCGTGAGGGCGAGGGCGTCGCCGCCCAGGTGCTCGTGAAGCTCGGCGCCGACCTGTCCCGGGTCCGCCAGCAGGTGATCCAGCTCCTCTCGGGGTACTCGGGCTCGGGCGGCCAGGGCTCCTCGGCGCCGGGGTCGGGCGACAAGGCCGGGGCCACCGCGGGCGGCCAGGGCGGCGACACGCCGTCGGGCTCGCTGGTGCTCGACCAGTTCGGTCGCAACCTCACCCAGCTCGCCAAGGACAAGAAGCTCGACCCGGTCATCGGTCGGGCCCGCGAGACCGAACGGGTCATGCAGGTGCTGAGCCGCCGCACCAAGAACAACCCGGTGCTGATCGGCGAGCCCGGCGTCGGCAAGACCGCCATCGTCGAGGGCCTCGCCCAGGCGATCGCCGCCGACAACGTGCCCGAGACGCTGCACCAGAAGCAGCTCTACACGCTCGACCTCGGCGCGCTGGTCGCCGGCTCCCGCTACCGCGGCGACTTCGAGGAGCGCCTCAAGAAGGTGCTGAAGGAGATCCGCACCCGGGGCGACATCATCCTGTTCATCGACGAGATCCACACCCTCGTCGGGGCCGGTGCGGCCGAGGGCGCGATCGACGCCGCCTCCATCCTCAAGCCGATGCTGGCCCGGGGCGAGCTGCAGACCATCGGCGCCACCACGCTCGACGAGTACCGCAAGTACGTCGAGAAGGACGCGGCCCTCGAGCGCCGCTTCCAGCCGGTGAAGGTCGAGGAGCCCACGGTCGCCCACACCATCGAGATCCTGAAGGGCCTGCGCGACCGCTACGAGCAGCACCACCGGGTCACCATCACCGACCAGGCGCTGATCGCGGCGGCCAACCTGGCCGACCGCTACATCTCCGACCGCTTCCTGCCCGACAAGGCCATCGACCTCATCGACGAGGCCGGCTCGCGCCTGCGCATCAAGCGCATGGAGACCCCGGCGGACTACAAGGAGCTGGAGAACCAGATCGCCCAGGTGATCCAGCAGAAGAAGGACGCGGTCGAGGCCCAGGACTACGAGGAGGCCGGTCGCCTCCGCGACAAGGAGAAGGAGCTCCTGGCCGAGAAGGAGGCCAAGGAGACCGAGATCAAGGCGTCCGGCGTCGACCTGTTCGACGAGGTCGACGAGGAGGCCATCGCCGAGGTGCTCAGCCTGTGGACCGGCATCCCGGTCTACAAGCTCACCGAGGAGGAGACGGCCAAGCTCCTGCGCATGGAGGACGAGCTCCACAAGCGGGTCATCGGCCAGGAGAACGCCATCAAGGCGGTCAGCCAGGCGATCCGCCGCACCCGGGCCGGCCTGAAGGACCCGAAGCGCCCGTCGGGCTCGTTCATCTTCCTCGGCCCGTCCGGCGTGGGGAAGACCGAGCTGGCCAAGACGCTCACCGAGTTCCTCTTCGGCGACGAGCAGAGCCTGATCAGCCTCGACATGTCGGAGTACATGGAGAAGCACACCGTCAGCCGCCTGGTGGGCTCGCCCCCCGGCTACGTCGGCTACGACGAGGGCGGCCAGCTCACCGAGGCCGTGCGCCGCAAGCCGTTCTCGGTGGTGCTGTTCGACGAGATCGAGAAGGCCCACCCCGACGTGTTCAACACGCTGCTCCAGATCCTGGAGGAGGGCCGGCTCACCGACAGCCAGGGCCGTTCGGTCGACTTCCGCAACACCGTGCTGATCATGACGTCGAACCTCGGCACGCAGGACCTCCGCAAGGCCAACGTGGGCTTCGGCAAGGCCGACGAGGCCGTCTCCTACGAGAAGATGAAGGAGAAGGTCAACGACGCGCTGAAGCAGCACTTCCGCCCGGAGTTCCTGAACCGCATCGACGAGACGATCGTCTTCCACGAGCTGTCCAAGGCCGAGGTCACGACGATCGTCGACCTGCTGATCAAGCGCACCAGCACCCAGCTCGAGGCCCAGGGCATCGGGATCGAGCTGACCGACGCGGCCAAGACGCTGCTCGTCGAGCGGGGCTACGACCCGACCCTCGGCGCCCGTCCGCTGCGCCGGGCCATCCAGCGCCTGGTCGAGGACCCGCTCTCGGAGCGCCTGCTGTACAAGCAGTTCCGCGCCGGTGAGATCGTGATCGTCGACGCCGCGGCCAACGCCGAGACGGGCGAGCAGGAGATCACCTTCTCGGCCGTCGAGGGCTTCGAGCCCGCCGCGCCGGAGCTGGCCGAGGCCGGGCCGCTCGCCGAGTAGTCCTCGCCGCGGTCACGTCGCCACCGCGGGTACGGTGGCCGGCGTGCAGGTGGCGGCGACCGATCCCCGACCCGACCCGTCCGGGAGCGGGGTGATCCTCTCGCTCGACGGCGTCGTGAAGTCGTGGGGTGCGAAGGTCGTCCTCACCGGTGCGACCGCCCGGGTCGGGCACGGCATCACCGGCCTGCTCGGTGCCAACGGCACCGGCAAGACCACCCTCATCGGCATGATCCTCGGGCTGCACCCGCCCGATGCGGGACGCATCATCGTGCTCGGTCACGACAGCGTCACGGCCGGGCCGGAGGTCCGCACCCACCTCGGCTACAGCCCCGAGCACCACCTGCTCCCGCCGGACGTGAAGGCGGTCGACCTGGTGCGCCACGTGGCCGAGCTGCACGGCGTCCCGAGCCGCGCCGCGAGGTCACGGGCCTCCGATGCGCTCTGGCTCGTGGGTCTCGGCGAGGAGCGTGGGCGGGCCGTCGGCACCATGTCGACCGGTCAGCGTCAACGGGTGAAGCTCGCGCAGTGCCTGGCCCACGACCCGGCGCTCATCATCCTCGACGAGCCGACCGACGGCCTCGACCCGCTGCAGCGCGACGCCATGCTGGACCTCATCTCGAAGGTGTCGCGGGAGTTCGGCATCTCGGTGTTGCTGTCGTCGCACAACCTCGACGAGGTCGAGCGGCTGTGCGACTCCGTGGTCATCCTCCACCAGGGTCAGGTCGCCGCGGCGGGACGCCTCGCCGACCTCCAGGTTTCGGCCGACCAGGGGATCGTGGCGGTCGAGTTCGACGACACGGCCGAGCGCATCGCCCTGGTCCTCGACGAGGTGCACCGGGCCGGCGTGGAGAGCCGGGTGGTCGATCGGGTCCACCTCTTCCGTGGTCGGCCCGACCTGACCGCCGTCCTCACCCGGGCGGTCGCCCGCCACGAGGTCGGCCTACGGTCGCTCGGCCCGCACCCGGTGTCGCTCGAAGAGGTGTTCCTCGGTGTGGGCTCGCCGGGCGGATCGGCGGCGACCGGTCGTCCTGCACCGGCGCCGCCGCCACCACCGCCCCCACCCGCCGGGGGTGGGTCGTGACCGACCCGACCCCGCCCTCCGACGCCGTGGCCGGCGACGTGTTCGCCGATGGCGAGGCCCGCATCCTCGACCGCGGCTTCCGCCACTACGACGGCCCGCGCCTGCGCTGGCAGCCGTTCCGCACCGTCGTGGTGCACGGGATCCAACGAGGCCTCGGGTTCCGGCGGAGCACGGGGGCGAAGGTGCTGCCGTTCATCGCCGTCGCCATCGCCTACCTCCCGGCCATCGTGATGATCGGGTTGGCCACGATGGTGCGCGGCGCGGCGTCGATCGACCTCGAGCTCCCGACCTACAGCGAGTACTTCTCGTCGATCTCGCTCGCCATCCTGCTGCTCACCGCGCTCGTCGCGCCCGAGGTGTTCGGGAACGACCAGCGCACCGGCATGCTCGGGATCTACCTGGCGTCGCCGCTCACCCGCACCTGGTACCTGGTGGCCAAGTCGCTGAGCGTGGCCACGATCCTGGTCCTCATCACCGCCGGGCCCCAGCTCCTGCTGCTCGTGGCCAACACCGTGCAGGGGGTCGGACCCGACGGGCCGCTCGACTGGCTGGTGGTGTTCGGCAGGATCATCGCGTCCGGCGTGGTCGTCAGCGCCCTGCTGACCTCGGTGTCGGTGGCGGTCACGGTCGTGACCAACAACAAGGGGATCGCCATCGCCGGGATCGTCGTGCTGCTGATGGTCGTGACCGGCATCGCGGCGTCGGCTGCCGAGGTCACCGGCGTCGACGCCTGGCGGATGTTCAACGTGCTCGAAGTCGTGTTCACGCTCCCGCCGACGATCCACGGCGAGGTGGTCGACGGCGAGGACACGCTGTCGCCGGCGTTGGCCTGGGCCGGTTGGTTCCTCTGGACCGGCGGCGGTGCCCTGGTGGCGTGGTTCCGGCTCCAGCGCTTGGAGATCACCCGGTGACCGCGCCGATGCTGGAGGCCTCGGGCGTCACGAAGTGGTACGGGGACGTGGTCGCGGTCTCGGGCGTCTCCTTCGCCGTGGGACCAGGGGTGACCGCCCTCCTCGGGCCCAACGGGGCGGGGAAGTCGACCCTGCTGCGGATGCTCTCCGGTCAGGCGCCGCCGAGCGAGGGATCGGTCCGGATCCTCGGCGGAGATCCCCGCCGCGACCCCGCGGTGAAGGCTCGGGTCGGTCTCGCTCCGCAGCAGGAGGGGATGATCCCCGGTCTGACCGCCATCGAGTTCGTCTCGCTGGCGGCGTCGCTCGTGGGACTCGACGACCCCGACGCCCGGGCCCGGTGGGCGCTCCAGGTCGTGGAGCTGGCCGACGTCGCCGAGCACCGGCCCGGGACGTTCTCGAAGGGCATGAAGCAGCGGGTGAAGCTGGCCCAGGCGTTGGTGACCGACCCGGACGTGCTGCTCCTCGACGAGCCGCTCACCGGCCTCGATCCGGCGCAGCGCAACCACTTCATCGACCTCGTCGGTCGGCTCGGTGCGGAGGGTCGGTGCGTCCTGATCAGCTCGCACGTGCTGGCCGAGGTCGAGCGGTTCGGGTCCCGCATCCTGGTCGTGGCCCAGGGACGGCTCGCCGCCGTGGGCGACTTCCGGGCCATCCGCGACCTCATGGACGACCACCCCCACCGCATCCGTCTCCGGGTCGACGACCCGGCGCCGCTGGCGTCCCGCCTCCTCGACCTCGACGGCATCCGCTCGGTCGAGTTCGAGCCCGCGACCTACACCCAGGGTCCGGCCCTCGTGGTCGAGACCACCCGAGCGAGCGCGTTCCGTCGCACGATCGCCGGGATCTGCGTCGACGCCGGGGTGGCGGTCGAGCAGATCCAGCCCCTCGACGACGACCTCGACAGCGTCTTCCGCTACCTCATCGAACCGTGACCGCTCCCGTCCCGCCACCGTCACCGTCACCGTCACCGTCATCGTCCGGGGCGCGTGCACCGGCGCCCCGCCGGGCGGCCGCACCCGGCGCGGCGTTCACGCTCCTCTACCGGACGTTCCTCCGGTCGGTCCGGACCACCGGGCGCATCGTCGCCCTCGTGGTGCTGGCCGGGCTGGCGGTCCTCGCGGGGGTGATCAACAGCGCCCAGGAGGGCGACCCCCTCACCGTCGGCACCGACCACGCCGTGTTCTCCTTCTCGCTCGTCGTGGCGATCGCGGCCCTCGTCATCGCCTCGGCGGTGCTCGGCGACCTCTACGACAACGGGTCGATCGTCTACGTGGCGCTCCGACCGGTACCGAGTCGGGTGATCGCGCTCGCCGCCTGGGCCGCGTCGTGCACGATCGTCCTCCCGGTCGCCGCGGTCGCCACGCTGTCGGTCGGGCTCGTCCACACCGGCGACGGCCTGCTGGCGGCGACAGCGCTCGCCGCGATGATCGGCGTCGCCGCGTACTGCGCCCTCTTCGTCCTCCTCGGCGTGCTGGTGCGCCGCGCTCTCCCGCTCGGGCTCGCGTACCTCGTGCTGTGGGAGCGCTTCGTGAGCCTGGCCGGCGACGTCGGCGCCGCGCTCTCGATCACCGGCTACCTGCGATCCATCCTGGCCGAGGTCACCGGGGCCGACATCGACTTCGCTCCGTTCACGCTGGCGACCGGGATCCTGGTGCCCGTCGTGTTCACCGTGGTCGCGATCGCCGCGACCGGGCGCCTCCTCGACCGCCGCGAGCTGCCCTGACCCGGGCCTCGCTCAGGGCAGCGAGGCGATCAGCATCTCGGCGACGCGGTCGGGTTCGGTGAGCATGAGGTCATGGCCGGTGTCGATCTCGAGGACGACGTCGCCGTCGGTCTGCACTCCCCGCTTCGTCGGCCCGCTGGCCAGCAGGCTCTCGGTGCAGTTGATCTTCACCCGACGGATCGCCCGGACGGCGTCCTCGTCCTGCAGCACGAGCTCCTGCTCGAAGCACCGCCACGGGTGGGCGGTGAGCCGCTCGTCGGCCCACGCCGCGACCTCGGGGTCCTCGATCCCGTAGAAGCCGGCGGCACCCTCGCCGGGCAGCAGCACGAGCTCGATCCCGTCGATGACGGCGCCCATGCCGCGGGCGAGGTCCATGTGCGCGCCGGCGACGTCGCGGAGCGACTGGCCGTTGCGGGGGTGGGCGGCGTCGAGGTACACGAGGGTGCCGATCCGGTCGCCGGCCCGGTCGGCGGCGCCGGTGATCACCATGCCGCCGTAGCTGTGACCGACGAGGACGACGTCGCGCAGGTCCTCGAACCGGAGCAGCTCGACGACGTCGGTGACGTGGGTGTCGAGGTCGATGCCGGCGTGGAGCTGGTGGGCCCGGTCGCCGAGGCCGCTGAGGGTCGGCGCGTAGACGACGTGACCGGCCGCCTGCAGCCGTCGGGCGACCGGTTGGTAGCACCAGCCGCCGTGCCCGCCCCCGTGCACCAGCACGAACGTCGCCATCGGGTCCTCCTCGGTCGGTCGGCGCCGAAGCGTAGCCATGCCTGGTGCGTCAGACTCGGGGGCATGGCCCACCCACGTCGCTTCCGATTCGCCGCCGACCTCCAGGCGCCGCTCGAAGGGTCCGACTGGCTCGACTCGGCCCGGGAGCTCGAGGCGCTCGGCTACTCGACGATCTTCGTGCCCGACCACTTCGACGAGGGACCGGGTCCGATCGCCGCGATGGCGGCCTTCGCCGCCGTCACCGACACGATCAACGTGGGCGCGCTGGTCCTCGACTGCGACTTCCGGCACCCCGCGGTGCTCGCCCGCGAGCTGGCCACCATCGACGTCATCTCCGGAGGCCGCCTGGAGGTCGGGCTGGGCGCCGGCTGGAAGACGGCGGACTACGACGCCAGCGGCATCCCGATGGACCGGCCGGGCACCCGGGTCGGACGGCTCCAGGAGCACACCGCGGTGCTGAAGGGCCTGTGGGCCGACGGTCCGTTCTCCTTCGACGGCGACCACTACCGGATCACCGACCTCGACGGCACACCCGCGCCCCACACGCCGGGCGGGCCGCGGATCCTCGTGGGCGGTGGCGGGCCACGGTTGCTGCGGTGGGCGGGCGCCGAAGCCGACATCGTCGGGGTGAACGCGTCGATCCACTCCGGGACCATCGACGAGGCCGCGGCCCACGACGCCCTCGAGGACCGCATCGACGAGAAGGTGGCGTGGTTGCGGGAGGGGGCGGGGGAGCGCTTCGAGGACCTCGAGCTCAATGCCTGGCTGGCCGCCGCCGAGATCACCGAGGACCGCGAGCTGGTGGAGGGCGTCGCCGCACTGTTCGGGGCCACCGCCGACCAGCTCGGCCGCTCGCCCCTCGCCCTGATGGGCTCGAGGTCCGAGGTCGCCGAGCGGCTGGTCGAGCGTCGGGACCGCTGGGGCTACAGCTACACCGTGGTCCCGGGCGACAAGGCCCGCAGCTTCGCGCCCCTCGTCGCCGAGCTCACCGGCGCCTGACCTGCGGGTTTCCCGTTTCCCCTGTGGTTCTGCACCGTCCACGGTGCAGAACCACAGGGGAAACGAGCGGTCGGTGGCGAGGCCGGTCGATGGTCAGACGGCGAGGGCCTGGATGACCCAGTAGACGGGGAGGCCGGCGGCCAGCGCCGCCCCGACGTTGCCGGTGCGCCGGACGGCGACGACGGCAGCGCCGATCGCCGCGACTTCGGCGAGGGCCGGGGCCGAGACCGTCCCGTGGTGGACGAGCAGCGCCCCGGCGATCATCGCGGCGAGCACGGCGGGGGCCGTCAGCTCGACCGCGGTGCGGACGCCGTCGGACTCCTGCAGCCGGTCCCCGGCGAGGACCATGGAGCTGCGCAGGAGGTAGGTCACCGCGGCGGCGGCGACGAAGGTGACGATGACGATCATGAGGTCCTCCCCATCCGGGCGCCGGTGACGACGCCGACGACGACGGCGGCCGGGAGGGCCGCAGGTCCTAGCGTTCCGGCCACGACCACCAGTGCGATCGCAGCCGTGGTGGCGACGACCAGCTCGGTCCGGCCGTGGACCGACTTGGCCAGCATCCCGGCGAACGCCAGGGGGGCCGCGAGGTGCAGGCCGGCGCCGTCGGGGAGCACGTCGCCGAAGCCGAGGGCCAGGGCCTGTGCTCCGACGAAGCAACCGGCGAGCAGCGCCGTGGTCGTCAGGTAGTAGCGGCGGCGCCAGGCGAGGTCGGCCTCGCTGCGGAACCGCTGCTGGCAGATCATGAAGCTCTGGTCGACCACCGGGAACACCAGCAGCAGGCGCTGGAGCCTCGACGCGTTGGCGAACCACTCGGCGATGCCGGCGCCGTAGAGCACGAACCGCAGGTTGATGAGGAGGGTGACGAGGACGGCGAGCCAGATGCCCTCGCCCCGGCCGATCGACTCGACGACGGCCAGCTGGGCGGCGCCCGCCAGCATGACGAGGGCACCGGCGAGGTTCTCGGTCGCCGAGAGGCCGGCGTGGGTGGCGGCGACACCGACGGCGAACCCGAACGGCACGAGGGCCACCGCGAACGGTGCGGTGTCCTGGAGGGCGGCGCGGGCGGCACCGGCGGCGGGCGCGACGTTCACGACGTCGCGTGGGGTGGCGGTGGCGGTCATGACCGCACCTCGTGCATCGTGGCGGCGTGGGCCGCGAGCTCGATCGGTTCGGCCCAGCGGAACGACTCCTGGGCGATCCACCGGCGGTAGGCGCTCTCGCCGAGGGCGTCGGCCAGGCCGGCGGTCTGGCTGGCGTGGCCCGCGAGTGCAGCCCGCTTGCGGTCGAGGTCCCGGCCGGTCAGGTCGAGGTGGCGGGCGAGACGGGTGGGGTCCGCCCCGGGCGGCTCCTCGGTCATCCACACCCCGTAGGTGTCGTGGAGGTCGCGCCACTCGTCGAGCCAGGCGGTGGTCTTCGTGGCGTACCAGAGCTCACCGCTCGGGTAGGCCAGCCAGGCCATGGTCGCCAGGTCGCTGCACGCGACGTGGTCGCCGTGGCCGGTGATCCCGTCGGGGCCGAAGGTCACGACGACGTCGGGGGCCACCTCGTCGATCACCGACGTCAGCGCGTCGGCCACCGTCGTCCGATCGGCCAGGGCCACGCCGCCGTCGGGCAGACCGAGGTGGCGGACGTCGTGGACGCCGACGGCGGCGGTCGCGGTCCGGAGCTCGTCGCGGCGCAGCCGGCGACGGACCTCGACGGGACGGGGGTCGTCGGGATCGAAGCCCGCCTCACCGTCCGTCAGTGCCACGAGGGTCACGTCCCCGCCGGTCCGCACGACCCGGTCCATCAGGCCGGCGGTGAGGTAGGCCTCGTCGTCGGGGTGGGCCCAGATGCCGAGCAGCTTCCGGGGCGTCGGGCGGGGTTCGTCGGGGTACATCGGATCGCTCCTCGAGTGCCGCGGGCGGTGTGCAGCGGCGTCGAGGACCACGATCCAGGAATCGGGCGCCCGGAGCTTGGAGAGGACGTGGAGATCGGCTGGAGAGCCCTGAAGGGGGCGTCGACCTGGGGTTTCGTACGCAGTACGGAGCGTCAGGCGTCGATCTCGGCCCGGGCGAGGCGTTCGAGCCTGGCCAGCCCGGCCCGGCCGGCCTCGCTCGCGACGACCTCGGCCATCGCGTCCGCCTCCGCGCGGGGTGGCCCTGGGCCCGCCGCACCCGGGACAACCAGAGGCGGCTCTCGTTGCTCCACAGCACCGATCCGCCCTCGGCATCGCCCTCGAGGGCGGCGCCGAGGTGCTCCTCGGCCGCGACCAGATCTCCGCAGCGCAGCGCCAGCATGCCCAGGTACCGGTCGGCCCGCCCGAAGCACAGCAGGCCCGAGCCGGTGACGACGTTGGAGCCCTCGATCCGAGCGAGGCGGTCGCGGATCATCGCGCACGCCTCGGGGTCGTCGAGCTGGACGACGGCCTCGGCCAGCAGGACCATCACGGTGCTCCACATGGCGTCGAGCGGCACGTCGAACCCGGCGGAGCGCACGGGCGCGAGCACCTCGACGGCTTCCTCGGGCTCGCCGGTCTCGGCCAGGAGGAGCGCCAGGCCGGGCGTCCACAGGTCGGCGCCCTCGGCGCCGCTCAGCACGTGGCGCACGAGTGGTGCCATCGCCGCGAGGCGGTCCTGTTCGCGTCGGATGCAGAACATGCGCAGGCCGAACGTGCCGGACCCGTCCTGCCCGTGGAGTGCGTCGGCCAGGTCGAGGCACCGCTCGGCGAGCACCTCGGCCGACGCGAGGTCGCCGCGGTAGAGCGCTTTCATCGCCTCCTGGTTGGCCCGGATCGAGCGCCAGAAGGGTGAGTGCGTCCGGGCCTGGAGCGCGGCCATCTTGTCGATCAGCTGCTCCCGTTCGTCGACGTCGCCGGTGAGCGTGGCGAACATGATCCGGTCGTGCAGCGCGTGCAGGGCGACGTCGCCGTCGGTGATCGCCGGCTCGAGCGCAGCGAGGCGGGCGACGAGCGGACGGCCACCCTCCAGATCGTCGAACAGCTGCACCTGACCGAGGTACACGCCCAGCACGTTGGCCTCCACGTCGGGCGACCCCAGCTCGGCGGCGAGCGAGCGAGCGGTCGCGAACGCTTCGTCGACCCCGTCGCGCCGCCCGGCCATGGCCAGGGCCCGGAAGTGCGCGACGGCGAGGTGGGCCCGGAGCTCCAGCTCACCGTCGATCTCCTCGCCCGCGGCGAGGGCCTCGTCGAGCACGACGATCGCCTCCTCCACGTCGTCGAGGGCTCCGAGGTCGGGCAGGCCCGGTCGCCAGCTCGCGTCCTCCCGGCCGAGCGCGGCCTCGACCCGCAGCGCCACGTCGTCGCTGCTGCGCGCGTCGGCGATGGCCTGGGCGAAGGTCGCCGACGCGGTCACCCCGTCGCCGGCGCGGTGCTCGGCGGTGCCCTGCTCGAGGGCGAGGCGGGCGCGCAGTTCGAGGGGTGCGTCGACGGCGAGCGTCCGCGCCCGCGCCAGCAGGTCGGCGGCCTCCTCGAACGACAGCTGCTCCATCGACTCCTCGGCCGCCCGGCGGAGCCGGTCGACGGCGAGCGAGCGCAGGTCCCGGTCGCTCTCGGCCGCCTCGGCGGTGTGGAACGCCAGCTCGATCAGGTGGTCGGGAGCGTCGCCGTGCACGTCGTGGATCGCGGTGGCGATGCGGGCGTGGAGGCGGGCCCGCCGGGCCGAGCTGAGGTCGGACCGCAGCGACGAGCGGACGAGCGCGTGGGTGAACCGGAACCGGTCGCCGCCGGCGTCGTCGACGAGGCGGGCCGCCGCCGCCCGCTCCAGGTCGTCGAGCAGTTCCAGCTCGTCGCGCCCCGTCGCCGCGGCGGCCACGCGCACCTCGAAGTCGAGACCGAGGACCGAGACCAGCCGGAGCGTCTCCTGCACCTGGTCGTCGAGGGTGGCGAGCCGACGGTGGACGGCGCTCGTGAGATCGACCGAGCCGTCGGCCGGGTCCATGGCCTGCACGAACAGCGGGTTGCCGGCCGTCTGGCGGACGACGTCGGCGACGTCGAGCCGGTGGTCGGCGCCGACGAGGTCCGCGACCGCGTCGGCCGACAGGCCGGTGAGGCGGACCACGGTCGTGGCGCCGTGATCGGACGTCGTGGCGATGAGGTCGGCGACCCGCTGGTGGGCATCCGGCGCGGTGTCGCGGGCGGTGAGGACGAACGTCACCGCACCGCCCGTCGGTCGCCGGCGGAGATGCCCGAGCAGCTGCAACGTCGACTCGGCGGCCCAGTGGACGTCGTCGACGACCAGCACGAGCGGCGTGGTCGCGGCGGTGTCGTCGAGCCAGGACGCGACCGCGTCGAACCGCAGGTAGCGGAGGGTGTCGTCGTCGACGCCGGCCCGCTCGTTCGGCAGGGCGTCGGCCGCGAGGGGTCCGTCGCCGTGGCCGAGGTGCCGGGACGCCTCCAGGATGGGTTGGAACGGGACCCGCAGGTCCTCGCCGTTGCGGCCGAACGCCACCCGGTGGCCGAGGTCCGCGGCCCGCTGGGCGACCTCGGCCGCGAGCCGGGTCTTGCCGATGCCGGGCTCGCCGAGGATCCACACCCATCCGTAGCCGTCGGTGCGCGCGGCCTGGTCGACGACGTCGAGGCAGCGGGCCAGCTCCTCCTCGCGCCCGCAGAACCGTTGGCGGGTGTCGGCGCGCAGCTGCTCGGGGAGGTCCGGGGGAGCGGGACCGGAGTCGCCCGTGGGTGCGGCGTCGGGCTCGGGCGGCGGGCCCGAACCGGGGTCGGCCGACACCGCGCCGTCCTCGACCGTGACCTCGGGTACGAACCGGTAGCCGCGCCCGTGCACGGTCTTGATCGCCCACTGCGTGGTGCCGTCGTCGTCGACGGACCGCCGGGCCTGCTTGATGCGGGTCGTCAGCGCCGACTCGGACACGAACCGGTCTCCCCACACCTCGTCGAGGAGCTCCTCCTTGGTGACGAGGCGCCCGGCGTGCTCGACGAGGTGGAGGAGGACGTCGAACACCTGCGGCTCGACGTCTCGCACGCCGTCGGGTCCGCTGATCTCGACGGTCTCTGGATCGATGACGAAGTCGCCGAACCGGTAGCGGCTCACGGGTTCAGCGGAACTTGTCGACCTCGGTGATGACGTCGGCCGGGATCCCGAGGTCGGCGGCGTGCCGGCGCAGGACCTCGATGTCGGCGCACTCGTAGAGGCAGTAGGTCTTCTTCTTGTCCGCGGACAGGAACGACGTCAACCACCTGATGTCGTTCCTCGAGTTGTAGTCGTCGACGGCGCGGATCGTCTGGTCGTCGGGGTCGAAGCGCTCGGCGAACTCCCGCTCGACCATGAACATCGGCATGGGATCGGCCTCTCTTCGAACCGGTGTCGTGCTGCAATTCGGAAGTTTCGCACACGGTGGGTGTCGCGACCACCGGGTCCGGTTCCGGTTCAGCCCGGCCGACGGGCGACGACGAACCGGTGGTCGTTGCGGAACCGATAGGTCCCGAAGGGGTCGCGGACCTCGGCGAGCGCCTCGAGCACGATCGGACGGAGGAACTCGGCACCGACCCGCTCGAGCGCAGGGACCGCCGGTCCGAGGCTGGCGAGCGCCCGCCACGCGGTGTCCTCGTCGGGCCACTCGACCGTCGACACCCGGCCGCCCGACTCGATCACCTCGAAGCCGGCCCCGCGGAGCATCTCCTCGGCCACGCCGGGACGAGCGATGCCGTTGGTGCGCCTCATGCCCTCGCGGTGGTCGTCGGGCGCGTGGGCGGCGAACGCCCTGAAGCACGGCTTGAGGTCGAGGTGGCCCGTGCCCCAGAACGAGATGGCGACGTGGCCGCCGGGTCGCACGACGCGGTGCATCTCGGCGAGGGCCCCTTCGCACCCGCCCCAGATGCCGTTGATCGACACCACGTTCTCGAACGACTCGTCGGCCCAGGGCAGCTCGAACATGTCTCCGACCCGGAGGTCGGCGTCGGGGGTGCGCTCGCGGGCGATGTCGATCAGCGAAGCCGCGGCGTCGATGCCCGCCACCTCTGCCCCCGTACCTCGGGCCAACCGGACGGCGAGGCCCGAACCGCACGCCACGTCGAGCAGGCTCGTCCCCTCGGTGACCCCGATCTTCGGGAGGACGGCCGTCAGCACGTCCATGGCGTAGTGCTCGAACAGGCAGGCCCAGTCCCGGGCCCGGCTGCCCCAGGCGTCGCCGGCCTCCTCCCAGTCGTGCCCAGCCGGGCGGTCGTTCGTCGGTCGTGCGGTCGTCGTCGTTTCCATGCCGCCAGGGTGCGACGACCGAGGGCTCCAGGTCTTGGAGGCGACGTGGAGATCGTCTCCAGGGTTTCTCCACGGGTCCTCCAAGCCTTCGGACCCCGGTCGTCGTCATGGTGGTTCCGACACCGAACGCCGCCCGACCGGGGCGGCGACCGAACCAGGAGACACCTTCCGATGAGCACCACCGACATCCCCACCGTCGACAACGGCGTCCAGGTCGACGCCCTGCTGGGCGCCAAGGCGCAGCTGTCCGAGGTCCGCGAGGCCGCGGCCTTCACCTTCCGGGCCACCAACGAGTGGATCTCCGGCACCCACAGCCGGACCACCGTCGACGGCTTCTTCGGCCTCGGCGCCGACCAGCAGCACCGCGAGCCGCACCAGGTCGAGACCGACCACCCCGAGATCTTCGCCTCGGCCGACCAGGGCCCGACCCCGCCCGAGCTCGTGCTCATGGGCCTCGCCGGGTGCCTCAGCGCCGGCATCGCCTCGGTCGCGCAGCACCGCGGCATCCAGCTCCGTTCGGTGAAGGCCACCGTCGAGGGCCGGATGGACGTGGCCGGGATCCTCGGCATCGACCCCGAGGTCCGCAACGGCTTCGACGCCATCGCCGTCCGCTACGAGATCGACGCCGACGCCGACGCCGACGACCTCCGGGCGGTCGTCGCCCAGTCGCAGAAGCGGTCGGCCGTGTTCGACATCGTCACCAACCCGACGGCCGTCGTCGTCGAGCTGGTCTGACGGCGGCGACGGACCGACCGAACCGAGCGAGGAGCGGATCCCATGGGCGACCCACGGACCACCGACGTCGTGGTGATCGGCGCCGGCCAGGCCGGACTGGCGATGAGCCGGTGCCTGACCGACCGGTCGATCGACCACGTCGTCCTCGAGCGTGGCGAGACCGCCAACGCCTGGAGGACCGAGCGATGGGATTCGCTCCGACTGCTCACCCCGAACTGGATGAGCCGACTCCCCGGCTGGACCTACCGGGGCGACGATCCCGACGGCTACCGCACCGCCGGCGAGGTCGCCCAGGACCTCGACGCCTACCGGCGATCGTTCGACGCCCCGGTCCGGTCGGGAACCAGCGTGCTGAAGGTGGTCCACGGATCGCCGTGGCACCTGGTCGAGACCGACGACGGGACGTGGCGGACCCGGGCCGTCGTCGTCGCCACCGGCGCCTGCGGGACGCCCCGGCGGCCGTCGTTCGCCGACGAGCTGCCGGGGTCGATCCAGCAGCTCGCCCCGATCGAGTACCGGAACCCGAGCGGCGTGGCCGACGGCCGGGTCCTCGTCGTGGGGGCCTCGGCGTCGGGTGCCCAGATCGCCGACGAGCTCGCCCGGGCCGGTCGGGACGTGACCCTCGCCGTCGGCGAGCACGTCCGCCTGCCCCGCAGCTACCGGGGCATGGACGTCCACTGGTGGATGGACGCCATCGGCCAGCTCGACGAGCGCTACGACGAGGTGGAGGAGATCGAGCGGGCCCGGCGCCTGCCGTCGCTCCAGCTCGTGGGCTCGCCCGAGCGGCGCGACCTGGACCTGAACACGCTCGGCGACGCCGGCGTGTCGATCGTCGGGCGCTTCGTGGGGGAGCGGGCCGGCCGGGCCCAGTTCTCGGGCTCGCTGGCCAACGTGTGCGCGCTGGCCGACCTGAAGCTGCGTCGCCAGCTCGACCGCTTCGACGAGTTCGCCGCCGAGAGCGGCCTGGCCCCCGAGCTGGGAGCGGTGAGCCGCCCGGCGCCGATCCGCGTCGGCCCGCCGGTGCTGGAGACCGACCTCCGGTCGATCTCGGCCATCGTGTGGGCCACGGGCTTCCGCCCGAACGTGCCGTGGCTCGACCCGTCGCTGCTCGACCGGCGTGGCGGCATCGTCCACGACGGCGGGGTGCTCCCCGTGCCGGGCATGTACGTGCTCGGCCTGCCGTTCATGCGCCGTCGCAAGTCGAGCTTCATCGACGGTGCCGGCTTCGACGCCATCGAGCTGGCCGACCACCTGGCCGCCCACCTCGACCACGCCTCGTCCCCCCGCTGACCTGGGCATTCTGTGTTTCCCCTGTGGTCCTGCACCGGCCGTGGTGCACGATCACAGGGGGAACGCCGGCGGACGGTCGACGAACATCCGTTCGATCCGTCACACCCCCCGGGTACGGTGGTCGCCATGGCGAAGGTACGAACCCAGTTCCGTTGCAGCTCCTGCGGGGCCACCGCTCCCAAGTGGGTCGGGCAGTGCCCGGGCTGCGCCGAGTGGAGCACGTTGGTCGAGGAGGTCGATGTGCCCGCGGCATCGACGCCCGCCGTCCTCCGACCGGGCCGCCGTCCGCAGCCGATCGCGGAGGTCGACCCATCGGAGTTCACGGCCCGCCCCACCGGCATCGACGAGCTGGACCGCGTGCTCGGCGGCGGCCTCGTCCCCGGCTCGGTCACGCTGCTCGGCGGCGAGCCGGGCATCGGCAAGTCGACCCTGCTGCTCCAGGTCGCGGCCGAGGTCGCCGCGGCCGGGGGCAAGGTGCTCTACGTGTCGGGCGAGGAGTCGCCGCAGCAGATCCGGCTGCGGGCCGAGCGGCTCGGCGCCCTGCACCCCGAGCTCTACCTCGCAGCCGAGACGGTCCTCCCGCAGGTCGTCGGCGCGATCGACGAGGTCGTGCCCGACCTCGTCATCGTCGACTCGATCCAGACCCTGGTGCACCCCGACCTGTCCTCGGCGCCCGGGTCGGTGGCCCAGGTGCGCGACTGCAGCAACCGTCTCGTCCAGGAGGCCAAGGCTCGGGGGTGCGCCGTCGTGCTCGTGGGCCACGTCACCAAGGATGGCGGCCTCGCCGGGCCGCGGGTGCTGGAGCACGCGGTCGACACCGTCCTGTCCTTCGAGGGCGATCGCCACCATGCCCTGCGGTTCCTCCGCGTGGTCAAGCACCGCTTCGGGTCCACCCAGGAGCTGGGGTTGTTCCAGATGGAGGAGCGGGGTCTCACCAGCGTGCCCGACCCGAGTGGCCTGTTCCTGGCCGATCGGCGCAGCGGCATCCCCGGCTCCATCGTCGTGCCGATCATCGAGGGGAACCGGCCGCTGCTCGTCGAGCTCCAGGTGCTCACCGCGCTGAGCTCGCTCCCGTCACCGCGCCGGTCCGCCACCGGGCTCGACGGCGGTCGGTTGTCGGTGCTGCTCGCGGTGCTGGAGAAGCGGGTCGGCATCCCGACCTGCCACGCGGACGTGTACGCCCTGGTCGTCGGCGGCGTCCGGGCCAACGAGCCGGGGGCCGACCTCGCGCTCGGGCTGGCCACGGTCTCGTCCATCGTCGGCATCCCGTTGCCCAACGACCTCGTCGCGTGCGGCGAGGTGGGCCTCGGCGGTGAGCTCCGCCAGGTCGGCCACACCTCGCGCCGGCTGTCGGAAGCGGCCCGGCTGGGGTTCAAGCGGGCGATCGTGCCGTTCTCGGCCCCCGAGCCGCCCGACGGCATCGAGGCCATCCGGGTCGGCACGCTCGCCGACGCCGTGGCTCGGCTCGACATCGCCGAGCCCGGCCAGGCGCCCCGTACCGGTCTGCCCCAGCACGGATCCCGTTGAGCGCCGGCCCGAGCGCCACGGACCCCCGGACCCCTCCTCGCCGGGGTCCGGGGGTCCAGTAGCCTTCCCGGATGGCGTCCTCGCGCTTGTCCCCCCAACTGCGCGCAGCCCTGGCCCAGGTGGCGCCGGGCCGTCAGCTGCGCGCCGGTGTCGACCGGATCCTCCAGGCCGGCATGGGTGGGCTGCTGGTCGTCGGCGACGGCCCCAACGTGCTCAACATCTGCTCGGGCGGCTTCCTGCTCGACGCGGCGTTCAGCCCCCAGCGGCTCTCGGAGCTGGCGAAGATGGACGGCGCGATCATCCTCGCCCGCGACGCCAGCCGGATCGCCCGGGCCAACGTCCACCTCGTCCCCGACCCGACGGTGCAGACCGCGGAGACGGGCACCCGTCACCGCACCGCCGAGCGGGTCGCACGGTCGCTCGGCGTGCCGGTGATCGCCGTGTCCCAGCGCATGAACACCATCTCGGTCTACGTGGGCGACGAGCACCACGAGATCGAGCCAGCGGCCCGTCTGCTCAACCGGGCCGACCAGGCGCTGTCGACGCTCGAGCGCTACCGCAACCAGCTCGACGATGACGCCCGGTCGCTCTCGACCCTCGAGATCGAGGACCTCGTCACCATCCGCGACGTCGTCAACGTCCTCCAGCGGATCGAGGGCGTCGAGCGCATCGCGGATGAGATCGAGCGCTACATCGTCGAGCTCGGCGACGAGGGTCGCATGGTCCGCCTGCAGCTCGTCGAGCTCATGGGTGGCGTCGAGCACGACCGTCGCAGCATCGTCCGGGACTACCGCGGCGGAGACTCGTCGGTGCCGCTCGACGCGATCCTCGACGACCTGTCGGCGCTCACCACCGAGGACCTCATCGACCCGGCCGAGATCGTCACGGCGCTCCGCCTGCCGACCGCGGCGCTCGAGGCGGCCATGTCGCCGAAGGGGTACCGGATGCTCTCGCGCATCCCCCGGCTGCCCGAGCAGGTCAGCGAGAACATCGTGTCCCGGTTCGGCAGCCTGCAGAAGATCATGCGGGCGACCATCGACGACCTCGACGACGTGGACGGGGTCGGGGCCACCCGGGCCACCGCGATCAAGGACGGCCTGGGGCGGATCGCCGAATCGGCGATCCTCGATCGCTACTGACCGGCGGGCCGGTCAGCGGGCCCGCCGCTCCAGCTCTTCGCGGTTGGTGATCCGGTAGCGGCGGTCCTGCTGCTCGATCCAGCGCAGGCGGACGAAGCTGGCGATGGCCTTGTTCACCCGCTCGCGGGAGGCGCCGACCATGCCGGCGAGCTCCTCCTGCGTGATCGGCAGCGCGAACTCGTCGGCGTCGCCGGCCAGCTCGAGCAGCCGCTTGGCGGTGCGTCCGGTCACGTCGAGGAAGACGGAGTCGGCGAGGGCGGAGTCGGTCACCCGGAGTCGGCCGGCGAGGAGTCGCACGACCCCCCAGAGCAGGTCCGGTCGCTCCTCGTAGATCTTGCGCAGCGGGGCGTACGGGAGCTCGATCAGCTCGGAGGGTTCGAGGGCCCGGGCCTCGGCGGAGCGGACGCCGCCGTCGAAGAGCCCCATCTCGCCGAAGACGTCGCCGCGCTCCATGAGGGCGACCATGGACTCCCGCCCGTCGATCGACCGCATCGCCATGGCGAAGCGACCCGACACGACGACGCAGAGGCGGTCGGGCTCGCTGCCCTCGGTGAAGACGACGTCGCCGCGGAGGTACCGCTGGGACCGGGCCGAGGCGGCGACGGCCGCCATCTCGTCGTCGGTGAGGTCGGCGAGGAGCTCGACGTCCTGGAGCAGATCGATGGCAGCCACGAGGGCGATCGTACCGACCCGACCGGCACCGGGTGACGCAGGTCCCATCGGGTGACCGTCACACCACGCACCGAACCGGTTCTTCGGGGGGATCTGCACGCTCACCGCCAAGATCCCCCCGAAGAACCGAACGATCGGTCGGCGCAGCGGTTCTTCGGGGGGATGTGCCGGCTCAGCCCGAGTATCCCCCCGAAGAAGCGAACAGGGGAGCAACTAGCGTGGGCCGCCATGTCCGAGGGCCCGTCCGATCCCAGTCGCAGCGTGTGGGTGGTCGTGGTGGCGGCGGGGTCGGGGTCCCGGTTCGGTGGCGCCAAGCAGTACGCCCCGCTGGCCGGGCGGCGGGTGATCGACTGGTCCCTCGAGGTCGCCCGCTCGGTGGCCGACGGCGTGGTGCTCGTCGTGGCCCCGGACGAATCGGCCGCCGACGAGCCCGCGGCCGACGTCGTCGTCGCCGGCGGCGCCACCCGGTCCGAGTCGGTCCGGGCCGGCCTGGCCGCGGTGCCGGTCGACGTCGACGTGGTGCTGGTGCACGACGGCGCCCGCCCGGTGGCGTCCCACGCGCTGTTCCGCTCGGTGGTCGACGCCGTGCTCTCCGGTGCCGACGTCGCGGTGCCGGTGGTCCCGGTCGTCGACACCGTCACCGACCCCCGGGGTGCGCTGGTCGATCGAGAGTCGCTCCGTGCCGTGCAGACCCCCCAGGGCTTCGACGCGTCGGCCCTGCGCCGGGTGCACGCCGCCCGGCCGGAGGCGACCGACGACGCCACCCTCGTGGCCGCCGCCGGCGGCCGCCTCCGCCAGGTGCGGGGTGAGCGTTGGAACGTGAAGATCACCGAACCGGACGACCTGCTGGTCGCCGAGGCGCTCCTGGAGGCCCGCTGATGGTCGACGTCCGCGTGGGGCAGGGGTTCGACGTGCACCCGTTCGTCGACGACCCCGACCGTCCGCTGGTGCTGGGTGGGGTCGTGTTCGAGAGCGAGCGGGCCCTGCGCGGCCACAGCGACGCCGACGTGATCGCCCACGCCTGCACCGACGCCCTGCTCGGCGCGGCCGGGCTCGGCGACATCGGCGAGCTGTTCCCCGACACCGACGACGCCTACGCCGGCGCCGACAGCATCGAGCTGCTGGCCGAGGCCACGCGCCGGGTGCGAGAGGCCGGGTGGAGCCCGGGCAACGTGGACGTGTCGATCGTGACCGACCACCCGAAGCTCGCCCCCCGGCGCCGGGAGATGCAGGACCGGCTGTCGGCCGCGGTCGGCGCGCCGGTCACGGTGAAGGGCCGGCGCCCCGAGGGGCTCGGTGCGCTCGGCCGGGGCGAGGGGGTCGCTGCGTGGGCCGTGGCCGTGGTGACGCGAGGATGACGGCCATGGCACCGACATCCACCACCGTCGTCATCGGCGCTCGTGCCGCCGACCAGGACGCATCGTGAGCCCGGCGAAGGGATCGAAGGGGCCGAAGGGCCGCGGCGGTCAGGGCGCGGGTCGGGGCCGGGGCGGCTCGGGAGCCGGGCGTGGTGGCGGCCGGGGGCCGAAGCCGGGCGGCAACCGGGCGCCGAAGGCGATGTCCTCGGTGGGCGGCCATGGACGCGCCCCGCGGCGCACCGCCACCCAGGGCCTCGGCGGTGAGCAGGTGGAGGGGCGGCAGGCCGTCCGCGAACTGCTGTTGGCCAACCGCCGGGCGACCCGCGAGATCTGGCTGGCCTCCGACCTCGACCCTGCCCCCGTCCTCGACGACATCCGCGAGCTGGCCGCCGAGGCCCGGGTGGTCGTGAAGGAGGTCGGTCGGGGCAAGCTCGAGGCGGCGGCCCGCACCGATGCGCCGCAGGGGGTCCTGGCGTTCGCCCGACCGCTGCCCGAGGCCTCCCTCGACGACCTGCTCACCAAGGGTCGGGGCGGGACGGCACCGTTCCTCCTCCTGTCCGACGGCATCACCGACCCGGGCAACCTCGGTGCCCTGCTGCGGTCCGCCGAGTGCGCGGGGGTCACGGGCGTCGTCCTGCCCCGTCATCGGGCGGTGCACGTCACCCCGGCGGTCACCAAGGCCGCGGCCGGGGCGATCGAGCACCTGCCGATGGCGCTGGTCGGGGGCATGCCCACCGCGATCAGGGAGCTCCAGAAGGCCGGCGTGCAGGTGGTCGGGCTCGACGAGCGGGCGTCGCGCACGGTGTGGGACCTCCGGGTCGGCCGGGATGCCGTGGCCCTCGTCCTCGGCGCGGAGGGCCCGGGCCTCAGCCGCCTGGTGAAGGATCGCTGTGACGAGGTCGTGCGGATTCCGATGGACGGCCGTCTGGCCAGTCTGAACGTGGCGACGGCGGGTGCGCTGGCCTGCTTCGAGGTCGCTCGCGCGCGACACGGCTGAGCGCCTCTCGACGCCTGGCTAGAGTGACGCCCATCACACAGAAGACGAGGACGTGGTCGTTGAGGAGGCCTGGTGAGCACTGAGGGGACCGCCGGGACGTTGCTCGACGTCCGGGACATCGAGGTCCGCTTCGGTGGCGTCATCGCCCTGGACGGCCTCAGCTTCACCGTCGCCCGCGGCGAGATCTGCTCGCTGATCGGCCCGAACGGCGCCGGGAAGACCACGCTGTTCAACTGCGTGAGCCGGCTGTACGAGCCGTCGTCCGGATCGATCTCGTTCGACGGGCACGACCTCCTGCGGATGGCGCCGCACAAGATCGCCCGGGTCGGCGTGGCCCGCACGTTCCAGAACCTGGCGCTGTTCCCGGCGCTCACGGTCCTCGAGAACGTCATGGTCGGCGCCCACACCAACGGGTCGGTCGGCTTCGCTCGGGCCATGCTCCGCATCGGCGTCGGTGCCGAGGAGCGCCGGCTCCGGACCAAGTGTCGGGAGATCCTGGACCGCCTCTCGCTCGGCCACCTGGCCGACCGGCCCGCGATCGGCCTGCCGTTCGGCACGCTGAAGAGGCTCGAGTTCGCCCGGGCCCTCGCCTCGACGCCGAAGCTGTTGCTGCTCGACGAGCCGGCCAACGGTCTGACCCACGGGGAGGTCGACGAGCTCGGCGAGACGATCCGCGAGATCCGCGACCAGTTCGACCTCACGGTCCTGCTGGTCGAGCACCACATGGCGATGGTGATGGCCATCTCCGACGACATCGTCGTCATGGAGTTCGGCCGCAAGATCGCCGAGGGGCCACCCAGCCAGATCCGCAACGACCCGAAGGTGATCGAGGCCTACCTGGGGGCTCCCGCGTGAGCCTGCTGGAACTGCGGGAGGTCACCGGGGGCTACGGGCCCATCACGGTGCTGCACGGCCTGTCGATCGCCGTCGAGGAGGGCGAGGTGGGCGTGGTGCTCGGCGCGAACGGCGCGGGCAAGACCACCACCCTGCGGGCCATCTGCGGGATGCTCGGCAAGGTCGGTGGCAGCGTCTTCTTCGACGACACCGACATCACGAAGGCGTCGACGCAGTCGATCGCGAAGGCCGGCATCGCCCACGTCCCTCAGGGGCGGGGCACCTTCACCGACCTGACGGTCGAGGAGAACCTCCGCATCGGTGCGATCAACCGTCGCGACGCGGGGGTCGCCGCCGACATCGATCAGTGGTACTCGGTGTTCCCCCGGCTCGCGGAGCGGCGCAAGCAGATGGCCGGCTCGATGTCGGGCGGGGAGCAGCAGATGCTGGCCATCGCCAGGGCGTTGATGTCGAGGCCTCGGCTGCTGCTGCTCGACGAACCGTCGCTGGGCCTGGCCCCGCTCATCACCCGGGAGGTGTTCGAGCACCTCGGCGCGATCAACCGGGAGACCGGCCTGGCCATGCTCGTCGTCGAGCAGAACGCCACCATCGCCCTGGGCATCGCCCACCGGGGCTACGTGCTGGAGACCGGCTCGATCGTCGCCGCGGGCGACGCCCAGACCCTCGTGGCCGACGAGGGCGTCCGCAAGGCCTACCTGGGGTTCTGACGATGATCCTGGCGTTCGACTTCAACCTCTTCTTCGACCAGACGATGAACGGCGTCGCGAGCGGGGTGATCTTCTCGTCGATCGCCCTGGCGATCGTGCTGATCTACCGCACGACCGGGCTGCTCAACTTCGCCCAGGGCGAGATGGCGCTGTTCTCGACGTTCATCACCTACAAGCTGGCCGTCGACGTCGGGCTGCCGATCGCGGTGGCCGTCGTCGCCTCGGCGGTCATCGGCTTCGTCGGCGGCGCGGTGATCGAGCGGGTGCTGATCCGCCCGGTCGAGGGTGCGCACAACCCGCTCAACGTCGTGATCGTCACCCTGGGCCTGTTCCTCGCCATCAACGCGCTCGCCGCGCTGATCTTCATCAAGCCCGGCCAGGAGGCGCTCCGCATGCCCGAGCTGTTCCCGGCGGGCGAGGTGCTCGGCATCCAGAAGGAGACGGTCGGCTTCGCGTTCGTGCTGGTGCTCGAGTGCGTGCTGCTCTTCCTCCTGCTCCAGAAGACCAAGCTCGGGCTCGCGCTGCGGGGCGTGGCGTCGAACCCGGAGTCGAGCAAGCTCGTCGGGATCAACACGGGCACCATGCTCATGGTCGGGTGGGGCCTCGCCGCGGCGGTCGGTGCGGTGGGTGGGTCGCTGGCGGCGATGCAGGGGAGCGGCTTCGACACCAGCCTGATGCAGACCGTGCTCGTGTTCGGGTTCGCGGCGGCGGCGCTCGGTGGGTTCGACAGCCTGATCGGCGCCGTGGTCGGCGGACTGATCGTCGGGATCGCCAACGCCTGGACCGTCCAGTACGTCGACGCGCTGGAGGGCATCGAGCTGGTGGTGCCGTTCGCGCTGATCCTGCTGGTGCTGCTCATCCGGCCCAACGGGTTGTTCGGCCGCACGATCGTGGAGCGGGTGTGATGAGCAACCAGGTCACCCCCGACGACGTGTCCGGCGCGGCGGCGAACGAGCCGCTCCCAGGGTCGACGATGGGCCGGGCGCCGTTCCCGTGGTTGCGGGCGGTGGCGGCCGTGGTGCTGCTCGTCGTGGCCATCGCGCTGCCCTACAGCATCAACGACGAGCCCCTCAACGTCGTCTGCCAGGTGCTCTACCTGGCGATCGCGGCGATGGGCCTCAACCTGCTCACCGGCTTCAACGGTCAGGTGTCGATCGGTCACGGCGCGTTCTTCGGGGTCGGTGCGTTCGCGTCAGCGATCCTCGTGGTCGACCACGGCTGGACCTTCGAGATGACGATCCCGGTCGCCGCGGTGGTGGCGGGCCTCGTGGGGGCCGTCATGGCCATCCCGGCGCTGCGGGTGAAGGGCCTGTACCTGGCGCTGATCACCCTCGGGCTGGCGGTGCTGTTCCCCGTGGTCACGACGAAGTACGTCAAGGGCAGCGGCGGCATCGCGCTCCTGAAGCCGACCCGCAGCCAGGTGTCGTCGATGTTCCCCGACATCTGGTCCGACGACCAGTACCGCTACTTCGTCTGCCTCGGGCTCGTCGTGCTCCTGTTCCTGCTCGCCTACAACCTGATGCAGAGCCGGGTGGGTCGTTCGATCATCGCGGTGCGGGACCAGGAGGTCGCGGCGTCGACGGTCGGCATCGACGTGGCCCGGGTCAAGGTGCTGACCTTCGCGGTCTCCGCCGCCTACGCCGGCGTCGCCGGCAGCCTGTCGGTGTTCGTCCTGCGGATCGCCGACGCCACCAACCCGCTCGTCTACTTCCAGCTCTCGATCGAGTTCCTGATCGCGATGGTGATCGGCGGGTCGGCCACGATCTCCGGGCCCGTCGTCGGCGCCATCTTCCTCATCCTGATCCGGCGCCAGACCGACGAGGGCACCGACTTCCTTCCCCGGCTCCTCGGCGTCGAGGACCGCACCGAGCAGCTCGCCCCGGCCCTGCTCGGCGGGATCCTCATCGTGCTCACCTACGTGCTGCCCGAGGGGCTCGTCGGCGGGTTCCGCAAGCTCAAGGCCAAGGCCCTCCAGGGCCGAACGCCTCGTCCGGTCGCGAACGCGACCACCGATCCCACCCCCAACTAGGAGGTTCCTCCCATGCAACGCCAACGAACCGGTCGAAAGGTGATGCTGACGATGGCCGCGCTGGCCCTCGTCGTGACCTCCTGCGGGCGCAGCGACGACAACTCCGGCAGCAGCTCCAACAGCAACAACGGGACCTCCGCCGACTCCGGGAGCTCGACGGACGGCGCGTTCGCCGTCGACACCGCCGACTGCCCCGACAACGGCACCGACGGCATCAGCGGTGACACCATCACCCTGGCCTCGTCGTTCCCGCAGTCGGGCCTGACCGCCGCCTTCGCCCAGATCTCGAAGGGCTACAAGGCGTACTTCGCCCAGGTCAACGACGCCGGTGGCGTCGAGGTGGCCGGCAAGAAGTACAAGATCGAGGTCGTCGACAAGGACGACGAGTACAACGCGGCCAAGACGAGCGCCAACATCAACGAGCTCGTGGGCAACGACGGGAGCAAGGCGTTCGCCGTCTTCAACGTGGTCGGCACGGCCAACAACATCGCGATTCGCCAGGACCTCGGTGAGAACTGCGTCCCGAACCTGTTCGCGGCCACCGGCTCCCCGGCCTGGGGCAACCCGGACTACCCGTGGCTGGTGGGTTCGACCCTCGCGCCCTACACCGTCGAGGCCGTCGCGTTCGCCGACTACCTGAAGGAGAACGACCCCTCCGCCAAGGTCGCGATGCTCGTCCAGAACGACGACTACGGGAAGGCCTACGAGGAGGGATTCAAGCAGGCCATCGACGGCACCGACATCACCGTCACCAAGGTGGCGAAGTACACCGCCGGCGCCAACGACGTGGCGGCCCCGGTGACCGAGCTCGCCGCGACCGGTGCCGACGTGTTCTTCAACGGCAGCACGCTGCTGGCCTGCCCGAACGCCCTCCAGAAGGCCACCGAGGCCAACTGGACCCGGGCCCACACCTTCGTGTCCGGCACCTGCATCTCGAAGACCCTCATGGGTCTCGCCGGCAAGGACGCCGACGGGGTCATCGCCTACACGAACACCATCGACCCGGCGAACCCGGCCTACGCCGACTCCGAGGCGCTCGCCACCTACAAGGACACGCTGGAGAAGTTCGGTGACGCCGACGTCGATCCCGAGAACGGCATCGTGGCCTACGGCTACACGCAGGCCGCCGTGCTGGTGAAGGTGCTGGAGGAGTCGCCCGAGCTGACCCGCTCGGCCGTGCTCGACACGATGCGCAACATCGACATCTCCGATCAGATGGGCATGCTCGTCGACGGCGTCACGCTGAAGATGAGCGCCGACGACGCGTACCTGGCCGAGAACGTGCAGACGATCCAGTACAAGTACGTGAGCGACACGGAGGCCTACTTCGAGAACGTCGGGGACATCCTCGACTTCGAGGGCAAGACGAAGGACATCACGCCGGAGGACCTGATCAACGGCTGATCCCACCGACGAGCAGTGCCGACAGGGCCTCGGGGTCGACCACGACCTCGAGGCCCTGGCGCGTCCGGAGCCAGTCGAGGTTGCGTCGGTGGAGGTCGTCGTCGCCGTCGAAGCGGTTGAGCAGCACGACCGCTCGGCGGCCGGTGAACGGGGCCAGGCTGAGCACGACGGCGTTGACCGTGCCGAGGCCGGCGTCGGCGACCAGCACGACCAGGTCGGGGTCGAGGTGCTCGGCGACGGTCACCGCGTCGCCGTCCGCCCCGATGGGCGAGCGGGGTCCGCCGACGGTCTCGAGCCAGCCGACGTCGACGGCGGGGTCGGGCCACACCAGCTCCGCCAGCAGTTCGTCGATGGTGGGCTCGGGCAGCCCGAGCACGTCGGCGGCCATCGGTGGTGCCATCGCCACCGGGTAGTTGCGATGGGCGGGACAGACCGTGGCGGGTGGTTCACCGCTGG
>JAHBSO010000020.1 GCA_019639075.1 Actinomycetota bacterium | reverse complement strand
GGTACGTGCGGGTCACCGACCTCACCGACCGCCTGCTGCACCACAACGCGTCCATCAACTGGATCCCCGACCACGTCCGCGACGGCGCCTTCGGCAAGTGGCTCGAAGGCGCGCGGGACTGGTCCATCAGCCGCAACCGCTTCTGGGGCGCGCCCATCCCGGTGTGGATGAGCGACGACCCCGCCCACCCGCGCATCGACGTCTACGGCAGCCTCGACGAACTGGAGCGCGACTTCGGCGTCCGCCCCGACGACCTGCACCGACCGTCGATCGACGACCTCACCCGCCCGAACCCCGACGACCCCACCGGCAACGCCACCATGCGCCGGGTGCCCGAGGTGCTCGACTGCTGGTTCGAGTCCGGGTCCATGCCGTTCGCCCAGCTCCACTACCCGTTCGAGAACAAGGAGCGGTTCGAGCAGGAGAGCCCCGCCGACTGGATCGTCGAGTACATCGCCCAGACGCGCGGCTGGTTCTACACGTTGCACGTCCTGTCGGTCGCGCTGTTCGACCAGCCGGCGTTCCGCAACGTCAACTGCCACGGCGTGGTGCTCGACGCCCAGGGCCGCAAGCTCTCGAAGAAGCTGCGCAACTACCCCGACCCCGAAGAGGTCATGGAGTCGATCGGCTCCGACGCGCTGCGCTGGTACCTCATGTCGTCGCCGATCCTGCGGGGCGGCGACCTGAAGATCGCCGAGGACGGCTCGGGCATCGCGGACGTGGTCCGGCTCGTGCTGAACCCGATCTGGAACGCCTTCCACTTCTTCACGCTCTACGCGAACGCCGAGGGGTACACGGCCACCTGGCGCACCGACGCCACCGGCGACCTCGACCGCTACCTCCTGGCCAAGACGCGCGAGCTGGTCGACGCGGCGACCGACGCCATGGACGCCTACGACATCGCCGGCGCCTGCAACCAGGTCGTGTCCTACCTCGACGCGCTCAACAACTGGTACATCCGCCGCAGCCGCGAGCGGTTCTGGGCGCCCGGCGCGTCCGACGGCGGGTGCGAGGCCGACGGCCAGCTCCAGTCCGACGCGTTCGACACGCTGTACACGGTGCTCGTCACGCTCTCGAAGGTCACCGCCCCCTTGCTGCCGATGCTGGCCGAGGAGATCCACACGGGCCTCACCGGCGAGCGCTCGGTCCACCTCACCGACTGGCCGGCGGGCGACTCCCTCCCCGCGGACCCGGCGCTCGTGCAGGCGATGGACGAGGTGCGCGCCGTCTGCTCGACCGCCCTCGGCCTGCGCAAGGACCACGGCCTCCGCCAGCGCCTCCCGCTCCTCCAGCTCTCGGTCGCCGGCGACCGGGCCGAGGCCCTCGCCCCGTTCACCTCGCTGGTCGCGCAGGAGCTCAACGTCAAGGACGTCGTCCTCTCGGCCGACCGCTCCGCGTTCGGCACGGAGGTCGTGCGGCCCAATCCCCGAGCGCTCGGGCCCCGGCTCGGCAAGGACGTGCAGGCGGTGCTCAAGGCGGCGAAGGCCGGCGACTGGACCCGGGCCGACGACGGCACCGTGGTGGTCGGCGGGCACGCGCTCCAGGACGGCGAGTACGAACTCGCCCTGCAGACCGCGGACGACGTGGCGGCGTCGCCGGTCCGCTACGTCGACCCCGAGGGCCGCACCGTCGACACCGGCCTGGTCGTCGCCCTGGACACGACGGTGACCCCCGAGCTGCACGCCGAGGGCGTCACCCGCGACCTCGTCCGCATCGTGCAACAGGCCCGCCGAGACGCCGGCCTCGAGGTCACCGACCGCATCGCCCTCACCCTCCAGCTCGGCGCCGAGCAGCGGGCCATGGTCGAGGCCAACCAGCGCCACCTCGCCGACAGCGTCCTCGCCACCACGGTCACCTACGCGGACGCTCCGCAGCCCGTCGACCTCACCGTCGACGGCGCCCCCGGCTCCCTCGCCGTCACCGTTCTGGCGTAGCCGATGGCGGGTCCCCCACCGAGGCCTACGCCAGAACGCTCGGGGTTGTGGGGTGGTGGCGGGTCGGGAACGGCGAACGGCCGCCACACCTGGGGGCGTGACGGCCGTTCGCACGGTCGGTGAGCGGGCCCGGCCCGCCCGGTGCTACTTCAGCTCGACCTCGGCACCGGCGCCCTCGAGGGCCTCCTTGGCCTTCTGGGCGTCTTCCTTCGACGCCTTCTCGAGGATCGGCTTCGGCGCGTTGTCGACGAGGTCCTTGGCCTCCTTCAGCCCGAGGCTGGTGAGACCGCGCACCTCCTTGATGACGTTGATCTTCTTCTCGCCGGCCGAGACGAGGATGACGTCGAACTCGTCCTGCTCGTCGTCGCCACCGGCGTCGCCGCCACCGGCGGCGGGGGCGCCGGCAGCCGCGACCGCGACGGGCGCGGCGGCGGTGACGCCGAACTTCTCCTCGAAGGCCTTCAGGAGCTCGGAGAGCTCGAGGACCGAGAGGTTGGCGATGGAATCGAGGATTTCTTCCTGGGTAGCCATGGATCAGCTCTCCTGTGCGGGTTCGGCCGATGCGTCGGCCTCGGTGTCGGTGTCCGAGGCGGTCGCCTCGGCGGGGGTGTCCTCAGCCGGGGCGTCGGCCTCGGCAGGAGCGTCGGCGGCGGGGGCATCGGCCGCCGCCTCCGGGGTGGACGCGGGGGCGCCGGGAGCGCCGCCCTGGTCGATGAGGGCCTGCAGGCCGTACGCGAAGTCGCGGGGCAGGGCCTGGAGGAGGCCGGCGAACTGCTGCATCGGCGCAGCGAGCATCCCGGCCAGCTTGGCGAGGAGCACCTCGCGGGGCTCGACGTCGGCGAGGGCCTTGACCTCGGCCTCGTCGATGGTCTGCCCGTCGAGGACGCCGCCCTTGATGACGAGCGCGGGGTTCGTCTTGGCGAACTCCTTGAGCGCCTTGGCCACGGTGACCGGGTCGCCCTGGACGAAGGCGATGGCGGTCGGGCCGGTCAGCAGGTCGTCGATCTCGAGGCCCAGGTCCCGTGCGGCGAAGCGCACGAGCGTGTTCTTGTACACCTTGTACTCACCGCCGGCTTCGCGCAGGGCGCGACGCAGGTCGGCGGTGGCGGACACGTCGAGGCCCCGGTACTCGGTGAGCACCGCGGCATCGGCGGCCTCGAGCTTCGCTCGGACCTCCTCCACCACGGCGACCTTCTCCGGTCTCGGGTTCTCCATGGGCACCTCCTTCCGTTCGTTGGTCGTGGGTTTCGTGGGTGAAAACAACAACTGGGTGTCCGCATGCGCGAACACCCAGGCACTTCGAACGGAATCGTTCGCCTGTTCGGGCGGGCCCGGGGGCCCTTTCAGCGCCCGAGGGCGCACCGGAGGTCTTCGGCGTCTGCGGTTGTGAACCGGCTGGACACGCTAGTGGTGCGTGCCCGGCCGGACGAAATCAGGTCAGGCCTCGACCTCGGCGCGAAGGCGGCCGGCGTCGATCTTCACGCCCGGACCCATGGTCGAGGACACGGAGATCTTCTTGAGGTAGCGGCCCTTCGACGAGGCCGGCTTGGCCCGCTGGAGCTCGTCGAGCACGGCCCGGAAGTTGGTCTCCAGGGCGTCCTCGCCGAAGCTGGCCTTGCCGATCGGGACGTGGACGTTGCCGTAGCGGTCGGTGCGGTACTCGACCTTGCCGCCCTTGAACTCGGCGACGGCCTTGGCCACGTCGGTGGTGACGGTGCCGGTCTTGGGGTTGGGCATCAGGCCACGGGGGCCGAGCACCTTGCCGAGGCGGCCGACGACCGGCATCTGGTCGGGGGTGGCGATGGCCAGGTCGAAGTCGAGCATGCCGCCCTCGACCTCGGCGGCGAGGTCGTCGGCGCCGACCAGATCGGCGCCGGCCTCGCGGGCGGCCGCGGCGGCGTCGCCCTGGGCGAACACGGCGATCCGCACGTCCTTGCCGGTGCCCGACGGGAGGGCGACGGTGCCGCGAACCATCTGGTCGGCCTTGCGGGGGTCGACGCCGAGCCGGACGACGAGCTCGATCGTCTCGTCGAAGTTGGCCGAGGCCAAGCTCTTGACCAGGCCGATCGCCTCACCGACGCCGTGCTGGGCGTCGCGATCGAAGCGGCGGGTCGCGTCTGAGTACTTCTTGCCTTGCGCCATGGTGGCTCCCTCGGGTGGTCGTGGCCGCCGGGCGAGGTCGTCCCGGTCGTGCCGTGGTGGATCGCCGACGGTCGCCGGCGGAGGTGGGCGGCGGGTGCCGCCCGGGATCACTTCTCGACGGTGATGCCCATCGAGCGGGCGGTGCCCTCGATCTGGAGCTTGGCGCCCTCGAGATCGATGGCGTTGAGGTCGGGGAGCTTCGTCTTGGCGATCTCCTCGACCTGCGCGGCGGTGACCGACCCGGCGATCTCCTTGCCAGGGTTGGATGCCGCCTTGTCGAGCCCTGCCGCGGCACGGAGGAGCACCGGTGCCGGCGGGGTCTTGGTGACGAACGTGAACGAGCGGTCCTCGAAGATCGTGATCTCGACCGGCACGATGGTGCCGCGCTGGCTCTCGGTCTGCGCGTTGTACGCCTTGCAGAAGTCCATGATCGCCACGCCGTGCGGGCCGAGGGCGGTGCCCACCGGCGGGGCGGGGGTGGCCTGACCGGCCGGGATCTGGATCTTGACGACGGCCGAGACCTTCTTCTTGGCCATGGTGACCTTGCTCCTAGGAAATTTCGGGGACGAACCAGCGTAGGGCCGGCGCCTCGCGCCGCCCAAAGCGGGGGACTAGAGCTTCGCGACCTGCGAGAACTCGAGCTCGACCGGGGTCTCCCGGCCGAAGATGTTGACGAGCACCTTGACCTTGAGTTGGTCCTCGTTGATCTCGTCGATCTCGCCGCTGAAGTCGGCGAAGGGGCCTTCCTTGACCCGGACGGTCTCGCCCACCTGGAACTCGTGGCGGGGCTTGCCCTTGATGATCGGCGCTTCCTCGCCCTCGACGGGGACGGTGAGGAAGGTCTCGACCTCCTTGCGGCGCAGCGGCGAGGGCTTGGTGCCCTGGCCGACGAAGCCGGTGACGCCGGGGGTGTTGCGGATCACGTACCAGGAGTCGTCGTCGAGGTGGCAGCGCACGAGCAGGTAGCCCGGGAACATCTTCTTCTGGACGACGACCTTCTTGCCGTTCTTGAACTCGACGACGTCTTCCATCGGGATGACGACCTCGTGGATCCGGCCCTCCATGTTCATCGACTGGGTGCGGGCCTCGAGGTTCTGCTTGACCTTCTTCTCGTAGCCCGACTGGGTGTGGACCACGAACCAGCGACCGGGGCGGTCGGCCGGGCTCTCGGGCTTCGGCGCCGCCTCCTCCTCGATGAGGGCCTCGGCGTCGACCACGTCGGCACCCTCTTCAGCAGCGGTCTCGTCGGCGGCCAGCGCATCGACCGCGTCGGCCTCCGCCTCGACGGTGGCCTCGGTGTCGAGCACCTCGCCGGTCTCGGGGTCGATGTTGGCGGGCGCGTCGGCCGCGCCAGCGTCGGCGGCCTCGTCGGTCGCGGTCTCGTCGATGTGGTCGTTGAAGGTCATGGGTGCAGCACCGTGGTGGAGGGGACCGTGGGACCGGTGCGGGTCACTGGTCGACGATGAACAGCACGGCCTTCGAGAACACGAAGTCGAAGCCGGCGATCAGCGCGGTCATGAGGACGAGGAACGCGAGGACGACGAGCGAGAGGTTGATGGTCTCGCTGCGGGTCGGCCAGGCCACCTTGCGGAGCTCGGCGTTGACCTCGCGGAAGAACTGGCGGGGCTTGGTCCGCGGCTCCTTGGGAGCGTTCGGCGACGGCGCGGGACGACGGCTCGCCTTGGGCGAGCCGTCCTCGGTGATCTGCCCCTGCTTCTGCAGCAGGCGCTTCGTTTCTCGGTTCATCGCCATCGGAGTGGTGCCTCGGCGCAGGATCGTCGACGTGGGGACTACGCAGGGCAGGAGGGAATCGAACCCCCAACCTTCGGTTTTGGAGACCGGTGCTCTGCCAGTTGAGCTACTGCCCTCGGATTGCTCAGCGGGCCACCCTAGCCCCCCGGGTGGCCGTTCCTCCAAGCGACCAACGGCCCCGCCGAGGACGACCGACCGCGATGTTCGGCTGCGGAGGTGCCAGGCTGGTGCGGTGCCCGCTCCCCCGCACGAGCCCCCCGCCGAGGACCCCCAGGTCGGCCCCACCGACCCGTCGGCGGACGTAACCCTGACGGTGGCGCCCGGGTCCAAGACGCCGATGCAGCACCGCAGCCTGGGGCGTGCGGACCTCGAGGAGGTCGTCGACGCGGCCCGCCAGGGAGACCGCGACGCGTTCGACGAGCTGGTCCGACGCACCCACGCCGACACCTACTCGCTCGCCCGCCGACTGGTCTCCGATCCCGACGACGCCCGCGATGTCGTCCAGGAGGCGTACCTCCGAGCGTTCCGGTCGATCCGGAAGTTCCGGGGGGACGCCCAGTTCACGACCTGGATGCACCGCATCACCGCCAACTGCGCGTCGACCCAGCTGGGCCGACGCCGCCGCCACCGACACGACGAGCTCGACGAGGAGGTAGCCGTGACCGACACCCACCCGGACCGAGATCCCGAGGCGCAGGCCGACGCCGCCCTCCTCCGCCAGCGCCTCGAGGCCGCGATCGCGGACCTGCCACCCCGATTGCGGGCGGTCGTCGTCCTGCGCGACGTCTACGACCTCGGGCACGCGGAGATCGCCGAGGAGCTGGGGATCACCGAGTCGGCGGCCAAGGTCCGGCTGCACCGGGCCCGGCGGAAGCTGCGGGGCGTGGTGTTCCCGATGCGGGACGAGGTCATGGCGGTGGACGAGGGGGAGGAACAGGCTCGTGCCGTGTGAAGAGATCGTGGAACTGCTGCCGGGGGTCGTCGACGGGTCGACCCGCCTCGATCGCAGCGAGCGCCGCCACGTCGAGAGCTGCCTGCGCTGCCAGGCCGAGCTGGCCCGCTACCGGAAGCTGCTGCGGGCCATGCAGGCCCTGCGCACCGAGATCGCCCCGCCACCGCCGGGCCTCCTCGGCGATCTGCTGGCCGAGCTCGAGGCCGCGGGAGAACGCGGTGCGGTCCGGGCCTCGCTCAGCGGCCGGCGGGCCGCCTACCTGGGTGGCATCGCGGCGGCGACGGCTGCGGCCGGGGCCGGGGCGGCGATCGTGCTGGTGTCGCGGGGCCGCAAGGGCCGCCTCCCGCTCGCCGGCTGACCGACGGGCGGGATCGGGCCGACGTCGGCGCGCCCGTCGGTGTAAGTAAGCACTTGCTTGTTCCCGTTCCGACTGGCAGGGTGGCGTCATGACCCGACGCGAGGAGATCGTCGCCGCCGCTCGACGGTGCTTCGCGACCAAGGGCTACGAGGCCACGACGATCCGCGACGTGGAGGAGGCCGCCGGCCTGTCGCCCGGTGCCGGCGGGCTGTACCGCCACGTCCCGTCGAAGGAGGCGCTTCTCGACGCCGTGGTCGCGGCCGAGGTGGACGCCAACCGGGCCGCGATCGTCGACATGGCGATCCCCGAAGGCCTCGACGCCCGCGGCCTGCTCGAGCACGGCGTCCGCCAGGGACTCGCCCAGCTCGATCGGCAGGCCGACGTCATGCGGATCGTCTTCCGCGACCTCCCCGCCTTCCCCCACCTGGTCGAGACGGTGCGCACCGGCCTGATCGACGCGGTGTACGAGAGCTTCGCCACGGGCGTGCGCGCGGGCCGCGACGCCGGCACCGTCCCGGCCCACGTCGACCCCGAGGCCGTGGCCCTCGTCGCCATCGGTCCGATCGTCGACCTCAAGCTCAAGCAGCACCTGCTCGGCATCACACCACTCGACGTCGACGAGGACCGCCTGGTCGAGACGTGGGTCGACGTCTTCGCCACCTACCTCGGAGCCAGACCGTGACCACCCCGGCACCACGTCCCTCGCTCCGCGACACCTTGCGCACCGGCGCCGGCCTCAACCGCGATCCCGGCGCCGCGCTGCTCGACCTGTACGACCGCTACGGGCCGGTGGTCGACCTCGGGTGGGGATCGAACCGCCACACGTTGCTGCTCAGCCCGGAGGCCAACGAGCTCATCCTCGCCACGGACCCGGCCAACTTCACCTGGCGGGAGTCCTTCTGGCTCCTCGTCCCGGTGAACGGCGAGACGGCGCTCGTGGTGAGCGACGGGGACGACCACGCCCGGCGTCGGCGGATCGTCCAGCCCGCGTTCCACCGCCGACGCATCAACACCTACGCATCGGTGATGACCGAGGAGGCCGACCGGGAGCTCTCGACCTGGCGACCCGGGTCCACCGTCGACGCGTACGCAGCCTTCCGACAGGTGATCCGGCGCATCGTCGTGCGCTGCCTGTTCGGGGACCGGTTCGCGACGAACGACGCCATCGTGGCGCCGCTCGAGACCGCCCTCGGCTACGTCAACCGCTCCCCCGTGCGACGGTTCGACCACGACCTGCCGGGCACCGCCTACCGCCGGGCCATCCGCGCCCGCGCCGCGGTCGACGAGCTGGTGTTCGCCGAGGTCGAGGCCCGCCGCCGGGGTGCCGACGAGACCGACGACGTCCTCGCCTGGCTCGTCGCCGCCGAGGACGACGGCGCAGGGCCGACCTCGGACGCCTTGACCGACCAGGAGGTGCGGGACCAGGTCGTCAGCCTGATCGCCGCCGGCTACGACACGACCAGCTCGGCGATGGGTTGGAGCCTGTACCGCCTGGCCCGCCACCCCCAGCACGCCGGTGCGATCCGCGAAGAGGTCGCGTCGGCGGGCGGCGCCGACAGCCTCGACGCCGATGACCTGGCCGCACTCCCGTTCACCGGTGCGTTCGTCCAGGAGGTCCTGCGGCACCACTCGCCCGCGGTGATGAGCGGACGCCACAACGTCGCACCGTTCGAGATCCACGGATGCACCGTCCCCGCCGGCACGTCGATCCTGTACTCCCCGTGGCTGACCCAGCACCTTCCCGACCAGTTCCGCGACCCGTTCGAGTTCCGCCCCGGTCGTTGGATCCCCGACCACCCCGACGCCGATGCACCGCACCCGTACGCCCACGTGCCGTTCGGCGGCGGTTCGAGGCGTTGCCTCGGGTTCGCGTTCGCCACCATGGAGCTGGTCCTGATGACCGCGCTGGCGGCGAGCCGCCACGAGCTCAGCTGGCCGTCGTCGACGCCGCCCCGACCAGGGGGCGCCGTGTCGATGGCCCCGGTCGGCGGCCTCCCGTTGGCGGTGGGCCCGCTCGACCCCGTGGGGTGAGCGGCCCGCCTGCTGCCCGCTAGTTCTGGATCTTGATCTCGATGTCGACGCCGGCGGGCAGGTCGAGCCGCTGGAGCGAGTCGACGGTCTTGGGCGTCGGCTCGACGATGTCGAGCAGGCGCTTGTGCACCCGCATCTCGAAGTGCTCGCGGCTGTCCTTGTACTTGTGGGGCGAGCGGATGACCGTGTAGCGGTGCTTCTCGGTCGGCAGCGGGATCGGGCCGCGCACGACCGCCTGGGTGCGGGTCACGGTCTCGACGATCTTGCGGACGGACTGGTCGATCACCTCGTGGTCGTACGCCTTGAGCCGGATGCGGATCTTCTGCGTCGCGGCCATGGCGGCCACCTCCTGGCCCAGCGGGCCGGTTCGGGGATCAACCTGTCAAGGAACGTCCGGCGGGTGCCGGAGCGCCAAGTCTGACCGCCGTACCCGACGCCGGCAAACCGGCCGTTCGGGGAGAACGGCAGGAGCCGGGCCCGAAGGCCCGGCTCCTCGCTCGGATCGTGATCGCATCGTGATCGCCCGGACGGGCGAGCGACTACTTGATGATCTTGGTGACGCGGCCGGCGCCGACGGTGCGGCCACCCTCACGGATCGCGAACCGCAGACCCTCGTCCATCGCGATCGGCGCGATCAGCTCCACGGTCATCGCCGTGTTGTCACCCGGCATGCACATCTCCGTGCCCTCCGGAAGACTGATCGTCCCGGTCACATCGGTCGTCCGGAAGAAGAACTGCGGCCGATAGTTCGCGAAGAACGGCTTGTGCCGACCACCCTCCTCCTTGGTCAACACATACACCTCACCCTCGAACTCACTGTGCGGCGTGATCGAACCAGGAGCCGCCAACACCTGCCCCCGCTCGACCTCCTCCTTCTTCGTCCCACGCAAAAGAGCACCGATGTTGTCCCCGGCCTGGCCCTCATCGAGCAACTTCCGGAACATCTCCACACCCGTACACGTCGTCTTCTGCGTCGGCTTGATCCCCACGATCTCCACCTCGTCACCGGTGTGGATCTGACCCTGCTCCACCTTCCCGGTCACCACCGTCCCACGACCCGTGATCGAAAACACATCCTCGATCGGCATCAAGAACGGCTTGTCGATATCACGCACCGGCTCCGGCACGAACGAATCGACCTGCTCCATGAGCTCCAGGACCTTGCCCTGCCACTCAGCATCACCCTCCAACGCCTTCAACGCCGAGACCTGCACCACCGGCGTGTCATCACCCGGGAACTCGTACTCGGTCAGCAGCTCCCGCACCTCCATCTCCACCAACTCGAGAAGCTCCTCGTCATCGACCATGTCGCACTTGTTCAACGCAACCACGATCGACGGCACCCCCACCTGCCGAGCCAACAACACATGCTCACGCGTCTGCGGCATCGGACCATCGGTGGCCGCCACCACCAGAATCGCCCCATCCACCTGCGCCGCACCCGTGATCATGTTCTTGATGTAATCCGCGTGCCCCGGCATGTCCACATGCGCGTAATGCCGATTCGCCGTCTCGTACTCCACATGGGAGATGTTGATCGTGATCCCCCGCTGCCGCTCCTCCGGCGCCTTGTCGATCATGTCGAACGGCGTGAACGCAGAGGTCGGATCCGCCTCATGCAACGTCTTGGTGATCGCCGCCGTCAACGTCGTCTTGCCATGATCGATGTGCCCCATCGTCCCGATGTTCAGATGAGGCTTGTTGCGCTCGAACTTCTCTTTGCCCATGGCCGGTGCCTGGAACCTTTCTGGTCTTCGCTGATGTCTGTGTTGAAACGGGGAACTGGGACTACTCGCCGCGGATGCGGGCGACGATCTCTTCCTGGATGTTCGCCGGCATCTTCTGGTAGCTGGCGAACTGCATCGTGTAGGTGGCGCGGCCCTGGGTGCGCGACCGGAGGTCGTTCACGTAGCCGAACATCTCCGACAGCGGCACCTCGGCCCGGACGACCTGGGCGTTGCCGCGCTGCTCCATGCCGCCGACGCTGCCGCGGCGGGAGTTGAGGTCGCCGATCACGTCACCCATGTAGTCCTCGGGGGTGACGACCTCGACGGCCATGATCGGCTCGAGCAGGACGGCCTTGCCCTTGCGGGCGGCATCGCGGAACGCCATGGTCCCGGCGATCTTGAACGCCATCTCCGAGGAGTCCACGTCGTGGTACGAGCCGTCGACGAGGACGGCCCGGACGTCGACCATCGGGAAGCCGGCGACCACGCCGTTGTCGAGCGCAGAGCGGATGCCGGCGTCGACCGCGGGGATGTACTCGCGGGGGACGCGACCACCGGTGATCTGGTCGTCGAACGAGTAGCCCTCGCCGGGCTCGGTCGGGTACAGCGAGATGATGACGTCGGCGAACTGACCCGAGCCGCCGGTCTGCTTCTTGTGCGTGTAGCGGAAGTTCTCCACCGGAGCGGTGATCGTCTCGCGGTACGCCACCTGCGGCTTGCCGACGGTGGCGTCCACCTTGAACTCGCGGAGCAGGCGGTCGACGATGACCTCGAGGTGGAGCTCGCCCATGCCCGAGATCAGGGTCTGGCCGGTCTCCTCGTCGGACTTGACCTGGAAGGTCGGGTCCTCCTCGGACAGGGAGTAGAGGGCCTTGCCCATCTTGTCCTGGTCGTTCTTGGTCTTCGGCTCGACGGCCACCTCGATCACCGGGTCGGGGAACTCGAGGTTCTCCAGCACGATCGCGGCCTTCTCGTCGGTGAGCGTGTCACCGGTGCGGGTGTTCTTGAGGCCGATGCCGGCCACGATGTCGCCGGCCTCGACGAAGTCCAGGTCCTCACGGTTGTTCGCGTGCATCAGCAGGAGGCGGCCGACCCGCTCCTTCTGGCCGGTCCGGGCGTTGAGCACGCTGTCGCCCTTGTTCAGGGTCCCGGAGTAGACGCGGAAGTAGGTGAGCTTGCCGTGGGGGTCGGCCACGATCTTGAACGCCAGGGCCGAGAACGGCGCCTTGGGGTCGGGGTCCCGGGTGGTGGGCTCGCCGCCCTTCAGGGTGACGCCCTCGACCGGCGGGAGGTCGACCGGCGACGGCATGTAGTCCACCACGGCGTCGAGCAGGGGCTGCACGCCCTTGTTCTTGAACGCGGTACCGGTGAGGACCGGCACGATCGCACCGGCGATGGTGGCGGTGCGGAGGGTCGACTTGATGTCGGCCTCGGTGACCTCGTCGCCCAGGAACTTCTCGGCGAAGTCGTCGCTGAAGTCGCTGAGCACGTTGCACAGCTCCTCGCGCGCCTCGGCCGCGGCCTCGGCGAGGTCGGCGGGGATGTCGACGGTGTCGTACTTGGCGCCCAGCTCCTCACCGCTCCAGACGAGGGCCTTCATCTGCACCAGGTCGACGACGCCCTCGAAGTCGGCCTCGGCGCCGATCGGCAGCTGGAGGACGGCGATGTTGTCGGTGAGGCGCTCGCGGATGGACTCGACGGCCTTGTAGAAGTCGGCGCCGGTGCGGTCGAGCTTGTTGACGAAGCACATGCGGGGGACGCCGTACTTGTCGGCCTGGCGCCACACGGTCTCGGTCTGGGGCTCGACGCCGGCCACGCCGTCGAACACGGCCACGGCGCCGTCGAGCACGCGGAGCGAGCGCTCCACCTCGACGGTGAAGTCCACGTGGCCCGGGGTGTCGATGATGTTGATGCGGTGGTCGCGCCAGAACGTGGTCGTGGCGGCCGAGGTGATGGTGATGCCGCGCTCCTGCTCCTGGACCATGTGGTCCATCACCGCGCCGCCCTCGTGGACCTCACCGATCTTGTAGGTCTTGCCCGTGTAGTAGAGGATCCGCTCGGTGGTCGTGGTCTTGCCCGCGTCGATGTGGGCCATGATCCCGATGTTGCGGTAGCGATCGAGGGGGACGACTTCAGGCATCAGAGTTCAGCTTCTGTTTCGCGTGTTCGGTGGGGACAGGCCACGACCGGGAACCGCGCTGCGGACCCGGTCGTGTGGTGGGCGACGAGCGCCCGAGGTGGAGTTCTGCGGACCCGCTACCAGCGGTAGTGGGCGAAGGCCTTGTTCGAGTCGGCCATCTTGTGGAGGTCCTCACGACGCTTGGCGGCGGCGCCGATGCCGTTGCCGGCATCGAGGATCTCGTTGGCCAGGCGCTCGGCCATGGTCTTCTCCCGGCGCTGCCGGGCGTAGCCCACGAGCCAGCGGATGGCGAGGGTGTTGGCCCGGCGGGGCTTGACGTCCACCGGGACCTGGTAGGTCGCGCCACCGACGCGGCGGCTGCGAACCTCGAGCTGCGGCTTCACGTTCTCGACCGCACGCTTCAGGGTACCGACCGGATCGTCGGTCCCCGCCTTGGCGGCGACGATGTCCAGCGCCTGGTACACGATGCGCTCGGCGGTCGACCGCTTGCCGCGGGTCATGACCTTGTTGACGAGCTGGGTGACCACGACCGATCGGTAGATCGGGTCCGGGGAGAGCTCGCGGCGGGGGGCGGGACCCTTGCGGGGCATGTCAGCCTTCCTTCTTCGCGCCGTAGCGGCTACGGGCCTGCTTGCGGTCCTTCACGCCCGACGTGTCGAGGGTGCCGCGGATGATCTTGTAGCGAACGCCGGGGAGGTCCTTCACACGGCCGCCACGGACCATGACGATGGAGTGCTCCTGGAGGTTGTGGCCCTCGCCGGGGATGTAGGCCGTGACCTCGACACCGCTCGACAGGCGCACACGTGCGACCTTGCGGAGCGCGGAGTTCGGCTTCTTGGGCGTGTTGGTGTACACGCGGGTGCAGACGCCACGACGCTGCGGCGCTCCCTTGAGAGCCGGGGTCTTGCCCTTGGTGGGCTTGTCCTTCCGGCCCTTGCGGACCAGCTGCTGAATGGTGGGCACGAACGAACCTCTTCGATGCTTCGACGATGGCCACGCGGGAACGCCATCCGTCCCAGGGCCGACGGGTCATGCTAAAGGGCCTCCGCCGCGCGTCGCAAGACGAGCGATCCGTGGCGGGGCCGGACGCGGCGACGGACGCCCGGAGGCGTCCGTCGCGCAGGTCCTGTGGGCCGGGAGGACCCGGCCCGGCTCAGCCCTCGGAGGTGCCGGTGGGCAGGTCGATGACCTCCCCGCCGACCGAACCGGCGAGCTGGCCGGCCAGCCACTCCGCCTCCTCGAGCTGCTCGCCGTCGGAGCTGTAGTACTCCATCGGCTGGTAGTCGGGGGCGACCGTCTCGATGTCGCGGTACTCGTGCATGCCGGTACCGGCCGGGATGAGCTTGCCGATGATGATGTTCTCCTTGAGCCCGACGAGGGAGTCGGACCGGGAGTCGATCGCCGCTTCGGTGAGCACCCGGGTGGTCTCCTGGAAGGAGGCCGCCGACAGCCACGAGTCGGTGGCGAGCGAGGCCTTGGTGATGCCCATGAGCTCGACCCGGCCCTCGGCCGGACGCTTGCCCTCCTCGACCAGCAGCTTGTTCGCGTCGGCGAACGCCTTCTGGTCGACCCGCTCCCCCGGGAGGAAGTCCGAGTCGTTGGCCTCGAGGACCGTGACCCGGCGGGTCATCTGGCGGACGATGAGCTCGATGTGCTTGTCGTGGATCGACACGCCCTGCTCCCGGTACACCTTCTGGACCTGCTCGACCAGGTAGCTCTGCGTCTCGCGCACGCCCCGGATCTCCAGCAGCTCCTTCGGGTCCCGGGCGCCCTCGACGATGGCGTCACCGGCTTCGACCTCGGCGCCGTCCTCGACCTCGAGGCGGGCCATGGTCGGGACCGTGTACTGGTCCTCGGTGCCGTCGTCGCCGACGATGGTGATCACACGACCCTTGCCCTCGTCCTCACCGATGCGGACCACGCCGCTGGTGCGGGCCAGGGTGGCCTTGCCCTTCGGCGACCGGGCCTCGAAGAGCTCGACCACGCGGGGCAGACCGCCGGCGATGTCGGAGCCGGCGATGCCGCCGGTGTGGAAGGTCCGCATCGTCAGCTGGGTGCCGGGCTCGCCGATCGACTGGGCGGCGATCACGCCGACCGCCTCGCCGACCTCGATCGCCTTGTTAGTGGCGAGCGACATGCCGTAGCTCGCCGCCGAGATGCCGGCGACGGAGTCGTCGGTCAGCGGCGACAGGACGCGCACCCGGGTGACCGAGGCGTCGTCGCGGAGCTTCTCCATGATGTCCTGGTCGACGATCGTGCCCCGCTCGTAGACGGTGCCGTCCTCGCAGGTGACGTCGTTGGCGAGCGTGCGGCTGTAGAGCCGGGTCTCCAGGTAGGTCCGCTTCTGGGCGGTGTCCGGGCCGATGTCCTCGAGCCAGATGCCGCGGATCGGCGAGCCGGAGGCCTCCGCCTTGGCGAAGGGGTCCTCGCTGTTGATGATCAGCTCCTGCGCCACGTCGACGAGGCGGCGGGTCAGGTAGCCCGAGTCCGCGGTCCGCAGGGCGGTGTCGACGAGGCCCTTCCGGGCACCGGGCGTGGCGATGAAGTACTCCAGCATCTCCAGGCCCTCACGGAAGTTGGACTTGATCGGGCGGGGGATCATGTCACCACGGGGGTTGGCCACCAGGCCGCGCATGCCGGCGATCTGGCGGACCTGCATCATGTTCCCTCGGGCACCGGAGCCCACCATCATGTCGATGGGGTTGAACTGCTGGGCCTTGAGGCCGACCTCCATCGCCGAACGCACCTTGTCGGTGGCGTCGGTCCAGATCTCGACCTCCTTCTGGCGCCGCTCACCGTCGGTGATGATGCCCCGGCGGAACTGGTCCTCGACCTTCTGGGCCTGGGCCTCGTGCTCCTCCATGATCGTGGCCTTCTCGACCGGCGTGCGGACGTCGTCGATCGAGATGGTGATGCCGGACTGGGCGGCGAACCGGAAGCAGAGGTTCTTGATGGCGTCGAGGCTGGTGGCGACGACGTTCTTGGCCTCGTGGTTGGCGAGCCGGTTGACGATGTCGCCCATGACCCGCTTGTCGACGCGGACGTTGAAGTACTCGAAGCTGTCCGGCAGGGCCCGGTTGAAGAAGAGCCGGCCGGCGGTGGTCGGCTCCTCCACCACGCGGTTGCCGTCCTCGTCGACGCCGCGGTACTGGATCAGCGAGTGCAGCGCGAGGTCGCCGGCCTCGTAGGCCCGCTCCACCTCGTGCAGGTGGCGGAACGCCCGCCCCTCGCCGGCGCCGCCCTCGACCTGCTCGGTCAGGTAGTAGGCGCCGATGATCATGTCCTGGGTCGGGGTGACGAGCGGCCGGCCGTGGGCGGGCGACAGCACGTTGTTGGCCGACAGCATCAGCACGCGGGCCTCGGCCTGGGCCTCGGCCGACAGCGGCAGGTGGACCGCCATCTGGTCGCCGTCGAAGTCGGCGTTGAAGGCGGTGCACACGAGCGGGTGGACCTGGATGGCCTTGCCCTCGACGAGCACCGGCTCGAAGGCCTGGATGCCGAGGCGGTGCAGCGTGGGGGCACGGTTCAGGAGCACCGGGTGCTCCTTGATGGCCTCCTCGAGCACGTCCCACACCTGCGGCTTGCGCCGCTCGACCATGCGCTTGGCCGACTTGATGTTCTGGGCCAGCTCGGCGTCGACCAGCTTCTTCATGACGAACGGCTTGAACAGCTCGAGCGCCATCAGCTTGGGCAGGCCGCACTGGTGCAGCTTGAGGGTCGGGCCGACCACGATGACCGAACGGCCGGAGTAGTCGACGCGCTTGCCGAGCAGGTTCTGGCGGAACCGGCCCTGCTTGCCCTTGAGCATGTCCGAGAGGGACTTGAGCGGCCGGTTGCCCGGGCCGGTCACCGGACGCCCGCGGCGGCCGTTGTCGAACAGCGCGTCGACGGCCTCCTGGAGCATCCGCTTCTCGTTGTTGACGATGATCTCGGGGGCGCCGAGGTCGAGCAGGCGCTTGAGCCGGTTGTTGCGGTTGATCACCCGGCGGTAGAGGTCGTTCAGGTCCGAGGTGGCGAAGCGGCCACCGTCGAGCTGGACCATCGGACGCAGCTCCGGCGGGATCACCGGCACGACGTCGAGGATCATGGCCCGGGGGTCGTTGATCCGCTTGCCGTGCTCGTCGCGCTGGTTGAACGAGGCGACGATCTTCAGGCGCTTGATGGCCTTCTGCTTGCGCTGGGCCGACAGGGGGCGCTGGCCCTCCTGCGGGTCGATCGCGGCGCGGAGCTTCTCCTCCTCCTCGTCGAGGTCGAGGTGGTTGATGAGCGCCTTGATGGTGTCGGCGCCCATGCCGCCCTCGAAGTACTCGCCGTAGCGGTCCTCGAGCTCGCGCCACAGCATCTCGTCCTCGATGATCTGGCGGGAGAACAGGCCCTTGAACTCGTCGAAGGCCCGCTCGAGCACGTCGAGCTCGACCTCGTAGCGCTCGCGGATCATCGCGAGGTCCTTGTCGGCCTGCTTCTGGCGGGCCTTGATCTCGGAGTCCTTGGCGCCGTCGCCCTCGAGCTCGGCGATCTCGCCCTCGAGCTCCTCCATCCGGCGCGCGAGCTCGAGCTCGCGCTCCTTCTCGATGACCTCGCGCTCGGCGAGCACCTCGGCCTCGAGGCTGGGCAGGTCCTGGTCGCGCTTCTCCTCGTCGACCGACACCACCAGGTTGGCGGCGAAGTAGATGACCTTCTCCAGCTGCTTGGCCTTCAGCTCCTCGCGGGGCTCGGTGCCCATGAGGAGGTAGGCCAGCCAGGAGCGGGTGCCGCGGAGGTACCAGATGTGCACGGTGGGGGCGGCGAGCTCGATGTGGCCCATGCGCTCACGGCGCACCTTGGACCGCGTGACCTCCACGCCGCAGCGCTCGCAGATGATGCCCTTGAAGCGCACCCGCTTGTACTTGCCGCAGTAGCACTCCCAGTCCTTGGTGGGACCGAAGATCTTCTCGCAGAAGAGGCCGTCCTTCTCCGGCTTCAGCGTGCGGTAGTTGATCGTCTCCGGCTTCTTGACCTCGCCGTTGGACCACATGCGGATGGAGTCCGCGGTGGCGAGGCCGATCCGGATCTGGTCGAAGTTGTTGACGTCGAGCATGTGTTGTCTCTTCCTCTATCTCTCAGTCGATCCGGATCAGCGGGAGGCCCGCTCGGCCTGACGACGCTCGTCCTCCTCGTCGGAGCCGCGCTCCGGACGGGAGAGGTCGATGCCCAGCTCCTCCGCGGTGCGGAAGACGTCCTCGTCGAGCTCGCGCATCTCGATCTCGACGCCGGTCTTGGCCAGCACCTCGACGTTGAGGCACAGGGCCTGCATCTCCTTGATGAGCACCTTGAAGGACTCGGGGATGCCCGGCTCCGGGATGTTCTCGCCCTTGACGATGGCCTCGTAGACCTTCACGCGGCCGAGCACGTCGTCGGACTTGATGGTGAGCAGCTCCTGGAGGCAGTAGGCGGCGCCGTAGGCCTCCAGCGCCCACACCTCCATCTCGCCGAACCGCTGACCACCGAACTGCGCCTTACCGCCGAGCGGCTGCTGGGTGATCATCGAGTACGGGCCGGTGGAGCGGGCGTGGATCTTGTCGTCGACGAGGTGCGCCAGCTTGAGGATGTACATGTACCCGACGGTGATCGGGTTGTCGTAGGCCTCGCCGGTGCGCCCGTTGTAGAGCGTGGTCTTGCCGTTGGAGCCGATGAGCCGGCCGCCGTCGCCGTACTCGGCGTAGGGCGACTCCGGCGTGAGGTTCTCCAGGATGTGCTGGATGGTCGGGTGCTTCTTGGCCGCCTCGGCCTCGTCCCAGTAGGCGCCGTCGAACACCGGGGTGGCGATCAGCTTGGCCGGGGCGGTGGCCGGACGGGTCTTGCGCTCGTGGCGGATCGCCTCGTCGCCGACCTTGCCGGACTTGTCGGTGTCCCAGCCCCAGCGGGCGGCGTAGCCCAGGTGGGCCTCCATGACCTGACCCACGTTCATGCGGGACGGGACGCCGAGCGGGTTCAGGATGATGTCGACCGGGCTGCCGTCGGCGAGGAACGGCATGTCCTCGATCGGCAGGATCCGGCTGATGACGCCCTTGTTGCCGTGACGGCCGGCGAGCTTGTCGCCGACGCTGATCTTGCGGCGCTGGCCGACGTACACCTTGACGAGCTGGTTGACGCCGGGGGGCAGCTCGTGGCCGTCCTCACGGGTCTGGACCCGGACGTCGATGACCTTGCCGGTCTCGCCGTGGGGCACCTTGAGCGAGGTGTCGCGCACCTCGCGGGCCTTCTCACCGAAGATGGCGCGCAGCAGGCGCTCCTCGGGGGTGAGCTCGGTCTCGCCCTTGGGGGTGACCTTGCCGACGAGCACGTCGCCGGCCTCGACCTCGGCGCCGATGCGGATGATCCCGCGGTCGTCGAGGTCGGCAAGGATGTCCTCGCTCAGGTTCGGGATGTCCCGGGTGATCTCCTCCGGGCCGAGCTTGGTGTCGCGGGCATCGATCTCGTGCTCCTTGATGTGGATCGACGTGAGCACGTCGTCCTTCACCAGGCGCTCCGAGAGGATGATGGCGTCCTCGAAGTTGTAGCCCTCCCAGGGCATGAAGGCCACGAGGAGGTTCTTGCCGAGGGCCAGCTCGCCGTTGTCGGTCGAGGGGCCGTTGGCGAGGATGTCGCCCTTCTTCACCTTCTGACCGGTGGCCACGATCGGCCGCTGGTTGATGCAGGTGTCCTGGTTGGACCGCTCGAACTTGGCCAGCTTGTAGGTGCGCTTGCCGTCGTTCTTGTACTGCACCGTGATGATGCGGCCGTCGACCTCGACGATCTCGCCGTCGTCGGTGGCGATGATCATGTCGGCGGCGTCGCGGGCGGCGCGGCTCTCGATGCCGGTGGCGATGTAGGGCGCCTCGGAGCGGACGAGCGGCACCGCCTGCTTCTGCATGTTGGCGCCCATGAGCGCGCGGTTGGCGTCGTCGTGCTCGAGGAACGGGATCAGCGCGGTGCCGACCGAGACGATCTGGCGGGGCGAGACGTCCATGAGCTGGACCTCGCTGCCGGGCACGTACTGGATGTCGGTGGTGGCGCCGAAGAAGATGTCCCGCTCCAGCTGGAGGCGGAGGTCCTCGAGGGAGGCGGCCTGCGGCGAGCGCCGCACGAGCACGCGCTCCTCGGCGAAGCTGCCGTCGGCGTCGACCGGCGTGTTCGCCTGGGCGACGACGTACTCCTCCTCCTCGTCGGCCGCGAGGTAGACGATCTCGTCGGTGACCCGACCGTTCTCGACCTTGCGGTACGGCGACTCGATGAAGCCGAACTCGTTGACCCGGGCGAAGGTCGCCAGGGCGCCGATGAGACCGATGTTCGGACCCTCGGGGGTCTCGATCGGGCACATGCGGCCGTAGTGGCTGAAGTGCACGTCGCGCACCTCGAAGCCGGCCCGCTCACGGGACAGGCCGCCCGGGCCGAGCGCGGAGAGGCGACGGCGGTGGGTGAGGCCCGACAGCGGGTTGACCTGGTCCATGAACTGCGACAGCTGGGAGGTCCCGAAGAACTCCTTGATCGCCGCGACCACGGGCCGGATGTTGATGAGCGTCTGGGGCGTGATCGCCTCGACGTCCTGGGTGGTCATGCGCTCGCGCACGACCCGCTCCATGCGGGACAGGCCGATGCGGACCTGGTTCTGGATCAGCTCGCCGACCGAGCGGATGCGGCGGTTGGCGAAGTGGTCCTGGTCGTCGAGGCGGTAGCCCGGCGTGGCCTGCACGAGGTGCAGGAGGTAGGTCATCGAGGCGAGGACCTCGCAGCGGCTGAGCACCGGCTGGTCGAGCTCGGGGCGGTCGAGCAGCGGGGTGCCCTCGGCGTTGGTGCCCTCGAGCATCGGGAACAGCTCGGCGATCTTGTCGATCTCGGCGCCGAGCTTGCGGTTGAGCTTGTAGCGGCCGACCCGGCTGAGGTCGTAGCGCCGGGACTCGAAGAAGGCGTTGCGGAAGTACTGCTTGGCCGACTCGACCGACGGCGGCTCGCCCGGACGGGCCCGCTTGTAGATCTCGACGAGCGCCTCGTCCTGGGTGGTGGCGGCGTCGCGCTCCTTCTCCCACTGGCCCTCGAGGAAGTCGAAGTGGCGGACGAAGGCGTCGAGGAAGCCGGGGGCGTTCTCCTCGTCGTAGCCGAGGGCCCGCAGCAGCACGAAGATGCCGAGGCGGCGCTTGCGGGCGACGCGGGTGCCGGCGGTGACGTCCTTGCCGGGCTTCTGCTCGACGTCGAACTCGATCCACTCGCCGCGGTAGGGGTGGATGGTGCCGGTGACGAGCTGGTGCTTGGCCAGGTTCCGGAGGCGGAAGCGCTCACCGGGCTGGAAGATCACGCCGGGGGAACGGACGAGCTGCGACACGACGACGCGCTCGGTGCCGTTGATGACGAAGGTCCCCTTCTCGGTCATCTTGGGGAAGTCCCCCATGAAGACCGTCTGCTCCTTGATCTCACCGGTGTTCTTGTTGACGAACGTGGCGCGCACGAAGATCGGCGCCGAGTACGTCATGTCCCGTTCCTTGCACTCCTCCACGGAGAACTTGGGGGTGGGACGGAGGTCCTCGTCGTTCGGGTCGAACTCGAGGTGCAGCTCCAGGGTCTCGGTGAAGTCCCGGATCGGGGAGATGTCCCGGAACGTGTCGGCCAGGCCCTGCTCGAGGAACCAGTCGAAGGACTCACGCTGGATGGCGATGAGGTCGGGGAGGGGGAGCGCTTCGTCGAGGTTCGCGAACGAATAGCGGTCCCGGATGGTGGAAACGGAGGACAAGTCGGCTCCTCAGCGGCGGATGATCACGCGTTGACGGCCGCGCTGAACAGCATCGCTTCGATCATCCACTTCTGAGAGCGACGACGGCACACCACGGCAACGGGCGATCCTAGGCCCGCGCGCACCAGGATTCCAACCCGGCCGTGGGGCGGGGTCGGCTGCAGTCGCTCGGATGTGGGCGGAACGGTAAACCGAGTCCCCCGCACGGTCAAGGATCTCGGTCCACCGCACCCCTCCCGTCTTGAGAGAATCCGAACGTGACCCGCCGTCGAGACCGGAACGAACCCGCGCACCTCCGCGACGCGCACGGGTTCAGCCCGCCGGTGACCGCCGGCGGGCCGGCGGCAGCGGGCCACCTGCGAGCGAGCGACAGCGCGGCGATCGACGCGCTGATCGCGCAGCTGGAGGTGCTCTCGGACCTCGAGCGCTTCGGGCGCGTCGCCGCCGAGGCGCTGCTCGAGCTCGTACCGGGCATCTCGGCCACCTACACCGAGGTCAACGCTGCGGCGCAGCGGGCCTTCGCGGTCATCGTGCCCGACCCCGACGACGCCTGGTGGATCGACGCGCAACCCATCTTCGAGCGGTTCGCCCACCAGCACCCCGTGTTGATCGACCTCGCCGAGCACGGGCCTCGCGGGGCGACCACGTGGGAGGACGTGACCGACGTGGAGGCGTTCCACCGCACCGACCTGTACCGGGAGTTCTATGCGCCGCTGGGCATCGGCTCGCAACTGCTCGCCCCGCTCCCGGCGCCGGAGGGGGTGCAGATCGCGTTGGCGGTCAACCGCGGTTCCGAGGGCTTCGACGCCCGCGATCGGGCGATCCTCGACGTGCTCCGGGCCCGGGTCCTCCACGCCTACCGGACGGTGCAGCTCCGGGCGGACCGGGTCGCCCTGCACGCCGCGCTCGCCGGCGACGGCTGGCAGGTCGTCCTGGTCGACGGCGACGGCCGGGTCGTCGCCGACACGGACGAGGGCGTCGGCCTCGCCGACGCCGCCGGACTGGTCCCGGCGGAGCTTCGGCGCGCCCTGCGCGACGCGCTCGCGGCGCCGACCCGGCCGACGGGGCCGCCGCGTCGCTCCGACCCGGTCCGCATCACGACATCGGACGGGGCGGCCGCCCCGGCGGTCGCCGCGCTGGTGGTCCCGAACACCGTGCCCCCGCACGTGGTGCTCGTCCGTCGTCCGACACCGGTCGAGCAGCTGCTGCGCGACCAGCACGGCCTCACGCGGCGGCAGGCCGAGGTCGCGGTCGGGCTGGCCGATGGGCGCTCCAACCACCAGCTCGGCATCGACCTGGGCATCTCTCCGGCCACCGTGAAGAAGCACCTCGAGGCGATCTACCGCGCCCTGGACGTCGGCTCGCGGGCCGAGGCGGTCGCGCTCGTCGGCCGGGTGGCCAACGCAGGTTGACCGGGCGGACCGCTCGCGACCTCGTCAGCGCTCGGTGCAGGGGCCGACCACGGTCGCGTCGCCCGCCGGCGTCACCACCGTGATCTCGACGGCGCCGTCGCCGAGCACGTAGCTCCCCTCGTCCGACGACTGCGACAGCGAGCCGTCCTGCTCCCACGCGACGGTGTACGAGTCGTCCGGGAGCGCGACGCGCACCTGGGTCCGCCGTTCCCGGCTGCCGCTCACCGAGAACTGCACGCCATAGGGCTCGCCCTCGTCGTCGGTCCCGCTGGCCTGCGCGAACGCCACGCCCGCGACCGTCAGGTCCGACGGATCGTAGGAGCAGGTTCCGCTGAGCGCGACCTCCGTCCCGTCGACGGTGAGCACGAGCGCGCCCTCGTCGGCCCCGGTGTCATCGCTGGCGTCGTCGGTGTCGTCCGAGGTGCCTTCGTCGGTCGTCGACGTGACCGCGGCATCGGTGGCGGTCGTGTCCACCGCGGCGGTCGCGTCGGTCGTCGTGGCCCCGGTGGCATCGCCTCCGTCGCTGCTGCACGACGACAGCAGGAGGAGGAGCAGGGCGGTGGAGGCGGCGAGGGCGCGACGGGGCCGGGTGCGGAGCGATGAGGACATGGGCCGAGTGAACGTTCCACCCCGGCGCGGGTCAATACGTCGTTCGCCGTAGCCCGGGGCGGGACGGGGCGGGCCAGACTCGGGACGTGAGCTGGATCCCCGTGGCCGACCTCGACGACCCGCGCATCGAGGAGTTCGTCGGGCTGCGCGATGCCGACCTCCGTCGGCGACGCGAGGCACCCGGCGGGGACCTGGACGGCATCTTCATCGCCGAGGGCGACCTGGTCGTCGAGCGGGCGCTGCGGGCCGGCTACCGCTTGCGGTCGATGCTCGTCGACGGGGTCCGCACCCAGCCCCTGCCCGACGCGGTGCCGGTCGACGTGCCGATCTACGCGGCCGCGCCCGACGTCGTGCTCCGCATCACCGGGATGGCGATGCACCGCGGCTGCATCGCCTCGTTCGACCGACGACCGGTGCCGTCGGCCGCGGAGGTGCTGGCGGACGCGGTGCGCGTCGTCGTGCTGGAGAACCTGACGAACCCGACGAACCTCGGGGTCATCGCCCGCAGCGCCGTGGCGTTGGGCGCCGACGCGTTGATCCTGGACCCGTCGTGCTGCGACCCGCTGTACCGCCGGGCCTCGCGGGTCGCCATGGGCGAGGTGTTCTCACTCCCCTACGCCTGGGCACCCCGGTTCCCCGACGGCCTCGACGTGGTGACCGACGCAGGGTTCGAGCTCGTGGCGCTGACGCCGGCGCCGACGGCCGAGTCGATCGACGACGTGTCGTTCGGACCCGACGAGAAGGTCGCCCTGGTGCTCGGCGCCGAGGGACCGGGCCTCCGCCCCGACACGCTGGCGCGGATCGACCGGCCCGTACGCATCCCCCTGCACGGCGACGTCGACTCGCTCAACGTGGCCGCCGCCGCGGCGGTCGCCTGCTACGTCCTCGGCCGCGGCCGCCCCGCCTGACCACACGATGGCGGTCCCACAGAAGCAGCGGAGCTCGACGATCGGGCCGTCCGGGGTGTTGGTGATGCGCTCGACCCGGCGGGGGCCGAGCAGGACCCGGTGACGACACGTCGGGCAGTGAGGAGCGAACATCGTTCGATGGTGCGGGAAGCGGCACGACATGTCCCGGGCCAATCGGCCATGATTGGCACCATGTCAACCAGTCCAATCGTCGAGCCAATCGGGACGTCGACCGGGCCATTGACCGCCGACGGCCTGCTCTCGGCGCTCGGCGACTGGACCAACCAGGGCCACGGCGGGCTGTCGCGCCGGCTGGCCCAGTCGCTCCGCTCGGCGATCACCGGCGGGCTGCTCCGCTCCGGCACCCGCCTGCCGCCGGAACGACGGATGGCCGAACTGCTCGCCGTCAGCCGGAGCACGGTCACCGCCGCGCTCGACGAGCTGCGGGCCGACGGGTTGGTCACGAGCCGCCAGGGCCGGGGCACCGAGGTCGTCGGCGCCGCCGGCGAGGGGCCGGTCGGCCACCGGGTCGGCAGCAACTTCCTCCCCCGCAGCGGCGTCGACCTCGCGGCCGTCGTGCCGACCGACGGACGCCACCTGCCGCCGCTCGTCGTGCGCACCGAGGACATCGTCGCCGCACAGGGCCACCTCGAACCGAGCGGTCTCCCCGCGCTCCGGGAGGTGCTGGCCGAACGGGCCGGCCGCCTGAGCCGCCCCACCGACCCGTCCGAGATCGAGGTCACCCACGGCACCCACCACTCGATCGCCCTCACCATGGACGCCTTCGTCGACCCCGGCGCCACGGTGCTGGTCGAGGACCCGTCCTACCCCGGCCTGCTCGACACCCTCGACCACCGTCGGGCCCGCGCCGTCCCGATCCCGGGCGACCGCGGCGGACCGGACCCCGATGCGCTCCGCCGCCTCCTGCGCCGACACCGACCGGCCGTCGTCTACCTCCAGACCGGACCACAGAACCCGACCGGACGGCTGATCGCGCCAGCCCGCCGCCGCACCATCGCCGACGTCCTCGACGAGCACGGCGACGCCATCCTCTTCGAGGACGAGGCCCTCGCGGACCTCGCGTTCGGCGGCCGGGCCGGCCCGAGCTTCGCCTCGCTGTGCCGGCACGCGCCGGTGATCTCGGCCGAGTCCTGCACCAAGGTCGCGTGGGCGACCCTGCGCATCGGCTGGATCCGGGCCACGGGGGTGACCCGGGAGCGGTTGGCCCGTGTGCGCATCGCCACCGACCTCGGGGCATCGATGCCCGCCCAGCTCATCGCGCTCCAGCTCGTGCCGGAGCTGGAGCAGCTGGCCGAGCGCCGGCGGAACGAGCTCGAGGTCGCCGTCGACCGCGCCATCGACCACCTCCACGAGGTGCTGCCCGACTGGACGGTCGAGCGGCCGACCGGGTCGAGCGCGCTCTGGCCCGAGCTCCCGCTCGCCGACGCGGCGCCCTTCGTGGCGCTCGCCCGACGCCACGGCGTCCACGTCTCCCCCGGCTCGGCCCACCGCGTCGACGGCGGCCCCGACCCGCACCTGCGCATCTGCGTGGACCGTCCCGCCGCGCACGTGGCCGAAGGCCTCGACCGCCTGGCCGCCGCGTGGCACGACCTCCGAACGAGGGCGATCACATGACCGATCCCGCTCCCACCGACGACGACCTGTCGTGGTTCCGCCGCGAGCTCGCCGGCGACGGCAGCGGGCGGGTGCTGACGACCGTCGCCCGGGGCATCGGCCTGCTCGGCAGCACCGCGCTCGCCGTCCTGGTGTTCGGCGTGCTCGCCGCCGTCCTCGCCGTCGCCGCGTTCATGGACCGGACCCCGCTGCTCGTCGTCGCCCTCGCCGCCTGCATCCCGGCCGTCGTCGCCCCGGCCGTGGCCTGGCGTTCCCTCGGCCGGCTCCGCGACAGCGTCTCGCATCCCGCGGAGGTCCGCCGCCAGGCCCGCGACCTGCTCAGCGGGATGAGCGACACGTCGGACCTGCGGGAGCTGGCCGGCCGTCTCCGCCGACGACGAGGTGGCCCCCGTCGACCGGGCGGCCGGATCCGACGCGCGGTCGGCACCGGCCGGCTCATCTCCGCGGTCATCGGCCGGGCCGGCCCGGACGAGGACCGGCACCCGCTCCTCGTCCCGTTCACGCCGGAGCACACGGCCCGACTGTGGTTCTCGCTCACCTGGTCGGCGTGGGGCCTGCTGCTGGCGTTCCTCGTCGCCACCGTCGCCGTGCTCGCCCTCGCGGCCTCCGCCGTCTGACCGGGAGCAGCGGCGTCGATGCCCGCTCGCTGCTCAGCAGCCGGCGAGCACCTGGGTGATCGCCACCTTCTCGTCCGGTGCGACGGTCAGGCCCCACCGGTACTTCACCCGGACCCAATCCTCGACGAACCAGCAGCGCCCCTCGACCGAGTCGGGCAACCAGCCGGCCGGCGTCGAGTCCTGCTTCGAGCGGTTCGACCGGGACGACACGGCGACCAGCGTCCCCGGGTCGTCGAGGTCGTTGGCGAAGGCCTCGCGCCGTTCGGCGGTCCACGTCGCCGCCCCGGTCCGCCACGCCTCGGCCAGCGGCACCACGTGGTCGATCTCCAGGTCGGCGGCATCGGAGGTGACCATGCCGTCGTAGATCGACGTCCAGCTCCCGGCGACCGGCCGGCACCGGTCGTCGACCACGAGGCCCGGCCCGGACTCCTCCGCCAGCACCAGCTCCCGCGTGTTGCAGCCGGTGGTCGGGTCGTAGTCCCACCCCGAACCGAAGGCGGCGCGGCGGTACTCCTCGGGCGCCGACGGATCGGCCATCACGAGCCGGTCGACGAGGGCGGTGGCCGGGCCGTCGGGCACCGGCGGGATCCCGTCGACGACCGTCGTCCGGTCGACGGTCGTGGGCGGCGCCACGGCCGGTGGCGGCGCGGTGGGTAGCGGCGCGGTCGAGGTCGGAGCCGCCCCGGTCCGCTCGGTGGTCGACACCGCGGTGGTGGCCACGGCGGTGGAGCTCGCGGAGGTGGTGGTCGCCGAGGTGGCGGCGGCGGATCGGTCGACTTCTCCGGCCGCGCACCCGCCGAGGAACGACAGGGCGAGCAGCACCGCGACGACCACGTGCCTCGATCGTCGCCCCCCGGTCATCGGTCCAGCATGGCCGCCGGCGTCGGGCGACGGTCGGTCAGCCGTCGAGCTCGGCGGGATCGAAACCGATCAGCTCCCCCACCCCGCGGAGCACGTGGGCCCCTTCGACCGAGCGGACGAGCGCGGCCTCGCCGCGGAAGTACCGACCGTCGAGGGTCGTGAGGTCGACCCGGTGCACCCGCTGCTCGAAGGGGGCGACGTCGAGCGCGTAGGCGAGCACCTCCCACTGCGGTACGACCCCGTCGTCGGCCTCGGCCACGAGCAGGTACGCGGCCCGCAGCGGCACGTCCACCCGCTCCAGCGCGAGCGACGCGATGTCGAAGCGGACGTGGCGCATCCCCCGATCCTCCCACCTCCACCCCTCACCCCGTACCCCGTACCCCAACCCCGTACCCCAACCCCGTACCCCAACCCCGTACCCCAACCCCGTACCCCATCGTTCTGGCGTAGGTGGTGGTGGCGCGGCCACCACCATCTACGCCAGAACGGTCTGCGGGCGGGCGGGCGGGTGGGCGGGCGGGCGTGTCACGGCCGTTTCGCTTGGGGGAGGCCGTGGGGGCCGTCGGTAGGATCGGACGCCGTGAGCGACGACGGCCAGACCCCCTACCCGAAGGTTCCGACCCGCGCCGACTACCCGGCGATCGAGCGTCAAATCATCGAGGGCTGGACCGCCGACCGCACCTTCGAGGCGTCGGTGGAGCAGCGCCCGGAGTCCGAGCGCTGGGTCTTCAACGACGGCCCGCCCTTCGCCAACGGCCTCCCCCACTACGGCCACCTGCTCACCGGCTACGTCAAGGACGTGGTCCCCCGCTACCAGACGATGCGTGGCCGCCGGGTCGAACGCCGCTTCGGCTGGGACACCCACGGCCTCCCGGCCGAGATGGCGGTGGAGAAGGAGCTCGGCGTCGCCGGCCACAAGGCGATCACCGAGTACGGCATCGCCGCGTTCAACCAGGCGTGCCGCGAGTCGGTCATGCGGTACACGACCGAGTGGGAGCGCTACGTCGACCGCCAGGCCCGCTGGGTCGACTTCGACGACGACTACAAGACCATGGACCTGCCCTACATGGAGTCGGTCATGTGGGCGTTCAAGGCGCTGTGGGACAAGGGCCTCGTGTACCAGGCCTACCGCGTCATGCCCTACAGCTGGGGCGCCGAGACCCCGCTGTCGAACTTCGAGATCCGCCTCGACGACGCCACCCGCCCCCGCCAGGACCCCGCCCTCACCGTCGCCTTCGACCTCGACCCCGCCGAGGGCGACCTGGGCCCGATGCGGATCCTCGCCTGGACGACCACGCCGTGGACCCTGCCGTCGAACCTGGCGCTCGCGGTCGGACCCGACCTGGAGTACGCGGTGGTCGCCGTCGACGGCACCAACTACGTGCTCGGCGCGGCCACCGTCGACCACTACGCGGCCGAGCTCGGCGAGGGCGAGGTCGTCGCCACCCTCACCGGCGCCGACCTGGTCGGGCGCACCTACCGGCCGCTCTTCGACTACTTCGCCGACAACCCCGACAGCTTCCGGGTGCTCGCCGGCGACTTCATCGACACCACCGAGGGCACCGGCGTCGTGCACATCGCGCCCGGCTTCGGCGAGGACGACCAGCGCGTCGGCGAGGCCAACGGGATCCCGCTCGTCGTGCCCGTCGACGAGAAGGGCCAGTTCACCGCCGAGGTGCCCGAGTGGGCCGGCGTCAACGTCTTCGAGGCCAACCCCGACATCATCCGCCACCTCAAGGCGGCGGATCGCGTGCTGCGCCACGAGACCTACGACCACAACTACCCGCACTGCTGGCGCACCGACACCCCGATCATCTACCGGGCCATGCAGTCCT